>CAVUYV010000075.1:0-12232 GCA_963745785.1 uncultured Alphaproteobacteria bacterium | reverse complement strand
CGAGAAAAGGAGACACCGACATGGCCCCAGCACCCGTCATTCGACTGCATCCCGATGATGGCGTGCTGATCGCGCGCTCGAGCCTGCCGCCCGGCATGGTCGTGGCCGACGGCGTCACCACGGTGGAACGGATTCCGGCGGGCCACAAGGTTGCGATCCGCGCGATCGCGGTCGGCGAGCCGATCCGCCGCTACGGCCAGATCATCGGCTTCGCGACCGCGCCGATCGCGCCGGGCCAGCATGTCCATACCCAGAATTGCGGCATGGGCGATTTCGCCAAGGACTACGCGTTCGGCGTCGACGTCACGGCGACGCCAAACTTCGATCTGCCCGCAACCTTTGACGGCATCCGCCGTCCCGACGGGCGCGTGGCGACCCGCAACTATATCGGCATCCTCACCTCGGTGAATTGCAGCGCGCATGTCGCCGGCATGGTCGCGGATGTCTTCAAGAAGAATCCGTTCACGCACGACAATCCACTGGCCGATTTCCCCAATGTCGATGGCGTGGTCGCGCTGACCCACAAGACCGGCTGCGGCATGACGCAGGACGAACCGCTCACGGTGCTGCGCCGGACGCTCGGCGGCTACGCACGGCATGCGAATTTTTCTGCCGTGGTCGTGCTGGGCCTGGGCTGCGAGGTCAACCAGATCGGCGGGCTGATGAAAGAGCAGAAGCTCGCCGGCCGCCTGCGCGAGTTGGAAATTCAGGAAATCGGCGGCACCCGCAAGACCGTCGAAGCCGGCGTCGCCTTCGTGCGCGAGGCGCTCGCTGAGGCGAACAATGTGAAGCGCGAACCGGTGTCGGCGAGCGAGCTGACGGTGGCGCTGCAATGCGGCGGTTCCGACGGTTATTCAGGCGTTTCCGCCAATCCGGCGCTCGGTGCCGCGAGCGATCTGCTGGTCCGGCACGGCGGCACCGTGATCCTGTCGGAAACGCCGGAGACCTATGGCGCAGAGCATCTGTTGACCCGCCGCGCGGTCAGCCGAGAGGTCGGCGAAAAGCTGGTGGCGCTGATGCGCTGGTGGGAAGAATACACCGAGCGCGAGGGCGCCGAGATGAACGCCAATCCAAGCCCCGGCAACAAGGCCGGCGGGCTCACCACGATCCTGGAAAAATCGCTCGGCGCGATGGCCAAGGCCGGCAGCACCAATCTTGGTGGACGTGGTGAACTACGCCGAAGCCGTCACCAAGAAGGGTTTTGTCTTCATGGATACGCCGGGCTACGACCCCGTCGCGGCGACCGGGCAGGTGGCCGGCGGCGCCAATCTCGTCTGCTTCACCACCGGCCGCGGCAGCGTGTTCGGCTGCAAGCCCGCGCCCTCGATCAAGCTTGCGACCAACTCGGCGATGTACAAGCGCATGGAAGACGACATGGACGTCAATTGCGGCACCATCCTCGACGGCGAGGAAACCGTGCAGCAATGCGGCCAGCGCATCTTCGACCTGATGCTGAAGACAGCCTCCGGACAGCCGACCAAGAGCGAGAGCTTCGATTTCGGCGGCGCCGAGTTCGCGCCGTGGGTGCTCGGCGCGACGATGTAGGGGATGTTGTGAGCGTAGCCCGGATGGAGCGAAGCGAAATCCGGGACTGTCTCGCAGGCTCGTTTCGCTCTCCCGGATTGCGCTTCGCTCCATCCGGGCGACGTGGCTGTATGCCGCACCCGGCCTAGGCAACCCTTGCCCGTTGTTAGTGCTTGATGTCAGCCGGAACCAGTGTTCTGCTTAAAAAAGCTGCTGGAGTGGCCTGCCCGTGTCGATCTTCGTCGCGCTACATCACGTCACGCACTACAAGTATGATCGTCCGATCGATCTCGGCCCTCAAACCATTCGTCTGCGGCCGGCGCCGCACACGCGCACCCCGATCCTGAGCTATTCGCTCAAGGTTACCCCATCGAACCATTTCGTGAACTGGCAGCAGGACCCGCAAGGCAACTGGCTGGCGCGCTTTGTCTTCCCCGAAAAGGCCACCGAACTCAAGATCGAGGTCGATTTCACGGCGCAGATGACCGTGATCAATCCGTTCGATTTCTTTGTCGAGCCCTACGCCGACAGTTTTCCCTTCGCCTATACCAACGATCTCAAGACCGAACTCGCGCCCTATCTCGCGACCATCGAGACCGGACCGCTGTTCGCCGCCTATCTTGCCGATATTCCGCGCGAGGCCACCAGCACGGTGAATTTCCTGGTCGAGCTCAACGCGCAACTGCAGAAGAAAATTCGCTACATCATCCGCATGGAGCCGGGCGTCCAGACGCCCGAGCAGACGCTGGCCGCGGGTGCCGGATCGTGCCGTGACTCGGCGTGGCTGTTGATTCAAATCCTGCGCCATCTCGGGCTCGCCGCCCGCTTCGTCTCGGGCTACCTCATTCAATTGCGCCCCGATATCGATCCCGTAGAAGGACCGCGCGAGATCGAGAACGATTTTACCGATTTGCACGCCTGGGCCGAGGTCTATCTGCCCGGTGCGGGCTGGATCGGGTTCGACGTCACCTCGGGCATGCTGACCGGCGAGGGGCACATTCCCGTCGCCGCCACGCCGCATTATCGCACGGCGGCGCCGATCAGTGGCAGCGCCGGCTTTGCCAATGTCGAATTCGGCTTCGAGATGAACGTCAGGCGGATCCGCGAAGCGCCGCGGATCACAAAACCGTTCTCCGACGATTCCTGGGCGCGTCTCGACAGGTTAGGCGAGCAGGTCGATGCCGATTTGAAGGCGGGCGACGTACGCCTGACGATGGGCGGCGAACCGACCTTCGTTTCCGTCGACGATCTGGAATCGCCGGAATGGAATATCGCCGCGGTTGGACCGACCAAGCGCGGCCTTGCCGACGATCTTATTCGACGCTTGCGGACGCGGTTTGCACCCGGCGGCCTGCTGCATTACGGGCAGGGCAAATGGTATCCAGGCGAAAGCCTGCCGCGCTGGGCGTTCGGTCTTTATTGGCGCAAGGACGGCGTGCCGATCTGGAAGAATTCCGATCTGATCGCGACGATCGAGACCCCGCGCAAGGCCAGGATTGAAGACGCCGAACGCTTCGCGGAAGGTGCCGCAAAAAAACTCGGCGTCGATTCCGAGTTCATCATGCCGGCGTTCGAAGACCCGGGCCACTGGCTGCAGAAGGAGGCCGCACTGCCGCCGAATGTCGATCCGAGCGATTCCAGATTGTCCGATCCGGAAGAGCGCTCGCGGATGGCGCGGGTATTCGACCAGGGCCTCAACGTACCCAAGGGTTTCGTCTTGCCGATCCAGCGCTGGAACGCCGACGCCGGACGCTGGCGCAGCGAGCGCTGGAAATTGCGGCGCGGCAATCTGTTTCTCACGCCGGGCGATTCCCCGCTCGGGCTGCGGCTGCCGATCGCCTCGTTGCCGCACATTCCGGCGGAGGAATATCCCTATATCGTGGAGCAGGATCCGCTGGAGCCGCGCGACACATTGCCGGTGTACGATGGGACGGGTCCGTCCGAAACCGCGCCGCATCAGGCGGTGCAGGAGCAGCAGCTCAAGGGCGGCGGCGTGCGCACCGCGATGTCGATCGAGATCCGCGACGGCATTTTGTGCGCATTCATGCCGCCGGTGGAGAAGCTCGAAGACTATCTGGAATTGATCACGGCGGTCGAGGCGACCGCCGAGGAATTGCAGATGCACGTTCATGTCGAGGGCTATCCGCCGCCGTTCGACCCGCGCGTCGAGGTCATCAAGGTGACGCCCGATCCCGGCGTGATCGAGGTCAATATCCAGCCGGCGGCAAGCTGGCGCGACGCCGTCGATATCACCTTGGGCCTTTACGAGGACGCCGCGCAGTGTCGCCTCGGCGCGAACAAGTATCTTGTCGACGGCCGCCACACCGGCACCGGCGGCGGCAATCATGTGGTGGTCGGCGGCTCTACGCCTGCGGATTCGCCGTTCCTGCGCCGTCCGGACTTGCTGAAGAGCCTGGTGCTGTACTGGCAGCGGCATCCGTCGCTGTCTTATTTGTTCTCCGGCATGTTCATCGGTCCGACCAGCCAGGCGCCGCGCATCGACGAAGCGCGCCACGACGGCCTCTATGAACTTGAGATCGCGCTGGCCCACGTGCCGCCGCCGGGAATCAAGGCGCCGTTGTGGCTGGTGGATCGGCTGTTCCGGCACATCCTGGTCGATATCACCGGCAATACCCATCGCGCCGAGATCTGCATCGACAAGCTCTATTCCCCCGATGGCCCGACCGGCCGGCTCGGGCTGGTCGAATTCCGTGCATTGGAAATGCCGCCGGACCCGCGCATGTCGCTCGCGCAGCAATTGCTGATCCGGGCGTTGATCGCAAAGCTCTGGCGCGAGCCGCAGCAAGGCAAATTCGTGCGCTGGGGCACGACGCTGCACGACCGCTTCATGCTGCCGCATTTCCTCTGGGAAGACTTTCTGGGCGTGCTCACCGAGCTAAAACAATCCGGTTACGATTTTTCGCCGGATTGGTATGCCGCACAGCTTGAATTCCGGTTTCCAGTGTTCGGCCGGGTGCACCACGGCGGCGTCGCGCTGGAAGTGCGGCAGGCGCTGGAGCCGTGGCACGTTCTTGGCGAAGAGGGCTCGGCCGGCGGCACCGTGCGCTATGTCGATTCATCGGTGGAGCGGTTGCAGGTCAAGGCCTCTGGCTTTGTCGAAGGCCGCCACGTCGTCACCTGCAACGGCCGGCGGATGCCGATGACGGAAACCGGCCGTTCGGGAGAAGCGGTCGCGGCCGTCCGCTTCAAGGCCTGGCAGCCGGCCTCCGGGCTGCACCCGACGATACCGGTTCATGCGCCGCTGACGTTTGATCTGATCGATACCTGGAACGGCCGCTCGCTGGGCGGCTGCGTCTATCACGTCGCCCACCCCGGCGGACGCAGTTATGATAGCAAACCGGTCAATTCCTATGAGGCCGAGGCGCGGCGGCTTGCCCGGTTTCAGGATCATGGCCATACCCCCGGCAAGATCGATCCGCCGCGCGAGGAACGCACAATTGAATTTCCTTTGACCCTCGACTTGAGGAGGCCGCTCCTCCATTGAGGGATGGGCTTTGGGCAGGAGAGTTGGGATGGCGGGGCACGACGGCCAAGAAAGCACTCGAGCAAGCGATCGGGTAGGCAGTCAGGGAGCCAAGGCCCGCCCAGCCAATCGGCGCGTGGCGCAGTGGATGCGCGACTATGTTCGGCTACCGGGAATCCCCGATGAGTTCATCGCGCCCGACGGTGCGCCGCGTGCGGTCTGGAGCCGTTTCTTCGATGCCTTCGCCACGCTGGCGCCTGCGGAAATCGAGCGGCGTTTCGGATCCGCCGACCGGCATTTGCGGGAGGCCGGTGTAACCTACCGCGCCCCCGGCGAAACCGCCGACCGGCTTTGGCCGTTGAGCCATCTGCCGCTCCTGGTCGACGAGACCGACTGGCAGCAATTGACCGCCGGCATCGTGCAACGCGCGGAATTGCTGGAGCTGGTTCTCAGCGACCTCTATGGCGAGGGCCGATTGATTGCCGAGGGTGCGATACCCGCGGCAGCGATTGCCGGCAGCACCGAATATCTGCGCCCGGTTTGCGGCATCAAACCGCCCGGTGGCCGCTATCTCGCGCTGTATGCCGCCGATGTCGGCCGCGGGCCCGACGGGCGCTGGTGGGTGCTGGGCGACCGCACCCAGGCTCCGTCCGGTGCGGGCTACGCGCTGGAAAACCGGCTGGTGCTGTCGCGCGCTTTCACTGCGCTCTACAAGTCGATGAATGTCGAGCGGGTCGCGCCGTTCTTCGAGGCGTTCCGCGACAGTCTGCGCGCCAGCGCCGACCGCGACGAGCCACGCATCGGATTGCTGACTCCCGGCCAGTTCAGCGAAACTTATTTCGAGCACGCCACGCTGGCGCGCTATCTCGGATTTCTGCTGGTCGAGGGCGACGATCTCGCCGTCAGCGGCGACCGCATCCATATCCGCACCGTCGCCGGCCTGAAGCGGCTCGACGTGTTGCTGCGCCGGGTCGATTCCAATTCGCTCGATCCGCTGGAGCTGGATGCTTCCTCGCAGCTCGGCGTGCCCGGCCTGATCGATGTGCTTCGCAAGAACGGCGTCGTCGTGGCTAATATGCCGGGCTCAGGCGTGATGGAGGCGCGGGCGCTGTTGGGCTTTCTGCCCAGCCTGAGCCGGCGGTTTTTCGGCGAAGATCTGAAGATGCCGCACATCGCGACATGGTGGTGCGGCCAGAAGGCCGCGCGCGAAGAAGTATTGTCGCGGCTCGACGAATTTGCGATCGAGGGCGCTTATCGCAGAGGCGTCCCCGGCTTTCCGGGTAATGGGCCGGTGCTCGCCGGCGAGTTGTCGAGAAGCGAGCGCGAACGGCTCAAGGCCGCGATCAACGATCGCGGCATCGACTATGTCGGCCAGGAGCTGGTGCGGCTGTCGACGACACCGGTGTGGGATCAGGGACGGATCACGCCGCGCCCGTTCGTGCTGCGGGTTTTCGCGGCCGCAACTCCCGATGGCTGGACCATCATGCCCGGCGGCTTCTGCCGGATCGCCGACCAGCTCGATGCCCGCGCGGTGTCGATGGGGGATGGCGCGAGGGCGGCGGACGTCTGGGTGGTCTCCGACAAGACGGTTTCGACGGCCAGCCTGCTGCCGCCGATGGATACGGTACGGATCAGACGCATCGCCGGCGTGGTCCCGAGCCGGGCAGCGGACAATCTGTTCTGGCTCGGACGCTATCTCGAGCGCGCCGAAGCGACGTTACGGCTGGTGCGGGCGCTCGGAACGTCGCAGCGCGATGCCGGCAAGGGACCGTCCACCGTGCCTCATTCGGTGGAACGAATTCACAGGCTTCTGGTGACATGGGGCGCGACTTCGCAGGCGTCGCGGACGCAGCCTGCGAAGATCGTCGCCGAAGCGTTGCAGGCCGGGGACAAGTTCGGCTCGGCGTTGTCGCTGCTGCGGGCGGCGCAGCGCACCGCGACGTCGCTGCGTGAAAGGCTTTCACCGGATGCCTGGCAAGTCATCACCGAGATGACGGAGCGGCTTGCCGAGGAGGTTGAAGATGACGACGGCGTCGTCAGCGCCGCCGAACTGACGCTGCAGGAGCTCGCGAGCTTCGCAGGCCTGGCCCAGGAAAACATGAACCGCGCCGCCGGCTGGCGTTTTCTCGAAATGGGCCGCCGCGCCGAGCGCGCCATCAACACCGTGCGTTTCGCGCGCCAGTTTGCCTATGATGAGGCCGGCGGCGAGGACCTCGACATCCTGCTGACGCTGGTGGATTGCCAGATCACCTACCGTTCGCGCTATCTGGTCGGGCCGCTGCTGGCGCCAGTTCGCGACCTCGTGGTGCTCGATCCCTACAATCCAAGGTCGGTCGCCTTTCAGGTGTTTGCGCTGAACGATCACATCGCCAGCCTGCCGACCTTGAAGGAGGGCGGACTGATCGAGCGTCCGCAGCGTCTCGCCGTGGCGCTGCAGGCGACGCTGACGACGTCGGAGGTGGCAAGCCTCGACACCAAGACGCTGTTCGCGCTGGAGCAGGACCTGCTCAATCTCGCTGACGCCATCGGATTGCATTACTTTCCGCACGGACCCAATGCGAGCCGGCCTGAAAAGCTGACGGGCCTCGCGTGATCTACGACATTCGTCACGTCACCACCTACAATTACGAAAGTCCGATCGGTTTTGCGCGATGCTCGCTGCGGCTGGAGCCGAGGAGCGGCGACGGACAACGATTGGTCTCGCACAGCGTCGATATCCGGCCGCGGCCTGCGGAGCGCACGATACGGCACGACTTTTTCGGCACGCATACCGAGAGCGTCCTGATCGAGGTCCCCCATCGTACCCTTCGGATCGATTTACGATCGCGGGTTTCGGTTTGCCGCCACGCTCCTGACCGCGCGATGCGGGGTCCCGCGTGGGAAGACGTTCGTGATCTGGCCTTCGAGGCCAACGCTCTCGGCCCCGCGTCGCCGATCGGCTACGTGTTTGCAAGCCCACTGGTGCCGGTGCAGCAGCCGGTTACCGGATATGCGGCGCTGAGCTTTCCGCCGGCAAGCGGAATTCTTGCCGGCGCGGTCGGCCTGATGCACCGGATCCGCAGCGATTTCAAGTACGACCCGAAAGCGACCGTGATCTCGACGCCACTCAACGAAGTGTTCGAAAAGCGCCACGGCGTTTGCCAGGATTTTGCGCATGTGATGATCGCAGGACTGCGCGGGCTCGGACTGCCGGCGGCCTATGTCAGCGGCTATCTGCGCACCATCCCGCCGCCGGGCAAACCGCGCCTGCAAGGCGCGGACGCGACCCACGCATGGGTCTCGCTGTGGTGTGGCGAGGAGATCGGCTGGGTCGGCTTCGACCCGACCAATGATGTTCTGGTCGAGAACGATCACATCGTGCTCGCCGTGGGCCGGGATTTTTCCGACGTCTCGCCGGTCGATGGCATCATCGTGGGCTCGCGCAAGCAAAAGCTCACGGTGGCCGTCGATGTGGTGCTGGTGGAATGACGTGACCCTTGACTTTGGGACTTGTTTGGAAACTACCATGCCTTGTCCGGCCGTTGAGCAGACAAGGTTCGGCCGAACATGGTCAGTACATACATGCGGAAGAAATCAGCACCGTGAACATGTCGACGTCAAACTCCTTCTCCAGGCTCGTTCCGAACCGGCGGAGCCATTTGTCCTGAGCCAGGTAGGCCAACTTCTCTCGTGCCATCGGGCATTCAAACTTTAGGTTGGCCAGATTTTGAAGGTGATGGACCATCTCGTGAACCAGCACCGATTGGTCCGCTGGTGATTTTCCAATCCAGTCATCAGGAAGGAAGACCGTTCTCGACTTGTTGTCATAAAGTGCGACAACCCGACGCTGAGCCAATTGATCGACCCCTTCGTCCTGCGTGAGACCCTGCCAATGCGCACGGTCGTCGGCATGCATCGTTGCAAGTTTCGTCTTCGAGGCGAATTTGATGTTCGGGCGATCCTCGATGGCGGGCAAATCGAAATTCGAAGAGAGCCAACTGACAATTTCATCTAACAGGTCTTCCGCAGATCCCGTTGCATCCGGTCGAAACTGAACCGAAGGAGGCTCGGCGGTGGCAACGCCGGGCTCCAAATCATCATGACAATAGGCTTGAGAAGAGCCCGCTAACGTCAAAGAAGCAATGCTCGCGACCAAAAGAAATTGTTTGAACATAAAATCCTCCTCGGAGAGGTTGTTCATTCAAACTATCGAAACGGAAATTTTTCTTCAGAACAATCAGCAATTATCAAGCATAGCATGCGATTTACGACGCTGCTGTGAACCAATTCACAGCAGGAACTTTTTGCGCGCTACGAGATCGCCCCGACTGTCGCGGCAATCAGAACGCGAAAAAGTCTCGCCACCGCATGATCCAAGTGCTCCCTCGACGGCTATTTCATAGGCACCAGGTTTCGGCTGGTGATATCCGACTTGGGTCACCAAAATGGGCTGTCCGAGCTACGTCCGCTTTCCCCTCGAAAGCGACTGCGCTGCAGAGAAGGGCAGGCCTTGCTGTGATCGGGGAAGCAGCCGCGCGGCGCTTGTTTCTGCGTCGCACGTCCCGGGCAAAGGCGAGCATCGAAAAGGCTCGATGCTCGCCTGGGAAAACCGTCATACCCTGGCTTTGGACCGCAGCCGGCGTCGCGGTCGCCGGCGCGGTTCCGGCGCTGTCGCAAGTTTAGGCGTGGCTCAGCACGCGACGTTGCCCTTTTAGGCGCAGTGCGTCGATGCTGAACGATCCCGCACCGAAGGCTGCGACCTGGAACAGACCGCCTGCTATGGCGATGTTCTTGAAGAAGTGGATCATCTGGTTCTGATCGGCGAAGTTGTTATGGAAGAATAACGCCGTCGCGAGCGTGAACACGGCCATTCCGGTGGCGACCAAGGTCGTCCGGTAGCCGGCCGCGAGAAGCAGACCGCCACCGACCTCTACCACGACGGCGATGAGATAACCGGCGATCGGCAGCGGCAGACCGGCCGACGCGATGTAGGCTTGGGTCGCCGCGGGCGCTGCGATTTTGCCAAGACCGCCCAGAAGAAAGAGGGTTGCTATCATCAGGCGGCCGAAAGCCGCGGCATAGTCGTTGGTCATGGGACACTCCATTGATTGGCGTTGAGTAGGACTTCACGCAATTCCTACATGCCAACATCATGAAGCTCGTTCTGACGGGTATAAATAGAAACAATCGAAACACATTGTTTCTGAAATTGCTACATCCGCCAGCTGCCGAAGCTAGAGGCGGCCGTACAGGTTTTGCCGGTGGATACCGAAATCGCCCCTTGAAGCGCTCGCTGAAGAGGCTAGCCCGAAAGCGCCCTGGCCTTGAAGCGGCGTTGAAGCAGCCGCTCGCCTTGGGAAGGCTTTTGTCTCAACTGCCTGCGGTACCGGTCCGCGGTGCGCGATCGTTATGACGATCCAGCGGATCGGCGCGCAAATTGTCGAAGAATTGTTCGACCTCGCGCGACAGAATTTCCGCCGTGGAAGTCAGCTCGGTCGAGGCCGACAGCACTGACGTCGCCGCTTTGCTGGTCTCGCCGATAGCGTTGCTCAGCGAACCAATATTGGTGACCAAAGTCTCGTTGCCCTGAGCCGCCAATTGCGCGTTCGCGGAGATTTCGCGCGTCGCGGCGTCTTGTTGCCCGACGGCGCCGGCGATGTTCGACGTGACCTCATTGATGTCACGCACGGCGTTACCAATTTCGCGTACGGCATCGACGGCATTCCGCGTCGATGCCTGGATCTGGCTGACGTTGTGACCTATCTCGGAGGTCGCCTTGGCGGTCTGCTCGGCCAGCGCCTTCACCTCGTGAGCAACTACCGCGAAGCCGCGGCCGGCGTCGCCGGCGCGAGCGGCCTCGATCGTCGCATTCAGCGCCAGCAGATTGGTTTGCTCGGCGATCGTCTGGATCAGATTGAGCACGCCATCAATGCGCTGGGTCGCTGCCGCCAGACTCTCGATTTCGGCGATCGACCTTTCGGTCCGAAGGCCGGCCTGTTCGACGACGCCTGCCGACTGGCGGACCTGTCGGCCGATCTCCTCGACCGAAGTCGACAGCTCTTCGGCGGCGCTGGCGACGGCGTAAACATTGCTGGAGGCTTGCTCGGTAGCGCCGGCAGCGGCGACAGCGCGTCCATTTGCATCCGATGCTGCGTTGGTGATCGACTCCGCGGTATCGCGCATCGCCGACGCGTTGTCGTTGACCGCGCGCAGCACATCTCCGATCGCGCCTCGGAACGCTTCTACGGAGGTCTCAAGCTGCTGGGCCCGTTCCTCGCGCGTCCTGGAGTTCCCGCAAGACCTGCGCATTGAGGTTGCGGTTACGGTCCATCGCCTCCTGGAAGACCTGGATCGCGCATGCCAGCGCACCGATCTCGTCGCCCCGATTGGTGTGCGGAACCTCGACGCTTTCGGCGCCATCGGCGACGCGCTTGATGGTTGCGGTAATCGCCGAAAGTGGCCGCGCCACCGAGCGGGAGATGATCAGGACGCCGATGCAGACCAGAACCAGCGCCAGCCCGCCGAGACCGGTCAGGACAAATGCCATTGCGCGGTTGAGCTCGGTTTGCCGGGCGATCTGCTTGCTGCGTTCGGCATAGACCCTGGAAAGCGCTTCAAGATCCTTGTTGAGGGCGGAACGCACGCTGCGATTGGCATCGTTGTCGCCCCACTCGCGGCCTGCGGCGCCGCCAATCTCGATTCCGCGGCGAACCAGCTCCTTGCGGAAGTCGACGAACTGTTCGATGCGTTTCTTGAAAACGGCGAACAGCTCGGCGTCATCTGCCCGGACGATGGATTCCCAGTCCTTGACTACGGCATGGATTTGATCGTTGAACTTGATAAGCCCCTCGCCATACTTCTTCACGACGGCGGGTTCCGTCGACATATAGATGCCCCGGGATTCCATCACGACGGCATAGACCAGCGAATTGACCCGCTCGACATTGAGTGCGGAGCGGCTCGCAGTCTCGATGGATTCCGTGAGTTCCGCGTTTCGACGGGTGTTGTAGTCGGAGAGGATGGTGATCGCCGCGGTCAGAACAGCGAACAGTGCGAAGATCGAGTACAGCTTGGCCGCCAGCGAAAGCCGGGACCCAACAGCATTGCCCGAAGAGGGTTTATCGAATTTCGCTTTTTCAGGCATGAACAGCGCCTCCTAGGAGGCCGGTCACAACCGTCGGCCGTCAAAAAATTATGCAGAATGTTCCTGTAAAAATCATTAATCGTTCACCTTATTTAGGACCT
>CAVUYV010000074.1:0-9468 GCA_963745785.1 uncultured Alphaproteobacteria bacterium | reverse complement strand
CGACACCTCCAACATCTCGGTGATCGCCTATGACGAAAAGCACTATCCGCTGCTGCTTGCGCAAGTCACCAGCGCGCGCGTCAGAGCGCATTTTGCCGGCGTTGTCGAAGGCGAGGTGGTGCGCTATGAGCTGCCCAACATTGCCGCGCTGAATTTTGTGATGACCCAGACGCTCGGCGGCGGCGTAACACGCTCGCTGGCGCTCGACGCCCACGGCAAATCCCTAAGCTCCGCGCTGCTCGATCTGGAGATCGAGCCAGCTTCTGGCAGCGAATAATCCGTCAAAAGAGACGAGCGACAAACAATGCCGAACACGCCGACACTTACATCACTGGCGGATGATCTCGAAGGTGGCCGCACCAGCGCCCGCAAGCTGGTCGACGAGTGCCTGGCGAAGATCGCCGACAGCTCGGGCGAGGGCGCACGCGCCTTCCTGCACGTCGATGCGGAAGCCGCGATCGAGGCGGCGGAAGCCATGGACCGGCTGCGCGAGGTGAAAGCCGCGCCGTCGCCCTTTGCCGGCATTCCCGTCTCGATCAAGGATCTGTTCGACATCAAGGGGCAGGTGACCCGCGCCGGCTCGCGCGCGCTGGACGATTCAGCCCCGGCGGAGGCCGATGCGCCCGTGGTAGCGCGGCTGCGCCGTGCCGGTTTCATCGCGATCGGCCGGACCAACATGACCGAGTTCGCCTATTCCGGGATCGGCATCAACCCGCATTACGGCACGCCGAAGAGTGCATGGCGGCGCGATGTGGGGCATGTGCCCGGCGGATCGTCCTCGGGGGCGGCGGTGTCCGTCGTCGATCAAATGGCGCATGGCGCGCTCGGCACCGATACCGGCGGGTCGTGCCGGATACCGGCCGCCTATAACGGCATCGTCGGCTTCAAGCCGACGCAGCGTCGGGTGCCGCTTGACGGCGGCGTGCCGCTGTCGTTCACGCTCGACAGTTTCGGCCCGCTCGCGCGCAGCGTTGGATGCTGCGCGGTGCTCGACGCCGTGCTCGCCGATGAGCCGATCGTCCCTCCCCAGCCGCGACCGATCAAGGGCATGCGTCTCGCAGTGCCGACCACGGTCGCGCTCGACGAACTCGACGATGAAGTGGCGCGGACCTTCGAGCGCGCGCTGGAAAGGCTGTCGCGCCAGGGCGCGCTGATCGAGCGGATCGCCGTGCCGGAATTCCTCGATGTGGGCGTGATGAACACCAAGGGCGGTTTTGCAGCCGCAGAAAGCTATGCCTGGCATCGCTATCTGATCGTCAGCCATGGCGACGTCTACGATCCCCGCGTCTACACGCGCATCCTTCGCGGCGAAGCCATCAGCGCCGCGGACTATATCGATTTGCTCAAGGCGCGGAAGTCGCTGATCGCGCGCGCCACCGCTCGCCTCGCGCCCTATGACGCGCTGGTTCTGCCGACCACCGCCAACACGCCGCCGCGCATCGCCGATCTCGCCGACGACAAGGCTTTCACCAAGGCCAACCTGCTGTCGCTGCGCAATTGCACCCTGATCAACATGATCGACGGCTGCGCGATTTCGTTGCCCTGCCATCGCGAAGGCGAGGTGCCGGTCGGGCTGATGCTTGCGGCATCGGGCGGAGCGGACCGCCGCATCTTCGAACTCGCGGCCGCAATGGAGGATGTCATCCGTGTTTGATCTCACATTCACCATCGACGCCCAGGACACCACGACGCCGCTGACCCTTTCGATCGATCGGGCAGTCATGGCCGGCTGGACCGGCCGCGATCCGGTCGCGCGCGACAAGCACATCGCCGAGCTCGAAGCGATCGGCATCGCGCGGCCGGCGACTACCCCGATCTATTACCGGGTCGCCGCGCGGCGGCTGACCACGGAGGACAGCATCGAAGTCAGCGGCGGTGACACCAGCGGCGAGGTGGAATTCGTCTTGATCGGCTGGCAGGGCCGCATCTTTGTCGGTGTCGGTTCCGATCACACCGATCGAAAGGTCGAAAGCTATGGCATCACGGTGTCAAAGCAGATGTGCGACAAGCCGATCGCGCCGGTGCTGTGGGAACTCGAAGACGTCGCCGGTCACTGGGACAAAATGGTCCTGCGTTCGCACGCCTTGATCGGCGGCAAGCGCGAGCTGTACCAGGAAGGCACGCTCGATAACCTGCTTTCGGTGGAAGAACTCATTGATCGTGGTTTCGGAGGCGGAGGGTTGCCGGACGGCTGCGCCATGTTCGGCGGCACTTTTGCGGCCAAGGGCGGCATTCGCCCGGCGAGCCGCTTCGACTTTGAACTCGTGGACCCCGTGCTCAAGCGCAGCATTCGCCATGCCTATGATGTGATCGAGCTGCCGGTGCTGGGCTAGTTCCGTCATTGCGAGGAGCGTCAGCGACGAAGCAATCCAGGCTTTCTTTGCGGCGAAGCGTGGATTGCTTCGCTACGCTCGCAATGACGGTGTGGCCTTTAACCGGAAATCGGGTGGCGTAAGGCGTCCCGATTTGCGAAAATCGCAGTCATGAAATCAACCGCAAAAACCCTCGTCCGTCCCGCAACCCCCTCCGACATCGCCGCGCGCGTCGATGCGATCGACTGGGCGCAAGCGACTGATGAACTCGATGCGCAGGGCTGCGCCATGTTGAAGGGATTGCTGTCGCGAGATGAGTGCCGCGCGCTTGCGGCGCTCTATCCTGACGACAAGCATTTCCGCAGCCGGATCGTGATGGGGCGCCACGGCTTCGGGCGCGGCGAGTACAAATATTTTTCCTATCCGCTTCCGCACCTGATCGCGGAATTGCGGCCGGCGCTGTATGCGCGGCTTCGTGACGTGGCCAATCGCTGGAACGAGGCCATGGACATCGACGTTCGCTATCCCGAGACCCACGAAGCCTTCCTGAAACGCTGCCATGCCGCCGGCCAGACCCGGCCGACGCCGCTATTGCTGCAATATGGCGCCGGTGACTACAACTGCCTGCATCAGGACCTCTACGGCGAACACGTGTTCCCGCTGCAGGTCGCGATCCTGCTGTCGGAGCCGGGCCGCGATTTCACCGGCGGCGAATTCGTGCTGACCGAACAGCGGCCGCGAATGCAGTCGCGCCCCGAAGTGGTGCCGCTGGCGCAGGGCGATGCGGTGGCTTTCGCCGTGCATCACAGGCCGGTACAGGGCACGCGCGGTTTCTACCGCGTCAACCTGCGCCACGGCGTGAGCCGGATCCGCTCCGGCCACCGTCATACCCTTGGCGTGATCTTTCACGATGCGAAGTGAGTGCGAGTATTTGACGACGGATTTGTTTGCCAGTATTCCCGATCTGCGTCCGACGCAGGAGCTAATGGCAGAGGGCGCCGTGCTGCTGCATGGATTTGCAAAACCGGTCGAAGCCGATCTGCTCGCCGACTTGCGCGACATCGTGGAGCAGGCGCCGTTTCGCCACATGGTTACGCCCGGCGGTCATCAGATGTCGGTGGCGATGACCAATTGCGGCGGTCTTGGCTGGGTCACCGATCGCAGCGGCTATCGTTATGATGCCAACGATCCCGAAACGGGCAAGCCGTGGCCGGCGATGCCGCGATCGTTTCGCGAGCTCGCCGGGCAGGCGGCCGATCATGCGGGTTTCGGCGGGTTCTCACCGGATGCCTGTTTGATCAACCGCTACCAGCCCGGCGCGCGCATGTCCTTGCATCAGGACAAGGACGAGGAGGATTTTGCCGCGCCGATCGTCTCGGTGTCGCTGGGCTTGCCCGCGATCTTTCTGTTCGGCGGATTGAAGCGCAGCGACAAGCCGCGCCGCTTCCGGCTTGAGCATGGCGATATCGCAGTATGGGGCGGGCCGGCGCGGCTCAACTTTCACGGCGTCGCCCCGCTCGCCGACGGCGATCATGCGCTGCTGGGCCGGCAGCGCATCAATCTGACGTTTCGGAAAGCGCGGTGAGGCTCTCGCATTATCTTTTTCATGTCATTCCGGGGCGATGCGAAGTATCGAACCTCAGATGTGCGATTGCACATCGGGAAATCCTCGAGATTCCGGGTTCGCTCACAAAGGTCTCGCGCCCCGAAATGACGTGCCTAGGGCCTCGCCGGGTGAATAAACGTCCACGGACTGGTCTCGGAGTCCTTCGGCACTTCGATTGCGATGAGATAAGGACCGCCATGCGCCAACGCCTTTTCCAGCGCCGGGCGAAATGTCTCCGGCGATGTCACGCGCGCTGCGGCCACGCCAAAAGATTCCGCGAGCTTGACGAAATCCGGATTGACGAGATCGGACGCCACCACGCGGCCGTCGAACCGCTCGCGCTGGTCGCGCCGCACATTGCCATAGGCGTTATTGTTGAACACCAGCACCACCACGCCGATGTTGAACTGCACGGCGGTGGCAAGTTCCTGCACGCCGAACATGAAGCCGCCATCGCCTGTAATCGCGACCACCGTCCGGTCCGGATGCGCCACCTTGGCGCCGAGCGCGGTGGGAAAGCCCGAGCCGAGCGTGCCCTGATAACCCGACGTAATGAAGGTGCGCGGTTCATACACCGGAAAGCCGTACCAGGAGGTAAAGCCGACCTGCGACAACTCGTCGGTGACGATGGCATTCGGCGGCAGCACCTCGCGCAGAATATTCAGGTAAGCCATCTGCGGCTGAACTTTCTGAATCTCCAGCAGCGCCGCCGCCGACGCCTCGCGGATCGCGGCGCGGCGGCCGCGCGTCTTCGCGTAGCCGGTCCTTCTGACCGCGGCGAGCAGCTCGCTCGTTCCGGCACGCGCATCGGCGACCACAGCGGCATCGGGCGTAAACCGGCGCATTTCCGCCGGGTCGATATCGATGCGAACGGATTTCAGGCCGTCGGGGCGAAACGGCCAGCGGAAGCTGGTCGGCAATTCCATGCGTGAACCGATCCCGATCATGAGGTCGGTCTGCGGCCACAGCCGATAGGCCGCCGCCATCGTCAGCCCCAGCTCATGCGCGTTGGAGACGATGCCGCGCCCGCTGCGGAACGCGACCACCGGCGCGTCGATCAGTTCTGCAAGTTCGAGAATTTCATCGCGGGCGTGAATGGCGCCACTGCCGACAAAGATCATCGGCGTCTTGCTGCCGGCGATCAACGCGGCGGCGGCTGTGATGCGCTCGCTATCGGGCTGCGGCGCCGGAAACGGATCGAACGGCTTTGTTGCGCCGGTCTCGGCGCGTTGCGCGAACACGTCCCAGGGCATTTCCAGCGCCACGGGCCCGCGGCGTCCCGACAACATTTCCTGGAACGCGCGCGACACCAGCGCCGGCGCGGCGTCGGGATATTCAATGCGGTCGGCCCATTTCACAAAGCTTCTGAGCGTTGCGAGCTGATCAGGCATCTCATGGAGATGGCCGCGGCCCTTGCCGAGGAATTGCGTCGGCACCTGTCCGGTCAGGCACAGCACCGGTTCGTTTGCTCCGAAAGCGGTGAGCAAGGCCGCACCGGCGTTGAGCACGCCCGGACCGGGTACCACGCTGAACACGCCGGGCCTGCCGGTGGACCGCGCATAGCCGTACGCCATGTAGCCGCAAGCCTGCTCGTGGCGCGCGCCGATCACTTTCAGCTGCGCCTGCTGGAATGCGTCGAACAGGCCGTAGATCTGCGCACCGGGCAGGCCGAACACGGTGTCGACGCCATGCGCGACAAGGCCGTTGACGATGGCTTCGCCGCCGGTGGTTGAAGTCATTGCACTGTCCAGTCGCTCATTCGCGGATCAACTCTAATCGCCAATGGTGACATCGGCGACAAATAGCGGCTCGCGCACCGCCTGTCCCGGGAACGGCGATCCCTGCTCGAACCAGGAACGCGGCGCCGGCGCGCCCCAAAGCGTCTGCCGCCGCGGGTCCTTGAGCGACCAGCGCATCGGCTCATGATCATGGTCCATGGTGAAGTAATCGCTGGTGTAGAGTTCCAGCCGATGACCATCGGGGTCGCGGATATAAAGAAAGAACGCATTTGAAATGCCGTGCCGGCCCGGCCCGCGCTCGATATTTTTGAGATAACCGGTGGAGGCCATCACGTCGCACAGATGCAAAATATTCATGGCACTCGGCACCCAGTACGCAAAATGATGCAGTCGAGGGCCCTTGCCGTTGGTGATTGCGAAGTCATGCACGTTGCCCTTGCGGTGCATCCACGCCGCGGCGATCCGACCCCGCGGCCCGTCTTCCTCGGCATATTCGCTCAGCCGAAAACCGATCCGAGCGTAGAAGTCGACGGTGTCCTGGACCTCGGCGGCGAACACGTTGAAGTGGTCGAGCCGCTGCGGGTGACAGCCCTTGTAGAGATCGTAGCGGCGCAACAGATGCGGGCGCTTGTCCATCGACGCATAGAGTTCGAGCTGAAAGCCGAAGGGATCGGTGAACTGCAGGGTGCGGCCCTGAAACGGCTGCTCCGCAAACGCGTAACTGATCCCGTTTTCCGAAAAGAACGCTGCGGCCTTGTCGAGGTCCTGCTCGTTGCCGACCTTGAAGCCCAGGCGGTTGCAGCCGGCGATGCCAGCCTTGCGCAGCACCAGCGAGTGGTGCTGATGCTCCTCGCTGCCGCGCAAGTACACCGCCTCGTCGTCGCGATCCTCGACATGCAGCCCGACGTTATTTTCATAGAACTCGCGGCTGGCATTCAGATCGACCACGTCGAGCACGACGTGGCTGCACCTGATGATGTTGAAGGGCGGATCGAAGATATGCTGCGGGACGGGCATGCGGTGTCCTCAACTAGACTTCGTCATTCTGGGACGCGCCTTTTGGCCTCGGTGGTGAACTGTTCATGGATGTTGTTGCGCTTCCAGCTGGTTTGCTTGTCGTTGATCTGCATGTCGAACGACAACGCGAACGGGCTTTGCGCAAACAGGGGATCGAGATGATCGGACAGCATGCGGAAAATATGCTCGCCAGCCTTCCTGCCAAGACGCAGCACCATATCGAGGAAACCGAGATCGGGCCCTCCGTCGGCGATGGCGTAGTGCTCGCAGCGGATCGCGCGAACCCGAATACCTCCGAGCGGAAAGATCCCGGTTTCCGCCGCGGCCTTGCGGACGACCTCGACGACCGCGCCCATATCGACGCGCGCATCGAGGTTGGCTGAATATTCAATCGTGAAATGCGGCATGTCCGGAATCACTCCCACGATACTTCAGGGATCACATCAGGCGAAGTAACGGCGGGCCGCGAAATGACTAACATCCTTCGTCGTAGGCGATCAAACGGAATTGGGAACCGAACTTGTGCGGTGCAAGGCATCGGATACCGACCGGCGCCTCGCTCGCCGAAGCACGACCAGGGCGCAAATTTGCATGATGCTATCGATATGGCGCATAGCGGTCGTCCAAATCGCCGCAAACGCCGGGCGCCATTGGTCGAGACCATAGACATGCGCGCGATTTTTCGCTCAAAGTGCCGGCAAGCCGGTCATGAAAATCGGCATTGGGAGCTGGGTGGCGCCGCGCACGCCGCAGCCAGTCCAGATACAGGGTAGAGGGCGAAAAAATCCGCACATGGTAACGCTACAAGTTCAAAGACTGATCGACTTTGTCGCCGAAGTGTTCACGCATTCAGACTCCTCGCCTGACGAGGCGAGGCGCATCGCGACCTATCTGACGACCGCCAATCTCACCGGGCACGACAGCCACGGCGTGATCCGGGTGCCGGTCTATATCAGGTGGAAAAAGATGGGCTCGGTGGTTCCCGATCAGACCGTCGAACGCGTGGTCGATACGCCTTCGCTGGCGGTGGTCGATGGCAGGTTCGGCTACGGGCAAACCGTGGCGCCGCAGGCGGTCAGGATCGGCATCGAAAAATGTAAAGCCTCAGGTCTCGCTGCCGTCGCCTTGCGCAATGCCGGACATATCGGCCGCGTCGGCGACTGGGCGGAGATGGCGGCAGCCGAAGGCCTGGTATCGGTCCACTTCGTCAACGCCGCGGGCTCGGTGCTGGTCGCACCCTATGGCGGGGTCGAGCGGCGGATGTCGACGGCACCTTATTGCGTCGGCATTCCACGCCGGGGGCAGGGGCCGATCGTACTGGATTTTGCCACCTCGATCGTCGCCGAAGGCAAGGTGTTGGTCGCAAGCCGCGGCGGCAAGAAATTGCCGAAGGGCGCGCTGATCGACCTCGACGGTAATCTGAGCGAGGATCCCGCGGTGTTGTATGGACCGCACACCGCGGAAGGGCCGCGCGACCACGGCCAGGGCAAGGGCGCGATCCGCGCCTTCGGCGAGCACAAGGGCTCGGGTCTGGCGTTCATCTGCGAATTGCTCGGCGGCGCGCTGACCGGCACCGGTGCCACCGGGCCGAACCGGCGTTTTGCCAACGGCATGTTCGCGATCTACGTCGATCCCAAAGTGGTCGATACCAGCAATTTCTTCGATGGCGAGATTTCGCGCTACGTCACCTATTTCAAGGATACCAGGCCGGCCGCCGGCATCGATGCCGTGCTGATCCCGGGCGAGCCCGAAGCAAAAATGCGCGCCGAGCGCACCAAAAACGGTGTGCCCTTGCCTGACGATACCTGGGCGGCGATAGTGAATACCGCCCGCGAAGTCGGTGTGAGCGAGGCGAGCATACAGCGAGCCGTGGAGTAGTTTTAGCGTCATTGCGAGCGAAGCGAAGCAATCCAAAGTCGCAAGCACAGAATGGATTGCTTCGTCGCTACGCTCCTCGCAATGACGGTGTGTCTGGGCAAAAAGGGAAGGAAACACAGTGGCAACAAACAACGTCAAGAAAATATGGGCCTCGGGCAAGGCCGTAGTGAACGCCTGGCTTGCAATTCCTTCAGGGTTTTCCGCCGAGGTGATCGCGCAATGCGGCTTCGACAGCGTCACCGTCGATATGCAGCACGGCGTGCAGGACTACCTGTCGATGGTACAATGCTTCCAGGCGATGAACGGTCACCCGGTGACGCCGATGGTGCGCGTGCCCTGGAATGAACCGGGCATCATCGGCAAGGTGCTCGACGGCGGCGCCTATGGCGTGATTTGTCCGATGGTCAACACCAAAGAGGAGGCGGAAAAGCTCGTCGCCTACTCCAAATATCCGCCGCGCGGCACGCGTTCGAACGGCCCGATCCGATCCGGCATGTATGGTTCGGCCGGCACCTATCAGACCACCGCGAACGACGAGATCGTCTTGCTGCCGATGATGGAGACCAAGACGGCGGTCGAGAACATGGAATCGATCCTCGACGTCGAGGGCATCAACGGCGTCTATATCGGTCCGTCCGATCTCGGCTTCTCCTATGGCCTGGTCCCAAAACTCGATCGTGAAGAGCCGGAGATCCTCAAGATCTATGAGAAGATCGTGAAGGAATGCGGCAAGCGCGGACTCTATCCCGGCATTCACTGCAGCGGGGCCGTTGGTGCGGTGCGCGCGATCGATATGGGCTTCAAGCTCGTAACGCTGTCGAACGAAAGCGGATTGATGATGACCTACGCCAAGATGCAGGTTGCGCAGACCCGCAAGGATTCCGGCGGCAAGGCGTGACTTCTTCCCCCTCGCCCC
>CAVUYV010000073.1:0-18983 GCA_963745785.1 uncultured Alphaproteobacteria bacterium | reverse complement strand
CCCTCGGACGCGGTCAGCATCCTCTCCTCAGCGATCCCCGTCGTTCGCTCGAGGGGAGGAAGAATTTTTTTTCCGGTATGGCTATCCCTTCTGGCAAGAGCCTATGGGGAGCTTGGCCAGTTCGATCAGGCCTGGAGCTACATTGGCGAAGCAATCACGGCGGTCGAGACAACACAGCAAACATGGTGCGAGGCCGACGTCCATCGCATCGCCGGCGAAATCGCCCTGATGTCGCCAAAGCAGGATGCAGAAAAAGCTGAAGCCTGTTTCGAGCGGGCGCTCGCGGTCGCGCGTGAACAGCAGGCGAAATCCTTTGAGCTGCGCGTGGCCATCAGCATGGCGCGGCTGTGGCGCGAGCAAGGGAAGCGGGATGAGGCCCGAGAACTTCTCGCTCCGGTCTACGGCTGGTTCACCGAGGGCTTTGACACGCTGGACCTGAAGCAGGCCAAGGCGTTACTCGACGAGCTCACCTAGTGAGGGTGCTTGTGGTCGGGAGGGCCAGCACGTCAGCTTTTGGCACAAAACGGACATGGCGAAGTATCTCGGCGATGTCCGTTATTGGGATAACAGCGGAAAACATCTACTCGCGGTGAGTATTTCCGCTTTTGACCACCCAAAGCCGACATTGGACGGACACTTAAATTCCGGGTTCGCGCGTACGCGCGCCCCGGAATGACGTAACACTAGATTCGTATTCAGCCATGGTGACGAATGATTGGAACGATTGCGCATTTTAACGATGATCGAGGCTTCGGTTTTATCAAGCCTGACGACGGCGGCGCGGACGTATTCGTGCAGCGCCGAAATCTGGTTAACGCCGACACGCTCACAAAAGATTGGCGCGTCACTTTTGAAATCATCATCGATGACCCCGCACAACAAGCCGCGCGCCGATCGGGTGAGGGTGATTAATCACGATGTGCAATAGGCCGAAGCCGGACCCCGATCCGCATCCGTGATGCCGAACTGGGTCGCCGAGCACAAAACCAAAATAGGCCATGATAATTCTCATAGCCAAATTCAGGACCGATTTGCTGGCCCGCCTCGACCCGTGCACCTGGTCGGCGCTTTCGCCGCCCTCGATGTGCTGTGGATAAGGATTTGAGCTTCCGGCGCTTGCTGGGACTCGCAAATCGGCGACTCTGTGCATTGGCCGGTGATTTGCCGGCCAATCGCTGATATGTTTTAGTTGGTCTGTGTATGTTGGGGAGCGAAAAGCGCTCTCCCTTGCGTTGTGGACCGTGAGGCATCAGACTTGGTGCTTCGAGTCGGGCAGCCATGCGTCCAAATCATCTACTGCTGTCTGCTGTTCTGAGGGTCGGCGAAGGCCGGGGTTTCCTGGTCAAGCGCCACCACGATTGCATCGTCATAACCGCTGCGCACTGCTTGCCGGATTTGCCGCCGCCGCATCCCTGCGCCTATTTGGAGGAACTGACTTACCGACGGTTGCTTGGTCCATTGGGAACGGAGCCGACGGTGTGGGCGCACATACTGTTCGTCGACCCGGTTGCCGACATTGCCGTGCTTGGTGCACCAGATGGGCAGGTGCTGTCTGAGCAGGCCGACACTTATGAGGCGCTCATGGCTTCAGCGCACCCGCTGGCGGTCGCCGAAGCACCCATACAACGCGACCACAAGGCGGCCGAAGGCGAAGCACGAGTGCTGTCGCTGGATGGCCACTGGCGCGACGGTCGCGTCGTGCGCAGAGGCGGTTGGCTGGCCTTCACCCCGGAAGCATTCTTTGAACCCGGAATGTCCGGATCGCCGATCATTAACATGTCCGGCAAGGCCATCGGCGTCGCTTCGGTTAACTTTCGAAGCCCCGCCTTGGTGCACCACCTCCCGACCGGGTTGTTGCGCTCCATTCGCGGCGCGCGTCGACACGTCGAGATCCCGCATGAAAAAGCGCCGCCGCTCCGCAATACCCACGTACAAATCCGGCTATTATAGCGCTACCCCCGACCTGCCGGCTCTAGAACGGAGCGACCGGCGACTGCGCGGAATGGTTGAAGATCATAGCCTGCGGCGACATCAGACACGAAAAAGCCCGCCAGAATGAACGGGCGGGCAATTTCGAAGCTTTTATCGGCGCGAAATTCTATCAGGCGCAGTTTGGGATCGCGGCCGCAACGTTTTCAACCAAAAAAATGATGCCAGGATCGTTGATTGCCGTCGTCGTCCGTCAGTTCGGCGGGCCATTACCTGGTCGTCCGTGTTGGCCTCTGCCGCATAGAGAAGCATCGCCGTAATACCGGCCACCGTTGTCGGGCGGATGTTCAATAGCGCCACAAGTGGTAGAAATCCCCGACAGGAAAAACCGCCACCACGAGCGAGTGGTGGCGGTTTTGTTGTCAGAGATCGACGCCGACCGCGATGCTGCGGCCCTTCAATTCGGCAAAGGTAAGTGTATTTGCATACAGCTTCGCAAAGGCTTCGTCCTTTGCCACCGCCTCCTGCACCTTGCCATACACTTCCCAACTGGCGTAGCGCGTGACAACGAGCCACTCTCCGGCCCATGTGCCGGCGTGGAACCGGGACAGCCGAAGATATTCGGCACCATGTTTTTCGAAAATGGCCTTCGCCTGTTTGGCGGTCTTGACCATTTCCTCGGACTTGTCGCTTTTAAAGCGGGTGAATTGTACGATCGCCATAAGATTATCCTCCTTGGTTTACCTATCGGGTAGTTTGCACCGGATGTTAGCGCGCACTGGGACGGAGATTGGGGTCTCGGCAAGCGGCCCCAGCACGGGGATGACCAGGGCCGCCCATTCCCCGGATGCCAAACTGCGGCGGGGCATCCGGCAGTCCGCCCCACTAAGCGATCCTGGCGGAGTTTAGTTCCAAGCAGGGCGTCTAATTCCGAGTAGGGGACATGAACCTTGGCACTGTCTGTGCAGACATAACCTTGCCGGCATTTGAGGGAGCCGGCCATGGGAATACCAGCGCCGCCGAGCGATCATATTCCGCTCAGGCGGCGTTGTTGCGTTTGGGGGTCGATTCCATACCAAACGGCCCCGTCTTGCGGGCTGGGGGCCGGGGGCAAAGGGCGGGGCCGCTGGCCGGCGGGCGTGCTAATATACGCACCTTCCCGCCGCAATGATTAGTTAGCGTGGATAGGCTTCGTTGCAAGTGGCTCAATTTAAAGTTTGCTGCCACGCTTCCTTGACCCTATCGATCGCGGGATGACTTCGGTTCTTCACCTTGACCCAATCAGGCGAAAAGGCCCCCGCGACCCAATTAAGAAGAACCCGGCGAGCGAGGGCGGTGCGCTGGGAGCGCGAGGAGGAATGGCGCTAGACTCGCCCATGGTCATCAGATGCATGAACTCGGCAGCATCGAGGTGATGCGCCTCGACCGGACGCTCGGCCAATCGCGTCACGTTGCCTGCGCATCAAGCTGTTTTTCGATGAGAACTTCCCTTGAAGAAGGGATCAAGCTTCACAGGTTCGCCGGTATCTTTCCAGAACAGTTTTCGACCGAGGCTGGCCGCCACCGCGAGGCGGTGGTGGCCGCCGATCAGCGTATGGTCATACGTTGCTTTCGCGATGATCTCGCCGGCTTCGTCCACGATGTTTCTCATGTGCCGCCCCCAATCCAACGCGCCTGGCCTTGTTGACGCTCCTATAGACCGGGCATTGGTTTCAAGCGATGTACCCGAACAATGGCACGCTGGGGGCGGACGGCTCAAATGCCATGCGCCATTTCTGGCGGCAGTCGAACGGCAGCGTTGATCTGGATCGTGCCGTTCGGCCCCCCCAGAATGACCTTTGTCGCTGCAACATCAACGGCTTCCAGAAGCCATATACAGTGCCCTGTCCTCGGTCATCGGTGGCTGGCGAGGAATGCCAATCCAGTCTGGTAGCCCTGCAGGCTTTCGAGCAGTTGCTGCTTTCGGGCGAGGAGTTTTGCAGCCGTGGTCATCGCTTGGCCAATCTCGGGTTCTGGTAGCGGTCAACGAATTCCTGCACCGAGAACACTAGATCGCGTCTCTGTTCCGCAGAGCGTTGGCTTAGGATCTGGGCCACCTCTTCGGAGACATCGCGCGACCAGCCTTCTGCTGTGTTGAAGGCGACGATGCGAACGGGGTTGCTGTACTGGTCCTCCAGCAAATCCTCAATGAGGGTTTCGAGATCGGTATGTCCGACGTCAGTCTCCCGCCAGGATTGTCCGATGCGGCCACCGAAGTCATCGAGGACAAGATAAACGTCCCGATCATTGCCTGGCGGCACGATCGAGGGGGACTGTTCGGGTCTACGCATGACGCAACTCGCTGTCACGAACTGGATTCGAACTAATGGCGGTCAACTCGTCCGGCAAGGCGTTCCAAGCAAAAGCCCCGTCCGGTTGGCGTTCCGGACGGGGCGAGTCAACGAGTGAAGAAAACGCATGATATGACGCTTCAGGAAGCGTCACGGGAACCGTATCAGGGGACCGGCGAGGAGCAACCCCGGCATCTTACCTCCCCGCACCGCCAGGGGCAGGCCTCAAACCCGCCGACCCAGCACGGCTGGTTTTTCTTTTCCTTTTGCCGATTGAAGCTTGCTGCTGAGGCTGCCTTTCAAGCCGATCCATTTGCCGCACAGCCGATCTAACCGGCGGGAACCTCGCGGCCCACCGTCGCTCGAACCTTCTTTCAATGTCGAGAGGGATGCTAGTCATAACCCGAGCTCCGGGTTTCGTCGCCCCCGGTCTCGAAGGCCCCAACGCCTTCGATGGTTTAAAGGTCCACGGATAGCCGGAACAATTTGACGGACACCCGCTTTGATGTCATCGGGCCACGTTAGACGCGCTTGTCCGTGGCCCGGCACGGCACCCGCCATGCCGGCATCACCCAAGAGCGGGTGCCGTGCTCTGGCGGTAGAGCGAGGGCGGCAAGAGTGATGCGAGTTGGAGTCAACGTGCAGCGCGCCGCTTCGCCACTGGCGGATCGCCCTCGGGATGTCGTGGCCGCAACGCTACTAGGTCCGGTTGCACCCTTTTCCGCTCGTCCCTACAGGCCCGGCACCGCAGCACCTTGGCGGCGTATGTACGGGCTTTTCGCGGGGCCACACGACCTCGGTCAAATCAACGAGGCTTTCATGTCCACAGCGACGGCAGCGCACCTCAAGCAGTTCGCAGCCGCCAGCAATCGCATCGGCGATCCTGGGCGACGGCTCGGCCGGCCCGCCGATGAACTGCCGCACGTTCCATTCATGGCAGGCAACCGCGTGCGCCGCGCGGTAGGCTTCCTCGACGCGGCCGGGCAGCTCGCGGTGTGCCTGTTCGGCCGCGCGCAACTCGCGAACGTAGTGCCGACGATCGCGGCCTGACAGCGGAAGCTGGATAATGCGCGGGGACATGCTCGATCATCGCGCTAAATCCCGCGCGCGTGAAGTCGCTAGGGCTTGTGGGCCGTGGGGCTCAGAAAGCGCAATCAGCGGCGGCTGGCGGGGCCACGCGTAGACTCATGCTATGAGGGGAATTGGCATCTGTTGCCTCGCCAGGGCGATGGGGGCAAGTCGCGGCCGGGTGATCCACCACCCGGTCGCGGCGCCGAGCCTCAAAGGGAGGGCGAGAGCCAGGGGATCACTCGCCGGAGCGGATGGCTCGAACATGCTGATCGAGTTTGTCGGCGGTGAGCCGGGCGCATCACTTCGCGATCAGTTCGCGTAGGCTCGATTTCTACATCGTTGTGACAGACCCCGCCGGTTCATGCCGGCGGGTTTTTCTATTTCACCAGCGCTCGGCGGGAAGGCTAGAAACTAGCCCCTGATAGCAACAGAATCGCACCGATTGCCATAAGAAGGATGCCCGGCCAGTTCGTTCTTGACTTCCAAGAATTGCATGCTGCGCGTTGGCGGCTCCAGAGTGTCGCGAACCGGCTGGGAGGAATCTGGGCCGCTAAGTGGTCCGCGCCAAATGGCAGTGTATGCCGTGTACAAGAACCCGCCGAGAACGAGCAGCGCGCCGAGCCCGATCAGGAACATTCTCGCCTCTCAATTCATCGCTGCCCCAGAACTGGAATTAAATCGCGGGATGGGTGAATTCGTTCCGTCATCGTGGGGATTATCGATCCCCGCGCCAGCTTCCGGCGGCCCCAATGCTTCCCCCGATCAAAGCGCCGATACTTTTCGTCGCGGCCGCCGTGTGCAGAGAGGCGGGTTTTTGCCACGAAGATTTGTTCATGTCCGATTGGGCCATGCCGGTCGTTGGAGGAATTGGTGGAACGAACGTCAAGGTTAGGAGCGCAAAATGGCCTTTCGGAGTGATTGGAAATCCGCAGATCAACTTCAAGCAGATATCGACGCCGGTTCGATACCACCCGCGCATCATCTGATAATCGATCTTTGGCGTCGGGTTGAGGAACTGCAGGCACATATTGAAGAGTTAGAACGCCAAATGAAGAAGAAAAAATCAAATTAGGACACTACCGCCCTCGTATTCATACGGGGTTACGGCCGCCGAGCGATCATATTCCGCTCAGGCGGCGTTGTGCGTTTGGAGGGTCGATCCCGCACACCAAACGACCCCGTCTTGCGGCGGGCGGGGCCGTTGCATGCTTTCGCGCTGAGACGAAAACGGCTTCGTGGGAACCGCGCCGAAGAAACGTCTTCACGGGATCGCGATCAGCACGCCGGACGAAGAGACAAAAGCGGCCCCGGCGCGGGGGCCGAAGGGGCCGAGAGGCTCGACCTAGAGAAGTCGCGATTGGAAGCAGGTTTAATCGATCCAGTGAGCGCCATTCAGCCTGCGCTAACCGCTGAGCATCAACACCGAGAAGGCCTATCATTCTGGCAGGCGATCAAGACGATGTTCAAGTAGCCTCGTCCGGACGAGGAGAGGTGAGCCCGCCTATTCGAGTTTTGCAGCCGTGGTCATCTCTTGACCGATCCGGCGTTCTGGTAGGGTAGGGCGGGACTGAATGCTTCAGCAAATGCGGATATGCCCAATTAAAAGGGACTTTCGAGGATGGCACGTTACGAGAACACACGCCAACCAGCGAATTTCAAGACCGGTGCTCATGCCGGTTCAGTAGACCTTGATGCCTTCCTCGGTGTGAATGCGCAACTGAACTGACGAGTGTGAGACGACGTACTTTTTCCCACGCCATTCGAAAACCGCTCTCATTGTGTTTTGCGGCGCGCGATCCCAAGCGTCCTGTGCGCGGGCTAGCAGTTCGATCCGATCATGCTCAGTCAGTTGGTCGATCATGGTCATATTGGCCGTTGTCTTCCGTCACTGTCGCATGACGGGCGGGCAGACTTCCAAATGATTTTGGATCACTCCTCCGCGCCGGGCGGCAGGAGAAATCACCTGTGTCGCGTGCCGACCTGATCCAAACTTACCTCAAGCGCGCTACCGCCGACCGCGGTTGCCGATCGGACGGCCGCCGAGCTTCGGGCCGAGGCCGAGCAGGCCGCCGCCAAGGTCGTCGCCAAGGTCGAGGAGATGCGGCAGAACGGCGACCTGAAGGACGCTAACGCGAAATATAAGGCCTATCGCTTGGCGATGATGGAAAGGGGCAAAAGGGCGCTGCCATACTCAGCATTTTTGGAAAGCCGCACCGCAACGATCGTGCGGCAAGTCGCGGCGAGCGGGCGGATGGTGTGAGTTGCTTACCCGGTGCTGACTGCTGCAAATAGTCGGCCTTTGTTCTCAGCGAGAAAACCCATTTTATGTAGCAAATCCGGCAGCTTGCCGGGCTTCAATTTCGATCGCTTGACATTTCCCATCAAGAAATGGTCGGCCGCCGCAGCCCTTGCCGCCGCCGCCTTTTATCTGCTGCTGTCCGGCGCTGAAGTCGCCACGCAGCGCTCGTTCTTCATGACGGCAGTGGTGTTGATCGCAATCATGGTCGACCGCCGCGCCGTGACATTCCGCACGCTCGCGGTGGCGGCGATGATCGTGCTGACGATCGCGCCCGAGGCACTGGTGCATCCGAGCTTCCAGATGTCGTTTGCGGCTACCCTTGGATTGGTGGCGCTGGTGCAGATCGGAATGCCCCGCCTGTTCGCCTCGCCCGATAACTCGGCTACCGCTCGCGCGGCACTGTGGGGCGGCCGGGAAATCGCGACCCTGGTGTTGGCGTCGCTGGTGGCCGGGTTGGCGACCACGCCGTATGCCGCCTTTCATTTCCATCGGGTGACGCCGTATGGCGTGCTCGCCAACCTCGCCGCCATGCCGGTGGTCTCGGCAATGGTGATGCCGGCCGGCCTGTTGGGGCTCGTCGCAATGCCGTTCGGCTTCGACGGCGTTTTCTGGCACACCATGGGCATTGGCATCGACTGGATGATCGCCGTGACGCAATGGGTCGCCGGCTTGCCCGGCGCGATCGGCCGCATGGCGGCATTCGGGATCGGGCCGGTCATCGCGGCGAGCGTGGGGATCATCCTGCTCGGCTTGCTAAGGACACCGCTGCGTTGGTCCGGCGCCGCCGCGCTGGTGTTCGCGGTAGTGTGGGCACTGGCGGTGCCGCAGCCGGACATTCTGGTTTCCGGTGACGGTCACAATGTCGGCGTCCGCGGCAAGGACGGGCGCCTGCACCTGATGCGGACTGCCAAGGATGCGTTTCTCCTCAAAGAATGGCTGGCCGCCGACGCCGACGGCCGCCAGCCTGCCGATGCTTCGCTCGCAGAGGGGGTCTCATGCGATGAAGCGGGTTGTGTGACGCAGATGGCCGACGGCGCGTTTGTCGCGCTGGCCCTGCGGCCCGACGCACTCCCCGATGATTGCGATCGGGCGGCGCTGGTGGTGACCACGCGGCAGGCATCGCCTTCATGTCCGTCGCCGGTGATCGACCAGGATCGGTTGCGAAGTCAGGGGCCCATGGCCTTGCGGCGCACCCGTGCCGGATTTGCGATTGATGCGGTCAGGCCAAGGGGTGTCGATCGGCCGTGGTCGCCGGCCGTTGCGGGCGACACCGAGGCCGAAGCAATTCTCGCACCGCGCCCCGCCATTGCGCAGCCTGCGGATGCGACGCCAGCGGAAGCTGACCAGCAGATGGAAGACTAAGGGGGCGCATCGCGACCGTCATGGACGCGAGTCGAATTGATACTTCCGGCAAAACCGAATTACTTCTCGTTGAGCGACGGATTTTCCTGCAGATCGAATGCGCCGAGACGAAATTCCTCGCCGGCCTCCGTCGCTGTCGCCGTTTGAACCAGCGTAAACGCCGCGTTCGGGAACCGCTCCCAGACCGCAAGGTCTTCCGCCGTAACCGTGAGCCAACCGAATGTGAACATGTACCGGCCCGGTTCGGTCACGTGTCCCGCCTTTTGCCAAGTGATCTTATTGACCACCGATCAGTCTTTCCTTCTGAGCTCTGCAATTGATATCCGGCGGCGGAGCAGGGAGTCCAGGCTTGGCGCCGGCCCTGAGCGGTCGTCCACTCTTTCGCATGTCGAAGGCGGTAAGCTGCAAACGCATTTCGAAGGTGGCAAGCTGCAAAGCAAATGCCGCCAGCGCCAGCCTCAGATTATTCAATTCTGCAGTGCGCGCGTCGTTCCGGCGATCCATGGTGGGTGTCGTCACCCCCTGCGGTTCGGTGCAGACAAGAGCCAGTGATGCTGCGGCAGCACCCCCGCCGGCCCGAGCCGGCGGGGATATCTACGCGACCATTCAGTTTCAGTCGACGGCGACCGTCCTTGGCGCGGGTGCGTGAGCAGCCGGATGTGTGTGCTCGGTAACCCCATGCACCACGGGCAGTTGCAGCACGGTAGCGCGCTGCCCTTCACAGAGCTGCGTCACCAGCACACGGCTTCCATCCGGGAATTCGATGGCATCGTGGTGACGATGCGGAACATCCGGATCGATCGCGCCGAATTTCCCGACGCGGAAATTGACCGATTTGGTCCAGATCCATCGGTTGTCGTATCTGACATTCTCCGCGAATGCCAGCTCGGTCCCGGGAAGCATGCAGACCGCTACCTCGGGCTCCTTTTCTGATGCAAAACCGCGGGTCGAAGTGCCGCGGAATGTCGTGCTAATCAGCGTCTCCCCCACTTGGGCGGGGCGGGTTGCTACAGCGTGCAGACTATAGTCACACATCGGATTGCTCCTCAGTCGAGATAGCTAACCGGCGCCGCTCAGAGGCGCAGGCCCCTATCACAGTGAACAATAAAGTTTAGAGCGAGCGATAAGTTCCGAAGTTCTCGCTCCTTGTAGGCAATTGTGCGGCTCCAGCCGCCGCGCCTAATCACAAGTGCGTTTGAGGATGTTTGGGGCCGCGGATGTGATGCCCTGGAGCCGACCGGCCGCCAACACATCGCCGCGGCGATTATTGTTGCGGCACGAGCCAGTCCGAACACAGCTCTTCCCCCCGGACGGCGTCCGAGGAGATACTCTTTTCGGCCGCGCGTATTCCGGTTTGCCCGGAAAATGCTCAGTACTTCCGATAAAGCCCGATCAGCTTGCCTTGGATCTTGACCCGGTTGGGCGGCAGGATGCGGACTTCATAGGAGGTATTGGCAGGCTCCAGCGCAATCGAGGCGCCGCGGCGGCGGAAGCGCTTCAGGGTCGCTTCCTCCTCATCGATCAGCGCCACCACGATATCGCCGGTCTCGGCGGTCTCGTTGCGCTGGATCAACGCCATGTCGCCGTCGAGAATCCCCGCATCGACCATGGAATCGCCGCGCACCTCGAGCGCGTAGTGTTCTCCGGAGCCGAGCATGTCCGGCGGAACGCTGATGGTGTGACTGCGGGTCTGCAACGCCTCGATCGGGGTGCCCGCGGCGATGCGACCCATGACCGGCACGGAAACCGGACGGCTGTTATCGTCTTCGGCGCCGCCACGGACCCTGCCGAGGGTGCCTTCGATCACGCTGGGCGTGAAGCCCCGGCGACTGTTACCGCTGCCGCCGGCTGAAAGCTCCGGAAGCTTGATTACCTCGATCGCGCGAGCGCGATTGGGCAGGCGGCGAATGAAGCCGCGCTCTTCCAGCGCGGTGATGAGACGGTGGATACCGGACTTCGAGCGCAGGTCCAGCGCGTCCTTCATCTCGTCGAAGGAGGGCGGAACGCCGGATTCTTTCAGGCGTTCGCTGATGAACCGCAGGAGCTCATATTGTTTGCGCGTAAGCATCTCGACCAATCCCCAGGTTTGATAGTGCCGTTCGATTCCAACACTCCCCCGAAGGCGGAGGCTGGAAATTCGTTCAGAGACTTGTAGACACCATTACTCGAAACAAATCATGAACAGACACTATATGTTCCATATGTGTTCCGCAACCACTTAATTTCTGGTCAACAAGACCGACGTTGACCGGAACCCGGCGCGCCAAGTTGGTCAGATCGGGAGCCGCAGGATGTCGCAAGGCGATCCGGCGAGCGCCGCGGGTGCAAAGGGTGGGCGGATCACAAGTGCCCGTGCCGCAGCGAGATTTGCCAACAGCGAACTGTCCTGGTGGTCGACTGGCGTGGCAAGCAGCGCGCCGTCTTTGCGCACTTCAAGGCGGGCGCGCAGATAGTCTTCGCGCATGTCGTTGGCCGCGACGTCGCGCCCGAGCAGGGCGGTCTCGTGGGCGTGGTGGATGTCGGTACGGCCCGACAACGCACGAATCAGCGGCACCAGGAACAGGAAGCCGCAGACGTAGGAGGACACCGGATTACCGGGCAGGCCGATGACGCGCAGGGCGCCGAGCCGTCCGTGCATCATCGGCTTGCCCGGCCGCATCGCGATCCGCCAGAACGCCATGGTGACACCTTCGGCCTCCAGGGATTGCTTGACGAGGTCGTGGTCGCCGACCGAAGCGCCGCCTGTGGTGATGAGGATGTCGGCGCCGCTGTCGCGGGCGCGGCGGATGCCCAGCGTGGTGGCCTCCATGGTATCGGCGGCGACGCCGAGATCGATGGTCTCGGCCCCTTCGTGGCGGGCCAGCGCCCGCAGCGCGTAGCCGTTGGAATAGACGATCTGTCCGGGGCCCGGGGCGGAGCCTGGCATGACAAGTTCGTCGCCGGTGGCGAGGACCGCGACCTTTGGCCGGCGGCGCACGGGAAGCTCGGCATGGTTCATGCCCGCGGCCAGCGACAGATCGCGGTCGGTGAGGCGCGTTCCGCGCGCCAGCAGGACGTCGCCTTTGCGAAAATCGACGCCCGCCGGGCGGATATGCCGGCCGGCCATCGCGGCTTCCGTGATCGTGATGCCGCCATCCTCGACCACGGTATCTTCCTGGATGATGACCGCGTCGGCGCCTTCGGGGACCACGCCGCCGGTGAAAATCCTGACAGCCTCGCCCTTGCCGACGGCCCTTTCGAAGGGACGGCCGGCGGCGACCTCGCCGATCACGTTGAGGCGCGCCGCCACGGCCGACGCGTCGGCTGATCGCACCGCATAGCCGTCCATCGCCGACATCGCCTGCGGCGGCTGGGTGCGCAAAGCCGCGACGTCGCGCGCAAGAACGCGATGGTGGGCCGCATCGAGCGCGACCATTTCCTCCGGCAGCGGCTCGGCGCCAGCGAGAACCGCCGATAGCGCCTCGGTAACCGGCATCAGTGCCACGGCCAAAACTCCTAAATCCCGAGCGCGGCCAGCGTCTCGGATACGTCATCAGGCGAGGTCACGTGAACAGCGGTCAGGCCCCGGGCGCGGGCGCCTTCGATGTTCTCGGCTAGATCGTCGAAGAACACGATGCGCTCGGCCGGTGCTCCGATCGCTTTCACCACATGATCATAGGCTGCCGCGTCGGGTTTCCGAAGCCCGATCCGCGAGGACAGAAAGATTTCGCGGAAATGGCCGAGCACCGCGGCATATCTTTGCGAGAAATGCTCGGCATGGGCGCCATTGGTGTTGGAAAACGCGTAAAGCGGCAGGCGTTTTGCTGCGCGCTTGAGCAGCGCGGCAATGCCAGGCATTTCGCCTGCGAAGATTTCATTCCACCCTTCCAGGAACTGGGCGTCGGTGAGTCCGATGCCAAGCGATGAACGAAGCGCGGAAAAGTATTCGCCGTCGCTGATTTCTCCGGTTTCATGGCGATGATAGATTTCGTCGCGCACAAATCGCGTCAGAAGTTGTGCGGGCTCGCAGCCGGCGTGACCGGCCCAGCATGAGAGCGTCTTGTTGAAGTCGATATCGAGCACGACGCGGCCGAGATCGAACAGCAATGCATCGGCAGCGCCGGGGGAGAGCAGCGGCGGGTTCATCGCGGCGGTGTACGAAAAACCGGGGAAGGGAGCAACGGTGTAGCGATGCTTCGCTGCCTCAACTTGCGGGTCAATATGGATAGGCATCCCGGCTTTTTTGGAACAGTTTTTCAATGCACATCGACAACGGCATAAAATATCTGAATATGACGGTTTCCGGCCGACAATGGATCGCTAACCTGCATCGTCACCTCCTGTGCGCCGAGCCTGCCCATCGCTTCATGGGACCTCCGCGGTGATGAAGCTGAATTGAGCTTGGTGCGACTGTCGAAAACCCGGCCTCAATACCGGTAAGGCTCGATATCCAACAGCGGAAACGCGCTGAAGACATCGGGCAGGTTGGTCGGCGTCGCCGCATGCAGATAGGATTTGTCGAGCTCGGCGAAAGACGTGACGCCGAGCAGCCCCAGGCACCTGATCACTTCGTCCTCGAGCAATTCCAGCATCCGCAGGACTCCCGCTTCCCCTGCCGCCGCAAGCGCCCAGCATTGCAGGCGGCCGATGCCGACGAGATCGGCGCCCGATGCGATCGCCTTGACGATGTCGGTGCCGCGGCAGAACGAGCCGTCGATCATGATCCTGGCGCGGCCGGCGACGGCGGCTGCGATTTCGGGCAGAACATGCATGGCGCCTCGGCCGTGGTCGAGCTGGCGTCCGCCATGATTGGAGACGTAGATCCACTCGACCCCGTGATCGAGCGCGATCGCCGCATCCTCCGCGGTCGCGATCCCCTTGATCACCAGCGGTATCTTGTACTTGTCCTTGATCAGTTTCACCGTGCGCCATTCCAGCCCCTTCTGGAAATCGCCGCCGGTGGCGCGGAGGCGGCTTTCGCGGACGTAACGCTTGGCGATATCGCGCTCGCGCCGGCTGTAATGCGCGGTGTCAACCGTCAGGCAGAACGCGGTATATCCGCTGGCGATCGCGCGGCTGACCTGGTCTTCGACGAAGTGCGTCGTCGCCGCGGACATAGAGCTGAAAAATGCGCAACGCGTCAGGCGCGGCCTCGGCGACTTTCTCCAGGCCGGGCTGGGTGACCGAGCTCAACATATGGGCGGCGCCGAACCTGCCGGCGGCGCGCGCGACGCTTGCGCCGGCGCCGGGATCGAAGATCTCGAGCGCGCCGACCGGCGCCAGCATTACCGGCAAGCGCAATTTGCGGCCGAAGAGCTCGACGGAGGCGTCGACCTTGGCGACATTGCGCAGCACGCGCGGCCGGAATGCGATCTCGTCGAGCGCCATGCGGTTGCGGCGCATGGTGGTCTCGGTCTCGGCGGCGCCGACAATGTAGTCCCAGGCATTCTGGTTGAGCTTCGCGCGCGCTTTTCGCACGAACTCGTGCAGGTTCTGGAACTCTTCTCCGCTAGCGCCGAGCTCGGCGGCCGCCGCCGGCTGGATGCGGGTCGCTTCGTTCATAATCTCCTCCCGGAAATGCTTGACTGCTTCGCCTTTGGCCTCTCGCGTACCGTGTCCCGCGCTTCCGCGCCATCCCGAAAATTGCTATGGCTGGTATCAGCGGGAAGCGAGCAACATTCCCGGCGTCAGTCGAAGGGAGTAAGCCATGAAAAGACCGGCGATCTTGGCGGCGCTTGGCCTGAGCCTGTTCGGCACCGCCGCCGCGAACGCGCAGAGCATGAGCCTGACCAGCGCCGACCTCAAGGAGGGCGCCACTATTGCCAACGAGCAGGTATTCAAGGGCTTTGGCTGCACCGGCGGCAACGTTTCTCCGGCCCTGAGCTGGAGCGGGGCGCCCAGCGGCACCAAGAGCTTCGCCGTCACCATGTATGATCCGGATGCGCCGACCGGCAGCGGCTGGTGGCATTGGGTGGTGTTCAATATTCCCCCTGGCACCACGTCGTTGCCCAAGGGCGCCGGCGACGTGAAGAAGAAGCTGATGCCCAAGGGCGCGATCCAGAGCCGGACGGATTATGGCGCCGCCGGCTATGGCGGCCCGTGTCCGCCGCCCGGCGACAAGCCGCACCGTTACCAGATCACGGTTTTTGCGGTTGATGTCGACAAGCTGCCGAATGCGAAGAACGATGCGGCTTCCGCCGCGCTGGTCGGCTACGATCTAGGCTCCCATACGTTGGCCAAGGCGACATTGACCGGACTCTACGGCCTCTGAATGGTTTCGTCTGCCGCCGCGCAAGCCGGCCGTGTTCAATATTTGGAGGCCGTGTCCGGGTTAACCCGACATGGAAGTATCCATGGCCCCGATCGATAGTTTGGTATTCGCAGGCTACCGTTCATTCGACGCCGGCGCCGAGGATCCGTTCCGCATCAAGTGGAATGCAGTTCGGCCCTCGCTTGAGCTCCCGGCAGGTGCGGAGGTTCCCGCGCTTACGATGGCGGCGATCGGCTGCGTTCAATGCCGATATCAACCAGAGAATAGTCTATACCCCGGAGCCAGATAGAGACGACGCCTGGCAAACGCCGGCGCAAACCTTGACGACGTCGCACGGCGACTGCGAAGACTATGCGATCCTGAAATACGCGACGTTGCTTCGAGCCGGGCTGTCGGTCGCCTCTCTGCGCATTGTCATTGGCGAGATCAAATCGATCGCCGGCAATCAGCCGCATGCCTGGTGCGCGGCATATCTGGATGGCGCGTGGCGCACGCTCGACAACAAGTTCGATCAGATCATTGGCGTTGCAGACTATGTGAACTGGCTTCCGCTGGCGGCGATGCACGATGCAAGCGTGGTCCGGTTCGGCCGAGAGTTCACTATCAATGACATGATTCGATGACCCGGGCGCGTGGGATTCGAAGGCTGCCAATTACAAATATGAAACGGCCTGGCAGAACGGCCTCCACGATCCCGGCAAGGTATCCTTGATTTCAGGGCGTGATTTGCCGGCGCTTTCGGGCCTGGCGCAGGTCCAGGGTAGCTGATGGTTCACGGTGCGCGAAGCACAGCCGGTTGATCTCCGCGGCCGACTTCGGCGGACTGAACAGATCGCCCTGCATTTCGGTGCAGCCGAGCGCGCGAAGCAATTCCTGTTGCTGTCGCGTCTCAACGCCCTCCGCGGTCGTCGTCATGTGGCGGGCGGCTGCGATATTCACCACCGCCTGCACAATGCAGGACGACCCGTCGGGCTCTGCGATATCGTTGACGAAGCAGCGGTCGATCTTGATCTTGTCGAACGGAAATCGTTGCAGATAGCTCAGCGAGGAATAGCCGGTGCCGAAATCGTCGAGCGCGATCCGCACCCCGATGGCGCGAAGCTGGTGCAGGATCGCGAGCGCGGCCTCGTCATCGCGGATCAGCACCGCCTCGGTGATCTCCAGCTCCAGCCTGTTCGCCGCAAGGCCGGAGGCCGCAAGCGCCGCAACGATCTTCAATGCCAACGTTCCGCTCTTGAACTGAACCGGCGAGACATTGACCGCGAGCTTGATATCCTCGGGCCATGTCGCGGCTTCCGCGCAGGCCGTCGTCAGCACCCACTCGCCAAGCTGATTGATCAGGCCGGTGTCTTCCGCAATCGGAATGAACTCGGCGGGCGGGATCGTGCCGCGTTCGGGATGGTGCCAGCGCAGCAGCGCCTCGCAGCCGGTGATCTTGTTGTCCTGAAGGCTGACGCAGGGCTGGTAATAAACCTCCAGCGCACGGTCTGTAATTGCCTGGCGCAGATCCATTTCCAGTTTGCGGCGGGCTTTTACCTGCGCGTCCATCGCCGGCTCGAAGAAACGATAGGTCCGGCGTCCCGCCGATTTGGCGGCATACATCGCCAGGTCCGCATTCTTCAGAATTTGATCGAGATCGCCGCCGTGCTGCGGCGCCAGTGCAATGCCGATGCTCGCGTCCGTGGTCACCTGGTGGCCGAGACATTCGTAGGGCTCCCGGATCGCATCGAAAACCCGCGTCGCGAGCCCGGTAACGTCAGCGGGAGTTTTGACCGCGGTCTGAACGATGGCGAATTCGTCGCCGCCGAGGCGGGCGACGAAGTAGTCGCTGGCTGCGGCGCACTGGCTCAGGCTGGCGGCTACGGATTTCAGCAATTCGTCGCCGATCAGATGTCCGAGCGTATCGTTGACGCTTTTGAATTCGTCGATGTCGATGTAGAGCACCGCCAATTGCGCGCCCGCGGTAATGCGATCCAGCTCCTGTTTCAGCTTTTCGTGAAACAGCGCGCGGTTCGGCAGGTTGGTCAGCGCGTCGTAATGCGCGAGGTGCCTGATTTGGTCCTCGGCCAGCTCGGCGCTCGGTGACATCTTCGATCGTGGCCACCCACCCACCCGCTTCCAGCGGCTGGTTTATGATCAGGATCGATCTGCCGCCTGGAGCCTCGGTGATCTGATGCGTAACGTTCCCGAGCCGCACATTGCGGATGATGGCGGCACAAAACTCCTCAACGTCGCCATCAAAGGATCCGGTTTCTTTGCGATGTGAGATCAGATCCTGCATGGTGCAGCCGGGCTTGGCCACGTCCGGTGACAATCCGAACATCTCGAGGTAGCGCCGGTTGCAAACGGTAACCCGCGCCAGCGCGTCGTAAACCACCAGGCCCTGCGGAATGTTGTTCACCGCAGTGTCCAGGCGCTGCTTTTCCAGTTGATGCTGCTGCGACAGTTTGCGAACCACAAGAAACAGCATGATCGCGATCACGAGCACCGAGAGGCCGGCTACGACGACCAGATATCCGGTTTGCTCGCGCCAATCGGCCAGCGCCGCTGCGACAGTCGTGGCGGCAATGATGGAGATTGGAAAATCGGCCAGTGCGCGGGCGGAAGCCAGCCGGTCCTGACCGTCCAGCGGACTGGTCAAACGCATCGTTCCGTGGTCGGACCTGGACAAGATCTGGCGATGCACCGGATCGCCTGCGAAATTCTTCCCGAGCATCGCTTCGACATGCGGATAACGCGCCAGCAGCGTTCCGTCACGGTGGTACATGGAAATTGCCGCGCCCTCGCCAAGCGCCAGGGATGCGAAGTGCCTTTCGATGCTGGCTGGCGAAGTCGCTCTTGTGACGACCCCCAGGAATTCGCCTTTCGGCCCAGTCACCTTGTGAGCGATGACGGCCGCCCAGCCGCCGGTGAAGCGGCTCTGCACCAGTTCGATCAAGACCGGCGTCAGCGCAGCTCCTGATTTGAAGGCCTTGAAGTAGGCCCGATCAGCGATCTTGACATCCGGAACCGGCCAGGTGTCGGACGAATTGATCAGCACTCCCTTTGAATCGAACAGATTGACGCCAGCGACATCGGAATATCCCTCGGACCGGGCTCTCAGCACTTCGTGCCATTCGAGGGTGGCCATTTCTCCCCTGAAAATGTCGGGCGAAGTGATTCCGGCCACCTCGATTCGCGCGACGACGAGTTTCTGAATGACCGTGAAATCTTCGAGTTGCTTGTCGAAGTGGCGGGCCAGCAACAAAACGGTGTTTTCCAGCTCGCGTTTGCTGTTGTTCAGCGCACGCTCGCGGAAATTGCCGGCCATGATCGTGGTGCCGATCGTGATGGCTGCAATCAGGAATACGCCGCCGAGGATAAGCCAGTGGATCGGGTTGGCGCCGGTGGAATGCCGGACGCGGAACGATGCGGTACTGTCAGCCGTCATTGGTCTAGATCGCTGCCCAGGCTATAACGCCAGAAGCAGGTTTCTTACGCCCCGGCCCAGCACATGAGTACGCTGACGGTATGGAAATGACGTTAGGAACTTAAGTTAACGGGGTATTAACCGGCCTCCAGCCTCGCACATGCGAAGCGGCCATCTGTGGGTCAGATCATTTCGCCGCGGTTACTGCGGGCGCACCGTCGAACGATCTAGCCGCGGCCGCTTCACGGCAATTCCGACGGTTTCGCTTTGAGCGAGTCCACCGCGTCGGGCGTTTGGATCGGTGTAGGGGTTGCCCGGCCCCTTATTCTGGCA
>CAVUYV010000072.1:0-31300 GCA_963745785.1 uncultured Alphaproteobacteria bacterium | reverse complement strand
GAGCAAAGTCAAGCAAACGTGACACAGGAACTATTGAAGCGTCATTCCGGGGCGCGCAAAGCGCGAACCCGGAATCTCAATTCCGGGTCTGGTCCTTCGGACCATCCCCAATGACGTAGTTCAAGAATGCCGCCCTGATGCGCCGCCCGAGTTCATTGATGCGCTGCTGACGTGGTGAATGCTGCGCGCACCGTGTCAGCGCTACGAAAGTATTACAACGGCTCCCCGTCATCCCCGGGATGAACGCAATTGCGTTCACCCGGAGGAGGCCGCAAAGCGGCCGTCTCAGCAGGACGACGGGGCGCGTGTTTCCGCAAAAGTGGATGCCGGTTTTGCGATCGGAACACGCGCAAATTCAAAGATTCTCGGCCGCTCATCCTTCAGGCTCGCCCAGCCGTGCAAGTGCACCGCAAGGCTCGCACCTCCAGCGATAACGGCGAAGCCGTTACGCCAGGGATAGCGGGGAGATACCCGGACAAGTATGATTCAACCAGAACTCTGACCTCAGCTCTTCTTGCTGCCGAGGTTCTGGCCGGCCTGCATCTGCAGCTTGCCGGTCGAACGGCGGGTCAGCGGCCGCCCTTCTCGATGTTCCGCTCGGCCTTCGGTTTCTTCTTTTCCTTGTTGCTGCGCATCTGACCCTTTGCCATGACGTTGCTCCCTGGCGCCCGGTTGAGAGATGTGGCGCGCGCGAACAATAGCAAACGCGCAGGCAGGGCATTTGTGATGCGGGAGGCGCGAAGCCCGCGCGCCTGACTTGCCGTCATGCCCTGGCGCTCCTCAGCCGTCATGCCCCGGCTTGACCGGGGCATCCAGTACGCCGCGGCCTCTCAATTTCATCACAGCCGTCTCGGGAATACTAATCATCCGCTTTCGCGGATGATGACAACGGCTAGCGGAGCAGGAACCTCAACTAGCCAGGGCCGTTGAACCTCCGACCTCTTCAGGAGAACTCCCGTCATGAAAACCCTGCCCGCCTTCCTCGCCATTGCAGCCCTCGCCGTGGCCGCAGCCCCCGGCCGACGCCAAAGGCTGCCTGAAAGGCGCCGTCGTCGGCGGCGTCGCCGGCCACTCTGCCGGACATCACGGCGTGCTCGGCGCGATCGCCGGCTGCGCCTACGGCCGCCACCGCGCCAACGAGCAGCGCGCGCCAGCCGAAGGGGCGGCCGCCGGCCGGGCAGGCAGGAGGTTTGAGCCGGACCGAAGTGGTCCGTTGTGCCTGGCTCGTGATGCCCGGCCTTGTGCCGGGCGTCCACGTCTTTGCAACCTTGAGAAAGAAAGACGTGGATGGCCGGGACGAGCCCGGCCATGACGGGTCTGCCAGTTGTGCCGGAAGGGTCTTCCCGAGCAGCTTCGCATCTATCGACTTCACTTTTCAAACCAGCGGCCTTGGCGAGCCAAGGCCTCGCGATCCCGCGGCGCGATGCGTCCGGGTTTTGCAAGACTTTTCACCCCCAAAGAAATCAGAGGGCGCAGGGAATGCCGGGTGCCCAATGCACCCGCAGCCTCGTGTGTGATAAAAACAAACACACGAGATAGTAGCCACAGGTTCACCGGAGTAATCCCGGCATCCTCCCCGCGCAATGGTTTTACGGCTTATACGCGCTCTCCTCGGTGACCACGCTGTTTGACACCGTCGCCTGCGCTTCTTCTCACAGGCTTGACGCCAAGGATTGGGGCGTCGGAACCACACGACTTCGCCGTACGCGTCAGCACCATTCGTCAAGTGCGCCAACCGCGTCCACCGCATCCCGCCCCGCGTTCGTGACGATCACAATGTCTCTCTTGTCGGAACGAGACAGTGCAAATCAGTGAACTGATTTGCCTCGGGAGAAAACGGAAATATTTTTGCAAACGGGCTTGACACTACTTCTGAAAATCAGAAGTGATTTGCCCGTCGGGCAAGATTGGCTGCTCAAATTCGTCATTGCGAGAAGCGATAGCCCGTAGGATGCATGGTAGAGCCTTTCGCGAAACCCATCACCGCCGTTTCTGAACATGATGGGTATCGCTTCGCTCCACCCATCCTACCGGCTAAGAGGTAATGAGCGCTGTCTTGCCGCGAGATGGATTGCTTCGCTTGCGCGCGCAATGACGGGGAAAATTTCTTCGGTACCGTCATTCCGGGGCGAGGCACAGCCTCGAACCCTGACGCGAACGCGCTCGGTCGGTTGCGCGCCCGCCGAAAGGGGCCACGCCGCAGCGGCGCCGCCGAGAAATGCGATGAAATCGCGCCGCTTCATCTGTGTGCCCCGCCGAGTGCCTTGTGAACGCGCCCGAACCTTAGCACTTTGCGAGGGGGTGGCGAGGGGAAACGGCGAACGACTTGGCCGGATTCCGCGGCGAGGGGGTTAGATCATCGGTCCGCGGATAGAAATTCCACCGCCTTCTCACGCGACGGAAAACGGCCGACCTCACCATATCAGGATCGTGCTCCGCCTCTCCGGCGACCGATGCGCAACTCCTCGCCTTCCTGCTCAACAGCTTAGTCAGATCCTCGCTCTTGAAAGGCGACATGTGCCGCGCGCCGCAATGCGGCAAGTCGTCGTCGCACATGCAGGACCATTCGTCGGTCCATTTCCGCTTGCAGCGGTCGCATCGTAGAAATTCAGAAACCAGGCCATGCGGGTCTCCTAGGATCGCAATGCAAGCGCAGTATAGGAATAAAATCAAAATCGCAAAGATATAGTTAACGATTTGTGAATCTTTTTGACCCCAAATGCGTTACCGTCTGCCCGATTCGAGCCATCGAATGTTGAATGTCGAAACCGATCTGCGCGGGTCCTTGGGAGAACGTCGGTTCGCGACGATCTTGGCGGATCCTCCGTGGCAATTCGCCAACCGAACCGGCAAAATTGCACCAGAGCATCGTCGGCTCTCTCGCTACGGAACGATGACCCTCGACGAAATCACGAAACTACCGATCTCGGATTTCGCCGAGCGGACCGCTCATCTTTATTTGTGGTGCCCGAACGCTCTGCTACCTGAAGGCTTAGCCGTGATGAAGGCGTGGGGATTCAACTATAAATCCAACATCGTTTGGCACAAGGTTCGCAAGGACGGCGGTTGCGATGGACGTGGCGTCGGTTTTTATTTTCGGAACGTCACCGAACTGATTTTGTTTGGCGTGCGCGGCAAGCATGCTCGTACGCTTGCCCCCGGACGGCGCCAGGTGAATCTGCTGGCACTCGTAAGCGCGAGCACTCGCGGAAGCCGGATGAACAATACGAGATCATTGAGGCCTGCTCGCCGGGACCATTTGTCGAGCTATTTGCGCGTGGTAAGCGAGAGGGGTGGTCGGCTTGGGGCAATCAAGCAGATGACAATTATTCTCCAACCTGGAGAACTTATCGCCATCGCTCTGGTAATGAAAAGTTTGTGTCCAACGGCCCCTAGAGTTCTATAGCGCCCTTGTGCTCGCCGCGAGTAGCCATGATAATTCACCACCTAGGGCTGATTTGGGCTGGGGAGTGACGTGGCAAAAAAAGAGGAATACCGAAGCGTCCCCGCACTGCAAGTGCATCAATGGTTGGCTGGATGGGAAAAAATTGAATTTTCCTCCAAAGCTCATCGCCGCAAACCTGAACCGCAATTTTTTCTATTTTCGTTGCCAGCAGTTGAACTTCGCAGTCTTTGCGGGATTGCGCGTCGGCAAGCATCAAACGTAACTCCTCGCGCGGCAGATCTGGGCATACAAAGAGAGCATGACGCTGACCGCTCCGAAGAAATAGCTCAATTCGTCGAATTTGGTTATTTGCATATCCTGAACGACTTATGTTTTGTTACGGCTACCAAGTTAGATTTAAGGTCGTGGCGCGTTGATAGCGGCAGTGGAGCGGCAAGCGATGCAAGTGCAGTCACACTTGCTATGAAGTCGTTAGAAAAGCATGTCATCGCACCCTTTATTAGAAGAATTGCAAAAGGATTAGCGACGTTCGATTGGCGCAACTAGTGCCGCACCTGATCTCTCGGAAGAAGAACGTAGAAACAAACTCGTCTTTAGGGGGAGTAGTGGCTACAAAGAAATACGAGTTCAGTTACTCGATCATCTCAAAGAACAGTCAAATGAAGTAGGCAGGGCCGCTCAAGCTTTGCGGAAGATTTTGTAATATGGCGTTGAATTGACCACGCAGCTGCGACTTACTCATCCACTCCTTGAGTGGCGCCAACGTGGAAGTGACGTTTTTTGGATTACGTCGATTTATTAAGAGCAACGGATGGATCGGAAAGAGACAACAATACTCCACCGGCACCGAAGAAGAGACAGTCTCGACAACTGCGTGCTCGTAATCATTGGCATAAGGTGGGACATTGCTCAGTACATAGCCGCAAGTAGCCTCTTACATTGTGCCGACGGGTGGAGTTATTTGGGAAAGTCAATACTTGCGTTGTTGCGGGGAGACCCTCATCGATGCAGGCATTTTGATACTACGCGAGTTGCGTGCGGCGATGTCATTACTTGCTTCGCAGGTGGTCGGTGCATCTGACAAGAAACATGTGATCATAAGTGGGAAAAATTCCGTTGCGCCGTTTACCGGAAGCTACGGGACACATCAATTTGCGTGGGACAGCCTCAAATGCTGGAGTGCTTTACCAGCATCGGGGAACATGTTTCAAAACAATCCGCCCTAATGGTTTAAGTCTGATGAATGGATGGCGCCACTCGGCGGGGGAATAGCGGTCGCACCCCAAGCTGAAAATTGGTTTCAGCAATGGGGAATGGATCTCAAGAACGGCCTAGATGGTCGGAATTCGAAAATGAGTTCGAGCTACAGGCCCGACGGATTGCCGAATGCTTGGTACTTGGATGGTAAGAATGCTGTGACTTTTATACATGGAATTTGGTTGACCAGAGCCTTCTGAAGATTCGCGCTTTAACGCGATCGATAGACATATCCTCCGAATTGCACTCGAACAATTTTTTAAGGGGAGACATGGAAAAGCCTCGACAAGTGCCCCACAAAAGTATCAGCAGTTTGTTGCGAGCATCTGACCCCACTGAATTTCTCGCCTGAGGTTGAAAAATGGTGGATGGACTTTCTACGAGGAAATCCACAAGATTGGACCCAGAGATCTTTTCCATCCTCGGGCGAGTCACCAACAAACAAAAGAAAGCACGAGCTATGCGAGCATTATATCTCGGGCCACCCTACTGCTTCGTGTAGCATCTGGAGCAGCATCTGGGACTTTTGCAAACTGCAAGCCTTCCCGCTGATGCCACGATGTTCTGGTGGAACAACCTCGGCATTGCTCGCGACCTTTGGATGGTGCGAAAAGCGCTGATCAACTTACGGATTTCTTGCGGGCTGACATTGATCTCACCTCAAAAATTGGAGACATTTCAGCAGAAGCATGGCGCCACGAAATCAATCATTTCTTCGAGTTGGGAGTGAACTTGGTTCGTCTTTGGTGGGTTTGGGAAGTTGCGGAGAGGGTTGCGATTTGGAGCATAACCCTTCCATTTGAAGTATCGCTACCGCTTCTTCCATCCGCCGCGATGTCCCGGCTTGCCGCCGGTGGAGCGGGGGGAGGGGCCGAACTCGGGGCCGGATTCGCGCGAGTAGGTCGGCTGGAAGATGCGGCTGCCGCTCTCCGGTTCGCTGTCGTCGGGCGAGGGTTTGCGCGGCGACGAGCGGTTGGGGCGATAGGGCAGGGATTCCGGGCCGTGCATTTCGTCGAGGTGGGGTTTGTGGACTTTTGAGGCAGCGGGGCACACTCGTGGACCCCCCACCCCGACCTTCCCCCGCAGGGGGGGAGGGAGAAGAGGACCACCGCCGCGCATCGGGCCACCGCGCTTCTTCAGCGCGCTCGCCGGCAGATTGGCGGCGTCGCCGTATTTGCGCGTGCCGGCGTAGGCGCCGGCCTTGCCTTGCACCACGCGCTGCTTGGCGGTGGGGTCGTCGACGACGGCGAGCTCGGTGGCGCGCAGGCGCTTGACTTCGTCGCGCAGGCGGGCGGCTTCCTCGAAATTCAGGTCGGCGGCGGCTTCGCGCATCCGGGTTTCCAGGTCGGACAAGACAGCCTCGAAATTGTGCCCGATCGAGATGACGTCATCCGCCATGCCGCCGTCGCCGATCTCCACCAGCACATGGTCGCGCTCGTAGACTGAGTTCATGATGTCGTGGATCGAGCGCTTGATGCTCTCGGGCGTGATGTTGTTGGCGGTGTTGTACTCGACCTGCTTCTCGCGGCGGCGGTCGGTCTCGGCGATGGCGCGCGCCATCGAGCCGGTGACCTGGTCGGCATAGAGGATCACCTTGCCGTCGACGTTGCGCGCGGCGCGGCCGATGGTCTGGATCAGCGAGGTCTCGCTGCGCAAAAAGCCTTCCTTGTCGGCGTCGAGGATCGCGACCAGCGCGCATTCGGGAATGTCGAGGCCCTCGCGCAACAAATTGATGCCGACCAGCGCGTCGAACGCGCCGAGCCGCAGATCCCGGATGATCTCGATGCGCTCGATGGTGTCGATGTCGCTGTGCATGTAGCGCACGCGGATGCCCTGCTCGTGCAGATATTCGGTGAGGTCTTCCGCCATCCGTTTTGTCAAGACCGTGATCAGCGAGCGGTAGCCGGCCGCAGCGGTGGCGCGGACCTCGCCGACGAGATCGTCCACCTGCGTGCGCGCCGGGCGGATGTCGACCGGCGGATCGATCAGCCCGGTCGGGCGGATCACCTGCTCGACGAACACGCCGCCGCTATTCGTTGAGCTCCCATGCCGACGGCGTCGCCGACACCGCGACCGATTGCGGGCGCATCATGTCCCATTCCTCGAAGCGCAGCGGGCGGTTGTCCATGCAGGAGGGCAGGCGGAAACCGTATTCGGCCAGCGTCGCCTTGCGCCGGAAGTCGCCGCGGAACATGCCGCCGATCTGCGGGACGGTGACGTGGCTTTCGTCGGCGAACACCAGCGCGTTGTCGGGGACATATTCGAACAGCGTCGGCGGCGGCTCGCCGGGGCGGCGTCCGGTGAGATAGCGCGAATAGTTCTCGATGCCGGCGCAGGAGCCGGTGGCTTCCATCATCTCGAGATCGAAGGTGGTGCGCTGCTCCAGCCGCTGCGCTTCCAGTAGCCGCCCCTGGTTGTTGAGCTGGTCCAGCCGCTGCTTCAATTCCGATTTGATCGACTTGATCGCCTGCACCAGGGTGGGGCGCGGCGTCACATAATGCGAGTTGGCGTAGATCTTGATGAATTCGAGATCGTCCTGCTTGTGGCCGGTGAGCGGATCGAACTCCTCGATGTTCTCGACGACGTCGCCGAACAGATTCACCCGCCAGGCGCGGTCCTCGTAGTGCGCCGGGAAGATGTCGATGACGTCGCCGCGTACGCGAAAGGTGCCGCGGGCAAAATCGGCTTGCGTGCGCTTGTATTGCAGCGCCACCAGGTCCGATATCAATTGCCGCTGGTCGATGCGCTCGCCCTTTCTGAGCGCGAAGGTCATCGCGGTATAGGTCTCGACCGAGCCGATACCGTAGATGCACGACACCGAGGCGACGATGATGACGTCGTCGCGCTCCAACAGCGCCCGCGTCGCCGAGTGGCGCATGCGGTCGATCTGCTCGTTGATGGACGAATCCTTCTCGATATAGGTGTCGGTGCGCGGCACATAGGCCTCGGGCTGGTAGTAGTCGTAATAGCTGACGAAATACTCGACCGCGTTGTCGGGGAAAAAGCTCTTGAACTCGCCATAGAGCTGCGCCGCCAGCGTCTTGTTCGGCGCCAGGATCAGCGCGGGGCGCTGGGTGGCCTCGATCACCTTGGCCATGGTGTAGGTCTTGCCGCTTCCGGTGACGCCGAGCAGCACTTGCGTGCGGTCGTTGCGCTTGATGCCCTCGACCAGCTCGGCGATCGCGGTGGGCTGGTCGCCCTTCGGCTCGTATTCGGATTTGATCGCGAAGCGCACGCCGCCTTCGGATTTTTCCGGGCGCGGCGGGCGATGCGGCGTCCAGATTTTCATCCGGCCGTCCTCGCCCTTGAACTCGGGCCGTCCCTCGCGGATCAGGGTATCCAGCGCATCCGCCGTGGCGGCGACGCCGAGCGCCTCCATCCTGTTACGCGGGGGCCGCGCCATCGCCGCGGCGTCTTCTTCCTCGGTGGTGAAGCCGAGCTGTCTTGCCAGCTCCGGATCGAGCGCGGGAATCGTCGCCGAGGTGCCGTAATTGGCGGGCGCGAACTCGCGTTGCGGCGCTTCGTCGAAGCCGCGGCGAGCTTCGTTGAGGCCGCGCCGAGCTTCGTCGAAGCCCTCTTCTCCCCTCCCCGCGAAGCGGCGGGGTCCGAGGCGAGCGAAGCTCGCTCTCGAGGTTGGGGGTGGGGGCGGCTCCGCGAGTTCTCGTCTCTGCTGGCACCGAATTTGCCGAAGCACCCCCCACCCCCGACCCCTCCCCGCCACGCGCTTCGCGCGTGGGGGGAGGAGGAGGAAGCGCCGCGCGTTGTGACGGCATCGCGCTTCGTGAGCGACGCATCGCGCTTGGTGACAGCATCGCGCTTGGCCACGTCATCGCTGCTGCCGCGCGTCGATGCGCGGGCGCGATGGACGGCGGCCTCGCCGCCGGAGCGGCGGTCTTTCGAATTGTCCGGCGGCGGCTGCAATCCGGAATTCTTCTCTCCTTCGGCTTGCGCTCTTTCACTCCCTCCCCCTTGTGGGGGAGGGTTGGGGAGAGGGGTGGCCCAGGCGGCGGTGCCGCTGTGGCTCCCCCCACCCCCGACCCCGGAGCGAGCTTCGCTCGTCTCGACCCCGCCACGCGCTTCGCGCGCGGAGGGAGGGGAGAAGGACGTCTCGCGTTTGGCGACAGCATCGCGTTTCGCCACGCGCATGCCCGTTGTCGATCCAACTCCGGCATCGCCGCGATTGATCGCGGGATTGAGCAGTTCCGCCAGCGCCGGCCCGATCGGCTGCACGTCCGGCCGATGCGCCTTGGATTTCGGAGTTTTGACCGGCTTTTTGGGATTGTTTGGAGTCTTCGCCATCGGCCGAATATGGGGCTGTTACGGCTGACATGAAAGGGCAGAGGGCCCGTGGAATGAGACTCAAAAAAGGCTGCCAATACCATCAGGTGCTTATTGGCCGTCATTGCGAGGAGCGAACGCGACGAAGCAATCCAGTTGGGCGGCAAAGCGAAGACTGGATTGCTTCGCTGCGCTCGCAATGACGAGGTTCGCGTAATACGTCGTCATCGCAATGACGGCGCTAAAGGCCATTGAACCTCTGAAGGGAACCTCGTGACCGCCAAGATCAATCCGCTGGCCGGCAAACCCGCCGATCCCTCGATGCTGGTGAATGTGCCGCGGCTGGTGACGGCGTATTTTGCCGGCAAGCCCGACCCTGCCGTGCCGGCGCAACGGGTGGCGTTCGGCACCTCGGGGCATCGCGGCTCCGCCTTCAACAACGCCTTCAACGAGGCGCATATCCTGGCGATCAGCCAGGCGGTTTGCGATCATCGCAAGAACAGCGGCATCACCGGCCCGCTGTTCGTCGGCATCGACACCCACGCGCTGGCGGAGCCGGCGCTGGCGAGCGCGCTGGAAGTGTTCGCGGCCAATGGCGTCGACGTCATGATCGACGAGCGCGACGGTTACACGCCGACGCCGGTGATTTCCCGCGCCATCCTGACCCATAACCAGGGCCGCGACAGCGGGCTTGCCGACGGCGTCGTGATCACGCCGTCGCATAATCCGCCCGAGGATGGCGGCTTCAAATATAATCCGCCCAATGGCGGCCCGGCGGACACCGATATCACCGCCGCCATCGAGCGCGCCGCCAACGGCTTTCTCGAGGACGCTTTGCGCGGCATCAAGCGCATCTCCTATGACCGCGCGCGCAAATCGGCTTGCGTTCATCGCCATGACTACATCGGGCCCTATGTCGCCGACCTCGCCGATGTCGTCGACATGGAGGCGATCCGCTCCGCGGGCGTCAGAATTGGGATCGATCCGCTGGGCGGCGCCGCCGTGCACTACTGGCAGCCGATCATCGAGCGCTATGGCCTCGCCGCGACGCTGGTCAGCGACGCGGTCGATCCGACCTTCCGCTTCATGACCGTGGATTGGGACGGAAAAATCCGGATGGACTGCTCCTCGCCGTACGCGATGGCGCGGCTGATCGGCATGCGCGACAAATTCGACGTCGCCTTTGCCAACGACACCGACGCCGACCGGCACGGCATCGTGACGCGCTCGAGCGGGTTGATGAATCCGAACCATTATCTCGCCGCCGCGATCTCCTACCTGTTCGCGAACCGTCCGCAATGGCGCGACGACAGCGCGGTGGGCAAGACCATCGTCTCCAGCGCGATCATCGACCGCGTCGCGCAAAAGCTCGGCCGCAGGCTGGTCGAAACCCCGGTCGGCTTCAAATGGTTCGTCGACGGGCTGATCGACGGATCGTTCGGCATCGCCGGCGAGGAAAGCGCCGGCGCCTCGTTCCTGCGGCGCAACGGATCGGTGTGGACCACCGACAAGGATGGCATCATCCTGGGACTGCTGGCCGCCGAGATGACGGCGCGGACCGGGCGCGATCCGAGCCAGTTGTTCGATGCTCTGACGGCCGAACTCGGCATGCCCTTCTATGAGCGGATCGACGCGCCGGCGACGACGGCGCAGAAGAATCAGTTGAAGGCGCTGACCGGCGAAAAGCTCGCGATGACCGAACTCGCCGGCGAGCCGGTGCAAGCCGTTCTCACCGCGGCTCCCGGAAACGGTCAGCCGTTCGGCGGCATCAAGGTCGATTGCCGGGAGCGGATGGTTTGCCGCGCGCCCATCGGGCACCGAAGACGTCTACAAGATCTATGCGGAGAGTTTTCGCAGCGAAGCCCACCTGCGGCAAATCCAGCAGGAGGCCCAGTCCGCCATCGACAAGGCTTTCAAGGGTTGAGCCTGCGCTTGAGCATCCTTCGAGACGCCGCGCAAGGGCGCGGATCCTCAGGATGAGGTTCTCGCTGAATCCGCATGGTGAGGAGCGCGGCAACGCCGCTCGTCTCGACCGCGCGAGGCCGTGGATGTGCGATCGATGCTTTTACGAAAAATGCTCTAGAACGTATCAGCCGGCCGCGCGGGTTTGACGAGATCCAGATGAATCCCGCCGCACCTTGTGCATCGGAACGTCCAGTATTCAGTGCCCAACCTTCCCGCGATGACGCGCAGGATCGCGAGCGGCCCATGGCACTCCGGACAATGCGACAGCACCGCGGCGGAAGGCGACTGGGTCGGGGCGGTCTCGGATTCCAGCATGGCAATGCGCGCCGTTTTTAAGTCGGGTCAGAGCGTTTTCAAGCGAAGTGGAGGCCGGTTCGCGTCAAGAAAACGCGTCAAATCAAAAATCTGGAGCCCGTTTCGATTCAATCGAAACGGAAAGGCTCTAGGCAGCCGACTGTTCCGCCTGCGATATCCGGCCGGCTGTCACGTAGCGCTTCAGCCTGAGCTGGTCGATCTGGGTTTTCGCATCCGCGATCGCGGTCTCGGGGTCGAACCAGGCAAAGCCGACTTCGAGGGCGGGAAACGAAACGCCATCGATGATCACGGGGGTTAGATCCGCCCGCCTGATACGGGCGTGCCACAGGCCTTTTCCAGCCTCGAAAGCCTCGATTCTATAGCCGTCATGGTCGCACTGCATCTGGTGGCTCCGCTGTTTCCGGCGTCCAAGGAAACATGAGCCGGCAAGAGCGAGTGTGAACTCGCTCACATTTGGCGGGCTATTTTTGCTTGCAAGGGGAGGCTTTGCCGGCCCGTCGCCGCAATTGGCCGAAAACGGCGATCAATTCCGCGCGGCGATGTGATCGGCGAGCACGGCGGCGTCGTCGCCGACCCCGGAGAGGAAAGAGGATTTCATTTTCGACAGCCATTGCAGGCCGAGGAAATACAGTCCGGGCACCTCGGTGATGCCGTGGCGGTGCAGCGGCTCGCCGCGCGTGTCCAGCACGGGAATGTCGATCCAGCCGAAATCGAGGCCGTAGCCGGTGGCCCAGATCACCGCGCCGATGCCGTCGGCGCCGATATCGAGGCGCCGCAGCGGTTCGGTGACGCAAGCCGGGTCCGGCAGCATCGCGCGGGCGGCAGGGTCCTCCGGCAGCTTGAGGCCGTGCTTTTCGACATGCGCGTCCACCATGTCCAGGAAGACGGCGTAGGTCGCCTCGCCCTCGACCAGGCTTTTGCCGAGGTCCGGCGCGATGTCGAGGACGCCGTCGCGCGCCGCGCTCACGCGTCCGAGCAGCGTGACGCCGTCGGCGGCGAAGCGGCGGAAGTCGATGGTGTGACCGCCATAGGCGCCCGTGATCAGCGGCAGCAATCGCGACGGTCCGCGCGCTTCCACCGGAGTCCGGTCGATGCCCATCTCGCCCAGCCACCAGATCAGATCGCGCCCGCGGTAGCGGCGCGGCAGGCGGGTGTGCGCGCCGACCGAGAGATAGACACGGCGGCCCGCCCGACACAGCTCCTCGGTGATTTGCGCGCCGGAAGCACCGGAGCCGACCACCAGCACGGCGCCCGGCGGAAGCTGGTCGGGATTGCGGTACCGGCTGGCGTGGACCTGAAAGACGGCGTGGCCGCGCAGCAGGTCCGGCATGACGGCGCGCTGATAGGGTCCGGTCGCGACGACGACATTGTCGGCTTCGATCACGCCGCCCGAAGTCTCGGCGACGAAGCCCGATGCGCCGTCACGGCGGCGCAGCCGGGTCACCGCGACGCCGCAGCGGATCGGCGGCGCGACGAAAGCGGCGTAAGCCTCGATGAATTGCACGATCTCGCCGGTGGTCGCGAACGCCGTCGGGATCGGTGTGAGGAAAGGAAAACTCCGGCAGGCTCGACCGACCAGTTGGGAAACTGAAACATCAGGCCGTCCCAGCGTTCGGTCCGCCAGCGTTCGGCGATCCGGTGCCGCTCCAGCACGAGATGGGCGAGGCCGCGCTGCTTCAGCCGGTGGCTCATCACGAGCCCGGCCTGGCCGCCGCCGATCACCAGCGTCTGGATTTGCTCAACCCCCATGTGCCGCAAGATCGACGAAATCCGGGGCCGTGGCTAGTGGCATCGGACACGAACCGCGCGGCGAAAAGCCCTAGAGCGCGATGACTTTTCTTCGAATCGTCATCCCGCCCTATCTTTTTGTTTGAGCATGATCTCCGCGCAAACGCGTTCCGCGTTTGTCGCGAGGGAAAACCGGCATCCACTTTTCCGGATCATGCTTAGTTGGCGACCATGATGTGCTCGTCGAGCTTGACCGTGACCATGTCGAACCGCGATTGCGCCAGCGAGCGCACGCCGACCTGATGGAAGCCGATCTTGAGCTGTTCCTTGTCGACGTGAATGCGGAGGTAGCCGTAATTGTGATCGTCGTATTTCTCGAGCAGCAGCTGCTTCACCTCCGGCACGGGATGTTTGCCTTCGAGGTAGCTTACGTCATCGCCGCTGTGCGGCTCCCGGGGCAGGCTTCCGCGCTTCGCCCGGACCAGGGGATTGACGTTGTGGCCGCCGTCGCCGCAGACGATAAAGGGAACGTCGATCTCGTTGCCGCCGAATTTGATGATCCGCGTGTAGCGCTGGTAGTTATGGGCGTGGGCCGCGAGGAAGGCATGGGGGTAGACACCCTCCTCCTGGCACACGGTGTCGATCTGCCGAAGCATCACGGTGCTGCTACCATGGTTGCCGCCGGTGCCGCCCGCCTCCTTCGGAGGCGAATAGCTGAACGGCGGATGGTGCGTCGCCAGTAGCACTGCGCCCGGATAATTCTCCTGCTTGATCCGCTTGAGCTGGGCGCGGAGGAAGTCGATCTGGATGTTGGACACGTCAGGCCACTTGTGATCGAGATTTGAAATCACGCCGGGGTCCTCCAGCGCGTTGCTGAACAGGCCGATGATTCGCACGAACGGCGCGTCCAGGGTGAAATACACGCCCGGCTGGGTCATTGCCGTTCGATGCAGCGAACCGGCCTCCGGCGTGATCACGTGTTGCGTGGCGCAGAAATTCCGCTGAAACGTGTCGAGCGGCTTGTGGCCCGCAGCGGTTCCCGGAACGACAAAGGAATCGTGATTGCCCGGAATCGCGAAGATGGGAGCCGGGTAGTTGCGGAACGGCTCGTAGAACTGGTCGTAGTAATATTGCGCCTCACCGAAATTGTAGACGATATCGCCGAGGTGAAACAGGAACGCGGCGCGGTTTGGTTCCGACGACGAAGCACTGTCCAGCGTCACCTGATCGCCGACCCGCAACTCGTTGGCATACTTGCCGGCATTGGAGGCGCCGGAGTCGCCGAGGGCGTGAAATATGACCTTGCCAGCGTGGTTGATCTTGTTGATGACCTGCTGGCCATGACTTCCATAAGCTTCGGCGAGGCCGAACATCTGGTCAGCGCCGACTCGCGATGGCGGCACAGCCACAACGTCTTTCTTCAGCAAATCCCCAATCTCGTTGTACAGCGCGCCATCACTCGGATGGTCGTGGAAAATCCATTGGGATCCGGAAGTGATCCATCCTCGCCGAAAATCGGCTCATGGAAAACCGGTTGCGGAAGAGGTGAGTGCGCCGCTCTCGCCATGGAAATACCTCCTGCTAGCCGAACTTCGATTGGTGTATTATAGAAATATTACAACCCAAAGACGATTGCGGCGAGGATCAATTAACGGCGAGCGGTGCGGGCGGCAGGTCCCGCCGCGGCGTGGATGATCCAGCGCCGGAACGCGGCGAAATCGCGCTGCCCGGTCTGAAAACTGCGATAGACCAGATACCAGCGCATGCCCTTCGGCACCGTCAGGGCAAAAGGCGCGACCAGCCGACCGGCGGCGAGGTCGTCGTCGATGTAGGGCCGAATGCCCATCGCAACGCCCAACCCGTCGACCGCGGCTTGCAGCGCGTGGCCGTAATACTGAAACTCCAGCCCGCGCGCCGTCACCGCGCGACGCCGGCGGCCTTGAGCCATAACGGCCAGTCCTCCGATGCGTGCGCGACGCGCAGCAGGCTCGGTCCGCGGAGGTCGCTCGCGCGTTTCAACTGCGCCGCCAGCCGCGGCGCGCACACCGGCAACAGATCGGCTGCAAACAGCGGTTCAGCCACCAGGCCCGGCCATTCGCCGTCGCCGAGCTTGATGCCGCAGCTCCAGTCATCGCCGAACGGCGCCGCCGCGCCGCCGGTGGTGATGCGCACGTCGATGTCGGGCTCGTGTTTTCGAAAATCCGCCAGCCGCGGAATAAACCATCTCATGGCAAAGGTCGGGCCGACGCCGATGGTCAGCACCCGCATGGCGGACGGGGCCGTCACCTGGGCGGTCAGGCTCGCCAGCGCATCGAAGATCGGCGTCAGCCCGCTCTGGTAGGCGCGTCCCGCTGGCGTCATCGCCAGCCGGTTCGCCTTGCGCTCGAACAGCGCCACCCCGAGCCGCTCTTCCAACAGATGCACCATGCGGCTGACCGCCGCCGCCGAGACGTTGAGCTCCGCGCCCGCGCCGGCAAAGCTTCCGCTCCGCGCCGCGGCCTCGAATGCCTTGATGCCGTTGAGAAAAAGCAGCCGCCGCATCCTACCCCCACCCTCAGGAAAACTGATGCCAGGCCAAGATAACTCAGTTTGCGCCGCAAGTCCAAGCAAGGCAGAAATGTTAAAGGAGATTCCCATGACGCCGCTGATGATTGCAGCCCTTGGCCTGCTGATGGTCGCGACCGCGTTCTTGTCGGGCCTGTTCGGCATGGCCGGCGGGCTGATCCTGATCGGCGTGCTGCTCACCATCCTGCCGCTTCCCTCCGCGATGGTGCTGCACGCGATCACCCAGATGGCCTCGAATGGCTGGCGCGCCTTTTTGTGGCGCAGCCACATCAGGTGGCGGCCGGTTTCGATCTACATGATCGGATGCGCGCTGGCGCTTGGCGCGTGGTCGATCACCCGCTATGTGCCCGACAAGCCGGTCGCGCTGCTTTTGCTGGGGGTGACGCCGTTCATGGCGCGGCTGACGCCCGCTGATCTGAAGCCGAATCCCGACAGCATCTGGCAGGGCACCTTCTACGGCTCGATCTGCATGGGGCTGATGCTGATGACCGGCGTCTCCGGGCCGCTGATGGATACCTTTTTCCTCGGCGGCAAGTTCGACCGGCGCGGCATCGTCGCAACCAAGGCCACCTGCCAGGTCGCCAGCCATTTCGTGAAGCTGATCTATTTCGGCGGCATCATCGATCAGGCCGCCACGCTCGATCCGGTTCTCGCCGCCGTTGCGGTCGCGGCGTCGATGACCGGCACGACGCTGGCGCGGCGCATCCTCGAAGCCATGACGGATGCGCAATTTCGCACCTGGGCGGGACGGCTGATCAGACTACGGTCTGCCGTGGCCCCTAATCTACCATCGACTCGAATGACTTGGAAGGCTTGGCTGCTCTCCTTGCGCTCGCGCAGCAATGCGCTGGCGTTTTGACGGATGGAGAAAGCCCGATGGCCGATACGGCAGATCCGCTGGTGCTCGATTTCGTCGAATGGATCGCCCGCGAGCCCAGGCCTTACTCCGAGGTGATCGCGACCTGGCGGACATCCTGCCCGCGGCTGACGATCTGGGAGGACGCGGTCGATGGCGGCTACGTCGCGCGCGAAACCATCGCAGGTTTCGGCTTGATCGTGACGGTCACCGAAAACGGCGAAAAGCTGTTGCGCGAGCACGGCCGCGTCAGCTGACCCGGTCGCGCCAACTGGCTGCCCGCATTGGCCCAGCATCGACTGCGCCGATCTCGCTCGACGATCGGGCGTGCTCCCGCGGTCATCCTGCTATTGGAGAAAGTCGTGCGCCTCGTCACAGCTCGGGGATTTAATCCATGAACGATCTCCTCTATCATCTGCCAACGACGGCCCGTTGGACATCCTGGCCTTCTGGTTTTCTGAACGTCTCGTCCGAAGTGGTACCGCGGAGGAGCGGTCGTTCGACGCGGGTGTCAGCCGCTACCGGGGCGGTACTTCAGGACGCCAAACGCGGAGAGCTGTTCCAGTGGCGCGACCTTCGAGGACGACTGGCCGAAATAATCGTTCTGGACCAATTTTCGCGGAACATTCACAGGGGGCACTGCTACGGCCTTCGAGATGTGACGCGCAGGCGCTGGTGCTGGCACAGAGCGGTCCGTGACGCGACCAGATTCGAATTGACGCCTGACGAGAGGCATTCCTGTACATGCCCTTCATGCACAGCGGTGCCACCTGTCTCATACATGAGGAGGGCCTGAAACTCTTTTCCGAAGTAGGGCTGGAGTTGCATCTGGCTTATGAGGAGGACACCGCCGTGTGGTTCGGGAGCCGCCGAGATCCCTCGCAGGAACGCAATCCTGGGACGCGCTTCCACCGCCGACGGAGGACCTCTATCTAGCCCAGCATCGGAACTCTGATCTCCTTCGCCAGCTTCAGTTCCCTCGCCCGTTCGCGGCAAGCGATAATACCGGCGAACCTGCTGAAGCTTGATCCCTTCGATTCAACGAGGTTCTCATCGACAGGCCTCTGCCTGATGCGCCGTGGCAATGCGAGGCGACTGGAATAGCGTGCTTGGTCGTGTTCAATGTCCGACGCCACCGGTGCCTGATCGTCGAGCTTATCCGGCGGATCCGGCGGATGCCTCGCGGGTCTGTACCTCGGTTCGAGGCGACGTAGTCGATCGGATCGCCGCGCGTAGTGCCGATATCCATTAGCTCCCTGTCACTTAGGTCGCACAAGGTGGCTGCGCAACCTCTGGCGTTTGCGCCTTTCCTGAAGCCCCAATATCTTTAAAGCTGGAACGCGCCGCGTCGATGCGGCGGTCTTGGTGCACCATAGGTCGTTATCGCGCGCCTCCCTCGGCGTGTCTATGTCTCAGTCCAGATGACGGTGCGCAAGGCATGAGAGGGCACGCTGGCACTCGGAAAGGAATACTGCGGGCCGCGGCCTTTCCCATGTGAACGGGCTCACTTAAACGGTTTTTTGCCGACATGTTGGCCTGTTGGGCACTTTTCGGACCTCGCGCGATGTCCGACTTGAGTCGGAACGCGCCAAAACGGACCACGGTGAATTTGCGGTTTGCGCTAGCAAGTCATCCAGCACAACTCTGGCGCGCGTGCTGGAGGTCATGCTTGTGTGGGCGGCGGTCTACCTGGCTGGGCAGGTGGCGTTGTGGTGGCGGGCAGAGCAAGCGCGGCGAAGGTGGACCAACCGTCTAACTACCGCGCAGTGGCACTCCGTTTCGAGGCCCGCGGACGCGGCGCGTCTCCTCGGCTCCTTCGGCCCGTCACGTCGATCCCGGGACGACAAGGTTACGCTGACCAGCATCGACCTGATCAGTGTCGCAAACAGAAGCGGCCATTGAACCGGATTTGAAGCTCGCGCTCGCCTTGCCGCGCTTTCGTTGATTACGATCCACGTAATCCAGCACGCGGCTGCAGTTCTGAGCGTTACCTCAACGCGCGCTGAAGGTGAGGCCGGCGCGCTCCTTCAGACGCTTGCGCAACGCCGGACCCATCAGCGCGCCCGGCGTCCAGGCGCCGCCCTCGCCCTGCACATCGCGCACGAGGCAGAGAGCGCTCTCGGCGATCATCTTGCTGGTCGAGCCGTAGCCCGGATCGCGGTCGCCCGTGACTACCGCCTCGACCCGTCCGCCATCCGGCAGCTCGCCCAGGAAGAGGATGTCGTAGAAGCCCTTCTCGCGCTCTTCCGGAGTTCGGGCCTGCGCCGGGTTTGAGACCGCCGGTCCTGAACAAGGAAACCATCGTGGCGAACGTCTCCGTCGACACGCGAGCGATTTCCCCAAATCCCGGCGCGACCATCATCTCGTCGTAAACGAAGTCCGTGCCGTAGGGATGACCCAACAGGAAATTCGTGCGGTGCACGTTCTTGGTGTTGATCGGCGCCATTGGGAACGGCACCAGCCACGCGTTCATGCTCGGGTCGTATCGGGGGATGAGGCCCGACGGCTGAGACGGGCCGGTGAACCCCGGCGTCAACGCGAAGGGATCGGTCAGCAGCCGGATCAGGGCCGGGTCGCGCGCGGCGGCGGCCAACGTCGCTTGAGCGCTCGCCGCGGTGCCGCCAGACATGCCGCCTTTCACGTTACGCAGGCGAGCTTTGACCCGCCGCGCCGGGCGTCCGAATTTCTCGCGCGCCTTCTCCTGCAACGTGAGCACGCCGAGATCGAACGGGATGGAATTGAAGCCGCAGGAGAAGACGATGCGCGCGCCGGTCCGTTTCGCCTCTTCGTGATGGGCGTCGATCATGCGCCGCATCCAAGCCGGCTCGCCGCACAGATCAACATAGGCCGTGCCCGTGGCCGCGCAGGCCGCCACAAGCTCAGGACCGTGGAGCTGATAAGGCCCGACCGCCGTGATGATCACCGCCGCACGCTCGCACATCGAACCCAGGCTGGCCGGCTCGGCGGCATCCGCCTTAACCAAAGGCAAATCGTCTGGTGCACCGATGTCGGCGCGCACCTTCTGGAGCTTGTCGGTCGAGCGTCCCGCGATCGCCCAGGACGGAGCATCGTCACCGCGATAGGACGTCGCCAGATATTCGGCGATGAGACGGCCGGTGTAACCCGTCGCGCCATAGACGATAAGGTCGAAGTCTCGCTTCACGACGTTGGTCCTCCTCGAGACCCGGAGAGCTATCTTTGATCCGTGTGCAATCGCTCTGTACGCTTCGCGGCCGCTGTCGCCAGGGTCCACGCAACATTCGCTACAAGCGGGCGCTACCCCTTACTCGGACCGGTCTTCCACCGGCTGGATTGCACCAGCCTGCCTAGCGCACGCATTCGATCACCTCGTCGGCGCGGGCGAGCAGCGCCCGTTGATCGGGGTAGACCCGAAGTGAGTAGAACCCGTATCGTCAATTTGGTCTAGATGCGAATGCTACGCCTGTTGTTGGGCACTTTTCGGACCTTGCGCGATGTCCGACCTGAGTCCGGAATGCGCTCCAAAACGGACGTTCGCAAAACTCTCCGAATTTATGGGTTCACGCCCTGGTTCAAAGTCATTCAGCACAGTTCCCGACCATAGGGCAACGAAAGCCGATCAACTCGCCGCGATGCCATTGACTCGGTCGGCTCGATGCGGTGAACTTCATGCAATCGCATCCAATTCGGGATGCCCCGTCCGTCAGCAAAACAACAACAGGGAAAGCGCCATGATCGACCTTTATTACTGGACCACGCCGAACGGCCACAAGATCACGATGTTTCTCGAAGAGGCCGGGCTGCCGTACAAGATTTTCCCGATCAACATCGGCAAGGGCGACCAGTTCAAGCCGGAATTTCTGGCGATCGCGCCGAACAACCGCATTCCGGCGATGGTCGATCACGAGCCGAAGGGCGGCGGCAAGCCGATCTCGATCTTCGAATCCGGCGCGATGCTGCTGTATCTCGCGGAGAAGACCGGAAAATTCCTGCCCGCCGACCTCTACGGCCGTTACGACGCGATCCAGTGGGTGTTCTGGCAGATGGGCGGCCTCGGCCCGATGGCCGGACAGAACCATCACTTCCCCAACTACGCGCAGGAAAAAATCAAATACGCCATCGACCGCTACGTCAACGAGACCAACCGGCTCTACGGCGTGCTCAACAAGCGGCTCGCCGATCGCGAATTCATCGCCGGCGACTATTCGATCGCCGACATGGCGAGCTATCCCTGGATCGTGCCGTACAAGAACCAGAGCCAGGACATCGACGACTTCCCGCACCTGAAGCGCTGGCTGGAAACCATCGCGAGCGGCCGGCCACCGAGCGCGCCTATGCCAAGGCCAAGGAGGTCAATCCGAATTTCGGCCAGCCCGCGATCCGCACCGACGAAGAGCGCAAGCTGCTGTTCGGCCAGACCGCCGCGGTGGTGAAGTAGCACTGTACGGCGGGCTCACTCGTCATCCGCGGGATCGTCATCGATCCGCGTCTTGCGCGAATCCGGTGAAGACGATGGCGCCGGACTTCACGGAGTCCGGGTACTGACGCCTACGAGGGGCATCCCGCAATGTCGCGGAGGACAGCTGACAATGGCACTAAAACTGTTCGAACTGGTCGGCACCGACGACGGAGCGTCCGTTCAGCCCGTTCTGCTGGCGCACGCGCATGGCGCTGGCGCACAAGGGGCTCGGCGCGGAATCGATTCCGTGGTGCTTTACCGAAAAGGCCGCGATCGCGCCGCATAAATCCGAAAAGGTGCCGGTGCTGCTCGACGGCGAAACCGCCGTCGCGGATTCCTGGGCGATCGCGAACTATCTCGAAGACAGCTATCCGGACCGCCCGTCGCTGTTCGGCGGCGCGGGCGGCCGCGCCATGGCGCGGATGCTGAACTGGTGGGGCGACGTCACCGTGGTCGGCGGGATGTTTCCGTTGATCGTCGCCGACATTCCCGGCCATCTGAAGCCGGTCGACGCGGCGTATTTCCGGCAATACCCGCGAGGCGCGTTTCGGCAAGCCGCTGGAAGAGGTCACCGCCGGACCGCGACAAGGCGGTCGAAGGTTTTCGCAAAGCCTCGATCCGATGCGGCTGACGCTGAAGACGCAAGCCTTCCTCGGCGGCGATGCGCCGAACTATGCCGACTACATCGTGTTCGGCGCGTTTCAGTGGGCCCGCGTCGTCAGTCCGTTCAAGCTGCTGCCGAGAACGATCCGGTCCATGCGTGGCGCGAAAAACTGCTCGACGCCTTTGACGGCATGGCGCGGAAATCGCCGGGCTATCCGGTGTAGAATTTTCCATCATGTCCGGCCGCGCCCACACGATCTCCAGCAAAGCCCCGCGGAGAACTTCGAGTGATTTGGACCGAGGAGGTGCCGATGGACGCTGTCCTTCCTTACCGTGCTATGGCCTACAACAATGGCTGGGGCCTACCATCGTCTGCTCGCGGCCTGTGGACGGCTGCCGCAGGCTGATTTCGTGGCGCCGCGGACCGGTTTCTTTCCAAGCCTGCGCGCGACGCTGAACCACATCCTGGTTATCGATCGCTTTTACGTCGATGCAATGGAAGGCGGCACACTTGGGCCGGCAGCTTGGGCCGACCCGGAGCCTTGCGAAACTGCAATCCTGCTCCGAAATGCGCAGCGGGAGGTGGACCGACGACTGATTGCTGTCGAGCACCTGGACATGGCCGATCTCAATCGTGTCGTTGACATCCACCGCGGCGATCGCATTCAACGCGAGCGGATCGATCGGCTGGCTCTGCTTCACCTGTTTCAGCACCAGATTGATCATCGAGGTCAGGCGCACGCGATGTTGAGCTCTACCGAAATCCGCCCACCGCAGCTCGACGAGTTCTTCTCTGCAGGAGAGGCGCCGCTGCGCGCAACGGAATTTGCAGAGCTGGGGTGGATAGAGGATACCGTGTGGGCCAGCTGAGCTACGGTCGCTCCGTCCAGAAACGCGCAAGACCGGATTGCTTCGTCGCTCGCGCTCCTTGCAACGACGGCAATCGGTGCTTCAGGATACAGCGCTATTTGAAACTTGCCCCGCCGCCATCTTCCGGCAGGCAATCGCGGCACAGGCAGTCGCCGCCATCGAGCGGCATCGGCAACCGTGCCACTTCCTCCGCGCACCAGCACGTTGCCGTCAGCGTGCAGGTGAATTCCGTGCCGCAGCCGGAACAAGCGAGCCGCCGCGGTGGTGGATTTCCTAACCGATTTGTCATGTAGCGAACCGGGTCGTGCCTGCGCTTTTCATGTCGGGTTCATGTCGAACGGCGGTATAACTCGCAACCGCATATAGGCCCAGCAAAATCCAAAGGAAGTATAAAGGGAAATCCGATGGCCCGCGATCCGCAAGCCGCCTTGGTCGCGCTCAATCGCTTCGGATTTGGCGCGCGCGGCGGCGCGGCAGGCGATTTTGTCAACACTGCCAAGCTTGCCTACAACGGGCTGCCGGTCTTCCGCTGCGCTACGAGAACGACGACGACGGCGATGCCGCCTCGGCACTTTTTCGCACCTGACGTTCACCGCCCCGGCCGACGGCAGCTATCTGGTTCGGGTGACCGACGCTGGCGCGGCTTCGGCGGACCGACGATGAGTTATCAATTGATCGTCGCCGGCCGCAGACCGACTTCACGGCCAGTATTGCCGAGAAAGACCTGACGATTCCGGCCGGCAGCGGCAAGCGATTGAGCCTGTCGGTTGATCGCAAAGATGGCTTCAACGGGCCGGTAAAGGTCGAGATCGCTGGACTTCCGGCTGGTTTTTATGCCACCTCGCCGATCGTCATCGAAGCCGGCCACCGCACCGCCCGCGGAGTTCTCTTGTCGCATCCCAATGCCCCGGCGCGGCTGAAACAGACGTGCAAAAGATCAAAATCACCGCGATGGCCACGATCGGCGGACGCGACGTACCAAAGAAGTCGCCAGCCTGACGAAGCTCGCTCTCGGCCCCAAGCCGAAATTGCTGGTGCCGGCTGGCAGCCCGCTGGCCAGTCGCCGCGACTGCCGACCGGCGACGCCGGCTCGTCGCTCGAATTTCCCGCGGCTCCGGAGCTGACGATCGCGCCTGGCACCACCATCACACTCGCACTGTCGATCGAGCGGAATGGTTTTGACGGAATCGCGTCGTTCGAAGCTGACAACCTTCCGTTTGGAGTGATTGTCGACAACATCGGCTTGAACGGCATCCAACTGCTGCCAGGACTGACCGAGCGGAAACCCTCTTTCTTTCGGCCGCCCGCAACGTTCCCGATCAGGACCGGCTATTCATGTTGAATGCCAGCTCCGAGACTGGACAGTCGTCGCTCCCGGTAATGCTGCACGTGCGGCGTGCCGCGGCCGTGGCCGGTCAGTAAAGCCGGCCCCACCTGCCCAGGCAACTCGATGAAAGTGAGCGGCCTCATGTCCTTTGGTAATCGCAGAGCGCATATCGTCGCGATTTCTTACGCGTCAGCACCGCGGCCCTGGGCGCGGCAGCCTTGCCCTGGTTGGTGCCACGCACGGCGGGACGCTGCCAATGCGTCGCACGCTGTTGGCCGGCGAAGGAGTGGTCGACATCACGCCGCCGCTGGGAATCGAGACTGGCCGGCTTTCATCGGCCGCCTGATAATCCTCGCTGCGTCAAGAGCATTCGCCAACCGTCGACGGTCCGGGCGATCGTCCTGGGACTGGGTGACACGCGGGCCGCGATCGTGTCGATGGACATGCTGGCCGTTTCGGCCCGTTCTACCGCCCGCGTCTCAAGCGGCCGTCAGCGGGCCACCGGCATTCCGGCGGCCAATGTCCGGATCTGGCCGACCCACACCCATTCGATGCCGACCCTCCGAGTCCTGCGGCAATGGGGCACGATCTCGCCGGAGTACATGCGAAAGGTCGAAGGCGACACCCTGCGGGCAGTTCAAATGGCTAAGGACGATCTGGCGCCGGCCGAAATGCTGCTCGGCGTAAGCCGCACTGCGAGGGGGCCAGCTTCAACCGCACCCGCACACCTTGGAAGACCGATGGCGAATTCGACGCCTCGTCGACCGATGCCGACCGTTGGCTCGACACGATCGCTGCACGTGCCCTGATGTTTCGCCGTGGCGGCGGCAAGGCGTGATTTGCTCTGGTATCATTTTGCGGCCCATCCGGTCTCCTATCAAGACGAAGCGGCCGGCCCCGATTGGCCCGGCATGGTCGACCACTTGACGCTCGAAAGCCACAAGCTCGTGCCCTTCCTACCTGCAAGGCCATGCCGGCGACGTGAATCCTGGCGATCGGAAAGCGATCGGATCGGCAAGGCCGAACCGACGGCCGCCGCGGTCTACAAAGCCCTGCGTCGCGGCCATCGACAGCGGCCAGACGTTCCGCGTCGATCAGCTGCGCGTCGTCACCGGTCCCAGGCCGATTTGCCCTACGACCTGCAAGGTTTGCCGATCAGATCGAGCGATACCGCAGCGATCCAGCCGCGTGCGCCGAAGGCGAGTGGGTCGACGCGGGTTTCGCCGACGATTGGTTCGCCGGTGCAGGAATCGGACAAGTCGATAGCCAGCTACCACACGCCCCTGTCAGCGATGCAGCTTGGCCCGGTCGGCATGGTGTTTCATTCTTCCGAGCTTTACAGCTACTATGGCCTGGCGATGCGGCGAGGCTTCGCCGTTCGCGATACCCTGGCGTCGGCTACACCGACGACTTTGTCGGCTACTTGACCGATCCCGAGCCGCCTACGTGGCCGGCGAGTACGCGGCGCTGGTCGTTCCCAAAATGGTCGACCTGCCGCCGTATTGCGACTGATGCGGCCGCGGTTTCTACTCGGCAGGGCTGGTGCTGCTCAATCGATCTCGGAGGTAAGGCATGAAGCGCTTTCGCGTCGCTTCGGTCGTCGCTGGCAACTCGCTCGTGAGCGTCGCGCTCTTGTCGCGCTGCGACTGCTCGCGTCCGGCCGCCGACGATCTGCCGCCGCCGCTGGATCCCGCCGCGGGACTGGAGTCGCTGCACGTGCCGGCCGGCTTTCGCGTCGAACTGTGGCCGCCGAGCCGCTGGTCGCCGCGCCGGTCGCTTTCGACTGGGGGCCCGACGGCAAACTTTGGGTGGCCGAGATGATCGACTATCCGTTGGGCCTCGACAACCAGGGTCAGCCCGGCGGACGGATCTGCTATCTCGAAGACACCGACGGCGATGGCCGCTTCGACCGGCGCACCTTGTTTCTCGACGGAGTCGCCTTTCCCAACGGCGTGATGGCCTGGCGCGATGGAGTGCTGGTCACGGCCGCCGGCGAAGTGTTTTTCGCCCGCGACACCGATGGCGACGGCAAGGCCGACGAGCGCAAAACGCTCTTCGCCGGCTTCAATCCCGGCAATCAGCAGCATCGCGTCAACGGACTGCGCTGGGGAATGGACGGTTGGTTCTACCTGGCCAATGGCGACAGCGGCGGCGTGATCGAGTCGCGACAGACCGGCAGACGCGTCGACATCAGCGGTCGCGATTTGCGCGATTCGACCCGACGACGGCTCGCTCGAAACCGTGACCGGCATGACGCAGTTCGGCCGCGACCGCGACGACTGGGGCCACTGGTTCGGCTCGAACAACTCGAATCCCGGCTATCAATTCGTGCTCGAAGATCGCTACCTGCGCCGCAATCCGCACGTCGCACCGCCTGCCCTGAAATCGGACAGTCGTCGACCCTGGCGATGCTGCTGCATCCGCTCAGCGTGACGATCCATCGTTTAAATGACCCTCAGCCGGCCAACCACTACACCTCGGCCTGCGGCGCGACGATCTATCGCGACGACCTGCTCGGCGCCCGAGTGGCCGGCAATTATTTCGTCTGCGAGCCGTCGCACAATCTCGTCCACCGCGAGATCGCTCACGCCGAGACGGGCTGGTCTATCACGGCGAGCCGGCCGACGGAGCCGAATCGCATTTTCTGCGCTCGACCGACAACTGGTTTCGGCCGGTCATGTGCCGGCCCGGCCCCGACGGGCGCCTGTGGGTGGCCGACATCTACCGCGGCGTGCTCGAACATCCGCAGTACATTCCCGACGACATCGTGAAGCCGGCTCGATCTGCGGGCGGCGAGCCGATCGCGGGCGGATCTATCGCGTCGTGCGCGACGACGTGCCGCTGCGAAAAGTGCCACGTCTGCAACGATCTGACCACGGCCGCAACTGGCCGCCGCGCTCAATTCGCCCAGCGGCACCGAGCGCGACCTGGTTCAGCGCGTCATCGCTGGCGCAGGCGATCGCCAGGTCGGCCCGCCGCTGTCAGCGCTGGCTCGCGCGGCGACTCTGCCGGTGGTGCGTGCCCAGGCGCTATGGACGCTTGAGGGCCTGGATCTGCTCGGCGAAGAGAGCTTGCTGGCCGGCCTGGCCGATCGCGAGGGCGCCGTTCGTGCCCAGGCGCTGCGAAATTGCCGAGCGTCACCTGACCGACATGCCCAAGCTCGGCGCCGGCGGTGGCCGCCGCTGGCCGAAGATCCGAATGCCGCCAATCAGAATATCGACGTCCAGCTACAGCTGGCGTATCTCGCCGGCGATTGGCCCGATCCGCGCAGCGGCCAAGATGCTGGGCCGGCTCATGATTCGACATGCCGGCGATCCTTATCTCGCCGCGGCCACATTCAGTTCGGTGAATCGCGAAAATGTCGCCGCGGTCTTGGCGAGGTGGTGGCTGCCGATTCGCCCGATCCGCATCCCGTCGGCCAACTCTTGGCGATCGCCACCGCGGTCGGCGCCGACGAGGCCATCGCCGAGGGGCTCGCTGCCGCCGCCTCTCCCCAGGGCGACCATTTTGCCCCCTGGCAATTCGCCGCCATCGCCGCGGCGCTCGAAGAATCTGGCGCCGCCAAGGCAAGTCGCCCGGCAAGATCCTCGGGCCTGACGCCGCTCGCGCGGCTCAAAACGGTCGCCGCCGCCGCTCGCGCCGATGCCGCTGACGACGCGCTCGACGCTGGTCAGCGCCTGGCGGCCATCGCGGTGCTAGGCCTCACCGACGCACGCGATGCCGATCTGGCCGTGTTGACCGCTTTGCTCGAGCCGCAGCACTCCGCCGACATTCAAACCGCCGCCATCGACGCCTTGGCACGCTCGGGCGACGGGCGCGTCGCCGCGATTCTGTTCGGCCCATTGGACCTCATACAGTCCGGCACTGGCCGCCCGCGTCCTCGACGTGTTGCTCAGCCGCGACGCCTGGGTGACCATGCTGTTGGATCGAGTCGCCGAAGGCACCTTCGCAGCCAATCAGCTCGACGCCGCCCGCCGTGCCCGTTTGCTCGAACATCGCAACGACGCGTCTGCGCAAGCGCGCCGCCACGCTGCTGGCCGCCGGCAACTCGGACCGCCAAAAGGTGATCGACGACTTCGCCTGGGTGCTCGACAAAACTGGCGACCCGGTCCGCGGCCGCCAGGTCTTTCTCAAACGCTGCGCCGCCTGTCATCGACTCGAAGGTCAAGGCTTCGCCGTCGGCGCCGATCTCTCCGCTGTCGGCAACAAATCGCCCCAGGCACAGCTCATTTCGATTCTCGATCCCAATCGGGCAATCGAGGATCGCTTTGTCAATTATCTGGCCATCACCGACGACGGCCGCCAGTTCTCCGGTGTGTTGGCCGCCGAGACGGGCGAAAGCCTGACCCTGCGCGGCCAGGAGGGCAAGGACCAGGTCCGTGCTGCGCAAGAATCTCGAAGCGCTCCGGCGCACCGGAAAGTCGCTCATGCCCGAGGGCCTCGAGCGCGACATGACCGGCGACGACCTGGCCGACGTCATCGCCTATGTGGCCGGCACCTTGCCGGCCCAGCCGGTCGCAGCCGATAACGCTTGCCACGGTCGTTCGGCCGGCCGCCGACGGAACGCTAACGCTCGCGGCCTCGCCGCTCGCATCGAGGGCCCCACAATTCGCCTGGAAGAAACGCACAACAATCTCGGCTACTGGGAAAACGACGACGACGTGGCGACTTGGTCGATCGAGCTGGCCGCGGCCGGTTCGTTCACGGTCGACCTCGAATACGCCTGCGACGATGCCACGGCCGGCAACACCTTTCGATTGTCGATCGACGGCCACGAGCTGACCCGGCAGGTCGCCGGCACCGGCTCAGTGGGACGACTACCGCTGCTTCGCATCGGCCGCTATCATCTTGCCCGCCGGTACTCACACGCTGACGTTTCGCTCGGCGGGGCCGCCTCCCACCGCCTTTCTACTTGATCTGCGCACCGTCCATCTCTCGCCGGCCGGACAGTAAGGCTTGCACCACCTTGCCAAAGCGCCCGGCACGGGTAGCTCCTAGCACGTGGCCGCGCCTTTCCGGCCGCCCTGTCCCCCCCGTTTCGCCCCAAAACCGCATAGGGCCACGCGTCTCGCAATTGCTACAATCCGCCCCCCTAACCGACTCTTTTTTCTTCCAGGGAGCGGTGCATGAACGTCAACGAATCGATTCGAAACGGCTTGCGCGGCCGTGCGTTGCTCGGGCGCGTCCTGGCGAGCCGGTTGCTGCACGCCGACACGCGGGTGGTCTTCGACATTCCTGATGCTCGAATGTCGCGACGTCACGCCCGACACCTGCGCGGCTGCACATCCCGACCTGAAGGCGATCGAGGCCAGTTCCGACTCTCTGCCCGCCTCATCAAGGGGACGGAAGCCGGTCGTCGATTTCCTCTATATGCTCGTCAGCCCAGGAATGCGTCTGAAAATTCACGACTACCTGCCGAACACCACGCTGGAAAGCGGTGTGACCGACGACAGCATCGAGGTCGCGGAAACCACCGAGGCCTCCGGCAAACAATGAAGACGCGCACATCGGTTACAAGATATTTTCCTGGGCGAATCAAATCAAACCACCAAGAAAACCGCGTCCAACCATTACAAACAAATCGTCGCCAAGGCGCTGGTGCTGGCCAGCGGCACGACGAATCGCGAGCATGGCGTGTTTTTCAAGCTGCGTCCGTCGAACGGTGGATCGCTCGAGGGAGCCAAGGAATTCACGTTCTTGGCGATCGTGCCCAGGAATTGGCGTGGCGATTGGTGCACCATGATGTCGCCCGCCGGGCGAACAAAAAACGCATTTCTCCAAGCCCGCCGTGGCCCTGGCCGGCATCGAGCACGCCCACGTCGGCCTCTATCTGTCCGGCGATCACGAGGCCAGCGACCTGGCCGAAGAATTGTGCCGCATCCAGGAAGCCGACGGCAGAGCGCTGTCGAAGCAGATGGCCCAAGAAGCAACCGTGCTGGTCGAATCGATGCACGCCGCCGAGTCGCACAGCAGCCTGGCCAACTACGACCAGTGGGTGCACAACCTATTCACAATCAAACACGACGCTAGCAACAGCGACGCCAGCCTGAAGGAAGCCAAGGCCAAGATCGACGAGCTGCAAAATCGCCTCGGCCTGCTCTCCGGCTTCAAGCGAGCAAATCGCCGGGCTGAAATAAGCGTCGGCGTCGCAGACTCGGCGTTTCAGACGCCCTCTAATCGCGCGAGGTGAAGTAATGCGACCGCTCCTTGCTTTACTCCTCGTCCTGTTGTCGGCGACGGTGGCTCCGGCCGCGGATTTCTCTGTCGGCCAAACCGTGTTTTGGAAGCCGGGCACGGCGCAACGCAAGACGGCGAGACGATTTCCATCGAGAAGCTGCCGATTCCCGCATTGGTCGCGGAGATTGATGGCGAGCAAGTACGCATCGGCAAGGCGTGGGTTCGGCAACAAGATATTCAACGCGCCGAGCAGGCCGAAGCGTACTTTTCGACGCTCATTACGGCGGAACGCATGAAGAATAAACGATGGTGGGAATGTCGCGGCATAGTCCGCTGCAGCGTCGGTGACTACGAGGGCGGGATATCGGATTCACCAGATCATTATGGCTAAATCCAAACGATGCCACCACCCTCACCATGCGAGGAATGGCATGGAAAGAAAAGGGCAACCTCGACGCGGCACTAAAAGACTTTGACAAGGGAGCCGAGCTCGATCCGAAGCTGGCAACACTATATTTGGGGCGCGCCGGCGTTTGGATCGCAAAGAAGGACTTTGACCGTGCGATTGAGGCGGCGGACCGACTCTGCATTCTCCTCGACTCAGGGCTCGGCGACGCGTATTCCCGACGGGGCGATACGTGGCATCCAAAGGGCGATCTCGACCGAGCAATTGATGATTACAACGAAGCAATTCGCCTAGCTCCGATGCGGGCGCAATTCTACTTCAACCGGGGCTGCGCGTACGCCGATCGTCGCGATTTCAAGCAGGCGATTGCGGATTTCAGCGAGGCTGTGCGGCTGAATCCGAAATACCAGGGCAAACCGTACATTGAACCGCGGGCATGCCCGCACTGCGATCGGCGACTAGAGGGCGGGCCGGATGCGCCGATTTAAACGAGGCACTGCAAATTGACCCCGCCGATGCTATCGCACTGAACCACCGCGCATACGCCTGGGGCAAGCTCGAACAGTTTGATAAGGCGATCGACGACTACACGCGAATTATCGAGACGCTCCCCGATTCTGCCGAAGCCTTCGTGGATCGGGGCGTGGCGTTACTCGAGACAAATCAGTCAGACGCTGCAATTAACGACTTCACCAGTGCAATTCAGCTTGATCCAGAGGGTATTGCGGCTTTCGCCAGTCGAGGAACAGCGTACTTGCAAAAGAAGGATGCCAACCGTGCAATTCAAGATTTCGACGAAGCGTCAGCAGAGATCCTAAGCGAATTACGACGCTCTGCAATCGGGCGATCGCTGGAGAGAGCTGGGCCGCCCGAGAAAGCCATCACTGACTTTGCCGCCGCCATCGAGCTCAACCCAAAAGACACAGCGATTCTTTGCGAATTAGCGCATGGCGCAGGAGGAGATTGGAGACCATGATTCCGCAATCAAGTATTTCAGTGCCGCAATTCACGAGGCACCCAACGACCCGACGTTTTTCTCTGCCCGTGCGGACGTGCGGGAGGCGGCCGGTGACAACGACGGAGCGATCGAAGACTACAACGAGGCAATT
>CAVUYV010000071.1:0-15426 GCA_963745785.1 uncultured Alphaproteobacteria bacterium | reverse complement strand
GCCCGCCTCTCGATGCCATGCCTGAGCTCCCTTTATTCCGTGCGTGACGACGACCAGACTTGCGCCCGCCTCGATGAATGATTTCGCCCGGCCAGCATAGTCGCCGCCGCCATATAAAAATTCGAAGTCGACATCCGACATCCGCACGATGTCCGCGACGCCGGCAAACGCATTCATCCGCTCGACATAACGCGTCTTGTGCCTGACCAGCTTCGGCCTGCAATTCGGATCGAACGAGATGGTGACAGATCCGCGTGCATCCTCGACCATGGCCAGCGCCTGGGCTGCCCCCTGGTCGTCGGCGAGCGTCGTCGACCCGACATGAACAGCTTCGATCTCATCGAAAAGGATGGAGCCGCGCCGATAGACCCAGTTTCGGGATGCGGTGCCCTCGTCGTAGAAGGCATATTGCGGCTCACTTCCCACCGTGCGGACGAACGCCAGCGTGGTCTGGTGGTCGCTGCGCGTTGCATATCGAAGGTCGACCTGCGAGGCAGAAGCGTGGTCGGCAATCATGCGGCCGAACAGATCGGTCGAGATGCCGCCGACGAACCCCGCCGGTGCGCCGAGACGCGCCATGCCGACGGCGATGTTGAGGCAGGAACCGCCCGCCACGGGCACGCTGGCGTCGCGCCCGTCCACCGATTTGACGGGCAGGAAATCCATCAAGGCATCTCCACAGCTCAGCAGCATCGCTCTCAATTTTTCGCATCAACGCCGGCGATCGATCCGATCCGGTGCATCGCATCGCGGCTTTCCCGGTCCAGTTTTCGCATCAGTCCATGGACTTCTCGCTTGGTCCGGTGGAAACCGGCCATTTCAGGCGCCGTCTTTTCGCTCAAGCAACCGATCGCCGACATCGAGGCCATGGCATCGCCGATCGATCCGTAACCGTTACCGGCCACAGCACCCAGCATCGCAGCTCCGAGCAGCACCGGTTCTTGCGTCTCGGGAACCGCAACCGTCAGGCCGGTGGTATCCGCCATGATCTGGCGGACCAGCGAACTCCGCGCTGCGCCGCCGCTGATCACCATCAGGTCGCTATCGACACCGTGCGAGCGAAAAGCTTCGACGACATCGGCAAGGCCGTAGGCCAGCCCGCACAGTCCCGCCACGAACAGCCGCTCCATCGAGCCGATGTCGGCGTCGAGATCCATCCCTGCGACGATCGCGCGCGAATCCGGATCGGCGAAAGGCGAACGGTTGCCGAGAAACTCCGGCAGGACGTGAATGTCGCGGGCAAACAACGCCGCCTCGCCCGGATTTTGTACGCGCGAGACAATGCGCCGCTCGAGAAATTCCAGAATTTCCCTGCCCTGGGCATGCGCAGCCGCGGCCGCCTCGTTATAGGCGGGGTGGGATTTCATGAGATGATCGATCGCCGCGCCGGCCGCGGACTGGCCGCCCTCATTGAGCCAGAATCCGGGAACCATCCCCGAATAATAGGGTCCCCAAACGCCGGGGACGAAGCGCGGCTCGGACGTTGTCGCCATGATACAGGCCGAGGTCCCCATGATGTAGGCAAAGACGACGGCACACATCGACTGGTTCGCCCGACTTCTCGCGCCCTCCGATCGTGCCGACGCCTCCGGCATGGGCGTCGATCAGCGACGCGCCGACCGGCGTCCCCTCGAGCAAGCCCAAATCGTGCGCCGCTGATTTGTTAAGGCCTGTGCCCAGCGGCGTGCCGGCTGCGACGATCTCGTTTCCGATCTTCGCGTTGCTGTCCGAGGCGAGATCGCCAAGACCGATGCGCTCGAAATAGCGCTCGCTCCAGCGCCGTTCGTGGGCCAAGAAATTCCATTTACAGGCGAGCGTGCATATCGAACGCGCCGTCGATCCGGTGGCGCGGAACGAAAGATAGTCGGCGAGATCGAAGAAATGACCCGCCGAGCGATAAGTCGACGGCAGGTGCCGCTTCAGCCAAAGCAGCTTGGGAATTTCCATTTCGGGCGAGATCGAGCCGCCGACATAGCGCAGCACGTCGTCATGCGTGTCGTTGACCAAACGGGCTTCGGCAATCGCGCGATGGTCCATCCAGACGATGATGTTGCGTTGCTCGTCGCCCGACGTGCTGACCGTCAGCGGATTGGCGGCAGCGTCGAGCACCACCAGCGAGCACGTCGCATCGAAGCCGATACCCTTGACGGCGGAAGGCGGAAGCGCTGCTTCCGCCATCGCGGCACGGACGGAGGCGGCGCACGCCGCCCAGATTTCGGAAGACGACTGCTCGACGACGCTGCCCGCCTCGTGCCAAACCGTGATCGGATGCCGGGCGGTCGCCAACAGCGTTCCCTTTTCGTCGAACACGCCGGCGCGCGCGCTCGATGTCCCGACGTCGACGCCGATGAAGGCCTGCCTCATTCCAAATTCCGTTCAAGATCCGCGCCAGCCTACCAGCAGGTATAGCCCCCATCGACGAGAACGACGCTCCCGGTCATCAGGCTTGCGGCATCCGATGCCAGAAACAGGACGACGGATGCAACTTCGTCGACCTCCCCCATTCGGGCCATCGGCGTTCCGCCGATCCAGGCATCATACATCTGCGGATTGCTCTTGACGAATGCATTGAGGGGGGTGGCCACGTAGGTCGGCGCCACGGCATTGACGCGCACCCCGCGGGCGCCCCATTCGGCGGCGAGCGATTTGGTGAGATGGTGCACCGCGGCCTTCGAGGCGTTGTAGTAGCACTGCTCCTGCGGCTTGTTGACGATGAAGCCTGACATCGAGCCGATGTTGACGATGGAGCCTGACCTTGCGGCGAGCATGTGCTTGCCGAAGGCGCGGCAGCACCAGAAGGTGCCGTTGAGATTGACGTCGACGACGTTAAGCCAATGTTCGTCAGTCACCTGCTCCGCCGGTGTTTCGCTTCGTGCAATGCCGGCATTGTTGACGAGGATATCGATCTTGCCATGCCTTGAGACCAGCTGATCCGCCACCTCGGAAACCCGCGCGGAATCGGTTACGTCCAGGGTGACGGTCTCGGCGTTGTAGCCTTTCGCCGTGAGACCGGCGCAGCCGGTCGCGGCCGCCTTCGGATCGCGGTCCGCGATCACGACTTTCGCCCCTGCTTCCGCAATCGCCTCCGCGCAGGCAAGCCCGATGCCCTGGCCGGCGCCGGTCACAACGGCCGTTTTTCCGTTCAGCCTGAATTTTTCCAGATACATTTTTTGCTCGTCCTGCTTACCTCCGGATGACCTCTCCGTCCTTGTCGAAGCGGTGCAGGCGGGCTGGATCCGGAACAAGCCGCACGCGATCGCCGGCCTTCAGGCTGAATTCTCCGATGCAGCGCGCCGTGAGCATTCCGAGTTTGCCGGCATCGACGTAAAGGAAGGTATCGCTGCCCAGATGCTCGGCGACCGATACGGTCCCGGGCCAGCCTTCGCCCTCTTTGCCGATCTTCAGGTGTTCGGGCCTGACGCCCAGGGTGGCGACGCCGGGCTCGCCGGCCGCTTCCCCGGACACGAAATTCATTTTGGGCGAGCCGATGAAGCCGGCGACGAACAGGTTTGCCGGCCGCTCGTACAATTCGAGCGGCGAGCCGTATTGTTCGATGCGGCCTGCGTTGAGCACGACGATCTTGTCGGCCATGGTCATGGCCTCGACCTGGTCGTGCGTGACGTAGACGGCGGTGGTCCCGAGCTGCTTTTGCAGCTTGGTGACTTCCAGGCGCATCTGGACGCGGAGCGCGGCATCGAGGTTGGACAACGGCTCGTCGAACAGAAATGCCTTCGGCTCGCGCACGATAGCGCGGCCGATCGCGACGCGCTGGCGCTGTCCGCCGGAAAGTTCGCGCGGCTTCCGGTCAAGGTAGGGCGTCAGGTTCAGCGTGGCCGCGGCGGCCTCCACCTTGCGGTCGATCTCCGGGCGCGGCAGGCCCGCCATCTTCAGGCCGAACGCGATGTTGCCGCGCACGCTCATATGCGGATAGAGCGCATAAGACTGAAACACCATCGACAGCCCGCGCTTCGCCGGCGGCACGTCCACCACATTGCGGCCGTCGATCAGGATTTGCCCGCCGGTGACGTCCTCAAGTCCGGCGATCAGGCGCAACAGCGTGGTCTTGCCGCAACCCGAAGGCCCGACGAAAACCACGAAGGAGCCGTCCTCGATATCCAGGTTGGCATCCTTGATGATGCTGACCGGCCCGAACGACTTGCGGACTCGCTGGAGCGTTATCTGGCCCATGAATGTCTAGCCCTTTCGCTGATCTACTTGACGGCGCCGAAGGTCAGCCCGCGGACGAGCTGCCGCTGGGTGAACCATCCGAGTATGATGATCGGAGCAATGGCGAGCGTCGAGGCCGCCGACAGTTTCGCCCAGAACAGGCCCTCCGGACTTGAATAGGATGCGATGAACACCGTGAGCGGTGCCGCGTCCAGCGTCGAAAGGTTCAGGGTCCAGAATGCCTCGTTCCACGCCAGGATGAAGTTGAGAAGCAGCGTCGAGGCAAGGCCGGGGATCGCCATCGGCGTCAACACGTAAACCAGCTCGCGTCCGATGGTAGCCCCATCCATCCGCGCCGCTTCGAGGATGTCCTTCGGGATCTCCTTGAAGTAGGTGAACAGCATCCAGATCACGATCGGCAGATTGCCGAGGCATAGGATCAGCACCAGGCCGCCTCGCGTGTCCAGCAAGCCAAAATCCCGATAGATCAGATAGATCGGAACCAGCACGCCGACCGGCGGCATCATCTTGGTCGAGAGCATCCAGAGCAGAACGTCCTTGGTCCGCTTGGTCGGCGCAAACGCCATCGACCAGGCCGCCGGAATGGCGATGAGCAGGGCGATCAGCGTCGATCCGCCGGCAACCATGATCGAATTGAGCGCGTGATGCAGGTAGTCGCTGCGGCCCTGCACCGTCGCATAATTCTCCGTGGTCCAATGGAAAAACAGAAACGTCGGCGGCATGGCAAATGCCTCGAGCTCGGTCTTGAAGCTCGTCAGCACCATCCACAGGATCGGCAGGAAGATCAAAAATCCGAACAGCCAGGCCGCAGCCGTGGATACCCAGACCCGTCTCGCAGTTACCTTGCGTGCCATCGCTTACGCCTCCAGATTCCGTCCGATGATCCGCACCAGGAAGAAGGCCACGATGTTGGCGATCACGACCGCGACCAGTCCGCCGGCGGAGGCGTTTCCGACGTCGAACTGGATCAGCGCCTGCGAGTAGATCAGGAACGCGATGTTGGTGGTCTGCAGACCCGGGCCGCCGCCGGTCGTGACAAAAATCTCGGCGAACACGGTCAGCAGGAATATCGTTTCGATCAGGATGACCACCGTGATCGGCCGCGCCAGGTGCGGCAGAGTGAGATAGATGAACGTCGACAGCGCGCTCGCGCCGTCCATCTCGGCCGCTTCCTTCTGCTCTTCGTCCTGCGACTGCAGCGCCGTGAGCAGGATGAGGGTCGCAAAGGGCAGCCATTCCCAGGCGACGATCAGGATCACCGCGAACAAGGGCGCATCGGTGAACCAATCGATCGGCGTCAATCCCAACAGCGTTGCGACCCAGGCAAACAGTCCCGAGACCGGATGCATCAGCAGGTTTTTCCATACCAGTGCGCTGACGGTCGGCATCACGAAAAACGGCGCGATCACCATCAGCCGCACGACGCTGCGCCCGATCACGGGCTGATCGAGCAGCAGCGCCAGCGGCGTGCCGAAAAGGATGGTGATGGCGAGCACCGAACCGACCAGCACCAGGGTGTTCTGCAGCGAGGTCAGAAACGCCGGGTCGGTCAGAAAATACCGAAAATTCTCAAGCCCTACGAAGCTCTCGCTACCCGGATCCAGCAGGCTGTAGTGAAGCGTCGAAAAGTAGATCGTCATCGCCAGCGGGACGATCATCCAGATGAACAGCAATGCCACAGCCGGCGTCAGCAGGGCCCGTCCGAGAACCTGTGTCTGCTGAGTCGCCACCGCCGCCTCCTTGTTTAGGGAAACTCGATGAGGGCTGCCGTCCGGGCATTCATGAGGGCGGACGGCAGCCAGTTTTGCGGCTGATAGGGAGAATCGCCGCAAGGATCGGTGCGAGCTACTTGATGTAGCCGGCGCGCTTCATTTCGCGCTCGGTTGCCGATTGCGCGGCAGCCAGCGCCGCGTCCACGGTCGATGATCCGGATAGTGCCGCCGAAAATTGCTGGCCGACAGTGGTGCCGATGCCCTGGAATTCCGGGATCGCCGCGTATTGCACCCCGACGTAAGGCACCGGCTGTACTGTCGGCTTGTTCGGATCGGCGGCGTCGATCGAAGCCAGCGTCAGCTTCGCGAACGGGGCGACCTTCAAATATTCAGGATTCTGATACAGCGAAGTCCGCGTGCCGGGCGGCACGTTGGCCCATCCCTCTTTCGAAGCGACGAGCTTGGTGTAGTCCTTGCCGGTTGCCCACGCGATGAACTTTTCGGCAGCGGCGACCTTCTTCGAGCCTGCGGGAATGGCGAGATTCCACGCCCACAGCCAGTTGGCGTTCTTTCCAAGCCCCGCGTTCGGCGCCAGCGCGAAGCCAACCTTGTCGGCGACCTGCGAATCCTTTGGGTTCGTCACAAAGGAGGCGGCAACGGTGGCATCGATCCACATCGCGCATTTGCCGGAGTTGAACAGCGCCAGATTTTCATTGAAGCCGTTCGAGCTTGCACCTGGAGGGCCGGCAGCCTTCATCACATCGACGTAGGTCGTAAGCGTCTTCTTCCATTCCGGTTTGTCGAATTGCGGCTGCCATTTCTCATCGAACCAGCGCGCGCCAAACGAATTCGACATCGCGGTCAGGAACGCCATGTTCTCACCCCAGCCGGCCTTGCCCCTCAGGCAGATGCCGTAGACGCCGGCGGACTTATCGGTGAGCTTCTTCGCCGCATCGATCACGAAATCCCAGGTCGGCTTTTCCGGCATCGTCAATCCGGCTTTCTGGAACAGGTCGGTGCGATACATCATCATCGAACTCTCGCCATAGAACGGCGCGGCATAGAGCTTGCCGGACACCGATACGGCGTCACGGATCTTCGGAAGCAGATCCGCCGTGTCATAGTCCGGTCCGAGATTGTCGAGCGGTATCAGCCAGTTCTTCTTGGCCCAGATCGGGACTTCGTAGGTGCCGATGGTCAGCACGTCGAACTGTCCACCCTTGGTCGCGATATCGGTGGTGACCCGCTGGCGCAGGACGTTCTCTTCGAGCGTCACCCATTTCACGGTCACGTCGGGATTTTTGGCGGTGAAATCGTTGGTCAACGCCTGCATGCGGATCATGTCGGGGTTGTTCACGGTGGCGATCGTCAGCGTTGTCTGTGCAATCGAGGGGGCCGAGCCGAACAGGGTAACCGCGCCCAAGAGGGCGCCGAGGACGTGTTTCACGGTAACCTCCCTAAGTCTTTTCGCGTTGAGCATATGCTCACGCATTGCAATTATGTTCACACCGAGCTGGAATGTTGTCAAGGCGTAGATCGGCGGCCTGCACCGTATTGTCGACGGCAAAGGTGGGCAGGAAACGGTCGCGAACGCCGACGCCAGCCCCCTGCCGCTGGATCGGAGCCGTCAGCATTTGTATCGATTTACTGCAGCTTCAGGATGGCACGTGCCGTCGTCTCGTCGGTGACCAGGCCGTTGATCAGGCGTCCCTTCAGCGCCGCCGCTATCGCCGGCACCTTGGCAGGACCCACGGCCGCTCCGATGGTCAGGGCTTTAGCCGGGACTTGCGGCGGGATGCTGGTCAGGCGCTGGTTGGTGCCGCCATCGATGATGCGGCCCTTGGCGTCGAATGCCCAACCGGTCAACTCGCCGACGGCGCCCAATCGCATCATTTCGAACAGTTCCTCGCGCGAGACGAAACCATCAATATGCACTTGCGCGCGCTGGTCCATCTGGCCGATCCCGACCAGCCGCAAGTCGGCCTTGGCTGCGACCGCCCTCACCTTGGCAATTGGATCGATCTTGAGCATCTGGGCGCGTTCGCCCGCGGACGACATCAGAAACGGCAGCGGCATCGGATAGTGCCGCGCCCTGGTTCGGTCGGCCAGCCGCCCGACCGTATCGAAGAAGCTCGCCGAGCCGTCGGCCGAGATGTTTCCGACCAGCGACACGATCTGGTGATTGGGGCACTCGATCGGCGATACACGCTCGACCGCGGCCCGCACCGCTCTGCCGGTGCCGAGCGCCACGATCGTGGGTTTCTCGGTGCGCAGCATGGATTCCAGGACGTTCGCGGCGCGCTCGGCAATTCCGGCAGCAGACAAAGGCGCGGCGGGATCGGTCGGCACCACTTCGCAGTAGACGAGGTGAAACAAGTCCTTCAGCCGTCGCCGCCAACTCCATGCACGCTGCAATCGGATGCTCCAGCCGGAAGGTAATCAGGCGCTCGGCGAGGCACAATGAGACCAGGCGCTGGGCGGAAGCGCGCGAAACCTGGAGCATCCTTGCGATTTCATCCTGGGTGTGACCGGCGATGAAATAGAGCCAGCCGGCACGCGCGGCGTCGTCCAGGCGCGATTTCTCGTTGTCGGATGCTGCCATCAAATCCTACCGATCCGCTCGCCAAAAATCTGCCATTCGCCCGAACACGCGATCGGCCCCCGCCTCATAAAGAATCGCTTTGCCGTCGCGCGATTGATAGTGGCTGCCTCCGACAAATCCCCAGACCGTCATGCCGGCCGCTTTGCCTGCCTCCACGCCGCTGATGCTGTCCTCGATCACCAAGGTGCGACGCGGATCTGCCTGCATCCTTTCGGCGGCGTAAAGGAAGAGGTCGGGCGCGGGTTTGCCGCGTTCCACCATTTGCGACGTATACAGCCGGTTGTCGAAATGCGGCGCCAGACCGGTCAGCGAAAGCGAGAGGGACACCCGATCGACATCGCTGGACGAAGCGACGCAGTGCGGGATCTGCAAGCCCTCCAGGACCGAGTCCACGCCTTCAATCGGGCAAAGCGCGGAAGTGAACGCGGCACGAACCCCGGCCGTCAGTTCAGTTGAGAATTGCTCCGGAATTGGGCGTCCCAACGCTCCGTAGTGCTCGACGACCGCAGTCATGCTTCGTCCGAGGAACAGATCGAGCGCCTGATCCAGACCAAGATCGATGCCATAGCCCGCCAAAACCTTGGAGAGGCAACGGCAGCTCAGCACCTCGCTGTCGACCAGGACGCCGTCGCAGTCGAAAATAATGAGATCGGGCTTGGTCATCGCATGTTTTCCGGGGGCCCATCAGAGCATATGCTCACGATATGAGCAACAACTCACAGGATAGACCCCACAACGGTTAAGCGTGATGACCCCACAACGGTTAAATTGCCAAGTTCCGGCTGGATGACGGAACGGTGCCGTCGACGGTGTATTTCGCGCCCGTAACTGAGCCGGCGTGCGGCGAGACGAGAAACGCGATGAGGACCGCCAGAGTTCGCCGACTTCGATGCGTGTGTTCTGGATTGACGTACCAGAGCAAACGTAACCAAAATCAGCGTACTGAAGTAGTCCTCCTGGCAGGAGGTCCGCGTGAACGAGCTCTCGAGCTACGTATTCTCGCCGCTGAGGGAGGGAGACATCTCCCTCTACCGCGGCTCCGGCGACGGCTTGCCCCCGATCCTGCTTGTTGCAGCGGAAGAAACCTCGCTCGGTCGCGTCGAGCGGCTCCAACACGAATATGCGCTTAAGGCCGAACTTGACGCGGACTGGGCGGCGCGCCCGATCGCGCTGAGGCGCTACAACGATCGCATGACGCTGGTGCTTGAGGATCCCGGCGGTGCGCCGCTCGATCGACTTCTTGGCCGGCCACTGGACATATCGCAGTTCCTGCGCATCGCGATCCCGCTCGCGGGAGCGCTCCGCCGAGTGCATGAGCGCGGCCTTATCCATAAGGACATCAAGCCCGCAAATATCCTGATGGACGCAGCAGGCGGCGGCGTGTGGCTGACGGGGTTCGGCATCGCCTCGCGTCTGCCGCGCGAGCATCAAGCCCCCGCGCTACCCGAGGTGATCGCCGGGACGCTCGCCTACATGGCGCCGGAGCAAACCGGCAGGATGAACCGCTCGGTGGACTCTCGTAGCGATCTCTATGCTCTGGGTGTCACCTTCTACGAAATGCTGACGGGGCAGCTTCCCTTCACCGCCGCCGATCCGATGGAGTGGGTACACTGCCATATCGCGCGGCAGCCGGTGCCGCCCAACGAACGGGTCGCGGGCGATCCCGGGACCGCTCTCAGCTATTGTCATGAAGCTCCTCGCCAAGACCGCGGAGGAGCGTTACCAGACCGCTGCCGGCGTCGAAGCCGATCTGCGGCGCAGTCTGACCGAATGGGAGTCGCATGACTGCATCGACCCATTCCCGCTCGGCAGTGACGACGTATCGGGCCGGCTGCTGATCCCGGAGAAGCTCTACGGCCGGGAGCGCGAGATCGATACCCTGCTCACGGCCTTTGAGCGTGTCGTGGCCACGGGCGCGCCCGAACTGGTGCTCGTGTCCGGATATTCCGGCATCGGCAAATCGTCGGTGGTGAACGAGCTGCACAGGGCGCTGGTATCGCCGCGTGGTCTGTTTGCGTCCGGCAAGTTCGACCAGTACAAACGCGACATCCCGTACGCCACCTTGGCACAAGCCTTCCAGAGCCTCGTGCGCCCGCTTCTGGGCCAAAGCGAGACCGAGTTTAGCCGCTGGCGGGATTCCCTGAGCGAGGCGTTGGGACCGAATGGTCAGCTCCTCGTCAACCTCGTTCCCGAACTGGAGCTCGTGATCGGAAAACAACCGCCGGTCGCGGACCTGCCGCCGCAGGACGCGCAGAACCGCTTCCAGATGGTGTTCCGGCGCTTCCTCGGGGTGTTCGCGTGCAAGGAGCACCCCCTCGCGCTTTTCCTGGACGATTTACAATGGCTGGATGCAGCAACGCTCGACCTCCTCGAGCATCTGGTCACGCACCCGGAAGTGCGGCACCTGCTGCTGGTCGGCGCCTACCGGGACAACGAGGTCGGTCCCTCTCACCCGCTTCTGCGGAGGCTGGAGGCGATCCGCGCGGTCGACGCGAGGGTGCATGAGATCGCATTGGCGCCCCTCGAGCTGCAGGATGTTGGCCGGCTCATCGCCGACGCGCTGCACTGCAAGCCGGAGCGCGCGCGGCCATTGGCCGAGCTGGTCCAGGAGAAGACCGGCGGCAATCCGTTCTTCGCGATCCAGTTTCTTATCGCGCTGGCTGACGAGGGGCTGCTCGCATTCGACTCGGTCACGCGGGCCTGGCAATGGAACATCGATCGCATCCGCGCCAAGAGTTACGCCGACAATGTGGTGGACCTCATGGCGGAAAAGCTGAAGCGATTGTCCGCCACCACCCAGGAAGCCTTGAAGCAGCTCGCCTGCCTGGGCAACGTCGTCCCGATCGCCACCCTGGCCCTGGTCCGCGGCGAAACAGAGCAGGCGATGCTCGCGGCACTCTGGGAAGCGATCCGCGCTGGCCTCTTGGTTCATCAGGACAACGCCTGCAGATTCTTGCACGACCGGATCCAGCAGGCAGCTTACTCGCTCATTCCAGAAGCGCAGCGTGCCGAAGTCCACTTGCGCATCGGCCGCGCTCTGCTGGCGAGCATGACGGCGGACGAGCTCGCCGAGCATCTGTTCGATGTCGCAAATCACTTCAATCGAGGCGCCACGCTTCTGGTCGACCGGGACGAGAAAGCGCGGGTGGCGACGATCGAGCTCCGCGCCGGGCGCAAGGCCAAGGCGTCGACGGCCTATGCGTCGGCGAGCGTCTATGTCGTGGCCGGCATGGCCCTGCTCGACGAAAGCGACTGGGACGGCCAATACGATTTAACGTTCAGCCTGTGGCTCGAACGCGCCGAGTGCGAGTATCTGACCGGACAGTTGGAGGCGGCTGAAGCACGGCTCTCGTTGCTGTCAACCCGCGCACGGACCATCGTCGACTTCGCAGCCGTCGCCCGCGTGCGCATCAATCTCTATACGAATCTGGACCACAGCGACAGCGCTGTCGAGGTCGGCCTGGAGTATCTCCGGCGGATTGACGAACAGTGGTCGCCGCATCCGACGGAGGAGGACGTCCGGCAGGAATTCGGTCGGTTGTGGCAGCGGCTCGGGTCCGGCTCGATCGAGGCATTGCTGGATTTGCCACTGATGAGCGATCCGGACCGGCGTGCGACGATGGACGTGCTCACGGTACTCACCATCGCCGGCCCTGTTCACGGACTTGAATCTTTTTCGCCTCGTCGTCTGTCGGATGGCGGCACTCAGCCTCGAGCATGGCAACACTCACGGATCCTGCCTCGCCTATGTGTGGCTGGGCGGCATCCTCGGCACGTACTTTGGAGACTACCAAACGGGATACCGCTTCGGCAGGCTTGGCCTGGATCTCGTTGAAAAGCGCGGGCTTGATCGCCTTAGCGCCCGCGTCTACCTGGTCTTCGCCGTCCATGTCGCGCACTGGACGCAGCACCTGCCGAGCTGCCGCGTTTTCCTGCGGCGTGCTTTCGACGCGGCGCAGCGCGCCGGGGACCTTACTTATGCAGCCTATAGCCGCTACGACTTGAATACCAATCTTCTCGCCTCCGGAGATCCGCTCGCTGACGTCGAGCACGAGGTCGAGAACGCGCTCGAATTCGTGGGGAAGGTGCGGTTTGGTCTCATCAGCGACGTCATTACCGCGCAGCACAGGCTGGTCCGGATGCTCCGTGGACTGACACCGGACTTCAACTCCTTCAATGATGCGGAGTTCGACGAGAGCCGCTTCGAGCAACGTCTCGATCGTAATCCCCGTCTGGTTGTCGCCGCGTCCCGCTATTGGATCCGCAAACTGCAAGCGTGCGTTTACGCCGGCGACGGCGCATCTGCCGTCGCGGCTGCATCGAAAGCGGCGTCGCTGCTTTGGACCGTGCCGTCGCAAGTAGAGCTGTCTGAATACCATTTCTACGCGGCACTTGGCCGGGCGGCGCGTTGCGATACGGCCGCGGCCGAGGAGCGGCCCCAGCATCTGGAAGCGCTAGTATCGCATCTCGATCAGATAGCGGTCTGGGCAGACAACTGTCCTGCAACGTTCGCAAACCGGGCGGCATTGGTTGGCGCCGAGCTCGCGCGTCTGGAAGGGCGGGAACTGGACGCGGAGCGCCTCTACGAAGAGGCCATCCGCTCGGCGCGCGAGCACGGCTTCGTCCAGAACGAGGGCCTGGCCCATGAGTTGGCCGCGGGCTTTTACGCGGCGCGCGGCTTCGAGACCATCGCCCATGCCTATCTGCGAAACGCGCGGCACTGCTATCTTCGCTGGGGCGCGCTCGGCAAAGTACGGCAACTCGACCAGCGTTATCCGCGGCAGCAGGGGGAATCGTCTTCGCCCACCGCAACCTTCGGCGCGCCCGTCGAGCAGCTGGATGTCGGGACGGTGCTCAAGGCCGCCCAGGCGGTGTCCGGCGAGATCGTCCTCGCTGAGCTCATCAAGACGCTGCTGCGGATCGCGATCGAGCATGCCGGCGCCGGGCGTGGCCTGCTGATCCTGTTCGAAGGCGACGAGCCACGGATCGCGGCGGAAGCGACGACCGGCCGCGGCCAGGTCGAGGTCACGCTGCGCCAGACGGCCGCCTCACCAGCCGAGCTTCCCGAATCCGTGCTCCACACCGTGATCCGGACGCGGGAGAGCGTGATCCTTGATGACGCCTCGGCGCAGAATCCATTCTCGGCTGATGAGTACATCCGCCAGAAGCAGGCCCGATCGGTCCTCTGCCTGCCCCTGGTGAAGCAGTCCAGGCTGATCGGGGTGCTCTATCTCGAGAACAACCTGGCATCGCACGTGTTCACGCCCACCCGGATCTCCGTCCTGGAACTGCTGGCGTCGCAAGCGGCGATCTCGCTGGAGAACGCCCGCCTGTACAACGATGTCAGGGAGCGTGAGGCCAGGATCCGCCGGCTGGTTGATGCGAACATCATCGGGATCACGATCTGGGATTTTCAGGGCCGGATCATCGAAGCAAACGAAGCCTTTCTCGACATGCTGGGCTACAGCCGTGAAGACCTGATCTCGGGTCGGCTGCGATGGACTGAGCTGACGCCAGCCGAGTGGCGCGACGCCGACGACCGGGCCGTCGCAGTGCTGAAGGCGGCTGGAACCGCCCAACCGCGCGAGAAGGAATACGTTCGAAAAGATGGCAGCCGCGTGCCGGTCCTGGTCGGTGCCACGACGTTCGGTGACCGGCAAGACGAGGGCGTTGCCTTCGTGCTCGACTTGACCGAGCGCAGACGGGCGGAATACCTGACCCGGCAGATGTTCGAGAGGTCAGCCGATCGCATATCCATCGTCGGACGAGATTATCGGTATCGACGGGTGAACCCGGCCTTCGAGCGGAGATGGGGTATGCCGGCGGAGACGTATGGTAGGGATGCACGTGGCCGACCTCATGGGAATGGAAAGCTTTGAGCAGATAGCCAAGACGTATCTCGACCGCTGCTTCGCGGGAGAGGAAGTCAGTTACGCGGACTGGTTAACCACTTCTGTTGGCCGGCGCTACTCGGCGGTGACCTACTCGCCACTGCGGCCTGACTCGGAGCGGGTGGAGGCCGCGCTCGTGATCATCCGCGACCTCACCGAGCATATGCTGGCCTCGGAAGCTCTGCGCGAGGCGCAAATGGAGCTCGCGCACGTCAATCGCGTCGCCACGATGGGACAGCTGACCGCCTCGATCGCCCATGAAGTGAACCAGCCGCTCGCCGCCGTCGTCGCCAACGCCGAGGCCTGTCTGCGCTGGCTCGACCGCGAAACGCCCGACCTGGAGGAAGCACGTCAATCGGTGAGATGGATCATGGACGACGGCAATCGGGCGAGCGAGGTGATCCGGCGCGTCCGGGCGCTCGCGAAAAAGACCAGCCTTGAGAAGGTGCCGCTCAACATCAATGACGTCGTGAGCGAGACCATCCCGTTGGTGCAGCGTGAGTTGATCAGCCACCAGGTGTCGTTGCGAATGGAGTTGGCACCCACTTTACCCACGATCATGGGTGATAGGGTCCAATTGCAACAGGTGATGATTAACCTGGTGATGAATGGCATTGAAGCGATGCAGTCGGTCACGGATCGGCCGCGCGAACTGTTGGTCCGATCAGGCCAGCTTGAGACACAGCAAGTGCTTGTAAGCGTGACTGATTGCGGCCCCGGGATCTCTGCCGAGAGTGCGGATCGGCTATTCAGCGCTTTCTTCACCACCAAATCCGGTGGCATGGGTATGGGGCTCTCGATCTGCCGTTCGATCGTGGAAGCTCACGGTGGCCGGCTGTGGGCCACGGCAAACATACCCCACGGCGCCACGTTTCAGTTCACCCTGCCGGTTAACGCAGACACTGCCTCGTGAGATTGCGCCCGTAAGCTGTCCAACGGAAAGCGAGGAATGCTGGCGAACAGGGGAATTGATCGTTACCTCCGTATCTTCTGATCAAAACCAGCAGTGGCGGAGGATGGCGAATAGAGCCTT
>CAVUYV010000070.1:0-14517 GCA_963745785.1 uncultured Alphaproteobacteria bacterium | reverse complement strand
GTCAGGCAAAATCAGTTTGCATGTCCGCTTTGGCTTAGGAGCAAAGGCGGAAGGCATAATCACTCGTCGCAAGAGGCTAGGACGCGGTCGATCAAGATCGGGCGTGAACCCATAAATTCAGAGTGCTCAGTGGACGTCCGCTTTGGTCCGCATTCCGGACCCAAGTCGGACATCATGCGAGGTCCGATAAGTGCCACTTTCGGAAGTAACCAACTTTATTCGATCTCCCCGTCAGCCCTTCCAACCGGCTTTTCTGAGACCGTCGAGCATGTGGGCGTGCTCTTCCGGCCGAAACCAGGGTGGGCGTTCGCGCACCTGAAAGTCGAACGCGTCGGGCGAAACCGCGATGGCCTTTTCTAATGCGGCCTTCGCCTCAGCGGTTCGACCAAGTTCGCCCAAGGCGGCGGCGAGCCAGCGATAGGGTGACGGAAAATCGGGAAATGATCGGATCGCCCGTTCAGCTGCTTCGACGGCGGCCTCGTAGTCATGGCAGAAATAATGGGCCAACGCGACCTGGTTCAACCGGTTCACTAGAGAGGGGTCTCGCGGGTCGAGCCGAATGCATGTTTCGAGTGCCGTAAGCCCGTCTGTTGGTCGCCCCGAGTAGGCCAATGCGACGCCGAGCGCTCCGTGTGCAACAGCCAAATTCGGGCAGATTGTTAGCGCCCGCTCGGCTTCGGCACATGCGCCCTGATGATCGCCGCGTGCGACGAGCGCGAGAGCAAGGCGGGAGTGCGCTTCTGGATTGCCACCATCGAGTGCAACTGCTCGCCTCGCCACCGCTTCTTCCTTACTTTGTGTCCCTTTGGCCCGGCTGAAGACGGCGGAAAGCCCGATATATCCCCCCACAAACATCGGATCGAGATCGATAGCCCGTTGAAAGAAGTTCTCGGCGAAGTCGTTATCCTCGGCGCTCGCCTTGCTGAGATGCCACATCCCCCGTTGATAGGCGCCCCAGGCATCAAGACTTGCAGGTGGCTTGCGCATCGCCCGTTGCTGCTCGGCGTCAGCGATGGCCGGCGCGATGGCGATGGTCGTGGCCTGAGTGATTTCGTCTTGCACGGCGAAAATATCGGCAAGATCACGGTCGTAGCGCTCTGCCCAAACGTGATTGCCAGTCTCAGCTTCAACAAGCTGTGCGGTCACCCGGACGCGGTTGCCCGATTTGCGCAGACTGCCTTCGAGCACGTACCGGACGCCGAGTTCGCGCCCGACTTGTTTCACATCGACCGCACAGCCCTTGAAGGAAAAGGACGAATTTCGTGCGATCACAAAAAGCGAAGGGTAGCGGGACAATGCCGTGATGATGTCCTCGGCAATTCCATCGGCGAAAAACTCCTGCTCCGGATCGCCACTCATGTTCTGGAACGGCAGTACCGCAATCGATGGCTTGTCGGGAAGCGCGAGAGGTTGGGAGACCTCAAGAAGAGGTTTTGAGGGTGATGATTTTGGAGAGCCCGCATGCAAGTGTAAACGCCATGCGCGCATCGGTTCTGCGATATTCTTCAGGACCTGAGGGCCCATGTCATCATAAACGATATCTACCTTGCCGCGGATTTGCCGCTGAGCATCATCGGAAATACAGATGCCGCCGGGATCGGCGATCCCTTCAAGACGGGCGGCGATGTTGACGCCATCGCCAAAGATGTCGTTGTCATCGATAATGATGTCGCCGACATGAATCCCGATCCGAAATTCGATCTGTTTGTCCTTTGGCACGCCGGCATTTTGCTTTGCCACGCCGGACTGGATCTCGACTGCGCACCGAGCTGCATCGACCGCACTGGCAAATTCAACCAGAAGGCCATCGCCAGTCGTTTTGACGATCCGTCCCCGATGCTGTTCGATGTTTAGATCAACAAGAGTTTTTCTGACGGCCTTTAGCCGAGCTAAGGTGCCTTCTTCATCACCGCCCATGAGGCGACTATAGCCAGCGACATCCGCTGCCAGCACGGCTGCAAGCCGCCGTTCCACCCGTTCTCCGGTCAAAAAAGCACCTAAAACTGGAAATTCAGCCCAGCTCATCAAAGCACGTTGGGCTGCTGTCGGGCTAGGGCCAATGTCCGGCTGGGGTCAACTCGGACCCCCAGCCGCGTCTGGGGCAGGTCCGTTAACGCCCCCGATAGCAGACATGCAGAGACTGCGCCGCCATTTCCGTTTCGTGCCAAAGGCGGAAGCCGCGAGACTATTCGATCACTTCGTCGGCTTGGGCGAGCAGCGTGGACGGCACGGTGAGACCGATCGCACTCGCCGTTCTCAAGTTGATTGCGAGTTTCAGGCGTGTCGGCTGCTCAATCGGCAGGTCGGCCGGTTTCGCGCCCTTGAGGATCTAGTCCACGTAGACAGCTACCTTCCGAAAATATTCGGAAAAGTCCGGGCCGTAGGACATAAACAGGCCGGCTCGAACCGCCTGCGAATGGATGCCGATCGTTGGCACCCTCTGGGCCAATGCTGATGTGGCAATTCGAACCTGCTCCCGAACGAACAAGGGCTGCTGCGAGACGGAAATTGCTTCGGTGCCATCGCTCCTCAGATTTGCGATCGCCTCTTCAATGGCACTCGGCGTAGACGCAGCGAGCGGCTGCAGCGGAAGTCTTAGTTCTTCCGCCGCTTGCATGTGAACAATAACGGCATTCGGGACGGTGGTGCCTGGAACACCGGAAGAATTTCTGGGATCGAACAACAGCATCACCCGTGAAAGCTTTGGCACCGCTTCCTTCAGGAGGCTCAGCCGCTTCACGGTGAGTTCATCCGTCAACTGGGTAACTCCGGTCACATTCCCGCCCGGGCGCGCGAGACTTTTGGCGTAACCGTCATTGGCGAGCGTGTTGCCGTGGATGCCGACCACGGGAATGTCCAGCGTGCTGTTCATCGCCCAGTATGCAGCCCAGCCATTGATCCCGACGATCACATCGACCTTTTGATCGACAAGTTTCCGCGCCAGCCCGGGATACTCATCCTGTTCAACAGGAAACAGGTTTGAGAATTCGATGTTCTTTTTGTCGACATAGCCAAGATCGGCGAACGCCTTCATCAAGACTGAAAAATCTGCCGAGCTTTCGTTCTCTCCGAGACTCCAAAGCACGCCAACCTTCGGAAGCGATCCGGCTGCTTCCATTCGCTGCGCGGCCGCTGCCAGCGCAGCCGCCCCGCCAACCAGCGTAATGAACTCGCGCCGCTTCATTGCCGATTTTGCCCCGCACGTTCTCGACGCGAGCGTAAGCGCTTTTGCGGCAAAGGCCAAACGGTCGAATGTCCGAATTGGGGTCAAACCGAGAAGAACTCAGTCTGAGCAAATGGCTTCCGGGTTGCCCCTCAGAGCGGACATTGCTCGATGAGGTCAGCATGTCTCAAAAGTGCCCACAAACGGACTCATGCGCCGCAGCAATCAGCCCCCTATTCGATCACCAGATCGGCTGTCGCCACCAGGCCGTCGGGAATACGGGCATCCAGCAACCTAGCCGCTTTTAGATTGATCGCCAGATCGAAAACCGTCGGCAGTTCAACGGGCAATTCGTTCGTCTTGGCTCCACCCTTGAGCAACTTGTCGATGTAATAGGCGCTTCGGTGCCATATGCCGTAGAAGGATGCGCCATACGACAAGAGTCCGCCGAGTTGCACATATTCCCTGATCTCATGGGCATTCGGGATTTTTTGTTCAACACAGAAGTCGACGATGCGCTTGCGTTCCATCAGGGTCAGCGGGTCCGCAACACCGAGCAGGCCATCGGGCCGGCTACGCAGGACGGTAGCAAATACGGCCTCAAACTCCGACGAAGATCGTACCTCGAATAACTCTGTTTTTATTCCAAACGTTCGTGCCGCCGCAGTGATGATAGTGGGATGAATGTTCGCCCCCTGATCGAGGGGGTTGTACAGAACCGCCAGCCGCGAGAGATTCGGGAACATCTCCTTCAAGAACTGCACACGCTTGACATCGAGTTCGGGTGCGAGGCTTTCAAGGCCGGTAATGTTGTCACCGGGATGCGCAAGGCTTGCGTATAGTCCTATGCCTACTCCGTCATGGGTCGCCACGGCAACGATCGGAATAGTGCGCGTGGCTTGCTTCACCATGCTCGCAACAGTGCTGCTAGGCGCGACGATCACATCGACGTTGAGCCGAACAAGTTCCGCTGCCATTTCCGGAATGAGGTCTCGCTTGCCTGCCGCGAGACGCCAAGCTATTTCGAGGTTCTGCCCTTCGACATATCCGAGTTCGCGCAGCCCATCGACCATTCCATCGATCCATGGAACGCGATTGCTTAAAGCAATATACCCGATCCGGTAGGGCCTTTTTACCGGTTGTTGTGCGTTGGCAGTTAGCGGCCAAGCCGCCAGGCCAGCAGCGATCCCGATGAACTCCCGCCTTCGCATGGCCGCCCCAGGATTAAAACGACACTCTAGCCGCAAACGCGCCCTCGGGAAGGGCCCATAGCGCCAAGGCTTGGGCTTCGGCCGATGTCCGGTTCGGGTCAATCGCGTCGCTTTAACGGTCGTCCAGCCACTTCCGGTCGACCCCAATTAGCAGACATTAGCAGGGCGCGATTGCGCTCATGGTTCATCTCTGTTCTGTGGCCACGCGAATTCACGTCGCACCACTTTATTGAAGAGACGGCGGTTTTCCCACCCTTCGTTCTAGCACTGAGGCAGTCGGCTTCTGCAACAACAAAGGCCGGTGGTTATGGGTCCCCACGTTCGCGGGGACGACAGTTTGTCACCCCTTCGCGGGCAGCGGATGCGCAAAGCTCCAGGAATGGCCGAACGGATCCATGATGCGGGCATAGCGCGCGCCCCAGAACGAATCCCACGGCGCCATCGTGACGGTGGCGCCCGCATCGGCCGCGCGCTTGACCGCCGCGTCGCAGTTCTCGACTTCGAGATGCATCGTGACGGAGGTGCCCTTGATCTGGTCGGGCGGGAACACCGCGTCCACGCCGTGCGAGCCGCGGTGTTCGGGAAAATCGTCCATGACGAAAATACGCGCGCCATTGACGTGAATCTCCGAATGCATCAGCCGCTTGCCGTCCTGCGCCGGCATCCGCATCACCTCAGTCGCGCCAAGCGCCTTCTTGTAGAATTCGAGCGCCGCATTGCCGTCGCTGACGACGAGATGCGGGGTTACGACTTGAACCGGGTCGGCCATGTCTGAAGCTCCTGGATTGGTGAACGACAGGATGACGAACGAGGAAGCGCGGTGCCGACAGGGTGCCGTAAAAAAATTCAGGTCGTCCCCGCGAACGCGGGGACCCATAACCACCGGCGTCTATTGTTTGCAGAAGCCGTCCACCCCCGCGCAAAAAATGAGAAGCCGCGGCGTATGGGTCCCCGCTCCCGTGCGCAATTGCGCACTAGGCGGGGACGACACCGGCTAGGCCCCGCACATCACGTCAATCGCGCCATTCACGATCGCTTCAAGCTCCTTGCGCGGCACGCGGGCTCGCGCCCGGATCGCGATGGTGTGGATGGTGGCGGATGCGAGCTGCGCCAGCACCGCGGGATCGGCTGATGCAGGCAGTTCGCCTTTTTCCTTCGCCCGGCGGAAGCAGGCGGCGAACGCCCTGTCGAGTTCGGAAAATCCTTCCAGCACCATGGCGCGGATGTCAGGATCGGAGATGGCTTCCGATGCGGCCGTCATCACGGTGAAGCAGCCGCGCGGGCCCGCATCGCCGGAGAGATAGACGTCGAGCGCCACCGCGTAGATGCGCTCCAGCCGTTTGCGGATCGGCTGTTCGTGCTTGAAAATATCGATCATCGCCGCGGCGGCGTCGGCGCGGTAGCGCTGATAGGCCTTGATGTAGAGTTCGCGCTTGTCGCCGAACGCGCCGTAAAGGCTCGGCCGGTTCATGCCGGTGGCGGCGCTGAGATCGTCGAGCGAGGTCGCCGAAAAACCGCCCTTGCGAAACAGGTCGAGCGCCTTGCCGAGCGCGACCTCGGGCTGATAGGCGCGCGGGCGGCCACGGCGCTTCGGTGCGGCGGGCGCAGCGCGCTCGGCCCGCAGCGGCAGTTTTTTACCTTTTTGTACCATTTCGCAAAAATTCCTTGACGCAAGCTATATTATGCGGAACAGTATAAAAATCAACCTGCATCCGCAACGCCGGAGCAAAACCGCCGAGGAGGCATCCATGGACCTGTATTTTTCACCGCTGGCCTGCTCGCTCGCGACCCGCATCGCGCTGTATGAGGCCGGCGCCGAGGCCAATTATCTCGAGGTCGATCCCAAGACCAAGGTGGTGCAGAACGACGGCGCGGATTTTCTTGGGGTCAACCCGCTCGGGCTGGTGCCGACGCTGCGCACCGATGACGGAATTGTTCTCACCGAGAACGCGGCGATCCTGCAATACGTCGCGGACCGCTTTCCGCAGGCCGGCATCGCGACCGGCCCCGGCATGGAGCGCAGCCGGCTGCATCAATGGCTCTGCTTCATCGGCACCGAGCTGCACAAGGGATTGTTCGTGCCGATGCTCGACAAGAAGGCGCCGCCCGAGATGAAAACCTACGTGCTCGGCAAGGGCCTGTCGCGGCTCGACTACCTCGAGAACTATCTGAAGGGCCGCGAATTCCTGCTCGACCATTTCAGCGTCGCCGACGCTTATCTCGTCACCATCATCAACTGGACCATGGCGACGCCGCCGATCGAGCTGGCGAAATGGCCGACCGTGAAAGCCTATTACGAGCGGCTGCGCGCACGCCCCTCTATCGCCAGAGCGGTCGCCGAGGAATTCAAGCTCTACCAAGCCGAGCTCGCGCGGCACAAGGCGGCGGCTTAACGCCGTCTATCCACGAGTTCGTCCCCGCCTAGTGCGCAATTGCGCACGGGAGCGGGGACCCATAACCACCGGCGGATGCGATTTAAGGAAGCCGTTGTACAGCGCGCTTCAACGGAAAATCCTCGGCGTGATGGGGTGGACGGCCCCCTACGGCATCGAGTGTGCCAGAATGAGGTTGTTGCAATCTCAGACAAGGGAGCCGTCCGTGAACCAGATTATCCGAATTGGAATGGATACGTCGAAGCATATTTTTCAGTTGCATGGGGTTGATGCCGCCGAGCGGCCGGTGCTGCGCAGGAAGCTGCGGCGCAGCGAGGTGTTGGCGTTTTTTGCCAAGCTGCCGCCGACCGTGATCGGAATGGAGGCGTGCGGAGCGGCACATTACTGGGCGCGGGAGTTGCGCAAGCTCGGCCACGAAGTGAAGCTGATGGCGCCGCAACACGTGAAGGCCTACGTCAAGCGCAACAAGAACGACGGGCGTGATGCCGAGGGATTATGCGAGGCGATGAGCCGACCGACGATGCAGTTCGTACCGGTGAAGACCGAAGAGCAGCAGGCGGCCCTGATGCTGGCGGGGGTTCGCCAGCAGCTGATCGCGAGGCGCACCCAGCTGAGCAACACGATCCGCGGCTACGCGGCGGAGTTCGGTCTGACGGCGGCCAAGGGTCTCGACAAGATCGAGCCGCTATTGGCGCGGATCGCGCAAGACGAGACCGTGCCGGCACTGGCGCGCGAGCTGTTCGCGATCCAGTGCCAGGACTACGCGCAGCTGCAGATTGACCTGAAGGAGATCGAGGTCAAGCTGATGGCCTGGCATCGCGCCAACGCCTGCAGCCGACGCCTGGCGCAGAATTCCAGGGGTAGGACCGATCGGCGCCACGGCGCTGGTGATGAAGACCCCCGATCCGCGCGCGTTCCCTTCCGGCCGGCACTTTGCGGCTTGGCTCGGGCTGACACCGAAAGACCATTCCACCGCCGGCAAGACCAGGCTCGGCAAGATCACCCGCGCCGGCGACGAGGTCTTGCGCAGCCTGCTGGTGGCGGGGGCGACCGCGGTGATCCAGCAGGTTCGGAACGGCCGTGGCCGTCCGTCGGCCTGGTTGCTCGCCTTGCTGAAGCGCAAGCCGCCAAAACTCGCGGCTGTGGCGCTCGCCAACAAGATTGCCCGCATCGCATGGAAGCTGATGACGACGGGCGAAAGTTACGATGGCGCGCGGATGGCTGGCGCACAGGCATTCGCCGCTTAAGAGATCAGCCGGTCGGCGGGTTCGCCGCACCGGTTGAGCCGGAGCTGCAAGAGGACAGCAGATGGTAGGATCGATCGATCCGAGGTGCGAGACACTCCGTGGGACCCATTGGCCTGTAAAGGTCGCTGGCGTGTTTGGAACTCGCGTCGCGGAAAACCATCTTGGCCAGCGGTCAGCGACCGCATCAATAGGCCGGACATATGGATGCAAGCGATCCGATCAGACCCTGAAAAACTCTTGTGGCACGGGGGCCGTCCACATATGGGTCCCCGCTTTCGCGGGGACGACACCGAATTCTCAAAACGGACTCTCGCTCAATCCCGGAACATCCGCAGGCCTTGGGCCGGGCGCGGCCCAGCGAAAGCGGCGATCCTTTTCGGCGATCGCGATATCGTTGATCGAGGCTTCGCGGCGGCGCATCAGGCCTTCGCTGTCGAACTCCCATTGCTCGTTGCCGTAGGAGCGATACCACTGGCCGGCATCGTCGTGCCACTCATACTGAAACCGCACGGCGATGCGGTTGCCGTCGAACGCCCAGAGATCCTTGATCAGGCGATACTCGTGCTCCTTCGCCCATTTGCGGCTGAGGAACGCAACGATCGCGGCGCGGCCCTCGAAAACTTCGGAGCGGTTCCGCCAGCGGCTATCTTCGGTATAGGCCAGCGCCACCCGTTCGGGGTCGCGCGAATTCCAGGCGTCTTCGGCCATGCGGGCCTTCTGGGCGGCGGTTTCTCTGGTGAACGGCGGCAGCGGGGGGCGTGACATGGCGGCCTCGGGTTTTGATGCGGCGAGAGTGTGTCGCAGCGATCCTTCGCTGGCTACTCACGATCGCTAGATCAGATCGGCCTTCAGCAACACCCGCAGCGCTTTGGGGATCGGCTGTGCCCGCCCTTCGCTGATGAAGGCGACGCGCACCTGGGCTTTGACCAGCACGTCCTCGCCGCGCCGCACCTCCTGCGCCAGCGTGATCGAGGCGCCCTTCACCGCGACCGGCCATGTGACCACGTCGAGCACGTCATCCATGCGTGCGGGTTTCAAAAAATCGATCTGCATCGAACGCACCACGAAAGCAAAGCCAGGCGTTTCCGCCTGCGCTTCCGCAAACAGCGCGTGCTGCTCGGCGCCCATCAGCCGCAGATGATTGGTGCGTCCGCGCTCCATGAAACGCAGATAATTGGCGTGATAGACGATTCCGGAAAAATCGGTGTCCTCGTAATAGACGCGGACCTGCATGTGATGGCGGCCGTGGCGGATCACGCCGTCGAGAATTGGTGCAGTCACGTGCGGCCTCAATCGCCCTGGAAGCAATGGTTTTGCGCAAAATCCGTTTGACGCGCAAGCGGGGCCGCCCCGTAACGGTCTATGAAATCGCCGGAGCTGACCCGCCCAATGTCACCAGCACGATTTCCGGCGGGACGCCGACGCGGAACGGCATGATGCTGCAACCGAGGCCGCCGGAAACGACGACATCGCAGTTGGTCCGGGTGTGGCCATAGGCCAGCCGGTTGCCGTAGCGCGACGGCACCACCGGCGACCATCCGAACAACCGCACCTGGCCGCCATGGGTATGCCCGGAGAGCTGCAGCGCGACGCGTCTTGGCACGCGCACCGCGACATCCGGCTCGTGCGCCAGCAGAACGACCGGCGCGTCGTCGGTCACTTTCGCAAGCGTCGCGGCGAGATCGTCGACGCCGATGCGCTTGACCGGCCGGAACCGGCGCGCCGGAAGATAGGCCAGTTGATCGCCGAGCCCGGCAAGCCAGAACGGGCGGCCAGCCTTGGTCAGGCGCGCTGCGTCGTTTTCGTAAACCGGAATGCCGGCAGCTTCGAGCGCGCGCCGCGCCACGGTCAGCCCCTGCCCTTCCCGCTGCACCGCCTTGTCTTCCCACCAATCGTGATTGCCAAGGATCGCATGCACGCCGAGCGGGGCCTTCAGCCCGGCGAGCACCGGCGCCCATTCGCGCGCCGGAATGTAGCGCGTCACATGGCGATGTCCGGCCACATAGTCGCCCAGCATGACGATGACGTCGGCCTTGAGCGCATTGGTGCGGTCGACGATCGCCTCGATGCGGTCCAGCGACATCCAGGGGTCGCAGGCATGAACGTCGGCCACGACGGCGATCTTCAGATCGAAACCGGCCGGCCATTGCGGCGGCAGCAAGTCATAGCGCGCCACCCGAAGCCGCAGTACGGGCTCGCCAAATCCATAGGCCGTGGTCGAGACGCTGAAGGCGCCCAACCCGGCCACGAACCGAAAGAAATGACGGCGTGTGATCATGAATGGTTAATCGTGATACGCTGCGTTCCTGAACCAGGATTCAAGCAGAATTGGGGAGCGTTTGTGCGTCTTCGGTCGAATCCGTCTTGTTGCACCCCACGGCAAGACAACCGGCCGCGAGGCAGCCGGCGTAACATCCGTCATTAGTGCATGATGACGACGAATTGGTTCAAAGCCGTCAATCGTCGCCCTCGCCGCTCCCAAACAACCCGAATTGCGCCGGATCGCGCGCGGGCTCGACGAGGCCGAGATGGCGGAAGGCATGCGAGGTCAACAGCCGGCCGCGTGGCGTGCGCTGCAGATAGCCGCACTGGATCAGATAGGGCTCGATGATGTCCTCGATCGCATCGCGCGGCTCCGACAGCGCCGCGGCCATGGTCTCGACGCCGACCGGGCCGCCGCCGTAATTGATCGCGATGGTCGAGAGATAGCGCCGGTCCATGGCATCGAGGCCGGCGGCATCGACCTCCAGCGCGCTCAGCGCGTGGTCGGCAATGGCGCGATCGATCGAGGCGGAGTCGGCAGCGGACGCAAAGTCCCGCACCCGCCGCAACAGCCGGCCGGCGATGCGTGGCGTGCCGCGGGCGCGGCGCGCGATCTCATTGGCGCCATCGGCCGTCATGCCGATCCTGAGCACGCGGGCGCCGCGGGTGACGATCCTTTCCAGCTCCTCCTCGGTATAGAAATTCAACCGCACCGGAATCCCAAAACGGTCGCGCAGCGGATTGGTCAACAGTCCGGCGCGTGTGGTCGCGCCGACCAGCGTGAATTTTGCCAGTTCGATCTTGACCGAGCGCGCCGCCGGTCCCTCGCCGATGATGAGATCGAGCTGAAAATCCTCCATCGCCGGATACAGCACTTCCTCGACTGTTGGGCTCAGGCGATGGATCTCGTCGATGAACAGCACGTCACGCTCTTCGAGATTGGTCAGGAGTGCCGCGAGGTCGCCGGCTTTTGCAATGACCGGCCCGGAGGTGGCGCGAAAGCCGACGCCTAATTCGCGCGCCACGATCTGGGCCAGCGTGGTCTTGCCGAGGCCGGGGGGACCGACGAACAGCACATGGTCGAGCGCCTCGTTACGCTTGCGCGCGGCCTCGATGAATACCGCGAGATTGGCGCGCGCCTGTTGCTGGCCGACGAATTCCGACAGGAGCTGCGGGCGCAGCGCGGTGTCGCCGCCGTCCTCGCTGCGGCGCTCCGGCGTGACGATGCGGGAGGGCGTGGTCATGTGCGCGAGATACCTCGAGGCGCGCGTGGCGAGACCGGCGCTCTGGACTCCCCTCCCCCTTGCGGGGTCGAGACGAGCGAAGCTCGCTCTTAGGGGTTGGGGGTGGGGGTCCACTCGGCGACCGCCGCCTTGGCTACCCCCCTCCCCGACCCTCCCCCGCAAGGGGGGAGGGAGCAGAAGAGCGCAAGCGCCCTGACCGGTGCAGAACCTCTTTCGCATACTCACTTCGCCAATTCCTTCAATCCCAACCGGATCAGCTGCGCGGTCTCCGCGTTTTCACCAGCGCTGCGCGAGGCCGCGGCGATCGCGGCCGCGGCCTGTGGCTGACCGTAACCGAGATTGACCAGCGCCGAGATCGCGTCGGTGACCGGGCGCGGCGCGCGGTGATCGTCGATCGCGCCGGAAAGATGCACCAGTGACGGGTCAACGTTGGCAAACGCCGGCGCCTTGTCCTTCAGTTCAGTGACGATGCGCTCGGCGACTTTCGGGCCGACGCCCGGCGTGCGCGCGACCGTGGCCTTGTCGCGCAGCGCGATCGCGTTCGCAAGATCCGATGGCGGCAAGGTGCCGAGCACCGCGAGCGCCACCTTGGCGCCGACGCCCTGCACGGTCTGCAATAGCCGAAACCACTCGCGCTCGATGTCGCTGCGGAACCCGAACAGTTTTATCTGGTCCTCGCGCACATAGGTTTCGATCGACAGCACCGCCGCCTCGCCCGGCGCAGGCAGCGCCTGCAGCGTGCGGCCCGAGCAATGCACCTGATAGCCGACACCGCCGACGTCGAGGATGACAAAATCCTCGCCGTAAGAGTCGATCAGGCCTTTGAGCTTGCCGATCATGGTGCTGCTCTTCCCCTCTCCCCTTGAGGGAGAGGGTGCCCGAGCGGAGCGAGGGCGGGTGAGGGGTCTCTATCCGCGGAGACAAACCCCTCACCCGGCTCGAATTCGCTGCGCTCATTCTCGCCACCCTCTCCCACAGGGGGAGAGGGGTAGAAAAAGCCTGCACAGCCGAACCTTCGTCCGCTCATCATACCTCGACCACCTTCAGCCGCAGCGTGGCGCTCTGGCGGTGATGCGCATGGGTGATGGCGATGGCGAGCGCGTCGGCAGCATCGGGGGATTTCGGCTCGGCCTTCGGCAACAAAATCTTCAGCATCACCAGAATCTGGTTCTTGTCGGCGTGGCCGGCGCCGACCACGGTCTTCTTCACCTGGTTCGGGGCATATTCCGCGACCGAGATTCCGAACATCGCCGGCGCCAGCATGGCGACGCCGCGCGCCTGGCCGAGCTTTAGCGTGGCAACCCCGTCCTTGTTGACAAAAGTCTGTTCGACCGCGGCTTCCGCCGGCCTGAAGTCGCCGAGCACGGCGGCGAGCCCCTCATAAATCGCCAGCAGCCGGTTTGCCAGCGGCAGACCTTCCGGCGGCTCGACCGACCCGCAAGCGACGAACGCCAGCTGGTTGCCGTCGATCTCGATCACGCCCCAGCCGGTGCGGCGCAGGCCGGGATCGATGCCGAGGATGCGCAAGGGGTGGCGAATCGGCTGCGATGTCATGACCTAGTGATAACGCCGGAGCACCGCGGGCGAAACAGAAACAGGACGTCATACCCTGCGAAAGCGGCCCGACTTGTCATGCGCGGGCTTGACCCGCGCATCCATCGAAATTGAAAAATCATTCCAGAGCGATGGCTTGCCGGGTCAAGCCCGGCAACGACGAGCGAAAGCCCTACCCGCCCATCCTGGCGACCAGCGCGTCCGAAATCTCGAAATTGGCGTAGACGTTCTGCACGTCGTCGTGTTCGTTGAGGAGATCGATCAGCTTCAACAGTTTTTCGCCGGTCTCGTCATCCACCGGCACGGTGTTGTGCGGCTTCCAGGTCAGCGCCGCCTTGCGCGCTTCGCCGAATTTCGCCTCCAGCGCCCTGGCGACTTCGCGAAACGTCTCAGGCGAGGCGTAAATCTCGTGGCCGTTCTCGCTCGACGACACGTCGTCGGCGCCGGCCTCGATCGCCGCCTCCAGCATCGCTTCGTCGGAAGCGACCTTGGCGTCGTATTCGATGATGCCGGTGCGATCGAACATGAAGGCAACCGAGCCGGTCTCGCCGAGATTGCCGCCGGCCTTGGTGAAGTAGGACCGGATGTCGGACGCCGCGCGGTTGCGGTTGTCGGTCAAGGCTTCCACGATCACGGCGACGCCGCCCGGACCGTAGCCCTCGTAGCGGATCTCGTCGTAATTCTCGCTCTCGGTGCCGCTCGCCTTCTTCACCGCGCGCTCGATCGAGTCCTTCGACATGTTTTCCTGGCGGGCGGAGATGATCGCGGCGCGCAACCGCGCGTTCATCGTGGGGTCGGGTTGGCCCATCTTGGCCGCGACGGTGATTTCCCGCGCCAGCTTCGAAAACAATTTCGACTTCTGGGCGTCCTGCCGGCCCTTGCGGTGCATGATGTTCTTGAACTGGGAATGTCCGGCCATGCGTTCTCTTCCAGAATTCTTCCGGGATGTAATCGGGTGGAAAGCGCGGGGTTATAGGCCGCGGCCCGGGCAAAATCAAAGACTTGCAGGCGTTCTCGGTATGTCGGTAGTGCCCGCTGCCCGCGCATCAGGCAATCGTTAACCATGATTTCACGCCCCAATGCGACAATGCCGGTGGCATTTTTTGTTTCCGAGAGATCCCCCCATGGCGTTTTCTTCACAGCCGGGCACGCGCCGAATCCTGCAAAGCACCGCCCGATGCCGAGCTCCCCATTCTTGGCATGGCTAACTCGCCCAAAATTGCGGCTTGCTGCAGAAGCTGTGCCAACCCTCACGGCATCATGTTGTCACTTTGATCGCTCCAACGCCAACGCGGGTCAGCATTGCAAAGATTTGCTCGTTTTCCTGACGCATAGCAGCGCGATATAATCATCCCCACCTCAATCAGCCGGCGGCGGGCTTCACGCCGGTGATCGCTGACTAATCGCTGACCTGGAGGCATCCGATGGCCACCACCCTCAAAA
>CAVUYV010000069.1:0-17388 GCA_963745785.1 uncultured Alphaproteobacteria bacterium | reverse complement strand
TGCTTGCTGTCTTGCTTGCTGTCTGGCCCTGCGCGGTTGCCCAGGCGGCGGAGCTGCCAAAATCGGTGCGCGATCATGCGCAAGTCGAGCGCTACATCCGCGCCTGCGAGTCCGACTGGGCCGCCGTGGAAGTCAACCACGATGCCAAGCCGCTGGTTACGTGTCTGGCGGACGACTATCAGGGCGTCAGCAGCAAGGGCAAAGTGGTCGACAAGGCTTACCATTTGACGCCATCCGGGCCGGGCGATGTCGTCTCGGATACCGTCGATTATGTGCATCTGCGCTATGCCTCGCCCGACGTCATTATCGCGCAAGGCGGCGAGACCGCGGTCACCAAAAGCGGCAAGCGCCACTCGCTGATCTGGACGGACATCTGGATGCTGCGCCAGGGCAAATGGCAGATCGTAACGTCGCAAAACTCCCCCGTGGCCGACCGCTAGGGAACTCTTCAAACCAAACCGAACGTGGAAAGTACAGACCAGGTGCATGACCGCCATCGCGAATGCCGCCCAAAACACGACCAGCGCAAGGGCCACAGCCAGCACACCGTAATTCGGTCTTACTAGCCCTTTTGGATCAGACACAATGCGATCCATGATACGCCCCCAACACCCGGGTCTAAGCCCAGCTACGCCCTGCGTGAAGCGTAGCAGGTTGAGCAGCGCACGCAATATGGGAGCGACACGGATCGCCTGGAGGATGGTTGCGGCACCCTCTTGCTGCAGAGCAATATGATTGAAGGGACAATCTACGCAGCGTAACATGGTCCGGTTTTCAACCTCTATTCGCAAACCTCTCGCACCGTTTGGGGAAGCAGCATGGAACGCGTTCGCAACCTGATATGGGCTGCCGTTTGCGCCCTGTCTGTCCTTGGCGCGGGCCCTGCATCCGCCTCGGATGTTTCGGATGTGAATGCCACCATCGAGAAGTGGGTTGGCGATTTCAACAAAGGCGATTTCAAGTCAATGGTCGCCGCTTGCGCACCGCGCGCCTCCATCGTGGATGGCTTCCCGCCCTATGCCTGGCAGACATGCGCCAACTGGATCGACGATTATGAAGCGAACAACAAGGTCATCCAGGCGACCGGCGGCACTCTTACGATCGGCAAACCCCTTTATACGGAAGTGACGGCAGACCGCGCCTACATGATCTATCCCGCGACTTTCACCGACGCGCAGAAGGGCAAGCCGGTCGTCTACAAGGGCAGTTGGACGATGACTTTGCAGAAAAGGCGGGCCGGCTGGGTATTCACGGGCTCGGCCTCGGCGTGGGGCGGAAACTACACAATTCATAGCGGCGGGTGAAAGTCAGAACCCGAACTCCATGAGGAGACCCAGCATGTCGTCCCGCACCAAAGCAATGCTAAGGGCCTGCGCCGTGCTGGTCCTTGCCGTGCTGGCGCTGACGGTATGGCGCGACATCGCCACCTGGCGCGAACAGCGCGCCCGCACCGCCGCGCGGCTGCGGGTGCTGCATGATTACGAACGGTCGCTGCGCGGCGGCGGCTTCGTCCGCATGCAGACCCCCGCCCGCTCCGACGGCTAAATCTTGGCGGCTAGACCTTGGCGGCTCCACGGCGCGCGCCGGAGGCCGCCGGCGACAGGGCGCGCGCAATCGCCGCCCGCACCGGTTTGTCGTAGAAGTGGTGCAGGCAATAGGCCAGCGCCGCGACGAATCCGAGGAAGAGGATTTCCGCAAGCGCGCCGGGCGCGATGCCAAGCTTGCCCAATGCACGGCCCGCCAGAATGACCAGTGGATAGTGAATGACGTAAACGGCATAGGAGGTATCGCCCAGCATGGCGCCTACTTGCGGTTTTCGCTCGACCGCTTCGGCGCCCCAGAAGATCAGTGCCGGGAAAATCAGAAAGACGCAGACCGCTTCATAGACCAGCGCGCCCGTTCCCCCGACCGACGGCAGGAATACCAGAACCAGCCCGGCCAGCAGCAGCCAGGATGGAATTTGCAACCTGGGGGGCCGGATGCGGTGGAGACGCTGCAGCAGCACGCCGGCGAAGAACGAGAAAATCACCCTGGGAAAGCCGCCGGTGAAATCGCTCCAATGGGCGCCGCCGCCGATGGACTGGTAGGTTGGAATGGTTGCGATGAGGATGGCCGCCGACAGCGCAACCAGCAGCGCGGCGATTTTTGTCGATGCCCGTCCCTTGATCGCGGCAAACAAAATGTTGGCGACATAGAATTCCAGAAACAGCGACCAGGCCGGTATCAGGAGCGGAAACGTGTCGGGGCGCGAATGCCATGTCGGGGATGGCAGGATGACCAGCCCGGTGAGGGCCTCGACCAGGAACGCCGCCATGTCCGTCGCGCCGGGGCGATGGCGGATGGTGTCGCTCAGCCCGAGGGCGATCCCCAAACCGATGCCGAGAAAGTAGAGCGGATAAAGCCGGACGATCCGCTTCATCAGGAAGGTCGCGGGCGGCATCCCCGCCGCGAAGCGCTGGTCGTAACTGAACGACAGCACGAAGCCGCTCGACGAACAGATCGACCGCAAGGAAGCTGAACTGCGGGTCCGCGGCGCCATGCAGTCCGCTGAAATGCCGGGCAACGACAGAAGAGGGCGGCGATGCCCCGCATCGCGTCCAGGGTAACGTTGTACCGCGAAATGTCGGGTCATCGGCTGCTCCCCTGGCCCACCCAGCCCGCGGCGAACTCACTTACAATAAATCAGCGGGCCTTCGCAAACGTCCGTGGGAACCCGCCGCATCCAAGTAGCTGATATTAAATGATTAATTAGATGTTTCGTGGTGAGATCATAGCACCGGAGCTGCGCTTGACCGTGGCCCAATTTGGTTAACCTTGGGCGCGAATACGGCCGAGATGGGGTAACAATCGGTAAAAAAGCGTGAGTTGGCGCGCTATGGGGCAGTGACTAATGTCTGCGCGACTTGGGGAACTTGAAGCACGAATCGGTCCGCGGAATACGCGTCGTTTTTGATCTTTAAGTTGAGTTGGTAGTGGTGGGCAGTTTTCGGATGAAATTTAGCCGGCAAACAACGCTTGGGTCGCAAGCCACTGTGACGGGCGTTGGCGTTCATTCTGGTTTACCCGTCAGCTTAACCCTCGGACCTGCACCTGTAGATGCGGGTTTTATTTTTGTCCGCACCGGACTGGACGGCTGCGACCGCGAGGTTCAGGCCACCTCGGAATCCGTGATCTCCACCGAATTCGCAACCGTTTTGGGTGATCGCCAGGGTCCGCTGGTTTCCACCGCCGAGCACGTGCTTGCTGCCCTGCGGGGCATGGGCGTCGACAACGCGACGATTGAGATCGACGGTCCGGAAGTTCCGATCATGGACGGCAGCGCCTCCGCTTTCGTTGCCGCGATCGATCAGGCTGGCATCCTCACACAATCGGCGTGGCGCCGTTTCATCGAAGTGTTGAAGCCGGTGCAGGTTGCGATGGGCGATTCGTTCGGCGAATTGCGCCCCTACGCGGCCGGGTTCCGCGCCGAGGTCGAAATTGACTTCGTCAATCCCGTGATCGGTCGTCAGAGCTATGTGCTCGATCTCAGCCCCGAAAGGTTCCGCCGCGAGATTTGCCGCGCCCGAACTTTTGGATGCATGAACGATGTCGCACGGCTCTGGAGCGCCGGCTTTGCGCTCGGTGCCTCGTTCGAGAACTCGATGGTGTTCGACGATACCCGACTGCTCAACACCGAGGGGCTGCGTTACAGCGACGAGTGTGCGCGCCACAAGGTTCTCGACGTTATCGGCGATCTTGCGCTGTCCGGCCTGCCGCTGCTCGGCGCCTTTCGCTCGGTGCGCGGCGGCCACAAGCTGAACCACGCGGTGCTCACGGCCCTGATGGCCGATCGCAGCGCCTGGCGGGTAGTCGAGGCTGAAACCGCCCGCCGTTCGCGGGCCCAAGCCGAAATCGGAAGTGGAATGGTGGGCGGCCTGATCGCCCCGGCCTATGGCCCCGACGTTTCCTGATTTGACGCTTCCTGATTTGACGTTTCCTGATTTTCCGTCCGAAATCCCCTGGGTTTCGCCTTTGCGTGTCCTGGAAATCGCGGGACGTGGTCCGCTGGTCGATTTGCCACGGTAACCATGATTGGCCGCAGATCGCTCCGGACCGCCTTAATCCGGGCGAAATGCCTGCGTACCCGGTTGGTTAACGGACTTTTTTCGGCTACACAGGGCCCGCGGTTGCATGGCACGGCGCCTGGGGGCACGGCATTCATTGCGTCCATCACCAGGTTCAGGGCGCGCGGCGGGCACCGCATCACAGGCGTCAGGTCTTGAATTCATGTCGGCACAGCGCATGACGCTCGAACTACGCAAGATATCGGCTGGCGTCGCTCGCCATCCTGTTGCGGCTCGCAACATGCTTGGCCGGCCGCTGCGTCTGGCCGCGGGTCTTTTTGTGCTGGCAATCCCCTTGAGCGGATGCGGCACCGGCGCGCTGTGGGACAAGTTTCTGGCCAAGGACGATACCTTCGTCGAGGAGCCCGCGGACAAGCTCTACAATGAGGGCTTGTACCTGATGAATCAAAGGAAGGATCCGAAGGCGGCGTCGAAGAAATTCGAGGAAGTCGACCGCCAGCATCCTTACTCCGAATGGGCGCGCAAATCGCTGCTGATGTCGGCCTACGCCTTTTACAATGCCGGCGATTACGACAGTTGCATCGGCGCCGCCTCGCGTTACGTTACCTTGCATCCCGGCAGCCAGGACGCGGCTTACGCCCAATATCTGATCGCAGCCTCGCACTACGATCAGATTCCGGACGTCACGCGCGATCAGACCCGGACCGAAAAGGCTATCGCCGCGCTGGAAGAGGTGATCCGCAAATATCCGACCTCGGAATATGCCGTCAGCGCCAAGGCCAAGCTTGAAGGCGCGCGCGATCAGCTGGCCGGCAAGGAAATGGATATCGGACGCTATTACATGGAAAAGCGCGACTACACCGCCGCCATCAACCGTTTCAAGACCGTGGTCACCCGGTATCAGACCACGCGGCATGTCGAGGAAGCGCTGGCCCGGCTGACCGAGGCCTATATGGCGATCGGCATCGTCGGCGAGGCGCAAACCGCCGCTGCGGTGCTGGGACACAATTTTCCCGACAGCCGCTGGTACAAGGACGCCTATAATCTTGTAAAGTCCGGCGGTCTCGAGCCGAGCGAGAACAAGGGTTCCTACATCTCCAGGGCCTTCAAGAAACTGGGTCTCGGGTAGGAATAGATCTCGCATGCTGGCGCGTCTTTCGATCCGTGACATCGTCCTGATCGAACGGCTCGATATCGAGTTTTCCCGCGGCCTTGCGGTGTTGACCGGCGAAACCGGCGCCGGCAAATCCATCCTGCTCGACGCATTCGCGCTGGCGCTCGGCGGCCGCGGCGACGCCGGCCTGGTCCGTCACGGCGTCGAACAAGGGCAGGTTACCGCGGTGTTCGATGTCCCGAAGGGCCATCCGGCCTCGGTGATCCTCAGCGATAACGGGCTCGACGGTACCAGCTCTGAAGATTCCTGCGAGATGATCCTGCGCCGGGTGCAGCTCGCCGACGGCCGTACCCGCGCCTTCATCAACGACCAGGCGATCAGCGTGCAGACCTTGAAGGCCGTCGGCTCGACGCTGGTGGAAATTCACGGCCAGCATGACGAACGCGCGCTGGTCGATGCCTCGACGCACCGGCGCCTGCTCGATGCATTTGCCGGCCTCGAGCAGGAGGTAGCGGCGCTGGAACAACTCTGGGACGCAAGGCGCGCCGCCAACGCGGTACTCGACGAGCATCGCGCCGGCATGGAACGCGCCGCCCGCGAGGCGGACTATTTGCGCCATGCCAGCGATGAATTGAAGATGCTTGCGCCCAGGGATGGCGAGGAGACCGCGCTCGCCGAACGCCGCAGCACGATGATGCAGGGCGAGAAGATCGCCGCCGATCTGCGCGAGGCGCAGGATGCCGTCGGAGGCGATCATTCGCCGGTTCCGGCGCTGTCGGCGGCGGTGCGCCGGCTGGAGCGCCGGGCGGCAAATTCGCCGGCGCTGGTCGAGCCCGCGGTGAAGGCGATCGACGCCGCGATCAACGCGCTGGAGGAGGCCGACCAGCACCTTAACGCGGCGCTGGTCGCGGCGGACTTCGATCCGGCCGAGCTCGAGCGCATCGAGGAGCGGCTTTTTGCTTTACGCGCGGCGTCGCGCAAATATTCGACACCGGTCGACGGTCTGGCGGCGCTGGCCGCGCAATACGCCGCCGACGTCGCCTTGATCGATGCTGGCGCCGACCAGTTGAAAAAGCTGGAAGCGGCTGCCGCCGAGGCCGGCAAACGCTTTAGCGCCGCGGCGGCAAAGCTGTCCGCCGCGCGGTCAAAAGCCGCGGAGAAGCTCGACAGGACGGTCAATGCCGAGCTTGCGCCGCTAAAGCTCGAACGCGCCACGTTCACGACCCAGGTCGAATCCGATTCCGAAACGCCGGGCCCGCAGGGTATCGACCGCATCGAGTTCTGGGTCCAGACCAATCCCGGCACCCGGCCAGGACCCTTGATGAGGGTCGCGTCCGGCGGCGAGCTGTCGCGGTTTCTGCTGGCGCTCAAGGTGGTGCTGTCCGATCGCGGCTCGGCGCCCACGCTGGTGTTCGACGAAATCGACACCGGCGTCGGCGGCGCGGTGGCCGACGCCATCGGCGCCCGGCTGGCGCGGCTCGCCCGCAAGGTGCAGGTGATGGCGGTGACCCATGCGCCGCAGGTCGCCGCGCGCGCCAACCAGCATTTGCTGATCTCGAAGGACGCGCTCGACAAGGGCAAGCGGGTTGCCACCCGGGTCAACGCGCTTGCCGCCGATCACCGCCGCGAGGAAATCGCCCGCATGCTCGCCGGCGCCGAGATCACCGCCGAGGCGAGGGCTGCCGCGGAGCGGTTGCTGCGCGCCGCGGGTTAGGTCTACCCCCTCGCCCCGCGCTGGCGGGGAGAGGGTTGGGGTGAGGGGCCTCCATCCATTCGCGAAACCTTTATAGATCGAGCTTCGTGCCTCGCCCCTCACCCGGCGCTGCGCGATAGCCAATGCAAAGCATTGGCGTTCTTTCTAAGAACGGCGGCCATAGGCCGCCTATGCTCTCCCCGCAAAGAGCGGGGAGAGGTTAGAAGCCGCGTCGCTGTCTTTTCTCCCATTGGAGTTCGTCGTATTCAAAGCCCATGGCTAAAACAGCAAAGACCAAAACTCTCCCCTCCATCGACACCCTCACCAAGGCGCAAGCCAGGGTCGAGCTGAAACGGCTCACGCTGGAAATCGAGAGCCATGATAAATTTTACTATCAGCAGGACGCGCCAAAAATTTCCGATGCCGAGTATGACGCGTTGCGCCAGCGCTTCAACGCGATCGAGGCCCGATTTCCTGAACTCGTCACCAGCTCGTCGCCGTCGCAAAAAATCGGGGCGCAGCCTTCCGGGCGCTTCGCCAAAATCAGCCACGCGGTGCCGATGCTGTCGCTCGACAATGCCTTTGCGGAAACCGACGTCGTCGATTTCGTCGCCCGCATCAGGCGCTTCCTGAGGCTGGGCGACGACGACAAGATCGCCTTCAGCGCCGAGCCGAAGATCGACGGGCTCTCGATGTCGCTGCGTTACGAAGGCGGCGAACTGGTCACCGCCGCGACCCGCGGCGACGGCGCGGTGGGCGAAGACGTCACCGCCAACATCCGAACGCTCGAGGACGTGCCGAAAAAACTGAAAGGGCGGAACGTGCCTGAGATCTGCGAGGTGCGCGGCGAGGTCTACATGACCAAGCAGGCCTTTCTCGCGCTCAACGAGCGGCAGAAGGCCGCCGGCGACACCATCTTCGCCAATCCGCGCAATTCGGCGGCGGGCTCGTTGCGCCAGAAGGATTCCAGGATCACCGCCTCGCGCCCGCTCGGCTTCTTTGCCTATTCCTGGGGGCAGATGAGCGAGATGCCGGAAGACACCCAGTCCAAAATGATCAAATGGTTCGAGCGCTGCGGCTTCAGGACCAATCCGCTCACCGAGCTTTGCAATTCCGTCGAACAATTGCTCGCTTTTCATCGCGAGATCGAAACCCAAAGGTCTCATCTCGACTACGACATCGACGGCGTCGTCTACAAGGTCGATCGCATCGACTGGCAGGAGCGCCTCGGCTTCGTGTCGCGCACGCCGCGCTGGGCGGTCGCGCACAAGTTTCCGGCCGAGCGCGCCATGACCGTGCTGCGGGATATCGAGATCCAGGTCGGGCGCACCGGCTCGTTCACGCCGGTCGGCAAGCTGGAGCCGGTCGGGGTCGGAGGCGTCATCGTGCAGAACGTCACGCTGCACAATGAGGATTACATCCGGGGCATCGGCGGCCATGGCGAGCAATTGCGCGACGGCCGCGATATCCGGATCGGCGACACCGTCATCGTCCAGCGCGCCGGCGACGTGATTCCGCAGGTGGTGAACGTGGTGCTCGACAAGCGGCCGCGGAATGCCAGGCCGTATCAGTTTCCGAAGCAATGCCCGTGCCCCCTGCATACCGAGGTGGTGCGCGAGGAGATCGCGACCGGCGAGGAGGGCGCCCGCGCCCGCTGCACCGGCGAGTTCGCCTGTCCCTACCAGAAGATCGAGCACTTAAAGCTGTTCGCCTCGCGGCGCGCCTTCGACATCGACGGCCTCGGCGAAAAGCAGATCGAGTTCTTTTTCGAGAACGGCTGGGTGAAAGAGCCGGCCGACATCTTCACGCTGGAAGCGCGCAACACAAAACTCAGGCTCGAGGAGATCGAAGGCTACGGCCAGACCTCGGTGCGCAACCTGTTCGAGGCGATCAGGCGGCGGCGTCAGATTCCGCTCGAGCGCTTCATCTATGCGCTCGGCATGCGCCATGTCGGGGAGACTACGGCGCTGGCGCTGGCGCGTGGCTACGGCGCGTGGCAGGCGTTTCACGACGCCTGCCTCAGGATCGCCAAAGGCGACGAGGAGGCGATGGCCGAGATGGATGCGCTCGACCAGATCGGCGAGACCGTGATCGAAAGCATCAAGGCCTATTTCGGCGAGAGCCATAATCGCGGCATCGTCGAGCGGCTGACCAGAGAGGTCACCATTCTCGATACTGAGCGGCCGAAGAGCAATTCGGCGATTGCCGGCAAGACCGTGGTCTTCACCGGCGCGCTGGAGAAGATGACGCGCGACGAGGCCAAGGCCAGGGCCGAGCGGTTAGGGGCCAAGGTTTCAGGTTCGGTGTCGAAAAAGACGGATTATGTGGTCGCGGGCCCCGGCGCCGGCTCGAAACTCGCGGAGGCCAAGAAACACGGCGTTGCCGTGCTCACCGAAGACGAATGGCTGAAGCTGATCGGGGGGTAGCGGCGGCCGGATTCAATTTTCCGTCATGGCCGGGCTTGTCCCGGCCATCCACGTCTTGCTTGCTGCGACACGGTTAAGACGTGGATGCCCGGCACAAGGCCGGGCATGACGAGCTGCGCAAACAGCAACCCGATCATTCTCAGGCCGCATCGTTCCTCACATACAGGCGTCATCACCCGCGAAAGCGGGTGATCCAGTATTCCAGCGCAGCCAAGATAAATCGCGAAGCCGCGGCGTACTGGATACCCCTTGGGTTCACGACACAAGTGCAACACCAGCCTAGGGTGTTGTGGCGATGGGACAATGTTATGGCCAGCTCAGCCTCGAAGAGCGAGTTGAGATCTACCGCCTGCATGCAGGCGGTAGATCTCAAAACGAAATTGCTTCTGCGCTCGACCGGGCGCCATCGACGATCAGTCGGGAATTGCGGCGCAACTCCCGGCCAACCAAGGTCTGGACGGGGGGCTACGAGCCTGTCCGGGCCCAGCAATTGGCCGAACGCCGACGCCGGTGGGATGGCCGCTTCAAGCTGGCGCGCGCCAGCCGGACCTGCGGGACTGCGTGGGCAATAGCCTTGCGATGGGACATTCCCCCGAGCAGATCGCTGGCCGACTGGCGCTGGAACATGGTCGCGTCATCATCAGCCACGAGTTCAATCTATCGTTTCATCTATCATCGTGCAGCTCAAAAGGATCGCTGGCATCGTCTGCTGCCGCGCCGCAAACGAAGACGAGGGCACCGTCCAGGACGCAACCCCGCCAGCCTCATCAAACAACGGCGCTCGATCACCGAACGCCCCGCCGAGGTCGAAGGCCGCGGGACGCCGGGCCATTGGGAAGCCGATTTCATGCTGTTCGCCCGATGCGGCCAGGGATTGCTGGTTCTCCACGAACGACAAACCCGCTTCAGCATCGTTCAGCACCCGGTCGATCGAAAAGCCGTCCTCACCGCCCGGACCATCGCCCGTCAACTCGGTAAACTTCCACAGGCGATACGCAAAACCATCAGCTTCGACAACGGAAACGAGTTCGCCGAGCATCACAGGCTTCACAAAACCCTCGGCGTCCAAACCTTCTTCTGCGATCCCCATAGTCCCTGGCAAAAAGGCGGCGTGGAGAACTCCATCGGGCGCTTACGACGCTCGCTGCCTCGCAAAACTGACATCAATCTCATCACGGCAGCCGCTCTCAAGCAGCACGTTCAGCGCCTCAACGACACCCCACGCAAATGCCTGGACTTCAAGACACCCGCAGAGGCATTCTCCAAACTCAAATCAATCGTTGCACTTCAAACGTAACTCCATCCCCCGCTTTCGCGGGGTATGACGGCACTATTGGAGCGGCCGCTTGCGCGCTCGCGTCACTACAACGACAGCGGCGCCGTCGCCTCGTCGAGCCACACTTTGGTGGCCTCGTCGACATGCGGGCGGACGGCGTGGCGCACGCTTGCATGATAGTCGTTGACCCAGTCCAGCTCGTCTCCGCTCAGCATGTTCAGATTGATCAGGCGGCGATCGATCGGCGCCAGCGTCAGCGTCTCGAACGCGTTCACCGGTTTTTCCGCGCCGGCAACCTCGGTGCCGACCACCAGTTCCAGATTCTCGATCCGGATGCCGTAACCATCGGTCTTGTAGTAGCCGGGCTCGTTCGACAGGATCATGCCGCGCTTCAGCGGCGTGGTGCCGAGTTTTGATATTCGCGCCGGGCCTTCATGCACCGAGAGATAGCTGCCGACGCCGTGGCCGGTGCCGTGCTCGAAATCGACGCCGGCCTGCCACAAGAATTGCCGCGCCAGGGTGTCGAGCTGCGCGCCGGTGGTGCCGTCGGGAAATACCGCGCGCGCGATCGCGATATGGCCGCGCAGGACGCGAGTGAAGCGGTCGCGCATTTCCGCCGATGGTTCGCCGATCGCGACGGTGCGGGTGGCGTCGGTGGTGCCGTCCTCATATTGCGCGCCGGAATCGATCAGCAGCAAGTCGCCGGGCGAAATCCGCCGGTTGCTCTTGCGGGTGACGCGGTAGTGCACGATGGCGCCGTTCGGCCCGGTGCCGGCGATGGTCGGAAACGAGACGTCCTTCAAAGCGCCGGTCTCGCGCCGGAATGTTTCCAGCGCCTCGACGGCGTCGATCTCGGTCAGCTTGCCCGATGGCGACTCGCGGTCGATCCAGGCGAGGAATCGCGTCAGCGCCGCCGCGTCGCGCCGATGCGCCCGGCGCGTCCCTTCGATCTCGGTGGCGTTCTTGACGGCCTTGAGCAGACTGACCGGATCGCTGCCGCGCACCGGCTTGCCGCCGGCCGCAACAATCAGCCGGCTCAGCGCGTCGGCGGCGGTGGCACTATCGAGCGCGATCGATGCGCCGCCTTGCGCCAAGGCGGTGAGTTTTGGCGCCAGCGCCTCGGGCTCCGCGACATCGGCGGTCGCTTCGAGATGGTCGCGGACGCTGTTCGACAGCTTGCGGTGATCGATGAAGATGGTGGGGCGGCCGTCCTTCGGCACCAGCGCATAGGACAGCGGCAGCGGCGTATGCGAGACATCGGCGCCGCGGATGTTGAAGGTCCACGCCACCGCGTGCGAATCCGACAGCACCAGCGCATCGGTGCCGAGCTTTGTCAGCTCGGCGCGGATGCGATTGAGCTTCTCGCTTTCCGCCTCGCCGGAAAATTGCGTGCCGTAAATCGTGACTGGCGCCAGCGGCGGCGGCGGGCGCTCGGTCCACACCGAATCGAGCGGGTTGCTGTCGACCGCGACCAGTTCCGCGCCGGCCTTGGCGCAGGCCGCGGCCAGCCGCTCGGCTGCCGCCGAAGTGTGCAGCCAAGGATCAAATCCTAGGCGGTCGCCGGCGATCAGATGCCTGGCCAGCCAGCTTTCGGGCGGCGGATCGGCCAGCGGCTCGACGCTCCAGGCTTTGTGATCGACCTGCTTGCCCGCCTGCAGGGTGTAGCGGCCATCCACGAACACCGCGGCCTGCTGGGTCAGCACGATTGCCATCCCGGCGGATCCGGTGAACCCGGTCAGCCAGGCCAGCCGCTCTTCCGATGGCGGGACATATTCATTTTGTTGCTGATCGGCGCGGGGAATCACAAATCCGGTCAGCTTGCGCCGCGCCAGTTCCTCGCGAAATGCCGACAGCCGCGCGGTCAGCGCGACGCCGCTTTCCGGCTCCTCGAAGGTCTGGAAGTGGGCTTCGAACATCGTCTCGCGACTTTAGGATTAGGTGGACAACCGCGCAATGCGACGCAAATCGCTCGCATTTGGCATAATCTATGCTTGAAAATATTCGTCCGCACCAGAGCATGATCCGGAAAAGTGGGTACCGGTTTTCCGAAAAAGATCATGCTCAAACAAAAAGACCGGTGGAACAGATTGCCGTGACCGGTGCCTGTTCCAGCGAGACCGGGGGAAATCCAGGGGTGTTTCAACTCAACGACGAGGGGACACACAATGCCTGCTTTCACGTTTGAGAAGATCTCGCCGCCGATCCGCCGCGGTCCAATTCCCCCGATCGCCAAGAAACAGCGCGGCGTCATCGTCAAGATCCTCGATCGTTTCGTCGAGGCGCGCGTGAAGCGGACATCGCGCAAGCAGAAGGACGTCACCGCCCGCCGTAAGCAGAAACCGGCGGATTAGTTCACATCAATAATACTCGCTGTCATTCCCCGCGCAAGCGCGTAGCGCTTGTCGCTGAGGGCGCCAGTGAAACGAGCGAGCCCGGAATCCATAACCACCATCGTGAGTATCGATTCCGGGCCTGCGCCTCAGGTCGGCAATTGCCGACCGAAGGCACATCCCAGAATGACGAGGCAACAAGCCTTACGCCCCGCGACGCATCAATAAACTGCTCCAGCCTTCGATCCTGATATGCCGCAGCAATACCAGCCCGCGCGCGCGGTAGGCGGCGATCACGCCACTGGCCTGATGTGGCAATAGCCCCGACAGAATGATCGACGCCGATGGCGCGAGATGCCGCGTCATGGGGGTCGCCAACTGCCTTAAGGGATTGGCGAGAATATTCGCCAGCACCAGATCGAACCGCCCGTGCGCCTTGAATTGCGGCGCTGAAAACCCGGTTGCACGGATCGTCTGCACCAGATTTGCAACGTCGTTGAGACGGGCGTTGTCGCGCGCCACCAAAACCGATGCCGCGTCGATGTCGCTCGCCAGCACCGCGCCGTGCAGCGCCTTGGCCGCAGCGATCGCCAGCACGCCGCTGCCGGTGCCGAGGTCGAGCACGCGCCGGGGATGGCGCGCCTTCAGCACCTGGTCGAGCAGCAACAGGCAGCCGCGCGTGGTGCCGTGATGGCCGGTGCCGAACGCCAGCGCCGCCTCGATCTCGATGCCGAGCATGTTGGGCGCGACCTTTGCGCGGTCATGCCGGCCATGCACGATAAATCGCCCGGCGCGGACGGGGATCAGCTCCTCGAGCGTGGCCTTGACCCAGTCCCTGGCTTCCACCGTGTCGAAAGAGATGTCCTGCGCCACGTCATCGCCGGCGGCGATGGCGACGAGCTCGCGGATTGAGGTTTGGTCCGGCGCATCCGCAAAATGCACGGTGATGTCCCAGCGACCGCCGGGCCCCTCGAACGCGGCGATCGCGGCCTGGCCGTCGAAAAAACTCTCGGTCAGGAGATCGACGACGCGCTTTGCGGTCTGTTCGTCGCCGATCGCGAAGCTGGCGCGGTGGGTGCTGGGGGTGAAGGAGGAAGTCATCAGTCGTCAGACCACTTCGCTAAGTCAACGGTCGGGCCGGCGCCTAGGCGCTGCGGGGTTCTATGTTGGTACAAGAGCAGGTCCCTGATTTTCCAATTCCAAACTGAATGTAGCGCGTGTTCACTTGCTGTCAGTTTTCGACGCAAGGGTTGACCGATTGTCTCTCAGCTTAAAAACTAATTTACACGCGGTCGCTATCCGGTAATCGGGTGGCACAGCATATCTGCCTCCCTATGGTGTCTCAAACGCACCGTTGGGAGTTTCAGAACATGACATCTTTCCGCAAGTTCCATTCCATCGCGGCCCAATGCGGCGACGGGCTGCGGCCCGAACTGCAAGCGCTGTTCGAGCAGCTTGCGGTGGATCCGCATTCCGAACTGTTCGTAAGAGGGGACGGCATGGTCCAGTCACGTCCGGACCCGGTTTCCGCGGAAGCACCATTGCCGCAAACCACGGGTGAGGCCCGGACCTCAAATGTGGACAGCAGTCAGCATTTTGTTCGGCGTAAAGAATTCCAGTCCGCAAGCTGAGACGTTACGAGTGCGCGGTAGTGTCTCAGCTTGAAATCCAACTCCCTCCGCATCGCATCTCGCCGTCCGTTGCGGTATGCTGCCCGGATGGGAACCAAACGGACCGCTAGTCCAGCGCTGGAAGCCTTCATCGACAACAGTATCGAGCTGGCCAAGCAGCGGGGATACAATCCTGCCGTCTTTGTTGGGATGCGCCGTCAGTACGGCACGGTCGATGCGATCGAGCGGTTGGTTCAAAGCGGCGATCTTCAAAGCGGCTTCAGGCGGTTCAAGCAGCTGGATCTCTTGGACTGGACGATCGAATCGGCTGTCATCAAATTCCCGGCCGAGTTCTCGCGCAATGCCCGGCAATGCGCGGAATGGCGGCTTCAGCAGGTACAACGCAGCAGGAAGAGTCCGCCCGGTGCAAAGCAGGAGTCATAATGCAGGCTGAATCCACATTGACCTGTCCCAAATGCGGCCATCAGGCCGTTGAAACGATGCCGACCGATGCCTGCCAGTTCTTCTACGACTGCAAGGGTTGCGGCGAGCGTCTGAAGCCGCTTGCGGGCGACTGTTGCGTGTTTTGCTCTTACGGCTCTGTCCCGTGCCCGCCGATGCAAAGTAACGGTCGCGGTCGTGTCCCGGGAGTCGCTTGATTTAAATCGGGCAAGCTCTCAAACGCCTTCGAGCGTGAACATCATGTCCAGGTCGCTGGTGGATTGCTTGCGAAGGGCGATCAGCGGCTGATATTCCGGCGAGTTGTACCAGGCGTTGAGCGAATCCATGTCCGGAAATTCGATGATGACGACGCGCTCCGGTTTCCAAGGCCGCCCTCGGGCATTTTGTGGCTGCCGCCCTTGGTCAGATAGTGTCCGCCGTGTTTGGCGATCATCGGCCCGACCTTGACCCTGTATTCCTCGAATTTGGCGGCGTCGGTGATGAGGTGCTCGACGACGAGATAGGCTGGCATGTGTGTTTCTCCGGGGCTGTGAGCAGGTCTAAACACAAAAGTTCAGATTTCAAACTCTCAGACGCTACCGCATGTTCGGTAGTGCTCATTTGAAGTTTCGGCCGTCATGCGAGGTCATCAAGGGACGGCGATTGCACCTTGCATGACCAATAACCGCGCTCATGCCAAACAAAAAAATCGTCGCGGCCGTTATGTTGAGGACTTGTAGGACAGCAAGCCTGAAGTGTTCGCCTGATCTCGGCGTCGCTGTTGGTCGGAAGTTCCCGACCGTGTTTTTTGCACGACTTTTCAACCTCTCTATAGATATCGGACAGGGACATTTTGCCCCGGCCTTCCATTGCCCAGATGAGATACTGGGCCATCGTGGATACATCCTTCATCAGCGATAGCTCCTATGCTGGCACGCGTCCTCGGGGAGGCCAAGCCCATCATTCGCGCGAAATTTCAAACTGACGCACTACCGAGAAAGCGGTAACGTCTCAGTTTGAAATTTTAGGTGTTGTCGGCAGGAAGCACCTCAAAGTCGTCTGGTTCGATTAGCACCTTCCGCTTCTTTGCTTCCTCAAACACGTACTCGTGAGCGTCTCGCCACGAGCCGCCGATTTTCCGGTTCATGATGACTTCGCGGTGATCGCCAAGTTCCTTTCGCAACCAGATTTGAACCCAGCATGTACCGTCTTTTTGCGGGTGAATGCGCGCCTGTAGCCTTGGAAATACAAGCCCAGCCTCTGGATCATTATAGTCGTTCAATGGCATTTGCTTGCCTCCCTTGCGAAGCTTACCGCTAAGCATTAGCATGGCACAGCAAACGAAGGCTGGGGAGGGTGGATATGAAGGTCAAGATCAAGACGTTTGCCGTTGATATGGAAGTCAAATCCAAGGGAGTTGAGTTCCAAGTTCACGACAACAAAGGGGAGTTCTTGGGAGACTGCTACGTTACGATGACGGGAGTGGAATGGTGCCCCCGGGAAAACGACCCAAGGCAAAGGCAAGAAGATTCCTTGGGAAAAATTCATAGCGAATATGACTAAGTGAGAAATGATGCCAAGAGGCGCTAAAGGCGAGAAGCGCCCGGCCGATGCCATCGGCAAAGCGATCATGATCGTCAAGATCGCCACCGGCGAGGTAGAGGACATCACCACCGAGGACGGCAAGAACGCGGCCGCCGTGGCGCTGGGGCGCATGGGCGGCAAGGCGCGGGCCGAGGGGATGACTGCTAAACGGCGCAAGGAGATTGCCAAGAAAGCCGCAAGAACGAGGTGGTCTCAGTCATCTAAAGGCAACTCATAATTATTATTGTACCTTGGTAGCGCGCGGTCGATCATTCTCTTGAAATTTTCCCAACCGCCCGATGCCTTCATCAGCGTAATGACTGATGCAAGATGTTCGCGAAGCCGAGGATCGCCAACATCTTCGGTCAACCATTGGAAGTGCTTATGTTTTCTGTGACCTGAATCGGTTTTGGGATTTTTCCGTTTCAGTTCTTCCAGGATGCCGGGGGCCAACCGTTCGTAGACTAGATTGTTTGTGTATTTGCCCACGACGCTCGGCCGAGATTTAACCGACTGCGGTTTCCACTCCCAACCACGCAGGCGAAACATTTGGCGATAGAATTCATCCGGGAATGTTTTCGCCCACTTGCGAAGGTCTTCGGCAATAAACCGTTCGAGGATTTCATTGAGTGCCGCCCTCGCTCTGACATCTTGATAGCCGGTTGCCTCATCGACCAATGCGATGATGCCAACGCGAGCCAAGGCTCTGACAATGATTTCTGCTTGGACAGCGACATGCTTTTGAGTTGCAGGTAACGCTCCAGCATCTCTGGCCCGGAGATAGATTTCGCAAACCTCTGGCAACAGCTCAGCGCGGTAACCATAGCCTTGCCACCACTGGGCACACGAA
>CAVUYV010000068.1:0-26997 GCA_963745785.1 uncultured Alphaproteobacteria bacterium | reverse complement strand
GAGCATGATGCCGAAAAGTGTGAAGCGGTTTTCGGGCGGCCATCATGCTCCAAGTTATTGGAATCGATGACGGTAATGATTGGGATGAGCTCATCCAAATCATTACCGTGATCGTTGCGGCGGGCTTATAGCATGGGCCGACCTGTCCGCAGCAAAAAAATGGGCCGTTTCAGCCCGTCTGGACGTACTCACGCCAGCTGGACATAACCAGTGGAAAATGGTCCGCATCGATCATGGCAGATCGCATTTTCCGGCTAGACCGACGCGAGCTCGTGACGGGACTGGGCGCTGCCGTCCTCAGTCCGGCCTTGCCTCGGATTGCTTCCGCTCAGGGGCGCTCGTCACTGATGCTGCGGGCTAAAGCCGGCGTCATCGCCTTGCGTCGGGGAGAGACGAATACACCGATATGGTCGCTGCTCGGCCCAGCGCCAGAGCGCGATATCAGCCTCAAGCGTGGCGGTGAGCTGGAAATCACGCTGGCAAACGAGCTGCCGGTAGCCGCGGTGCTCAACTGGCACGGGCTCGACGGCGCCCCGGCAGCCGAACCACTGGCGGCGCGGGCGCCTGTCTCACCGGCTGCCACGGGAACCCTCGAGATTCCACTGCGTCACGCGGGCACGTTCATGTGCGACCTTCGGCTGCTTGGGGATGGGCTAGCGAGACCCTTGCCGGCGCGGGCAGTCGTTGTGCGGGAAAGCGAGCCCATTGCCGTCGACCGCGACGAGGTCTTCCTGATCGAAGACTGGCGTCTGCGGCCGGACGGCACCGCAATCGCGCCCGGCACCGATCCAAAGGACACGACGCCGATCTACACCATCAATGGGCTGATAACGCCGGTTATTCCCACCCGTGCCAATGAGCGGCTGAGGTTTCGCTTTATCAATGGGTGCCAACGCAATGTTATTGCACTGAAAATAGAGGGGCACGATGTCCGCGTCATGGCCCTCGATAGCCAGCCGGCCGAACCGTTTCCGGCGCGCGGCGGCGCGCTCGTGCTTGCGCCGGGAACCCGGGTCGACGCGTTCATTGACGTGACGGCACCGCCTGGCTCGTCATCGGCCATCCGGCTGCATGATGGCAAGGAAGCCCACCCCATCGCCCGGCTTGTCGCTTCCAGGGAGCCGCCACTCCGGGACGCTCCCTTACCTGCCGCGCCCCCGCTGCCATCCAATGGCCTGCCCAACCGGCTCGATCTCAAGAACGCCTTGCGGGTCGATTTGACGCTTGGCGGATCGCCTGCCGAATGGATGACGCCCGAAAGCTTCGTAAGCTCGGCCGCACCCGCGTTCCGCACCAAGGCCGAGCGCACCGTGGTGCTGGCGCTAGGCAATCGTGGCGACATTGCTGAAGTCTTCCACCTCCACGGACACCACTTCCGCCTGTTGGACCGGCTCGACGACGGTTGGAAGCCATTCTGGCTGGATACGCTGGCGATCGATCCCGGGCAGACCCAGCGCATCGCGTTTTCAGCCGAATATGCCGGACGTTGGTTGATGGAAACGATGGCGACGGACTGGGCCGCGCCGCGCCTGCTGCGCTGGTACATCGTCGAGTAGATTTCGGGCGTCTCAATAGTCGATGCCGAACTCGTCGTAGAGATGCCGGAACACCGCGGGCAGGACTTCCGGCAGATCTTCCGCGATCAGGCCGGGGCCCGCTTCACGCGCCGCCTCGCCATGCATCCAGACCGCGGTAGAGGCGGCCTCGAACGCCGCCACGCCTTGCGCCAGCATTCCCGCGATCATTCCTGCGAGCACGTCGCCTGCGCCCGCGGTAGCGAGCCAGGGCGGCGCATTGGAGGCGATGGTGGCGCGTCCGTCCGGGGATGCCACGACCGTGTCGGGCCCCTTGAGCAGGACAACGGCACCAGAGCGTTCGGCGGCCGCCCGCACCCGCTCGAGTTTTGAGCGACCTGGATGTTTGTTGCTGATGTCGCTGAACAGCCGCGGAAATTCTCCCTCATGAGGCGTAAGAATAACCTGCGGATCGTGCGAGGCCTTGATCGCTTCGAACAGATGGTCGGGCGCGTCCGCAAAGCTCGTCAGCGCGTCCGCATCCAGCACGAGGTTTCGCTTCGCCGACAGCGCGGTCAGGACAAAATCCCGCGTGCGGTCGCCAACGCCGGCGCCTGGTCCGACCAAGCAGGTGTTGAGCCGCTTGTCGGCCCACAACTCGGCAAACTCGATCGCCGTATCGATGGGACGAACCATTACGGCTGTTAGTGCGGTGGCGTTGACCGCCAGTGCATCCCTTGGCGAGGCCACCGTCACCAATCCGGCGCCAGCCCGTAGCGCGCCGCGCGCCGCCATCCGCCCCGCCCCGGTCGCGGCGAGGTCGCCGGAAACGACCACGGCATGGCCGCGGGCGTATTTATGGCCGTCGATCCGCGGCACCGGAAACGAGTTGCGCCAGAACTGCGGAATGTTTTCGAAAGTCCGCGGGCGAATTTCCCCGAGCACGTGCGGATCGATCCCGATATCGGCAAGGCGAACGCGACCGCAAAAAATCCGCCCCGGCAACAATAAATGCGCCGGCTTGCGCCGGAAGAAGGTGACGGTCTCGGTGGCGCGGACTGCGATACCCATGATGGCGCCGCCGTCGCCATCGATGCCGCTCGGCAGGTCAACGCTGAGAACCGGCGCACCATTGGCATTGATCGCCTCGATCATGTCGTGCGGTTCGCCTTTCACCGCGCGGTTGAGACCGGCGCCGAACAGCCCATCGATGATCAGCGCCGGCTTTCCGATCGCTTGTGGATTGAACGGCAGCACCGGATATTTCCATCCGCGTGCCGCGGAGGCCGCGTCGCCCTGCAGGCTATCCCGCTCGCACAAGAGGATAACCGAGACCTCCCGGCCGCGCGCTGCCAGTTCGGCCGCGGCCACGAAACCGTCGCCGCCATTGTTGCCGCGCCCAGCGACCACGACGACCGGCCCCTCCTCCACGAGGTCCATGGCGGCCTCGGCGACGGCTTGGCCGGCGCTCAGCATCAACGCGAAACCGGGAGTGCCGGCGGCAATCGTAAGCTGATCGGCACGGTCCATTTCAGCTGCGGTAAGAACTTCCATTGCCAAATCCCTGGTACAAGCGCCTCATCCTGAGGCACTTCCTAGTGCCGGCGAAGCCCAACCCCTAGCTTGTGCATACCGATTGACCTATTTGCCTATTTCGCAGGCTGCGATATTGTAGCCTGTTCGCTGCAACCCCCCGTTAATGCCTGTTAAAAGTCTGATAACATTTCAAAAATCAGCCGCCTCAACAACTTGGCATAGACCCTGCTTTTGAGGAAGCCGGCTCCTGCTTCGTCGTACTCACGGCAATCAATGAAAGTATTCGCCTGCTCGCCCCCTTGTCAGACGGCACCGCGAAGGGCCGGGCTAAACACAAACAACCCGCGCGTCTCGCGCCACGTGGAAACCAACGTGCAGTCTAAAATGCGGAAGTGCCCGGGAGGCATTCAGTGAAAAAAATAGAAGCCATCATCAAGCCATTCAAGCTCGACGAGGTGAAAGAAGCGCTCCAGGAAGTGGGACTGCAGGGGATCACCGTCACCGAAGCCAAGGGTTTCGGCCGGCAGAAGGGTCACGCCGAGCTCTATCGCGGTGCGGAGTACATCGTGGACTTTCTACCCAAGGTCAAAATCGAGATCGTGATTTCGGATGATCTGGTCGAGAAGGCGATCGACGCGATCAGGCGCGCCGCCCAGACCGGTCGTATCGGCGACGGCAAGATTTTCGTGTCCAACATCGAGGAAGCCGTTCGCATCAGGACTGGGGAATCCGGGCTGGATGCCATCTGAATCGACCTTCTCCATACTCCGATATTGTATTGAGTATTCCCCAAATGTATGGAGCATTACCCGACGGTCGCTGCCCGCGGCCAGATCGACCTGTAGCCAAAAGGGGTATTCATGAAGACCGCCAAAGACGTCCTTAAATCAATCAAGGACAACGACGTGAAATACGTCGACCTTCGTTTCACCGATCCGCGCGGCAAGTGGCAGCATGTGACCTTCGACACCGGCATCATCGACGACGATGTTTTCGCCGAGGGCTTGATGTTCGACGGCTCTTCGATCGCCGGCTGGAAGGCGATCAACGAGTCCGACATGTGCCTGATGCCCGACCCCGTCACCGCCACGATCGACCCGTTCTTCGCGGAAACCACCATGGTCATCATCTGTGACGTGCTGGAGCCGACCACCGGCGAGCCCTACAACCGCGACCCGCGCGGCATGGCCAAGAAAGCCGAAGCGATGGTGAAGTCGATGGGCATCGGCGACTGCGGTCTTCTTCGGGCCGGAGGCGGAATTCTTCGTGTTCGACGACGTCCGCTTCCAGACCACACCCTACAACACCGGCTTCAAGCTGGATTCGTCGGAATTGCCGATCAACTCCGACACCGAATATGAGGGCGGCAATCTCGGCCACCGCATCCGCACCAAGGCGGGCTATTTCCCGGTTCCGCCGCAGGATTCGGTGCAGGACATGCGCTCGGAAATGCTCGGCGCGATGGCCAAGATGGGCGTCAAGGTCGAGAAACATCACCACGAGGTTGCGTCCGCCCAGCACGAACTCGGCATGAAGTTCGACGCGATGACGCTGATGGCCGATCAGATGCAGATCTACAAATACTGCATCCATCAGGTCGCGCATATCTACGGCAAGACTGCCACCTTCATGCCGAAGCCGGTCTATGGCGACAACGGCTCAGGCATGCACTGCCACCAGTCGATCTGGAAGGAAGGCAAGCCGGTATTCGCCGGCAACAAATACGCCGACCTCTCGGAAATCTGCCTGTCCTACATCGCCGGCGTCATCAAGCACGCCAAGGCGATCAACGCCTTCACCAATCCGTCAACCAACTCGTACAAGCGTCTGGTTCCAGGCTACGAAGCGCCGGTGCTGCTCGCCTACTCCGCGCGCAACCGCTCTGCCGCCTGCCGCATCCCCTACACCACCAATCCGAAGGCGAAACGCGTCGAGGTGCGTTTCCCCGATCCGATGGCCAATCCATATCTCGGCTTCGCCGCGATGCTGATGGCCGGCCTCGACGGCGTTAAGAACAAGCTTGATCCGGGTCCGGCGATGGACAAGGACCTCTATGATCTACCGAAGGAAGAACTGAAGTCGATCCCGACGGTGTGCGGTTCGCTCCGCGAGGCGCTGGAAAATCTCGACAAGGATCGTGCCTTCCTCAAGAACGGCGGCGTGTTCGACGATGACTTCATCGACAGCTATATCCAGTTGAAAATGACCGAGGTCGAACGCTTTGAGATGACACCGCATCCGGTCGAATTCGAAATGTACTATTCGCTGTGATCTTTTATTGGCGGGCTCGCCGCCGATCACGGTCTGAAAATGAAAGGGGCGCTCCGATGGGAGCGCCCTTTGTTTTGCAGCAAAGCAAAATGATCACGAATTCAAGCGCGCGCTACCCGTCTGAGCTGCGTCCGGCCGGCTCCCGGCGCTGCCGTCATCCGCGGCGCAACGCGCCTCGAAACCCTTGTGCCGTTCTTTCCGTTTATCGCTTCCGCACAACCAAAACCCGCCTGGCAGTTGAAATTGGCGCGATATTTCGCCGGCCGCGAGCGAGTTCGAGGCGGCGATTTCCCGCTTGGATTGTCGCTTCTGGGACAGTCTTTCCGGTTTTTGCTCTTGATTGTTGTGCAGGTGAGCGCAGTATCTTCGCTCTCGGCCAATAATAACGTCAAAGCACGATCATTGGGGGAGGACTGTGATGCCGGAGCGCGCGCCCGCAAGGTCGATCTATATTCTAATTCTCCTTTTCCTGATCAATCTGATGAATTTCTTTGACCGCACCATTCCGGCTGTGGTGCTGGAACCGATTCGCAAGGAATTCGGTCTTGACGACACAGCCCTCGGTATTCTCGGCGCGTCCTTCACCTTGATCTATGCGGTCGCCGGGGTACCGCTCGGATATCTCGCCGATCGTTTCCGCCGCACCCACATCCTCGCGGCAGGCCTGACGGCATGGAGCCTGTTGACCGCGGCTTCCGGTCTTGCCTGGAGCTTCTTGTCGTTCTTCTGGATCCGCCTGCTGGTTGGCGTCGGCGAAGCGAGTTGCGCGCCCGCGGCAAATTCACTGATTGGAGACCTGTTCCCGTCCGAGAAGCGGGCGCGTGCGCTCGGCATATTCATGCTGGGCCTGCCGCTTGGCCTGCTGCTGGCTTTCAGCATCGTCGGCGCATTGGCGCAGGATTATGGATGGCGCGTGCCGTTCTATCTGGCCGCGGTCCCGGGCTTCGTCGTCGCAGCAATGATAATGTTTGCCGCCGAGCCCGTTCGTGGCTCCCAAGAAACCTATGCCATCGATGCAACGACAGCGCTCGATCGCCCGATGCGCCGGATTCTCGCGATCCCGACGGTGTGGTGGATCATTGCTTCCGGGGCGACCGTCAACTTCGCAGCCTACGCGATGGGGACGTTCCTTCCGACGATGCTGATTCGTTATCACGGCCTGTCGATCGGCAAGGCGGGACTGATCGCGGCCCTCGTTCTCGGCGCAACTGGCTTGGTCGGTCTGACCGCCGGCGGATGGTTGGCGGATTACCTGCACAAGAAGTTTCTTCGTGGCCGGTTGCTGCTGGCCTCTTGCAGCATGTTGGTCGCTACACCCCTGCTCTACTTCGGGCTTGCGCAGCCGGCCGGTGCGGCCGATGCCGCGACGATTCTGCTATCGCTGGGCTGGCTACTCTACTTCAGCTACTACTGCAGCGTTTATTCCGCCTTGCAGGATGTCGTCGAACCGCGGCTGCGGGCCACCGCAATGGCCGTCTACTTCTTCTTTCAATATGTCCTCGGAGCGGGTTTCGGCACCGTTGTCACCGGCGCGTTGTCGGACATGTACGCAAGGCAAGCGATGACCGCGGCTGGCACCAGTGAAATGACCGATGCGTTTCGCGCGGTTGGACTTCAGTCGGCGATGGCCTTGGTGGTGCCGCTGGCGATCGCCTTGACCTGCGTTTCGCTGTTCTTTGCCGCCCGCAGTTTCATTGCCGATGCAAGAAAGACGGCGTCGGTCGGACAACGGATCGGTGCGCTCGCGACTGCATCCTGATAGCAGCGGGGCTTGCTTGGATATGGCGCGACCCGGTTGGCGATATTTCGCGGTCGAACCGCGTGATCGCGCAATGACATGCATTGGTCGCGGCGCCCCATGATGCAGTGCATGATTGCGGGGACGGACGTCACGGCTACAATGAGGAAATGGCGGCGCGATCGAATGACGCTGCCTTTCCCGGGAGGCCGCAGATGGCAAAATGGATTCGTTTTGAACAGGGTGGAAAGACGGGCTTCGGCACGTTGGAAGGAGACAATATCGCAGTTCATACTGGTGAGCTGTTCGCCAGTGCGAAGCCAAGCGGCGAAAGGCTGAAGCTCTCGGAAGTTCAGATTCTGACGCCGTGCGATCCGTCGAAAATGATCTGCCTGTGGAACAATTTCCACCAGCTCGCGGCCAAGAACGAGTTCAAGGAGCCGAAAGAGCCGCTCTGGTTTCTCAAAGCCCCGAATGCCTATTGGCCCGCCAACCGGCCGATCGAGCGTCCGGCCACCTACGCCGGAAAGATCATTTATGAGGGCGAACTCGGCGTCGTCATCGGCAAGAAATGCTTCAACATCTCGGAGGCCGAAGCCGGAGAATATATCTTCGGCTATACCTGCGTGAACGACGTCACCGCCGTCGATCTCCTGCGCAAGGACAAATCGTTCGAACAATGGGCGCGCGCCAAGAGCTTCGACACATTTGGCGTCTTCGGACCGGTGATCGCGACCGGCGTCGACCCGTTGAAGCTGTCGGTCAAGACCATCCTGAACGGCAAGGAACGGCAAAACTATCCTGTCGCCGACATGTTTTTTCCGCCCCACAAGCTCGTCGCTGCCATTTCCAAGGATGTGACGCTGATGCCGGGCGACATCATCGCCTGCGGCACCTCGCTCGGCGCCGGCACCATGGCTGAGGCCCATAACGTCGTTGAGATCGTGATCGATGGCGTCGGCGCTCTGGGCAACGTTTTCGACCAGGTGTTGCCGAGCCCGTACCTGCTGGGCGCGCCACCCAGGCAGAAAAAGATCTGCGTGGTCGGCGCGGGCGCCATCGGCGGCCTGCTGGCGGCCAAGTTTGCGCTCGCGGGCGAGGATGTCACTGTCATCGATCAGGGCGCACATCTAGCCGCGATCCAGAAGAACGGCCTCAAGCTCGAGTGGCATGACGGCAAGGTTCACACCGCCAAAATGAAGGCCGTCAACAAGGCGACGGAGGCCGGCAAGCAGGACATTGTCGTGCTGGCGGTGAAAGCGCATTTCCTCGATCAGGTGGTACGGGATATCGATTCGATGCTCGGTCCCGACACCGTCGTGCTGACCGTTCAGAACGGCCTGCCGTGGTGGTACTTCCAGAGACTCGGCGGTCAGTACGACAATCACCGGCTGGAAAGTCTCGATCCTTCGGGCGTTCTGACCAAGAAGATCGATCCCAACCGCATCATCGGCTGCGTGGTTTATCCGGCGGCGGCGGCCATCGCGCCCGGCGTGGTTCACCATGTCGAGGGCGACCGTTTCCCGATCGGCGAACTCGACGGCAAGGAGACTGAGCGTGTCAAGGAGCTTCACGACGTCTTCATCAAGGCCGGGCTGAAATCAATGGTGCTGCCGGATATCCGCTCGGAGATCTGGCTGAAGGCCTGGGGCAATCTCTCATTCAACCCGATCTCGGCGTTGACCCACGCCACGCTGGTTGACATTTGCCAGTTCGCCGAAACGCGCGAACTGGCCGCCACCATGATGAAGGAAGCGCAGGACATCGCGCAGAAACTCGGCGTCACCTTCCGTGTCACCATCGACAAGCGCATCGCCGGCGCCGAAGCGGTCGGTGCCCACAAGACATCCATGCTGCAGGACGTGGAAGCCGGCCGCTCGCTGGAAACCGAGGCGCTGATCGGCTCAATTCTGGAAATGGCCAAGCTGACCAATACGTCGGCGCCCTCGATCGAGGCCGTCTACGCGCTGGTGAAGCTTCTCAACAAGGTCATGCTGCTGGAGGGCGGCGGCGTGAAGGTGGAGAAGATGAAGGCGGCTTGAGCGGATTTTGCGCCATTTCGGATGGATTCGGCGCTTCTCATGACGGGGAGCGCCGTCGCGCCGAACCCTGGCGCTCCGTCTCGCCAGCTAGTTTGCCCGGCGATGCGCCAACAACGCCTCGCCGAACGCCTGAAACAATGCTCGGTTGATGGGATTGCGCTGCGGGTCGTATTCGGCATGCCATTGCACGCCGAGCGCAAAGCCCGGCGCGTCGGCAATCCGGATCGCCTCGATCGTGCCGTCCTCCGCCACGCCCTCGACGACCACCCGTTTTCCCGGTTCGAGGATGCCCTGGCCGTGCAGGGAATTGACGCGGATGGTCTCGCAACCGAGCAGCCGGGCAAAGACCCCACCGGGAACGAGACGGACGTCGTGACGGTCGGCGAAGACCACAGTGGCGTCCGGATGGATTTCGCCGCTTTCCAGGCGCGGCATGCGATGGTTCATACGTCCGGGCAATTCGCGGATTTCCGGATGCAGGGAGCCGCCGAACGCCACGTTCATCTCCTGCAAGCCGCGGCAGATACCGAACAGGGGTATGCCGCGCGCGACGCAAGCTTCCGACAGTGCCAGCGCCAGGTCGTCACGATGGAGGTCGAAGGGTTCGTGCCGCGAATCCGGTTCGCTGCCAAAACGCGCCGGGTGAACGTTGGCGCGAGCTCCGGTCAGCACTATGCCATCGACCGCATCCAGCAGCGCGCCGATATCGGTGATATCGGGGGCAGCGGCAAACATCAGCGGCAGCGCGCCCGCGACTTCGGCCACCGCGCGAAGGTTTCGCTCTCCGACCAGCTGTGTCGCAAATCGATCTTCGATGCGATAGGCGCTTCCGATCACACCGACCACCGGCCTCCTCATCGTCTGCTATCCAATCTCCCGCCGCAAACTATGGCCGATCATGCCCGCCAGCCCGCACCGGATCAATATCTCGCGGCCCGGTGCGTGGCTGCATTGTTATTTCCGCGTGAAGACCTGTTTTGGGTCGATCGCCTCGCCGCCTTGCAAACCCGCGGCCTGAAGCGCCTTCCCCGCGGGATCGTCAGGCCGACTCCACCACGGCAATTTAGCCTCTATCCCACGTGTCACCGGCTCGCCGAACGGGCCGCCGAAATCGAGCGGCCAGAAGCCGTTCGGCACCACCTCTGCCGAGATGCCACGGAGATGAAATCCCTTGCCTAGCGCGGCTTCCGTTCCATCCGGCGGCACTACGCGCGCGGTCGCGGGATTGCCGGGGTCGGCGAAAGTCACCAGCACCGGGATCAGCGCGCCTTGCACGGGCACCGGCCCGGTCATCCGGCTCATGTCGTTGAATGACACTTTGCGGCCAGCCGCGTTGTAGGCGCGCAAGGCCAGATAGTTCATACCATCGAGCTCGACCGTCTTGTCGACATGCGCGAGCAGCGCAATCAGGTTTTTGCCGCCGCCAAGATCAAGCAGGACCGCATCACCCATGGTGCGGGTGAGCGCACCGCGGCTGTAACCTCTGTCAGGTTGAACCGCCAGGACTCCAGAGGCCGATTTTGTGCCTTCAGGCGTTTCCACCTCGACCGTCAACCGGTATTTGTGACCGGGCCGGTTGATCCGAATCTGATCGCCGATCACCAGCACCGCCAATAGTGCGAGCGGCCCGAGCCATCTAAAGTTCATGCCATCCGCCCTCGCCCGCGATCCGATTCCGCTGACGCTTTGCACAACGAACATGCCAGCGTCAAACCGGCAGGCTTCTCCGCTTGATCCCGAGCGCGTTTAACGAAAGAGTGCTGTCGGAAACCGCTGCGAGAAGGAATCAACGTGACAGTCCGGACTGGCGATCGTCTTGCCCGCAACGATCTGGCATGGGCGATATCAGTCGGCGGCATCGGCATCGTTGCATTTGCAGCGCTGTTGCTGTTCGCCTGGCATTTCGCCGCGACCCTGTTTCTGATCTTTGCCGGAATGCTGTTTGGCGTCGCGCTCAACGCCATGACCAACGGGCTCGGCCGCGTTGTCAAGTTGCCGCATTCGCTGCGGCTGACGATTGTCTGTTTGGCGCTGGCGGGTCTGCTGTCGGGCGTGATCTTCCTCGGTGGCGCCACTATCGTGCAGCAGGCTACCGCGCTGAGCAATACGATCAAATCGCAACTGGTCAACGTCAAAAGTTTCCTTGATCGAAACGGGATTGATACCAGCTATTTCGACCTCGGCAGTTCCGGCGCATCAGCGGATTCGTCGGCAACGCCCGGCACGGCGCCGACGCACAATCTTCCCAGCGCGGGCGCGCTCGCCTCAAGCGGTGGCGCTATCGTCAGCCAGACCTTTAGATTGCTGTTGGGAACGGTGAGCGCCGTCGGAAACTTCTTTATCGTTCTGTTTCTCGGACTAGCGTTCGCGGCGCAGCCGAGCGTTTATCGAAACGGGTTGTTATTCATGGCTCCTGAGCGGCATCGCGCCCGCGCAACTGTGATCGTCGATCGGATCGGTGAAACGCTGGAGCGATGGCTGATAGCGCAGATCATCACCATGTTCGCGGTCTTCCTCGTAACCTCGATCGGCCTCGCAATTATCGGCATCCCAAGTTCGTTCATCCTGGGCATTCAGGCCGGCCTGCTCGCCTTCATTCCAACGGTCGGTGCGTTGCTCGGCGGGCTGATCGTGGTACTTGCAAGCCTCGCGTCTGGTTGGGTCGCCGCCGCCAGCGCATTCGTGCTCTTCCTCGGCGTTCACGCGCTGGAAAGCTACATCCTCACGCCAATTATCCAGCGTCAGGCGCTCGATATTCCCCCCGCCACTCTATTTGCGTTCCAGATCCTGCTCGGCGTCGTGTTCGGCATCTGGGGGCTGGCGCTCGCCTTGCCGTTGATCGCGATCGCAAAGGTTGTGATCGACTATTTCAAGGCTGACGACACCTCGTCCGAGGCGGTGGCGGCCTGAGTGCCGTGCATTGCTGACCAGCATTCAGCCGGAGGCTAGTACCGTATGGGTGTGTTCGACCTCGGGCGGCGAGGCAAAATACTGCCCGACCAGGCCGCGCCACGCCGCGAAGTCCTCAGAACCCCTGAAATCAACGGTGTGATTTTCCAGCGTCTCCCACTTTGCCAACAGCCGGTAGCGTGACGGCTTCTCAATCGACTTGTGCAGTTCAAAACCCTTGCCGCCCTTGGCGCGCAGGAACAGCGGACGCGCCTTGGCGACCGCCGCTTCAAAGTCTTTCTCGGTGCCGGGCTTGACGTCGATTTGTGCGATTTCGGTGATCATTGGGCTGCCGCCTTTCCGTGAGAACTCTCGTCTCTAGCCCAGCCGGTGCCAAAGAAAAAGGCGCCTTGCAGCGCCCCGGCATCTCCTACCCCATGCAACTCAATTCAACAGCAGCACCGTGCCGGCGACCATCAGCGCGGCGCCAACAAGCATCACTTCTGGCCAGCGGCTTCGTCGCCGGCCATAGCGCCCTTCGGCGCGCCGTTCCGAGATCAGCGCCGTCTCGTATTCGTCCGAAGTCGAGAACATGCAGGCAAACCCGCCGCGCGCCGATACTGCCTTGGCCTCCAGCGACATCAGGGCGGCGTGGGCATCCGAACTGCGGGTCGTGTTCATGACCATGATGATATCGATCGAATGGTAAACGGCGGGTTACTGGCGTCACTACGGCGCGAGCGCCCTACGCTTGCTGGGCGACGCCAGGCTGCAGTTGCGGCCGACGCGCGGTTGCCGCAGTCTTACGCCGCCAGTTTTCCAGTGACAGCGGCAACTCCTCGCCCGCCACGACGCGATTGCGGCCACCGCGCTTGGCCTGGTAAAGCGCGGCATCGGCGGCCGCGAGCAACACCTCGAGTTCGGTGCCCGCCGGGCCGCCGGCGACGCCGATAGACACGGTGGTGTCGACCGGTCCGTCCTCGACCGCGATTCCCGAATTGGCAAATGCCTCGCGCACGCGCTCGGCTACGACCACTGCTTCGTCCAGCTGAACAGGTCAGCAATGCCGCGAACTCTTCGCCGCCGATTCGCCCCGACAGGTCGGTGATCCGCAGCGAGTTGATCACGATGGCGGCGAATAGTTTGAGGATCTCGTCGCCCGCCGGATGGCCGAAGCGGTCGTTGATCGATTTGAAATGGTCGATGTCGAAGATCAGCACCGTTACCGGGCGGCCGGCCGTCGCTTCTCGCTCGATCACCCGCGACGTTGCTTCCGCGAAGCCGCGGCGATTAAACATGCCGGTCAGCGGATCCATCGACGCCGCCGTCTTGTGCACGGTCACGGTACGCTCCGACACCAGGATGAAGATGACGAACACAGTGCCGATCGCGTAGAGCATAAGCTCGACCGAGAATATCTTCACCCAGATGCTGCCGGAGAACATGCCGGCATCTGCGTGCAACAGACCGCCAAGCAGGATTGGCAACATCAGCGCGACACCATGCGCTACAGGCACAGCAATTGCCGGCCAGCGCGCTTGCATCGTCCTGCGGCGCTCGGACCACAATTCGGCGGCGGTCAGCGCTGCATAAACCGCAACGATACCGGCCCCGATCGTCAGACGCATTGCGGCGGCCTCGGCCGCCAGCGTCATAGCCGCAGCCAGCCATGCGATCGCGCCTAGAAACAATCCCGGCAGAGTGGGCTTGCGGCCGTGGAACACGCGCGAGGCGTTCCAGACCATGCCGCAGGCCACGAAACCGAGGGCACTCATCGCCAGCGCAAACATCTCGCCAAACACGTTACCGGCAAAGGCCCAGAGCGCGATGGACGCGGCGCCGAGCAGGTAGGCGGTTCCCCACCATTTCAACGCCGGGATATTCTCCTGCTTGCCGAAGAACAGCAGCATGGCTCCCAGCATTGCCGCAACCATTGTGGCAACGAGATAAAGCGTGACAGTATCGATCGACATGGGCCACCGAGAGGTTGTGATGCAGCGTACCCCGCGTGGTCAGAAAGGCGGAATACGCACCATTACCGCCCTGCACTCTACAGCCCTCGGCTTGGCAATCCGTTTGCGCACAAGCGCAAGTTTTCAGGAAAAAACTGCATCAACTCGTTGGCAAATGGTCAATAAAAAGGGCGCCCGCGAGCGCCCTTTAGGAAGTCTTAACGATGCCGCATTCGCGGCAAGCTTTGGCGAAGCAACTAGCGCTTCGAGAACTGGAACGACTTGCGCGCCTTGGCGCGGCCGTACTTCTTGCGCTCGACCGCGCGCGAGTCGCGGGTGAGAAAGCCGCCCTTTTTCAGGACGCCGCGCAAATCCGGCTCGAAATAGGTCAGCGCCTTGGAGATGCCGTGACGCACGGCGCCCGCCTGACCCGACAGACCGCCGCCGGCCACGGTGCAGACCACGTCGTACTGACCGGCACGGGCTGCCGCCACCAGCGGCTGCTGGATCATCATCCGCAACACCGGACGAGCGAAATAGATTTCGACTTCGCGGGTGTTGACGGTAATCTTGCCGGCACCGGGCTTGATCCAGACCCTGGCAACCGCGTCCTTGCGCTTGCCGGTGGCATAGGCACGGCCCTGCTTGTCGACCTTCTTGACGTATTTCGGAGCTTCCGGCGCCGCCGGCTTCAGCTGCGACAACTGGTCGAGAGACTGCATGGTGTCGGACATCTTATGCGGCCCTCATGTTCTTGCAATTCATCGAAGCGACGTCGATCGTCTCGGGTTGCTGGGCCTCGTGCGGATGCTCGGACCCGGGGTAGACGCGTAGATTGCCGAGTTGCACGCGCCCCAATGGCCCGCGCGGAATCATGCGCTCGACCGCCTTCTCGACCACCCGCTCGGGAAAACGGCCCTCGAGGATCGACTTTGCAGTGCGTTCCTTGATGCCGCCGATGAAGCCGGTGTGGTTGTAATAGACCTTGTTGTCGCGCTTGCGCCCGGTCAGCACCACGTGCGCCGCGTTGATGATGATGACGTGGTCGCCGCAATCGACGTGGGGCGTATAGGTCGGGAGGTGCTTGCCGCGAAGGCGCATCGCGACCAGGCTGGCGAGCCGGCCGACCACCAGACCCTTGGCGTCGATCAGCACCCATTTCTTCGTCACCTCGGCAGGCTTTGCCGAATACGTTTTCATGTGAGGAAATCCGTGAAAAGGACAGCGGCGCGTCTGCGCCGAACTGCCGGGTTTCTAGTTAAGAGCGCTGCTCGCGTCAACACCCAGCAAGGATAATTATACCAGCTAAAACAATGCCTTATGATTAAGGTGCGATATTACCGTGAAAAACCCTAAGTATCTGGAATGGAATAGGTTGATATCGCATGGGCGATTGGATCGGGCGAGGTCCCCGAAAGCAGATTGATCTCGCCAACCGCAAGCCGCCTGCCCAGCTTCAAAAGCCTCGCTGCCGCCAGCACATCCTGGCCGGGCTGGCCCTTGCGCAGAAAATTGATGCTGAGATTGGTCGTGACGGCGAGGCCGACCGGGCCGATCGCCGACAACAGCAGCACGTACATCGCGCAATCCGCCAAGGCCATCAGCGTCGGCCCCGAGATCGTGCCGCCCGGACGCAGCATGCTCTCACGAAAGCGCTGCCTTATCTGACAGGTCTGACCGTCGGCATGCTCGATCGTGAGTTCGTCATGATTGAACATCTGCGGAAGCTCGGTGCGCAGGAAGGCACCTACTTCAGCCGCGGTCATTTGCGCTGCTGTCATTACCGATCGTCGGACATTATTGGAGCATGACCCAAATCTCGCTGTGAAAAACAGAGCAAGCCGAACCGCTTTATCTTATCTTTGCAAAATCGCCGTGCCGGCCGAGGCCGCCGCTGAAGCGGCCCGCGCCTGCCACGCCGTCCTCGATCAAGGCCTCGCGGCCGTTGTACCATTCCTGAATCAATCCCTCGCGTACGCTAAGCCCATGGCTCTTGATGGCAGACCGGCGGTCGGCGCGAACGCAGACCTGCGGAAAGCGCGCGATCTCCTGTGCCACTGCCTCCGCCTTCGCGCGTGCTCCTCCCTTCGGGGTGAGGTATTCGCATAAACCGATCGACATGCACTCCTCCGCAGGCACCTTGCGTCCGGTCAGGATGATCTCGAGCGCACGACCCTGCCCCACGATGCGCGGCAACCGCACCGTGCCTCCATCGATCAGTGGCACGCCCCAGCGACGGCAATAGACGCCGAAATAGGACTCCTCGGCCATCACCCGAAAATCGCACCACAATCCCAGTTCCATGCCGCCGGCGACCGCCGGGCCCTCAATCGCCGCGATCACCGGCTTGTCCAGTTCCAGACGAGAGGGTCCCGAGCGGCCCGCGTGGAATTTCGCCGCCATTGCCGCGCGGGCGGGCCGTCGAGATATCAAGCTCGCCCAGCGGATATTCGGCATTGAGGGAGCTGACATATTTGAGATCCCACCCCGCACAGAACGCGCCGCCTGCGCCATAGAACACCGCGACCGAGGCGTCCTTGTCGGCATCGAACTGCAGAAAAGCGGTTGTCAGCGCGTCCGCGCTATCGGGGTCCATGGCGTTGCGGGCTTCGGGCCGGTCGTGAATGATGGTCCATACCGGGCCGGCTTTCTCAATTCGTACCGTCATGGCAGCCTCCTCGCATGGTGATCGTTAATTTAAACAGTGTTAGATAATCTAACGATGTTTAAATTATCGGTCAAGTGTGCTATTTGGGAATCGCGATGGCGAAAGAGCGGAAAATCGGCCGGCAGCAGGCGGTAAGCGACCTCAAGCGCGAGCTGATCCTGGACGCGGCGCGCAAGGTTTTCGAAGCTGACGGCTTGGACGGAGCGTCGTTGCGCGCGATTGCCGCTGGCGCGGGCTACACGCCCGCCGCGCTCTATTTTCACTTCGAATCCAAGGAAGCGATCTACGCGGAGGTTCTGCGATGCTCGCTGACAAACCTTGGGCAAACAATAAGCCGCGCCGTCTCGCGCGCCAGGACCGCGGCCGATCGGCTGCGGGCTGCCTCAACGGCCTTCTTTCGCTATTACGCCGACAATCCGAGAGACCTCGATCTTGGCTTCTATCTGTTTCGCGGCGGCATGAAGCCACAAGGCCTCGGCAAGGAGCGCGACGATATGCTCAACGCAGCGCTGGAATTGGCCATGCAACCGATCGCCGACGCCGCGCAAGCGCTCGGCGCCCGGCGCGAGGAAGCCAGATCGTTGATGGCGGATATTTTCGCTCATGCGGCAGGGCTTCTGTTATTGGCCCACACCGGCCGTATCCGCATGTTTGGGGCTTCGGCGCCGCATCTCATGGAACGCTTCATCGAGGCCAAGGTCATGGCGCTCACCGAAAAGCAGCAGAAGTGAAGCCCTTGAATCCCGGTTCGCGAGGCCCCACTCTCCCCGCTAACCGCTCACGCTTCGGCTGATCATGCGCTAACTTGACAGCCTGCCAGGGAATGGATTGCCCGATGACCGCCAGGCCCGCACGCGCCACCACACCACAACCGCCAATTCTTCTGCGCGAGACGCTGGGCAGCATCAGCGTGCTCACGCTCAATCGGCCCGAAGCCCGCAACAGCCTCTCGGAAGGCCTGATCGCCGAGCTGCATGCGACGCTCGGGGAAATTCACGACGATAGCAAGGTGCGCGCGGTGGTGATCGCGGCCAACGGTCCGGCCTTCTCCTCTGGCCACGACATGAAGGAACTGACGGCCCACCGCACTGACGCCGATCGCGGGCGCGCCTATTTCGCCGAGATCATGAATGCCTGCAGCGCGATGATGCAGGCAATCGTGCATCTGCCCAAGCCGGTAGTGGCGGCGGTCCACGGCGTCGCCACCGCGGCGGGGTGCCAGCTGGTGGCAAGCTGCGATCTTGCGGTCGCTTCAGAGGCTGCGACATTTGCGACCCCCGGCGTCGATATCGGGCTGTTTTGTTCGACCCCGATGGTGGCGCTGTCGCGCAATGTTCCGCGCAAGCAGGCGATGGAAATGCTGCTCACCGGCGAGCCGGTTTCAGCAGCGACGGCGCGCGACATCGGCCTCGTCAACCGTGTCGTCGCCACCGGCACGGAACGCGACGCTGCGATTGCGCTGGCCGAGAAAGTCGCGCTCAAATCCGCCTACACCATAAAACTCGGCAAGGCAGCGTTCTACCGTCAGGCCGAGATGAGCCTTGCCGAGGCCTATCGTTATGCCGCCGCGGTGATGACCGAGAACATGATGGCGCGCGACGCCGAGGAAGGCATCGGTGCCTTCATCGAGAAGCGTGAGCCGAAGTGGCAGGATAAGTAGAACTCGCTACCGGTCATTGCGGGCGAAGCGAGGCAAACCCCGCCGCCACAAAGCTGGATTGCTTCGCCGCCTCGCTCCTCGCAATGACGATTGACATGAGTGTGGTCGCGCCCAATGAACCATGACACCTACTCCGACGATTACATCCGGAAGATTCTCAACGGTGTGAAGTCGATCGCGATGGTCGGGGCGTCGCCGGTCAATGTGCGGCCGAGTTACTTTGCCTTCAAATATCTGGCGCAGCGCGGCTACGACATGATTCCGGTGAACCCCGGTCACGTCGGCAACAGCCTGCTCGGAAAACCCTTCGTTGGCTCCCTGCTGGAGATCGGGCGTCCCGTCGACATGGTCGAGATCTTCCGCAATTCAAGCCACATCATGCCTGTGGTCGATGAAGCCTTGAGAATGACGCCGCCGCCGAAGGTGATCTGGATGCAGCTCGGGGCGCGCGACGATTTGGCCGCCGCAAGGGCGGAGGCCGCCGGCCTCAAGGTCGTCATGAACCGCTGCCCCAAGATCGAATATGGCCGGCTGTCCTCGGAAATATCGTGGATGGGCGTCAATTCGCGAACACTCAGTTCGAAGCGCGCACCAATGCCGGCCCAGGGCATGCGGCTTTCATTGAACCGGATGAGCGTCAGTGGCGGCGAGACCACCGCCTCCGACCGCGCCGCGAAAAACAAGAACGAGCGTACGTGACGAGAATGTGGAACGATTCTTTCGATAGTGCCGCAAAGCGAAGCGGAAGCGTTTCGAACCCGGGATGAATTCTCACAGCGCCTTGACCCCGGCCGCCCCAGCCATCAGCATGGGCTCGCGCGATTTCAGATATCGCAGAACAGGACGCAAGAATGACCGATCGCCTTCCGGGATTTTCGACCCTCGCCGTGCACGCCGGCGCGCAGCCCGATCCAACCACAGGCGCGCGGGTGACGCCGATCTACCAGACCACCTCATTCGTGTTCAACGACGCCGATCATGCCGCGTCGCTGTTCGGGCTGCAGGCGTTCGGAAACATCTATACCCGCATCGGAAACCCGACGAATGCGGTCCTGGAGGAACGTGTTGCAGCGCTCGAAGGCGGCACCGCAGGCCTGGCGGTCGCATCAGGGCACGCCGCGCAAGTTGTAGTGCTCCAGCAGTTGTTGATGCCCGGCGACGAACTCATAGCGGCGCGTAAACTCTACGGCGGCTCGATCAATCAGTTCACCCACGCCTTCAAGAGCTTCGGCTGGAACGTCGCATGGGCCGACCCCGACGATATCGGCAGTTTTGAGCGTGCGGTCACGCCGCGCACCAAGGCGATCTTCATCGAGTCGATTGCAAACCCGAGCGGCAGCGTCACCGATATCGAGGCGATCTCGGCGGTGGCCCGCAATGCCGGCGTACCGCTGATTGTCGACAACACGCTGGCGACACCCTACCTGATCCGTCCGATCGACCACGGCGCCGATATTGTCGTGCACTCGCTGACGAAATTTTTGGGCGGGCACGGCAACTCGATCGGCGGCATCATTGTCGATGCCGGCACCTTCGACTGGTCGAAGGACAACAAATATCCGATGCTGAGCGAGCCGCGTCCCGAATATCACGGCATCAAGATTCAAGAGACCTTCGGCAACTTTGCATTTGCAATTGCCTGCCGCGTACTGGGTTTGCGCGATCTCGGTCCCGCGCTCTCGCCCTTCAACGCGTTCCTGATTCTCACCGGCATCGAGACGCTGCCGCTGCGCATGCAAAAGCACTGCGACAATGCGAAAGCGGTCGCCGAATGGCTAGCGGGGCATCCGGCGGTCGCCGCGGTCAACTACGCCGGCCTGTCCGGCGACAAATACAATAACCTCGCGCGCAAATACGCCCCGAAGGGCGCCGGCGCGGTGTTCACCTTCAGCCTCAAGGGCGGTTACGAGGCCGGGGTCAAGCTGGTCTCGAACCTGAAACTGTTCTCGCATCTCGCCAATGTCGGCGACACCCGCTCGCTGGTGATTCACCCGGCATCGACCACGCACAGCCAGCTCGACGATGCCGCCAAGATCAGGTCGGGCGCCGGGCCCGACGTGGTGCGGCTCTCGATCGGCATCGAGGACAAGGAAGATCTGATCGCGGATCTGGATCAGGCGCTGAACGCGTGAGCCGCCGTCATTGGGTCCTTAGCCATATTTCCAAATGGCGACCAGCGGACGATGCCGCGTCCTACGGGCTGCGCTATATTGGGCTAGTGCCGAAACCATTTTCGGAGCCGCCAATGTTGCGCTTCACGATTGCAATCCTGCTGGCGATGCTAGCCGGCGGCACCGCTATCGGTGCTGAGCGAGCGGTGGCCCGCCATGGCGTGCATCGCACGGCTGTCATGCTGCCCGCCGGACTGCCGCGGCCACATTACAAGTTCCGAACCACCATTTCGTATGGCCCGCCGCACTCCTATCAACGGGCTTACGTTCGTCCCTTCTATGGCTATGAATCCGAGGTCCTGTTCACGCCTGCATACGCCGATGTCCCCTACATTTCGCCTTGGATAGGCACGCCACTACTCCCGGGATATTCGACGCTGCCGGGCTATTATGGGGCGCCTTATTCCTACGACTACTACCGCCCCTACTACGGCGGTCCCTACGTCAACTATTGGGACCGCCTGCCCTACGCCTGCGGCGTTTACGGTTATTGCTAGGGATTTCACGGCTTCGCGGTGCGCATCGCCGCTTTGCCTTCGCGGGCCAGCCGGCTGTTGCGCTGAAGCACTGAATAGGTCGCGAGCGCAAACACGATCACCAGCAGCTGCACCGACAGCGCTTCCATGCTCGGATTCAATCCGATGGCACGGAGCCATGCTGCGCTTTTAAGTTCGGTGAACGGCAGCATCGACTGCTCCTGGAACTCCTGCACGGCTTCGCCGATAAATTTGAGCGCCATCGCAAACAAGAACGCCGACGTGATGATGAACAGCGGCCGCAGTGGAAGCTTTTGCGCGATCAGATTGATGAAATAGAACAGCACCGCGAGCCCCGCCGTCGCGGCCGCAAGGCCCGCGAACAAGCCGAGGCTCCAGCCGCCCTCGGCTGACGCCAGCGCATTGATGAACAGCACGGTTTCGGCCCCTTCGCGAAACACCGCCAGGAAGGCAAGCGCGGCTACCGCCCAGACGGTGTCCTGCGCCAGCGCGTTTTTGGCCTTGTGGGCGAGATAATCCTGCCAGCCGCGCGGATCCTGCTTCACCATCAGCCAGCCGCTGACGTAGAGCATCAGGCTGGCGGCAACCAGAATGATGATGCCTTCGAGCACGTCGCTGTGCTGGCCTGAATTCAACACCGCAAACAGCCAGGCGGCGATGATGCTCGCGCCCACGGCGGCCAGCGATCCGGCGTAAAGCGCCTGCACGCGATGACCGGCGCCGGCCTTGGTGAGATAGCCGGCGAGTGCGGCTATCACCAGCATGGCCTCCAGTCCCTCGCGGAGCAGGATGACAGCGGCTTGAAGGAATGCAGACGACATGAGCAAACCCGATGTTTGGCTCGTTTTATCGTCCAAGGGCCCCAAGTAAAGCGGTGCCGCCCCACACAACTTCGTTAGCAGGCGCGCGGACGCGCGAACGCCCTGCAAACAAGGCGTTTCTGCGCAGGCAAAGAAAATTAGAATCGTTCAATTGATTTGCGCGGCTGGTAAAGCCAGCTTTTGCTGCAGCTGATTCGATCGCCGCGCGGCCAATCGGTCGACCTGAAAAATGGCAAGCGTCAAAACCGCAATCGCAACGGCCTGGTGCGCCAGTGCAAGGGAGGTCGGCACCTGATTCAACAAGGTGAGAATGCCGAGACTGGCCTGCACGGTGATGGCAGCGGCCAACCACAACGCCCCGCTGACTGCGGCTGCCCCGGCGCGGGACCGAACCGCGTCGAGCGCGTGCAGCAGGGCAAGGGCGAACAGCAGGTAGCCCGTCATGCGATGCTCGAACTGCACCGTGAGCGTGTTGTCGAACAGATTGCGCCACCACGGCACTTCGAAGAACAACCGCGCCGCGGACGGAATCAGCGCACCGTCAATGTCCGGCCAGGTGTTGTAGACCCGACCAGCGCGCAGACCCGCGACCAGCGCGCCCAGATAGAGCTGCACGAATGTCACCACCAACAGGGCCACACTGGTCATCTTTAGCCGCTGGGATGCGACCGATCGCGGCCGGTCCGCCAGCCGGCGCAGCGTCCAGACCACGGCCGCGAAGATGAGAAGCGCCAGCACCAGATGAGTGGCCAGACGGTACTGCGAGACTTCTACCCGCTGCGAAAGTCCGGACGCCACCATCCACCAACCGACCCCGCCCTGCAGCGCGCCGAGACCGAAGATCAGCCACAGTCGTCGCCTCAGCTCCTCACTCAAAGCGCCGCGCCACAGGAACCAGAGAAACGGCAACAGATAGGCAACCCCGATCACGCGCCCGAGCAGCCGGTGACTCCATTCCCACCAAAAAATGGTCTTGAACTCGGCAAGACTCATGCCGGCGTTGAGTTCGCGATATTGCGGGATGGTCTTGTAGGCTTCGAACGCCTCCCTCCATTGCTCCTGATTGAGCGGCGGCAGCGTGCCGGTGACCGGCTTCCATTCGACAATCGAAAGCCCGGATTCGGTGAGCCGCGTGGCGCCGCCGACTAGCACCATCGTCGCGATCAATGCGGCGATCAAGACGAGCCACCAACGGACAGCGCGGTGGTTCGATCTCTGGGGCGTGGAAATATCGGTCATCGAAGCTGCACTTGAATGAATTTGCGCGCACCTTATAGTCCGCCCGCTCCCGCGCGCAAGGCGCGTAAACTGAAACGAACCGCACATTTTCGCCATGACAATACGCACCCGCAAATTCTTTGGAACCATCGCCTTGCTCGTGCTGGTGATAGTGTGGTCGTTGATGGGAATGACGGTGGCGCAGACGCCGTGGCTTGCGAGTTCCGGGCTGTTGCAGGCAATCTTTTACGTCGTGGCCGGCATTGGATGGGTGCTGCCGGCGATGCCGATCATCAGCTGGATGGCGCGGCCGGATGCGCAAGTAACGCACCGCGAGTCCTCTGCACCGGAGGAAACGTAGCGCCGGAGAGAATCACGCGCATGGCGCGCAGCGAACGCTGCCGCCCGTCCCAGGCGATACGCGGGAGCACGTGCAGGTTGGTTCTGACCTTCCGCTTCCACGATGCCCGATATCGCCGACGCCGCACTGACGAAGCCGACCTCCGCGGCCATCACGACATGTTGCCGGCGAAAGGCGGCGCGATCGCCGAACGGATAGGCGAAATGCCTGACGTCGCGCTGAAACGCGGCCTGCGCGACCGCCCTCCCCATCGTCATCTCGCGCAGCGCAGCCGCGTCTTTCAGGTTCGAGAGAACAGGATAGTTCACCGTCGCGCTTCCAATTGTGACAAGCGGATCGGCCGCGAGCATCGTAAGGTCGTCCCAGTCCATCGATGCCTCGCGCGACAGCGCCGCGAGGTCGACCGCGTATCGCCTGCAGAGATCGTTGATCGCGGACGAAACTTCAGGAGGCGTGAGCGAGCGCATCCAATTCTCGAGAAATAGGTAAAGCTGGTATTTTTCGGAGGTGTTACCGATATTGAAGTGCCGTTCGGTGCGATCCATCACGAGGCTGAGGCGATTCTCGCGCGCGATCACCTCTTCAAGTGCGAGCCACCATGTCTCGCCGACACCGTCCGGGAACGCGGTCGGCACATAAGCGGTGAAGGGCACGCCATGTCGCGACAACACCGGATAGGCCCCCGCCAGCAAATCCTTGTAGCCGCCGTCGAATGTCAGGCACACAAACCGTCGTCGCGAAGCCAACGTGACCGCGCGCCGGCAAGCCTCGTCCATTGAGACGATATCGAATTTCCAGCGCTTCAACGCCCGGATGGTTCGATCGAGAAATTTGGGCGTGATTTCCCGCGATTTGAGCGGCTGAAACCGCGCATGGCGCCGCGGGCGCACGCGTTCAAATCGCAAAACCACGCCGGCGCCGCCGGCCCGGCGTCCCCGCAACCATGGTACGCCACTGAGATAGGCGAGTTCCAGTCTCAGGCTCGCCAAAAAACTGACATCGGATGGCAACGTCTCGCCCCTGGATGCGGCTGGCTTCGTCCCACCGCGGTCGCATTGTCATTACTGTAGACAGGTTTTGCAAAAAACCGAAGCGAACGTCGGCTTCAGGCACCGCCGCCCGTGGGGTCGAACTCGAGGGCATTCAAAGTCTGCGACGGTTTTGCTCAGCATCGTCACCTCGGTGAAACCCACTGGTTTGAGGTGATCGCACATTCAGGATGCGGACGTCGTCAGCCATGGGGGCACCCGGCACCACTACCGCGCGCGCTTGCCCCGTCAGCAACTCCGCAGACAAGCCCAGGCGGTACCGGCGTCCAGCAATACATGACCATAAACTCGCAGCAATCCATCGATCACGAGCGAGAGCCGCGGCGCGGCGTTAGCTCAGCCGATCGCGTCCCTTTTTATGTCACGGGTCCAAGCGTTGCGGTCATGCTTTGTTAACCATGGAAGTCCTTAATCGAAATTGATATTCCTATGGATTGCAGCCCCGACGACGCCGCGCTCGTGGGCGAATGTTGGTTCTGATCATGCCCGCGACTACCGATCAGCCGCTTCGTATCCTGCACGCCGTGCGCGCACCGGTCGGGGGAATCTTCCGTCACGTCCTGGACCTCGCCAATGGCCAGGCCGATCGCGGCCACCAGGTCGGCATCGTCGCCGACAGCCTGACCGGTGGCGAACGCGCCGAGGCGGCGCTCACGGAAATCGCGCCACGCCTCAAGCTTGGCGTGCATCGTTTCGCCATCCGCGGCGGACCATCTCCCGCGGACATTCTGGTATGGCTGCGCTTCATCCGCCTGACCCGGCGATTGCAGCCGCACGTCCTGCATGGACACGGCGCCAAAGCAGCCGCCTTCGTTCGCCTGACGCCACGCGCGAACGGCACGATTCGCGTCTACACGCCGCATGGCGGCTCGCTGCATTATCCGTCGAACACACTGAAGGGCGCGATCCATAGCCGCCTCGAACGCGCACTGATGAACTCTACCGATCTGTTCCTGTTCGAAAGCGTATTCGAACGCGATACCTATCAGCGCACGATCGGCACGCCGAGCGGGCTGGTGCGTTGTGTGTTCAATGGCGTAACTGCCGACGAGTTCGATCCCGTGGTCAGGGCGGCTGATGCCACCGATATCGTCTATGTCGGTGAGTTCAGGCATATCAAGGGCGTCGACCTGCTGATCGATGCGGTGGCGCGGCTCCGTTCCGATGGGAAGCCTGTCACGCTGACGCTCGCCGGTGACGGCGAGGAACTCGAGGCTCTCAAGGCTCAAGTACGAAAGCTCGGTCTTGCCGAGGCGGTGCGCTTCATTGGCCACGTCAAGGCGCGGTACGGCTTCTCCAAGGGTAAGCTGCTGGTCGTTCCGTCTCGAGGGGAATCGATGCCCTATGTCGTCATCGAGGCGGCCGCGGCGGGAATTCCGATGGTGGCCGCGAATGTCGGCGGCATTCCAGAGATTTTCGCTTCCCATACCGAGGCGCTGTTTGCGCCCAATATCGTGGGCGCGATGGCAGACGCGATCGAGACCGCACTCGAAGATCCCGCCGCCGCGCAGGCGCGGGCAAAGTCGCTGCGTGAACGAATCTTTCTGCATTTTTCGCAGAAGGCGATGGTCGATGGGGTATTGGCGGGTTACCGCGACGCGCTTGCAGACGTTGTCGTTAGGACGCGCCTTCCCGGGAAGGTCGAATAAACCGTTCGCAGCCGATCAATTGCTGCTTAAATTTTCAGGTCTTCTCTATGGCGAGCTTGAGCGTGGCCTTGTTGCGGAGCCGAATATTCAGGACTTCGTGGTTCCATGCCGTATTTTCGGATCTCAGCCGGCCACGGATGATCAATACTGCCGGGTCCAAGCTCATTTGGAAATTTCGCGAGCAATTCGGCTTCGCAGATACCGAGTGCGCCGGCGGTCGCACTATTCGCGCGCCCAATGCGGTCATCGCCCGCACAAAGCGCCGGTCGGCGTCGCGGAAATTCGAGGCATCGCAACTCAGCAATGCTTCAAGTGCGTTTTTAAGCGCCTCCACACGCGGAGTGATCGCTTTCCGCTTTCGACCCGATCCAGGCCTCGCCCCGCCTCGACCAATTCCTCTAGATTTCACCATTTAAAACCTTCGATCAAGTCAGGCCTATTGGCCGGTACTCATTCATAGTTCGCGGCTAACAGAAGAACGCCATGGTGATCGATCGCAAACACAGGGGTAAGGTCCGGGACGCGAGAGTCTTCGATCAGCTCAGCGCGCTGGCTGTCGAGAATCAGCCAGCGGCCGTCGAGACGTGCGGCCAGTACGGCATGGTCCTGCCGAACGGTGCGGTCGCGACCCATTACCACCCGCAGATCATCACTCGGAAATCCGGCGGCCCGCAACGCGACATATTTGGCAAACGCGTAGTCCTCGCAATCGCCCTTGTCAGTCGCAAAGGTGGCAAGCGGCGCGCTCCAGCGATCGGCCTCGCCGAATTGCGCATAATCGGTGACAAAGCGGATAGCCGCGTTGACGCCGCGGTTGGCTTCCTCAAGCTGAGAGCGGCCGGACTTTGACTTGATTGCGTTGATCAGCCGCAGAAATTGGGCGGCATACGGCGGGCAATCGCCAGCGTCCGCCCGGCATCGCTCCAGAACCTTCTCTTCCTTGGTGATATCTGATTGCAGG
>CAVUYV010000067.1:0-27487 GCA_963745785.1 uncultured Alphaproteobacteria bacterium | reverse complement strand
AGACGCTGGCCGTGGTCGACCACAACATCCCGACCACCGATCGCTCCAAGCCTAACCCGGACCCGGAATCCGCCGAGCAGATCCGCGTGATGGCCGAAAACGCCAAAGAATTCGGCGTCGAACACTACAACGAGTTCGACAGGCGTCAGGGCATCGTACATGTGATCGGCCCCGAGCAAGGATTTACGCTGCCCGGCACCACCATCGTCTGCGGCGACAGCCACACTTCCACCCACGGCGCGTTCGGCGCGCTGGCGCACGGCATCGGGACCTCCGAAGTCGAGCACGTGCTGGCAACCCAAACCCTGATCCAGAAGAAGGCAAAAAACATGCGCGCGGTCGTCGACGGCAAATTGCCCGACGGCGTCACCGGCAAGGACATCATTCTTGCGATCATCGGCGAGATCGGCACCGCCGGCGGCACCGGCTATGTGCTGGAATATGCCGGCGATGCGATCCGCGCGCTCTCGATGGAAGGCCGCATGACGGTCTGCAACATGTCAATCGAGGGCGGCGCCCGCGCCGGCCTGGTCGCGCCGGATCGAAAAAGCTTTTGCGTTTCTGAAGGGCCGTCCGAAGGCGCCGAAGGACGAGGCCTGGGACGCGGCGATGCGCTACTGGGAAACGCTGCGAAGCGACGACGGCGCCCATTTCGATCACGAGATCAGGCTGGACGCGGCAAAGCTGCCGCCGATCGTGACCTGGGGCACTTCGCCTGAGGACGTGGTGTCGATCACCGGAGTCGTTCCCGATCCCGACAAGATCGAGGACGAGGCAAAGCGGCTTTCGAAGCATCGTGCGCTGAATTACATGGGCCTGAAACCCGGCACCAGGATCACCGATATCAAGCTCGACCGCATCTTCATAGGTTCCTGCACCAACGGCCGTATCGAGGATCTGCGCGCGGCGGCGAAGGTGGTCGAAGGCAAGACCGTCAACGGCAACCTCAATGCGATGATCGTGCCGGGCTCCGGCATCGTAAAGGAGCAGGCGGAAGCCGAAGGCCTCGACAAGATTTTCATCAAGGCCGGCTTCGAATGGCGCGAGCCGGGCTGCTCGATGTGCCTCGCGATGAACCCGGACAAGCTGAAACCCGAAGAGCGCTGCGCCTCGACCTCGAACCGCAACTTCGAGGGCCGCCAGGGATTTAAGGGCCGCACCCATCTGGTCTCGCCGGCGATGGCGGCGGCGGCGGCGATCGCCGGGCATTTCGTCGACATCAGGGAGTGGCGGTAACGCTACCCTTGCCTCAACCTCGAGGCATCCTCGAAGGAAGTCGTTAAGCAGTTGGGAGCAGACTGGGCTTACGCAAGACAAGGCATTTCGCGAGGAGCGAGCCGTGGCCGATAAGCCTGAATTCGTCGATATGATCAGCGAGGCGACCCGGCAGGTCCGGCGCCGGGTGATCCGGCGCGCGGTCGAGCCCGAGGTCAAGGAGAGATCGCGCCTCAGTCACTGGCCGCCGGATCGGTGGGTGCAGTGGCGGATAGAGACCCTGACGCCATGGAAGCTCAAATCCTGGAAGTTCAAGAATTGGAGTTGAGAACAGCGACAATTTCTCTGAATGAATTCAGGCGCCCATCGGGCGCCTGAATCTCCTGATTTGTGCCCGGCAACCTTGGCACAAAAATAGGAGGGGCGAAGCTCGCTCATGCCACTGCAGAACTGGAATCCGCCATGACCGTCTATGTGATCGCGCAACTCAAGATGACGGATCGCGCCGCGTATGATCGCTATCAGGCGCGGTTTTTCGAGGTGTTCAGAAAATTCAACGGACGGCTGCTGTCGGCGGATGAAAGCCCGAGCGTCGTGGACGGCGATTGGAATCGCGACAAACTGGTGCTGATGTCATTTCCCGACGAGACCGCCTATCATGTCTGGGCGGACTCGCCGGAATATCTCGATATCTCGAAAGACCGCAAAGCCGGCGCGCAAGCCATCGTGCTGCTCGCGAAGGGATTTACGCCGGGGACTTAAAGGGCCGTCAGCCGCTACCACCACCAGGGCCCAAAGCCGAACCCGAACGTGAATGGGGCCGGCGTGTAATAGGGATAAGGCCGATAATAGGTTGGTCGCGCGTAATAATAAGGGACGTAATCGTAGCGATAGTGGTGCCGATAGTGGCGACGCGCGCTCAGGTCTGTCGCTTTCGACGTGTCGAGTGGCTCTACGCCAGCTTTCGGCGAAGCCGCGGCGGCCGGACCAATCGCCGGCGGTCCGGCCAGCGCCAGAACTCCCGCGACGACCGCAGCTCCAATCAATGTCTTCATGGCACGCTCCTCATGATTTCCTCAGCGCGCGGACAACGCACGGCAGGCGCGCGCGGTTTCATGCGGCACCACGCGGCGCAAGAAACAAGCCCGCACCGCGGGCCTGTTTTCGCCGCCGCGCGAAGAGAATAGCGCGCCCCATATCACCAGCGGCGCCAGTGGCGCCAATGCCGGCGATAATGCCAGCGGCGCCAGTGCACTTCGGTGGTGGTCATCTGCTGTGAACCGTCCTGAATCGCCGCGGCGGCGCCGGGGTTGCTCAGCGACAGCGCCTGGGCACGCTCGGCCGGAGCGGCCAGCACGAGCAACGCGCCGACGGCGGCAAGCCCCAGAACCCTGTTCATGTTCATCTCTATCCTCCCTTGAGTCATCCGATGTCACGCCTGCGCCGTACGCCCGATCGACTCGGCCGCCTCGCTGCAATGTAGAAAATCAGGCTAAAGTGAGCGACGTGAATGCGAAATGAATGGCTGCGCCGCAGAGATGAATGCGAAACGCGCGAGCTCGGTTCGCCGCGCACACCACAATTTTCAGTGGCGCTCAAAACCGGCATAAGCTGCCGTCCGTATCTGGTGACAGCTTCTCGCCACAGGAGATTGTCATGGCATCGTCGCTCACAAGGCATCGAATATCGCGCTTGGCTTTCGCCGCCATATCAGCCGTCGCAGGGTTGTCGTGGGCGAATGCAGCTTTTGCCTCGCAAGGTCCCGGCGTAGGTCCGGGGACCGCGAGCAGCTTCACGCAAGTGATAATGGCGATCATCGTTTACGGGACGTCGGCACTGGTGGTCGTCGCCGGGCTGATCGGCGCCGCGCGCCGGCGCTTGCACTAGGGTCTGCTTCAGCTTCGCTGTATCAGACCCGTCGTTGATGTTTGCTTGAGCATGAAAACCGGTACCCGCTTTTCGGGGTCATGCTCTGACTAGCTAACCAGGCCGCCAGAAACAGCTCATGCGGGGCACGATCACCGTGCCGCTCGGCCGGAATTCCTGCACATAGGTTGCGTTGCAGTCGCGCACCGCGTTGGGGCCCGGATTGTAGCGGGGATAGACGTCGGGTACCCACTCATACTGATACTGCGGATAGACCCGCAGGCGTGTCGTCGGCCGCCGGACACGGCGCTGCGCCGACGCCTCGGTGGCGACAGGCTGCGACGGTTGCACCGTCCGCATCCCCGGCGGCGCGGTTTGCGCCCTCGTTCCGGCCGCGGGCAATACAAAACTGCCTGCAAAAGCCACCAATATTGCCGCCGTCCTGACCCGCATCATCACGCCCACCCAAAGCTGTTATCGGCCGCAACGTCTCCGATTGCCCGGCCGGCGTCAACTGCACGCAAAACCGTGTGCACGATCAAGGAACCCGCGCTAAACAGGCGAAATGTGGAAAAGTGCCAAAGCGCCGTCGCTTGCCGAGATGGAAGCCATGGCGCACGAAATTTTCGAGCACCTGCCGAAGCGCTTTCGCGATCTGTGCGAGGGCGTGATCATCCGCGTCGACGATTTTCCAACCGACGAGGTGCTCGACGAGATGAATGCCGGCAGTGAATTCGACCTGCTCGGCCTGTTTCAGGGCGTCGGCCTGCCGTTCCGCAGCAATGACGACGTCGCGCGGCTGCCGAACATGGTTTGGCTATACCGCCGTCCGATCCTGGATTACTGGGCCGAGCATGAGGAGACGCTGGGCCATATTGTCCGCCACGTGCTGATTCACGAGATCGGCCATCATTTTGGGCTATCCGACGACGATATGGAGGCGATCGAGGCGGCCGCCGGTTAGGCGAATTTGCCCTTTAATGCCGGGCGCATTCGCGATAAACCAGTCGCGATATACATAATTCTCAACCCGAGAAGTGCGATCGATGGAAAAATTCACCACGCTGGAAGGGGTCGCGGCGCCCCTGAAGATCATCAATGTCGACACCGACATGATCATCCCGAAGCAGTATTTGAAAACCATCAAGCGCACCGGCCTTGGCAGGGGGCTGTTCTCGGAGCAGCGCTACAAGGACGACGGCAGCGAGAACCCGGATTTCATCCTCAACAAGCCGGCCTACCGCAACGCCAAGGTTCTGGTCGCGGGCGACAATTTCGGCTGCGGCTCGAGCCGCGAACATGCGCCTTGGGCGCTGCTCGACTTCGGCATCCGTTGCGTGATCTCGACCTCGTTCGGCGATATTTTCTACAACAACTGCTTCAAGAACGGCATCCTGCCGATCCGCGTCACCCAGGACGATCTCGACAAACTGTTCGACGACGCCGAACGTGGCGCCAACGCGACGCTGACCATCGATCTTCCCAATCAGGAAATCCGCGGGCCCGACGGCGGCACGGTGAAGTTCGAGATCGACCCGTTCCGCAAGCACTGCCTGATGAACGGCCTCGACGACATCGGCCTCACCATGGAGAAGAAGGCCTCGATCGACGCCTACGAGACAAGAGCGAAAACCGCGCGCTCCTGGGCCTGATCTCACTCAAGAGCCGTTTCGAAAACGCCCCGGAAGCTGACGCATGCGCCCCGACGTCGTCACCTTCTGGCACGGTCCGCTCGATGCGCTCAGGCTGACCTGCCTGAGGTCGCAGGTCGCGGCAGGTCATAAGGTCACCGTCTACAGTTTCGAGCCGATCGCGCAATTGCCCGAGGGCGTCGGCAATGCCGAGGCCGAAGCGATCCTGCCGCATGCATTCTCCGAAAAACTTCGTCCCCCGCAGCCCGATGGCACATGGCGCGACTGGACCATCTTGCAGTTCAGCGATTTTTTCCGGATGCGGCTGATGGCGCGCAGCGCAGGTCTCTGGCTCGATGCCGACGTCCTCTTGCTGAAGCCGATCGAGATCGATCCGGCAAGGCCTTATTTCGCCTGGGAGCGGCCGCGCCAGCTTGGCAATTCGGTTCTGTATCTGCCGTCAGAGCGATCCGATCGTTGCGGCGTTCGCGGACCTGATGGAGCAGGACGAGTTGACGCCGGACTGGCTGGCGCTGCGGCACCGCCTGACATTTCTGCTGCGTCAATTGCGAGGCCGGTCGAACCGTGTCGCTGACATTCGTGTGGCGATTTATGGCCCGGCCGCGCTGACCGCGCTCGCCCGCCGCGCCGGCGAACTGCACTACGCTCTGCCAAAGAAATCGTTTTATGCCGTGCATGCCGAACCGAAACGCTTCTTCGAGCCGCAGGACTTATCGGCGCTGACGGCGATCCCGAAATCATCGGGCTGCATGTTTCGCCGAAGGGCCGCGGCAACCAGCCGCCCATTGCCGGCAGCCTCTATGCCTGGGCGGCGGAGCGGTTTGGGCCTTAGCTTACCCTCCCTGCAGGGAGGTTAGCAGCCCCGGACTTGTTTGATCCAGCGCAACAACCGCTTCCTCCGGTGGTGCTCATATTGCTGGCGACCGGAGGTGTCCAATGACCGCGCAAAGCAAGCCATATGCCGCCGTTGAGATGTTGCTCGATACGTTCGCCGCCTGGCTGAAGCACCGGCGGGAGTTAAACGAAATGCGGCAGATGGACCGCGCCGAGTTCGACCGCATCGCGAGCGAGCTCAGGGTTTCGCCCGGCGACCTCAACGAACTGGTCCGTCAAGGACCGCATGCGGCGGACGAACTGCCGAAGCTGCTCAGGGCCCTCGGGATCGACCAAGCCGATCTCGTTCGCACCGAGCCGTTGGTGTTGCGTGACATGGAGCGCGTCTGCACCCTGTGTAATCACAAACGCCAATGCGACCGCGATCTCCACGCCGGGACCTCCGCAGAGCATTATCAGGGATATTGCCCCAACGCGCCCACGATCGATAGTCTTGGCCAAGCGCCGGAGCGGTTTGGTTGATCGTCGTCCCGGCGACCGCCGGGACGACGCGGAAACTAACTCCCCATCGCCGTGATCGCGTCCGCGATCGCAATGGTGCGCCTGGCCATGTCGGCGTGCAGCCGCTCCACCATCTGGCCTTCGATCTGGATCGCGCCGCGCGAGGCGTTCTCCGGCCGCTCGAATGCCGCGATGATCTTGCGGGCATGCGCGACCTCCTCCGCCGGCGGCGTGAAGATCGCGTTGCAGGCCACGATCTGGCCCGGGTGGATCAGGGTCTTGCCGTCGAAGCCGAGATCGCGCGCTTGCGCGCATTCCAGCGCAAAGCCGTCGGTATTGCTGAAGTCGCTGTAAGGACCGTCGAGAATTTCAAGGCCGTGGGCGCGGGCCGCAAGAATGCAGTGCGTGATCATGGGGATCATCGCCGCGCGCCCCGGCTGCATTTTTATCCGCGTCTCCCGTGAAATGTCGTTCGGCCCGAACACGAAGCCGGCGAGCCGGGTTTCGGAATCGCGCGATGCCGCCGCGATCTCCTCGGCATGCAGCACCCCGCGCGCGGTCTCGATCATCACCCAGACCTTGATCGCGTTGTCCGCGTTGATATCGCCGAGGCGATCGGCAATGGCGTTGAGATCTTTCACGCTGGAAATTTTTGGAACCAGAATGCCGTCGGGCCCCGCCTTGCCGGCCATGGTCACGTCATCGATCCACCACGGCGAATCCAGCGCGTTGACGCGGATCAGGACCTCGCGCTTGCCAAACCCTTTTTGGGCGATCGTCTGGGCGATTTGATCGCGGGCCATCGCCTTGGCGTCCGGCGCCACGGAATCCTCGAGGTCGAGGATGATGCCGTCGGCCGGGAGGATGCGGGCTTTTTCCAGCGCCCGCGCATTCGACCCGGGCATGAACAGCAGGCTGCGGCGCGGACGGATCATGGTTTCATCCCCTTTTCGGTTTTGAAGTTCCCGCGATAACATTTCAGCCCATCGTGCGAAAGGCTTGTTCCGGCTTGCGGCCTATGGTTAGCAACTCGCATGTCATTGTTCCCGCAACATCTGCTTCAGGGCTACCGGACCTTTACCTCGCAGCGGCTGCCCACCGAACAGTCGCGTTATCGCGAACTGTCCGAACGGGGCCAGTCGCCCGAGGTCATGGTGATCGGCTGCTGCGATTCCCGGGTGTCGCCGGAGGTGATCTTCGACGCCGGTCCCGGCGAGTTGTTCGTGGTGCGCAACGTCGCCAATCTGGTGCCGGTCTATCAGCCGGACGGCGGCGCCCATGGCGTCTCCGCGGCGCTGGAATATGCGGTTCGGGCTTTGCGGGTAAAACACATCGTCGTGCTCGGTCATGCCCAATGCGGCGGCATCCGCGCCTTTATCGACAACATCGAGCCGCTGTCCCCCGGCGACTTCATCGGCCGCTGGATGTCGATGTTCATCAAGCCGGGCGAGACGGTCGGGCAGCGCGACCAAGAAACGATGGCTGATTTCACGGTCCGGATCGAGAAGGCCGCCGTGTTCCGGAGCCTGGAAAACCTGATGACGTTTCCTTTCGTGCGGGCTCTGGTCGAGGATGGCGCACTGCATCTGCACGGCGCCTATTTCGGCGTCGCCGAGGGCTCGCTGTTCGTGCTCGATCAGGCGGCGAAGGAATTCCGCAGTGTCGGGGAGGAGGCGGCCGAATAGCGAGCAGAAGAATTTCTGCTCGCTACTTCGCTATTCGCGGCGTCAGGCCGCCTTTTTCTTGGCGCTGATCAGCTTGCGGTTGATCAGGCATTCGGCGATCTGAATCGCGTTCAGCGCGGCCCCCTTGCGCAGATTGTCCGACACGCACCACAGCACCAGGCCGTTCTCCACCGTCGCATCCTCGCGGATGCGGCTGATGTAGGTCGCGTCCTCGCCCGCCGCCTCATAGGGCGTGACGTAGCCGCCCGGTTCGCGCTTGTCGATCACAAGGCATCCCGGCGCATTGCGCAGGATGTCGCGCGCCTCGTCGGCCGAAATCGGATTCTCGAACTCGATGTTGACGGCTTCGGAATGGCCGACAAACACCGGCACCCGCACGCAAGTAGCGGTAAGCCTGATTTTGGGATCAAGAATCTTCTTGGTCTCCATCATCATCTTCCACTCTTCCTTGGTGTAGCCGTCCTCCATGAACACGTCGATCTCGGGGATCACGTTGAAGGCGATCCGCTTGGCGAATTTCTTGTTGACCAGTTCGTCGTTGGTGTAGACCGCCTTGGTCTGCGAAAACAGCTCATCCATGGCGTCCTTGCCGGCGCCCGAGACCGATTGATAGGTCGAAACCACGACGCGCTTGATGATGGCCTTGTCATGCAGCGGCTTCAGCGCGACCACCAGCTGCGCGGTCGAGCAGTTCGGATTGGCGATGATGTTCTTCCTGACGAAGCCTGAGACCGCAGCCGCATTGACCTCGGGCACGATCAGCGGCACGTCCGGATCCATGCGCCACGCCGATGAGTTGTCGATCACGACCGCGCCGGCGGCCCCGATCTTCGGCGACCACTCCTTGGACACCGCGCCGCCCGCCGACATCAGGCAGATATCGACGTCAGAGAAATCGTAGTTCTCGAGCGCTTTGACCTTCAGGGTGCGGTCGCCATAGGACACTTCGACGCCCATGCTGCGGCGTGACGCCAGCGCCACCACCTCGTCAGCCGGGAATTTGCGTTCGTCGAGAATGTTGAGCATTTCCCGCCCGACATTGCCGGTCGCTCCGACCACCGCGACTTTGTAACCCATCGTCCACTCTCCGAAGAAAAAATGCCTCGCCCCCGCCCCTTCGGCGGAAAAGGGACGAGGCAGCGCTTCTATGCGAGAACCGCCGTTAAGACAACGTTATACCGCGATGCCCGGGGCAATTGATGCGATCAAGAATTCATTCCGCGCGGACCCGCTTTGCCGACAGATGATGCGGCATGCTGGCGCACCTGTTGCCTATATGGGTATTCTGGCCCTGCTTGCCCTGTCAGCATCCGTCTGTGACACGAATTGCTCGAAAAAACAGGGACCTAGCGGACCTTCCGGCATCCCGGGGCCACCCCGTCCGTTGCCGGGGGCGCAACGCGGAAATCCGATGGCTGCGCGCGAAATGCTGCCTAGCCTCCAGATACCTCCGAACAATCTCGACTGGCTGGCGCGCCTGGGTCGGGTGCGCCCGCCAAGGTGCTGGTTTTCATGCAACTTTTTCGCTCACCGCCGCATTATGTGATGTGGTGTGGCCCAATTGACCTAGTAACGATGTCGCCGCGACGGCTAAGATCGCTCCCAATCGGAAATGGCGGTCCGGCCGCCCGTGAGGACGTGATGACCTGGAAATTCCCTGTTGCGAACAAGCTTGCGGTGTTGCTGGCCGCGGGCGCTGTTGTTGCTGTCGGCTTCGACATCACCCCCGCAAGCGCGCAGTCCAAGCCACGATATGACGACCGCGGCCGTCCCTATTACGGACCGAGCGGCCCAAACGTGTCCTATCAACAGGGGCCGCGGACCCGGATCTACGTGACAAAACGTTCCTGGCTCGACGCCGGCACCGAAGTGTTGCCCGGCGACCGCAAGTTCAACGATTACGCGTTTCCGCCGGAGATCGGGTACCCATCGTTCGGACGCGAGAACAGAAATCGCCCGATCGACCGCCAGCCGCTAAACCCGCCGTCCGACCTTGGCGGCTATCCGCAGACCTTCCCGCTTTATTGAGCGTGCCCAAATTAAATTGACGTCGTCATGGCCGGGCTTGTCCCGGCCATCCACGTTTTTGACGCACCATCAAGAAAAAAGACGTGGATGCCCGCGACAAGCGCGGGCATGACGACCTTTGTTACCCGTGCAGCGCCTGCAATTCCTTCAGGATCGCTTCGCCCATTTGCGCGGTGCTCACCGCGGTAGTGCCGTCAGACTTGATATCCGCGGTGCGCAGGCCGTTCGCCAAGCACCGCGGCGATGGCGGCATCGAGCTTGTCGGCGAGCGCGCCCATATCAAAGGAATAGCGCAGCGCCATTCCGAATGAAGCGATCATCGCGATCGGATTGGCCAATCCCTTGCCGGCGATGTCGGGCGCCGAGCCGTGCACCGGCTCGTACAGGGCTTTTCGCTTCCTGGTCTTGACGTCGATCTCGCCGAGCGAAGCCGAGGGCAGCATGCCGAGCGAGCCCGTCAGCATTGCCGCGATATCGGAGAGCATGTCGCCGAACAGATTGTCGGTGACGATGACGTCGAACGCCTTCGGCCATTTCACCAGATTCATGCCGCCGGAATCGGCGAGCTGATGCTCGAGCTGCACATCCTTGTATTCGCGCGCGTGAACCTGTGTGACCACTTCGTTCCACAGCACGCCGGATTTCATGACGTTGCGCTTTTCCATCGAGGTCAGCTTGTTGCGGCGCTTGCGCGCCAGATCGAACGCCACGCGCGCGATGCGCTCGATTTCATAGGTGTCGTAGACCTGGGTATCGATCGCGCGCTTCTGGCCGTTGCCGAGATCGGTGATGGTCTTGGGTTCGCCGAAATAGACGCCGCCGGTGAGCTCGCGCACGATCATGATATCGAGGCCCTCGACCACCTCGCGCTTCAGGCTCGAGGCATCCGCAAGCGCGGGATAACACACCGCCGGGCGCAGGTTCGCGAACAGCCCGAGTTCCTTGCGCAGGCGAAGCAACCCTGCCTCGGGCCGCGCCTCATAGGGGACGCTGTCCCACTTCGGCCCGCCCACCGCGCCGAAGATCACGGCGTCGGCGGCCATCGCCTTGGCCATGGTCTGATCGGTAATGCTCTGCTTGCTGGCATCATAGGCCGCGCCGCCAACCAGGCCCTGCTCGGTCTCGAACTGCGCAATGCCTTGTTGCGTTGAGCCAGTCGATCAGGCGTTTGACCTCGGCCATCACTTCGGGGCCGATGCCGTCGCCGGGAAGAAGCAGCAGTTTATGGGTCGCCATGGGAAGGTCCTTGTTACGAATTCTCTACTCGTCATTCCGGACGCCGAGCCAACGGGTCCGGCCTTCGCCGGCCCGATGACAGGCTCCACGAGGCGATCCGGAATCCAGCGGTGAGATGGATTCCGGGTTCGCGCCAAGGCGCGCCCCGGAATGACGGTGAATGCGAAGTGCTAGTGCGGCATTGCGCGGATGGCAAGACACCATTGCTTACCGAGCGCCTGTGCAAGCCCCGCTTTGACTGCCACAATGCGGCTCAGCCGGAGTGATCTCTTGCACGCCCCCGACCGTCCGCAGTCTTACGTGCATCCCGCGCGTCTGATCCTCATCCTGTCGCTCGCGCCGACGGTCGGTCTCGGCATCGGCCGCTTTGCCTATTCGCTGGTGCTGCCGGACATGCGCGATGCGCTCGGCTGGTCGTATTCCGCCGCGGGTTTCATGAACACCATCAATGCTGCGGGTTATCTTGCAGGCGCGTTGATGGCCTCAAGGCTCATCAAGCGATTTGGCTTGTCGGCCGCGGTACGCTGGGGAACGCTGGCTTGCGTGGTGTCGCTGGCGCTGTGCGCCATGTCCGGCAATTTTTTCGTCTTGAGCTTTGCGCGGCTGCTCGCGGGCCTGGGCGCGGCGGTGGGATTTGTCGCCGGCGGCGCGCTGGGCGCGATGATCGCGCAAACACGGCCCGAGCGGGCCAACTTTCTGCTGAGCTTGTTCTATGCCGGCCCGGGGCTCGGCATCGTGTCGTCCGGCCTGATCGCACCGTTCATGCTGCAGGCTTTCGGTGCGGGATCCTGGTGGATCGTCTGGTGGGCGATGACGGCGCTCTCGGTGCTCATGACCATTCCGCTGCTGCTGGCGCCGATCGACAGAAGTGCCGGGATCGCCGATGTGACGCCCGCCAAATTCGCGATTCTGCCTGTATCGATCTATCTCGCCGGCTATTTTCTGTTCGGCGCCGGCTACATCGCCTACATGACCTTCATGATCGCCTATGTGCGCGATGCCGGCGGCGGCGCCGTGGCGCAGAGTGTGTTCTGGTGCCTGATCGGCTTGAGCGCGTTCGTGACGCCGTGGGTGTGGCGCGGCGTGCTGGCGCGCAACAGCGGCGGCATCTCGACGGCGATCATTCTAGGTGTCAACGCGTTCGGCGCAACGCTGCCGCTGTTCGGGCATTCCGCGCTGCTGCTGGCGATATCGGCGCTGGTGTTCGGGGTTGCATTCTTCGCCGTGGTGGCATCGACCACCGCCTTTGTGCGCTTCAACTATCCCCTGGCGGAATGGCCGACGGGAATTGCGGCGATGACGATCGCGTTCGGGATCGGCCAGACATTGGGGCCGATCGCGGTCGGCGCGGTTACCGACGCGTTTGGCAGCCTCTCCTATGCGCTCAACGTCTCGGCGGCGATGCTGGCGCTCGGCGCCATCGCCGCGGCATTTCAGAGGAGACTACGGCCGAATCTGTCGCGCTGAATCAAACAACCATTATCCATCATTGTCGTCCCTGCGAAAGCAGGGACCCATACCCACAGGGTTTCGTGGTTATGCAAGCTGTTGCTCCAGTCTTTTACGAAAATTAGATCGGTGATTATGGGTCCCGGCTCGCGCTTCGCTTGGCCGGGACGACGTGACTAGGGTGATCAACTCCCGCTGAACGAGTTGTAGCCCTGGTCTTCCCAATAGCCGCCCTTGTAGTCGTTGGTGACTTCCATCGAGATCACGTATTTCGGGTTCTTGAACCCGAGCTTTGTCGGCACCCTGATCTTCATCGGATAGCCGTAGGCGCGGGGCAGGATTTCGTCGGCGAATTTGAAACTCATCTGGGTCTGCGGATGCAGCGCGCTGGCCATGTCGAGCGGCGAGTTGTAGCCGTCCTTATCGGCGCACTGGAACCAGCAATATTTCGCGCGGGTGTCGGCGCCGACCAGTTTCAGGAAATCGCGCAACGGCGTGCCGGTCCAGCTTCCGATCGCGCTCCATCCCTCGACGCAGATGTGGCGGGTGACCTGCTTGACCTGCGGCAGCTTGTAGAGCTCCTCCAGCGTCCACGATTTCTTGTTGTCGACGAGACCCCGCACCTCGAATTTCCAGTCCTTGCCGTCGATGTCGGGCGCGTCCTCGACCGCGTAATAGCCGTTGAACGGAAACGGTTTTGTGATCGCGCTTTCAGGGAAGGTCGGCGCCAGCGCGTTGGGATTGAAGATGAAGGCCTGCACGCCATCATTGAATTTCGAAACCTGCTTCAGCATCTCCTCCGCCGAAAAACTGTCTGACACGTCGCACCCCGTCAACAAGGTGAGCGCGCCAAGGCTGGCGCCACCGGCGATGAAGCGGCGGCGCGTCGGATCCGGCATCAGCCTGGCAGCGTCCCTGACCAGCAGCTTCTTGTCGACGCCGGGAATCAGAAGCTTGCGAAGGCGGCCCATGATATTCTCCTCGAAAACTCTTATTTGAGCATGATCTTTTCGGAAAACCGGTTCCCACTTTTCCGGATCATGCTCTAGCGGCCGATGATCATGGCGCGCAGGCTTTTCGGCACCAGTAGCGCCAAGGCGACATGGACCACCAGAAAGGCGCAGATCGCCGCCATGCAGAAGAAATGGACAAAGCGCGCCACGTCATAGCCGCCGAACAGCGCCGTCAGATATTGGAACTGCACCGGCTTCCAGATCGAAAGTCCCGACAGTACGATGACGACACCGACCACGATGATGCCGGCGTAGAGCAGCTTCTGCACGTAATTGTACTTCGTCAGGTCCTCATGCGACAGCTTGCCGGTCAGCGCCGCCCTCGCATCCGATATCACGCCGCCTGGGGTGATCGGCAGCAGCTTCCTGCGGAAGCGACCGGTGGCAAAGCCGAGCACGACATAGACGAGGCCATTGACCATCAACAGCCACATCGCCGCGAAATGCCAGAGCAGCGCGCCGCCGAGCCAGCCGCCAAGGGTGATGCTGCGTGAGAAGTTGAAATCGAACAGCGGCGAAGCGTTGTAGATCTGCCATCCCGACATGATCATCAGGATCATCGCCACCGCGTTGATCCAGTGCGCGACCCGGACCCAGGCCGGCTGAATGATTTTTGCCGGGGTGGCTAGGGTGCGCTCATTGCTGGCTGCAAGGCTGGACATGTCAATCCTGGCTGTTCCATCGCTGAAGTCGGTATGCCGATTATACGCCGGAACCGGCGGCTTCGTTACTGCCATGCTGGCTATAAGACTGATGCCTGCAGGGTATCGCGGTCACAAAAAGGCGAGCCGGGATGCCCCGGCTCGCCACGCGCGCATCCTGTTGGGGGACCAGGACACGCGCGAAGTCATGACGCCGGCATCAGGACGGTGTCGACCACGTGGATCACGCCATTCGACTGGTTGACGTTCGGGATCGTGACCGTCGAAGCGCCGCCCTTGGCATCGACGATCGTCACCGTGCCGCCCGACCTCTTGACGGTCAGCTCTTCGCCTTCCACGGTCTTGAGCTTCTTGCCGTCGGTCAGGCTGGAGGCCTCCAGCCGGCCCGGAACCACGTGATAGGTCAGGATTTTGGTCAGGGTCGGCTTGTTCTCCGGCTTCACCAGGGTGTCGACCGTGCCGGCCGGCAGCTTGCCGAACGCGGCGTTGGTCGGCGCGAAGACCGTGAACGGTCCCTTGCCTTCCAGGGTCTCGACCAGGCCGGCGGCCTTCACCGCCGCAACCAGGGTGGTGTGGTCCTTGGAGTTGACGGCATTCTGGATGATGTTCTTCGACGGGAACATCGCGGCGCCGCCGACCATGACGGTCTTCTCGCCGGACATCTCGCTTTTCATCATCTTGTCTTGCGCGCTCACGGGCGCAACGACGGCGGCAGTCAAGGTAAGCGCGCCAAAGGCGGCGGCCGATAAAAGTGCAAGGCGCTTGGACATGGTTGGTCTCCCGATGGATTGAGCGGCCGGCGGGCGCCGGCGATGAAGGCAACAACGACGCTGGTTCGGTTGAGTGATCGGTCCGCGTCGTTGTCGGGCCGAGCTACGGGAGGTTGGCTGCGCGGTTTCAGGGAATAAATTTTTGCGGATTTGAAACTTTTGCGTGCGATGGCCGTGGGGCCCTATTGCGAGGAGCGAAGCGACAGTGACCGTCATTGCGAGCCAACGGGTCGGCGCAAAGCGCCGCCCGATGACAGGTTCCGCGACGAAGCAATCCAGCTTTCGCTTCGCGAAGCCAAACCCGTCATCCTGAGGAGCCGCGGAGCGGCGTCTCGAAGGAGACGGCCCGGGCCGTTCATCCTTCGAGGCTCGCAAGAGCTCGCACCTCAGGATAACGGGGTCACGACAAGACTCCGCGATCTCGCGGCGCGATGCGCCCGAGGTTTGCTAAAACTTTCGCCCAACGAAAACAGAGGGCGCAGGGAATGCCGGGCGCGCAATGCACCCGCAGCCTCGCATGCAAAACAAAACAAGCATACGAGTTAGTCACCACGGTCACACCGGAACAACCCGGCATTCCCCGCGCAATGGTTTTACGGCTTACTTCGCGCTCTCCTCGGTGACCACGCTTGTTTGACACCGTCGCCTGCGCTTCTTCTCACAGGCTTGACGCCAACGATTGGGGCGTCAGAACCACACGACTTCGCCGTACGCAACAGTCCGCGCTCGTCTCGCGCGCTGCCCGCGTCCACCGCATCCTGCCCCGCGTTGATGACGTGCGCAACGCCCCTCTTGTCGAGACCGGACGGGGCGAATCAGTGAACTGATTTGGGTCGGGAGAAAACAGAAATATTTTTGCAAACGGGGCTTGACACAATTTCTGGAAATCAGAAGTGATTTGCCCGTCGGGGCAAAATCAGCCCGTCCGCCTGCTATCTAAATACGGCCGTAAGCCGAATAGCCATTAGCTGAAGGAATGCTCTTCCATTGAGAGTGCGACGCCTGTCCTTTTTTTCCGCCAAGGCTTTAACCGCCCACTTATCTGACAGGTTGTTAATCCACTTCACGGCGTCGGCTTCGCTCGAATAGCCAATCAATTGTTCGGTTCGCGCATCGGGCCAAGTCACGACAATTTGCCAGCCGCCGTGGCAAGGAACCGGACGAAAGCTTGGTTTTGCGTTCATCGGCGCGCGCCCTTACGAAAATGCAACTCCAATCCGGGCCTGTTTGCGCCAAACGACGTGACAACGTTGCTTGCCACACTCGTTACGCATGAGCAGGTCAAAGGAATCGGGGATTACGATATCGGCGTCTATCTCGAGTTTCGCGCCGCCCACCGAAATGTCATGGACTGCGCAATCGATTTTCGAGCCCTGGAACAAGATCGTTCCGGACTCCAGGACTTGATGTCGCTCGTTCTTTCGGTTGTTCATGAGGACGATTGTCCAATTGCCGAAAAGGATTCTCAGATCAGCTTTGCTTCTTGATAATTTTGCCAGGCGAGGATGGCCTCAATCCAACAAGGCGGCGTAAATAACGGTTTTCAAACTTTAGTTAAGCTGTTTCGTTTTCAATCGGCCTCGTCGGTATCAAGCAATTCGTGGGCGCGTCAGGCGAGCCATCAACTCATCGTGACCAGCACTTTCCCTTTGGCGCGTCCGCTTTCGACGTAGTCCAGCGCTTCGGTAATTTTCGCAAATGGATACGTTCTGTCGACGATGGCCCTCAGTTTCCCCTGCTCGATGAGTTCGGCAAGCAGAGCGAGGTCGCTACCGCTTGGATGCATCAAGAGGTAGCGATAGCTGACGCCCGCGCGCCGAGCGCGAGATCTGATATCGTAGCTGATGAGCCAGAAGATGGCGGAAAGGGCTCGGCGGCCGCCTAAATCCCGATCGCAGTTTGCGGTTCTGGAAGAGCGGCTACTGAAACGATCCTGGTTCCAGGCTTCATGATTTCGAACATTTGTTCCAGGGTTTTGCCGCCAACCAGGTCAAATCCGGCATCAAATTTCCGTCCCGCTTCGGAAATGTCCTGAGCCGTATAATCGATCACCTCATCGCAGCCGAGCGAGCGCACCAACGCTTCACCTCTCTTCGAAGCAGTTGTTGTCACATGTGCGCCTAGCCATTTGGCGATCTGAATTGCAAAGGTGCCGACCCCTCCGGCACCGCCTGAAATGAATACTTTCTGTCCTGGTTGGACACGGAGCTCGTCCCTTAATGCCTGCAGAGCAGTCAGCCCCGCCAGGGGCACGGCGGCCGCAGCCGTGAAATCCAGATTCCGGGGCATGTGCGCAGCGTCATCCTCGTCGACGCATGCTTGCTCAGCGAATGCGCCCGCACGATCCTTCGCGACCCGGGCAAACACACGGTCCCCCACACGGAACCATTTGACGTCGCTGCCAACGGCAATCACTTCACCCGCGAGTTCGTTGCCGAGCACGAACGGAAGCTTTGGCCGCAGGATTACGCGCAGCTTCCCCTGTCGGAACTTGAAATCCACCGGGTTCAGACCCGCAGCCCGTACTTCGACGAGAATATCGCGTGGCCGCGGCGCAGGTGCCGGGACATCCATTAACAGCGCGCCTTCAGGACCGCCGTAATGCTTGAGAACATATGCCCGCATGAGTTTCCTTGCTCAGGAAAAGGTATCGCCACATCGCCAACCGAACGTGAACTAAAACGCAATCAGGTCGTGTCCCCGATCTTGGCCTGTCCGCGACATGCCCGGTTCGGCGGCGTGCTGATCCGCGCCCTAATCCCGACTAGCCGGCAGTCTGAATGAACCCCTGTTCCAGGTTGGGCTGATCAGGATTTCGTTGATGCAGACGCGCGGCGGCATACTGGCGACGAAGGCGATGGTGCGGCCGAGGTCTTCGGATTGCAGCATCCTGGCCTGCTCTTCTTCCGACGGCAGCACCGGCCGCAGCTTCAGGATCGGCGTCGCCACCTCGCCGGGCGACAGGCAGCAGGCGCGCAAGCCGTTGACGCATTCGTCCATGTTGAAGGAATGGGTCAGCGCCAGCACCGCGTGCTTGGTCGTGGTGTAGGCCGGGCCCGGCATTTTCGAGACGTGGCGGCCCGCCCATGACGAGACGTTGATGATACAGCCGTCCTTTTGTTTGCGCATCGCCGGCAGCACGGCGCGCATACAATACAACACGCCGTTGAGATTGATTTCGACGAGCTTGTTCCAGCCTTCCAGCTCCATGTCGGCCCAGCTGCGTTTCGGCACATTGATGCCGGCGCTGTTGACCAGGAGATCGATGCGGCCATGATGCTTGAGAATCTGCTCGGCAGCCTTGTTCACGTCATCGGCCTTGCTGACATCCAGCGCGATCGCCTCGGCCTTGCCGCCGCTGCTCGCGATCCTTGCCACCACCGCCTCCAGCGCGTCTTTCCGGCGACCCGAAACCACCACCGTCCAGCCATCCGCCGCGAGCGCTTCCGCACCGGCCTCGCCGATGCCGCTGCCGCCGCCCGTCACCCAGGCCACGCGTTTCCCGTTATTTGACATGCAAGCCGTCTCCGTTGCCTTGTGAAGGGCGCTTTTGCTATTGAACTGTTGCCGCGGCCCTTTGGACCGCGCCCGCCCCCCTTTAATGATGCATGAATGAGACTCAGAAAACCATCATGAACGCCAATCTGTTTTCCCGCCTGTTCGACACCCTCGACGATCCGAGCCGGCTCGCGATCGAAACCACCGACGGACAACACATCGATTATGGCGAGCTGATTTCCCGCGCCGGGCAGATGGCGAATGTGCTGGTGTCGCGGGGCGTCAAGCCCGGCGACCGCGTTGCCGCGCAGACCGAAAAGTCCGTCCCTGGTCTGGTTTTGTATCTCGCCGCGGTGCGGGCGGGCGCGGTGTATCTGCCGCTCAACACCGCCTATACCCTGAACGAACTCGAATATTTCATCACCGATGCCGAGCCGTCGCTGGTGGTGTGCGATCCCGCCAAGGCGGATGGCATCGGAGCGATTGCGGCGAAGGTTGGCGCCAAGGTCGAGACGCTGGGCGCCGACGGCAAGGGATCGCTGACTGATGCTGCCGCGAAGGCGCCTGCGCCATTCGAAACGGTCGCGCGCGCCGACGATGATCTCGCCGCCATCCTCTATACCTCCGGCACCACCGGCCGTTCCAAGGGCGCGATGCTGACGCACGACAATCTCGCGTCGAACTCGCTGACGCTCGTCGACTATTGGCGCTTCACCAACAAGGACGTGCTGATCCACGCGCTGCCGATCTACCACACCCACGGATTGTTCGTGGCGAGCAATGTCACGCTGTTCGCCCGCGCCTCGATGATTTTTCTGCCGAAATTCGATCCCGAGCTCATCATCAAGCTGATGGCGCGCGCGACCGTGCTGATGGGCGTGCCGACGTTCTATACGAGGCTGTTGCAGAGCCCGGCGCTCAGCCGCGAATGCCCTTGCGCTCCGCCACGATTCGCGTCGGGCTGGCCGAGATCAGCCGAAACGGCCCCGGCACGCCCGGGGGCGCCGCCCGCGGCTCGGTCAGGCGGTACGGAACGTCCTGCTCGGGGTCGCGCACCATCAGCTCCCCCTTGCGAGCCCACGCGGTCGGGGATAGCCCGGACCGCCGAAGCTGTGTCGCGATCGCGCCGGCATGGCTGCAGCGCAGGCGCCACAACGATCCCGGTCGCGTGCCAGCTCGTGCAGAGGCCCGGCCGCAGCCGCCCCGAGACGTCGGTGCGCAACGGCGTCGAGAACAGCATCCGCGCGACGACCAGCTCGTCCCGCGTCTTCGCACGTTCCGGCTCGAGCGGCCAGAGCAGGTCGGCGAGCGCGACCCGGATGATCTTTGGCGGCCCGCTCACCGGCAGCGGAGCAGCGTGCTCCGGCGCGGACGACGACGAGCAGCCCGCGGCCGCCAGGGCGAGCACGGCGAGCGCCGCGGCCCGGCGCCCTCGCACTTACTTGAGCAGGTGGAAGAGCAGGATCGTGTTCGCCGCGAACAGGATCGCGACGAAGATCGTCAGGCGCGTCAGGTTCCGCTCGACGATGTGCGTGCCGCCCTGCGAGGCCGGTGTGAAGCCCATCCCGCCGAGGCCGGCGTCGCGGCCCGAGTGCATCAGGATCAGGCCGACGAGGGCCGCCGCGATGAGAACCTGGATGACCGCAAAGAGCTGAACCACAGCGCGAAACAGGGTAGCAGCGGCTAGGCGGCCAACTCCCGGATCGCGTCGATCAGCTGGGCGGCGATCTTGTCCTTCGTGACGTAGCCGGCGGCGCCGGCCTCGCGCGCCCGCGCGACGTCGGTGCGCGAGTTCGAGCCGGTCAGCATCAGCACGCAGGCGCGCTTCAGCTTCTTGCGGATCCGCTTGGTCGCCTCGACGCCGTCGACGACCGGCATCGCGATGTCCATCAGGATCACGTCCGGCTTCAGCGCGAGCGACCGCTCGACGGCCTCCTCGCCGTCGCGGGCGCGGCCGACGACCTCGATCTCCGGCTCGGCGGTCGAGGATCGCCTCGAGCGCCTCGGCGAAGAGCCGGTGGTCGTCGGCGATCAGGACGCGAATCGGTGTTGGCGGCATCGGTTCGATGTAGTGGAACGAATTTCAGGCTCGTTCGGCTGCGGCCCGCTCCAGGATCCTTCTCGACCCGCTCGGCCTGCTTGCGCACGTCGTGCTCCTCGGCGGCGGCGCGCGCGGCGGGGTTCGGGCACGGCATCGCGGCCGCGCGCGCAGGGCGTCGGTCATCCCCTCGACGTCGAGCGGGTCGACCAGCACGCCCGCCTCCGGCGGGACGAACTCGGGCGGCCCGCCGGCCCGCGTGGCGACGACCGAGCGGCCGCAGGCCATCGCCTCGAGCACCGCCTGGCCGAAGGGCTCGATCAGGCTCGGCTGGCAGACGACGTGCGCGGCCGCGATCCGCGCCGGCAGCTCGTCGTGCGGGACGACGCCGGCGAGCTCGACCCGCTCGCGGCCCTCGAGCTGCGGCCGCAACGGCCCGTCGCCGACGAAGGTCAGCGTGCCCTCGCCGAGCCGCGCGAAGGCGTCCGCGAGCCGGACGACGTTCTTGCGCTCGGTCAGCGAGCCGATGCAGAGGAAGCGCGGGCCGCCCCCGGGCGCCGGCTCGACGCGGAAGCGCTCCAGGTCGACGCCCGAGTCGATCACCTCGGTCTTGCCGCGCGACTGCGGCACCTTTGCCTCGAGCTCGCGGCGCAGGTAGTCGGAGACGGCGATCACGGCCTCGGCGTGGCGCACGGTCGCGCGGGTCGCCGTCCCGACGCCGCGGATCGCGCCGACGTTGCGGACGTCGCGCCCGTGAGCGGTCACGACGAGCGGCGCCTTCCCGGCCACCGCGGCGAGCAGGCCGGAGGGCACGAGGAAGTGGGCGTACACGACGTCGGGCTTGAAGCGCCGCGCGGCGCGCAAGGTCCGCAGCGCGAGGATCGCGTAGCGCCCCTTGCCACCCCCGCGCGAGTCCAGCACCGCCAGCTCGACCACGTGGCCGCGCTCCACGAGCGCGCGCTCGATCTGCGCCACGAAGACGCCGAGGTCGGGGTCCTCGGGGCCGGGGTACATCTGCGAGACGAGCAGGATCCTCACGGTGCGCGTTGCGCGTCGTACATGCCGAACTCCTCGCGCAAGACGTTGCAGAGCTCGCCGACGTGCAGCGCGCCCGCAGGGCCTCGCGCAGTGGTGGCAGCAGGTTCTCGCGTCCCACGCGCCGCGTCGCGAACGCCGCGCGACTCGCCGCCTCGGCAGCCGCCGCGTCACGCTCGGCCCGGACGCGCGCGGTGCGCTCGAGCTGCCGCCGCTCGGCCTCGGGATCGATCCGGTGCAGCTCGATCGCCTCCGGCTCGGCCTCCTCGTAGCGGTTGACGCCGACGATCACGCGCTCGCCCGACTCGACCTCCTGCGAGTAGCGGAAGGCGGCCTCGTCGATCTCGCCCTGGACGAAGCCCTGCTCGACCGCGGCGACCGCGCCGCCGAGCTCGTCGACGCGCGCGATCAGCTCCCGCGCGCGCGCCTCGAGCTCGTCGGTGAGCGACTCGACGAAGTACGAGCCGCCGAACGGGTCGGCCGTGTCGGTGCCGCCGGCCTCGTGGGCCAGCAGCTGCTGCGTGCGCAGCGCGATCCGCGCCGCGCGCTCGGTCGGCAGCGCGAGCGCCTCGTCGAAGCGAGTTCGTGTGGATCGACTGCGCCCCGCCGGAGACCGCCGAGAGAGCCTGGATCGCCACGCGCACGATGTTGTTCTCCGGCTGCTGCGCGGTCAGCGTCGAGCCGCCGGTCTGCGCGTGGAAGCGCAGCGCCTGCGCCTTCGGGTTCGTCGCGCCGAAGCGGTCGCGCATGATCTCGGCCCACAGCCGCCGCGCCGCGCGGAACTTCGCCACCTCCTGGAAGAAGTGGTTGTGCGCGTTGAAGAAGAACGAGAGCCGCTCGCCGAACTCGTCGCGGCGAGAGCCCCGCGTCGACCGCCGCCTGCGCGTAGGCGATCCCGTTGGCGAGCGTGAAGGCGAGCTCCTGCACCGCGGTCGAGCCGGCCTCGCGGATGTGGTAGCCGGAGATCGAGATCGTGTTCCACCTCGGCAGCCGCTCGGCGCAGTAGGCGAACAGGTCGGTCGTCAGCCGCATCGAGGGCCGCGGCGGGAAGATGTAGTTCCCGCGCGCGATGTACTCCTTGAGGATGTCGTTCTGGGCCGTGCCGCGCAGCTTCCCGGGCGACACGCCCTGCTCCTCGGCCACCAGCTCGTAGAGGAGCAGGAGCAGCGCCGCCGGCGCGTTGATCGTCATCGACGTCGAGACCTGGTCGAGCGGGATCGCAGTCGAACAGCAGCTCCATGTCGGCGATCGAGTCGATCGCGACGCCGGTCCGCCCGACCTCGCCGACCGCGCGCGGTCGTCCGAGTCGTAGCCGAGCTGCGTCGGCAGGTCGAACGCGACCGAGAGCCCGGTCTGGCCGCGATCGAGCAGATAGCGGAAGCGCTGGTTCGACTCCTCGGCGGAGGCGAAGCCCGCGTACTGGCGCATCGTCCACGGCTGCCGCGGTACATGTCGCGGTACGGGCCTCGCGTGAACGGGTACTCGCCCGGCGGCTCGAGCTTGCCGCGGCGCGTCGTTCGCGTCGTAGACGGGCTTGATCTCGATCCCGGAGTCGGTCTCGCGCCGGTCGGTTGTCGCCATCAGCTGGATCCGTACGCTCAGTCGGTGCTCAGTCCCTGCAGCGCGACGCGCACGCGCCGAACCGCCACCTCGTGCTCGTCGAGTCGACCCACAGCTCGGCGTCGATCTGCGCGAGCACGCGCCGGAAGACCGGCAGCCCGAGGTCGAAGATCTCCTGCCCCGCGGGCGTGAGCGTCAGGAGCGTCGAGCGCCCGTCGCGCGGGTTCGGCTCCTCGCGGACGTGGCCCCGCTCGATCAGCCGCGCGACCAGGTCGCGAAGCGTCGTCCGCCGCAACCCCATCGCATGGGTGAGCTGCGTCCGCGTCACCGGCTGGAGCGTCCCGACAAAGGAGAGCGGGCCGTACTCCGCGGGGTCGACGCCCTCCGCGCAGCGCCTGCTGGGTCAGGTCCCAGCCGTACCGCGCGGCGACGAGGAGCTCTTGAACGATCGCTCCGCGGACGATGGGCTCGGCCTCGGCCACCGCCGCGATCATAGGGTCGCGGCTACCCGCGCACGACCGGGACGAGCTTGCCCGTCGCTCGATCAAGCAGCTGGATCCGCTTCGCCTCCCACTGGTTCACGTAGACGGCGCCGTCGGCCGCCACTGCGACGCCGGTGGCCGTCGCCGAGCGGAGGATCCGGGTCGTGACGCCGCCGGGGGTTGTGCGCGTGATGCCTCCGCCGGCGCCGTCCCGCACCACGTCAGCCGAGTAGATGCTGCCGTCCGGCCCCACCGCGAGCGAGACGGTGATGCCGACGTCGCCGCCCAGGGTCGAGATGCGCCCGCTGGCGAGGTCGACGGAGCCGGATCCGCCGGTTCTCGGTGTCGGCGATGTACAGCGCGCCGTCCTTGCCGATCGCGACCGAGTGCGGGTGGAAGAGCTGCGCGGAGGTGGCAGGGCCGCCGTCGCCGCTGTAGCCCTCGGTGCCGTTGCCGGCGACCGTCGTGATCGTGCCGTCGGGGGCGACCTTCTTGATCCAGCCGACGTAGATCGCGACGTACAGGTTGCCGGCGTCGTCCACCGCGACGGCGCTCGCGTCCATCGGCGGGGTGAGTGGCGTCAGCGTCGAACCATCGAGACGGTAGACAACGCCGTCGCGGCCGGCCGCGTAGGTGACGCCGGCGGCGGCGCACGTGAAGCACCGGACCGTCGGCGACCCTTCGAGGCACGCGCGTGCGCGATGCGCAGCACCGGGGCGGCCCGCGAGTTCCACGACGAGCGACCCGGTCGGCTCGGCAGCGATCGTGATCGGGTCATGCACGAGCGGTACGCGCGGGACGTCGACGGCGACCGAGCCGAGCCGGGTCGTCCGCCGGCCCACGGTGACTGCGAGTCGCCAACTGCCGGCAAACGGGAAGCGGAGCGTCGCCTGGTAGCGGCCGCGCTGCTTCGTCGGGCGCAACGGCACGGCGAGCGTCTTCGGGCCGGACGCGCGCAACGTGGCCCGCGCGGGCGGCGGCCTCACCGCCACCACGGCTCGCCAGGGAGCGCCCTTGACGGCGTGTCTTGGAACGGACACAGGCTGGACGCTCGGCGATGGTGCGGTGCCGAGCGCGACGAGGAACAGGAGTGAAAGGATCTTGAACATAATAGGGCGGTTCCGCCGTATCTATGGCGGATTCGCCGCACCTTGTCAAGTACGCTCACGCCGTGATCCGCGTTCGCCTCTTCGCGGGCTTGCGCGAGCGGGCCGGGTGGTCGGAGCGAGAGCTCGACGGGATCGATCGCGTCGCCGGGGTCTGGCCGGCGCTCGGCCTCGGCGAGACCGCCGGTCTGCTCTACGCGGTCAACTTAGGGTCCCGCGGAGCGCGATCGTGCGCTCGCGGACGGCGACGAGGTCGCACTCATCCCGCCCGTCTCGGGCGGCGCCTTCGCGTCACCGAGGAGGCGCTTTCGCTCGAGGCCGCGGTCGCAGAGGTGGCCGACGACCGCGCCGGCGCCGTCGCGAGACTCACGGGGACGGTGCGCCGCCAGTCACGCGGCCGCGAAGTCACCCGGCTCGAATACGAGGCCTACGCCGAGATGGCCGAGGACGTGATGGCACAGCTGGCGCTTGAGCTCGAGCAGCGTTACGAGCTCTGCGCGGTCGCAATCCACCATCGGGTCGGCGTGCTCGGCATCGGCGAGGCGAGCGTCGTCGTAGCCGTCTCGGCCCCGCACCGCCAGGACGCGCTTGCCGCCTGCAAGGACGCGATCGACACGCTCAAGCAGACGGTGCCGCTCTGGAAGAAGGAGATCTACCAGGGCGGCGAGGAGTGGATCGGCCGCGGCTCATAGCGCGCGCGGCGTAGCGCCTCGCCCTTCGTCTGCTGCGCGACTCGACCGCCGAGGCAGCGTCGAGGCGGCCCCAGCCGAGCTCCCGGTTCCACGTCGTGCCGGTCGCGCTCTGCTTCAGCACCGTCGCCACCTGCTGCGCGGTCAGGCGCGGGTTCGCCGCCGAGCGCAGCAACTCCGGCCACCTCGGGCGAGGCGAACGACGTGCCGCTGCCCAGCCGTAGTACCCGGGCGAGCTCCACGGGAGCTGTGCGCGGCCACGGCGCGTCGGCCGACTCGGCCGCGAAGAACGTTGTAGCCGGGCGCGGCCAGCGAGAGGTAGGAGCCCGTGTTGGAGAAGTAGCGCGCGACCCGTCCATCGAGGTCGCGCCGACCGCGAGGCCGACCCCGCCGCGGCCGTGCGAGCCGAGCGGCTGCAGAGCGCGGCCGGGTAGTCGGGCAGGTTGCCGTCGTCGTGCTCGTTGCCGGCGGCCGCGACGATCAGGACGCCGCGGCGCGCGGCCCAGTGGATCGCGCGCTGCTCGACCTGCGAGGTCTCGGTGCCGCCGATCGAGAGATTGACGATCTTCGCGCCGTGCCTGACCGCATAAACGATCGCCGCGGCCTCGTCGACGTCGGTGATGTAGCCATCCGCGTCGACCGCCTGGACGGCCAGAGCTGCGCGTCGCCGCCGAAGCCGGAGATGCCCGTCCCTGGTGACCGAGCCCGTCGCGAGCGACGACGAAGGTGCCGTGCCCGAGCCGGTCGCGGACGCGGGCCGAACGGGAGAGGACGCTCCAGGTGTGCGGCGACTTGTCCGCGACGTCCGGCGCGCTCACGTCGGCGCCGCTGTCGATCACAGCGATCTTCACGCGCGCCGCTGCGCGCAGCACCAGTCGGGCACCTCCCCGAGGCGCGAGTCGGCCCACTGCCACTCCCAGGCGATTCCCGGCTGGTAGGTGTCGGCGAGCGCCGGCTCGTCGACCGTCAGCGCTCGGCGTTCGACAGGTTTCACGACCCGGGGCACCTGCACGCCGGCGCGCTGCAGAAGCGCAAGCTGGCGCACGAGGTGGGAGGAAGCTGTTGCGCTCGGCGCGGCGAGCAGGGCGACTGCGGCTGCCGCACAGAGCGTCCGGGCGACGACGCTCACGCATGCGGCTATCGGTGCGCATCACTCGAACGAGCACCCTGGAACGAGGGATGGATCCGCGCGTTGACACCGCAGCGGCCAGACCTCAGTATCGAAAGTGGGTCCAGGGTCAAGCGAGGGAGAGGGAAAAGATGAAACACCGTGGCGGTCGCTGCTCGCGATGAGCGTCACCGCGATCGCGTTCGTCCTGCTCACGGCCGGCACCGCGTGGGCGGGCAAGCCGAAGCCGCCGCACATCGTGATCGGACCGGATCACGAGACTGCGCCGCGTTCAGCTACAAGAACGCGATCCGCGAGCGCGTCTTCATCCCCGTGCCCGGGCTCGACCAGGACGGCAACGGCGTCAGCGACCGGGTCTCGATCGACATCATCCGGCCGGCGGAGTCCGGCCCGGGCATCAAGGTGCCGGCGATCATCGACCCGAGCCCGTACTACACGTCGCTCGGGCGCGGCAACGAGACGCAGTACATCCACACGACAGCGGCCGGCATCCTCGACCGCTTCCCGCTCTTCTACGACAACTACTTCGTCCCGCGCGGCTACGCGGTAATCCTCGCCGAGATGATCGGCACCGCCTACTCGACCGGCTGCCCGCTGCACGGCGGGCCGGGCGACGTCGCCGGCGACAAGGCCGTGATCGACTGGCTCAACGGCCGCGTGACGGGCTACGACGCGTCGACGGGCACACGCCGGTCGTCGCCGACTGGCACAACGGCAAGACCGCCGATGATCGGCAAGTCCTACGACGGCACGCTGGCCAACGGCGTCGCGGCGACCGGCGTCGACGGGCCTGACGACGATCGTCCCGATCTCGGCGATCTCCTCCTGGTACGACTACTCGCGCATGGGCGGCATCCGCAACAACACCAACTATCCCGCCGGCCTCTCCGGCACGATCACGCAGAACGTCGGCACCGCCCAGAGGCGTGGCGCCGCCCAGCAACAACGCGAAATGCCTCGCCTCGCGCAACGCCGCGATCAGCGCGGTCGGCCCGACCGGCGACGGCGACTCCGACGGCGACATCAACAGCTTCTGGCA
>CAVUYV010000066.1:0-8881 GCA_963745785.1 uncultured Alphaproteobacteria bacterium | reverse complement strand
CCGGACGCATAGCTCAGCGGGAGAGCGTTCCCTTCACACGGGAGAGGTCCAAGGTTCGATCCCTTGTGCGTCCACCATTTAAGCCCATGAAATAAGGGCCTTTTGCATCGGGTCAAAAATCCAGTCAGCAGTTTCAGGCAGAACGTGACGGAAACCTCCGTGTAGCAACTGCGGAGAAACTGCGGACTTTGTTCTTGGAGCGTTCCATTACCTCTCCTCGTCCGGATGCACCCAAACATAGGGAGTGATGTCGCGCGTCTCTGTCAGCCTAAGCCAGCGGCGGCACTGCCATTATACAGCCAATGCCGGGTCTGTTCGTCGGTCCATCCAGGAACCGCGAAGCCCTTAGTGACATTGGGGACGGTAACACCTTGGGTCGGGCGTAAGTGGTGTTCGTGCGGTTTAGAGCGATGCACTGTCGCGGCGTCGGCAGAAGCACACAAAGTGATCAATAGGCCCAGGGCCAAAACAGATCGCACCGTATTTGCTCCATTCAGTCTACCGACCAAGCCATCATGTGCGCACTGGGGGCCACGGCCCCAAGCTGTAGCGGCTTCACGATCGGTCAAATCTGCGGAATCATGGGCGCATGCCGCCCTCGGCGATTAGGGTACGTTGACCGCCGGCATTGGTGCGGTAGCTCGCGGCTCGAAGTCAATGTGTTGTCCCCGGACCATCAGGAGCACCGCGAACATAGCAAATAGGATTGCGAGCTCGCGCATCCGTAGAAAATACAACGGAAGCTATATTGCCAGTGTGAAGCAGTTCACTATGCCCGCCCTCACCCGCCGCCGCTCTCCTGACGCCCCCGAGGAATGCTGGCACGTTCTTTTACGGTGACGTGTGCGTGGGCACGATCGCGCTCCGATCTGGCAATCCAACCGACACCAGCGGTTAAGATTTCGTTAACCTTACGGTAGCAAGACTTTGCCTGCCGGGGCTGGGCGCATCATGAAAGGAGAATCCCATGCCAAATCTGGAAGAGGCCATTCGCGAACGTGCCTACCACCTCTGGATCGCCGATGGTCAACCCGAGGGCCAGGCGGACATCTATTGGCTCAATGCTCAACGCGAAATTATCACGACCTCAGTTGAAAGCTCAGGCAGCAACGCTGCCGCCGCAGCTCCCACCGACACGGGATTGGTTGCGACGAAATCCGCTAAAAAGGCAAAGGTCGCCCGATCCGGAAAAAGCAAAACCCGCGCCGCATAGTTCCATGCGAGCATCGTCACGCGGGACCCGTGACGACGACTCCGTCACCAGCGGAGGGGGCAGCCCCGCTCCCCCTTTGTTCGTCGAAACGAGTTGAGGCCGACTTTCAAGCTTGGCGCGATCAGCGGGATGGCGAGCGGATGCCGCCTGACTGGAAACCGCCGCACAGCACCGCGACGTCCGCCGGGCGCCACAATCCGACGGCATAAAATCCGAGATGAGCCGTGTCGCGAACGCAATCAAATCGGCGTTTCTTTGCCTGGCCGTCCTATCGCTGCTGTCTTGCAGTAGTGTGCATGTCGGCGATTTTATACCGCACGCGATAGGTGGCCTGCCGGCAGATGCCCGCCGCGGCGCGGCACGCCGGAATATGATGCATGGATGGCCAAGCGCGCTCAGGAAGCGGCGAGGCCGAAGACTGAGCAGCAGCAGCCCAAGTAGGCGGGCTCACCTCTCCTCGTCCGGACGAGGCTACTTGAACATCGTCTTGATCGCCTGCCAGAACGATAGGCCTTCTCGGTGTTGATGCTCAGCGGTTAGCGCAGGCTGAATGGCGCTCACTGGATCGATTAAACCTGCTTCCAATCGCGCATGCTTCTCCAGGTCGAGCCTCTCGGCCTCTTCGGCCCCCGCGCTGGGGCCGTTTCTTTGGAACATGGCGTCCTCCGATCAAAACAGCTCACTGAGCGATTTTTATCTTGGCGGCTGTAGCTCGCCAAGGAACCAACCAACAGCATCGGATTTCATTGGATCATCCGACGGTATGGCGATTTGTTCGACGTGATCGCATTCGGAGCAGTCGAACCTCTTGAGTTCAAATCCTGTAGGCCCCGGCGAGGTGCGCGCAAGCTTCATGCGCGCGCGGCATTTTGGGCAGCGGAGTTGCTGAATTGCGAACATTGGGATTGCGGCTGGGTAATCTGTCATTGCATTCCACCTTGCTTCAGGCGGGAGCGCAACACTCTCAGTCACCGGTAGAAGCCGAAGGGGGCGGTGATGGGATTAGTAGATTCTCCTTACGTCCGGGAGTTGATTAAAAAAAACATCCGTGTCAGATTTCAAATTGAGCCACTTGTAACGAAGCCAATCCACGCCAACTAATCATGCGGCGGGAAACCTGCTGCCTAAAGTGCTCATTAAAGCACACCCGCCGCCAACGGCCCCGCCCCTTGCAATAGCCAGGCAAGACGGGGCCGTTTGGTGCGGGGATCGACCCTCCAAACACACAGCGCCGCCTGAGCGGAGTATGATCGCTCGGCGGCGCTGGTATTCCCATGGCCGGCTCCCTCAAATGCCGGCAAGGTTATGTCTGCACAGACAAAGCCAAGGTTCATGCCCCCTACTGGGAATTAGACGCCCTGCTTGGAACTAAACTCCGCCAGGATCGCTTAGTGGGGCGGACTGCCGGATGCCCCGCCGCAGTTTGGCATCCGGGGAATGGCGGCCCTGGTCATCCCCGTGCTGGGGCCGCTTTATTGATCGGAACCGATTTGGGGCTCGCGACTTATTGCGGCGTGCCGTTTGGCACTGTACACGAGACTCCGGTTGACACGGCCTCAGCCTGCCACGGGCTGGGGCCGTGTCTTTTGACGAATGGGGCAATTGCCGGCCTACCATTGCTGCGCTTCAATAACGGCATGCCCCTAGATGCCTATATTCGCGAGAAGTTCACTAGGGATCGCACATACGCCAGGAAGCTGGCCGCGGAGTATTTCGAGCGGTTTCCCAAGGAACTCTACCAGACCGAGGTTGAGAGCTGGCGCGAACTGCAATCCCAGAATATCGAGTTCACCATGGAGCGGCTGCGCGAACCGATCGAGAGGGCGACGGAGATCGCTAAGTGAGCAACGATATCGAGAGAGAGTTGGCCAAGATACTGGCCCGGGACAATGAGCTGCGAGACGCCGAGGCGAGCGAAAAAAGAAAGCAAGAGGCCGCGGTTGCGGCAGCTGTGATCGAATGGGAATCTCGCGTGGAGAAAGTGCTTCTCCCCGCAATCGAACCGTTGGCCGCGATGCTAAAGGGCGCTGGCTGGACTTGTGATATTGAACGGACGCCTCACGGATTCAAAGTAGCTGCTTTCCGCGGTGATATGGTGGTCTATGGGTCACGAGAGCGCCCTAGCCTCTCGTTCGAGCTACAAAAAGGAAAAGACTTAGTGGCCGTACAGGAAGCCACGCCGTCAGGCGTTCGCTTGGATTCGAAGATATTAGGGGTCGGCGTTGAACCCGATGTCGTCAAAAATCGCATCGTGGAGTTTGTCAGTAAACTGGCGCTGAAATAAAACCCGCTTAAAATTCGCGCGCCGTTCTTTCGATCTTTGGTGGGAATGGGCGGAAAAACCGCTCGATAACCCGCTGAGAATTGATGCTGCGATCCACGACGCGGTTATGGCCCTGCCGCCGGACGAACGGCGCGATCGGCCGCCGCAGCGTGGGCTGATGCTGCGATGTCGCGATTGGTAATAGGCGCTGGCCTAAAATTAAATGTCGTTCCAATTGACTCCACTTGGACGCGGCGTAGCCTCGCCAGCGGATCGCGAGCTAGGCCTCCCACGCCAGCAGAACCAGAGCGGGTCGCTCCCGCCAGCGCCAGTCGAAGTGGGCCGGTTCCACGCGTAGGTGCACCAGAACGGCGCTGGTAACAGCGCCATTTCCTATTGGGCACCCGGCAGCAGCGCGTTCAGCTCGCCCGTGGGTTATTTCCGCTCGTGCTACCGGAGTAGCGGCCGACTCTAGAACGCATCTACGGCCGCGCGCGCCCCGCGCCATAGCGGGGCCCAACGGCGGAGGCCCAAGGGTAGGTGGCTTCACTCCCGGCGCGATCGGCGCGCTAGTGTGCGGATTGGCGTCATGCGAGCCTTGAACCGCCACGCCGAGCGCGTGTTTAATCCGGACCGGAAAGAACACCATTGGGGAAAGCGGAAGCTGGCGAGGGATCGATGACGAAGGCAACGGGCAATGAAAACCCGCCGGCATGAACCGGCGGGCGCGAGCACTTACTGCCATCCGAACCAGACAAGGCCGGCACCTACGGCTACGATGCCCGCGCCGTAGTAGACCATTGCAGCATTGTGCGGCCATGTGAGCAATCCTGTCCCTTGTGCGAAACAGAAAAGCCCAACAGCAACAAATAGCGGGCCAACGACCCGAAGGACGATCTTCATGACAGCACCCTCGCGGCGCGATCAACGACGGCAATATTGATCGAGACCAAGAGCGTCGCAATAGAAAAAGCCGCCGAGCGGACCCGGCGGCTTCCATTCGTCGTGGCCAGTGATTCCCTTTCTTGGCATCGGCTCCCACTCCCACACGATCAAGCGGCCAAAGCAAATAACTGTTCAGTCCAAAGAAAAAACCCGCCGGCGTGAACCGGCGGGCGGATGGCGGGAAAGGTCTCGGATGGCCTCTGCACGAGTCCAGGAAGGCCGCCGGCGCATGTTCGCCTTGCGGGCTGTTCCCTAGCCCATGCTGCCCGGCATGAAGCAGTGGATAACGATTTGGCCGTTAAACCGCAGCGGCCAAACCATCGTTCTGCCGGCCCGGTTTGGCTCGGTGATCAAGGCCTCGTCGGGAACATCGATCCAGTTATTCTCAAGGCGGACTTGATAGTGGCCGTCCTTCGATTCCCAATCAACATCGCTGACAGCAAAGCCGTCCGTGAACGAACAACATAGCCCCCTGCCTGATGCGAGCCTGTTGAACCATTCGTCGAGCTCGGGATGGCCGGGGTCATGGGCAAGCGCGGGAATGCAGAGCAGCAGTAAGATCAGGACCGTCCGCATTATCAGGTGCCGTCGCTCACAATCTTGAAGCCGTTGGCTGCCAATTCCCAAAGTATGGCCTTGGCGACGTGCGCGCTCTGTTCAGGCTGAATCCATTGGTAGTCCAAACTTGGACCGCCGTCCCCTTCGGGGTACTTGATAAACGCTTCGTGGATAGCGCGAACAATTACGCTTTCAGGTTTGGCCGACATTTCTCCCTCCCGCCAACCGGAACAGCATCTCAGCGCAAGGAGACCAGCTGAGACCCGCTCCACTAACCCTTAGAAGTCTCCGGATGGGCGGCTTTGATTTGGCGCAAGCAGTACCTGCGATTGATCTTTGACACCTGTTTGCCGCGCACCGGTCACGACTTTTGCACCTTTCAGATGCACAGAGCGAGCCGCTTCACATCTAATTCAGGTCACCCATGCCAAGTGCGACGCTCCGCGCTTCCACCATCCTCGGCGCGTTCGCGCAAGCCCAGACCGAGCTGGTCGGCAAAGCCGTAATCCTCACCGACGGAAAAGCCGGGACGGTGGAGAACGTTTGCCTTGACGAATTGCACGGCCTTCGTCTCTCGATCCGCGGCCACGAAGGAAAGTGGCCAGTCTCCACGGTCAAATTTGCCCAGCGCTAGACCTCCGGACAAGGGTTGGTCGGCTTGTTTTCGCTTTACTCCCGTTGTTCGGTTTCCCTATTCAAGACGCCCTTGATCTAAATCAAAGAGGTTTTGCTTTTTCGCGTTCTTTTCCACGCAGATGCGACCTGTGTTGGAGAGGACCATGGCGCAAACAATCATTTCCTATTATTTGGAAAGGCGATACACAGCTCTCGAAAGCGAAATTGTGGATGCTTTGCGCCAGAGTCCGACTGACGATCTGGCGATCGCTGATCTAAAGTACCGCAAGCTGATCATCGCCGATGACATCTAACATAATCGTCGCTTGGTCGAGCGTTTCAGCAAGCTTGGCGTCCAATAGGGCGATCGTGCAAGGCGGCGCTTTCACAGCTCAATCGCCCACAGCAAGGCAGCGCTTCGGTTTTGCGCATGCATTCGGCGATCCCGAGACATCACATGAAACTCAGGGCATTAAGCTTTGTTACAGCAATGTCTCTCAGCTCAACGCTCGCATTCGCACAAGGCGGCGCTTCAGGTAATTCGATCGGCAGCTCTTACGTTGGTAGCTCAATAGGCGGCCCGCCGGATGTGGCTACTAGCGGCGCCTTGGATCGGGGAGCCACCGAGAGTTTGACCAGGCACAGCAGAGATCGCTCAAACACCAACCTAAATCCGTCTGACCCTCGCATCGGGCAGAACCCAAGAGAATGTCGGGGGATCGATAAACAAGGTGGAGAGGAGCGACCGCAACTCCGTCATAAACCGGGGTCGCTGGTAGCGGGCTGTGCCTTTTCATTTCGTCGTGCGGTCACGGTCCGGGCGTGAAGTCGGTTACTGTGCCGGTCTTGGTGAAGTCGCCGCCCTGCTACCGGCCATCGCACCACGGGCGCCGCTGCAGGCAGCTCGTCGCGCCACAGACATAGGGGTGCGCGAGGCCCTCGCTAATCAATATCCCTCCGACGTCCATCCCACCGATCAACAGCGATCCGCATAGGCGCCCGTAGTTACAATTCTTGGTGCCCTCCTGCCCATGCCGGCAGGAGCACGATACGCGGATTAAACGAGCATCACCGCCGGCAATGAGGCCCCGGAGGCGTGTGGTGGCCGCTTCAGCGCGTCGGCGTTCATCGTCACAGCGCGCCTTGTCGCCACGCTCTGGCGTATCGAAGCCGACTAGGCGATACACCGCGCCGTTTAAGCGCACGGTATCGTCGTCGATCAGCTCGATGATCTGGCCGGACGGGCTAACGCCGCTGCGCTGCCATATCATCCACGCGGCGATGGCAGCCGCGCCGAGCGCTATAGCGGCCAGCACCCCGAGAGCGAAGGGTACGCGCGGGTATCTCGATCGACGTCGAAATGGAACCACGGGCGACATAGCGATCGAGGTATATACTCAAATTCCACGCCATCTATTGTTTGCGCTCTGAAGAAAGGGGGCCAATCATGGATATGGTGCTCTCGTTTCTAATCTCGGCAGGAATAATCGCCTTCGGCGTTTGGGTTGTCGTCGGGACGATCACTGCGGGCTGGCCTTTGGCTTGGACGATCATGGGACTACTTGCCATCCTAGTCGGGGTGCTCAGCCTTTATGGGTCGGTTCGGGATGCCAGGACACCGTAGGAATCCTCGTTTTCGGCCTAGCATTACAGTTGCTTCTTTGGGAAATGTCTGAATTGATGGGCAACCATGATTTAAAGGTCGTGGACGCAAGCAGCGTCGATTGAGGAGACGCTTGCGTTGTGGGCGGCGTCGCTTCGAGAGATCAAGAAACGGATACGTCCGTTGTTCACGCAAGAGCGTGTGGCGACGAATGCGGGCCTGTTCCTGGAAGGTCTGCTCGGAGATGAGCAGCGCAAGACCGGTTGGAAGCGGGCGGAGGCGGCTGGCGATCCTGGCCCATGGCGGCAGCAAGCAATTCTGGGGCGTGGGGATTGGGAGGCTGATGCCCTGCGCGATATTGTGCGCGACTATGTCATCGAGCATTTGGCGGATGACGATGCAGAGCGCCGGTGATCGACGAGACCGGCTTTCTCAAACAGGGCAAGGCGTCGTGCGGAGTGGCGCGGCAATACACGGGTTCGGCAGGCAAGATTACGAACTGCCAGATCGGAGTCTTCGCCACCTACGTTTCGCGCCATGGTCATGCGTTCATCGACCGCGCGCTGTATCTTCCGAAGGAATGGGCCGCCGATCCGGATCGCCTGGAAGCCGCATACGTGCCCCCCGAGCGGCTTCGCGACCAAACCGAAGCTCGCGACGAGGTGACCGCACGGGCGATTGCCGCGTCTGGACCATTCAGGTGGGTTGCCGGTGATACGGTCTACGGCGTGGCGACATCTAACAGCAACCCGTCGGGCAGGCAAAGGCTACGTGCTTGGGGTCAGCAGCGCTCATGGGTTTCGACCTGGGGCTAACGCCCGCCGGTCGCCGGTACGGCCGCAGACATCGCCCGGACGCGGCGCTCATCCGACTGGAAGCGCCTGTCGGCGGGAGCCGGAACCAAAGGACCGCGGCTGCACGATTGGTGTTATCTCGAATCGGCCGACCTCGAGGCCGAGCCATTCAACAGTGCAAATGATGGTTTGTGGACGCGCGGTCTACTGATCCGTCGTCGCATCGCCGATGGTGACCTCGCCTTCTTCACCACCTGGTGCCCAGCGGGAACATCCATTGAAACGCTGGTCGCGGTCGAAGGCCATCGATGGGCGATCGAGGAGCAGCTTTGAAACCGCGAAAAACGAGTTCGGGCTCGATCACAACGAGAGCAGATCCTGGCATGGCTGGCACCGTCATGTCTCCCTGGCGACGCTCGCCTTCGCCATGATGGCCGCGATCCGGCATCGCGCTAACCCGCCACCGCCCAACAAAACCACGCCCCCCGGCAAAAGCCAAAACATTACCACGCCGCCACTGATCCGTTGGTCAATCCAGGAAATCCGCCGCATTGCCATCAGACTTGCTCGAAAGCGTATACAACCCGCACACATCATCGCATGGTCTTGCTGGCGTAGAGCTCACCAAGCCGCCGCTCAACGCGCTCACTTCAAATCAAAGCAACTGTAATGCTAAGCCGCCGGTCCCGTTCTCGTGCAGGGCTCCCATGTTTCGCGAGCTTTCCGACACGGTACGCAGTCAGTGACGTATTCAACACGTCGGCCCGCACGCCAGCCCATTTCCCAGAAGTCGGCCTCGAGCCGGGTGGCTTCCTTGAAAATCACGATCAGCTCTGCCTCGCGGGCCGGCGTGACGTAGAGATCGGCGAGACCTTCCAGGTGCGCCCGCG
>CAVUYV010000065.1:0-48147 GCA_963745785.1 uncultured Alphaproteobacteria bacterium | reverse complement strand
CAAGGTGAACGGCCGCCGCGTCAAGATTGCCAGCTTCAAGGTGAAGTCGGCGACCTCGTCGAGGTCAAGGAATTCCTCAAAGCAGCTCACCGTGGTTCTCGAAGCCATCCAGCTTGCCGAGCGTGACGTGCCGACCTCCTCGAGGTCGATCATTCGAAGATACGGCGAAGAACGCCCGTATTCCCGCGCTGTCCGACGTGCCGTTCCCGGTGCAGATAGCCGCACCGGATCGTCGAACTCGATCGCGCTGATCTTTATTATCGGCGTGTTCGAGATCGAGGGCCCGGTTCTGCCGGGGCCTTCTGATGGATAGATCGGCTATCTCGCCGAAAACGAGAACCCGCCATGACCTACACCCCTGCCCCGCGCGATCCCAAGCAGCCGCCGGTCCGCGTCAACCTGTTGTCCGATACCCAGACCCGTCCCACGCCCGGCATGCGCGAGGCCATCGCGCGGGCCGAGGTCGGCGACGAGCAGATCGGCGACGATCCGACCGTGAACCTGCTGTGCGAGCGCGTGGCCGATCTGCTCGGCAAGCAGACGGCCGTGTTCATGCCCTCCGGCACCATGTGCAATGTCGCGGCGACACTTTCGCATTGCCGGCCCGGCGACGAAATTCTGGCACACGAGACCGCGCATATCATCGCCCGCGAAGGCGGCGCGCACGCGGCGCTCGGCGGATTCCAGATCACGCCGCTGCCGGGCGCCGACGGACAATTCACGCCCGACGCTTTTCGCAAGGCACTTCACCCGCGCAGCCGCTACCAGCCGCCGCAGATCGTCGTCAGCGTCGAGCAGACCGCCAATATCGGCGGCGGCACGATCTGGAAGAAAGCCGCGCTCGATGAGGTCGTGCAAATCGCAAAATCCAACGGGCTTGCCACCCACATGGACGGCGCGCGGCTATTGAACGCCTGCGTCGCCACCGGGATCAGTGCGCGCGATATGGCTGAAGGCTGGGATTCGGCCTGGATCGACTTCTCAAAGGGCCTGGGCGCGCCGGTCGGCGCTGTCATCGCCGGCTCGCGCGATTTCATCGACGAGGTCTGGCGCTGGAAGCAGCGGCTGGGCGGTTCGATGCGCCAGGCCGGCATTTGCGCGGCGGCCTGCACTTACGCGCTCGACCACAACGTCGACCGGCTGGCGGACGATCACGCCAACGCAAGGGCGCTGGCGCGGGGATTATCGCAGATAGCCGGCATCGACGTGCAGCAGCCCGAAACCAATCTGGTTTTCTTCAAGCCCGATGGCGCCGGCGTCAGCGGCGACAAAATGATCGCCGACTTGCGTCAGCGCGGCGTGCTGCTCGCCATGATGGACGGCCGCATCAGAGCCTGCACCCATCTCGATGTCACCGCTGACGATGATCGAGGAGACGGTCGGACTGGTGCGGGAGATTGCGCGGGGAGCGTAGACGCGCCAAGCGGACGCTGTCACATTGGGCCTCATGTATCCTATAAGATACAGTATGCTTGAGGTTCAAAAGACCGACGAATTCGACGCATGGCTGTCAGGTCTCGCGGATGCAAGAGGCCCAAGCGAAAATTGCTTCTCGCATCGAGCGCCTCGGCCTCGGCAATCCCGGTGATGTTCAGCCGGTTGGAGAGGGCATAAGCGAGATGAGATGCCCCATGGCCCGGGTTATCGCGTTTACTTCAAGCAAACCGGCAAGACCGTCGTCCTTCTCTTGTGCGGTGGAGACAAATCAACACAAGAGAAGGATATCAGACGCGCAAAAGAAATAGCTGCCGAACTATGAAAGGAAAGCAAATGGCAAGATTTCAAAATTCGATGCAGCAGATTATCTTAAGACCCCTGAAGCTATCGCTGCTTATCTAACCGAGGCACTCGCGACAGACGATGCCACCTACATTTGTACGGCTCTTGATACAATCGCGAGAGCAAAAGGAATGACTAACGTAGCGAAGGACCGGTCTTTCCCGGGAGAGCCTGTACAAGTCATTCAGTGGGTCATCAAAACCTGAGTTCGATACCGTCCGAAAGGTAATCAATTCATTCGGCGTAAGGCTTGTCGCTGAGCCAGCCGAGGATAAGGCGACGTGAGTCTACGCGCCTCTTGGCACGTGTCCTATCTTCAGCGATCGCCGGCTTCCGCGCCGCAATCAAATTCCAGCGGTGGAAAAACCTGATCTTCTCGCCCTCGACCGACAATCCCATTCCGGCCGACGCTCCGGCGTTGGCCAGCGCCCGCACCACCGCGCGAAGCGGCGGGACGCGCGAGGCGTCGTTGACGATGCCCATCCATTCCTCGAACTCGCGCGGCTTGTCCCAACGTCGTCAGGGATTCGATGGCAAAGCCGGCGTCCCTCACCAGCGATGTCAGCTCCGAGCCCGGCAGCATCCGCACATGAGAGGGATCGCGCAGGATTTCGATCGCATTCTGCAGTTCCGCCTCAGCCGGGACCTCCGATGAGATGACGTCGGCGATGACAAAACTGCCGCCGGGCCGGAGAACGCGGAATATCTCCGACATCGCCCGGCCTGGCCGGTCGAAATGATGCACCGAGAGCCGCGTCACCGCGGCATCGAAAGCCGCATCGGCAAATGGCAGCTCCGCCGCATTGCCTTCGCGGAACGTGACGTTGTCAACCCCGGCCTCGGCGCAACGCTGCGCCGCTTTCTTCAGCATCTGCGGGGTAAGATCGAACGCCACCACCTCGCGCGCGGTTTTCGCGATCGCGGCACTGAGGATGCCCGGACCGCAGGCGACGTCGAGCACCGAGCCCTGCGCCGCCTCGCCCAAAGCGTCGACAAAACGTTGCGTCAACGCCGCATCGGTAATCGCCGCCGAAGCCGAAAACGTTTCCGCCTGCCGGGTAAATTCGTCCCGCACGCGATTTTCATGATCCAGCATGATCGTTTCCGTTCTCGTCACTGCGAGGAGCAAGGCGACGAAGCAATCCAGCTCTTCGCTCGCCGTCATCAATTCCTCAACGCCTCGTAGATCAGCGTCTTCAGCGCCAGCTGAATCCGACCGCGCTGCGACGGCGTCTGCACCATGAAGATCACGAACATATCGTCCTTCGGATCGATAAAAAAGAAGGTACCGCCGATGCCGTCCCAGCGATATTCGCCCAGCGGCCAGGATGTCCCGGGATACGGCGAAGTGCGCACGGCAAAGCCGAGACCGAAGCCGCTGGAAGGGCCCGGAAAATAGAAATAATCGCGGGCGATCTTGGTTTCCGGACCGATATGATCGGAGGTCATCAGCGCAATGGTCTCGGCTTTGAGGTAGCGCCGGCCCTCAAAGGTGCCGCCGTTCAGCAGCATTTGCGCAAATCGCGCATAGTCACCAATGGTCCCGACCATGCCCGCTCCGCCGGATTCCCAGCGGCGCGGCACCATCGGATCCCTGATTCCGGCGACCGGCGCGACAAAACGATCGTCCGGCATCGGCTCGGCGATACGCGGCCGCTTCGCGGAATCCGCGACATAGAACGCGGTGTCGGTCATGCCGAGGGGATCGAGCAGTCTCTGCTTCTCAAATTGAAACAATGACTGCCCTGATATCACCTCGATGACGCGCCCGAGCACGTCGGTCGAATGGCCGTAGTCCCAGAGCGTTCCCGGCTGTTCAGCCAGCGGCAGTCTTGCCAGTCGCTCGGCGAACTCGGCGTTGTCGAAATCACCATTGAACAGATCGGAGTTCACATAGAGTTTTCTCACCCCACTGTCGCCATAGAAGCCATAGGTGAGGCCCGAGGTGTGGCGCAGCAGGTCTTCGATGGTGATCGGGCGATTGAGCGGTTCGAGCACCAGCGCCGGCTTTCCGTCCTGATCGCGCTTCTCGACGCCGACTTTCACATCGGCGAAGGCCGGGATGTATTTTGCAACGGGATCGTCGAGCGAGAGTTTGCCGTCCTCGACCAGCATCATCGCAGCGACTGAGGTGATCGGCTTCGACATCGAATACAGACGGAAAATCGTGTCCGCGGTCATCGGCAACTGGGTCGCGACGTCGCGAACCCCGAAATTTTCGAAGTAGACCGGCTGCCCGTGCTGCTGGATCAGCATGATGGCGCCCGGAATCTTGCCGGTCGCGATCTCGTTGCGGATGTAGTCGCCGACGCGCTGCAGCCCTCCTTGCGAAAACCTTGCCGGGACGGGCGACGGCTGTTCTGCGTACCCCTCGCTCGGTCGTCCGGCGATGATCGCGACAATGAGCAGCGCAAGCGTCGCCGCAAAGCTGCGGCGGTGCGCAAAACCGTCAGTTCTCCATCGCTTCATAGACGAGCTGCTTGAGGGTCCGCTGGACGCGCTGGCGTTCCGAAGGCGTCTGCTCAAGCAGCACGAAGAACATGTCCTGCTTGCGGTCAATCACCATGTAGCAGCCGCTTGCGCCGTCCCATTTCAGTTCGCCCAGCGATCCCGGCGGCGGCGGCTTGGCGTTGCCAGGATCGGTGCGCACGGCAAGCCCAAGCCCCATGCCGAAGCCGTCCCCGGGGAAATAGAAATAATCCCGCTCGACACCGGAGCCCTTGCCAATATGATCCGATGCCATCAGTTCGAACGTCTTCGGGCTGAGATAGGTCTTGCCCTCGAACGTTCCGCCGTTGAGCAGCATCTGCGCAAAGCGCGAAAAATCCGACATGGTCGTAACCATGCCGCCGCTGGCGGATTCCCACTTCTGGCGAACCTCGACCCTGTACTCGCGGCCGACCCGGAAATTACTGTCGTTCGGCACCGGCTGGGCGAGCAGCTTCTGCTTCTCCGGTTCGGTGACGAAGAAGCGGGTATCGTTCATGCCGAGCGGATCGAGCAGCTTTTCCCTCTCGATCTCGAGCAATGATTTTCCGGACACGATCTCCATGACCCGTGCCAGGATGTCGGTGGAATGGCCGTATTGCCAGAGCGCGCCCGGCTGGTTGTGCAGCGGCAGCTTGGCGATCCGCTCGGCGAATTCGGCAAGGTCGAAATCGCCCGCATAGAGATCTGCCGCCGCGTAAGCCTTGCGCACCAGACTGTCGCCATAGAAGCCATAGGTGATGCCGGAGGTATGACGCATCAGGTCGAGAATGGTAATTGGCCGGATCAGCGGCACCAGTTCGAGCGTCTTGGTGCCGTCCTCGGCCTTTTTCTCCACACCGACCTTCATATTCGCGAAGGAGGGAATGTACTTCGAGACGGGATCGTCGAGCTTGATCTTGCCGTCCTGGATCAACTGCATCGCCACAACAGAGGTGATCGCCTTGGTCAGCGAAGACAGGCGGAAGATGGTCTTGTCGGTGATCGGCGTCTTGGACACCACGTCCTGCACGCCGAAGGTTTCGTGATAGACCTCCTTGCCGCGCTGCCGGATCAGGACGTTCGCGCCGGCGATCTTGCCGGTCGCCACCTCGTTCTTGAAGAACTCGGTGACCTTCTCAAGCTTGGCCTGATTGAAATGCGCTCCAGCCGGAATATCGAAGGTGCCTTCCGCGCTGGCCGATGACGCGATGCCCGCGGCAAGCAGTGCGCCACAGACAGTCGCCCGCAGAAAATGAGCTGGATTCATGTCCCCTCCCCGGAAAATTCGCCCGGAGTGTAGCCGCCGCCTCAATCGGCACAAGGGCTGCCGAACCCGGCCATCGCCTGTGCATGCAGGGCGGCGCTCTCGTTCGAAAAGCAGCAGAAGATAACGCGCTCGACTACCGGCGCCCCGGCCAGCGTCTCGACGGACGGTCGAAACCGCGATCCGCGCCGCGCGATCGGCGGGAAAACGATAGACGCCGGTGGAAATGGCGGGAAAGGCAACCGAAGCAAGCCCGTGGGTCTGGCACAGTTCGATGGCGCGGGCGTAGCACGACGCCAGCGCCTCATCCTCGCCGCGGTTTCCCCCGTTCCAGACCGGGCCGACGGCATGAATCACATGCCGCGCCGGCAGCCTGTAACCCCTGGTAATTTTGGCGTCTCCAGTCGCACAGCCCTGCAGGGTGCGGCATTCGGCCAGAAGCTCAGGCCCGGCCGCGCGATGGATGGCGCCATCGACACCGCCGCCGCCGAGCAGTGACGTGTTCGCGGCGTTGACGATGGCGTCAACGCTTAGGCTGGTAATGTCAGCGACGATGACTTCCAGCCGCGCCGAGCCGATCTGGCGCGCGGCCAAGCTCAGGCGGAGGCGGCTGCCGCGACCGGGACGCCCTTGTCGGCAAGCAGCTGCTGCAGCTCGCCGGCCTGGAACATCTCGCGGATGATGTCGCAGCCGCCGACGAACTCGCCCTTGACGTAAAGCTGCGGAATGGTCGGCCAGTTGGAATAGGTCTTGATGCCGTCGCGCAGCTCGGCGGATTCAAGGACATTCAATCCCTTGTAGCCGACCCCGATGTGATCGAGGATCTGCACCACCTGTCCGGAAAAACCGCACTGCGGAAACTGCGGCGTGCCCTTCATGAACAGCACGACGTCGTTCGACTTCACTTCCTTGTCGATGAATTGCTCAATGCTCATATTCACGTCCTTTTGCCTCTTGCGGCATAGCCCTTCGGGCACCGGCCCGATAAACCCGACCTGTCATATATGTACCCCAAACCGTTGTGCATCCAAAGCAAAATGGCAGCGGAGCGGCTATGCGCCGGCCTCACGCGCGCGTTGTCCCCAAGCCTTTACCCATGCTGGCGGACACCAGGATCATCGCCCGGAGAGGCTTTTATCCCCGGCGGGACCCCCTATCTAGGACAGGCTGTTCTCGGGGAACTCATCCGCCACAGCAACGTTCTGTTCCCCGACCGGAGACGCCTGTGACGAAACCTGCATCCGCTGCGGCGCTTGCCGCCCCTTGCCCGTCATTATTCTCCGATTCCGGCAGCCTCGCCCAGAATTTGGTGGAAGCCTTCCTCGCGGTCCGTGGCGAGACCGAGCGCCGTGCCGCGCCCTTGACGCCGGAGGATCAGCTGATTCAGTCGATGCCGGATGCCAGCCCGGCGAAATGGCACCGCGCCCACACCACCTGGTTCTTCGAGCAATTCCTGCTCGGCGAACACTGTGAGGGATACAAACCTTTTCACCCGGACTTCGCCTATCTGTTCAATTCCTACTACGTCAGCGCCGGACCGCGGCACGCCCGCCACCAGCGTGGCCATCTGACCCGTCCCAGTGCCGACGAAGTCACCGCCTATCGCCGCCATGTCGATGCGGCCGTGGTGAAATTCTTTCATGAGGCCGGCGAGGCCACGCTGAGAGCGATCGCGCCATTGGTGGAGGTCGGCCTCAATCACGAGCAGCAGCATCAGGAATTGATGCTGACCGACATCCTGCACGCCTTCGCGCAAAACCCGATTCTGCCGGCTTACGATCCGGCCTGGAGATTTCCCGCTTCAACCCGCACCGGCGACGAATGGGTCACGCTCAATGAGGGCATCCATAGCGTCGGGCACGCCGACGACAGCTTTCATTTCGACAATGAAAAACCCGCGCATCGTGCGCTGGTGGGGCCGGTGACACTGGCGCGCAACCTCGTCACCAATGCCGAGTGGCTCGCCTTCATGAAAGACGGCGGCTACTCGACGCCGACGCTATGGCTGATGGACGGGTTTGCAACCGCGAGCAACGAGCAGTGGCAGGCGCCCGGCCACTGGCGCGAGATATCGGGCGAATGGCACGTCATGACGCTTGCCGGATTGAAGCCGGTCGATCCGTCCGCCCCGGTCTGCCACGTCAGCTATTACGAGGCCGACGCGTTCGCGCGCTGGAGCGGCAAGCATCTGCCGACCGAGATGGAGTGGGAGGTCGCCGCGCGTGCCGGCCATCTCAACGACGCGTTCGGGATCGTGTGGCAATGGACCCGCAGCGCCTACGCCCCCTATCCCGGCTACCGCGCCATCGAGGGCGCGCTCGGCGAATATAACGGCAAGTTCATGGTCAACCAGCTGGTGCTGCGCGGCTCATCGCTTGCAACCCCGGAAGGGCACAGCCGTATCACCTATCGTAACTTCTTCTATCCCCATCATCGCTGGCAATTCACGGGACTGCGCCTCGCCGACTACGCCGCCTGATTTCTCTTACAATTCAACCGCGCCGGAAAGCGCGTGCAGGAGACTGTTATGAATGTGCATGCCGCCGCTTTGGCCAAAGCGCATCGTTTCGACGATCAAACCTCGGCATTTGCCGGCGACGTGATCGACGATTTGTCGCAGCACCCTAAACGGCTGTCGCCAAAATATTTCTATGACGCCATCGGTTCGGAACTGTTCGAGCAGATCACGCTGCTGCCGGAATACTACCCGACACGCACCGAACTTTCGATCTTGCGTGATCGCGGCAGCGCGATATCGGCCGATCGTCCCTGATGGCGCTGCGCTGGTGGAATTCGGCGCGGGCGCGACCACCAAGGTCCGGCTGTTGTTGAACGAGTGCGCGTTCAAGGCCTACGTGCCCGTGGATATTTCCGGCGACTTCCTGAAAGCGCAGGCCGACGCCCTGCGCAAGGATTTCCCCGGCCTCGGCGTCTATCCGGTCGCGGCGGATTTTACCGCGCCGTTCGCACTGCCCGATGCCGTCGGCGCGATGCCGAAGGTCGGATTTTTCCCGGGCTCGACGCTTGGAAATTTCGAGCCGCATGAAGCCTGCGGTTTCCTGCGCAGCGCCCGCGACATTCTGGGACAAGGCGCGCAGATGGTGATCGGCGTCGATCTCGAAAAGGACGAGCGGGTGCTGTATGAGGCCTATAACGACAAGGCCGGCGTCACCGCGCGCTTCAATCTCAACGTGCTCCAGCGCATCAACCGCGAACTCGGCGGCAATTTCGACCTATCCGCGTTCAGGCATCGCGCGATCTACAATCGCGAGCGTCACCGGATCGAAATGCACCTGATCAGCCGCAGGGCGCAGACCGTGCGCGTGCTGGGCCGCAGCTTCTCATTCCGCGCCGGCGAAACCATCCACACCGAGAGCAGCTACAAATACAGCCTCGAACGCTTTATCGCGCTGGCGCGCGGCTCGGGCTGGACCCCGCGCGAATCCTGGACCGATAGCGCCGGCATGTTCTCGGTTCACGCGCTGGTGGCCTCGGACTGAGTCTCTTCAGACCGTGTATCGCCCGCGCCGCTCTTCAGCGAGATCGATTCCCACGCCGCGACAACGATCATGATCGCGGTGGTCAGGAGCGACAGCATCAACGGCGACAGTCCGCCCGCGAACCAGGCAAGGATGCCGAGCGCAACGATGCCGGCGCCATGGGAGAGCTGAAGCCAGCCGCGAATGGTGTGCTTGAACAGGATCGTTCCGATCAGAAACAGCAACGGTCCGCCGATCGCGCTCAGCACCGTCTTGAGGTCGGAATGATCCGCCGGATGCGTCAGCACCAGTTCATCGGCGACCGCCGACAGAATGATGCCGGCCACGATCGGCATGTGCAGATAGGTATAGGCGAGCCTCGCCAGCCGCCCCGGCTCGCTGGATCTTGAAATCTGTTCGGAGCCTGCTTCGGCGCCCTTGTGGAAATAGATCCACCACATCGCGAGCGCGCCGATAAAGGCCGACATGAAGGCGCCGACGGTTTCGGCAGTCCAGGCCAGATCGGCGAATGTCGCGCCGGTGACGACGATGGATTCGCCGAGCGCGATGATGATGAATCCGGCGCAGCGCTCGGCCATATGACCGCCCTCGACGACCCAGTCCTCGACCGAGGACGCGCCGTATTTCGGGATCCAGAACCGCACCGCCGGCGAGACGTATTCGATTGCAAGCGCCACCGCCCACAGCACCAGCCGCGAATGCCCTTCCGCAATGCCGCCCGCGATCCAGAAGATCGCCGACATCGACAGCCAGACCAGAATGCGGACCGCATTCATACGGGCCAATGTTCGGTTGGGCGGTGTCGAGACCAGCAGAAAGACCGTGCGGCCGACCTGCATCGCCGCGTAGGCAACCGCGAACCACAATCCCCGGGATTCGAACGCTTTTGGAATCGAGGTCGAGAGCACGAGCCCGCCGAGCATCAGCACGAACAGCAGGACCCGGACCGGCGTCAGTTCAGGATTGAGCCAGTTGGTGATCCAGGAGGTGTAGACCCACACCCACCAGACCGCCAGAAACAGCAGTGTCGTCTGCAGCGCCCCGAGTGGCGTGAAGCGGCCGAGCAGCGTGTGCGATATCTGCGTGACCGCGAAGACGAACACCAGGTCGAAGAACAGCTCGGCATAGGTGACGCGGCTGTGCTGGTTCGGCACGATTAGGCGAAACAGCGCGCCGCGTTGATTGTCCCGCCGCCATGGCGCCCCCTGCCCCGCCGGACCTAGCTTCCCTCCGGCACCCCGGGTCCGCCAGGCACCCCGGTCTGCAGCGCCAGCGCGTGCAGCACGCCGCCCATCTGGCCTTGCAGCGATTGATAGACGATCTGGTGCTGCTGGACGCGGGATTTGCCGCGGAACGACTCCGAGATCACGGTCGCCGCATAGTGGTCGCCATCGCCGGCCAGATCGCGGATCGTCACCTCGGCGTCGGGTATCGCCGCCTTGATCATCGATTCGATATCGCGGGCGTCCATCGGCATCCCGTTTTCTCCATTCGGCGTTTTCGAATCGCCGCCGGCTCACGGCCCTGGCGGCGCCCGAACTTAGCGCGGACACCCTTCTACGTCACGCGTTTCGCACTATATTCCCGATCCGATCCCTGCAAAGCCGCTGGATCGTACCCGTACGATCACAACGGGCTGACCGAAAGAGGCTGACGACCATGAAACTCCCCGGTCCCGACCACCCGATCACCATTACCGCGAACCCGAAACGCGTCCGCGTCTCCGCCGGCGGCGTCGTCATTGCCGACACCACCCAGGCCCTGACGCTGAAGGAAGCGAGCTATCCGGCGGTGCAGTATGTGCCGCGCACGGACGCCAACATGGCGCTACTGGCGCGTACCGACCGGGTGACGCACTGCCCCTACAAGGGGGATGCGAATTATTTCAGCATCAATGCCGACGGCAAGACCCTCGAAAATGCGATCTGGACCTACGAGACGCCGTTTCCGGCGATGGCGGAAATCACCGGCCATCTGGCGTTCTATCCGGACAAGGTCAAGATCGAGGAGCTGGCTTGAGGGCCAAATGATCGTAGCCCGGATGAGCGAAGTGAAATCCGGGTCGCCGTCACATTCCCGGATGTCGCTTCGCTCATCCGGGCTGCGGCTGCCTCACACCCTGAAGATCGTTAGCCCCAGGATCAGCAGCACCAGGAAGATCACGACGAAGACATAGAACAGGAAGCGGGCGATATCCGCTGTTGCGGCCGATATGCCGGTGAAGCCGAGAACGCCGGCAACGATCGAGATCAGGAAGAAGAACAGCGCCCATCTCAGAATTGTCATCGCCCACTCCTCAAGCCTTTGCGACCCATCGGGTCGCGTCTCCTGCGAAATCGCCGATCTAACTTTCGAGCAAGGGGACTGGTTCCGGTAATGGGGATAGATGGGCGGCGTTTGTTCACCACCGTTGACCGGGATCAGCTATTTGGCGGACTTTTTCCGAGGATTGTCGCCGGCAAGGGTCGCTTGGCGAAGCTCCGGGGCGGTCCTGTAGGCTGAACCGGGATTTGGGGCCTTGCTGAATCAGGTTCCCGACGGCAACATCTGAGACGATCACCCTGCCGGGGGCACGCATGACCTCGATTTCATCATCCGCGGCGACCGCGGAAGTTCGGGCCGCGCCGAAGGTCAAGGCGCGCAACCTGTCGCTCGACCGCGCCCGCACCTTTCTGACGCTGGTGGTGCTGCTGCACCACGCCGTCATCCCCTATACGTATTACGGTCACACCGACCCGAAGGAATTCTTCGGCTTCGACATGATCGTGCTCGCCACCGACAGTTTCTTCATGGCGATGTTCTTTTTCCTGTCGGGCCTGTTCGTCTGGCCGGGCATCGCCCGGAAGGGACCGCTGAACTATTTGTCGGATCGCCTGCTACGGCTTGGCCTGCCATTCGTGATCTGCGCGTTCACGGTCATTCCGCTCGCCTATTACGCCATCTCGCTGCGGCAGCATCCCGAAATCGGCTTTTCGGAATTCTGGTGGACCACGATCACGAAAGGCCCGTGGCCGAGCGGACCGATCTGGTTCCTTTGGGTCTTGCTCGCCTTCGACGTGGTTGCCTGCCTCCTGTATCGGCTGTCACCCAACATGCTCGATCCGATCAATCGCCTCTCGCTGCACGGTCGCCGTCGGCCCGCGGTGTTCTTCGCGGTCATGCTTGCCGTCACCGCCGCGTTCTACATTCCCGGGCTGATGTACTACGGACCAAGCAGCTGGTTCGAGTTCGGGCCGTTCTCGGTCCAGCACGGGCGCGTGATGCTCTACGCCACCTACTTCTTTTTCGGCGCCGGTATTGGCGTCCAGTATCTGGATCGCGGGTTGTTGGCGGCGGACGGCCGGATGGCGAAGGTCAGCTGGGATTGGATGATACTGACGATCGTTCCGTATTACCTCATGTGGGTGCTGATCTCCATCAAGCGCGAAAATCTGGGGAATCCGTCGCCGTTGCCGAACTGGTACGAGGGGAGCTATGCCGTCTGCTTCACGGTCTTCAGTGTGGCCATCCTGTTCCTGATCCTGGCCTATTTCCTGAGGTTCGCCCAATCAGGCAGGAGCGTACTCGATCCGATGCAGGCTGATGCCTACGGCATGTTCCTGGTGCACTACCCGATCGCGCTGTGGCTGCAGTATTGGCTGTTCGACTTCAATGTGCCGGCGACCGTGAAAGCACCCATCGTATTCGTGCTGACGGTCGCGTTCAGCTGGGCGCTGACGCGCGCGTTGCGGCAGATTCCGGGCGCGAAGAAGGTGCTTTAGGAAGCCTTGCCGTTCATATAGGACGGCAGCCAGCTCTCGAACGCGGTGTTGAGCGTTTCGATCGACACCGGCGGTTCTCCGGCGACCGCAATGGCGTCGCCGCCGGTGGTGCCGATGCGCGCGCACGGCACGCCGGCGCCCTTCATCTTCGCCAGCACCCGGCCGGCCTCCGCCGCCGGCACCGTCACGATGTAACGCGCCTGATCTTCGCCGAACCAGTAGGCGTGCGGCACGATCTCCGCCGGCGCCGCCTCCAGCCGCGCGCCGATTCCGCCTGCGATGGCCATCTCCGCCAACGCAACCAAGAGGCCGCCATCGGAGACATCGTGCGCCGCCGTCGCAGTGCCGGCATGGATCATGCCGCGCACCACGCAGCCGTTGCGCTTCTCCGCGGCGAGATCGACCGGCGGCGGCGCGCCCTCTTCGCGGCCGCAGATCTCGCGCAGATAAACCGACTGACCGAGCCAGCCATGGGTTTCGCCGATCAAGAGGATCGCCTCGTCCTCGTCCTTGAATGCGAGCGTCGCGGATTTGGTGAAATCGTCGAGCAGCCCGACGCCGCCGATCGAAGGCGTCGGCAGGATGCCGCGGCCATTGGTTTCGTTGTAGAGCGAGACGTTGCCGGACACGACCGGGAAATCGAGCGCACGGCAGGCTTCCGCGATGCCCTTCAGGCAGCCGACGAACTGGCCCATGATCTCCGGCCGCTCCGGATTGCCGAAATTGAGATTGTCGGTGATGGCCAGCGGCCGCCCGCCGACCGCCGTGATATTGCGCCAGGCCTCGGCCACCGCCTGCTTGCCGCCCTCGAACGGATCCGCCTCGCAGTAACGCGGCGTGACGTCCACCGTCAGCGCTAACCCCTTCGGCCCGTCCTGCACCCGCACCACTGCTGCATCGCCGCCGGGACGCTGCACGGTATTGCCCAAAATGACGTGGTCGTACTGCTCCCACACCCAGCGTTTGGAGCAAAGCTCCGGCGTGGCGATCAGCTTCTCCAGGGCAGATAAGATTCCGACCGGCGCGGCGATGTCGCGCGCATGGATCACCGGCAACTTCGGCGACGGCACATGCGGCCGGTCGTAGAGCGGCGCTTCGTCGCCCAATTCCTTGATCGGCAGGTCGGCCATGACGTCGCCGCCGTGCTTGACGACAAAGCGCTTGCTCGGCGTGGTGTAGCCGACGACGGCAAAATCCAGCCCCCATTTGCGGAAGATCGCTTCGGCCTCCTTCTCCTTTTCAGGCTTGAGCACCATGAGCATGCGCTCCTGGCTTTCCGACAGCATCATCTCGTAGGCGCTCATGCCGGTTTCGCGCGTCGGCACCGCATCGAGATCAAGATCGACGCCGAGATCGCCCTTGGCGCCCATTTCGACCGCCGAGCAGGTCAGGCCCGCCGCGCCCATGTCCTGGATCGCGATCACGCAATCGGCTTCCATGATTTCGAGGCAGGCTTCCAGCAGCAGCTTTTCCGCGAAGGGATCGCCGACCTGCACGGTCGGCCGCTTCTCGGCGGAGTCGTCGTCGAATTCGGCCGAGGCCATCGAGGCGCCGTGAATGCCGTCGCGGCCGGTCTTGGAGCCGAGATAGACGATCGGCATGTTGACGCCGGAGGCCGCCGCATAGAAGATCTTGTCGGTTTCGGCGAGACCGACCGCCATCGCGTTGACCAGAATGTTGCCGTCATAGCGGGTGTGGAAACGCACCTGCCCGCCCACCGTCGGCACGCCAAACGAATTGCCGTAGCCGCCGATGCCGGCGACGACGCCGGACACGAGATGCCGGGTTCTGGGATGCTCCGGCGCGCCGAAACTCAGCGCATTGAGGCAGGCAATGGGACGTGCGCCCATCGTGAAAACGTCGCGCAAAATGCCGCCGACGCCGGTGGTCGCGCCCTGATACGGCTCGATGTAGCTCGGATGGTTGTGGCTCTCCATCTTGAACACGACCGCCTGGCCGTCGCCGATATCGATGACGCCGGCGTTCTCGCCCGGCCCCTGGATCACCCAGGGCGCTTTGGTCGGCAACCCGCGCAGATGCAGCCGCGACGACTTGTACGAGCAGTGCTCGTTCCACATCGCCGAGAAAATCCCGAGCTCGGTGAAACTCGGCACCCGCCCGATCAGCTTCAAAATGCGCTCATACTCATCCGGCTTCAGCCCGTGGCTGGCGACGAGTTCGGGGGTGATTTGAGGCTGGTTCATGAGGCTCTTGGACGATGAAGGTCTCTTATTAGGGAGATCGGATCAGCCGGAAAAGGCCTTTTATGGCGTAATTTCCCGCTGTCCAAAGCTTTGCGGACGCCCTATGCAAGTTCGAGGTTTGCCCGCCGGGGATGGATCGGATTTAAGGACTGAATTGCTCAAATGAAGGCCTGATCGCGTGGACGACCTGACCAAAAGCGCATTCCTCAACCGCCCCGATTTGCATGTCGAAACAGAGGGCGAATTCGCCGGCTGGCGGACCTGGAGCCGCGACAATTTTGAAACGCTCAACGGGCCGTTCTACCACCGGATGGACGACCAGGGGCGCATCCACTGCGCCTTCCGGGTCGAGAACAAACATCTCAACGGCATGCGCAACGTCCATGGCGGTTGCTTCATGGCGTTCGCGGACTATTGCCTGTTCGCCATGGCCGCGCCGGTGCTGCAGGGCCCGGGCGTGACCGTGTCATTCGCCTGCGAATTTCTCGATGCCGCACGCGAGGGCGAACTGGTCGAGGGGACAGGTGAAATCATGCGCGCCGGCGGCTCGATGATCTTTCTGCGCGGCGTGTTGAAATCCGGCGAGCGCTCGCTGTTCACATTTTCCGGGACCCTCAAACGGGTCAAGCGGGGAATGCCGCCAAGCCGCTGGCAACGAGGGCAAGTAGCACCGCAGCTACTTCTTCTCCTCAAGCAGCTTGCGGTATTTTTCGACGTCGCGCGTCACCAGTTGCTGAAGCACTTCCGGCGTATGCTCGTTGGCATCGGGTGCAACCGTCGACAAATCGGCGAACCGCTTCTTGACGTGCTCGCTTTCCACCGCCGCTCGCGCCGCGGCGTTCAGCTTGGCGACGATCTCAGGCGGCGTCCCCTTGGGCGCGAACAAGCCATTCCAGCCCTGCGCCTCGAATTCGGGAAGGCCAGCTTCCGCTGACGTCGGCAAATCCGGCAGCGTCGCCAGCCGCACGGTTGAGCCGACCACCAGCCCCCTCACCAGTTTGTCGTCGATCGACTGCGAGACCGAAGCGGCGGCATCGCAGACGCCGTCGATCTGCCCGCCGATCGCGTCGGTCAGCGCCGGCGCCGCGCCGCGATAGCCGACCAGCGTCACTTCGATCCCCGCCGCCTGGACAAAACTCTTGCAGATCAGGAAATTCGAGGAGCCGACGCCGGCGTGGCCGAGGTTGATCTTGCCGGGATTGCTTTTGGCGTAGGCGATGAATTCCTGCAGGTTTTTGGCGGGAAAATCCTTGCGCAGCGCGACGATGCCGAAGGTCTTTGCCACCATGGCGACGGGTGCGAACGCGTCGGGCTTGAACGGCAGCATCGGATAGATCGTGTAAGCGGCGGCATTGGTGCCGGCATTGCCGATCGCGATGGTGTAGCCGTCAGGCTCGGCCCGCGCGGCACGCGCCAGCGCGGTCGAGCCGCCGGCGCCGGCGACATTCTCGATCACGATCGGCTGCCCGAGGCTCGCGCTCATCTGCTCGGCGACAGTGCGCGCGATGACATCCGAGGTACCGCCGGCCGCGAACGGCACGATCATGGTGATCGGGCGTTTTGGATAGTCCTGTGCGAGCGCGGCGCCGGCATAAACAACGAGCGCCCAGGCGGCGGCAATTCTGGATAGCCGCCGAACTAGAGCCCTCACGCCGCGCGCTCCAGATGCGCCACCAGCCCTGCGAACAGGCCGCGGCCGTCGGTGCAGCCCATGATGTCTTCGACGTGGTTTTCCGGATGCGGCATCATGCCGAGCACGTTGCCGCGCTCGTTGACGATGCCGGCGATCGATTGCGCGGCGCCGTTGACGTTGGAGCGCTCGTCGACCACGCCCTCAGGCGAGCAGTAGCGATAGAGCACCCGCCCGTCGCCCTCGAGCCGCTTCAGCGTCTCTTCGTCGGCCTCGTAATTGCCCTCGCCATGGGCGACGGGTACGCGAATGACCTGCCCGGCGTTGTAGCCGCGCGTGAACGGCGTGTCGGATCGTTCGACCCGCAGATGCACGTCATGGCAGATGAATTTCAATCGCGCATTGCGCATCAGCACGCCGGGCAACAGGCCTGACTCGCAGAGAATCTGAAAGCCGTTGCAGACGCCGAGCACGAGGCCGCCGCCGGAAGCAAAGGCGCGCACCGCGTCCATGATAGGCGCGCGCGCGGCGATGGCGCCGCAGCGCAAGTAATCGCCATAGGAAAATCCGCCGGGCACCACCACGAGATCGGTGCCCTTCGGCAGCGAGGTCTCGGCGTGCCAGACCATCGCGGGTTCATGACCCGACGCCAGCCGCAGCGCGCGCGCCATGTCGCGCTCGCGATTGATTCCGGGAAAGACGAGAACGGCGGATTTCATCAGCAGGAGTGCCTAGCTCAAAACCTCGACCCGGTAATTCTCGATCACCGTGTTGGCCAGCAGCTTGTCGGCGGCATCCTTCAGCGCCGCCTCGGCCTTGGCCTTGTCGGAGCCCGAGAGTTCGATGTCGAACACCTTGCCCTGGCGCACGCTGGCGATGCCATCGACGCCGAGCGACTTCAGCGCGCCTTCGATGGCCTTGCCCTGGGGATCAAGAATGCCTGATTTCAGCGTAACGGTGACACGCGCTTTCACGGACCAAGCCTCAGCTCTTCACCAGCACCGGACCGGAACCCGCGGGCCGTTCGTTCTCCATCAGGATGCCCAGCCGTTTTGCAACCTCCGTGTACGCCTCCAGGAGGCCGCCGAGATCGCGGCGAAAACGATCCTTGTCGAGCTTCTCGTTCGACTTGATGTCCCATAGCCGGCACGAATCGGGGGAAATCTCGTCGGCGACGATGATTCGCATCATCTCGTTCTCGAACAAGCGGCCGCATTCCATCTTGAAATCGACCAGGCGGATGCCGATCCCCAGAAACAGCCCGGTGAGGAAGTCGTTGACGCGGATCGCCAGCGCCATGATGTCGTCGATTTCCTGCGGCGTCGCCCAGCCGAACGCGGTGATATGCTCCTCGGAGACCATGGGGTCGTTGAGCTGGTCGTTCTTGTAGTAGAATTCGATGATCGAGCGCGGCAGCTGGGTACCTTCCTCGATGCCGAGCCGCTGCGACAGCGATCCCGCCGCCACATTCCGCACCACCACCTCCAGCGGCACGATCTCGACCTCGCGAATCAGTTGTTCGCGCATGTTGAGGCGGCGGATGAAATGGGTGGGCACCCCGATGTCGTTGAGATGCTGAAACAGGTACTCCGAAATCCGGTTGTTGAGGACGCCCTTGCCCTCGATCACCTGGTGTTTCTTGGCATTGAACGCGGTCGCATCGTCCTTGAAGTGCTGGATCAGGGTTCCCGGCTCCGGTCCTTCATAGAGAACCTTGGCCTTGCCTTCATAAATGCGGCGTCGACGGCTCATTGGGATGTACCGTGTGTTGTTGAAATCCATGAATTTGGTGTGCTCCGGATGACAAAGGATTGGGACCCACGACGGAGCTGCCGTGAAGGCCAGGAACGGGAAACAGAACAGGAACCGGGCCCGGAATCCAACCTATCCGATTGGCCTACCCAGCACAATCGATCCGGTCCCTCGGGGCCGAGTTTTACCCGCTTCGCTGCGACTTTAAGGGCGTTGTTTTAGCTACTTTCTCCAGTTATCTAGGCGCGCAGCAAGGCTGCCGCAACGAGGCCGCCGTCACCATTTGGACAGATCGGAACCTTGGGCCATGACCACATTCGATAAGCGCGAAGAGGGTTTCGAGAACAAGTTCGTGCACGACGAGGAGTTGAAGTTCAAGGCCGAGGCGCGCCGCGACCGGCTGCTCGGACTATGGGTGGCGGAAAAGCTCGGACTGTCGGGCGAGGCCGCCAATGACTACGCCAGGACCGTCGTCGCCGCCGACTTCCAGGGCCCCGGCCACGACGAGGTGGTTCGCAAGGTGATGGACGATCTCGCCGCCAAGGGCATGGCCCCGTCCGAATCGGAGATCCGTGTCAAGATGGACGAGCTGATGGCGCAGGCCATTGCGCAGGTGAAAGCGGGGACGTGAGGGCGAGCCCGTCATTCCGAGGAGCGTCGCGTTGGACCAGACCCGGAATCTCGAAGGATGAGCCAAGCATCTCGATGATTCCGAGACGCGTCGCGTCGCGCTCCTCACCAGGAATGACGTTTCCGTCGCCGTGCGACGGGAGACCCGTCACCCCTCCTTGAAGCCATATTCCGGCACGTTGCCGCTGGCGCCGTAATATTTGTAGGGCAGGAATTTGCCCGACATCGTGATCTTGACCCGGTCGCCCTTGGGATTGGGCAGGCGCTCCATGACCATGTCGAAATCGATCGCCGACATGATGCCGTCGCCAAATTCCTCCTCGATCAGCGCCTTCCAGGCGGGACCGTTGACCATCACCAGTTCGTAGAAGCGATAGATCAAGGGATCGGTGGGCGGCATCGGCACGCCCTCGCCGCGCATCGGCGTCTCATTGAGCATCGCCACCTCGGATTTGGACAGCCCGAACAGCTCGCCGGCATTGGCGGCTTGCGGTTTTGTCAATTTCATCTGCCCGAGGATGGCGCCGACGATCAGCACTTCGGAGTAGCCGCCGATCTTTTCGCAGATGTATTTCCAGCTCCAGCCGTTGTCGCGCTTGATGTCGAGCAGCTTTTCGGTGAGGTCGGATCGCTTCATGTGTCGTCTCCCTGATGAACGCTAGCGCGCAAATGCTTGCGCAGAACTGGTTTCGACTGTTCGTGGCGCAGCAACGATGGTCGGCTCGCTCAAACCGATCCGCACCACCGGCACGCTGCGCGGATCGTGATCGGGCACATCGGTCGCGAAAGTCTTGCTGCGGCTGACCAGAAAATCGACGATATGGTTGCGCACCGCGTAGTAATAGGGATGCCGGTGCAGGTCGACGCGGCCGCGATCCTTCGGCAGCGGATTTTCCACGATTTCGGCCAGCACAGCTCCGGGGCCATTGGTCATCAGGAAAATCTTGTCGGCGAGATAGATCGCCTCGTCGACGTCGTGGGTGATCATGAACGCGGTCTGCCCGGTCTCCAGACAAATGCGGCGCACTTCATCCTGCAGCGTGCCGCGGGTCAGCGCGTCGAGCGCCGAGAACGGCTCGTCCATCAGCATGATTTTTGGCGTGATCGAAAGCGCGCGGGCAATGCCGACACGCTGCTTCATGCCGCCGGAGAGCTCTGAGGGACGCTTGTGCTCGGCGCCGGTCAAGCCCACCAGATCGATGAAGGTTTGCGCGTGCGCCTTGACCCTGGCGCGGTCCCAATCCCGCCATTTCGATGTCACGGCATAGGCGACGTTGCCGAGCACGGTGCGCCACGGCAGCAAAGCGTGGCTCTGGAAAATCACGGCGCGGTCGAGGCTGGTGCCTTCGATCGCTTGCTTGTCGACGATGACGGCGCCATCGCTCGGCTGGTCGAGGCCTGCCAGAATGTTCAGCACCGTGGTCTTGCCGCAGCCGGAGTGCCCGATCACGCAGCCGAACTCGCCGCGCGCCATCGAAAGCCAGAGATCTTCGAACACCGCGATCGCCCCGCCATCGGCGCCCGGATAGCGTTTTGCGATCCCCTCGATGGAGATGAACTTTTCCGAGCTCATGCTCGAAGCCTCCACGAAGGAGGTCGGCTCCCTTTCCCCGCTCTTCGCGGGGAGAGGGTTGGGGTGAGGGGCTCTCTCGATAGGCAAAGCTCGTCGTGAGTCCCCCTCACCCGGATCGCGCGCTGACGCGCGCAATCCGACCTCTCCCCGCACGCGGGGAGAGGTGAAAGCACAGCGATGCTTTTGCCGTTCATGAAAGCTCACTCCGGGAACGTGACCATGCGCGTGAAGCGAGCGAGGATCTGATCGAGCAGCATGCCGACCACGCCGATCACCAGAATGGCGATGATGACATTGGTGATCGACAGGTTGTTCCACTCGTTCCAGACGAAGTAGCCAATGCCGGTGCCGCCGACCAGCATCTCGGCGGCGACGATCACCAGCCACGCGATGCCGATCGAAATGCGCATGCCCGTGAGGATGGTCGGGGCCGCCGCCGGCAGGATCACCGTGAAGGCGCGCCTGACGGTGCCGACCTCAAGCGTGCGCGCGACGTTGATCCATTCCTTGCGCACCGCCGCTACTCCGAACGCTGTATTGAGCAGCATCGGCCAGACCGAGCAGATGAAGATCACGAAGATCGCCGACAGCCCGGAATCCTTGATGGTGTAGAGCGCGAGCGGCATCCAGGCGAGCGGCGAGATCGGTTTCAGGATCTGGATGAACGGATCGAGCGCCCGATTGATCAAGGGCGACATCCCGATCAGGAAGCCGAGCGGGATCGCAATCAGCACCGCGAGCAAATAGCCGAGCCCGACGCGCGCGATCGAATAGCCGAGCTGGATGCCGAGGCCCTTGTCGTTCGGCCCGTTGTCGTAGAACGGCCGCTTGATGTGGTCCCACAACTTCGCGCCGACATCGAGCGGACCCGGCATCGCCGACTTGCCCTGGGTCGCGGTCAGACCCATCAGCTTGGCGTATTCCGGGGACATCGTGGCGACCGTGCCAGTGCCGCGCGTGGCGATATGCCAGATGCCGATAAAGGCAAGGAACAGCGCGATCGACACGATCGCCGCGCGAAAGCGAAGCGAGGAGGTCATGGGGTATGACCCCTCAGCCAGTCGTCCCGGCGAACGCCGGGACCCATAACCAGCGGCACTACTTGTTGCCGAAGGTGTCTGCCCGGGTGCCGCAACGAGAAGTCTTGGCTATGGGTCCCGGCGTTCGCCGGGACGACAGGTCCAGCTGAATTCGCACCACCGCGCTCACGACGCCTTCCTGATCTTGAAGCTGTTGAGATAGTCTTCAGGCTTCGCCGGGTCGAAGGTCTTGCCCATCACCACAAAGCTCTTGCTGGTCGAAGTCGGCGGCGTCAGCCCGGCCTCGGTCATCAGCTTGGTGGCATCGGTGGCGAGATAGACCTGCGCGGCGATCCCCGCGTAATCCAGATCGCCCTTGATCTGGCCCCAGCGCTTCATCTGGGTCATGATCCAGATCGCAAACGACTGCCACGGGAACGGATCGAAATCGACGCGGTTCGGCTGGGTCACGACATTGCCCAACCCGTCGGCGAACGTGCCGGTGAGAATCTGCTCCAATACGATCTGCGGCTGGTTCAGATAATTCGCCGGCGCGATCGCTTCCGCGATCTGCTTGCGGTTCTCCGCCTTGTGCGCGTACGCGGTGGCCTCGATGATCGATTTGAGCAGCGCGCCATAGGTATTCGGCATCGCCGTGACGAACTCCTTGGATGCCGCGAAGGCGCAGCAGGGATGCCCCTCCCAGATATCCTTGGTCAGAATGTGGATGAAGCCGACGCCGTCATAGACCGCGCGCTGGTTCATCGGGTCCGGCCCCAGGAAGCCATCGATGTTGTCGGCGCGCAGATTGGCGACCATTTCCGGCGGCGGCACCGCGCGGATCTGCACGTCGACATCCGGGTCGAGGCCGTGCTCGGCGAGATAATAGCGCAGCAGGTAATTATGCATCGAGTAATCGAAGGGCACCGCGAACTTAAAACCCCTCCAGTCCTTGGGATCGCGCTTGTCCTTGTGCTTGACCGCGAGCGTGATCGCCTGGCCGTTGATGTTCTCGACCGCCGGCATGGTGTAGGGCAGCGGATTGGAGCCCGCGCCCATGGTGATGGCGAGCGGCATCGGGGAGAGCATGTGGGCGGCGTCGTATTCCTTGTTGATGGTCTTGTCGCGAATCACCGCCCAGCCGGCGGTCTTGATGATTTCGACGTTGAGGCCGTTCTTGGCGTAAAACCCCATCGGCGCCGCCATGATGATCGGGGTCGCGCAGGTGATCGGGATGAAGCCGACCTTGAGGTCCTTCTTCTCCAGCGGGCCGCCTTGCGCAAATGCTTCGGTCGCGGTTCTCAGCGGAAAAAATTGCGATAGCGCGGCGACAGTGGTCGCAGCGCCGACCGATTTCAGGAATGCGCGGCGCGCGGCATCGCGCGGAAACATCGCCCGCATCACGGCGGAGGCGACCACGCCTTCGTAGCGCTTTTGCTCGCTCTCGAGCGAGGCCTGGATCTGCAGTTGCGCCGCCGCCTCATGCTCGGCCTGGCTGACATGCCGGCCGCAGCTGCAAGCATTGGAGCGAAGGCGGCGATCGGGATCGAACGGGTTGTCGAAGGTGGACATCAATTGCTCCCTGTCGGCGGCGTGTCGACGCCTCCAAAAAGTGCAATCGCCGTGCCATGACGCAGGGTATTGGCAGAAAGGCGCAAGCGCTGTTGCGGCTGCGGTCAGGTCGCATGAAAGCCGCTTGTCGGTTCGCTCGTGCCGGAAAGTGTATGCAGCGAGCCTACAAAGTAGCAGGCCTGCCGTAATTTTAGGCAGCCGGCCTCTCAGCGTCGATCGAGGAGAGCGGATTCAAGCCGGTCGAGTTCTTTGGCCAGGTCGCCCTCGACGTCACCGACACGCATGTCGACCACCCGGTAGCCGCGCGCCTCGAGCCACGACTGCCGCGCGGCGCGGTCTTTTGCGATCGTCTCGGTCTCATCGCGATTGATCAGTTCGATCGCTATCCTGTGCACAAAGGAGACAAAATCCGGGATGTGGCGGCCGACCGGCGTCTGTCGTTTGAATTGCCCGGCGAAGCGGCGATCGGTGGTCAGCGCCCGCCACAGCATGCGCTCGGCGTCGGTCGGATTTCGCCGCAACAGCCGCGCGAGCCCGCGCACCGTGCCGCTTTCCGACGGCATGGCGCCCTGGCCGTGCTCGGCGAGCAACGCGCGCAGCCTGGTCGCCTGTTCGCCATCGAGCACCCCGCCCTTGGCCGGACCCTTGCGCCCCTCGGCGATCGCCATGATGACGCCGTGTAGCGTATGCATGTCCTGCTTGGTCGGCTCCATGCGGGTGAAGATGTTGCGCAAATTGACCAGCATGGTCTCGCGCTTCTCCTTCGGCCGCAGGAATTCGACCTTGTCGAGTTCGCGCACCAGATTGTCGAAGAACGCCTGCATCTGATGCTGCGAGGCGGGCTCGGAGCGCTCGGGCATCGCGAACGGCAATGCGGCGTCCGTCGCAAGCTTGAACCATTCATAGCCGATCAAGAGCACCGCCTGCGCCAGGTTGAGCGAGGCGAAGCCGGGATTGACCGGGAAGGTGACGATGCGGTTCGCGAGCGCGACCTCCTGGTTCTGCAGGCCGTAGCGTTCGCGCCCAAACAGGATGCCGACGGTACCCCCGCCGGCGATCTCGGCCGCGATCTCGCGCGCGGCTACCTCCGGGGCGACCACCGGCTTGGCCTGGTCGTGCGCGCGGGCGGTGGTGGCGAACAACAGCGTGCAGTCGGCGACCGCCTGTTCGACCGTCTCGAACAGCTCGACATGGTCCAGAATATGGTCGGCGCCGGCGGCGGCGCGTTGGGCGCTGAGGTTCGGCCAGCCGTCGCGGGGATTGACGATGCGCAGCCGCGAGAGCGCAAAATTGCCCATCGCGCGCGCGGCCATGCCGATGTTCTCGCCGAGCTGCGGCTCGACCAGGATGACAACGGGGCCGGCGAGGCTGACGCCGGATTTGGTCTTGTCGGTGCCCGAGCCGGACATCTCACTTCACTTTCTGATTCAACTTCTTAAGAGCTTGAATCAAGCTCCGAAGAAGCCCTTTCAACGCCTCACCGAGGCTCGATATTCGATGCCTGTCGGGCGGCATTTTCTCAAGCAATATAACCGGCTTGACGACACTTTCTGACTTTCCGGCGAAACCTCAGCGCGCCAGCTTTCGCCTTTGCGTTTGCGGTGCTATAGCGCGGAAGCATTGCCCCCTTCGTCCCGAAACGCGCTGTTCCAAAAAGGCCCGATCTCCATGGCAAAAATCAAGGTGACCAAGCCCGTCGTCGAACTCGATGGCGACGAGATGACCCGGATCATCTGGAAATACATCAAGGACAAGCTGATCCACCCGTTCCTCGATATCGAGCTGATGTATTTCGACCTCGGGATGGAATACCGCGACAAGACCAACGACCAGGTCACCGTCGATGCCGCCAACGCCATCAAGAAGGTCGGGGTCGGGGTCAAATGCGCCACCATCACCCCCGACGAGGCCCGGGTGAAGGAATTCGGCCTGAAGGAAATGTGGAAATCGCCGAACGGCACCATCCGCAACATCCTCGGCGGCGTGGTGTTCCGCGAGCCGATCATCTGCAGGAACGTGCCGCGGCTGGTGCCGGGCTGGACCAAGCCGATCATCATCGGCCGTCACGCCTTCGGCGACCAGTACCGCGCCACCGACTTCAAGTTTCCGGGCAAGGGCACGCTGACGATCAAATTCACCGGCGAGGACGGCAAGGTGATCGAACGGGAGGTCTACAAATCCCCCGGCGCCGGCGTGGCGATGGCGATGTACAATCTCGACGATTCCATCGCCGATTTCGCCCGCGCCTCGTTCAACCAGGGCCTGGCCAAGGGCTATTCGGTCTATCTCTCGACCAAGAACACCATCCTCAAGACCTATGACGGCCGCTTCAAGGACATCTTCCAGGAGATCTTCGACAAGGAATTCAAGGCCAAGTTCGACGAGAAGAAGATCACCTACGAACATCGCCTGATCGACGACATGGTCGCCGCGGCGATGAAATGGTCGGGCGGCTACGTCTGGGCCTGCAAGAACTATGACGGCGACGTGCAGTCCGACACCATCGCGCAAGGCTATGGCTCGCTCGGCCTGATGACCTCGGTGCTGATGACGCCCGACGGCAAGACGGTCGAAGCCGAGGCCGCCCACGGCACGGTGACGCGGCATTACCGCGAGCATCAGAAGGGCAAGGAGACCTCGACCAACTCGATCGCCTCGATCTTCGCCTGGACCCGCGGGCTGTCGCATCGCGCCAAGCTCGACAACAACGAGGCGCTGGCGAAGTTCGCCGCAACGCTGGAGAAGGTCTGCGTCGACACCGTCGAAGCCGGCTTCATGACCAAGGACCTGGCGCTACTGGTCGGCGCCGACCAGCGCTGGCTGTCGACCACCGGCTTCCTCGACAAGGTCGCGGAAAACCTGACCAAGGCGATGGCGGCATAGGCCTGCGCAGCCGCCAGCCCGCGGTGTGGGTGCTGAACTGCCAGGGGCTCGGCATGACCTGCGAGATCGTACCCGTCGTGCCGAGCAAGGAAACCCGCGAAGTCGTCGCGCCGTTTCTGGATTCGAAATAGCCCATCGATCCGGCAAAGCCTGGCGAGACGTCACGCTTCAGGGCAGCCGTGCCGTCGCCAACCCTTCTTCTCGCGATGGATCCTGCGCGGCCGTTCGCTGTCGCGACGCCGGCGCCACCGAAGACGCGATACTGGCTGGATCAACGCCCTGTTTCCCGGCCCTCCCTGGGGATTTGGGTACGGCTTGGCTTTTCGACCCGCTTCGCCGGTTCGATGTCAGCGAAGGCACGGCCGAATTCTCGCAAGTGATCGAAGATGTTGCCGCCGTTCAGGTCGCGCTTGCGGTGGGCGGAAGCCCTCCGCGCACGCGGGGATCTGGCGTTGGTCGCGGCGAGGTCGAGAGGCGGGCCGACATTAGCCGCCGCGATATTCTGCGCAGCAGGCTGGGGCATGGCGGCGATCGCGGGATCGGGGACGCTTGCACCGTCATGTTTCGTGAGCGATGTACGCTTGTTGTTCGCATCCGGTGACCCCGGGCCAACAGCCGCGATCTCAGCCGGTGCGCGCATCGTGACGTCAACCCGGTTTGCCGGAGCCATCGATGCCACCGACATGTGCATGAACAGCAAATATCCACCGACGGTCACAACCGAAGCTCCGGCAACCGCCATGATGCCAGAGGCGAACTTGTGAATCCTCGCGGCAGCGGCGCGCTTGAACGCCAGCTCCTGCTCCAGGCGCGCGAGATTAAGCAGATGGTCATAGGCCGCCCGCTGCTCGACATCGCCAAGGATTTCGTTGGCGCGGACGATCTCCCTGAACTTCAGCGCCGCGTCGGGATCGCCAGGATGGAGGTCGGGGTGCGCGCCTTTGACGGCTTGACGGAAGGCGGTCCTGAGACCTTCGGCATCATCCTTCGGAAGAGCCCCAAGCAAATCGTAAAGCGTTTCCATCCCCGCCCCGCTGCCGGATTTTTTGGTCTCCGTCCGAAATTCCCGCCGCGAATTTGCTGTGGAGGAACTCGTACCAACTGAACTTCACCGCTTGTGGATGATGTTGATCCAGTACGGCAGAAAAATGACTCGTGGGACGCGACCGAACCGGTGCCGCGCTGCCCCTCGCACTTCAGTTGCGCCGCTATTGCCGGCCGGCCCGGCCTCGTATCTCACATCGGACCGTCCGAAGCCACAATCCGGCGCGGGTTGTGGCGCAAGCAAGGCGCGGTCGGGACGACGGATAGATCGATCCCGTGATCGTCTCATCGACGAAGAGGTCTCCCTCAGCTCGCGCGTGCCGTCCTATTCGTCCGCGGCCTCGCCGTCCTGCGCGGCCTGTGCGATTTCACCGGCGGCGATATCGCCCCTCTGCACCGCCGCGGTATCGGCGAGCCGCGCCTTCGCGGTCTTTTGCACGTGTGCAGCCAGCGCCGGCATGCGTTCGATCAGCGCGTGGAAATCCTGGGCATCGAGCGCGAGCAGCTTGGTCTTGCGGGTTGCCGTCACCGTGCCGCTGCGCTTGGTACGGTGCAGCAGCGCGATCTCTCCGAAGAACGTGCCGTCCGAGAGCCGCACCCGCTGGTTCGGCAATTCGATCTCGACCTCGCCCGCGGTGATGAAATACATCGAAGACGCGGGGTCGCCACGCCGTACCAGAACTTCGCCCGCCTCGATGGTCCGGGCCCGCAGCAGCCGCATGATGTCGGCGATTTCAGTTGCGCTCAGATGCGAGAACAGCGGCACCCGCGCCAGCATGCCCCAGGTGACGACGAAATCGCGCCGCCGGACCTCATCGGCAAACGCGGTCGAGATGATCGCCACCGGCAACGCGATCATCGTCAACCCGCCGATGATGGTGAACACCGACACCACCTTGCCCAACGGCGTCACCGGAACGACGTCGCCATAGCCGACGGTGCCCAGTGTCACGATCGCCCACCACATTGCTTGCGGAATGGTGCCGAACTTTTCGGGCTGAACGTCATGCTCGATGGCATGAAGCAGCGAGGCAAACACCAGCACCGCGCCGGCCAGGATCACCAGGCAGCCGATCAGCGTTCGCCGCTCGGCATGAAGGGCGGCGAGCAGCGAACGCATCGCAGGCGAATAACGCACCAGCTTGAAAAACGGCAGCACGCCGAACAGCACCAGCAGCGAGCGCTGACCGGCGACCAGCGCGATCGACACCGGCAAGAATGCCAGGAGATCGATGATGCCGAGGCTCGAGAGGGCATATTCGATGCGGTCCTGCAACGGCGACAGTTTCCGCGGCGAGTGGCCGGCCACGCTCCAGAGCCGTGCGGCGTATTCCAGCGCAAACACCATCGCCGCGCCGACCTTGACGGCGGTGAACAGCGTCCCGAAACGGACGTCGAACTCCGGAACGGACGCCAGCACCATCGCCAGCACGTCGATGATGATGATGCAGACGATCAGCTGGGCGAAGCGTGAGCCGACGGAGGAAGGCAGCTGATCGTGTTCAAGCAGTTCGTAGAGGCGATCCCGCAGATCGGGGTCGTTCAGCCGCTTTTTGCGCGGGAGGATCGCCACCGCACTTACGCGCTCGCCATCGCTTTTTCGATGGCCGAGAGCGCAGCCCCTGCCTTGGCGCCATCGGGCCCACCGGCTTGCGCCATGTCGGGCCGGCCGCCGCCGCCCTTGCCGCCGAGCACTTGCGAGGCCACGCGCGCCAGATCGACGGCATTGAAGCGCGAGGTGAGATCGCTGGTGACGCCGACCACCACTCCGGCCTTGCCGTCGCCGGTGACGCCGACGATGGCGACCACGCCTGAGCCGAGTTGCTTCTTGCCGTCATCGGCGAGGCTCTTGAGGTCCTTCATCTCGATGTTTTCAACCGAGCGCGCCATCAGCTTGACGTTTCCGACCTCGCGCACACCGCTCGCAGCCGCCGCTGTTCCGCCGGCAACGGAGCCGCCGCCGCCCATCGCCAGCTTCTTGCGCGCATCCGACAGGTCGCGCTCGAGCTTCTTGCGTTCTTCCATCAGCGAGGCGATGCGCGCCGGCATCTCCTCGAGCGAGGTGCGCAGCTCCATCGCCGCGTTTTTTGCCAGCGCCATGGTATCGTTGGCGTGCTTTCGCGCATGGCGCCCGGTCAGTGCCTCGATGCGGCGCACGCCTGCGGCAACGGCGCTTTCGCTCGTCACCGAGATCAGGCCGATATCGCCGGTGCGGCGAACATGGGTGCCGCCGCACAGCTCCACCGACCAGCCAAGCGCGTTGCTGCCCTGCGCCCGCGCGCCCTTGCCCATCGATACCACGCGCACCTCGTCGCCATATTTTTCGCCGAACAGCGCACGGGCGCCGGCTTCGCGGGCATCGTCCACCGCCATCAGGCGGGTGGTGACCTCGTCATTCTCCAGCACCACGTCGTTGGCGATATCCTCGATGCGGGCGAGCTCGTCCGCCGTGATCGGCTTCGGATGCACGAAGTCGAAGCGCAGCCGGTCCGGCGCCACCAGCGAGCCGCGCTGCGCGATGTGATCGCCGAGCACCTGCCGCAAGGCTTCGTGCAGCAGATGCGTCGCGGAATGATTGGCGCGGATCGAGGAACGCCTGGCATGATCGACTTCGAGCAAGAGCGCGGTGCCCGGCTTCACCGTGCCCTGCTCGACAGTGCCGAGATGCACGAAGAGATCGCCAGCCTTCTTCTGGGTGTCGGTGACGCGAAACCGCACGCCCTCGCCGCTCATCAGCCCGGTATCGCCGACCTGGCCGCCGGACTCGGCATAAAACGGCGTCTGGTTCAGAACAATCGCGCCGCTCTCGCCCGTCTTGAGGCTTCCGACCTCCTTGCCGTCCCTGACCAGCGCACCGACCACGCCTTCGGCGGTTTCGGTCTCGTAGCCCAGAAATTCGGTGGGGCCGAGCTTTTCGCGCAAGGGAAACCACACGGCCTCGCTGGCGGTATCGCCGGAGCCGGCCCAGGCCGCGCGCGCTTTCGCGCGCTGGCGGTCCATCGCATCGGTGAAGGACGCAACGTCAACACTGATGCCGCGGTTGCGCAGCGCATCCTGGGTGAGATCGAGCGGAAAGCCATAGGTGTCGTACAGCGTAAAGGCAGTGTCGCCGTCGAACATGTCGCCCTTTTTCAGGCCGCTGCTCTTCTCGTCGAGGATCGACAGCCCGCGCTCCAGCGTCTTGCGGAAGCGTGTCTCTTCCAGCCGCAGCGTTTCCTCGATCAGGTTTTCCGCGCGGACCAACTCAGGATACGCCTGGCCCATCTCGCGCACCAACGCCCACACCAGACGGTGCATCAGCGGCTCTTTGGCGCCGAGCAATTGCGCATGGCGCATCGCGCGGCGCATGATCCGGCGCAGCACATAGCCGCGGCCTTCGTTCGACGGCAATACGCCGTCGGCAATCAGGAATGAGGTCGCGCGCAGATGATCGGCGATCACGCGCAACGACGCCTTCTGCTCGCCGTTCGGATCGGCGCCGGTCAGCTCGGAGATGGCACGGATCAGGGCAACGAACAGGTCGATCTCGTAATTGTCGTGCTTGCCCTGCAGCACCGCCGCGACACGCTCAAGCCCGGCGCCGGTGTCGATCGACGGTTTCGGCAGCGGATTGCGAACGCCGCCCTCGAGCTGCTCGAACTGCATGAACACCAGATTCCAGATCTCGATGAAGCGGTCGCCTTCCGCTTCCGGCGAACCCGGAGGTCCGCCCCAGATCTTGTCGCCGTGATCGTAGAAGATTTCAGAGCACGGCCCGCAGGGACCGGTGTCGCCCATCTGCCAGAAATTGTCGGAACCCGCGATGCGGATGATGCGGGACTCCGGCAGGCCGGCGATCTTCTTCCAGAGATTGAACGCCTCGTCGTCGTCGACATAGACGGTGGCCGTCAGCTTGTCCTTCGGCAGGCCGAATTCCCTGGTCACCAGATTCCAGGCGAGTTCGATGGCGCGGTCCTTGAAATAGTCGCCGAACGAGAAATTGCCCAGCATCTCGAAAAACGTGTGATGCCGGGCGGTGTAGCCGACATTGTCGAGATCGTTGTGCTTGCCGCCGGCGCGCACGCATTTCTGCGAGGTGACGGCGCGCTGATAGGGACGCTTCTCGACCCCGGTAAAGACGTTCTTGAACTGCACCATGCCGGCATTGGTGAACATCAGCGTCGGGTCATTGCGCGGCACCAGCGGCGACGACGGCACGATCTCGTGGCCGTTCGCAGCAAAATAGTTCAGAAATGCCGACCTGATCTCGTTAACGCCGCTCATTTTGGTCCCATCGCGCCCGAGAAACGTCCACGATAATGCCGCAGACGGGCTGTCTCGCGCACCGCTTTTAAACGGGGGTGCCAGCACTGTCCAGAAAGTGTGCAGGAGATCAGGGGCTTGCCGCAGCCGCGTAAGACCCGTTGATAGCTCTCGCCGCTGCGTTGACAGCCTTGGCGGGGCCGTGATTTCCTCTTATGTATAGGAGATAGTCACGTCGGGAGAGATCGGCCAGTCGCCGGCGCCGAAGGAGCAACCGCCCCGGAAACTCTCAGGCAAACGGACCGCGTGACTCGTTAACATCTGGAAAGAGACGCCAAACGGGCCAGGGCCCGGACGCGTCCGCCGACGGGATAATACTCTCAGGCACAGCGACAGATGGGGCTTCCGTGGGTTTTCGAGGGCTAGTCCTCGGGAACCGGGAGGGCCCCGTGATGCTTGCGCGCGACGACCAATCTTCCCCGCAATCCCAGCTGAAACGCACTCCCTTGCACGCGCTTCATGTCGCGCGCGGCGGCAAGATGGTGCCGTTCGCGGGCTATGACATGCCGGTGCAATACGCGCCCGGCGTGTTGAGGGAACACCTGCATACCCGCAACAGCATTGGCCTGTTCGACGTTTCGCATATGGGCCAGATCGCGCTTCATGCGAAATCCGGCAAGGTGGAGGATGCGGCCCTGGCGCTGGAGCGGCTGGTGCCGCAAGACATTCTTGGCGTTGCCCCGGGCCGGCAGCGCTACGCGCAGTTTACCAACGGCCAGGGCGGCATTCTCGACGATCTGATGGTGGCGAATTTCGGCGGCCACCTGTTCCTGGTGGTCAACGCCGCCTGCAAGGCCGAAGACGAGGCGCACCTGCGCGCCAGCCTCTCCGATACTTGCGTGATCGAGTCGCTCGCCGATCGCGCGCTGATCGCGCTGCAGGGGCCGAAAGCGGAAACCGCATTGGCAAAGCTGTGCCCGGACGCGCCCGCGATGCGCTTTATGGACGCGGGTCCGCGCCGCGTCGACGGCATCGATTGCTACGTCTCGCGCTCGGGCTACACCGGCGAGGACGGCTTTGAGATTTCGGTGCCGGCGGAACAGGCCGAGGCGCTCGCCAGCGCGTTGCTTGAAAACAGCGACGTGCTGCCGATCGGCCTTGGCGCGCGCGACAGCCTGCGGCTCGAGGCCGGACTTTGCCTCTATGGTCACGACATCGACGCCACGACGACGCCGGTCGAAGGCTGCGCTGGAATGGTCCATTCAAAAAAGCCGCCGCCACGGCGGCGTGCGCGCCGGCGGCTTTCCGGGCGCGGACAGGATTCTTTCAGAGCTTGCGAACGGCGCCCCGCGCCGCCGCGTCGGATTGAGGCCCGAGGGCCGTGCGCCGGTGCGCGAAGGCGCGCCGTTATTCGCAGATGCCGCTTCATCGGCGCAGATCGGCGCGGTCACCTCGGGCGGATTCGGACCGAGCGTCAATGCGCCGGTCGCGATGGGCTATCTGCCGTCGTCGCACGCCGCGCCAGGGGACCTGGTGTTCGCCGAATTGCGCGGACAGCGGGCGCCGCTGCGGATAGCGCCGATGCCCTTCGTTCCCAATACCTACAAACGCTAGAGGGATTTTGCATGACGACGCTGTTCACATCCGACCACGAATGGCTCCGCATCGAGGGTGACGTCGCCACCATCGGCATCACCGATTATGCGCAGTCGCAGCTCGGCGATGTCGTGTTCGTCGAACTGCCGAAAGTCGGCCGCAGCCTGAAGAAGGCGGAGGCCGCCGCCGTGGTCGAATCGGTGAAGGCCGCGTCCGACGTCTACGCGCCGATTTCGGGCGAGGTAGTGGAAGTCAACGACGCGATCACAGCCGAACCGGCGCTGGTCAATTCCGACGCCGCCGGCAAGGCCTGGTTTTTCAAATTGAAGATCGCAGACAAGGGCGAACTCGGCGGCCTGATGGATGAGGCCGCGTATCAGAAGCATACGGCGTGAGATGACGATGAGAGCCGCCACACCAAGACTGTCATCGCCCGGCTCGACCGGGCGACCCAGTACGCCGCGGCTTCTCGGTTCAATCACTGACGTCACGGCGTACTGGATGCCCCGCTTTCGCGGGGCATGACGGCGAATAAAGGAACAACCCATGACCGCGCACCGCAAACCCGCTGACGAAGCCGCCACCACCTTCGTGCGGCGCCACATCGGCCCTTCGCCCCGCGACGTATCGCGCGATGCTGGAAACCGTGGGCGCCAAAACCTTGAGCGAGTTGATCGGACAGACCCTGCCCTCGTCGATCCGGCAGAAGGCGCCGCTCGATCTCGGCCGCGCCTTGAGCGAAACCGAAGCGCTGGCGCATATGCGCGAGCTGGCGTCACGGAACCAGGTGTTCACCTCGCTGATCGGGCAAGGCTATTCGGGGACGATTCTGCCGGCGGTGATCCAGCGCAACATCCTGGAGAACCCGGCCTGGTACACCGCCTACACGCCGTATCAGCCCGAGATCAGCCAGGGCCGGCTGGAGGCCTTGTTCAACTTCCAGACCATGATCTGCGATCTGACCGGTCTCGATGTCGCCAACGCCTCGCTGCTTGATGAAGCGACCGCGGCGGCGGAAGCAATGGCGCTGGCCGAGCGCGCCGCTCAGTCAAAAGCAAAAGCGTTCTTCGTCGACCGCGAGGTGCATCCGCAGACGCTTGCCGTGCTGCGCACCCGCGCCGAACCCCTGGGGTGGAATTTGATCGTCGGCGATCCGCTTGCCGATCTCGAAAAGGCCGAGGTGTTCGGCGGGCTGCTGCAATATCCGGCCTCTTCCGGCGCGGTGCGCGACCTGCGTCCCGCGATCGCCGCGCTGCACGGAAAAGGCGCGCTTGCGATCGTCGCCGCCGATTTGCTGGCGCTGACGCTCATTTCTTCACCCGGCGAGCTCGGCGCCGATATCGCGATCGGATCGGCGCAGCGTTTTGGGGTGCCGATGGGATATGGCGGGCCGCACGCGGCCTATATGGCGGTGCGCGATGCGCTAAAACGCTCGCTGCCGGGGCGCATCGTCGGGCTGTCGATCGATTCCCGGGGCCAGCCGGCCTATCGGCTGGCGCTGCAGACCCGCGAGCAGCATATCCGCCGCGAAAAGGCGACCTCGAACATCTGCACCGCGCAGGTGCTGCTGGCGGTGATCGCCTCGATGTATGCGGTCTATCACGGCCCGGAGGGACTGACCCACATCGCTCGTTCAGTGCATCGCCGAACCAGCGTGCTGGCGGCGGGATTGCGCAAGCTTGGATTCGCGCCGCAGTCGGAAGCGTTCTTCGACACGGTGACGGTGGATGCAGGCGCCAGGCAAAATGAGATCGTCGCCCGCGCGCGGGCAGAAAAGATCAATCTGCGGATCGGCGAGCGCACGCTCGGCATCGCGCTGGACGAGACCACGACGCCTGATATCGTCGAGGCGGTGTGGCGCGCGTTCGGCGGCAACCTCGCTTACGCCGATATCGAAGCCAGCGTGCGGGACGCGCTGCCTGCCGAACTGAAGCGCGGAAGCGCGTTCCTCACCCATCCGGTATTCCACGCCCATCGCTCCGAGACCGAGCTGTTGCGCTACATGCGCAGGCTCTCGGACCGCGATCTCGCGCTCGACCGCGCGATGATTCCGCTGGGCTCCTGCACCATGAAGCTCAACGCTACCTCCGAGATGATTCCGCTGACCTGGCCCGAATTCGCCTCGCTGCACCCGTTCGCGCCACGCGAGCAGGCGGCAGGCTATCACGCGCTGTTCAAGCGCCTGGAGAAATGGCTGTGCGACATCACAGGCTATGACGCGATCTCGCTGCAGCCCAATTCCGGCGCGCAAGGCGAATATGCCGGGCTATTGGCGATCCGCGCCTATCACGCCGCGCGCGGCGAGCCGCATCGAAAGGCATGTCTTATCCCCTCGTCGGCGCACGGCACCAATCCGGCCTCCGCCAGCATGGCCGGCATGGAGGTCGTGGTGGTCGCCTGCGACGCGCGCGGCGACGTCGACGTTAATGATCTGCGCGTCAAGGCCGAAAAACATTCGAAAGACCTCGCCGCGATCATGATCACCTATCCCTCGACCCACGGCGTATTCGAGGAGCATATCCGCGATATCTGCGACATCGTCCACCAGCATGGCGGACAGGTCTATCTCGACGGCGCCAACATGAACGCGCAGGTGGGCCTGTCGCGGCCCGGCGATTACGGCGCCGACGTCAGCCATCTCAATCTGCACAAGACGTTTTGCATTCCGCATGGCGGCGGCGGCCCGGGCATGGGGCCGATCGGCGTCAAGGCCCATCTGGCACCGTTCCTGCCAAGTCATCCTACAACCAGCCATCCCGGGACCGACACGAAGTCGCCGGCGGTCGGGCCGGTATCGGCGGCGCCGTTCGGCTCGTCCTCGATCCTGACCATCTCCTACATCTACATTCTGATGATGGGCGGCGAAGGCCTGAGGCGCGCCACCGAAATCGCAATCCTCAATGCCAATTACATCGCGACCAGGCTGGATGCGCATTTTCCGGTGCTGTATCGCAACGCCAAGGGCCGCGTCGCGCATGAATGCATCGTCGATCCGCGCCCGTTGAAAGTCTCGAGCGGCGTCACCGTCGACGATATCGCAAAGCGGCTGATCGATTATGGCTTCCACGCCCCGACCATGAGCTTTCCGGTGCCGGGCACGCTGATGATCGAGCCGACCGAGTCCGAATCCAAGGCCGAGCTGGATCGTTTCTGCGAGGCCATGATCGCGATCCGCCGCGAGATCGCCGAGATCGAAAACGGCCGCTTCAAGGTCGAGGCCTCGCCGCTCCGCCACGCGCCGCACACCGTGCACGACATCGCCGACGACGCGTGGGCGCGCGCCTATTCCCGCGCCGAAGGCTGCTTCCCTGCCGGCACCTCGCGCACGGACAAATACTGGTCGCCGGTCGGACGCGTCGATAACGTCTATGGCGACCGCAATCTGGTGTGCTCCTGCCCGCCGGTGGAAGACTACGCGCAGGCGGCGGAGTGATTCGCTCGTCATGCGCGGGCTTGACCCGCGCATCCATCTAGAAGAGTCCGTCGAAGAAGATGGATTGCCGGGTCAGGCCCAGCAATGACGAAATAAAATAGGCGCTACGGTCACTCCGTGTCCACCGGTCACTGAATACGCCGAGGCGCGGGAATAGCGAAGTGCTCTGGTGTACATGTCCCGCATTTCAAGGCAGCTCTTTTCCCGCAGCCCTCGTTACGCGCGGCGCATCTGCGCCGGCACGCATTCTTATCGGTAGTTCCGATGCTGCTGCAGGCCTCAATGCACTCACCATGGTTCTGTGAGCATATATAAAAATAATTTTGGGCGCACTTGATACAGTCTTCCTGCGCAAGTCCGAGATTGACTGAATTCAGGAAAAAAATCATCGCTAACGCGATCGCGACCGCATTAAAACTTCTCATCGTGCATCACCATCGGCTCGTGCTTTGCAGCACTGTTCGGTCTGCCTAACGCGCTTCCTTTCCAAAACAGTCGTACGATGGGTTTAGCGCGGCATCTGCGGTCGCATTGCGACGGGTTTCGCTGCGCTCAAACCCTTCCTACAAGCTGAACGCGCAAACGCGAATCTCCTTAAGGTGCGATCAAAGTGCGGTTCGCCGGGTCCCAGCGCCACAGGCGGTCATTGGTCAATTCGGTGCCGCCCCACCAGCGATGGATCGGGTTATGCCGGCTGAAATCTTCAGTCCGTGCCAGAACAGCTTCGCCGAGCGCGGTCAGCTTCAGCTTGCTGCGTTTGTATCGCTCGAAACGATTGGCGTCATCGTGCATCTCCAGCGTGAACGGCCCCTCGTCGAGGCCGGACACGGCGGGTGCCGGAGAGCGAGCGAGCCCGTCGAGCAGGGATCCGACTTCCCAATAGCCGAACACACGCCGTTGGTTGCGCTTCCTGTGGCCGGGAAAGACATCGAACGGACGTGCGTTACCTGCCGATACCAGCTCCAGCATCCGCATTTCCGTCGCGCCAAGCGCTGTCACGTCTCCGGGGAGTTCTTCGAGTAGTTCCTGCACGGTCTGCCGAAGCTGCGGCAGGACGCTCAATTCCCTTGATAGCAGGTCGAACCAGTCCTGCGGCGTCGGCGCTCGATAGGCCTGCCAGGCCGCACTGGCTGTTTCCAGATGATCGTTCAGGATTTTGACGGCCGGTAGCCGCCATCCGGCAATTTCTTCCGGCGGGTGACCGCCGATGCGGACGTTCGCCTGGACCAACGTCAGCTTCGAAGCGGTCTTCCCGTGATGGCGCAAATAGTCCAGCAGCCAAATCAGCGTCAGTTGTGCATTTGGTTCCGGATCGACCCATAACTCGATCGTCTCGCACCGCTCGCAGAAGTCGATCAATCCGAGGTTTATTCCTTCTATTTCTCCGAGATGCAGCGGGCGGACAAAATCCAGCCAGTGAGAGCCCGGAGAGCCGTGTTTCCTCGAGCGCGGCTCCAGGAACGTTGCGAACTTCGCATCGGACGGCAGCGGTCCCCAGACGAACCGAATGCCGAACGGAAGCACGATGTCAGCGATACCGGCCGCCCTGAGGCTTCCCGCCCCCACGTCGTCCGTGGTCAGGATCAGACGAGTTCATGGGCCTCACCGACTATACGCAGACAAAAACGGGCCGAAGACGTCGGCAACTCAACGTCCTCAGCGCCCGCTCGTCGGAAAGATTGGCTTCAGGCGATCACTCCTCCGCGGCCGCCGGCTCTTCGCCGTCGGTGTCGCGCTCGGGGGCGCCGGCCAGAATCTGTTCGGCGATCAGGCCGGAGTTCTGGCGGATCGCCGCCTCGATCTTCGCGGTCATGTCGGGGTTGGCCTTGAGGAACGCCTTTGCGTTCTCGCGGCCCTGGCCGAGCCTTTGGCTGTCATAGGAGAACCAGGCGCCGGATTTCTCGACGATGCCGGCCTTGACGCCGAGGTCGAGGATCTCCCCCATCTTGGAGACGCCCTCGCCATACATGATGTCGAACTCGACCTGCTTGAACGGTGGCGCCAGCTTGTTCTTCACCACCTTGACGCGGGTGGTGTTGCCGACCACCTCGTCGCGCTCCTTGATGGCGCCGATGCGGCGGATGTCGAGGCGGACGGAGGCGTAGAATTTCAGCGCGTTGCCGCCGGTGGTGGTTTCCGGCGAGCCGTACATCACGCCGATCTTCATCCGGATCTGGTTGATGAAGATCACCATGGTGTTGGACTTGTTGATCGAGGCGGTGAGCTTGCGCAGCGCCTGGCTCATCAGCCGCGCCTGCAGGCCGGGCAGCGAATCGCCCATCTCGCCTTCGAGTTCGGCCTTCGGCACCAAGGCCGCCACCGAATTGATCACCAGCACGTCGACCGCGCCGGAGCGCACCAGCGTGTCGCAGATTTCCAGCGCCTGCTCGCCGGTGTCGGGCTGCGAGATCAGAAGCTCGTCGATATTGACGCCGAGCTTTCGGGCATAGACCGGATCGAGCGCGTGTTCGGCGTCGATGAAGGCGCAGATGCCGCCCTTCTTCTGGCCCTCGGCCACCGTGTGCAGCGCCAGCGTGGTCTTGCCGGAGGATTCCGGCCCGTAAATTTCCACCACCCGGCCGCGCGGCAGGCCGCCGACGCCGAGCGCGATATCGAGCCCGAGCGAGCCCGAGGAAATGGTCTCGACATCCATGGAGCGGTCGTTCTTGCCGAGCTTCATCACCGAGCCCTTGCCGAACTGCCGCTCGATCTGGGAGAGCGCGGCGGACAGGGCCTTGGTCTTGTCCATGGAGGATCCTTCAACGATACGCAGGGCAGTGGCGGACATGGGTCGTGCTCCTTATGGCGGGGATTCGCTAGCGGGACAAACGGGCGACCAAACTCACGAACCGGTGAGCGTTGATGGAACAATGTACCCTATTTGTTCTAAGTTCGCAATATGTTCTTTTGGCCGGGGGGTACTGGCCTGCTTTAACCCCTTGTGGCCTAATTTAAATTTGGCAGTGGCCTAATTTGAGGTTCGACCGACCCTGAGATAAATCAAGGAATGTAATCCCGCGAACGCTAAGCGAACAGCAACTACAGGGGGGCGTTCCTCTGATGGAACGCGCCCCTGGGTTGTGTCCTTAAGTTGATTTGAAAGTGTCCTAATTTCCCGCCGCTGAGGCACGAAACCAATAGAAGGTTATCGCAAAAGTAATGCCAAGCGTGGCTAGCCGGGCGACCACCCTCTTGTTCTTTGTTGTGGACGACAAGTCCGGCACATCGTCTGGTTGAGGGACGCGCTTAAAGTTTTGAGTCGGAAACCGTGCAGACTGTCAAAAGCAAACGGCTCTAAACTTTGCCATCACCGCAGCGTCCCTTGGGCATCCATTGGTGCCGGTCGCACACGCCCTAGCGAAGTGGGAGAGGGTTGATGGGCAGTAAAAAACAATCACCCGAACAGAAGGGGCGCCAGCAGGCCGAAGCCTTCAGGCGTGAGGCCGAGAAGCTGCCTTATGGGAGCGAGCGCGAACAGCTATTGCGCAAGGCGAGCCAGCTAGAGACCGCATCCCATATCAATGAATGGGTCTCGTCGCCAGGATTGTCGCCGCCAAAATAAGGTCCGTACACCGTGGCAGACTACCGGGCTTATACCATTGGACAGGACGGCCATTTCAACGACTACAAAGCACGCTCCTGCGACGAGGATCGCGACGCCATCGAGTGGGCCAGGCAGTTAGTCATTGGCCAAGCGATTGAGCTTTGGTGCGGCGCGCGCTTCGTGGTGAAACTGGAGCCCGGGCCCGAGTAAGGCCGCCGCGCCGGAACATCCGGCACCTTCACACAACCCGGTTCCAGTCCCGACGTCGCCGCACCGCCCCGGCTTTTCATCGGTGACGGTTGTGCTCCCGCCTAATGCAGGCCGGGGGCGTCCATGGGTGTGATCGCCGGGGGCTAACGTCACCGAAGTGAATCGTCCCGTTCGGTTCCCCAGCGGAACCATCGTTGGCTACTTTGACAACAGGCTTGATTGAACAAATTTCCCATCCCGCAGTCTACCAACAGGCATCCAATAGGGGATGCCTCGACATGCGGTTCAAACGGGTCACCATGTGCGGTAAGTGCGCCGAACTTGACAAAAAGATCGATCATTACCGGCAAATGGTCTTGTCGATTGGCGATCAGGTCACGGTCGAACGGATTGAGGCCCTGATCGCAGATTTGCAGGCGCAAAAAGCAACACTTCATCCTGAGCAAAAGCAGTAGGCGTCGGGCAAGCTACGGCCGCCAAGCGATGAAAAGACCCGGCCAGTTTTCGCCGGCTCGGGCCTCTCCCTCTCGGAAAATCGGTTAGTGCACGGCACGAACCAGGTAATAGCCGACGCCGCCGACAACGATGACGACAGGGACGGCCCAAAGCAACAACACCGGCATATTCGGACTCCTCAGTTGCCCACAATGAGCAAACGCAGGCCGGGTGCCGCGAGTTCCGCTTCGGTCTGGGTCCGCCGCCGCATCTGTCCGGATTTTCCCCGCCTTTCGCTGCGCGGAAGGCAGTGTCGTTTTGGAAACTGTGCAATATGGGCTTAGCTTGCGGCATACTCGATGGAGGAACTTGAATGGCGTCGATCCTGCCGTTTATCAAAAAGTCCGGGATGGTCTTTGACGATCACGCTACCGGGATCCTGGGCGAAGCATTCGATGCCGCTTGCAAGGAGCTTCACGACAAGGGGCAGCCGACAATCGTTTACGAAGTGATCGCCAGGCGGATCATTGATGCAGCCAGGAATGGCGAGCGCGATCCAGTCCAATTGCGCAACGTCGGCTTGGCTGGCCTTGGATTCGACAAAGCCGACAAGCAGGCGATCTAGGGCACGATCCGGAAACGTGGATACCGGTTGTTCCTCGCGACAAACGCGGAACGCGTTTGCGCGGAGATCATGCTCAAACAAAAAAAGACAGCGCGGGATGCGTCCCGACCGAACTCTGGATCGCTCAACCAGGTAATCGCCGGGACCAAGGAAACGGCCCCAGCCGGGGGCGGGCTGGGGCCGGTCGAGCCACCACGTGACGTGCCGAACGGCAGGGAACGGCACGGCCACACAATCCCCGGCCATGCCCAATGGTTCCTCAGCACCGGGCAATTTCTTTGCGACCCGCGCGGCATTGCTAACGGGACGTTAAGCCTTGCATCACCAAATCCGCAGAACGACCGAGATGTTCTATTGAGGGCGCATCTGGCCCTTGAGTTCACTTTCGTACATTCGGGCCGGAACGAAATGGCGACTTGCACGTAGTGCAGTTGCGGGCACGGACATTACGGGGAAGTAGAGTGGTCGGCAGGAGCTATTTCACGCGTCAGGCGACGACGCTTCTCAAGTTCGCCAAATCAACCAACAACCCCGACTTGCGGCGGTCCTGATCGAAAGGGCTGCCGATCTCAAGTCACAGGTTGATGAGACCATGCCGGTGACCGATCCGAGTCCGCTGGCGCCGGATGTGGAATCGGCTGATTGATCCGCCCGCACCTGAAATAAGGCTCGCCTGGATCGACGCCAGGCCATCCCCTCAAATGGCCGATTGGGAAGAAGTTCATTAGAGCGTGATGAGTTTGGGTTGAAGCGGCGGACCGCTTCTGCCTCGCCGCTTGCGGGGCGAGCTGGGCCAATATCCGTGCCGATTCAACTAAAACCCCATAGCGCTCCAGTCCACAAAGACACAGCTACCTCCGAAAGCTCCGCATCACGTGATTGAACCGTGATTGAACCTCGCCGCAGCGCTGCAGACGCACCTGTAGGTAGGTCAATGGAGGGTTCCCATGAAACGTCTGATGATTTCTGCGTTCGCAGCGGTCGCGTTGCTCGCTGCGGCAACCACCCTGCTGCCGTCGCGTTCGCCCGCTACCAGCGTAACCGGAGGCATGATGCCGCTGCAGGAGCTCTACGCTGCAGCCGACGTCAACAAGCTCCCGATCCAGGAGTTTGAAGATCAGTCACTGGTCTTTTCGACCCCGACCAGGCACTGACGCTGCATCTGCCGCAACCCGAGCGACCTCATTTGGATTTCGCCGTCGGCTGGAGGGCGCCGGGTATTCCATTAATGAAACACTAACAACTCCCCGCAGACTTGCGGGGCGTCGCGTTTATGGAATGCTTAGAATTTCAGCCGTATCTCAGCCCGATGGACCATCAACGGATAGTACCGCGTCGCCGTATCTTGAAGGCCGGCTCGATTGAGTGCGGCGGCGAAGCAATCGCCTGTAATGTGCGCAACCTTTCCGAGACCGGGGCAGCGCTCGAAGCCCTGAGCCCGCTCTATGTTCCGGACCGATTCACGCTGGTTGTCCGGACCGATCAACTGAAGCGACCGTGCCACGTCATCTGGCGCAAGGAAAAACGTGTCGGCGTCGCGTTCGATTGAGGTCGCCACCGCCAGCGCCCGGTTCGGTAAGCCCGGGACGGCAAAAGCAGGCTAGTCGGCGCTCGGCAGCCGCCGCATGGTGAATTCGATATCTCCATCAGGCAGTTCGCGCCAGCTTTCGACGGAACTCATGTAGGCGGCCTTGGGATAGCGGGTGAGGAAATCGCGCGCCCTGGCCCGCGCTTTTTCGCGCGGCAGCGTGAAGGTTTCGCGCAGATAGCCGTCATCAAGCTTGCGCCGTCGGGCCATCCGGTCGGCGAGATCGCGCGGGCGAGAGGCCATGTCGCAACTCCGAACACACATAACGACCCCGAGAATATAGCGCTTAAGGGAACCAATCCGAGTCCCCGCCCGCCCCCGCCGGAAGGGGAAATGAGTCGCTTACCGGACATAAAGTCGATACAATCGCGGACATTGCCGGCAACGACCTCCAGGCGCCGGCGACTGAGAGCCCCCAAGGGGGACTCCCGCCTCGTTGCGAGTGAGTCCGATGGCGCAGTCCTTACACCTTCGCGAGCAAGCCGAGCGTTGCCGCCGCCTCGCCCGCGATTCTACCGACGTGAGTTTGCGCGATCGTCTCCTCGAGCTCGCCGACGAATACGCTGCGCGGGCCGCCGCGATGGAAGATCCGGAAAGCCCGGGGCACGCAGGCTCGGAGGACCAGGGCGCCGGCTGAACGCTCGGGAAGCAACAGGCCATGCACGAGCACAAACAACAAACCAACCGGCTTCTCTCGCTCCTGTCAGATAGCGACTACGCGCGGTTGCGGCCGCATTTGTCGCAGGTCGTGCTCGACTACAAGAAAAGCCTCTATGAGGCATCGCGTCCGATCAGACACGTGTTTTTCCCCATCGAAGGCGTGGCATCGCTCGTGATCACCACGGCCGATGGCGCGAGTGCGGAGGTCGGCACCATCGGCAGCGAAGGAATGGTAGGATTGCCGGTTTGTCTTGGCGACAGCGATGCGCCGTCATCGGTTTACGTCCAGGTCCCCGGGACGGCTCTCGGCATCGACGCCCACATTTTTCGCGGCGAACTCGATCGCAGTCCGACATTGAACCTGATCATGCTTCGCTATGCGCATGCCTTCTTCAACCAGGTCGCGCAGTCGGCGGCCTGCAGTCATCTCCACAAGGTTGAACAGCGTTGTTGCCGCTGGCTTTTGATGACGCGCGACCGGATGCCGAAAGACGATTATTTGCTCACCCATGAATTCCTCGGGATGATGCTTGGTGTGCGGCGAACGACGGTCACCGAGGTGATGGGAAGCTTGCAAAAGGCCGGGCTTATCCGCTATCGGCGCGGCCATGTCACGATCCTCGATCGCGAGGCTCTGCGGCGGCGCGCCTGCGAATGCTACGACATTTCGAGACTGGAATTCGATCGGCTGCTCGGCGATACCGCCGGCGCGCCGAGGACCGACAAGAAGCATCGATTGATCAGCGAAGTCGGATAGGCCGCAGGGGACCAACTCGAAAAGCCCGGCTGTGTCAGTCTCCCAACGCTGCATTTCCAACCCGCAAAGGCCATCCAGTGCGGGTTCAAGCCCAAACGGGACCAGCGCTATGACGGCTACCGGACCGACAACGCCCCCGGGTTGCCCCTATATACCGTTCCCGCGGTTCGCTTCTCGGAGCGCCCTTCCCCACCCCCTGCGGTAAATCGGCCCGACCGACCGGGCGGGATATCGCAGTGGTCCTAGCCTTTTCAAACGCCGGTCACCCCTTGGACAACAAGCTGCTTGCCTTCCTTCCGCGCGCTCATTTCGATCGCCTGCTTCCGCATCTCGCGACGGTCCACCTGCAGCAGGGCGCTGTGCTGACTGAAGCCGGCGATGAGGTCGACCAGATCTACTTCCCGCATTACGGCATGCTGTCACTGCTCACCGTGCTGCGCGACGGCAAGGCGATCGAGACCGCGACCGTCGGCCGCGAGGGCGTGGTCGGCGCGATGGCCGGGCTTGGCCTGTACAAATCGCTGGTTCGCGTCGTCGTGCAGATGCCGCTGGCCTGCAGCCGGATCCCCGCCACCCATTTCAGGACTGCCGTTGCCGCCAGCGAACCCCTGCGCAATCTCTGCATCCGCTACAACGAGGTATTGCTGTCGCAGGCGCGGGTCACCGCCGCCTGCAATGCGCTGCACTCGATCGAGGCGCGATTTTGCCGCTGGCTGCTGCAATCCGCGGATCGGGCGGCAAGCGACACCGTCGCCCTGACGCAGGAATTTCTCGCCGAAATGCTGGGGGTTAGGCGCACCTCGGTGACCGAAGTCGCGAGCAAGGTGCAAGCCTCGGGAGTGATCGCCTATTCGCGCGGCGTGATCAAGATCCTGGACCGGCCGGCTCTGTTGCGGATGTCCTGCGAGTGCTACGAAACGCTGCTCGATCAATCGGCCGCGCTGGCCTGATTGCTCGGGGCGCATGCCCCGCGGAGCACGTTCTCTGCGTGCCAACGCACTCCGTCTTAATTTGCCGTACTGCCGGTTTTGGTCCGCGGCTTCGCCGGAGCCGAGGCCTTTGGCGTCTCCGCGCCCCGCACGCTACCCCACGGATCGGAAGAGACCTTCGCGTCCGGGATCTTCCGCAGCGATTCCTTGTAGGCCTTGTCTCTTTCCGCCTCGGCTTCCTTCTCCTCCGGAGTCTTGGATTGCAGCTCCGGAATCAGATTGATGTTGGGCGTCGCCATCTGCGCGTAAGCCGGCCCTGTCAGAAAGACGACGACCGCCGCCAAGCGGAATACCTTCATGGAATGATCCCCTGCATTTTCATCGCAACATACCACCGCGCGGAACGGAACGCCAAGCACGCTCGGCCCTGCGTCAGAGCCGGTCCGACTTGCAGGATCCCGGCGATTGCGTCCAGTCGTCCCAGATCGGGCCGCATTTGGTGCAGCCATTGAGGGCGAAACCCAGCGCGATCGCGCTGAAAATCAATATCAATCGCCTGAACATGGTCCGCGCGCTCCCCACGCCCTTATCATACGGCCTCAAGTCAGGCCTTTTCAAGCCGCGCCATAAGTGTCCATTTCCGGCAAATGCATTAAGAATGCCGATCTGCACCCGGGCGAGGAACAGCACTCATGCAACACGAACAACAGACGGAACAATTCGCTATCGAGGAAGCCAGGCGCGTCCTTGGCGACGTGTTCGCGCCGTGGGTGCAGGACCTCGGCCTGTCCGTCGAGCGGGTCGAATGCACCGCGCCGCCGGACGCTGCGGCCGACTGGCAGCCGGGCGCGATCCTGCGCATGGCCTTCTCCGAGCGCTTGTGCCGCAGCGGCGGCATCGTCTGCGGTCAGGCGCTGATGGCGCTCGCCGACACTTCGATGGTGTTCGCGATACTTGCGGCGAACCGCGGCTATCGGCCGATGACAACCGTCGATCAAACCACGCATTTCATGCGCGCCGTCACACAATCGGACGTGCTGGCCGACGCACGCGTGGTTCGCCTGGGGCGCACCATGAGTTTCGGCCGCGTCACCTTGTTCGGCGCAGCCGACACCAAGCCGGTGGCGATCGTATCGAGCGCTTTTGCGATGCTGTGAGGACGCGCCGATGATTGGCGTTTCTCGTCGAGCCGCGCTGTCAAACTAGGTCAACTGCTGCAGCAGTTCATCAGCCTCTCGCAGGTCCGCGGACATTTCGACGGACGGAAATTTCGCCCTCGCCGATACGAGCAGGTCTCGTGCCTCGGCGCGCCCTCCTCCGCCGCTGCTCATGAGCAGGCGCGCGAGGCTGATCGCGGTCCGCAATTCCCAGCCGACTGCCCTCAGCTTCGTTGCCGATGCCAGCGATCGCCTGAACAGGTGCATGGCGGCGCCGTCGTCCCGGCCCGGTTCGCGGCAAAGCAGCGACCCGTGGATCCGATAAATCTCCGGTGCGAGCCAGCGTTCGCCGGTTTGCTCCATCACAGATTCGGCCGAAGCAGCGAACGTCCGCGCCCTGTCGATCTGCCCGATCCGCCCGAATTCCGCGGCAAGCAGAATTCGGTAGAGAGGCATCTGAATGCATCGATTCTCGGGCGGCAGTTTGCCGAGCAGGCGGCACAGTTGTTCGAGCACCTGCGGCGCGGGGCCTCGTGCCGCCAGCGCGAGCGGTCGCCCACAGTGGACCGATGACCCGGTACATCGGATAACCGTAATCGTCGGCGATCTTCATGCCGTCCTCGACGCTGGCAAGATTGGCCGCAAGATCGCCTTCATACCAGTGGTCGCTGACGCCAAGAATGGACGCGAAAGCCCGCATGAAAGGGTGCCCGATCTCTTTCGCAAGCTGCCGCGCAGCATCACAGCACTCTCTGGCCCGATTCGGCCGCCCCAACAGCCATTCGATATGACCCGAATAGACCAGCGCCACGATCAATGGATCATGTTGATAGATCTGGACGAGCTTCCCATGCTCTCGCGGATTGTAGCGCGCCCTGATCAGACCCGCCAATTCATGCGCCTGCTCCAGATTGCCGATAAAGAAATTGGCGATCAGGGCTGCGGTGTGCGCCATAAGGGCAGCCTCGTCATCGCGCGATTCCTCTGCCAGCCGGACGAAATCCCCGGCGTGTTCGAGAGCCTTGCTGAGTTCGCAATTGACCAGCTCTGCTAAAGTAATGCCCCACAAGACCGTAGCCTTCTCGCGAATAGTCCCGTAATTTGCGCAAAGTTCGAGGGCTCGACTGTAGGGTTCATAGACATTCGGATCGGACCAGCCTGCGTTTGCCGTGTATGCCATCGCAAGGTTGGATTGCAGCGCGATTTCAGCCTCGTACCGCCGCCGTGAAGCGGGCAGCTTCGATATCAGCGAAATGCCCTCGCGAAGATGAGCCACGGCCTCCTTGGTGGCTGATCGCCGGAGCGCAGATTTGCCCGCCTGCAGCCAGGCATCGATTGCATCCGGAATGTTTCCGGCCCGCGCGTAGTGATAGCCCAGAACGGCCGGCTGGCTGCTCTCCCCGATCGCCGCCTCCTGAAGCAGCCACGACGCTACGCGCGCATGGAGTTCGCGCCTTTCCTCCTTGAGGAGCGAGGAGTAGGCAGCTTCCTGAATCGTCACGTGCTTGAACACGAAGACGGTGTCGTGGGGTTCCTTGATGCGATACACGATCCCGGCGCTCTCCAGAGCCTGCAGTGCGTGTTCCAGCGATTCGCTTCTGCCCGGAAGCATGCTGGAGATACCCTGATAATTGAACTGCCGTCCGAACACGGAGGCGATCTGGGCCACGCGCTTGGCGGTACCGAGACGGTCAAGGCGCTCCATCAGCGAATCGTGAATGCTTGCCGGCACCAGAGGCTCGGGCAATTTCCCGCTCAGCACCAGGCCGTCAGCGGCGCGCTCGACCGCCCCGGAATTGATGACGGATCGCGTGAACTCCTCGATGAAGAGTGGCACGCCGTCGGTTCTTTCCACGATCTGGCTGATAATCCCGCGCGGCACCAAACCGGT
>CAVUYV010000064.1:0-4569 GCA_963745785.1 uncultured Alphaproteobacteria bacterium | reverse complement strand
CTTGGATCGAGCAACTGCCCTACCCCTTTCAATCGAGATTGCGACGGTAACCGGTCGGGGTTTGACCGGTCAGCCTGTGAAATGCGGCGGTGAAGGTGCTGGTGTCGCTGAAGCCGATATCGAGCGCGATCGCGGTGATAGGCACCTCATGACTGGCCAATAGCTGCTTGGCCCGCTCGATCCGGCGATGCGCATGATATCTGTGCGGCGGCATACCGAAAGAGCACTTGAACGAGCGGCAGAAATGGTACGGGCTCAGCCGTGCCAGCTCGGCGATGGTCGCGAGCGGGATGTTGTCGCCAAGGTGCTCCTCGATATAGGCCGCCACACGCTTTTGCTGCCAGTGCGCAAGGCCGCCACGGCTTACCGGCCTGCGGCGTGCGACGTCGCCGTTGATCCGAACGAGCTCGTGCGTCAGCACGATACCGAGCGCTTCGGCGTATTGGCGGGGCATCGAGCCCGGGTTTTCGACCAGCGACTTGAGCTTGAGAGCGGTCTCCCAGAGCGCACGATCGTAAAAGAACAGGCGCGGCTTGAACTTGATCTCGCCGAACCGCAGTGCCGGATCGGCGAGCGGTCCGCGCGGATCGATGTAGAAATAGGTCGTCCGCGAAAGCGCGCGCGGCAACTGCGACCCATGAAAATCATGTCCCGCGGGAACGAAGGTCAGCTTGTGGGTGAAATCGCGCAGGGTCGAGCGCGGCAGGCCTTCGACAAAGGTCTCCCCGTCGTAACGCTCCGCGAGCTCTGCCGCGATGAGCAAATGGCAGGGCGCCCGGAATCCGTATTCGAACGGTGTGTGCCGCGTGACCTGGACCGTTTCCACGATCAGGCCCGACCAGGCCGCGGAATGGCGCCGTACGATCTCGGACGGCGAGTAGTCGACAATCGAGCGAGCTTCAAGTTCGGGATGCAGTCCTCCGCGCGATGGACGTTCGGCTACCGGGCGCGCGGAAGGCGGCGGCAGCGAAGCGGATTGATTCAAGGTGGTTTCGGCGGAGCTGGCCATTGTTGCATTCACTCCGGTGCAGCGTCAGACAATTCACTCCAATGGCGATCTGCATGCTGCCACGCTCCACCATTTTTGTGATGGTAGTGACGATCAAGACGGAGAGCCTATTGCTCTCACGCCGAGTTGACGTTCGAGCGTCACGATTGTTTGAACTTCGCGTGTTCGATTTTCATTGGCGGCTCGCAAGCGCTCACCGCGTCATCCCCCAGCGCATTCAAGCGCCTGATACCCCGAGAATAGGCGCAAGGGCTGGCGGATCGCAGCAAGACGGCCAAAGTCATTTTCCGGCAGATCAATATGTTCGAGCCACCCATCTGATGCGGATTAGGACAATCGGACGCCGATTGCTTCCCTCGGTCCACAGAAGCTCCGCCACTCGCAACCCAGCCCGGCGTGAGAACCCAAAGGAGATTGCATATGCCTACGAATTCCAATCGTGGCGTGGTTTACCTCAAACCCGGCAGCGTCGAAGTTCAGAAGATCGATTTTCCGAGCTTTCGCAATCCGGCCGGAAAGACGATCGACCACGGCGTCATTCTCAAGGTCGTCGCGACGAATATCTGCGGTTCCGACCAGCACATGGTGCGCGGCCGCACGACGGCGCCAGCCGGCATGGTGCTCGGTCACGAGATCACCGGCGAGATGATCGAGAATGGCCGCGACGTCGAATATCTCGAGGTCGGCGACCTCGTATCGGTTCCATTCAACGTGGCATGCGGCCGCTGCCGCACCTGTCGCGAGGGCGACACCGGCGTCTGCCTGCACGTCAACTCCGATCGCGCCGGCGGCGCCTACGGTTATGTCGATATGGGCGGATGGATCGGCGGACAGGCCGAATACGTCATGGTGCCCTACGCCGACTTCAACCTGCTGAAGTTTCCGGACAAGGCGCAGGCGATGGAAAAGATCCGCGATCTGACCTGTCTCTCCGATATCCTGCCGACGGGATTCCACGGCGCCGTCACCGCCAAGGTCGGCGTCGGATCGACCGTCTACGTCGCCGGGGCGGGGCCGGTCGGCCTCGCGGCCGCAGCGTCCGCACGCATCCTTGGCGCGGCCGTCGTGCTGATCGGCGACATGAACCAGGAGCGGCTCGCTCACGCCAAGAAGGTCGGGTTCGAGCCGATCGACCTCACGAGGCACGATCGCCTGGGCGAGCTCGTCGCCGACGTGCTCGGCGTTCCCGAAGTCGATTGCGCCATCGATTGCGTCGGCTTCGAGGCAAAGGCGCAAGGAACGGACGGCAAGGTCGTCGAAGCGCCTGCGGTCGTGCTGAACAGCCTGATGGAGATCACCCGGGCTGCCGGCGCGATCGGCATTCCCGGCCTGTATGTGACCGACGATCCCGGCGCCAAGGAGCAGGCAGCCAAGCGTGGCAATCTCAGCCTGCGCCTCGGTCTCGGCTGGGCAAAGTCCCACACCCTGCACACCGGCCAGACGCCGGTGCTGAAATACAACCGGCAGCTGATGCAGGCGATACTGTGGGACCGGCTGCCGATCGCCAAGATCGTCAATGTCAAGGTGATCAGTCTTGAGCAGGCGCCGGAAGGCTACAAGAACTTCGACGCCGGCGTCGCCGAACAAATTCGTCATCGATCCGCACGGGCAACTCCCCAAGGCGGCGTAAGACGGTCGTCGTCGCGCCTTGCGCGCGCTCCAAATTCACGGGCCCGGCTGACGAGCCGGGCCCGTTATTTTTTGCTCAGACCTCGAAGGAGATAAGGTCGCCCGGGACTTCATTCGGCGGGCGTCGGGGCCGCCCTGCCCCGCTCGGCTGCCGCGGTCTTCTCCCGGGCGAGCCGCAGAGGCCGGTGTGCAGAAGGGCAGCGACGATGGCGCCAACGATCGGGGCGGTCAGGTACAGCCAGGCATCGCTGAAATCGCCGGTCGCTACCATCGGCCCCAGCGCGCGGGCCGGGTTGAAGGGAGCTCCCGTCAGCGCCCCGCCCATGAGAATGTTGAAGGTCAGCGTCATTCCAATCGCCAGCGGCGCAAGGCTGCCGGCGCGGCCCGCCACCGCCGTGCCGAGCACCACCGTGACCAGGAAAAAGCCGAGCAAGGCCTCGATCATGAAGCCGGCTTCCGGCGTGATCGTAAGCGAGTGTGCGCCGAGGGCGAGGTTGTGCGCGAGCGCGGGCATCCCGAGGCCGGTCTCCGCGCCTCCCAGCACGGTTCGCAACAAGAGCGCGCCGGCGACACCGCCCATGAGCTGGCTGACGATATAGCCAATCGCCTCGCCGACGCCCATCGCGCCGGCCGCGAGCACGCCGACAGTGACGGCGGGGTTCATATGCCCGCCGGACACCGAACCGTAGGCGAACGCAAAGGCCATGATGGCGAGACCATGGGCGAAGGCAATCGCGACAATACCGGGCAGGCCGACGGCCTCGCCCACGATGGCCGCAGTGCCGGCGCCGATGAAGACGAATACGAAGGTGCCGATGAACTTTGCGAGCAGCTTGGGTGCAATTCGGTTGGACATTGTTGGTCTCCAGAGACAAGCGAGGCTTGGCGCGGTCAGCTTGGCGCCAACATCGAAAGGTTGTTGGGGGAGCGCTCTCGGGAATTTATCCATCCGCCTCGCGATGACTTTGGCTCTATTGCGGTTAATTCGGCGGGTTTGCTTCAATCTGTAGAAGCCGGACATCGATCGGCTGCCGCGCCGTGCTTCAGCGCAGGCCCAGGCGTTGCCCACACATCCATGCGATCACGGGCGATTTGCGCTCTGCCTCGAAATCGCGATCAAATCCCGGGTATCAAGCTCGCAGGGCCCCCTCGACACAGGCGGAATATTGCGCCTATCCTCAAGCTCATGGCCGGCCACGATCACGATCATCATCACCACGATCACGACCATTCGGAACTGTCCGAGACCGAACTGCGCGTGCGCGCACTCGAGACGATTTTGACCGAGAAAGGCTATGTCGATCCGGCCGCGCTCGATCTGCTGATTGAAACCTACGAGACCAAGGTCGGACCGCGCAACGGCGCGCGCGTGGTGGCGCGCGCCTGGGCCGACCCTGCCTATCGTGCGCGACTCCTGAAAGATGCCACCCCCGCGATCGCCGAACTCGGCTATGCCGGACGCCAGGGCGAGCACATCGTTGCGCTTGAGAACACCCCAGACCTTCACAACATGGTCGTGTGCACCCTTTGCTCCTGTTATCCGTGGCCAGTACTTGGACTACCGCCGGTCTGGTACAAGTCCGCGCCCTATCGCTCCAAGGCGGTGAAGGACCCGCGCGGCGTCTTGCGGGATTTCGGCTTTGAATTGCCCGAAGACACGAAGATTTCGGGTCTGGGATTCGACTGCGGAAATTCGATATCTCGTGGTGCCGATGCGTCCCTTGGGCACCGACGGCTGGAGCGAGCAACGTTTGGCGGACCTCGTCACCCGCGACAGCATGATCGGCACCGGATTGCCGAAACAGCCGCACGAGGTCGCCTGATGGATGGCGCGCACGATATGGGCGGCGTGAACTGGTCTGGTCCGGTCCAGCCCGAACCGGACGAGCCGGCGTTTCACGCCGAATGGGAGCGGCGCGCATTCGCGATCA
>CAVUYV010000063.1:0-16569 GCA_963745785.1 uncultured Alphaproteobacteria bacterium | reverse complement strand
ACAACCCAATTCGATCGTTTACATTTCGAGTGCAAGTTACTGATTTCGATTTTCTTCGTCATGGCCGGGCTTCGTCCCGGCCAGCCATCCACGTCTTCTTGCTTGGGTGCAGCCAAGGCGTGGATGCCTGGCACAAGGCCGGGCATGACAAGCTAAAAGCTCGAATTGCAGATACAACTCCGCATTCTCGCGGCGCGATGCGCCCGAGGTTTGCCAGACAATGTCCCTCGATAATCAGAGGGCGCAGGGAATGCCGGGTGCCCAATGCACCCGCAGCCTCGCATGCAATGAAAAAAGCATACGAGTTAGTCACCACGGTCACACCGGAACGACCCGGCATTCCCCGCGCAATGGTTTTACGGCTTACTTCGCGCTCTCCTCGGTGACCACGCTTTTTGACACCGTCGCCTGCGCTTCTTCTCACAGGCTTGACGCCAACGATTGGGGCGTCAGAACCACACGACTTCACCGTACGCGTCGGCACCATTCGTCAAGTGCGCCAACCGCGTCCACCGCATCCCGCTCCACGTTGATGACGTGCGCAACGCCCCTCTGTCGGAACGGGACGAGGCGAATCAGTGAACTGATTTGGGTCAGAGGAAAACAGAAATATTTTTGCAAACGGGGCTTGACATCATTTCTGAAAATCAGAAGTGAATTGCCCTTCGGGTCAATCGGGTCGAATTCGTCATTGCGAGGAGCGATAGCCCATAGGATGGGTTGAGCCCTTCGCGAAACCCATCACCGCCGTTTCTGAACATGATGGGTATCGCTTCGCTCCACCCATCCTACCGGCTAAGAGGTAATGAGAGGTAAGGAGTCGTCATTGCGAGGAGCGATAGCGACGAAGCAATCCACACTTGTCTTGCCGGGAGATGGATTGCTTCGCGGAGCCTGTCATTGGGCGCGTTCGCGCGACCCGTTGGCTCGCAATGACGGGAAAAAAATATCTCCGTTCGTCATTCCGGGAGGGCCCGAAGGACCAGAACTCAGCCCGGTTCGCGCAGGTGGGTTGAGCCCTTCGAACCATCATCGCCGTTTCAGAACGATCCTGGTCTGCCAGCACGGTTGGCAAAAAGGTACGGCCCCAGTCCGAGGGACTGAGGCCGGGGGGGCAGCCTTGGTGTACCGATGGGGTTGGTACGCAGCCATCTAAACTCAAGAATCAAGTTAGGGACAATTGTCCCGAAGCACAGTGTCCTGAGGTACAATGTCGGCGTTTTGGGGCCAGGATGATTCCGACACTTGCCGGATGACGCTCGATGATCGGGACGACCATAATCGCCGCACTGACGCTCGCCGCTCCGACGGCCGAAGCGTCGGTGCAGTCACGTCAGATCGTTGCAGGACTTGGCGGAAGCGGCGCGGGTCAGTACTTGGCGATGGCGGGGCCGCCGAAGGTGTAGTTCACGCGGACCGTGACCAGATCGAGGTCCTGACGGATGCGATCGATGACCACCGGAACACCGCCCGTCGGAAGACCCGGGATAATGCCCAGGGAAGAAAAGGCGAGGTTTCGGCTTCCCATGAACAGATGATCGTATTCGACGGCGACCGACCAGCCCGGGAAAAAGCCATATTCAAGACCGGCGCCGACCGCTCCGCCGGCCCGGGTGTCGCTCGCGGTAGCGGCAATGAGACCCGTTGTGGTGACGATATCGTTGTAGCGGGCGGTGGTTACGGCGAGGCCGCCCTTCACATAAAACAGCGTATCGCCCCAGGCATAACCGACCTGTCCGGTGAAAAGCCCGAAGGCATCGATCCTCGAGCGATTGGTGATATCGCCGGGAACGGCGAGGAAGAATGTATTGCTCGCCTTGGAGCCGCGCAGGCCTAACCAGTTGCCCTGGGCCTCGAGCCCGAACACCCAGGCGTAGCTCTGCGTGCGAAAACCCAGTTGCCCGCCGGCGGTGCCGCCGGTGGCATTGTGGCAGCCTTCCGCGACAATGAATGTGCCGGCGGGCGTTACCACATCCCAGCAATTGCGGCTCGAGCCCCAGCCGCCATTGCCGCCCCAGTAAAAGCCCGACCAGTCATAGGTGGCTGATATCATCGGGGTCATGCGCGGCACGGCTCCCAGGTCCGCGGCCGACGCGCCGGCGGCGCTCGCTGCCAGGATGGATGCCGCGACAATGAGCTTCTTCATGGAAGTCCTTGGGGAATAAAAATACTTCGACTACGGAAATTTATAGGGAGACTCGCGCAAAAGCTGTTACCCGGCTGCCACAGGGCAAGACTATTCGACCGCGGCTTACCTCGCCCCGCTCGCGGGCAGAGGTCGGATTGCCACGGGCGGTGCAAGCGTCGTCCCGATGCAATCCGCAGTGAGGGGGACTATCCGCGAATCCGGCTCGTGGAGGTCCCCTCACCCCGACCCTCTCCCCGCAAGCGGGGGAGAGGGAGAAGTGTCGGCCGCGAAGAGCGGGGAGAGGGAGAGGTGATCCCCGCTTCAGGGCAGCTGGCGGCGGCCGCGCGCCTACTTCGGAAGCCTGTCGGCCAGGATGTCGATCTTGTGGATGGCGGGCGGCTTGGCCAGCAGCTCGCCCGCTTTCGCCATCAGCGCCGCGGCGACCTTGCCGTTGAGGTGAGCGTTGCGGCCGGCCTCGTCATCGAAGGTATCGAATATCGCAAAGGACGAAGGGCCATTTTGCATCGCGAACCAGGTGACGGTTCCCGGTTCGGCCTCCACCAGCGGCAGCGCCGATTTCAGGAACTCCGCGACTTCCTTTTCCTTGCCGGGCTTGGCCTCAAGGGGAACGTACAGCGCAAGCTTTGACATTGTGAACTCCTGCAATGGTCTTGACGCGGCTGTTATACCGCTCTGTCAACGGCAAGAGCGTCAGGCTTTCGTGATCGGGGGCGCGTTGATATCCGGCAACGATGAGTTGATGCATTAATTGCGGCCTGTCTTCCCTGTCAGCACCGCGCGCGACCATCGCTCACCTCGCCCCGCTTGCGGGGAGAGGTCGGCGCGTAGCGCCGGGTGAGGGGGACTCTCCGCGCATTCAGCATTCGTGGAGGCAGCCCCTCCCCCACCCTCCCCCGCGAAGAGCGGGGAGAGGGGCCGCCACCCGAGACGAGTTAACGTGATCATGCGGCCTGCGCCGGATCTTCCTTCAAATCGCCGCGCGCGACGATCTTTAAGCCGTCGTCGGGCAGCGGGCGCTGCAGCGCTTTGGCCTCGTCCCAGGGCGCGCGCATCCACACCTCGTATTCTTCGTCCGTGGTCAGGATCACCGGCATGGCCTTTGGATGGATCGGTTCGACGACCGCGTTCGGCGCCGTGGTCAGGAAGCCATAGACCAGATGAGGCCCGGGGATCGGCTTTGACTTGGTGCCGCGGTCGCCCCGAAATTCGGTCCAGATGCCGGCAAAGGAAAACAGCGGCCGGGCCTCGCCCCGCGCAAACCAGACGATGTCCTTCTTGCCGGTGTCGGGATTCCGCTCCGGCGCAAATTCGGCAAAGCTGTTGGCCGGCACCAGGCAGCGGTTCTCGGGCCTGAGCCAGCCGCGCCAGTGCGGCGACGAGGTATTGCGGATGTTGGTGACGGGAGCGCCGCCGGCGCGCGGCGGCGGCGGCATGCCCCAGCGCATCATCGAAAGCTCGCGGCCGCTTTCCGTGTTGCGCACCACGGGCGCCGGAAAATCGGGATACACGCCGGGCATCGGCGGCAGGTTGCCGACATAGCGGTTGATCACCCGGAACAGGGCAATGATCGCGGCCTGATTGGTGGTGATCGAGTAGAGATTGCACATGCGGCGGTTCTCGGAAACGTTTCGGCCTCGGTACCTTCAGGTCCCCTCGCGCGACGGATGAAACGTCGCTTCCACCGCCATGATTTTGTTGTCGTCTCCGTAAAGCGCCTTCACCGATATCTGCAGCTTCACGAGGTCGCCTTTCTTGTGAACGGCAATTGAGGTCGCGACTTCCGGCAAGGTGCTGATCCCCGTCTGCACAAATCTCCCGAAACCCGCCCAATGGCGCTGGCGAAGGTGATGCGGGATAATAATCTCGATGGATTGCCCCACTGCCTCCAGGCGCGAGTAACCGAGCACTTCTTCGGCTTCCCGGCTCCACGCGCGGATTTGGCCGGTGGTGTCTACCGTGAGAGTGGCGGTCATCGGTATCCGGCTTTCCGGGTTGACAAAGAACTAGTGGGCTACTGCTTCGGATTTGCCTAATCCTAGTGGCATTGCCTGCGCCCGCAAGCGGCGCTGTAATGGGCCGGCCATGAGCACGAAATCCCGCCAGACCATCTATGGCAGCCGGATCAGGGGCGCGAAAATCCACGCCGACAACGCAAGGCTTGCCGCCAGGAAGGCCGTCCGCGAAGCCGACCGCGCCGAGGCCGAGGCGTGGTCGATCCGCATGGAGGGTTTTGGCGGGCCGGCGCAGCCGTCGCCGACCATCGGGCAATGCCTCAATGGCGGGCTTGGCTGGCTCGAGGTCGAGTGCAACCGCTGCAAGACCCGCGCCAGCCTGCCGCTCGATGCGATCCGCCGGCCGCGCGATACGCCGATCTGGAAACTCGAGGCGGCGCTGAAATGCCGCTCATGCCGCAAGGGCCGCTACGCGCCGCCGGTGCACATGATCAAGCTGACCGAGACGCGCGAGATCACGCCCTATCTCTGGGTGCATCCGGACGAGGAGCGGTGAGGCGAAGTTACTGCACCGTCCACTGCCCGGCCCGCGCGGTTCGGGCCGGCGCATCCCTGAGGCACCGCCGGGCAGATTCAATTTCGGCGTCGGTGGCCCCGTGACTGCGGGCCCATGCCTCGGCGGCATAGGCCGAGAATTTGGCGACGTAAAACCGGACAACGGCACAGGATGCGCGGTGAACCAGTCCGGAGCGCTCGGCGGCTTCCGCCGGCGAAGCCAACCCAAGGCAAACAGCGACAACGCATCCCCAGCGTGACAACATTTTTCGAAATCCCCTTTGTCCCCGATCGATCTGCGCGACCATCCAGGTTCCATCGAGGGAACATGCATTCGAGCGCGCGCAGTGAACTCAAAACCGGGCTAGCTGAGTCACGGATCGAAACCAAGTTACCGATCAACAAGTGCGGACTTCTCCACGTCTGTTTGAGCGACGTGAGGGATTCAGATGCGTGCGATGAATGCTGATGATGCCGGAAGGGCCGCGATGCGCCGCCGGTGCATATGATCAAGCTGACGGAGACGCGCGGGAGATCACGAGTTATCGGCGGGGCAGCGGGATGAGGAGAGGTGACCCAGCTTCTTGTTACCATCATTGGCGGATTGAAAGGCGTCGATTATGATCATACTGACCATGTCAAGGTCTTCGTAGGTCGGGAAAGATTGGAGCAAAAAATGGTATTAGGCCCTTTGCCAGCGAATGAGGCGGCGGAGCAACGAAAGAGGTTGAAGCAGCTTTGGAAAATAGATGGCTATACGACTTCCGCCAAATTTGCAGAGGCTCTGGGAATTTCGGCGGCGCGGCTTAATAACGCGGAAAACGGCTATCCGCTCTCTATCGAGGTTGCTCGCCTAATTAAGAATTCTGATTCCCGGAGTAACGCTCGATTGGCTTTACGATGGAGATGAAGCCGGACTTACGGTTGCGCTCCGAAAGCGTCTGCGCGAGTAAAAATCACTGGAGGTTTGCCCACCCTACAGCTGAATTGAAGATTCCAAAAAATGGGTAAGAAAATTAACGGACACCGATTCTATTGATACGGAGTTACTTGAAGTGAGGTGAGCAATCTGTGGAACGAGAAATTCTGACATTTGGTTATGAGGGCTTGAGTGTCGCCGGCTTTATTGAACGACTTAGATCGGCCAAGGTGGAAACGATTGTAGATGTCCGCGCCAACCCGCTTTCGCGAAAGCCTGGGCTATCAAAAAACGCGCTTGCCGGACATCTAAATGCGGCGGGGATCAGATATCTCCATGCTGGAAAAATGGGATGCCCAAAACCGGTCCGCGATCGCTACAAAGCCGATAGCGACTGGGCTGTGTATACCAAGGATTTTCTTAATTACATTGAGGGGCAGAGCGAAGCCGTTGCATACGTCGCGGCTACCGCCAAAGGATCAAGGTCTTGTCTGATCTGCTTCGAAGCCGATTTTAATTTTTGTCATCGAACGTTCGTCGCCAGAGCAGCGGCGACGATCATCGGCGCCAAGGTCAGCCATCTCACAGCGAAAACGTCAGTTGCGGATCTGGATGTAAAGTCTGCGGCCTAGGCGGGTAGATCAAGCTGACAATCAACCATTGATCAGGGAACCTGTGAATGGTGCCCATCAAGAAAATCAAATCAGCCGCGGGCAGTTGTGTTTCTAACTTTTGCCGAAACGGCGGCTCCCATCCCGCCGCGTGGCGGTGGAAGCAATTCCAATAAAGCGCACCGGCCTCCCAATCGACAATCTTATGCCGGTGCTCTTGAGTGTTGCCGTATCTGTTGCATTCGTAGCGATAGTGGAAATCATACGGAATTTTGCGCAGTGTTGTCAGCGCCTTGGCATCCGTGTCGTCAAAGAGACCGCCTTGACGCTGGCTTTGGAGCAATTTTGCTCTCTCGTCGTCTGTCCAATCTAGCTTCGACGCCGCGGTAATATCGAGGCCGCGTATTCGCGTCGGCCGCACGATGCCGAGCGTCGTTCCGTTTGCAATTCTGTCAGCATCGAGGGAGGCAAAATCATCAAACACTTTGAGTTTGCTTAGAGGCTCGCGACGGGCCTCCCACTGCTTGACTGTCGAAAGAGGCGCTCCATTAAATCTCACCGTGTCAACAAATAGTTTATGGCTTTCGGGTCGGCGGTCGCCGACGGCGCGGTCAATGCGTGCGCTGACCCATTGCCATTTCTTAAATTGTTGAGCGCCGTCGATAAGCCGGAAAGGCACCGGGAAGAGCCGTATCAGTCGGCCGTCAGGGTCCATTCCTGCTACGCAGGACGTCTCAACGTATTTGCCGCTAGGGGAAGGATACGTTTTGCAAAGGATCAAGATGTCCTGTTCGAATGACGCCATGGCCGTTTCTCTCGGGCACAAGACTGCCATATCGCTCAAAGGTTGAGTAGTCCGAAACGAAGGGTTCGAAATATTGGAATCCGCACGACCCGCCGAATTATCAGGCCAAAAATGAAAAACTCCGGCAGGGCATTGCCGGAGGCTTCGGAGGTTAAACCTAAGGCTGCGCGTCTCCTCGAGACTAAGAGGCCGTCAAACCATTCGCCGGCTACCTGAAGGACGCCCCAGAACGGCAGCTGGAAGTCGGTGATCTGGCCGCGGCAGGGTTGCTTTTATTATAGCAGTACTGCTATAATGCTCCGGGATGGATACACCAAAGCCGGTTGAGTGGATAGCTTCGTCGAGAGACGACTTGCGGGAATTCCCGAAAGATGTCCGCCGGGTGATAGGGCAGGCGATCGATGACGCCCAGCACGGAGACGAGCACCCATCCGCCAAGGCGCTGAAGGGGTTTGGTGGCCGGGGTGTCCTTGAGATCGTCGATGACTTCGATGGCGATACTTACCGCGCCGTTTACACTGTCAAGTTTGCTGGCGTGATTTACGTCTTGCACGCCTTTCAGAAGAAATCGAAGAAAGGCATTGCTACTCCCCAGCGGGATATCGAGTTGATCAAGGCTCGCTTGAAACGAGCCGAAGAGCACTACAAAGAAAATTATGTGAAAGGAGCCAGGACATGACCGACAAAATCGCCGTCAAGCGTGGCAGCGGGAATGTATTTGCCGACCTTGGTTTCGATCATCCCGAGGAAGAAAAGCTCAAGGCCCAACTGGTGCGCGAAATCCGCGACATCATCAAGCGTCGCAAGCTTACCCAAACCAGGGCTGCGGCGCTGCTGGGCCTCAAGCAGCCCGACGTATCTGCTCTTTCAACCGGGCGCGTTCATAAGTTCTCACTGGAGCGCCTGCTGCGTTGTATCCGTCGTCTCGACCAGGATGTGGCCATTGTGGTGCGGCCAAAGAGAATCCGGGGACGAGTGCCGCCACGACGGCCGCGCGTTGCCGCCTGATATGAACGAACCGCGGCCTCCGCCAGGGGAGCTGACGAAGGCCGCGTTTTACATCGCACCGCGCCTCGAGATCGCGATGCGATGTGGGAGCTCTGTTTCCCCGCCCTGAAGGGCAGGGCGCTGCCGAGGCAATCAAAGTCGAGCCTGCAGCGCTTGTGGCTTGATCCCCTCCCTGACCCTCCCCTTTTCAAGGGGAGGGAATTTATTTTCAGAACGGCAGCAGGATGTCGGTGAACTGCTGGCCGTAGCGCGGCTGCTGGAAGTCGGTGATCTGGCCGCGGCCGCCATAGGCGATGCGGGCCTGCGCGATCTTGCTTGAGTTGATGGTGTTGTCGCTCTGGATATCCTCGGGCCGCACGATGCCGGCGACGATCAATTCGCGGATCTCGAAATTGACCCTGATCTCCTGCTTGCCTTCGACCACGAGGTTGCCGTTCGGCAGCACTTGCGTCACCACGGCGGCCACATTGGTCTTCAGGTTTTCCTTGCGGTCGACCGATCCCGAGCCGTCGTATTTCGAGGTGGAGTTGGTGGTCAGCAGCTTGCCGGGCAGGATCTTGCGCGCTTGCGTGATCGTCTGGGCGCCGATGAAATCCGTGATCCCCGAATCCTCCTTGGAGGTTCGGTCGCGCTTGGTTTCGTTGTTGATGTTGGCGTTGTCGGTGAAATTCACGGTGACCGTGAGAATGTCGCCGATGCGCGCGGCGCGCTGGTCCTTGAAGAAGGCGCGGCTGCCGTTGCGCCACAGCGAATTGGCGTTATACGACGCCACTTCCGGCTTCGGCATCGGCATCTGCACCGGCTTGTAGCCGGGCTGCGAGGTCGGGTTTTCGATCGCCGCCAGTTTCGGCTGTTCGCCGATCTGCGTGATCCGGTCGATCGCCGAGCAGCCGCCGGCCGCGGAGAGGATCGCCAGCAGCGCGCCGGTGAGAACGATACGGTTGGTAGAGCGGCTTTCCATTGGATCGAATCTCCCTCCGCTCGTCATCGCCCGGCTTGTTGTTCAGACCGGAGAGATCACCGACGGGTGTTCGGGGACATGGCCGACACATCATAGTGCTTGGATTTGGCGATTCGGGAGGCCCAATCCATGCCATGGCGCGAGGTGTCGGTAATGGAACAGCGGCGTGAGTTTGTACGGCTTGGGGTTCAGGAGGGAGTGAACCGGCGGGAGCTTTGCCGGCGGTTCGGTATCCACCCCGACACGGGTTATAAGTGGCTCAGTCGATGGCAGGCAGATCAGGGACTGGAGGACCGATCGCGTCGTCCGCACAGGAGCCCACAGCGTACCGCCAACGAACTTGAAGGGCGCATTGTTGCGGTGCGCGATGCCCATCCGGCGTGGGGAGCTCGCAAGATCGCGCGGTGTCTGGAACGCGAATGTGTCGGCTCGCCGGCGGTTTCGACAGTGCATGAGATTCTGCGCCGATCTGGCCGTATCCAACCGCCTTCTGGAGGCCCTGTGGCGAGCCAGCGCTTTGAGATGCCGGCACCTAATCTGTTGTGGCAGATGGACTTCAAGGGCTGGGTGCGGCTTGGCAATGAGGCGCAATGCCATCCACTGACGGTGGTAGCCGATCACTCTCGCTATGACCTGTGCCTGCAGGCTTGCGCCGATCAACGCGGCGACACCGTGCGCGGCCGCCTGGAGCTCACCTTCCGCCGCTACGGTCTGCCGGAGGCGTTCTTCGTCGACAATGGTACGCCTTGGGGAGATCCTTCAGGTGAATGCTGGACACGGTTTTCGGTATGGCTTCTCAAGCTCGGCATCGCGGTCATTCACAGTCGTCCGTACCACCCGCAGAGCCGCGGCAAGAATGAACGCTTCCATCGCACGCTGGACGCCGAGGTGTTCGCGCTGCGACGCTTTCGCGATCTCACCGAGACGCAGCGAGCTTTCGATGCCTGGCGCGAAATCTACAATTTCGAGCGGCCCCATGAAGCGCTCGGACAGCAGGTGCCGGCAAGCCGCTACCGACCGAGCCTGCGACCGATGCCCGATCGCTTGCCGGCGCCAGAATACGACAGCCACGAGCAAGGCTTACGTCAGTTTCAAGGGCCGGCTCTGGAAAGTACCCGCGGCATTCTGCGGTGAACGTCTCGCTATCCGGCCCACGTCAAGCGATACCAGATATGGCGTCTTCTTCGCCGCCCACCAGGTTGCTACCATCGACTTGACGGGCGGAAAAAGTGTCGGTCATGTCCCCGAACAGGTGTCGGCTATGTCCCCGGGCTGAACACTTGACCGGGCGATCCAGTATTCCAGGAAGGCAGTGAGCGACCATCGGCAACTCGGATTACTGGATGCCCCGCTGGAGCCTGTCATCGGGCTCGCCGAAGGCGAGACCCGGTGGCGGGGCATGACGCAAGGACGCGGCGGTTCCGTCAAACCGAAAGCTGCACTACCAGACTTTGAATTAGACATGAACATTGAACGTTACTCGGTTGGAGCGACTTGCGGATTGCTGCCGGCGGCGATTGCAACCGGCGCCGCCGTTTGCGTTTCGTTTGAGCCGATCGACAGAGATGGCTCGGCGGCGGGAGCGCGGGGGGTTGCGACCGCGACCGACACCTGGCCGCGGCCGGTCACCGTGCGCTTCGATTGCAGATTGAGCACGTTGACGACGTCCCCTTCGGTGCCGCCGTCCAGCGCCTTGCCGCGAATGGTGAGATAGAGCCCGGGCGTCTCATAGATCAGCGTGACGCTCTGGTCGCGCTGCACCAGATCGGGTCTTGCCAGGTCAGCGGTCCTTAACGCCTGGCCGGCGCGAAGCTGCCGGCGCGCCTGCATCCCGACCGCGCGATCGCGCACGACGCCGTCGGCGCCGACTTCGGCCTTCGGGCGCCGCTCGATCACCAGGTCGGAGGATTTGATCAACTCGTTGCGTTCGATGCCGCGCGCCAGCACCACGGCCTCCACCGTCTCGACAACCGTGCCGGTGAAACGCAGCTGCGTCGGGGTTGAAACGTTGTCGCTTGCGATCTCGAGGGTGACGTCGAAGCGGTTGCCGCGCGGCTCGTAGCGGACCGATGCCGGCTGCAACGCGCCGGAGTTCGAGGCCTCGAGCCTGATGTCGGCAAGCTCGCGGTCGAAGCTCAGCGAGAGATTGGCGGCATCGCCAAAACCGTTCCTGTGTTCCAGGGCGCTCGCGACGGCCAGTTCGATCTCCCTGGGCAGAAGCGTGCGCGCCAGCCGCGTCACGGAAATCTGCCGGAGATCCCTGGTATCGACGCCAATCACCTGATGCGCCCGCAACACCGAGAGCACCTGCGCGGTCGAAAGCGTGCCGGTGGTGCCAAGCTCGGGCGCGCGATAGATCGCGATTTTTCCAAACGTGCCGGCGTTGTCGATGACGTCGCCGATCCGCACCAGCTCGCCGGCGACGCTGACATTGGCGCGCAGCACGGGAGCGGCGATGGCATCGTCGCGCGTTTGCGCCGACGCCGCCGCTGACGTGGCCGCGAGCAGGGCGGTGGCGAGGAGAAGGGAGCGCATGGTCATCATCAGCTCCCGTTAGCGGAACAGCGCGGTGGTGGATTGCAGCATCTGGTCGGTGGCGCTGATCACCTTGGCGTTCATCTCGTAGGCGCGCTGTGCCGCGATCAAATCGGAAATTTCCGAGACCACCTCGACATTGGCCTGCTCAAGACTGCTCTGCTGCATGTCGCCAAAACCGTCGGTGTTGGCGATGCCGTCCTGCGGCGGGCCGGAGGCCGGCGTCTCCGTGAACAGGTTGTCGCCGATCGGCTGCAGGCCGGCCTTGTTGATGAATCGCGTCAGCCCGATCTGCCCGACATTATTCGGCGTCGTCGATCCCGGCAGGGTCACGGTCACCTGGCCCTGCGCGTTGATGGTGAGCCCCGAGGAGTTTTGCGGGATCGTAATGGTCGGCTGCACCGGATTTCCTTGTGCGTTGACGACGCGGCCTTGCACATCCATCTGGAACGAGCCGTCGCGGGTATAGCTATAGGTGCCGTCGGGCATCTGGATCTTGAAAAAACCCTCGCCGCGGATGGCGATGTCGAGGTCGTTGCCGGTTTGCGACAGCGTGCCTTGCGTCATCAGCCGCGGCGTGCCGACGGTCTTGACGCCGCCGCCGAGATCGACGCCGACCGGCAGGATCGTGCCCTGGTCGGAAGCCTGGGCGCCAACCCGGCGGACGTGGTCGTAGATCAGGTCCTGAAACGCCACGCGCTGCTTTTTGTAGCCGGTGGTGCGCAGGTTCGCGATGTTGTTGGAGATCACCTGGACGTTGAGTTCCTGGGCCGCCATTCCCGTCGCCGCGGTATGAAGAGCGCGCATGATTTATCCCCTTAGGCCGGAACGTCGGCGAGTTTGTCGATCGTGGTCTTTTGCAGATCGCTCTGCTGCTGCAGCATGTTCGCGATTTGCGTGTAGGTGCGCGTCACCTCGATCATGCGGCTCATCTCGAGCACCGAATTGACGTTGGATTTTTCAACGAAGCCCTGGCGCAGTTTTGAGGCGGTGTCGGGCTGCGCGGCGTTGCCCTGGCCGGCCGAATAGAGGTTGGAGCCTTCCTTTTGAAGGTTTTGCGCCTGCGCGAAACTGACCACGCGCAGCTTGCCGCGCACCGAGTTGAGCGGGTTGGTGCCTTCGAGCACGGTGACGTTGCCGTCGGAGGCAATGCTGACCTGCTTGTCGGTCGGCTGGAATACGATCGGGCCGGAGTTGCCGAGCACCGGATTGCCGCCGGCCGTCACCAGCTGTCCCTGATTGTTGATCTGCAGGGCGCCGTCACGGGTGTAGCGCTCGCCGGCCGGCGTCTGCACCACCAGAAAGCCGCCGCCGTCGATCGCGACATCGAGCGGGTTTTTGGTCTCCTCGACCGCGCCTTGGGAAAAATCGTGGAAGGTGGCGCGGTCCTGGACGTAGCTGACGCGGCGGTCCGGCGTTAAAAAATTGTCTTCGTGCGCGCCCGAGGCGAGATATTCCTGGAACATCGAGCGGTCGGCCTTGTAGCCATTGGTATTGACGTTCGCGACGTTGTTGGCGACGACATCCATCTGCCGCTCCAGCACCATCTGCCGCGAAAGTCCGACGAGAAGCGTATTCTCCATCGCTGGTTCTCCCCTTCGATGAGCCGCGAAGCCAAAGCCCTCCCAGGCTCGTCTTTCGCGGATCCTCCGAACCGCCAAGGCTCTCCCAAGCCGGGGTTCGCTATCCATCAGAGCGAAAGCCGTGCCAATTCGGAAAATATCGGTTTTGGAAGGGGTTAGATGTTTCGCGCAGGCGCCGCCGGGCGGCAATAAGGTCTTGTTGACCATGTTTGCCCGGCAACTTTTTCCTAGTTGAAGGGCAAAAGAAAGATTCCATTAACCATTGCTACCTTAGCGTCGCCATCGAAAGAAGCGCATGCGCTGGCGGCCAGTATCGCGTCCCTTACCCGCCTGGCGGCGTCGATTTGATTTTCGAAAACCGGGCGCGGGGCGATGGCAGACAACGAACAGGCAGACGGCAACGCCGCGGAAGCTGTGGAAGTCCCGGCGCCGAAGCGCAAGCTCAAGCTGATGATTGCGGCTGCGGCCGCGCTGCTCATGGTGGTCGTCGTCGCGGCGGCCTGGTTTCTGTTCTTGCGCCATCCCGGCGACGAGATGCACGCCGACGCAGCGCCGGCGAAACCGCCGGTATTCCTCGAGGTGCCGGACATGCTGGTCAACCTGAGCGCTCCGCCCGGCGAGCGCGTGCAATATCTCAAGGTCAAGATCGTGCTCGAGGTCAAGGAGGAGAGGCAGCTCGAGACGATCAAGCCGGCGATGCCGCGCCTAACCGATATTTTTCAGACTTACCTGCGCGAGCTGCGGGTGGGCGATCTCAACGGCTCCGCGGGCCTGTTTCGGCTCAAGGAGGAGCTGACTCGGCGGGTCAATACCGTGATCTCGCCAAGCCAGGTCGACGCGGTGCTGTTCAAGGAAATCGTCATCCAGTGACGGGGCGGATCTGAAGATCATGGCGGGCAACGATTCAGTCGACCAGGATGCCATCGCAGCGCAATGGGAAGCCTCGCTGGATTCGGAGGATCCGGCGCAGGCCGCGCAAGCGGCTGCCGCCAACGAAATCTCCGGCACCATGGCGCTGCAATGGGCGGCCATGGTCGAAGACGGCGGCCGCGACTTCGGCGGCGGCAAGAACGGCGGCGGCGGCGAGCGGGTGCTGTCGCAGGAGGAAATCGACAACCTGCTCGGTTTTTCCGCCGGCGACGTCAATCTCGACGAGCATTCCGGCATTCGCGCGATCATCGATTTCGGCGATGGTGTCCTACGAGCGCCTGCCGATGCTCGAAATCGTGTTCGACCGGCTGGTGCGGCTGATGACCACTTCCTTGCGCAACTTCACGTCCGACAACGTCGAAGTCTCGCTCGACCGCATCACCTCGGTGCGATTCGGCGACTACATGAATTCGATTCCCTTGCCCGCTGTGCTCTGCGTGTTCAAGGCCGAGGAATGGGAAAATTTCGGCCTGGCGACGGTGGATTCCAGCCTGATCTATTCGATGATCGACGTTCTGCTCGGCGGCCGCCGCGGCCAGACATCGCTGCGCATCGAGGGCCGGCCCTACACCACCATCGAAACCAACCTCGTCAAGCGGCTGGTCGAGGTGGTGCTGACCGATGCCGAGCAGGCCTTCCGGCCGCTGTCGCCGGTGATTCACCATCGACCGGCTGGAGACCAATCCGCGCTTTGCGGCCATCAGCCGGCCCGCCAACGCCGCCATCCTGGTTCGCTTACGGATCGACATGGAAGATCGCGGCGGCAATATCGAGTTGCTGCTGCCCTATGCGACCATCGAGCCGATCCGCAACGTGCTCTTGCAGATGTTCATGGGCGAGAAGTTCGGCCGCGATCCGATCTGGGAAGGCCATTTCGCCACCGAAGTCGCGCAGGCGCAGATCTCGGTCGATGCCGTGCTCTACGAGGCCGACATTCCGCTCAAGGAACTGATGAAGCTGAAAGTCGGCGACACCCTGCCGCTGGAGATGAGCGCCGACGCGCTGGTCGCGGTGCGCTGCGGCAACGTGACCCTGACCGAGGGGCGGATGGGGCGGGTCGGCGATCGCGTCGCCATCCGCGTCACCAAGCAGCTGCGCAAGCCGAATACCACCTTCGCGATGTTCGAGAAGGCCGACGAGCAGACCAAATTGATGGAGGCCCAATGAGTCATTCACTCGGAATTGCTATCGAGAGTCTGGTGGCGATATTGCTAATGCTCACAATCGGCTATTGCATATTGTTGAACGCCCGGCTGAAGCGGTTGAAGGCGGACGAACATTCGCTCAAGGCTGTGATCGCCGAATTGATCACCGCGACCGAGATCGCCGAGCGCGCCATCGGCGGCCTCAAACTCACCGTTCGCGACGTCAACGAGAATCTCGGCAGCCAGTTGGTATCGGCGGCCGAACTGTCGACGCAGTTGAAGAAGCAGCTCGCCGAAGGCGAGGCCGTGTTTCGGCGGCTGTCCAGGATCGCGATCGCCGCGCGGCCTGCGTCCGAGCCGGAGGCTGCGGCCCCCGCACTCTCCGCCGCCAAGGCGGTCGCCGCGGCGGCGCTGGCGTTCTCCGAACGCAGAAGGTCCGACGGACTGGCTGCATGAAATCCTTCCGCGACATTCGCGTCATTCCGGTCGTGCTGGCCGCGATCTTCGGCCTCGCCGTGCTGAAGGTCGCGGGCCTGGTGATCGATGGCGGCTACGTATTCGACTATCAGCCGCAGACCACCAGGCAATCCTGGGCGCAGGAAGCCTTCAACTTTCCAACCGGCAGGAACAACGCCGCCGATATCACCGGTTCGGTTCAGGAGAAACCCAAGGAGGAAGCCGCCAAGCCGGCCGCCACCGCCGCGCCGGAAGCGGCGAAGCTCGACGCCCCAATCGCAAAACCCGAGCAGATTCAGCCGGTCTCTCCGTCGGAGCGCGCAATTCTCGAGCGGCTGCAGTCGCGGCGGCAGGAGCTCGAGGCGCGCGCGCGCGAAATCGACATTCGCGAGAGCCTGCTCAGGGCCGCCGAAAAGCGCATCGAAGCCCGGGTCGAGGAATTGAAGGCGGTCGAATCGCGGATCTCTACGGCCACGGGGCAGAAGAGCGAAGCCGATGCCGCGCGCTTCAAGGGCATCATCACGATGTATGAGGCCATGAAGCCGAAGGACGCCGCAAAAGTGTTCGACCGGCTCGAAATGCCGGTGCTGATCGAGATCGCCGCGCAGATCGCGCCGCGCAAGATGTCGGATATCCTCGGCCAGATGTCGGCGGAAGCGGCCGAGCGGCTGACGGTGGAACTGGCCCGCCGCGCCGGCGCGGACAAATCCGCCGCCGTTGCCGATCTTCCCAAAATCGAAGGCAAAGTGCTGCCGCAAAGGCCCAATTAGCGAGGATATTTAACAAGTCCTTAAACCGCCAATTCTAGATTCGAAGGCGCGGGGCCGGCGAGGGCGTCCGCCGGCGATCAGACCGTCGAACCGAAAGACACCTTTGGAATGGCGCGAACGGCTGCCGCTGGATTTTGGTCGCTAGGCCGTGCAGGCGCGCGGTCGCGCCAGCATGGCGCCGGCGCGGCAT
>CAVUYV010000062.1:0-193151 GCA_963745785.1 uncultured Alphaproteobacteria bacterium | reverse complement strand
ACTTGCGCGTGCGCCGGCAGCGCGATCAACGCCAGCATTGCGGCCGCGACGGTGAAGGTCTTCATCGCCTGTCTCTCTGCCATCCCTGGTGCCGACCTTACCCTGCAAACGGCGGCGCGCGATAGCGCATTCCGAAGCCGGCTTCAGCAATTGTTGACGGCGGAATGCGGGCGAATTGATTGCGATCGCGCGCCGGTCACCCTGCGATCGGACTTATCAAGGCGGCGGTTGAATGAGCGACCAGCCGGTGAATTTCGCTGGGTTACTCGATCACTTCGTCGGCGCGGGCGAGGATTATCGGGGACAGCTCGATGCCCAGCGCCTTGGCGACGCGGAGGTTGATCCTGAGATCGAACTTGGTCGGACGTTCGAAAGGCAACTCGCCTGGCTTTGCGCCTTTCAGAACGCGATCAAGCTGCGACATCAGCTGACGAAAGGCATCGGAAAAATCAGGCCCGTACGACATGAAGCCGCCATTGGCGACCCAGTCGGGCGAAGGAAAAATCGCAGGCTTGTTGCTCAGGCCGACCATCCTGATGACCTCGGCCATGTGAGCGTTGAGTATAACATCCGGGACAAACACGAGTGCGTCAAATCCGGCGAGGACTTCCGGGCTTAGCGCCTTGGCAAGATCGGCGGGGTCATCAATGTTGATGGCTTCAACCGTAAAACCGAGCTTGCGACCGGTTTCCAAAACCGGCGCAAGGCTCTGGGCGCCGCTCGTGACTTTTGTCGTCACCGTTCCAAGCCGGACCGCGCGCGGGACAACGTCCCGCATCAGCTCGACGCGCTTGACCGTGGTTTCCTCGGAAAAAACCGCGATCCCGGTTACGTTGCGGCCGGGGCGCGCGAGGCTATCCGCCAGTCCGGACGCGACCGGATCGACGGCGGTGAAGGCGACAATCGGAATTGTTTGAGTTGCCTTGTAGGCGGCCAGCGCCGCGGGCGTGCTGATCGCGACAATGACGTCTACGCCGCCCTGCTGCACCAATTCCTGCGCCAGCGCCGGGAGCGCATCGGCGTTTCCCGCTGCGTTCCGAAACTCGAGACGAATATTGCGCCCTTCGACGTAACCTAGCTCGCGCCAGAAGCCTGCGGGTTGCGTCACGCCTGTGAGGGAATGTCGACCGGTGAGAGATGGACGACATGCGGCATTCCCGCCGGCTGTTGCGCGCTTGCCAAAAGCGGCCATAACGTTGCACCGCCAAGTAGAGTGATTAGCTCGCGTCGTCGCATACGCCCCCGCTGAAGTGCTCCGTGCAATCCGGGGACTATAGCAGGGGCGGACCGTCGGGCGAGTGGCATGCACCCGCGAGCATCGCAGCATCGCACCATGATCAGGTCGAAGCTTGCTCCGGATCAATCCGCAAGATAGATGCCCAAACGGCAATCTCGGCTTCAGCGCCGATTTGGGCAGGAAACGCCTGCGGTTCGGTCCCGGTCTGGGAATCAGTCCGCGTGAACGACCAGCTTTTCCTCGGTGAAAAACTCGAGCGCGCCGTAACCTTCCATGTCGACCGCGTAGCGAAAATGGCCGTCCGTGGTCGAAAACACCGCAATGACGGTGCCGGTCTCATGATGGTCGTCGGCTGCCTTGTCGACCTTGTCGCCGATTGCAAACTTCGACATCGAGAACTCCTTCTGGAATTGTCGAGGCGATTATCCCCACAAATGGTTAACGCTTCTTAAGCATATGCCGCGTCGAATTGGGCATCCGGAGCGTGCCTTTGGAAGGGGGCGATTGTGCGGCGCACAGGACCTCCGCGGGACGGGTTCCCTTGCAGAACAGCCGGTGGTTAGCGGGGATAATGGTGGCGGCACCCTTCTTCCACGCTTTAGTTTCATGCTCGCCCGCTCAAGATCGCCACCATCATATGAACCCCACGCAGCTCGGGAGGTCCGACATGCCCGCTCGCCCCCAGGATTTGGCAGCCCGGATGTCCAGCGTGCAGCCTACGGAGATCTTCAAGCTGCCAATTGACGAAGCTCGCCGCAAAGCCCGCGAAATCCTCAATCAGCTTCCGCAGGGAAATTACACGCCGATCGTCGAGAACTGGCGGCAGCTTCCCAACGGCCAGATTGAGTTCACGATGCGACACCTGCGGACCGCGGACTGAGCGTGGTCAGCAACCACCCCGCATGAGGCTCGGGGCGAGGCACGCTGTTCACCGGAGAGAAGGCCACTTGCCCGCAAGAACGGAGCGAGGGAGAAGAACGCCTCATTCATTCAGGCCAATGCCGTGCGGCGTTAAAGATCGGCGTCCGAAATCTCCGCGAGCTTGGCCAAATGTCGAAGCAGGCCCGTCTTCAGCGGCTTGTTGCCGTGGACCGGAATTGAAAGCCGCACAACGCTGTCCATCTTGCCATACCCGAAGCAGAGTCCAACCACGACGCTCGACGATATGAGCGAAGTCGCGGCCGGATAAGGATTTCATGCAGGCAATTCCAGCATTCGTTCGGTGCCGCCCGGCTCGGGCGGGGCGACTTCAATCGAAAGACATCCTTCAATCGCTTCGCGAAGATTTCGCATGAGCTCATCCATGCTGTCGGCCTGCGTGGCACAGCCCGGAATGGCAGGGACTTCGGCCCAAAAGCCCCCGTCCTCAGCCTCGTGCACAACAATCTTGATCTTCATTATTCGATCTCCGGATCGGATTGTCTCGCGAACACCGGCTAAATTCAAGTCGTGCTTGTTGCCACCGCTACTCCGCCGCTTGCGCGTTCACTTCCGCCGACACCTGGCGGATGGCGCGGGCGAGCTGTTCGGCGGGCTGCGCGCCGGACACCGCGTATTTTTGCGCGAACACAAAAGTCGGAACGCCGGAGATGCCCTTGTCGGAGGCGTCTTTCGCCTGCGCCGAGATCAGCTCCACGTCTTCGTCGGTCGCCAAGCGCTTGCGCACGTCGTCGGCGTCGAGCCCGATATCGGCCGCCGCCTGCACCAGCACGTTGCTGTCGGTGAGATCGCCGCCATCCCTGAAATACAATTCCATCAGCCGCTGTTTCATCTCGGCCGACTTGCCTTGCGCGTCGGCCCAATGAATCAGCCGATGGCAGTCGATGGTGTTGGGCTGTCGCTTGACCAGATCGGGCCTGTAGACAAGACCCTCTTCGTTGGCGGCGGCGACGACGCGCCCGGCGATGCCCTTATAGGCTTCGGGCGAGCCGAATTTTGTGGTGAGGTATTCGTCGCGGCTGATCCCCTGGCGCGGCACCCAGGAATTGAGGAAGAACGGCCGCCAGTGGATCTCGACCGGCACCTCCGGCGTCAGCGCCAGCGCGTTCTCGATGCGGCGCTTGCCGATGTAGCACCACGGGCAGACGACGTCGGAGACGATATCGATCTGAAGCGGTTTTAAGGTGCTCATCGGGGCCTCCTTGCTGGAGCTTCGAAAATAAGCCGAACCGGCGGCGAAACAAGTGCGCCGGCCGCATGCCACGCACCGACATAACCTCCGCGGTTATGCGAACCGCGCTATCAGCTGTAAACCGGCTTTCGCTCTTATTGTTCTGGCGAGATCGGGCGAACCTGCTTCAAATAGGTTTCGATCTCGGCAAGCCCTTCGATAGCAGGCACGTCTCTGAGGGCTGCATCGGCGCGAACACCAGGGATACGGCAGGCTGGAAAGCCAATTCATGCTGGCAGCGAGCTCGTCGGCGGGAAGCATCTTCATGACGTCGATGGCAACGACCAGCCTTTCGACGCGACACTCCTGATCCGGCGCAAAATACCAGTCGTAACGCCCGCAACCAATGCGTACCTGACCGTTGTTCCTGGCGGACATCCCGACCAGCCAATGACAGGGAAAATGGCGCCGATTGGCTTGGGAAGGTTGCGACAGGCAAAACGTATAGACATTCTCATAGTCAAGGGCGAAGCGACGCACAACAACGTCCTCGATCGCGCTCACTCCCTTTGTCGAGCTCGGAAATGAGATGGCATCGGTCTTCACCACGATTTCCAATTCGGCATCTTCAGCGAATACGCGTCTCATCAGGAACGGCCGATTCCCGTCCTTGGCCAGAATGTATGTGCTGACGGCGTCAGAAGGGGTCGACATGCCGATCATCTGTAGCCGATGGAGTAGGGCAGGCAAACCGGCCCGCTGTAAACCGCGGTCTCAGCGCGGCGCCATCGCCCGCATCCGCTCGGCGGTAAAATCATCGGCGGGAAAGAACGTCTCCAGCGCCAGTTCCGACAGCGTGATATCGACCGGCGTGCCGAAAATCATGGTCGTGGAAATAAAGCTCAAGACATCGCCGTCGAGCCGCATCTTGAAGGGGATCGCGACGTTGTCGGACGACAGCGGCGCCGATCGCGCCGGCATCGGATAGGCCTTCAGCTCATGATAGAGCTTTATCAGTTCGGGATCGGCGGTCGCCTCGCACTGGCGGTGCAGCCGCTCCAGGAGATGGCTCGACCATTCGGCGAGGTTGACGGTGCGCGGCGCCAGCCCCTCGGGGTGAAACGCGAGACGCAGGATGTTCAACGGCTGGCCGAGCAGCCGCGCCGGAATATCCTTGAGCAGCGGCATCACCATGCGGTTCGCCGTGACCAGATTCCAGTGCCGGTCGTAGGCCAGCGCCGGATTGGGCTCGTGCGCCCGGAGCACGAGATCGATCGCCGTCCGCGCCGATTTCAGCGCGGGGTCGTCGAGCGATCGCTGCGGAAACGCCGGCGCGTATCCCGCCGCCACCAGCAGCACGTTGCGCTCGCGCAAGGGCACGTTCAGCCGTTCCGCCAGCTTCAGCACCATGTCGCGCGACGGCGCGGCGCGGCCGGTTTCGACGAAACTCAGGTGCCGCGCCGAAATCTCGGCGTCGCCGGCAAGATCGAGCTGGCTGAGATGGCGGCGCTGCCGCCATTCGCGCAGGTGATCGCCGATATGGACCGGCTGGGTTTGTCTCGGCTCGCGCCGTGGCGGTATGTGCGTTCATGGTAGAAAACCTACCATGCGAATTTCACGGCTTCCATTACCCTGCGACGTAATCGAATTGCCGATGCCGCCGGGTCATCTTCGGCATCACAGGAGATGACCATGAACACGCTATCCCGACCCAGCACCCTCACCCGCCGGCATCACTCCCTGGATGCTCAATCTGGCAACCCGGATGCTGGCGCGTTCGCTCAACATGCCCGAGCCGCTGCTGCACACCACCGGCGTCTTTGTGTTCGCGCATGTGCAGGCGGTCGAGACCAAAGTCGCCAAGAGGCTCTGTCCGGTTCGCCTGCTGCGTCAGTTCCAGAGCTTGCTGCCGCCAGCCGGCGCACTGAGCCCTTCACCGTCCACCCCACCGAAAAGGAGCACTGCCATGATCCATCCATCCCTGTTTCTGCGCCGCGCCATCCTGGCCGACGCCGATCTTCAGCGGCGTGTCGTGCCGTGCTGCTGACCTTTGGCGCCGGCGTGCTGGCGCCGCTGGCTCAATCTGCCGGAAGCGTTGTCTGCGCGAGACCGGCCTGTTTCTGATCGCCTATGCCGCGCTGGTCGGCTGGCTCGGTACGCGGCAATCGATGCCGAAGCCGCTGGTGGTGATCGTCATAGCCGGCAATGCGGTCTGGACGCTGGCCAGCATCGCGCTGTTGTTCTCCGGCGCGGTGACGCCGAACCTGCTCGGCGAGGCTTTTGTCGTGATCCAGGCGATTGCGGTCGGTGTCCTCGCCGAGCTGCAATATATCGGCCTGCGCAAGAGCGCCGACGCGCTGCTGGCTTGAGCCGTCGATCGCCATTGCGAGCAGCGAGTCGAGCGAATGCGCGCCCATGTCACTCCGCGAAGCATCCAGAGCGGCCATGTGGCTCTTGGATTGCTTCGTCGCTTTGCTCCTCGCAATGACGGTCCTGCGAGTCCGCCTAAGCCGAAGCGCTCTCTTCCCGACCCTGCTTCTCCTTGGGCTTGGCGGAAATCCGGGACTTCATCACGATCGCCTTGTCGGCAGCAGCTTTTCCACCGTGGCCATTGAAATGCTTGCCGTTCAGCTTCAGGCCGTTCACGCCGTTCGCCTTGGCGCCGTTCAACCCATGCTTTTCCTCGGCCTTTGCCGCCTGCTTTTCGGCTTTCCTCAAGGCCTTTCTCTCCGCCTTGGCCTTCAGGCGCAACCGTTCGGCCCGCGCCTCGGCGCGCTTCTTCTTGCGCTTCTTTTCGCACGCCGCGCATCTGCAGCCGATCGGCTTCAGATAGGCCTTGAAGTAGTCGGTACCGTAATCGTAGTTGATCTCGTCGCCCGGCTCGATGTTCTTGATGGCGCGGATGAAGACCTTGCGCTTGCGCGGACGGACGTCGGACTCCGCGTTCGGCTTGCAGGCGTGATTGATATAGCGGGCGACGTTTTCGCGCACCGACCCGTCGATGGTCCAGCGGTTATTGAGTTCGAACAGATATTTGTTCTCGACCGCGTCGTCCTTCTTCTTCTTGCAATCCAGCAGCGGCCCGAAATAACGGACGATTTTGGTGCCCTTCTTGATCGGTTTGGTGGCGAAGAGGCCAAGCCCGGTAGGGGAACGGCCGATGCGATAAGGTTTTTTCGACGAAATGGCAGGCATGATGGATAAGAGACTGACACGCTAGTGAGACAGGAGGAGCGAAGCCGGTGTTCTAAGACAATTCCGGATCAATGTCAGGTGTTTCGCGCAAACGAGCCTGAACCTTCCCCAGATTGCGTGGATCAAACGAAAAGGCGTCGATTACGTTCCCGACGGCCGGCCAACGGTGACCCTGAGCATGGCATCCAGCAAGGTTTCGGCGTCGGTGCCTTTCGGCAGCAGCCGAAGGATGTCGGACAGCCGGCCATCGAGCAGCAGCATGGTGAAGCCATGGACCAGCGACCAGGCGCGGGCGATGGCGGCGGCCTGCTCGAGTGACAACGCCTGTTCGGAGATTTGCTCATGGCGGCTGGCGCCGACCGCACCTGCGAGCCCCGCAAAAGCGGCACCGGCGGCCTCATGCAGCGACGGCCGCGTCATATCGAGCCGCTCGGTGCGGAACATCAGCCCGTACATGCCCGGATGCGCTCGCGCATAGGCGACATAGGCTTTGGCTTTGGCCAATGCCTTCTCGACGGGCGAGTTGCCCGCAGCAACGGCAACTTCCATCGCCGTGTTGAATTGCCGGAAGCCGATCGCGGCGAGTTCGCTCACAAGCCCGGTGAGGTCGCCGAAATGATGGGTCGGCGCGGCATGCGAGACGCCGGCCTCGCGCGCCACCGCGCGCAACGTCAGGCCCGATAGCCCATCGCGTTCGAGCACCCGCTCGGCTGCCTCGAGCAAGGCATCATGCAGGGCGCCGTGATGGTAGGGCGCATCTTCGCTCGCGCCGGCCCGGGGCGCGCTTCGTTTCCGAACCGCGCGCGAGGCGGCGATTTTGTTTGCCGCGCGCCTGGCGCGGGTCCGGGCAACTTGGGATTTTCTTGCCATTTCCGCTATATAGGTCACCATTTTGACACTGTAAAGATTTCTCTTGACGGCCAGGGCCGCGCGCTCTATTCTCATCTTTACGATGTAAAGATAACCTGAGGGAGCGAGCGATGCAGCAGCAGGCGATGACTGAAGCGGTCCCGACCAATCGGGCGCCGATACCGATGGAATGCGACGCCCCGTTTCTCAAGGTCGTGGGCGAATTGCCGCGCGAACTCAACGGCACGCTTTATCGCAACGGCCCCAATCCGCAGTTCGAGGTTTCAGGCGCGCACTGGTTCGTCGGCGACGGCATGCTGCACGCCTTTCATCTCGAGAACGGCCGCGCCAGTTACCGCAACCGCTGGGTCCGCACTCCGAAATGGCAGGCCGAACACGACGCCGGCCGCGCGCTGTTCGGCGGCTTCGGCCGAAAACTGCCGGATGCACCGGCTTCGACCCTCCAGGACAGCGGCGTCGCCAATACCAACATCATCTTTCATGCCGGACGCCTGCTTGCGCTGGAAGAAGGCCACCTGCCGACCGAGATCGAGCCGGGCACGCTGAACAGGCGCGGCTATTGCGACTATGATGGCGCCATCGCCGGCCCCTTCACCGCGCATCCCAAGATCGATCCGGCCACCGGCGAGATGGTGTTCTTCGGCTACAATGCCGCTGGCCCCCTGACCCCTGCCCTCTCCTTCGGATCCGTCAATGCATCGGGCGTGGTAACGCGGTTCGATCGTTTTGAGGCGCCTTACGCCAGCATGGTGCACGACTTCATCGTCACCGAAAACCATTTGCTGTTTCCGATCCTCCCGCTCACCGGCAGCATCGAGCGCGCGATGGGCGGCAAGCCGCCCTATGCCTGGGAGCCGGACAAGGGCGCCTATGTCGGCGTCATGAAGCGCAACGGTGCCGCCAAGGATATCGTCTGGTTCCGCGCCGAGAGCTGCTACGTCTTCCACGTCATGAATGCCTGGGAAGATGGCGAGCGCATCATCGCCGACGTCATGCAGTTCGAGGAAGCGCCGCTGTTCACCCATCCCGATGGCTCGCGGACCGATCCGAAAAAGTCGCGCGCGCGATTGTGCCGCTGGACCTTTGATCTGTCAGGCAATACCGACCGGTTTGCGCAAACCTATCTCGACGACTTAAGCGGCGAATTTCCGCGCATCGACGATCGCCGCGCGGGCTTCAAGAGCAGCCATGGCTGGTACGCCTGCGCCAATCCCGATCTGCCGATGTTCGGCGCGCTGTCGGGCGTCGTCCATGTCGACGGCAAGGGATCGCGGCTTGGCAACTATCTGCTGCCCGCCGGCGATACTATTTCGGAGCCGGTGTTCGTTGCCCGCGGCGAGGATGCCGCGGAGGGCGACGGCTGGCTGTTGGCCGTGGTCTGGCGCGCCCGCGAAAACCGCAGCGATCTCGCGGTGTTCAACGCCACCGATGTCGAAGCCGGTCCCGTAGCGCTGGTGCAGCTCGGCCATCGCGTACCCGACGGCTTTCACGGCAATTGGGTCGGTGCGGCGTGAGACCGTCATTCCGGGATGACGCCATCGGTCGGCAATTGCCGACCTGAGGCGCAGGCCCGGAATCCATAGTCCCGATCGTGGCTCTGGATTCCGGGCTCGCTCGTTTCACTCGCGCCCCGGAATGACAGCGAGAGACTTATTTAGCCCGATGAGGCTGCCATGACGATTTTCCTGATCCTTGCCCCCTACGGCGCGTTTGCGACGCTGATGCTGGTGACGTCGGCCGCGGTGAGCCTGTTCGCATCCGCCGCAATCGGAATGATGGTGATGGCGCATGACGCCTTGCGCGGCCGCTCGATCAAGGTGCTCGGCGCGGGCTCGGTGATCCTGTTCGCTGCGCTCGGCGCCTATGTCACGCTGGTTGACAACAGCTTGAGCAGCTCCGCCGTGAAGCTGGCGGTCGATGCCGGCGTGTTCGCGATTTCGCTCGCCTCGCTCGCGATCCGCAAGCCGTTCACGCTGCAATATGCCCGCGAGATGGTCGACGCCGAGACGGCGCAGCTGCCCGGTTTCCTGCGCGCGAATTACATCATCACCTGGGCGTGGACCGCCGCCTTCCTGCTGATGATGATCGCCAACGTTATGATGATCTATGTGCCCGGCCTGCCGCTGTGGTCCGGAATCGTGATCGCATTCGCCGCCCGCAACAGCGCCGTCTATTTCACCAAATGGTATCCGCGAGCACCGGAAAGCAAAATACGCGGCTCCTCACGCTAATGCGCTGCCGTGATCCGATGACCGACACCCACAAGAAGGCAGGACGATGAAAGACGTATTTGCCAGACTAGCCAGCGACTTTTTCTCCACCATCGTGTTCCTCGCGCTTTATCTGATCACCGGCAACGTGGTGCTGGCGACATCGGTGGCGATCGCCGGCGCGGTGGCGCAGGTGATCTATGCCCGCGTCAAGGGACAGCCGCTCGGCTTCATGACCTACGCCAGCGTCGGGCTGGTGATCGTGCTCGGCAGCGCGACGCTTTTGACCCAGGATCCCCGCTTCGTGCTGGCCAAACCCTCGATCGCGCATTTCGCGATCGGCGCGATCATGCTCAAGCGCGGCTGGATGCTGCGTTACATGCCGCCGATCGTGGCCGAGACCATCCCCGAATACGTCACCATCGCCGGCTACGCCTGGGCCGCGCTGATGTTTGCGCTCGGCGCCGGCGTCATCGCGGTGGCCTCGACCGGCGATCTCAAGCTGTGGGCGTTCTACGTGTCGGTGGTCGCGATCGGGGCGAAGGTCGCAGCCTTCGCCGTGCAATATGTCGCGTTCCGCATTCTCGTCACCGCCCGGATTCGCGCGGCCGCCCGCGCCTGAAGAGCGTTTTCGAGCGAAGTGGGTACCGGTTCGCGTGAAGAAAACGCGTCAACCAAAGATCGCGCCGCGACTCTATCGTTGGGCTTGGGCTGCAAGATGCGCTATACCGCCGGACAGCCCATCCTGATCCCAGAACCATTCCGGTTCTGCGAAAAAACACCTGAGGAGACCAAGCGATGGCCGTCGACGGAAACTGGAATATCACCATGAGCACGCCGATGGGCGACCGCAATGCGACGCTGAGCCTGAAGAACTCGGGCGGCAAGCTGACGGGGACGCAGGGCGCCGACGGCAATTCAACGGAGATCTTCGACGGCACGGCCAACGGCGACGACGTCGCCTGGAAAGTCTCGATCACCAACCCGATGCCGCTGACGCTGGAGTTCACCGGCAAGGTTTCCGGTGACAGCATCTCCGGCGAAATGGGCATCGGCCCGATGGGCAGCTTTCCGTTCAAGGGGACACGGGCGTAAGCGGCGCTCGCGTTGCAAGCCCGCAATCGCCTCGTACATTCGCGGATGCGTCATTGACGCGGGCTCTGACCCGCATATCCATCGATCCTCGTCAAAGGATTCCCTCCACACGGAGATCGGCTTGCCCGGATGTCGAGCCTCTCCCATCGCACGGAAGGCCATCGAGTGTCCCCTCACCCCAGATTCAATTCCTTGAAGAAATCATTGCCCTTGTCGTCGATGATGATGAAGGCCGGGAAATCCACGACCTCGATGCGCCAGATCGCTTCCATGCCGAGCTCGGGATATTCCACCACCTCGACTTTCTTGATGCAGTGCTCGGCGAGGTTTGCCGCAGCACCCCCGATCGAGCCGAGATAGAAGCCGCCGTGCTTCTTGCAGGCTTCGCGCACCGCGGCCGCGCGGTTGCCTTTTGCGAGCATCACCATCGAGCCTCCCGCCGCCTGGAACTGGTCGACGAACGAGTCCATCCGGCCCGCGGTGGTCGGGCCGAACGCGCCGGAGGCGTAACCATCCGGCGTCTTCGCCGGACCGGCGTAATAGATCGGATGGTTCTTGAAATAATCCGGCAGCGGCTCGCCCTTTTCCAGCCGCTCGCGCAATTTGGCGTGCGCGGAATCGCGCGCGACGATCATGGTGCCGGTCAGCGACAGCCGGGTCTTGATCGGATGTTTTGAAAGCGTCGCCAGAATATCCTGCATCGGCTGGTTGAGATCGATCTTTACCACTTCGCCGCCGAGCGACTGCTCGACCGCCGGCAGGTATTGCGCCGGGTTGTGCTCGAGCTCTTCGAGATAGACACCGTCCTTGGTGATCTTGCCGAGCACCTGGCGATCCGCCGAGCAGGATACGCCGAGCCCGATCGGCAGCGAGGCGCCATGGCGCGGCAAGCGGATCACCCGCACGTCATGGCAAAAATATTTGCCGCCGAACTGCGCGCCGACGCCGAGCGACTGCGTCATCTTCAGGATCTCCTGCTCCATCTCGAGATCGCGGAAGGCGTTGCCATCGGCCGAGCCATGGGTCGGCAACGCGTCGAGATAGCGCGCGGAGGCAAGTTTTACGGTTTTCATGCAGAGTTCGGCCGAGGTGCCGCCGATCACGATCGCCAGGTGATAGGGCGGACACGCCGCGGTGCCCAAGGTCAGCACCTTCTCCTTCAGGAACGCCAGCAGGCGGTCGCGCGTCAGCACCGAAGGCGTGGCCTGAAACAGAAAGCTCTTGTTGGCGCTGCCGCCGCCCTTGGCCATGAACATGAACTTGTAGGCCTCGTCGCCCTCGGCGTAGATCTCGCACTGCGCCGGCATGTTGTTGGCGGTGTTCTTCTCCTCATACATCGACAGCGGCGCCACCTGCGAATAGCGCAGATTGCGGCGCAGATAAGCGTCGCGCGCGCCTTCGGAGAGCGCGGCCTCGTCGTCGCCGTCGGTGAGCACGCGGGCGCCCTTCTTGCCCATGATGATGGCGGTGCCGGTGTCCTGGCACATCGGCAACACGCCCCCGGCGGCGATGTTGGCATTCTTCAGGAAATCGAAGGCGACGAACTTGTCGTTGTCGCTGGCCTCCTTGTCATCGAGGATCGAGCGCAGCTGCTTTAGATGCCCCGGCCGCAAATAGTGATTGATGTCGCCGAACGCGGCTTCGCTAAGCGCGCGCAGCGCCTCGCGCGACACCACCAGCATGTCCTTGCCCAAAACCTTCTCGACCCGCACGCCCTCGCGTCGTGATCTTCTTGTACGGCGTGGTGTCGGGCCCAAGCGGAAACAGCGGCGTGTGCCTATAGGGCGGGACGGGCTTTTGCTGGTCGGGAAATGCGCTGGGGGCGTTCATGGGAAAGGCTCGCGGGTTCCAGGAGCCGGGAGCGTCAACTTCGAGACGCCGCACCGGCGGTCGAATTGTTCTAAGCATTTTTGAGAGAAAAGGAAGGTTCCGGAGGTCTCTTCAGCGAGCGTAGCGCGATGACGATAATCCACTCGTCATGCCCGGCGCTCGGGTCCGGCTTAGCCCGCCCGAGCACATGCCATTGTGCCGGCCATCTACGTCTTCCTTTCTTGTGGTGATCCAGCGCAAAAAGACGTGGATGGCCGGGTCAAACCCAGTCAAGCCCGGCCATGACGAAAGAAAAAACCTTCCGGTTCGAGCATCAATGTACCGCCCTTGCGCAACACGTTTGCGGACGCTTGAATGGCTTGGAAGGGGCATTCATCATGACATTCAAACCAGAACTTTGCCGATCAACCACGCTCGCCACCGCGTCTGCCTTGCTGGCCGCGCTTGCATTGCTAATCGTGGCAGGCAATTCCCCGGCGCTTGCCGACCGCTGCGACGATCTTGCAGGCCAGCTCAAGGGCCACATCGACGGGCTTGCCGTGGGCAAGACCGCCGCCAACGTGATCTACCTGTCGCACCCGCAGGCCAGGCAAATCACGCTCGGCTGCGCCGGCCGCAATTACTCCAACCAGCTGTACGCAAAGTCCGGCAGCCGCAAGCCGAAGCCGGCCTTTGTCGATCTGGTGGCAAGCGCCGCCGCCATCGTCTTCACGCTGCCGAAAGACGACTTGCTGCGAGGGGCGACCCGCTGCGTCAAGCGGATGGGGTTGTTGCGCGGTGACAAGATCAAGATGCGCTATCGCCGCCTCGACATGGAATGCACGCGAACCAAGACCGAAGCGTCGATCACAATCTCGCGCGGCAAGGACGAGTAGGCCAACGCGGGCCGGCGCCGACAAAATCGCGCAATCCCAGCCGGGATCGAAGTTTTTTAAGGAGATTGGAGATTTCCCGTTCACCATGTGGCCGGATTGGCCGCGATGGCGGGTGGTTTGCGGTTCGGATTCATAAAGCATTGGTCTCCGCCTCGTCACAGTCGGGACAAAGGAGAAGGATCGTTCCGATGAGTGTATCTGCTGTTGCGGCCTCGCCCCCGATCAAAATGCCTGAAGCCAGCGAGGCCAAGGCGCCGGACGTGAAACCTGACGCCGAGACCGCCGATACCAGCGCGCATCAGCCGGTCGTTCTGGCCCCGCTTCCGCCCGGACAGGGAACGCGGATCGATCAGCTGGTCTGAGGGTAAGGGCAAATTCAAATCGTCATACGCGGGCTTGACCCGCGTATCCATCCATCTTCGCGTGAGCACTCTTTACGAAAAAGATGGATTGCCGGGTCAAGCCCGGCAACGACCAGGGCGGAATACACGTCGCAAGTTTGCCGGAAAACGGCGCGATCATGGTGTTGTCCGCATCAGAGCGGGACCGGCGCATGATCGCAAAACTGTTACTGCAGAACCTGATCTGGATCGTCGTCATGGGCGCGCTGTTGTTCGTGCCGGCGGGCACGCTGCGCTGGCCGGCGGCGTGGGTCTTCCTGGGCACGATTGCGATCCTCGGCATATCCTGCGGATTGTGGTTGGCCAGGACCGATCCGGCGCTGCTCGCCGAACGCATGCACCCGATGATGCAGAGGGATCAGCCGGCCGCCGACAAGAAATTCATGCTGGCGTTCGGCTTCGTCGCCCTGATCTGGTTTCTCGCGATCGGGCTCGATCGGCGGTATCACGCATCCAACGTCCCTCTCGCGCTGCAGGCACTGGGATGGGCGATGCTGGTCTTGTCAACCGGCTTCATCATGTGGGTGATGCGCGAGAATTCGTTCGCGGCCCCCGTGGTCAAGCTGCAGACCGAGCGCGGCCACCGCGTGGTCTCGACCGGGCCCTACGCCTGGGTGCGGCATCCCATGTACAGCGGCACCATCCTGTTTTTCGTGGGCGCGCCGATGCTGCTGGGCTCGTGGTGGGGCGTGGCGATGTCGCCGCTGTTCGTCGTGCTGTTTGCCATCCGCGCCGAGATCGAGGAGCGCGCGCTGATCGCCGGCCTGCCCGGTTATGCCGATTACACGGCGCGGGTGCGCTATCGTCTGGTGCCCGGGCTTTGGTGAGGCCTATACTGCCGAGGCCTTCACCGAACTGATGCGGAGCGATGCCCGAACCAAATCCTATACCGGCGGTGCCATTGCGGGATGGTGCGGTTCGAATGCACCGCCGATCTTGCCGTGGTGACTGCTCGATCTGCACCAAGAAGGCCCGCATTTCACGTTCGTGGCGCCGAACACGGCGCTTCGCGCCGACCTCTCCCCGCAGGCGGGAGGTGAAGCTGCGCTCGTGCCGCACCCCGGCCTTTTACAGATCCAGCTCCTTGTAGCGGCGAAAAATGCCCTCCTCGTTGAAGGGAATGCGGCGCTCGCTCGCGAGATAGGCCTTGATGTTGGGCCGCGCGGCGACGCGGTCATGCAGATCGACCACGCCCGGTATCTCGCGCTCGAATGCCTTCATGCGCCTGGGAAATGCGTAGCGCAGGCCCTCGACGATCTGGAACAGCGAGAGATCGGCGTAGGTCGCCCTGCGGCCGGTGAGATAGGCGCCGCCATTGTCCTGCAACAGCCCTTCGAAATAGCCCAGATATTTCGGCACGCGGTCCTTCCAGAATTCCTCGGTGCGTTTTTTCGCCGGCTGACGCTGGTCCTCGTAATACAGCGACACGCCGATCGGGTGATGGGTATCGTGAATTTCGATGACAAAATCCGCGATGGTGAGCTGCAATTGATGCACCCACAGCCGCCCGGCCTCCGCCTTCGGCGCCAGACCGTGGCGCGATCCGAGATAGAGCAGGATGTTGGCGGTCTGCCCGATCACGAGCTTTCCGGCCTTGAGAAACGGCGGCGCGAACGGCGGCGTGCCGTCGATCCGCCTCCATCATCCGCATCATCGCGGCCATGCCGCGTTCGCTGCGCGCGGCGTCGACATAGTCGGCGCCGGCGTCCTCCAGCGCGAGGCGGACATATTCGCCGCGGCCCTGAATGCCCGGCCAGTAATAGAGTTCGTAGCGCATGGAGATTCTTTCGTTCGGATGTGCGGCATAGCTCCGCCGTAGCGGAGCCGCACTTTTTCCGAAAGCGGCAACGCGCCAGCAGAACCTTAGTTCGCCGCGAAGCAGTACAACAGGCCGGCGCCGCCGGTGCTGATCAAATCCTTCTGGCTGCAGCCGCCATCCGGTCCGCGCGAGGGGTGTGCCGCATTCCAGGAATTCGATCGTCGGAGAAGGGGGGATACCGATGCGGTCGGCATGACCGAGCATCGCCGAGCCTTGCGTGCTGCTTGTCCAGTTCTTGCAGGTACGGTCTTCGCCCGCCGGGAATGCGGTACCATCCGCCTGCGATCCCGTCAGCACGTCATGGCGGTTCGGCGTATCGCCGAGGCCGTTGTTGACCTCGCCCTTTTCGGTCAGCGCCGTCTGCTTGGTGATATTGTTTTCGCCGTGCAACTCGGCGACATCCTTTGCGATCACGACGCCCTTGGAATTCTGCCAGGGCCCCTTGCCGATCCGGTCGCGCGCATTCACCGCAGGCTTGCCGTCGGCTCCCTGGGTCGAGAGATAGGCGCGCCAGGTCTTGCCGCCGGCGCCCGCCGCCTGCGCCAATGTCTGGCAATGATTGTCGGCCCCGGCAAGACCGCCGAGGTTGCCGCCATTGCCGATGCCGACGCTGGTGACGAAGAAACTGGTGTTGGCCGTCTGCGCCCATGCCGGTTGAGCGGCAACAGCGGCGAGCAAGGCTGCTGCGAAACCAAAACACGCGCGCGAAAAAATATTGGCGAGATTAGGCATCGTCATCTCCGTTTGTTTTTGATGAGCCGGCTGGTTGCTCCGGCTTGTTCTGACGTCGCTTGATCTGACATCAACCCACCAAGCGGAATGTTATTCCGGTTCCGGAACGCCGAATAAATACCGGGACGATCAAGGGAAAAGAAAAGGCGCCACGGAGTATCCGTAGCGCCTTGCGTTGCATTTCATTTGCAGACGATCAGGTCTGCTGGATCGCCGAGAGCTCCCAATCGGACCCGCGCCGCCGCGCGAAGGTCCACACCTCGGTGGCTTCGGTCGGCTGTTCGCTGCCCGCGACCAAGCGGCCGGTGGCGCGCTCAAGCGTCTTGTCGACCAGCGAGAACCGCATCGCCACGCTGGCGTAGTCGGTTTCGCCCTCGCGCCAGGCCTCCGCAAGGTCGCCCTGCAGGAGCTTGACGTCGGAGACCTTGTTGATGTCGTTGCGGGCCCGGTTCGCCTCGAGGTCCTTGGTGAAATACGACACCATTTCGGGCGTGGCCAGCGTATGCAGTTTGGCGACATCCTCGTTCGACCAGGCGGTCTGGATCTCGCCGAGCAAGCGTTCGAAGGCTTCGTAATCGCTCGGCGCAATCTCAAGCGGCGCGCTGCCCGCTCCCAGCCCGAACCCCGTTCCGGTGCGGAAGCTCGATTGCGCACCGGGGCCGGCGGCCGCGCCGGCATAGGCCGACGCCGGCGCGTGACGGCGTTGCCACCATGACATCGCCAGCCGCACCACGAGGATGATCAGGCCGATCTGCAGGATCAGCCCGAAGATCGAGGCAAATCCGCCGAGTCCGCCGAACATTCCACCGCCGAACAACATGCCTAGCAGGCCGGCGCCGAGGAAGCCCGCGGCAAGCCCGCCGAGCATGCCCATGCCGGGCCGGTTGAAGAACCCGCCGCCAGCCGGTGCGGGCGCGCCCATCCCGGGGCTGCCCGGCTGGGTGAAGGTGCGGTTAAACGGTTGAGCGGTACCCGGCGCCGTCGACGTGCTCGGGGGCGCGGAAAACGTTCGCCCTCCCCGGGAGCCCGAGCTCATGCCACCGCCGACCCGGGCGTCGGCCGACGAGATGGCGGCGACCACCGGCAGCGCCAGCGCTAGAACGACGGCAATCGCCTTGACGATGCCGCGTGCCCGTTGCGTGAATTCCATGTCCCTTTTCCTCCATCCCCGGCATTGGGGAAGCGCCCTTAAGATGGGCAGTGCTGCCTAAAAGTGAAGCCGTAAACGGGAACCGCGGCTGCGGCCCTCCGTCGCGGGTGGGCCCACGAAGCCGTCATTCCGGGCGATGCCAATGGGTCCGGCCTACGGCCGGCCCGATGACAGGCTCCGCATCGAACCCGGAATCCAGGATTCCCCGATGTGCAATTGCACATCTGAGGTCTGGCGCTGACGCACCATCCCGGAATGACGAAATGGGGATTGCTTCGTTGCTTCGCTCACCAGGTCGAGCCCGGCCATGACAAAGAATGGACCGTTCTCACGACGGCGCCATGGTTTCCTTCACCGCGGCGACCAGCTGGCTCAGCGTGAACGGTTTTGGCAGGAACGCGAATTGCTGGTTCTCCGGCAGGCTCTTGTCGAAGGCATCTTCGGCATAACCCGAGACGAAGATGATCTTGAGGTCCGGATTGCGGCCGCGCATTGCCTTAAGCAGGGTCGGGCCATCCATCTCCGGCATCACCACGTCGGAAACCACGAGATCCACGGCGCCGTTCTTCTGCTCCAGCGCTTCCATCGCCTCGACGCCGTTCGAGGCCTCGATCACGCTGTAGCCGCGCGAGCGCAGGCCGCGCGCGTTCAGCGAGCGCAAGCCCTCCTCGTCTTCGACTAACAGGATAGTGCCCTGCCCCGTCAGATCGGCCCGGGGTTTTGTCTCCGCCGCAAGCTCTTTACCCGCGCCATTCGCAGCCGCCGCATCGGGCTGAACTTCCTGCTCGGGATGATGCCGTGGCAGGAAGATGTGGAACGCGGTGCCCTGGCCGGCCTCCGAATCCACGTAGATAAAGCCGCCGGTCTGCTTGACGATGCCATATACCGTCGACAGGCCGAGGCCGGTGCCCTTGCCGACTTCCTTGGTCGAGAAGAACGGCTCAAAGATCTTGTCGACGATCTCGGGGGCAATACCGGTGCCGGTATCGATGACATCGATCCGCACATATTCCGCCGCCGGCATGCCCTTGTAGCTGAGGCGCCCGGACTCCTCCGATGTCACGTTGGCGGTTCTAACCGTCAGCGTGCCGCCATCGGTCATCGCGTCGCGGGCGTTGACGGCCAGATTGACGATCACCTGTTCGAACTGCGACACGTCGACCTTCACCGGCCAGAGGTCGCGGCCATGCACCAGGTCGAGCTTTACCTTTTCGCCGATCAGGCGGCGCAGCAGCATGGTGAGATCGGACAGCGCGTCGCCGAGATCGAGCACCTGCGGCCTTAAGGTCTGGCGGCGCGAGAACGCCAGCAGCTGCCGCACCAGCGTCGCCGCGCGGGTCGCGTTCTGCTTGATCTGCATGATATCCTGGAACGAGGGATCGGTCGGCTTGTGCGCGTTCAACAGGAAGTCGTTCGCCATCATGATGGCCGACAGCACGTTGTTGAAATCGTGCGCGATGCCGCCGGCGAGCTGGCCGACCATGTCCATCTTCTGCGACTGGTTGATCTGGTTCTCGAGCGCGCGCCGCTCGGTGGTTTCCAGCATGTAGACGATGGCGGCCTCGGTCTCGCGCTCGTCTTCCTCGACCGCGGTGACGAAGAACTGTCCCCATCGCTCCTTGGGCCCTTCCAGCATCGCCTCGACCGGCGGGATATCGCCCTGCCCCTCCGCGGCCTGGTTGATGGCCGCGATCAGGAGATGGCGATCGCGCGCATTGACCGTTCTGAAGATCGACTTGCTGGCCGCGCCGTCGGGACCGAGGCCTTGCGCCAGTTTTGCAAACCGGGCATTGGCGCGCACCACGGTACCGGCACGGTCCACGGTCGCAATCGCCATCGGAGTATGATCGAAGAAGCGCATGAAGCGCACTTCGGCGGCGCGCTGCGGATCGGAACGCTCGTCACGCGCGCGGCTGATCACCAGCGTGCGCGATGCGCCGGGCGCGCCGTCCGCCCCGAATGCCAGCTTGTGGTAGAGACGCACCGGCACCGTCTTGCCGCCGCGCATTCTAAGATCGATGTCGAACACCTCGGTTTTGACTTCGCCCGGTACCGGCGCGATCGATGTCAGCAGTGCCGCGCCGTCGCCGGATACGATGTCGGTCAGCTTCAAACCGCCCGACCCGATCTCGGCGAGATCGTAATCCAGCCAGTTCGCGAGCGTGGCGTTGACGTAGACCATGTCTCCGGCGGGATTGACCGAGAAGAAGCCGCACGGCGCGTGATCGAGATATTCGATCGCGTGCTGCAGTTCCTGGAATACGTCCTCCTGCCGCTCGCGGTCGCGGGTGATGTCGGCGATCGACCACACCGCGTATTTCGCCTCGCGCTTGCTCCGGCCGAGCGGCCGAACCCGCATCCGCAGCCAGCGGCCATGCGCGCCATCGGTGCCTGCGATGCGGACCTCTTCCTGCTGCCGCTTGCCTTCGCGCGCCGCCTTGAGCAGGCGGAACACCGCTTCCGACACATCGGGATTGCCGATGAAGACCCGCTCCACCGGGCGCGCCTCCTGCGGGCTCGCCGCACCCGTGAGCGCCAGATAGGCCGCGTTGGAATAGACCACGTGGCCGCCGGGATCGGTGACCGCCAATCCGTCATAGGCAAGGTCGGCGATCCGGCCCTTGACGGGATCGTCGGCAGTGCGATCGGCGAAGCGAATAATTCCCGCAGCGTATGCGAACAGGCTGAACAGCCCGACCATTGCCAGCAGCGCAAGCAGGCCAAGGATATAAGGCTGCGCCTGCGCGCGGCCGATGGTCATGAGCACGATCGCGACCGCGACGATGCCGCCGGCCACCAGCAGCACCAGGATGATGCTGCCGCCGCGCCGCGCCGGCTCCTGGGCGGTCGCCGGGTGGCGTGACAGATCGTGGTCAGTTTCGGCGGTCATGCGAAGGGACGCAGCCTGTCGACATCGAGGGAACGCGCGTTTCGCGCGCCTCTCCTGAGTGCCTGAATCGGGCCCGCGAGCGCAAGCCCGTCAAGCCTGCTTTTTGTTGGTTACGCTCATTTCCAGCACATTTCCTTGCCGGAACCGAATCACGCCCGCCAGCCGGACAAGCCGCGCTTGAGACCCATGACGTAGCCGATAATCTCGGCGACCGCATGATAGTGTTCCACGGGGATCTCGTCGTCGATCTCCACGGTGGCATGCAAGGCCCTCGCCAGCGGCACATTCTCGACGATGGGAACATCGTGCTTGCCGGCGATTTCCCTGATCTTGAGCGCGATCGTATCGACGCCCTTGGCCACGCAGACCGGGGCCGACATCCCGCGCTCGTAGGAAAGCGCCACCGCGTAATGGGTCGGGTTGGTGATGACAACGGAGGCCTTGGGAACCGCAGCCATCATCCGCTTCTTCATCCGCGCCTGGCGCAATTGCCTGATCCGGCCCTTGACGTGCGGGTCGCCCTCGGACTGCTTGAACTCCTCCTTCATTTCCTGCAGCGACATCTTCTGCCGCTCGAACCATTGCCGGTACTGGAAGAAAAAGTCGGCGATCGCGACCACCGCGAGCATCGCCACGACCGCGCCCAATAGATAAAGGGTCAGGCCGGTGGTGGCGCCCAATACCGCTGCCGGGTCGAAACGCACCATCGATTCCAGGCGATGACGCTCGGGCCACAGCACCGCCGTCATCACCGCGCCGAGCGCGGCCACCTTGAAAAGGCCCTTGCCGAAGTTCGCCGCCGCCTGCTTGCCGAAGATCCGCTTGGCTCCGGCCGCGGGCGAGATCTTGCTTAATTTCGGTCTGAGCTGTTCGCCCGACCACACCAGCCGGTGCTGCACCATGTTGCCGGCGATCGCCGCGAGCGCCAGCATCAATAGCGGCACGCCGAGCACGGCGATCAGGACATATTCCAGGCTCTTCGCCAGCGCCATCAGGCCGGGCCCATCGGCATGGATCATCCAGGAATTGGCCACCAGATTGCGCAGCGGCATCACAATCCCGCCGCCGATCGATCCGGAAAATGTCGACAGCACCAGCGTACCGGCAGCGATCACGAACCAGGTGTTGATCTCCTGGCTTTTGGCGACGTCGCCGCGCTCGTGGGCGTCATCCAGGCGCTTTTGCGTGGGGTCTTCTGTCTTGTCCGCTGTGTCGTTTTCGTCGGCCATGGTTTTCGGGCCTCATTTCAGCGGTATCAGCTCGTGCATGACGCCGATGAAATAATCGAGGAAGGTTCCCATCATCGCCGTGATGACGAGGGCGAACACGAGGAAGCCGGCCAGGATCGACAGCGGCACGCCGACGAAATAGACCTGCATCTGCGGCATCAGCCGCGCCAGCACGCCGAGCCCGATATTGAAGACCAGGCCGAACACCAAAAACGGCGCCGAAAGCTGCATGCCGATCCTGAACGCGGCGGCGAAGGCGCGGGTGGCGAGCGCGGCGATGTCGCCGCTCGGCATCAGCTGGCCCGGCGAAAAAATCGAATAGCTGTCGTTGAGCGCGGCGATGACGAGGTGATGGCTGTCGGTTGCAAACAACAGCGTCACACCGAGGATGGTGAGAAAATTTCCGATCAATATGCCCTGCTGGCCCTGGGTCGGATCGACCGCAGTGACGAAGCCGAGGCCGAGCTGCTGGGCGATCACCGAGCCTGCGACCTGCAGCGCCGCGAGCGTCACCCGCGCGGTGGCGCCGAGCACGATACCGATGACGATCTCGTGGACCATCAACACCAAGAGCGGCGCCAGCGACTGCAGGTCGATCTGATAGGCGGCGCGATGCAGCGGCAAGATCACCAGCGTCAGCACCAGCGCGATCGCCAGCTTGATGCGAACCGGAATGTTGGACTCGCCCAATCCCGGCAACAGCATCACCATCGCGCCGATGCGGGCGAATACCAGCATGAAGGCGGCGGCGAGCGCGGGCAGCAATGAAATATCGACGCGCATTTCTCACGCATAGTGCCATTAACCGCCGATGATTCGCGACGATATCCGCATCATCTGCCCGTGCAGCGAGTCCGCCATGAACGGCAGCGCCAGCAACAGCGTCACGAAGATCGCCAAAATCTTTGGCACGAACACCAGGGTCTGTTCCTGGATCTGCGTCAACGCCTGAAACAGCGACACCACGACGCCGACCACGAGACCGACGATCATCAGCGGCGACGACACCACGATGATGGTCCAGATCGCATCGCGCGCCACATCGAGGGTCTCGGCACCGGTCATTTTTAATTCCCTTGACTCATCTGGTGAGGAGCGTCATTCCGTCATGGTGAGGAGCGCGCCCTCGCGCGCGTCTCGAACCATGAGGCCGCCAATCCCGCATGATCCTTCGAGATCGCCGGCTTCGCCGGCTCCTCGGAATGACGATTTCGTCAAATCGGCATCTTCATGATGTCCTCGTAGGACTGGATGACCCGATCGCGCACCGATACCAGCGTCGAGACTGCGACGTCGGTCTCCGCCACCGCCGTCACCACGTCCATCACATTGGCCTTGCCCGACGCCATCGCGACGGTCTGTGCATCGGATTTTTTTCCCGCTTCCAGCACGCTTCCGATCGCGTCCTTGAGCACCGCGCCGAACGACGGCCCGCCCGCTTCGGAACCCTTGCCGGCGCCGCCGGTGTCCAGGATGCGGGCAAGGTTGGCGTAGGCATTTGCAGCGACTGTGGGTGAAGCCATGGCGTAAAGCTTTCCTGTTCAGGCCTTGAGGATGTCGAGGGTGCGTTGAATCATCCGCCGTGTCGCGCTGATGATGTTGAGGTTCGCTTCATAGGATCGCTGCGCGTCGCGCATGTCGGTCATTTCGATCAGCGGGTTGACGTTGGGATATTTGACGTTGCCGGCGATGTCCGCCGCCGGATTGGAGGGCTCGTGCTTGACGCGAAACGCCGAGCTGTCGGGCCTTACCTTGCCGAGCGCGACCACCTTGGCATCCAGCGTGCGATCGAGTTCGGAGGTAAATGTCGGGACCTTGCGGCGGTAGGGATCGCCGCCGGCGGTCGGTGCCGTGGAATCCGCGTTGGCGATATTCTCCGAGATCACCCGCATCCGCCCGGCCTGGGCGCGCAGCCCCGAGGTCGCGATGCTCATCGAGCGGGCGAAATCCCCTCCATCGCTTGCCATGATGTTTTTCCTCCTGCCTTTAGCCGGGCCTCAGCCCTTGCCGATCGCGGTCTTGAGAAGATGCAGGCTCTTGCTGTAGAGCGAGGTCACCGCCGCGTAGTCCATCTGGTTGGCGGAAACCTTGAGCATCTCGTCCTCGAGATTGACGGCGTTGCCGGCGGGCCTGGTCTGGAAGCTTGCCTTGCGATCCAGCGCGAAGCTTTGTCCGCCACCGGACGGAGCAATATGGCCGGTCGCGGTGCGCATCATCGCCAGCGATCCCACCGATCCGGCGCCGGCGGTCGTCGAATCGAATTTCGGCTGGACCAGATCGCGCGGCTTGAAATTCGGCGTGTCGGAATTGGAGACGTTCTCGGAGAGCAGGCGCTGACGCTCCTGATGCCACTGCATCTTGGTCCGCAACGCCGACAACATGGGAAGATCGTTGATGGACATCGCTGCCGCCCTTCACGCCTCCCGGCACGATGCCCTGAGGTAGGCAGAATTTGCCGCGTGTATGGTTAACAGCGGGTTAAGATGCGCCGGCGGCGAGCCAGGGCATCCGGAGCCGGTTTCATCGATCTGCGCGCATTTTCGCCACGAATGCTGCGTTAACCAACCAAGTCGCTGAAGTTGGAAGCCCGAAGAAGTTGTTTTGGTTCAGCCGATTCATAGGTTATTAAGATAACGGGCGGCAGTTTCTGCCGCGGGCAATTAAGAGATTAGGGCCAATCTCGGGCTTCACTCGTCGTTTGTTGCGCCGTTTCCGACCTGCCTTCAAACGAGAGACTTGAAGAAAACGCTATTTGCCGGGGACAAAGCATGCAGGCACTGACATTTTTCTTCGCATTCGTGGCGGTTCTGGCGCTGATCGGGGTGGCCGCCTGGCTGGTTCGCCGATTCGCCGGCAATCGCCTCGGTGCCAACCCCAATCGCGGACGGATGCCGCGCCTGGCCGTGATCGATGCCGCCGCCGTCGATGGGCGCCGGCGGCTGGTGCTGGTACGGCGCGACAACATCGAACATCTGCTGATGATCGGCGGCCCGACCGACATCGTCGTGGAACCCAACATCGTGCGCGCGACGCCGGCACGGGATCAGATAGCGCAACGGCCTGTTGCCGGAGCCGAACCAGCACCCCGGCTTCCGCCGCTGGCCGACTCCGGCTGGAACGAGGGCGATGGCGCAAGACCCGATTCAAGGTCGAGCGGGTTCGATCAGGTCGAGCCGCAAATGCCGGAGCCGCCGCCGCGCCCGATGCGGCCCTTCTTTTGCCGACGAAGTGCGCCGCCCGATGCCGGGGCTGTCGGAACGGCGCAGCGAGCCCTTGCGCAGCGATCCGCTGGCGGGTTTTGCGCCGGAGCCATTGGGCGGCCGCCCCGAGCCCCGCCCCGAACTTCGTCCCGAACCGATGCCGTCGCGCGTCACATCGCGCAACGAGCCGCTGATACCGCGTCCGCCGCGTCCGGGCGAAGCGCCAAAGGTGCCCCCGGTTCGCACGGCGGAACGTCCCGCCGCGCCACCGCCGCCACCGCCGTCCCCGCCGTCCCCGGCGCTGTCGGCCGCGGACCAAAATCTCGCCGAAATGGCGCAACGCCTTGAAGCCGCGCTGCGCCGGCCGGCCAGCGATGCCGCCGAGCCCCGGGTCGGCGCTCCGCCCGTGGCGCCGGAGCCGCCGCCGAGCCGCGGCGCGCCACCCCGCAGCGAGCCGTCGACGGCGCCGCCGGAAACTGCGCCCTCGCAAAAGAGCGGTTTTGAAAATCTCGAAGACGAGATGGCGTCATTGTTGGGCCGCCCAAAGACCCCTTCGTGAGGCCGGCGGCATTTCCGCGTAGAGTTTTATATCTTGCCACCCTGATAGCCGCCGGATCGCTGGCGGATCCCGCGCTCGCGCAGGACATCAGCATCAATCTCGGCCAGGGTAATGGCGGCGTCACCGAGCGCGCGATCCAGCTGATCGCGCTTCTGACGGTGCTGTCGATCGCGCCGTCGATCCTGATCATGATGACGTCGTTCACCCGGATCGTCGTGGTGTTGTCGCTGCTGCGCACCGCCCTGGGCACCGCGACCGCGCCGCCGAATTCCGTCATCATCGCACTGGCCGTATTTCTGACCGCGTTCGTGATGGGCCCGGTGCTGCAGAGATCCTACGACGACGGCATCAAGCCGCTGGTCGCCAACCAGATCGGCGTCGAGGACGCGCTGCAGCGCGCTTCGGTGCCGCTGCGCGGCTTCATGCAGAAGAACGTGCGCGAAAAGGACCTAAAACTGTTCATGGACCTTTCCGGCGAAGCCCCGCCGGCGACGCCTGAAGACATGTCGCTCCGCATCCTGGTGCCGGCGTTCATGATCTCCGAATTGAAACGCGCCTTCGAGATCGGCTTCCTGTTGTTCCTGCCATTCCTGATCATCGACCTCGTGGTCGCTTCGGTGCTGATGTCGATGGGCATGATGATGCTGCCGCCCATCGTGGTGTCGCTGCCGTTCAAGCTGATCTTCTTCGTGCTGGTCGACGGCTGGTCGCTGGTGGCGGGAAGCCTGGTGCAGAGCTACGGCGGATAGCTGCCGATTTTTCGCGCCGCCGCATTGCGCATTGTCTGCTATTCCTTCCAGTTACCCTTTCCGAAAAGGCCATGCGCCGGGATCGCGATTGCGCCAAAATGGCCCACCTGGATTGAAGCGGGATGAAATTGATCTAGTTCAAGATAGCAGGGACGAACCGGGCACTCCTTAAATGGATCGGTATCCAGGAGGTCAATTCCCGTATTCGGCGTTCTTCTGGCCCGCGCTCGCCGCTGCGTCAGCCGGCGAACTTGCGTCGTCCTGGGGCGCGCTTTTTCTGGGATTCTCCGGCGATGCTGATGGCGGCCACACCCCGCAGGAACCGGAAGGAGCCACGCCAGGCAAGATTGCGCTCGAGCTGCAGGCAGTCCGGCTGCGTGACTTTACGGTGGCCCAAAGCGGCGTCCCCACCCTGCTCTGCACGCCGCTTGCGCTGCATGGCGCCGCCATTGCCGATCTTGCCGCCGGACATAGTCTCGTTGCCGCGCTCCGTGATGCTGGAATTAGACAACTGTTCATGACCGACTGGCGCTCGGCCAGCGCGGAAATGCGATTTCTCGGAATTGATGAATATCTTGCCGATCTCAATGTCCTTGTCGATCATCTCGGTGGCCTGGTTGATCTGATAGGGCTTTGCCAGGGAGGCTGGCTATCGCTGGTCTATGCCGGACGATTCCCGGCCAAGGTCCGCAAGCTCGTGATGGCCGGCGCGCCGGTCGATATTGCGGCTCGGCAATCCCGATTGTCGGCGATGGCCGAGGCTACTCCCCTGATCATGTTTCAGAGCCTGGTCAATCTCGGCGATGGTCGCGTGATCGGCCGCAATATCGCAAAGTTCTGGGGAAACGACACTGACGCAAACGCTATTCGCGAATCCTTGCAGGCAGTTCAGCCGATCGGCTCGTCGGAATTCACGCAGCTCGAAGCAACCTTCAAGAACTGGAATTCCTGGACCATCGATCTTCCGGGGACGTACTACCTGGAAGTGATCGAGAAACTTTACAGGCGCAACGAGCTCGCCACTGGAAGCTTGGTCGCGCTGGGGCAAAAGATCGACCTCTCGCGCCTGCGGCTGCCAATGTATCTTCTTGCCGGCAGCGCCGACGAAGTGGTTGCTCCGGAACAATTGCTGGCAGTGGAACGGCTGGTAGGGACGCCGCCGGAATCTATCCGCCACGAGATCGCGCCGTGTAATCATCTGGGTCTGTTTATGGGAAGGCGGACGCTTGAAGAAAATTGGCCGAGGATTGCGCGTTGGATGAAAGAAGCCGATTGAATTCATCCCCGCCGCTGCGGCTCGTGGCCCTTTTCGGACATCGCGCGAGGTCGGATTTCAGCTATTGCACGACGTCAAGTTTGACCTTGGCAACACCTCCTCCAACCATTCCCAGTGTTTCGGCCGCGGCATAGGAGACGTCGACAACCCGGCCGGGAACGAACGGACCGCGGTCGTTGACCCGAACGGTCACGGACCGCCCCGTCGCGACGTTTGTCACGCGCAACCGGGTGCCGAACGGCAATGTGCGATGAGCGGCGGTCAATTCCTGCGTATCGAACTTTTCGCCGTTCGCGGTCTGTGTTCCTTCGGTGTAGAAGCTGGCAAGTCCATGCGACGCAACCTGCGTCTCGGCTGCATTCTTGTTCGGCGCGAACGGGGTATGCTTTTTCGTGACCGCCACGCGCCGGTTCACTACGAATGATGTCTTTCGGTTGTGTTCAAGCGACGCCTGTCGACTGGCGACGGGTGGTTCGGAGATTCTGCTAACCACAGAGGACTGGGCGCAGGCCGCAAGCGAAGCCGCGGCCAGAGCGACGGCAAACAGCTGAATGACCTTCCGAACACCGGCGGGCGAGACCGAGGGCGCATCAAGATGAATACGGTTCGCTTCGATGTCGACGTATGAAGTTCTGGCACAGCTGATGGAAGACATGTCGTACCCCCAACCTACCGAAATCCGACAGGCTACAAGGGCGGAACCCAATAAGGGCAGAACCATGGCCAGGCACGGCATCAATCATGCGATTTCATTTCAGTGTTGTCATTGTGCCACAACTCGCCGCAGTCGCGCGGCCGCTTGTCGGCAACAAATGCGTGGCTCGACGAGACAAAACGCGACATCGTGGTCAATCGTTTCGAGCGGTGCCGCACGAGATGTGAGACTGCTTGCGTATTCCGTCGTCATGGCCGGGAAAAGCGCGAAGCGCGTCTTCGCGCTAGACGTCCCGGCCATCCACGTTTTTTTGCCGGCGCGGAAGAAAGACGTGGATGCCCGGCACAAGGCCGGGCATGACGAACCAGCGCTGCGACGCCGCTGGCGGTCGCGTTGATCGTCGACCCGGAGAACTGACATCAACGAAGCTTCGGTGCGTCCGCTTGTTGCAGTGGATGCGCGAGGGTGAATGCATCGATCTGCATGCAAGCTTCAAAAATTTTCCGCACGGTCGGGTACGGCCCAAGGTCGCAACCGTAGAGCATCATCGCGCTCGTCAGATGCGGTACGAGACAGATATCGGCAATGGTGGGTGCATCGCCGCAGCAAAACTGTCCTGTTCGCGGATCATTCGAGAGCATATTTTCGATTGTGCGGGTCCCGGAGTCCAGCCAATGCCGTAGCCACTCCATCCGTATTTCATCGTCAAGGCCCAGTTTCTGCTCGAGATACTTGCGCACTCGCGGCGCCACAAACGGATGCGCATCGACTGCCACCACCTGCGCAAGTGCGCGCACATGGGCGTGTGCATGTGCATCCGTCGGCAACAGCGGTTGCTCCGGATACTGCTCCTCGAGATATTCGAGGATTGCAAGCGATTGCCTAAGTGGCGGACCTTCGCCGTCGATCAATGTGGGTAAAACCATCTCCGGATTGACGAGCCGATAAGGCGCCGTGAGATGGTCATCTTTTGAGAGGTCGATAAAGACCATCTCGGCCTTGAGCCCTTTCAGGTGCAGCGCGATCCGCACGCGGAACGACGCTTGCGAACGCCACCAAGTATAGAGTGTTATCGGTGTGGTTGTCATAACGTGATCTCGGCATCGTTAGACTACACCGCCCGGCAAAGGTGGGGAATGAGGCTTAACAGAGCCATTTCGCGAATGTCGCACCATCGCCGTCGCGACCCTGTGCGACCTCCTTGAACGTGGAAACCCTCATCCGTCTCGTGTACGGCTGCCGGGTAGCCGGAAAGCCGCGCATTAACCAACCGTTAACCAAGCCCGACCATCCTTAACCATTCGAAAAATAGCGAGTCCAAAGATCGGTCGCGGGGGCTGCTACATGATTGCTGACAGCAATAGCAACATCGCCTGGCACAGGGTTCAGCTCAAGAAGAACCGTGAGGCGGTGAAGGCGCTGGAAACGGTTCGGTTTACGATCGGCGAGATGGCCGGCTCGAGCGGCCAGACCCAAAAAGCCATAGCCACCCTGAAGCGGAAGATCGCGGAATCCGAGCGATGCATCGCTGCCCATGAGCGGCGAACCAAGCGGCCGGTCGCGACCGACCTTCAAAGCCTCTCCAGCGTGAGTTGGAGCAGCTGGAACGCGCGGGACGTCGGCCGGCGCTGACGGCGACTGACCTGTGGCATACGTTCTCGCTTCGGCGAGCGTCCTGACTCCGCCGGATTCGGTTCGGCCTGGCCCGACCTCGTTAAGATTCCGTTTAGCCGCAGGCATGATCATCTGATAATCGCAAGAGGGTCAGATCATGCAAGACCAGCAGCACAATCTCCCCGGCCAGATTGAGCCGATAGCGGATGCGGCCGTCGGCCAGCCGGGTGAGGAGCCGACGCAGCCTGCAAGCATCTGCCCACTGGATTTTTCCAGTCGCAGTCGCGACGACGTCTTGATATCGGCCAACGGGGATGGCGGACGCCGACGCAACGCCTGGCTTGCGGCAGCCGCTTTGGTCGCCGTGTTTGGACTGGGATGGGCCGGCGGCGCAAACTGGTATCGTTTTTCAAATCTTGATGCGGCCTTCAGCCCAGCAACGCATAAGGTCACTTATTTGCGTCACAATCCCGACGCCGAAACAAAGTCAGCCGGTAAAGACGGCTTTGGCCGCAAGACACCATTAACGACGGGTTCGCTGGGCACGCCCGTGGTCGCCGCATCCTCGCGCGCAGCTTCGGTCGTGCAGGCAAACACGTCTGCGCCCGGAGCCTTGGTCCCGCCGCGCGAGACGATGGTGGCGGTCCCCGAGACCAGGCCCACGACCATTGAAGGCTGGACAGTCCGTGAGGTGCGCGGCGCCACGGCAATTCTCGAGGGCCCCGACGGCGTTTGGACGGTGACACGCGGGGATACGGTGCCGGGTGTGGGCCGCATCAATTCGATCGTGCGTTGGGGCAACCGCTGGATCGTAGCAACGGCTGGCGGATTGATCGCCGCGCAATAAACACCAGTCCCGGAAATCGGATGAGCCGCGGCGTGCTACAAGGCCCGGCTTGCTTAGCGCGCCGTCGTCCAGGTTGATTTTCCTGCTGGATGCTTGCATTCGCCCAACAGGTCCGCCCCTTTCAGCTTATGATGAGTCTGTCCTCGCGTTTCTTGGCAGGCACTGATGCCATAAAGCTACGCAGCTTTACCAGCACGCCGATTAAAGATCTCCGCTCATAACGGTCAGGATGCTGGTTCGAGCTGGCTGGCGCGCACCATTCGAAGCGCCAAATTTGACTCCATATTCTGTATTTGATACTATAATAAATGTAGGTACACCGCCTGCGTCACTGAAATAATTGATGCTGAGGACTGACGAGACAATTCTTCAGGAATGAGCCATCTGCACTACCCGCAGTTTTGCGCGCTTGCCCGTGCTGCGGAGCTCATTGGCGAGCGCTGGACATTGCTGATCATCAGAGAGCTTCTGCTTGGGCCGAAGCGGTTTGGCGATCTTCAGGAGCACCTTGACGGCATGAGCCCGACCTTGCTGACAGCGCGCCTTGCGGCCTTGATCGACAGCAATGTGGTTCGCCGCATCACCTTGCCGAGGCCGGTGAATGCACAACTCTATGAGCTGACCGATATCGGTCGCGAGATTCAACCGGCAATCCGGGAATTGATCCGCTGGGGAGGTCGCTTCCTGTTTCCGCCGGTGCCCGGGGACACGTTCGAGCCGGATTGGGTCCTGCTTGGCCTTGATGCGATCGCGAAACGCACACCGGTCGCCAAAGTCAGCGTTGGCCTTGTCGTAACCCATGGAAGGAAATCTGCGGAGTTTACGGTTACGGGCGGCGACAGCGGAACAGCCATCCATAAGGGCATGGCCGACTGCAAGGCGACGCTGGAGGCGCCGTTCGACACCGTGCTCCAGATCGTAGGTAGGAACACTTTCGCTTGAGGATGCGACGGCAGCGAAACGCGCCAGGGTCAGCGGCTCGGCAACCCTCGTTCGCAAGTTGCCGCAACTGTTCGACCTGGCGGAACGCAGGCGTGGGGTGACGGCAGCGACCTAAGCGGGAATGCGTCGGAGATCATTTGGAGAATCCCGGGACTGCGCCACAACAACATCGAGGAGAAGATCATGAAGAAGTTTGTTTTGCTGCACTACGGATTTGAAAAGCCCACGCCGGAAATCATGACAGCCTGGGGTAAGTGGTTCGAGGCGATGAAAGACAATATCATCGACATGGGAGGTCATTTCAGTCGTGGTCGAGAAATCTCGAAAGCCGGAACCAGGGAGTTGCCATTGGGCCCGAATCGATCACCGGCTTCACGGTCGTGAGCGCCGGCAGCCTTGAACACGCGGAAAAGATGGCACAAAGCAATCCCTTTATATCCAGCATCAGGGTGTATGAGGTGATGTCCAAGTAGATTTGTCCAGCCGGCCAACTGATCTTCCACGTGCTGGTTTCGGGGCGCCAGCCTGGGGAACTCTTGCAAGGCGGTGGCATTATCCTGAAGCTGCTGCGGCTGTGAAGGGAGGAGACCCAATGAAACGCTCAATGTTGATCGGCCTTGCCGCCTGTGCATTTATGGCAATGCCGGCATTCTCTGTGTCAGCCATGCCGATTGCTCCTGCACATTCGGTGATCGGCGGAGCCGACAGCTCTGCCATTCTCGTCAAGGGCGGGCACGGCCACGGTCACGGCTGGGGCAACGCATTTGCTCGCCCATTCGGATGGAGCCGAGGCCGAAAAGTCGGCTGGCGTGGCCGGGGCTGCCCCCCTGGTCTTTGGAAGCAAGGGCGCTGCTGAGCAGAACTCGATCATGGGAAACGGCCTCGCTCGTCCGCTGGCGCTGCTTGCGTTGCTCGCAAGCGAAAGGGAAAGGCCCGGCTGCAAAGCGGGCCTTTTGTCTGGACTTAAAATGCGTGCGACAAGCGAAGGGAAAGGCCCGCTGCAAAGCGGGCCTTTTGTCTCATTGAATGGCTGTTTGCCGCCAGGCCAACATCGCACCCGCGACTTGTCTAACGGGCGGGCTTATAGACCCTGGCGACCGCGTCGGCCTTCTTCATGCCCGCTACCGCCTCGGCTCCGGTCATCAGCACGGTCGTCTTGGCGGACTTGACGGCGCCTCCTGCGGCAACGGCCAGCGCGATGGCCGCCATGGCCTCATTGTTCGGGACATCGGCGACGATGGCGAGATCGTAGTCACCGAAGCAATACCAACCACCAACGAGCTTGCCCCCGACGGCCTCGCAGACGGAACGGCCCACGGCTTCAACTCGGTTCTCCGGCTTCTTGAGCTGGGCGGCTAGGGATTCTGCAGTGTAGGCTGCCTGATACATGTAAAGCGGCATGTTCCATCTCCCTGGTTGTCGTGCAGCCTTGGGAAGCAGGGACTGGGTTGTTGCCGTTCTCTTGACGGCCACCGCCACTTCCGGCTGCACCGCAATCGGTACTGTGCGCGTTTCCTTTCCTTTGGTCAAATTTCGCCGAGGCGAAGCGCATTGGCATGGAAAGCCCAGGCTTGCTCGCCAGCTCGTCCGTACCCGGCCTCACCGCCGGAAATAATCTGGCGGCTCGCCAAGAACAGATCACCCCACGCCATCGAACTGGCAGGCCTAAAATCGATCTATTCCCAAATCCCAAACGCAATTGAGTTCAAAAATCAGCGACTTATTTTCAGAGACCTCGGTATATTGTTCATTCGACGGTCAGCTTGCGCGCGATAGGGTCACTCTATAGCAATAAGTCTGGAAGGAATTATTAGAGTGGCACGAATGTCTGCGAGCAACCGGAGCGAAGCCGCGCCCGTCAAGACAACCAGTTCTTCCGTTTTAATCATTCCGATCTATACCGCGGCGATCTTCCTCAGTGCGGCATTGCTATTTGCCGTGCAGCCGATGTTCACGAAAATGGTGTTGCCGCGGTTTGGCGGCTCGCCATCGGTATGGTCGGTGGCCATGGTATTCTTTCAAGGCATCCTGCTGCTCGGTTACGCCTATGCCGATATCCTGACCCGCTTTGTACGTGGTCCGCTCGCCTTGCTCATCCACCTTGCGGTGATGCTGGGCGGAGCCGTTTTTCTCCCGGTTGCCATTGCCAAAGGCTGGGGCTTGCCGCCAGCCGACCGCGAGCAATTGTTTTTGCTCGGCCTGTTCAGTGTTTCCATCGGCTTTCCCTTCTTCGCGCTGTCCGCCAACGGGCCGCTGCTGCAAGCCTGGTTCGCCCGCTCCGGTCTTGCACAGGCTGAAAATCCCTATTTTCTCTATGCGGCGAGCAATATCGGAAGCCTTCTGGCATTGTTCGCCTACCCGTTCGCTGCCGAACCATTTTCAACACTCAGCTTCCAGGGCAGCATCTGGCGCTCCGGCTATTACCTGCTCATCGCGCTGATCGCATTATGTGGAGCTTTGGTGTTCTTCCGCCGCGAAGGCGAGGCCGTTTTGCCGCGGGCGCAGTCGACGGAAGCCGCCCCGGCGTTCGGCCGCATGGCCTATTGGGTGGCGCTCGCCTTCGTGCCGTCGGCATTGATGATCGCGGCGACAACTCACATCACGGCGGATGTCGCTGCCGCGCCATTTCTTTGGGTGCTTCCGCTTTCGCTCTACTTGATCAGCTTCATTTTGGTGTTCAGCCAGCGCAGGTTTGTCCGAGAAGCCACCTGGATCAAGCTCCAGCCGTTTTTGCTGGCCCTGCTCGTGCTGACGCTCGCGCTCGATATCCGCACATGGCTGACCGTCGATGTTGCGCTGCATTTGCTGACGTTCTTCGTCACGGCGATGATATGCCACGGCTTGATGGCCGCCACGCGTCCGCAAGCTGCCTATCTCACGCGGTTCTATTTCTGCATGTCGCTGGGCGGCGTGCTCGGTGGAATTTTTTCAGGTCTGATCGCGCCCCGGATCTTTTCATGGACCGCCGAATACCCGCTTCTGGTGGTTGCGGCGGCGCTGGCGCGGCCCGGGCTCGGCTGGCCGAAGCAAAAGGAAGCCCGGCTTCTTGCCATGCTGGTTGCGCTTGTTGTGATCGTCGCGCTGCCCGGGCTGCACCAGGGTTTTTCCGTCATTCCACCCTATAACTGGATTGTCTGGGGTGCCGTGGTTGCACTGGTGGCGTGCGCAGTCGCGGTCCGTAACTTCCCATTGCGGCTGGCCGTGCTGTTTGCCGCCGTCTTCGTGGTAACTCGAACCTACCCGCCGAATGCGAGGAATCTCGAAACGGCGCGTAGTTTCTTTGGCGTCCACAAGATCGAGGTGACGCCGGACGGCCGCTTCCGCGTGTTGCGCCATGGCATGGAATTGCACGGCGCGCAGCGATTGACCACCGATGACGGCAGGCCGGTCACAGGCCGGCCGGAACTGTCGACCTACTACCATCCTGATTCCCCGATCGCGGAAGCGATCGACGCGGTGCAGGACAAGAAGAAGGGGCCGATCGACGCCGCGGTCATCGGGCTTGGCGCCGGCTCGATTGCCTGCCTGATGAAGCCGGACGACCATCTCGATTATTATGAAATCGACGCCGAGGTCATCCGTATCGCCCGGGATCCCCGACGCTTTACCTTCCTGCGGGACTGCAAACCGGACGCGAATATCATTCTGGGCGATGCACGGCTGACGATCGCCGATGCAACGAACGCACGTTATGACGTGATCGTCGTTGACGCCTTCTCATCGGATTCTATTCCGGTTCATTTGCTGACCCGGGAGGCGCTGCGAATTTATCTGTCGCGGCTCAATCCCGGCGGCATCATCATCACTCACATCTCCAACCATCACCTCGACTTGAGAGAGGTGGTAACCGCGACAGCCGCGAGCGAAAAACTGATCGCGAGGCTGTATGACGAAGACGAAGTTTCCGGGCGGCGACCCGATGATCAAGTTTTCGACCGTCATGATCCTGGCGAGGAACGACGACGATTTTGGTCTGTTGAAAGACTGGGAATTGCAAACGCCGGCGCGCGGGCGAACATCCCTGGAGCGACGATTTTTCCAACCTGTTGGGGCCGCTCATTGCCAAGTTTCGGGATGGCGACTGAGAAGGATCATGTCTGTCCTCCCGATCCGGCAAGGGAGCCTGCCGTGCGCGGCAAAATGATCCGGAATTCCGTGAACTCGCCCGGTTGCGTCTCGACCTCGATAGAGCCGCCATGTTGCTTGACGATGATGTCGTAGCTCAGCGAGAGGCCAAGGCCGGTTCCCTCGCCGGCGGGTTTTGTCGTAAAGAAAGGATCGAACATCTTTTCCTTCACCTCGGGCGAAATGCCGGTGCCGTTGTCGCGGATTCGAATTTCGATGCGGTCACCGAGGTTTTTGGTCGCGGCAACGACGGTGGGCTCGTAGCCTGCACCGGCTTGCGCCTTGCGCTTGGTCACCGCGTAGAAGCCGTTTGAGACGAGGTTAAGCAGCACCCGCGTAATCTCTTGCGGGAAAAGAACGGCCTCGCCCGCGGCCGGGTCAAGAGAGCGCTCCAACGTGACATTGAAACCCGCTTTCTCGGCCCGCGCTCCGTGATAGGCCAGATTGAGGCTTTCCTCGACGAGAGCGTTGATGTCGGCACGCCGGTGCTCTCCCGATCCATGGCGCGAGTGCAGCAGCATGTTTCTGACGATGCCATCGGCGCGCTTGCCGTGCTGCACGATCTTTTCGAGGTTGCCTCGTAATGTATCGGTGATCTCGCCGATCTCGGTCCGCAGCTTGCCGTCAACAGAGGCGCCGCCAAGTGCCTCCTGCAATTCGCCAATCAGCTCGGCGGAGACCGCGGAGAAATTGTTGACGAAATTAAGCGGGTTCTTGATCTCGTGCGCTATCCCGGCCGTGAGCTGGCCGAGCGATGCCATCTTTTCGGCCTGGATCAGATTGGCCTGCGCCGCCTTCAGCTCGCGCAGCGCCGCCTCGGCGGCGTCGCGCGCGCTGCGGATCTCGGCGTCGGCGCGCCGCCGTTCGCGTTCCAGATGCTCCCGTTCGATCAAGCTGTCGCGCAACATGCCAAGGGTTTTCGTCATCGCCCCGATCTCATGGGCAGCTTGCCGGCGGTATCTGGACGTCAAGTTCGCCGCGGGTAATCGCCGCCATGCTTCCTTCCAGCTTCTTGAGCGGGACGGTGATCGAGCGCACGATGAGTGCGGTGAAGCCGAGCGCGACCGCAAGCGCGACCATCCCGCCGATGATCGAGAGGTCGACCACGCGCTCAGCTTCGCGCGCCGACGCGTCGCGCCCGGCCAGGGCCTGTTGCTCGACCTGAGCCACGATCTTGTCGATCTCGTCATCGATATTGAGGATGCGGCTTCGCGCCTGCGCCAGCAACGCGTTGCCCTCAGCGCTATCGTCGCCCGAATAGGCCTCGCCCGCACGGCGCGCCAACTCGGTCAGGGTATCGACTTCGCGTCCGATGGCGGCGACGCCCTCGGAATGGACGGCGGCAATCGCTTTGAGATCCTCATCGAGATGCGCCTTGGCAGCGGCGGCATTTTCCTGGGAGCGCGCAAGCTGGGTGATGGCCAGATCGGTCAGCCAATACTTCAGATCGCCGAAGTGCTTGCTCGCCGTGGTGGCGGTGCGGACAATGGAGACCAGCCGTGCCTGTTCGGCAAGACTTTGCGAGTGGCGCATCAGTTCTCGTATCAGCAGCGCGGAAGATACGGCGAGGATCACAAGCCACAGGACCGAGAGGAAAATCAGCCGTGCGCGGATCGATACATGCGACATCGAGCTTGTCCCAGGTCTGTACGTGCCCCTGCGGCTACGCGATCAGGCGGCCCGCATGCCGCGCCGGGGTGCGAGGCGCCCGGCAACGAGCCGATTTTCACGCGAGCCAGTTTGCCCTTGCACGGGGCCCGCTTATCCAGAGCTTTGGCTTTATGCCATGCCTTTCTCTAACCAACAAAGAACGTTCAATCGGGGTAAACCTTGAAATGACAGGATATCGGCATGTAGTATGATCTACCGCGCGGTTGGCGGTCGGCACAGTGGGGGGCGATCATGAGTACCACAATCTTTCGGCGAGTCCTCGTCCTTGCCGCCGCCCTGATCGCAGTCGCCTCGAGCGGGCCGACGCGGGCCGACACCTTCAAGTTTCCCGTGACCGGCGAGCAGTGCGTGCCGCCAGTCGCAACCAGCGGCACGGGAGAGGTTGAGCTCACCTACGACCCGGCAACCCGGGCGGTCACCTGGAACATCCCATATAGCGGACTATCGAGTGCGGTCACTTTGGCGCATTTCCACGGTCCGTCCCCGCCGGGCAAGAGCGCACCGGTGGTGGTCTGGCTGGCTGAGCGGGGCACCCAGCCCGGAAATCCGATCACCGGGCAAGCCACGCTGACGCCCGAGCAGGCCCAGCAATTCGCGGCGGGCGAATGGTACGTGAATATCCACACGCAATCGCATCCGGCGTGCGAGCTGCGCGGTCAGGTGGTCCCTCCCAAGAACTGATCGCATCGGCAATCGGCTTACATTTTCCTCACCGGCGGCTTATTCTTTGCGTTGCAACCGGTGCTAGAGCCTCGACGATCGGAGGCCACCTGAGGGAATGGCAGCTTGCGCTATCTCTTCGAGGATTACGCAATCGACACCGACCGGCGCGAGCTGCATCGCGGGGCGGACGTCGTCTCCGTCGCGCCACAGGTATTCGACCTGCTCGACTACCTGATCCGCAACAGGGAGCGTGTCGTCAGCAAAGACGACCTCATCAACGCCATCTGGAACGGGCGTATCGTGTCCGATGCGGCGCTGACAACGCGCCTGAATGTCGCCCGGAGCGCGATCGGCGATTCCGGCGAGGAACAGCGCCTCATCAAGACTCTGCCGCGCAAGGGCTTCCGTTTCGTCGGACCAGTGCGGGAAGCGCAGGGAGCCGCAGGCGCGGCAGTCACCGATAACGCCGTAGAACCGTCGAAACCCGCCCTTACGCTGCCCGATAAGCCTTCGATCGCGGTGTTGCCATTCCACAACCTGTCAGGTGATCCCGAACAGGAGTATTTCGCGGACGGAATGGTAGATGACATCATCACGGCGCTGTCTCATTTCAAGGCGCTGTTCGTCATCGCCCGCAACTCGAGCTTCACCTACAAGGGGCGCGCCGTTGACGTGAAGCAGATCGGGCGCGAGCTTGGGGTGCGTTACGTGTTGGAAGGCAGCGTTCGCAAAGCGGCAAACCGAGTGCGCATCACGGGACAGCTCGTCGATACCGCCACTGGGGCACATCTTTGGGCAGACCGGTTTGATGGTGGTCTCGGCGACATCTTCGATCTGCAGGACCAGGTGACCGAGAGCGTTGTCGGGGCGATCGCGCCAGCGGTGGAAAAAGCCGAGATCGAGCGTGCCAAGCGCAAGCCGACCGAGAGTCTCGACGCCTATGCCCTCTATTTACGCGGTTTGGCCAAGCTTTATCAGTCTCCTAGTCGGCAAGCGAACGACGAGGCACTGCGCCTGTTCAACAGCGCGATCGAGCTCGACCCCGATTTTGCCTCCGCCTACGGTCGTGCTGCCTTGTGCTACGTCCTTGCCAAGATCAATGGCTGGATTTCAGTCACAGCGAACGAGATTGCCGAAGTGAAAAGGCTCGCCCAGCGGGCGGTTGAGTTGGGCAAGGATGACGCGATCGCGCTCGCCGCCAGCGGGCATGCGTTAGCGTATTGTTGTTCGCGATCTCGAGGTAGGCGCCGGCTTAATCGATCGCGCGCTTGTGCTCAATTCCAATTCGGCCGAGGCATGGAATTTCGGTGGCTGGGTAAAAACCTTTCTCGGCGAGCCGGAACTGGCGATTGAGCGTTTCGCGCGTGCCATGCGCCTGAGCCCACTTGATCCGTGGGTAACAGGAATGCGAACCGGGACCGCGTATGCACATTTCCTCCTGGGCCGCTATGACGAAGCGGCATCGTGGGCGGCAATGGCATTGCAGGACAATCCGGACCATCAACCTGGATTACGCATCGCCGCCGCAAGCAATGCAATGGCCGGACGGCCGGAGCAAGCACACAAGGCAATGGCTCGGCTGCGGCAGCTCAATCCCGCGCTACGTGTTTCCAATCTCAAAGACGTGCTCGCCCCTTTTCGGCGGGCTGAAGACCTCTCGCGATTGGAAGAAGAATTGCGGCGAGCCGGGCTGCCCGAATGACCATCGCGGCCAAGGTGCCCGTTGTGACGAGGATCGAACGGGTGCGACCTCCGCTAGGGGCGGCGGCACTTTCCGACCTCGCGCGATGTCCGACTGACGTCCGTAATGCGCACCAAAGCGGACGTCCTCCGCCAGCGCCAAGGATTTCATGCGTTCACGCCCTAACCCGCGGTTACGTCGACCAGTTCGTCGCCGTCGAGAACGTGATCGAGATTGTTAGCCGTCTGGGCGAGCTTGAGCGGTTATTTAGGCGGGTCGTCAGTGCCGCATCGGAGACGATACGCCCATCCCAAATGCCGTTGATGAGGTCGTCAGGTCGGGCGCGAACTTGGCGTGCGTTATGCGCTTGAGGGGAGCGTCCGAAAGTCTGGCAATCCCGTCGGAGGTTTGTGTTGTTTACCTCACGCCCCTCCTTATGGAAGTCAGCGGCGAGCGTCTCCACAACCTAAACTGCACCTTTGCGGCAATCGCGTGAGCGCGCCCTCTCAGCCCTTCACCAAATCCCCAAGCAAGTTCGCCGCCACCGTCAGCTTGGCGAGCGTAAGGCCACTGGCAGCGATCTCCTCGACCGAACGGCGGATGCGCGTAGCTTCAGGATGGGCGGCGAGCCAGTTCTCGGCGGCCTGCTGGCCGGACTGGCCGGTTGCCAGCATATCCGCGACCAGTCTTCGTTCGGCGGCTGCGATCCGGTCGAAGGCGTGGTCGATAGCGAGACGTTCGAAATAATCGTTCGCCGGCACGCTGCGTGCGGCGGCAATGATGCGGTCGAGACGGAAATTGGTCTCGGCGGCGAAGAAGGTCGTGGCCGTGTCGCCGATGGGGCGGTTGGTGCGCCCTGCGACCGTCACGATATCGGGTGCGGAAACCAGGACGTTGAGGTCGGCGAGTTCGCAGGCAAGTTCCAGCGGGACGCCACCATCGCTCAGGTCCTGCCGGCGCTTGGTGCGCCCGGCCTGCATGTCCAGCGGCAGGGCATTGTCAAGCCCGGCGGCGATCTCACGGATGCAAGGGCCGAAGCGCGAGATCACCGCATCCAGACCGGCGCTGAAATCGACATTGCGCACGCACCAGACCATGCGGGAGTGCAGAAGATCCTGAACCGAGGCGTAGAGCCCAAGCTGCAATTGACCGTCGATCTTGTTATCGAGCGCATCAATCGCCTCGTTCAGCCGCTTGAGGCCGTAGGATTCGTCCACCGCCACGAAGGCCCTGGCGATGGTGGACATGTCGGCATCCGTCTCATCGATCAGGCGCACGACGCAAGCCGGGCCGCCGCGATTGATCACGGCATTGGCGAGATTGGTCGAGATGACCTCCCGCCGAAGGCGATGATGCTCCACCGAATCGGGGAATTTGTCCCGAACCTCATGCGGGAAGTACTGGGACAATTCGCGGGCGAGATAAGGATCGTCCGGCACGCTGGTGACGAGCAGGTCTTCGTAAAGGGTCAGCTTGGCATACGCGAGCAGCACGGCGAGTTCCGGCCGCGTAAAGGGCTGGCCGCGGCGGGTGCGCTCGGCGATCGCCACATCGTCCGGCAGGAACTCCACGGCGCGGTCAAGGAGGCCGCGCTGCTCAAGCGATTGCATCAGGCGGGTGAGGAAGCCGGTCTCGGCCAGGCCCTTGCGTTCGGCCAGCGAAAGCGCCAGCGTCTGCAAATAATTGTTGCGCAGAACCAGCGTGCCGACCTCGTCAGTCATGGCGGCAAGCAGGCTGTTGCGGTCATTCTGGCTGAGGCGTCCATCGCGTTCGGGGCGCGCCAGCGCGATCTTGAGATTGACCTCGACGTCGGAGGTGTTGACCCCGGCCGAATTGTCGATGGCGTCGGTGTTGAGCTTGATGCCGTTCTGCGCCGCTTCGACGCGGCCGCGCTGGGTCAAGCCGAGATTGGCCCCTTCGCCAATCACCCGGGCGCGCACATCCGCGCCCGCGATACGGATCGGATCATTGGCGCGATCGCCAACATGATCGTCGCTTTCCCCCGAAGCGCGGATATAAGTGCCGATGCCGCCAAACCAGAGGAGGTCGACGCGCGCCTTCAGGATTGCCGTCATCACCTCGAAGGGCGTGGCTTGCGGCTTGTCGAGATCGAGCAAGGCCCGCACTTCCAGCGCGAGCGGGATTGCCTTGAGCGAACGCGAGAACACGCCGCCGCCCTGCGAGATCAGCGACTTGTCGTAATCCTGCCAGCTCGACCGCGGCAGGTTGAACACGCGCAGGCGCTCGGCATGGCTGATGGCCGGGTCGGGCGAGGGATCGATGAAGATGTCGCGGTGATCGAAAGCCGCGACGAGCCTGGTCACCGGCGAGAGCAGCATGCCATTGCCGAAAACGTCGCCGGACATGTCGCCCACACCGGCAGCGGTGAAGGGCACGGTCTGGATATCGGTGCCGAGCTCGCGGAAATGGCGCTTGACGGCTTCCCACGCTCCGCGCGCGGTGATGCCCATCTTCTTGTGGTCATAGCCCTGGCTGCCGCCGGAGGCGAAAGCATCGCCAAGCCAATGGTTCTTCTCGACCGAGATCGCGTTGGCGATATCGGAGAAGGTGGCGGTGCCCTTGTCGGCGGCGACGACGAGGTAGGGGTCGTCACCGTCAAGCCGCACGGTAGACTCGGGCGGCACGATCGTGTCGCCGTCCAGATTATCGGTGAGTTCGAGCAGCGAGCGAACGAAGATGCGATAGGCCTCGGTGCCTTCGGCCAGCCAACTGTCGCGATTGGAGGGCGACGGCAGGCGCTTGGGCACGAAGCCGCCTTTGGCGCCGACCGGCACGATCACGGCGTTCTTGACCTGTTGGGCCTTGACCAGGCCGAGGATCTCGGTGCGGAAATCCTGCGGCCGGTCGGACCAGCGTAAGCCGCCGCGCGCGACCTTGCCGAAGCGCAGATGAATGCCCTCGAACTCGGGGCGAATAGACGAAGATCTCGTAGAGCGGTCGGGGCGCCGGCAGGTCCTCGATCCTGCGCGCGTCGAACTTGAAAGAGATCACTGGGCGCGGTTGTCCATCCTGGCCGACCTGCCACAGGTTGGTGCGGGTAGTTGCCTGCACCAGATTGGTGAATCGGCGCAGGATGCGGTCTTCATCCAGCGAGGCGACGGATTTGAGTTGCTCGTCGATCTCGGCAAGGAGGGCCGTCTCACGTGCCGAACGTTCCGCAGTCGGTAAGGGCGAGGCGCGGATCGAGGCGGGCCTGGAACAGAGCGACGATGTTGGCGGTGATCGCGGCGTTCTTGCGCAAGGTCTCCCACATGTAGTCCTGGCTGAACGGCGCGCGGATCTGGTGCAGGTAGCGCGACAGCGCCCGGATCGTCGATACTTCCCGCCAGCTCAAGGCCGTGCGCAGGATCAGCGCGTTATAGCCGTCGGATTCGACGCGATCGCGGACCACCGCCATGATCGAGGCTTCCAGGCGTTGGTTGAATTCCGGGTTGATCGCGATCGGCTCGCTGTCGTTGGTCTCGATCGTCATCTCGTGGAGCCAGACCGGTGCCGACGCGGTGCGGGGCACGATCTGATAGGTGCGTTCGTTGACCACGCGCAAGCCGTGATTTTCGATCACCGGCACGCGATACGACAGCGACAGCGGTGCGGCGTCCGAGAATACCTTCAGGCCGAAGCGCCTGGGATCGGCCTCGCCCTCGACGCGGTGAACCGAAATCGCCACCGGACGCGTTGGCGTGAGCTTTTCGATGGTGGCGATATCGGCGATCGCCTGTGATGTGTCGAAAACCTCGGTATAGCCGCCCGCTGAATGCCTGAGCATAACGGTTGGCAAGCATGCGCGCGCGCATGCCATCGGTGGATGCGGCCAGCGCGGCTTTCAGCTTGTCGCCCCAGGTCGCGGCGATGGCGCTGATCCCGGCTTCCAGCGTGGCGCGCTCGACGACGGGCGTTTTACCTTCATAACGTCCGATGATGTAGTGGACGCGTGCAAGCGCCCCCTCGGGGAAGGACACATAGGAGGCTGACAGGCGCCCCTTATAGACCTGCGCCAGGAAGGCAGCGACGCGCGTGCGCACGTCGGTGTCGTATTTCTCGCGCGGAATGAAGACGAGGATGGAGACGAAGCGATCGAACTTGTCAGCTCGTGCCAACGCCCGCAAGCGGGGGCGCTCGTAGAGAATCAGGACCTCCATGACGAAATTGTAGAGGGTCTCGACGTCGACCTGGACAATCTCGTCACGCGGATAGTCTTCGAGAATGTGTAGGAGCGCCTTGCCCGAATGGCTGTTCGGGTCGAAGCCGGCGCGCTGGAGTACCTGCGCCACCTTGTGGCGGACATAAGGGATTTGCCGTACCGAGCGAGTATAGGCGCCCGAGGTGAACAGGCCGACGAGACGCAGCTCGCCCTCCAGCTGGCCGTCGGGCGTATAGAGTTTGATGCCGACGTAGTCCATCCGTACGCGGCGATGAACGCGGCTGCTCACGTTGGCCTTGATGACGATGAGAAGGGTCGGCTCGCGCATGAATTCGCGAATTTCCGGCGTCATCACCACCATTTCGGTGCCGCGGCGCAGGACCTTCGCATCGGGATCGCGCAGGATGCCGAGGCCTTCGCCGGCGCTGATGTCACCCAACGCATCGCTGTCGGGCGAGAAGCGATATTCGCGCAGCCCCAGAAAGGTGAAATTGTCCGCGCACAGCCATTGCAGGAACTGGTTGGCTTCGGCGACCTCGTCGATCGGCAGCGGCGGCGGATTGGAGCTGAGGGTCTTGATCGCCTCCTCGACGCGAGCGCGCATGGCTCGCCAATCGGTGACGCAGGCGCGCACGTCCTTCAGGGTCTTGGTGAGGCTGTCGATCAGCTTCTGGCGGTCGGCATCGGCGTCCAAGCCGGGCGATGTGGAGATGAATCAGGCTTTCGCGCTCGCCCTTTGCCCCCTCGGCCAGCGTTTCGCCGTAGAAACGCAGGAGTTTGCCATTCTCATCGCGTTCCACGGCGATGATCGGGTGGGCGACCAGCGTGACTTCGATGCCCTGCTCGGCGAGCTCCGCCATGGTGGAATCGAACAGGAAGGGCATGTTGTCGTTGAGAACTTCGAGCACGGAAATCTCGCGCCCGTCCGGCATCATCGGATTGATAACGCGGATATCGGCACTGCCGGCCGTGCGTTGCTGCACATGTTCCCAGGCCTGTTCTGCCAGGAAGGCCAGGGAAGCGGCATCGTAGTTGACGAGATCCTCGATATTGGTGTGGTCGAACAGAAGCTCAGCAAAGGCCCGGGGCGTCTTGCCCGGCTGCATGCTTCCCGCTGCCTCGCGGATCAGGGTTGCCCGAGCCCTGGCGTCACGCCGCGCCATAAGGTCCTCCGCTTGTTGCCGCGCCGTCTAACCGCAGATGCTATTGTCCGCTTGATTTCAGAGTGCAACTCTTGGAGCGCCATTTTTTAGCCGGGGATTGATGGCATCTCGCGAAAACCCCCAGCATCGAGCCTCCGTGGCTCTTGATGACAATGCCATTCAATTCGAAAAATACACCTCCATTGGGAGGTTTCAACTCTCTATTTCGATTTCGGCATACAGTTATCAGCGAGAGTCGCTCGGATTAGGAGCGAAGCATCGAACCCGGAATCGAAGGATTCCCCGATGTGCAATTGCACATCTGAGATCTGGTAACGCACCATCCCGGAATGACGAAGTCCGGATTGCTCCTCGCAATGACCAAGGCGGCATCCGCAGTCTATCTTGACGCCTCGACCCGCTTCAATCCGACAATCGCAGGCAGCGAGCCGGTCGGGAACGGATCGGCCTTCACCGTTCCAGGCGGCAGCGGCGCCCTCGCGGTGGCATCCGGGAATCGCGTCCGCATTTCGCGCAGGAAGCCGTCGAGCGTATCGACGCTGGCCGCCATCCTGGCGATGTCGGCGAATCCGGTGCTGTTGGCGGTCGCCGGCTTGCTCGCCATCTCGAAGGCTGAGCGGTCGGGCTCGGCGCTCATCAATGGCGCATATTTTTCGCGGAAGCGCGCCAGGCCGATGGCATCCTCGGCCAGCGCGTAACCGACCACCGCGCGGATCACGTCGCCCTTCTCCAGCGGGTTTAGGGGTTTGAAGTCGCGCCAGCGATCGGCGTAGTACAATTCGATCTGTTCGGATGCCTCGCGCCAGCGCCGCGACGCCCAGTAGATGTCGGAGCGCAGCCGGATCGCTTCGCGGCCGTTGATGTTGGCGATGATGTCGAGCGCCAGATCGTGGCGTCCGATGTCGCTTTGCGCGCGCGCCTCCAACAGCAGCCGCTGCTGGCGCAGTTCGCCCGAGAGATCGGCGATGCGCGTGCTGCGAAGCGCGGAGATGGCGCGATCCGGCTTGCGGCTGGTCAGATAGACCATGGCGAGGCGCGCCGCGACCTGCGCGCGCGCCGCGCCCTCCAGCCTTTTGTCGACCTGGTACTGCAGAAGTTCGCTGGCCTGATCGAGCAGATCGACCGCGACCAGCCGCTCGGCGAGCCGCCGGATCATTTCGTCGCCGCGCCGCCCGATCGGCGTCAATTCACGATACTCGTAGAACATGCCGAGCGCGTCGACGGGGGGAAGGTCGTCGCCCTTCGGGCTCAGAAACAGCTGCGCGAACAGCGCCGCCGCCGCATCCTGGGCCTGCCGCGTTGGCTCGGAATTTGGTTGCAGCCTGGTCGCGGTCCGTGCCGCCGCAAAGGATTCGCCGTAGCGCCCGGTCTCGGGATAAATCCGCGCCATTATTTGCAGCGCCCTCACCTCGACCGCGTCGCCGCGCCACATCACCGAAAGCGTCTCCAGTTCGCGCAACACCTCGGCCTGGCTGATTTCATCGCGCTTCTGACGCAGCACGATTTCGAGCAGCTTGGCTTCGGCCGCCGCGGCCCGATCGGTTGAGCCGATCGCAATCCTGTATTGACCGAGCGCGTCCTTGTCGTGTCCGAGTGCTTCGGCCAGCCGGCCGCGCATCACCGAGATCGCGCCTTTCAGCTCGGATGGAAGCCCGACGACATCGAGATCATCACTGCGCTTGGCGGCGCCGGAGTAATCCCTGACCTCGAGCGAGCAGCGCATCGCTTCCGAAATCAAAATGCGCTGCAGCTCGATCGGCAGCGAGGTCATGGCGAATTCGGCGTTCTTGAATTTCTCCCGGGCTTCCGCCCACTTTCCCAGACGCGCGTAAGCCAGCGCCTTCCACAATTGCGAATCGTAATTGGTTCCGATCGCCGGATTGATGAGATCCTTCAATCCCTGTTCGGGACGGCCCATCAGGCTGCTCGCGACCGAATGCACGGTCAGCGCAACGGGATCCTCAAGGCCCGCTCTCGCGTCCGCCAGCGCAAGATCGAGAACGCCCTTGGCTTCGGGATACAAGCCGCGCGACATATAGAAACGGGCAAGATCGATCCTGGCCGGCGTGCGCTGATCGGGCTCGGCTGCCGCGGCGGCCGCGACAAGCGCATCCTGCCGCGCGACAAAATTTTCGGCCTGATTTTTGCGCCAGTCGACGACGTCGAAAATGGGCCGCACCGCAATCGGCGCGCGCTCGGCTCCGATGTCGGCCGATGACAGCGTCAAGCCGCCGGGCTTGCCAAGGATGATCTTGTCCGGCGCGATGTTGGCGGTGACATCGTCGGAGCTTGGACGAACCGCGACGCCGTGGATCGATTCGAGCAGCGACATCTCGACAAAATCCTGCCGCTTGATGAAGCCGCGGACCGGCGGCAGCGCCGTTACCACCATCAGGGCGTCGCCGGCGTCCGGATCGACCAGCCGATGCAGAAGCCCGGGTCGCGACAACGGCACGGTGACGTTGGCGAGCGCGGGATCGGTGATGTTGCGTATCGCCGCCAGCGGCTGCGTTGGCGTCAGCATCGTATCGGAGAATGTGACCGTCCAGCTTACGCCCGCGGCCTGATCCTCGCCCACGAGCGAAGGCATCTGCGGACGGCTGAGGCGGATGCGGATCGCCTGGCCCTTTTCCAGCGGCAGCTGGCTGACCTCCGATATGATCGACCCGCCCTGGCTGCGGATCGGCTCGATATCGAGCGGTTTTGGGGAATCGAACACCAGCCACACGGTATCGGCACGACGAAACAACGCCGCAGGCGTGGCAGCGGCAAAGGAAAACATCAGGCGCAGGCCGTCGCCGTCTCGTCTGGCGCTCACCGAGGCGGCGCTGTCGGCGGCTTTGCCTTGCGGCGGCGGCTCCGGCGCAGCGGGAGTTAGGCTCGGCGGAGCCTGCGCCGCAGCAGGCGGTATTTCGTTTGACGGCGGCGCGGCAGGCGACATTTCCAGTGTCTGCACCTCAACGATCTCGATCTTTGCCTGCTGCGCGATGCTCTCCGACGGTGGCGGCGCAATCTCGCCGAATTGCCGCGATGCCGGCGGCGTATCGGCGGGCTTCTCGGACGCGGTTGGCGCGGGTGCGGCCGGCATCGGCGCTGCTGATACCGGAGCGGCAGGCGCCGGTGCGGCTGGCGCCGGTGCATGCGAGGCGTCCGCTGCGGGCGACGCCAGCACTGAAGGTTTTTCCGCCTGCTGGAAGGCTGACGGTTTTTCCCCTTGCTGGAAGGCGACGTCGATAATGTAGTTTTTTTCGTCGCGGAAGGAGCGGACATCGACATCGCCGATCAGCGCGACTTCCACCGCGGAGGATTCACCCTCGACCTTCTGGTTGATCGAGGCGATGTTCGAGGGCGCCGCCACCTTGGCGTCGGCCAGATCGAAGCTCAGCGCGGCGTTGAACAGAAGCGTCAGTTTCTGGTCGTTCAGCACCGACGAGACGCCGACGCCCTCTGGCGTCTCAAACACAAACCGGACGAAGGTGGGTTGCACCGAGGCGCGGACGCGAACAGGGGCGCGCTTCTGCGCCTCCAGGGCGGCTCGCTGCTGGCGCAATGCGCGCTCGGCGGCGCGCGCGCGCTCGGACAGTTCGCGGATTACCTCGGGCGGCAGGCCGGGAAGCTGACCGCTCCATGTGTCCGGCAAAAGATCGACGAACACCCGCTCGCCGGCGGTCATGGTGTTGATGGTCACCCTGCGCGTCAACGAGAGCCGGATCGCCGAGCCGTCCGGATCTCGCCGCACCGAGCCGACATAGTCGGGCACCGCGTCGGTCAGTTGATCGACCGGAATATCCACCGGGCGCTTGAACTGCACGACAACAATAGAGCCCGCGGCGACCACTTCGGCATCGACGAATTCGGCGAGCTTGAAAACCAGCCGGGCATAGCCGCTACCGGCCGAAAACGAGGCCTCGCCCTTGACCGGTTCTGCCTGCGAGGCGCCGGAAAACATCAGCGCGACCAGGATCAGGCCGGCCTTGAGCGATGATGCCGCGCCGGCGCCATGCTGGCGCGACCGCGCGCCTGCACGGCCTAGCGACCAAAATCCAGCGGCAGCCGTTCGCGCCATTCCAAAGGTGTCTTTCAGTTCGACGGCCTGATCGCCGGCGGACGCCCTCGCCGGCCCCGCGCCTTCGAATCTAGAATTGGCGGTTTAAGGTTGCGTTAACCCGCGGCGTGTTTCCCGAGGTCGTGGGCGGTGCGATAATGTGGGGTTCAGGTGCAAAATCCCGTGGAAATCCGCAGGATCCGGCGGCCGTGGTCCAACAGAAAAACACAGTGATTTCTTCTCGGGAGCCTATAAAGGGACCAGCCTCCCCGGAGAGCCTTTCCCGTTTAAATTGAGAGACGATTTTCGGACCCATTTCGGCAAGGTGAGTAGGGCGTGTACTCCGCGAGTGAAGGCGGGCATGGCTCCGCCTCACCGATGCTAACAGCCCCGGCAAATCCCGCTAAACTTGCTGACCTGCGGCCGGCTCCGGCGGCGGAACTGCGGCCTTCTTGAGTCAGCCTGATCTGCCCTAATGATGATGCGCTGTGACGCGCCCGGGTAGGGCGTTACCACGCGTGACGGTAATGAACCGGTTGGTGTGGAGGAGACGACCGGCGTCGGAGGGTTTCTACCAAGCGGCGGTACCCTCGACGCATTGCCGATGCCGCTGGGGTCGCTGAGCACGCTGGGATTGGCGGGACCGAACGGCACGCCGCTAATCGGCGAATTGCCCGCGCCTGCCGATCCCGCCGGCGGCGTGAGCTGCGCGTATGCGCTCCCCGGCGCAACCAAGCTGCCGAGCAGCAGGACGAGAACTAGCACCGAATTGCGCACATCGATCTTTCTGAGGCTGCAAGTCTAACCGTTATGTAGGGGCCCGCACGTGGGGATCAAAGCGCCGTCCGGCCCATGGGCTAGCGGGCGAGCAGATTATCGATCAGATGGCGAGCTTAAGCTGCCGCGGCTTTTTTTGGTAGCGAGGTAATCGAATAGGATCGAGCGCTTTGCTCACTGTTCATATGGAGAGAGCCCCTACCCGCCGCGCTCGCCGAGCGCGGCGACCTGGGAGGTAACGGGAGTCAGCGGATAGGCCGATTCAACCCAACATCATCCCGCGTCAGGTCCGGCTTGCCAGCCGCGCCTCTGAAGGAGTGCTCGCTCCTTGGCCGCCTCGGTCAAACCACCACGGATCTGACTCCGAGTAAGGCCCATATCCGTTAGCTCGCGGTCGGAAAGAGTCCGCAGAATGGCCAGATTGGCTTGATGTTCGCGCTGCGCAATAATGGCGGCAACGAAGTTATTGACGACCCGACCAATACCCCGCGCAAGAAGCCTTGTTGACCTCTGAACCGCAGTCGGGGTCGTGTCAGTAATGTTACTCAGAATGCTCATGGTGAACCACCATCACTCGACGAGTTTGGTCTCCCTTATCCACCTGCATCATCGCAAGCGGTACGCCTCAGATAAGAATGAATTTCCTTTTTGCCCGCTACGGTATGGTGTCTGGCGCAAGGAATGCGACTACAGCGGTAATACCGGCTGCCGCACTTTCGTCATCTTTCAGAACGACTGGACGGGGAGCGCGAAAATATAGCCGATGCCGCGCTCGGTCCGGATCACGCGGGGCGCGCTCGGATCCGCCTCCAGCTTCCGCCGCAGCCGCAAGACATGCATGTCGATGCTGCGATCGAAAGTGTCTTCGTGGATTCGCGTAGCCTGCATCAGATGCTCGCGCGAAAGCGGCCGCTGGGGTTCCTTGAGAAAGGCCACCAATAGCGCGTACTCGCCCTTGCTCAACGAAACCGGTATTCCATTGGCATCGACGAGTCTGCGTCCACGACGCTCGAGCCGCCAGCCATTGAACCTGTAGCCCCCTCCTCCGGATCGCGCGTTCGCGCGGCGCGCGCCATCTCCCTTCGCCGCAAGATGGCGCGGGCACGTGCGAGCAATTCCCTGGGACTAGGCCTTACGATGTAATCGTCGGCGCCAGGTTCGAGGCTGATGATACGGTCAATCTCGTCGGATCGGTCGCTGGTCATGATGACAGGAATATCTGATTTCGACCGGATTGATCGCAACCCATCCAGCCCGTCATTCAGGTCGAGTAGCTGGTCCATGATGATCAGGCAGGGAGGCGTGCCCGTGCGTTTCAACTCGCTCCAGTTGGACGCACAACTGGTGGGGAAATTGTGGTCGGAAAAGTACCCGCTCACCCTCTGTCGCATCTTCGGATCGTTATTGACGTCAAGATATAGCCTATCTTTCCCATGTCCTGGTTCATATCTTCGCTTCCCATTGGTCATCAGGCGCGGTTCCGATCTCGTCAATTCTTCAATCGACAACCGGAATGCTGCACGACTGTGAGCTCGTTCATATTTCACGAAACCGTTGATCGCTGTGTTGCCCGGAATGTTTGCCGCCAGCGCGAACTGTCCACCGATCCGGGGTGCCGCCTTGGAGCATTGAAAAACAGCCCAAAGGGTTGGGGCTATGTTGCTCTTGCGCATTGCGCTTCGACGAAGGTGAGTGTCCGTTCGTGGCAGATACTGTTGCAAAAGTCGAAAATCGAACGACGCTGAAAATCCCGCGAAGGCCGAGGTTTAGACGTTTCTACCGCTGCAACGCTCGCTAGGCCTGATACGAAGGTCCGTGTCGTCGCCGCGTGCAGACCGCATCAGCGGTCCTGAAAAATTTTGTTCGTCAGGCAGAAAAGACTTTTGCAACAATATCGGCACCAACCGGACATGGCCCGATGTCCGACTTGAGTCCGCGTTTTCCATCACGTGTCTCAGCGCGAGACTTGAACGATCACGAACGAGATCGGCGCCGAGTCCGTCAAGTGCGAGTAGTAGGGCGGCAACTCCCGCGATCCAAATTCGTAACGGCTAGACGACACCTTTCGTGCGGAGCTCCGCGATCTCACCGCCAGAGTAGCCCAGCTCGGCGAGAATCTCGTCGGTGTGCTCGCCCAGCGTGGGCGCCCGCCGCCGGAAGCGCCCCGGAGTCTCGGATAGATCGACCGGGGTCGGAGCAAGCGGCGCGGGGCGTGGCAGCCCCGGATAGTCGGTATCGTGGAGCAGGCCGGCCGCGCGGATATGCGCGTCCTCCAGCGCCTGCTGGGGAGAATAGAGCGGACCCGCGGGAACGCGCGCCGATTCCAGTTCCTTCAGGGCCTCGGCGGTGGTGCGCTCGGCCGTCCACTCCGCCATCCGCTTGGAGACGAGCTCGCCGTGGTCACCACGGGCCTGGTCGTCCTGGAAGCGCGGATCCGTGTGCCAGTGGTCGTCTCCCATCAGCTTGGCCCACCGTGCGAACATCGGATTGCCGATGGCGTAGACAATGATCCAGCCGTCCCTCGTGCGGAAGACATCGGAGGGCGCGGAGGTCTGGCCACGGTTCACCGTGGCCACGCGATCGACCTGGATCACTTGCTGTTCGACCAGCGCGGGGTTGTTGTACGCGATGGCGGTACGCAGCAGCGCGCCTTCGACCTTCTGGCCGCGGCCCGTCTTCTCTCGTGCCATGAGCGCGGCCAGCGTGCCGAATGCCGCGAGAGACGCCGTGCCGCAATCCACCCAGGCCACGGCGGCCCGCAAGGGCTGCGCCGGCGTGCCCGTGAGATAGGCCGAGCCGCACATGAGCTGGCCGATGCCGTCGAAGCCGTGCTTGTGGCTCCACGGTCCGCCCGCCCCGAACGCCGTTACCGTGGTGAGGATGATGTTCGGCTTCACGCGGCGGAGGCTCTCGAGATCCAGCGCGAGCCCGCGCAACACCTCGGAGGGCAGGTTTGCCACCACGACGTCGGCGGTAGCCACGAGTTTGCGGACGACCTCGCGCCCGTCCGCGCTGGACGGATCGAGCGTCATCGCGCGCTTGTTGCGATTCATGACGAGGAACATCGCTCCCACGTCGTCGTCGCCTACCGGGGCGACCCACCGGTCCTCGCCGCCGCCCAGGCGCTCGATTCGAATGACGTCGGCTCCGAGATCGGCGAGCAGCGCCGCACAGTACGGCCCGGCGATGTACCGCCCAAAATCAAGGACCCGAACTCCAGCTAGGACGCCGTTGTCCAACCCGTCGGATTCGCTCACTCAGTCCTCCCGCTTTCCGTGGTCGCCGGCCCGTGAAGCCGCCTGATGGGCACCATCATTTGCGGAACGAATGAAGCCTAATTAACCATCGGCCATGTTCGCATATTTCAGCGTCGCCATGACGAGGCGGTAGCGGCCGGAGAGAAGGCGATCACCCTCAGCCCAAGCAGCGTCAGTGCCTTTCACATGGCGGGTATGTATCACGGATATGCCGGTAATTTCCCGGAACAGGATCGTTGGAAGCTGTACGGGATAGGTCTCCTCAGCCGAGCCCCATCCCTCAACGTCCGCTGACGGTCATGACCGCTCGCACACTCCAATCGGTTCACCCCTGAAGCAGACCCAGCGGTTTAGCACCGGTGCCCTGCCAGGACGCTCGATAGGAAGCTGGTACGAGCCAGATCACACACAATCGGTTTGGAGAACAAGGTGCCGAACCATTTACTCGTCAACGAACCATCATTGTCGACCCAGGGGATCGGTGGCAGTTGCGGCAGGTAAGATGCATACGGCCACACTTTCGCAAGCGTCACTCTGCCCGGAAACCGTGCGAGGAAAGCCTCATTCATTCCGCCGTCCAGTCCGCTGTAGATTGGGGCGGCTGGCACGTTGTCTTTAAGCAATTGCGCGTATTCGAGTTCGTCGGTGCGTTGTTTCTCCAGCGCCCGCCGCGCGATTTCCGGATTCACGACAAAGGCGGGGCATTTATCGGTGGGATTGAACACAAGAGGATTCGGCGAATTTGGGGGAGGTTGCGCATCGAATACGTAGAGGCGATTGCACACATCCACCTTAGGTTCGAGATGTGTCGTCTCGAAGTGATCGTTGCCGATCTTGAGCATTTTCCAGAAGGCCAAGTTCGGACTATTTCGATGCCGCGCCAGATTCGCCGGCGTCAAGCGGAACGGATAGGCCTGGACCTGGAATGACGGCCGGCCGCCGAGGAATAAGTCGCGCGCCAGCGAATAGATCTCGCTTATCTGTTCGTCGGTCATGGCATAGCAACCGCTCGACGAGCAGTCGCCGTGGATCATGAGCAAGCTGCCGTCGCGGTTGTTCGCTTTGTCGAAGCTGTTGGGGTAGCCGACGTTGATCGCAAGATAGAAGTTGGAGTTGGGATTCATCAACTCGGGTGTAACTGTATAGAACCCCTCTGGAGCCTGACGGTCGCCCTCCTGCAACTTCGGCCCAAGATCGCCCGACCACCGACAGATCGGATAGATCTTGAGGATCTGGAAACGGCCGGTGGTGTCCTGTTTCCAGACTTCGAGCTCCGCCTCTTCCTTGAAAAGGCGCACAACGATGGGTGAATATTTTGGCATCTTCTTTTGTCGGAGCAGCGAGAGCAGCTCGGGCGGTAGCTCCTTTGTTGCCTTGGTCGGCAACCGATTGCTGTTTTCGCCAAGGCACGTGACCGGCGTCAACCCCGCGGCAAAAGCCGCCGTCAGCACAAGCGCACGGAGTACCGTGGCGCGGATCATTGCTGTACCTCCGACGTGGAACCTTTCCTATCTGGAGCCTGTAGTCGGTGGCTTTCGTAAGGCAAACCCAGATGGGTGCAGGCGCCGACGAAGTCCGAGCTTATCGTCAACCTCAAGACCGCCAAGGCGCTCGGTCTCGCCGTGCCGCCCTCACTGCTTGGACGCGCCGACAAGGTGATCGAATAGAGATGCCGTTTGCTGCGGCGCATAAGTCCGTTCATGGCCACGAAACGGACATGCCCGATGTCCGACTTGAGTCCGCTTCTCTAATCGGCCGTTTGGGGTCAAGCGCTTTCAGACTATCCACCACCACAGTGTCGATGTCGCTCGCGGGCTCGTGCTTCTCTTCGGAATCGGCACCAGGGCCCTTGTATGGGGCTTTTTTTGTCAAGGAGTTCGCCAGAGCGGCCAATCTTTTGTCCTTCGTCAGTTTCTTTGTTCGATCTCAAAGCCCGTTTCTTCGTCCCGACCCGCCGGTTCGCTGACGTCGTCGCGCGCAGGAGCTGTCAAGGTTGGCCGCCGCGCCAACCTTGCGGCAACCATGGCATGGATTTTGGTGCTCAATCCGCCTTTGCTGCGCCCGATCGCCTGGTCTTGACCGTCTTTTTTTGGGCGCCGGCACTGTGCTGGTGCGCGCGCACAATGGTGCTGTCGATCATGGCGTATTCATTGTCCGCATCGGCCGCCAGAATCTCGAACACCTTCTTCCATACACCGCTCTCGGCCCAGCGGGAAAATCGCGTGTGAAGCTTTATCGGGTCGCCGAAACGTTCCGGCAGGTCCCGCCAGGGAATGCCGGCGCGATACCGGTACAGCACCGCCTCGACAAACAGCCGATTGTCCTTGGCAGTGACGCCAACATGCCCTTCACGGCCGGGCAGAAGGTCCTTGATACGTTCCCATTGGTCCTCACGAAGGGCATAGCGGCGCATTTAGTCAACTCCAAATCAAGTTGACCTCCCATGAATCACTTGGGGAGCTCCTTGGGAATCCGCTATTTGAGGACAGGCCCTAGCATTACAGTTGCTTCTTTGGGAAATGTCTAAATCCATGGGCAACCATAATTCGGAGGTCGTGGACGCAAGCAGCGTCGATTGAGGAGACGCTTGCGTTGTGGGCGGCGTCGCTTCGAGAGATCAAGAAACGGATACGTCCGTTGTTCACGCAAGAGCGTGTGGCGACGAATGCGGGCCTGTTCCTGGAAGGTCTGCTCGGAGATGAGCAGCGCAAGACCGGTTGGAAGCGGGCGGAGGCGGCTGGCGATCCTGGCCCATGGCGGCAGCAAGCAATTCTGGGGCGTGGGGATTGGGAGGCTGATGCCCTGCGCGATATTGTGCGCGACTATGTCATCGAGCATTTGGCGGATGACGATGCAGTGCTGGTGATCGACGAGACCGGCTTTCTCAAACAGGGCAAGGCGTCGTGCGGAGTGGCGCGGCAATACACGGGTTCGGCAGGCAAGATTACGAACTGCCAGATCGGAGTCTTCGCCACCTACGTTTCGCGCCATGGTCATGCGTTCATCGACCGCGCGCTGTATCTTCCGAAGGAATGGGCCGCCGATCCGGATCGCCTGGAAGCCGCATACGTGCCCCCCGATGCCGGCTTTGCGACCAAACCGAAGCTCGCGACGAGGATGATCGCACGGGCGATAGCCGCGTCTGTACCATTCAAGTGGGTTGCCGGTGATACGGTCTACGGTGTTGGCGACATCGAACAGCAACTACGTCGGGCAGGCAAAGGCTACGTGCTTGGGGTCAGCAGCGCTCATGGGTTTCGATCCTGGGGCAAACGACCGCCGGTCGCCGGTACGGCCGCAGACATCGCCCGGACGCGGCGCTCATCCGACTGGAAGCGCCTGTCGGCGGGAGCCGGAACCAAAGGACCGCGGCTGCACGATTGGTGTTATCTCGAATTGGCCGACCTCGAGGCCGAGCCATTCAACAGTGCAAATGATGGTTTGTGGACGCGCGGTCTACTGATCCGTCGTCGCATCGCCGATGGTGACCTCGCCTTCTTCACCACCTGGTGCCCAGCGGGAACATCCATTGAAACGCTGGTCGCGGTCGAAGGCCATCGATGGGCGATCGAGGACAGCTTTGAAACCGCGAAAAACGAGTTCGGGCTCGATCACAACGAGAGCAGATCCTGGCATGGCTGGCACCGTCATGTCTCCCTGGTGATGCTCGCCTTCGCCATGATGGCCGCGATCCGGCATCGCGCTAACCCGCCACCGCCCAAAAAAACAAAACGACGCCCCCCGGCAAAACCCAAAACATTACCACGCCGCCACTGATCCGTTGGTCAATCCAGGAAATCCGCCGCATTGCCATCAAACTCGCTCGAAAGCGTATACAACCCGCACACATCATCGCATGGTCTTGCTGGCGTAGAGCTCACCAAGCCGCCGCTCAACGCGCTCACTTCAAATCAAAGCAACTGTAATGCTAGTATGGACTAAGACCAAATCAATGAAGTCGCTTTTGTGGCCGAGAAGAAGACAGGCATGACCGATCAGGAATTGACATTCCAGGCTGTGAGCAAGGCTCAACGCATCATTGAAGAATACCTTCAGCCAAGACCGCATGACCACGAGCGGCTACTGCGACGCTTTACTCGCCCTGGACCGGGATGAGGAGTTCGGCGCCGATATCGCGGCGTGGATGGCGGCGCGGGTGGGGAAGGCCTTGCAATCATGACCGAGCGCGAAAAACGGCGGTGAAAAAACCCCCACTCGTTTCATCGCCTCTTTTGAGACATGGCCCCGCTTCGGCGGGGCTTTTTTCATGGGCTGGATTTGGCCTCTGGGAATCCCGTGGATGCGTTTTCCCGGCCAGGGCGGTGGATGATGGCCGGCGGATCGTCTGGCGCATGTGCGCGCGCGCGCACGCGGCGCGGCATGGGTGACAAAATTAACGATCGTCATTCTATCCCGTCGCGATGTCCGCGTAGTCGCCGATCGAGGCCTACATTTCGGCGTTGCCACTCGTCGCGGTGGCGATCGTCTCGAGCACCGACGGCAAGCAATGCAGGATCGAGACCGGCGGTGCTTGCGCGCGAGCACCGAGCTTTTACTTCAAGGCGACGCACCTCGATCTGGTGTTGGCCACGATTGACCTGGACGGCTGGACGGAGCTGGCGCCCGCGGACGTCAGCGCGCTGATCGAACGCACGGCCGCGAACCTGGGCGCTCCGTTCCAGACGCCTGACGCTCTCCGGAAAGCCGCAGAGGCGGCCGTCACCGAGATCATCGATCGCGTCGAGGCCATGCGACAGAACGGCGGACTTCGCCAAGGTCAACGCGCAGTATAAGGCCTATCGTCAGGTGCAGATCGCCAGGGCCGAAAGGGCGACGTCCTATTCCGAGTTCCTGCAGCGGTGGACCGCGTCGATCGTGCGCGACACAGCGGCGAGCGGCCGGCAATTTAGCCGGTCATTTGCAGCCTGACCGCCCCCTCGCAAAATATTTTTGTTCAAGTGGCCCCCGATGTGGCCCCGATGAAAAAAGCGCCTAGAAGGCGCGCGGCGCGGCAACTGGCTGTCATCGATGCGAGCGCTGATCCATCTTGACAGAAACTCTGTTATTTTTGACAGAGTTTCTGTCGAAACCGCTGTGCCGCAAGGGTTTCTTGTGATTTGTCTTGACGGCGAGCCGCGACACACTCACGATATAAACGTTCTATCAAAAATGTCTCGTAGGGTTTCCATGACGCATAAGGAAGAGACAATTGCAATTCTGATCCGCGTCCCGCTGGATGTGAAGCGCTGGATTGAGCTGGAAGCGGCGCGCATGCTCGCTAGCCAGAATTCTGAAATCCTTCGCTGCATCAGGGCCAGAATGGACGCGGCACAGCGCGAGAAGGCGGCCGGCTGATGTCGAAGCATCTCACGTTGCCGACACACCCGCCAGCTTCGGCCGCTTTCTACTACGGCGGGATGAGTCCGAATGAAGTCGCCGCGCTGCGTGCGCAAGCGGAACGGATTTGGAAGCTCAACAGAACACTGACGGCGACGGTGATTGAGCTTGGCCGCGAATTGATCGACGTGAAGGCCAGGTTGCCGCACGGTCAATTCGGCCCATGGGTTGAGGCGGAATGCGGCTTCACTATACGGACCGCTGAAAACTACATCAAGGCGGCGAAGTTCGTGGTGGGCAAAAACGAAACGGCGGTTTCGCATTTGGCCCCGGCGGTAGTCTATCAACTAGCGGCAAAAAGTGCCCCGGCTGCATTGGTCGACCGCGTCGCCAAGGGCGAGGTTGTGACGGACGGTGAGGTCAAAGCGGAACTGGCAAAAGCTAAGCGAGAAAAGCAGGACCATCCCCCGGAGATCAAAAAGTCCGAGCCGAAGATCGAATTGTCGGAAGCCGGCGACCGTCACCACGCTAGCGGAGATGGGCAAGCAGGTGCGCGCCATGAGCGCGCCGACCAAGCCGGATACTGTAGCCGTCGCCGATCCTCTCGTGATTGATCGCGAAGATGAGATCGAGGCTACGCCTTGGTTCGCGTCAAAGATCAAATCTATTCTCGATGGCTCGCTCGAAAACGACGAAGCGAAATCGGCGTTGGCGCTCGCGGAGTTCAAGGCCGCCTGCGCGGAGTTCTTGCCGCAGCTGACAATCAAAGACTTGGAAACGGCGCAAAACATTTTCGGGGTTATCCCTGACCTGAAATTCGAAGTTGAACACGCCCAGTTCGAGGCCAAGTACGCTGCGGCCGAAGCTAAGCGCATTAAGTGGGAAGCATCGCATCCCGAGCAAGCGAAGAATAAGGCACGCGAACAAGCGCAGAGCGACGCTATGGAATGCGACATGGGGGACGCCAAGGCCGAAGCTAGAGAGAATGAAGAGCGTTGGGGCGACAGAAAAGACGAATGGATCGACGAGTGGATCGCCGACAACTGGGGCGCGGAGGAGGAAGCCAAGTTCGAGAAAATCTTCCAAGAGCGATGGGCGCATGACCATCCGACAACCGAGACGAGCACGAAGGCGGAGGCCACGACGCCGCCGGAGAACAAGACCAACAGCACCGACGCCGACTATCCGGATTTGCCGGCGTGTCTCGATCGGCGGCAGCCATCACCCTCGAAGGCGGAGGCGCTGAGCTAATGTCCCGCCGCGGCGCGCAATCCTTCAAGCAGACCGACCTGGTCAAGGCCCTCAAGGCGATGGCCAAGGCCGGCGTGCAGGGGCGGGTTGAGATCACGCCAGGTAGGATCGTTGTCGTAGCGGGCGACCGGGAGCAGGATGACCTGCCCCCAACGGCTCTGGATCAATGGAGGCGTGAGCGTGGTCAGGGCTGATATCAAGGGCGTCTTCCCCACCTACAAGAGGCTGAAGGACGGCACACGCCGAACCTACTGGTATCACCGCGCAACTGGTAAGCCCTTGCGTGGCGATCCTGGATCGGCGGAATTCATCGCCGACTACGCCGCTGCCGAAAAGCTGATCCGCGACCGGCACGCCGGCACGCTCAACAGTTTGATCCGCTCCTATACCACCTCAATCGAGTTCGAGCAGAAGCTCGCGGCCTCGACGCAGGGCGAATACAAGCGGATGTTGACGAAGGCGGAGGCCGAGTTCGGCACCATGCCGATTGCCGCGCTAGACGATCCCCGCGTCCGCAAAGACCTGCTGGACTGGCGCGAGAAGATCGCCCGGCAGTCAGGTCAGCGCGAGGCAGACAACCGGCTCTCCGCAATATCGGCAATGCTGACCTGGTCCGTCGATCGCGGGACGCTCACGGCCAACCACTTGCGCGGATTCAAACGGCTCTACCACGCTGACCGATCGGAAATCATCTGGCTGCCAGAACACATCAGCGCCTTCATGAAGGTCGCGCCGATCGAGATGCAGCGCGCACTGATCCTGGCGCTGCACACGGGCCAGCGCGAGGGCGACCTTCTGCGCCTGCCCTGGTCGGCTTACAAGGGCGACTGCATCGAGCTGCGGCAAGGCAAGGCGCGCCGTCATGGCAAGCCGGCGCCGTTGATCCAGGTCCCATGCACGGCCGCGCTGCGCCGGATGCTCGACGGCATCGAGCGATTGTCGCCCCTCATTCTCGTCACGAAGACCGGTCAGTCGTTCAAGAAACGCTACTTCGCCCAGCTCTGGGATCAGGCGATGACGAAGGCCGGCGTGCAGACGGTCAATCTGCCCGGTCTGGATGAGCCGGTCGAGTTGCACTTCCACGACTTGCGGGGCACGGCCGTGACGTTGCTATCGGAGGCTGGCTGCACCCCGCAACAGATCGCGACTATCACGGGTCATTCGCTCAAGACGGTGCACCAGATCCTGGAGCGATATCTCGCTCGGACTCGCGGGCTCGCCGAGCAGGCAATCTTCAACTTTGAGAACTCACCGCGAACAAAGTTTGCAAACCAACTGCAAACCAGCACTGTCGCCGCATCAAGCAAGAAAGGAAAACCCGATGCGAACCAATGACATGAATGGCGCGCCCGGAACGATTCGAACGTCCAACCCCCAGTCTCTCAGACTGGGGCCGTACCTTTTTGCCAACCGTGAAAGTTGGCGCGACGTCATTGCGAGGAGCGGAAGCAACGAAGCAATCCAGCTTTCTGTTGAGTTCCAATGGATTGCTTCGCTTCGCTCGCAATGACGTTTAGAGGGTTCACGCAATGCGTAATTGCGATTCACGAGAACGTTGCTTCCACCCTCCCCAACCCCTCCAGCTCCATCACCACTTCATCTCCCGCATTAAGCCACACCGTTTTGACCAGGCTCCCGGTCAGAACGAGCTGCCCCGCGCGCAGGCTCTTGCCGTCAGCGGCAAGATGATTGGCAAGCCACGCCAGCGCGTTGTGCGGATGACCCAACACGTCGGTTGCGGTACCTCGCCCGACTTCTTCGCCGTTGATGAGCGCGCGGCCGACCACATGAAGCAGATGATCAGGCACGCCGACACGCGCGACGGGTTTGCCGAGCACGCAACCGGCGGCGAAGAAGTCGTCCGCCACCAAAGTCGGCGCGCCCAGGGTTTGCCAGTCGACATAGCGGTCATCGACGATCTCGATCGCCGGCAGATAGGCCTCGATCAATTCGGCCACCCACTCCGCCGTGAACGGCTCCTCCGTCGAGCGACAGATCGCGGGCCGAGTCTCACCGCGATTTCGCATTCGACGCCGACCCGAACAAAATCCCTGGTGCTCAGCGAGGCGCCGCTGTCGAAAACGCCCTTTGCGAAGACGCCGCCGCCGCAGGGGTGAGGGATGTCGAGATATTGCTGCATCACCGGGCTGGTGCAGCCGATCTTGTAGCCGACCAGCGCGCCGAAATCGGCCGCCAGCAGGTCGTGAACCGCGTCCTGAATCCGGTACCCCTCGGCCTCGCTCTGCGGGGCGGCCTCGGGCGCAAGCGGCGGCAGCGGCGTGCGGTTGCGGCGGGCGGCGGCGATGGTTTTCGCGGCCGCGCGAATGCTGGTCATCGGCGGGCCTCCACTGTTTACGAACCCGCATCACAAGACACCGTCATCCCTAAGGAGCGGCCTCGGAGTTTATCATCGGGCCGCGCTTCGCGCGGACCCGTTGGCCGCGTCTCAAAGGATGAGATGAATCCTTCCCTCATGGTTTCGAGACGCCCGCTTCACGGGCCCCTCACCATGAGGGAAGGACTCAACAAAATGACCGCACAGGGCGGCCAAACCCTACTCGTCGCGATAGACCTTTTCGCGTTTCTCGTGGCGCTCCTGGGCCTCGACCGAGAGCGTCGCGATCGGGCGCGCCTCCAGCCGCTTCAGCGAGATCGGCTCGCCGGTCTCCTCGCAATAGCCGTAGGTGTTGTCCTCGATGCGCTGCAGCGCCGCGTCGATCTTGGAGATCAGCTTGCGCTGGCGGTCGCGGGCGCGCAGTTCGATGGCGCGGTCGGTCTCCGAGGAAGCGCGGTCCGCCAGATCGGGATGATTGACGTTCTCCTCCTGCAGCGTCTGCAGCGTGATTTGCGATTCGCGCAGTATCTCGTCCTTCCAGGCCAACAGCTTGGCGCGAAAGTAATCGCGCTGGCGGTCGTTCATGAAAGGCTCTTTTTCGGATGGTCGATAGTTCTTCAACTTTTCCAAGGCCAGCCCATTTTCGCGTGCAAGGCGGGCCGAAAAGGGTCGGTCCGCGCGCGCCTTATATAGCGGCGTCATGTGACAGACAATATCGGCCAAGGCCCTCAAACGGTGCACTCCCGGGGTTTCCCGGGAAGGAACCTGTGAGCAAGCGGGACGCTTCAGGGCAGCCGGCTTAAAGGGTCTTTGTTTGGCGCGTTTTCTTCACGCCAACCGCTACCCACTTCGCTCGAAAACCCTTTAGAACTGCCCGGTTTTGGCCAGCTCGACCTCGACCCGCAGCTCGATTTCGGACAGGACCGCGTCGAGGCCAGGGTCGCCGGAGGTCGATTTGAGGTTGGCGGCGGCATTCCGCAGCCGGCTCACCGTGGCGGCATCGAAACTGCCCGACAACAGCCGGATCTTGAGGTCGTCCAGCACGTCGAGCGCGCCCTTGCCGCGTTGCACCGAGCGCCTGCGGCGCTCGACCGGATCCTCCTCGATGCCCTGCATCGCCAACAGCGCATCTATGTTGGCCGCCGCCTTGGGCGCGATCGCGGCGCGGGTCTCGGGCGTCGATGCCGCATCCGGCAACGCAAAGCCGCTCGAACTGGTTCGCCGGACGTTGTTGGCCGGAGACCCGAGATTGGTGCCGTTCGGTCCGTTGATGCGCATCGTCCTGGCTTACGGATCAGCAAAGCGAAATCCGGGGCCGGCGTTTCGTTCTGGGTGCGCGCGGAGCTTCGCCCTGTTGTGGTTAACGGGGCGTAAACGGCCCGGCAAAATCTGCCGCCGGGCGGCAGTTTTGCCGTTGCGGCGGAGCGGGCCGGCAGCTGGTTCAACAAGGCTTGCTGAACGAAATCAACGGCTTGTGGCCGTGGAACAGCATGGCACTGCACTCGCATGGCTAATGCGGGACCACCGTCATGGGGGGTGCGCGGTCCTAAAGTGAAGGCTGCGCAACGCCGATTTCGCCACCGCCAAGCGCATTGCCGCAGCCGTTAACGATTTCCTTGGCGTCAAGACCGCCGAGCCGATCGATCCCTCGACCGTGCAGCTCGCGATAATGGCGCTTTAAGTTGTTTGGCTAACGCTTTTGTACCTGGAGCGCACCGTTAACCCTTGGGAAAGGTATCGGCTCGTCGGGTCGCCCAAACGAAAAGGCGGGGGGTTTTCCCCGCGGCCTTAATCTAACGATGGAGCCGAAATCAGCGCAGGAGCTGCAGCACGCTTTGCTGGGACTGGTTGGCCAGCGCAAGCGCGGACACCGCGATCGACTGGCGGGTCGCCAGCGCCTGGCTGTTGGCTGCTTCCTCGTTGGTGTCGGCCAGCGTCAGGTTGGACGCTCCGGTCTGCAGCACGTTGATCAGGTTCTTCGAGAAATCCTGACGGAGCTGCACGATCGACAGGTCCGAACCCAGGGCCGACGCTTCGGTGCGGAGCGCGGTGCTGGCCGCGCCGAGCAGAGTAAGCGCCTTGATCGCCGAGGCGTTGTCCAGGAAGTCGGTGCCGGCGACCAGCGAGGTAAGGCCAAGGCCCGCGGCGTTGAAGGTCACTCCCTTGACGGTCAGAGTCGACTTGCCGGTCTCGTTGAACGTCAGCTTGAGGTCATCGCCATTCAGCAGGTTGATGCCGTTGAACGAAGAGTCCTGCGACGTCGTCGTGATCTGCTGTAATGACGTTGTTGTACAGGGTGACCAGATTGTCGCGAATGGCCTGTGAAGCCGCGTCGGCGAGCGGCTTGCCCGCGGCACCGCGGGTGGGCGTAACGAGGGTTACTGTGTCGGTACCACTGATCGCAATGGTGTTCGCAGCCGCGGTCGTTCCCGTCGTAAGGATCTGGCTTGCATTGTCGTTGGTGGAGGTGAGCGTGATGGAGCCGTCGCTGGCCAATGACGCCGTCAATCCAAGCCCGGCCGCCGACAGCGCCGTGTTGAAAGCATCGATTGAATTGACGTTGCCGGCAGCAACCGTGCTGCTGACCGTGATGATGGTGGCGGCACCGGTAGCCGGTGTGAAGACGAAGGTCTTGCCGTTGAGCGAGTTCGTACCCGCATTGGTCAGATCAGCGGCAGTTCCGACAACACCCAGCGCACCCGCGCCGGTCGGCGCCAGGCTGGTTGCGGAGGCCTTCACCGAATAACCGGCGGGCGCCTGCAGCACCTGGTTGGCGAGCGACTTCGCGGTATCGACCAGCTTCTGCAGCGAGGTGATGCCGGTGTTGGCAGCCTGCAGGACCTGCACGCCATTGCCGATGCTGTCGAGCAGTTTGTTGATGTCGCTGGCGCGGTTATTAAGACCCTGCGCGGTGAAGAAGTTGGTCGGGTTGTCGAGCGCCGAGTTGACCTTGTTACCCGTTGCGAGGCGGTTCTGCGTGGTGGCGAGCAGATCCGCGGTCGATTGCAAAGAGAGTAGGTTCTGGCGAACCGAGGCCGAGAGACATGCCGGACATTTTCATACCTTTCTGGTGTGAAATTGGAGTACGCGAACGTCCCGACCTTTTCTGATCGGGTGACCGGCGGAGGGTAGAACCAAGCCTCTAAGAAAAAATGAATCGATACTGCTGTGCCGGCCTTCCGGGCACGTCAGAAACCGAGTGACTTGCGTTTTCGTCATCGCGTCGTTTGAACAGAGCGCTGATAATGCACATACCGCGACAACTTGCCTCGTTTACCAGGCGTTAACCGCAATCAGAAAGGATTGCGGGCGCATCGGCAAAAAAGCATCCGCGCACAACGGGCGCGCCCAAAAGCCGGCACTCATTCGAACTCGCCGTCGTGATCGCCCCCCGCGAAAAGCGGCTACGGAGAACAGCCATGGCTTTGAAAGTCGAGCTCAAGCCGCACGAGCGGATCATCATTGGCGCCTGTGTGATCACCAACACCGATCAGCGTTCCCGGTTGTTGATCGACGGCGACAGAATTCCGATTCTGCGCGAGAAGGACATCCTGACCCCGGATACCGCCGATACGCCGGCCAAGCTTGTCTATCTGGCGGTGCAGTTGATGTATATTTCGCCGGATCCGCAGGTCAATCACGGCACTTACTTCAATCTGGTTCGGGATATCGTCACCGCCGCTCCCAGCGCATGGCCAATCATCGAGGGTATCAACAACCACATTCTGAATGGCGACCTGTATCGCGCTCTGAAAGAAGCCAGAAAGCTCGTCGCCTATGAGAAGAAACTCCTGGATCACAATCGGGGCGAACACAACGTCGGCGCCGAAGCCCGCCGCTCCGCCTGAGGCGGATTGCCTACATTGCCAATGGCGGAGACTGGTCGACGTTCAGCAGGAGGCTGTTGTCAGGAGACGATCGCTGTGCTCCAAACTCCAGGACCGAAGCGATCAGCGCGTCGATGTCGCAAGTATCGGTGCGGTGATTGACGATAGCGACGCGTATCGCGAGTTGGCCGTCAAGCAGCGTCGTCGATGGCGCCGCGATCCCGGATTCCTGTATGTCGATGACGATATCGCGATTCACTTTGTTGGCGTCGGCGGCGCGATAACGGAAGCAGACGATGTTGAGCTGCACCGGCGCCACCGGCGGCGCGGCGACCAACCGGGCGACGGATCCGACAATCAGGTCGCCGATGCCGAAGCCGGACGGAATACCAGCGCGAAGCCGTCAATGCAGTAGCGCAGGCCGGTCGGCTTCGGCCCGTCGTCGAAGACGTGACCGAGATGGCCGCCGCAACGGCGGCAGTGAACTTCGGTGCGCAACATCCCGAAGGTTCGGTCTTCGGTCTTGCCGACGGCGTTTTCGAGCGGCTGGTAGAAACTCGGCCAGCCGGTGCCGCTTTCGAATTTCGTCTCCGAGGAGAACAGCGGCAGGTCGCAGCCGGCGCAGGCGAAGACGCCCTTGCGATGCTCCTTGAGCAGCGGGCTCGAGCCCGGGCGCTCGGTGCCCTGCTGACGCAGGATCTCATATTGCTGCGGCGTCAGTTGCGCGCGCCATTCCGCATCGGTCTTTTCGATCTCGAATTTCTCGCCGGCGTTTGCCGGCGAAGCCCGCAGCCAGCGGAAGGCAGCAAGGCCAAAAAGACTGGCGATAGACGCGAGCAAGATACGGCGGTCGATCATGATGGTCTCCGGGCGACGCGAAAGGAGTGGGTCGCCTTCAAATACGCGACGCGGCAGCCGAAGTTACACCGATCCGGAGGGATTTTTGTCACTTTGTTGCGAGTATCGGTGCCCTGGACGCAGTGCAGCACATGGCACTACTGAGGCCCACCCGCCGCAGTCCGGGATTACAGACTTACTGTCCCCCTAAGCCTTCGCTCCGCCGCGGGGGCGGTGGCCGGCGCGGCGGCGGGCGGCGGGTTGGCCGCGTTCCGGCCTGGCGGTTTACCTGCGACAGACGAGCCTCGCGGATACTGTCCTGCGCCCGCGCTCGTTCGCGATAACGGGCCAACGCGCCGGCAGCGGCGGAACTTCCTCGATTCCACATGCCAATGAAATAGCCGGCGACCCGGCCGGTTGCGCCGCCGGCCCAGACCAGTTCGAACGGCGAAAACAACCGCCAGCGTTCGTCGCCCCACAGAATGCTGCGGGCGATCAACTGCCCCGCTATCGCCGACGTGTTCAAGCCCTGGCGGCCGAAGCCGCTTGTCACCCACAATCCCCGACGCAACTGGCCGATCTGCGGCATGCCGTGCACGGTGTGTCCGGCGGCGCCGCCCCATACCTCGGCAATCTCCGGCCTGCCGAGCTGGGGAAAAATCGTGTGGATCCTGCGCGCGATGGCCGGGCCGAAACGCTCGGGCCGTGCGGCCCAGGTGGTTTCCGGGCCAGCCCACATCAAGCGGTTGCCGTCCACGATGCGGAATTGATCGATGCCGTCGGTATCGGTCACCGATCCCTTGAATGTTATTGCCTCCGCGAGGCGCTCGCCGAGCGGCGCGGTCACGGCCGCATAGCGCCAGACCGGCAGCAGCGTTTCCGACAATCGCCGCGACGTGGCGCCGAGATGGACGTTCCCGGCAAGCACGATATGGGAGGCACGCAAACGCGCCGACGGCGTGACGATGCGCTTGCGAATCCCGGACGGATCGACGCTGACGACCGGGGTGTCCTCAAAAATCCGCGCTCCCGCCCGTCTCGCCAGCGCCGCCAGGCCGTGGATGTAGCGGCGGCCGTCGATCTGAAACGCGTTGGGATAATAGACACCATGAAAATAACGATCCGTCTTGAGCTCGGCACGCACGCGGTCGACCTGCCATCCTTCCACGTCAGTCTCAAAATCCTCGCCGAGCATTTGCAGCCGGCTGATCAGTTGATCGCCGACATCGACATTGGAGACCTCGAGCGCCCCCTCGCTGATAGCAATGCCCGGATCAGATCCTCCGACGCATTGGCCCGAACCAGTTCGGCGCCGTGCTTCGACAGCGACCAGAGTTCGCGGGTATCTTCGAAGCCGACGCGCGCGATCAGCTCGCCGATCGGAAGCGCATAACCCGGCATTACAGTTCCGAGCTGATGGCCCGACGCGTTCCAGCCGATGTGCCGGCCCTCGAGAACGGCGACGCTGGCGCCAAGCCGCGCGGCCTCCAGCGCCACCGACAGCCCGGCAAGCCCCGCCCCGACCACGGCGATATCAACATCCAGGTCGAACGAAAGGCGCGAGCGGTCCGGCGTTGCTGCGGCATCCTGTCCGATGGTCGTGCTGACGAGGCTCTGGCTCATATCGTTTTCTTACGGGCCGTTTTGGTGCTTGTCACCTTTTTACTCGCGAACCGTCTTAGCGAACTTCGGATTCAAAAGGACATCACCAAATTAAGATTCTAATGTGATTTTGGTTGAGAAGTTCTCTTGACGCACCGGCAGGCGAAGGCGAAGAGAACTTCTGAACCGCCACACTGGGCCGAGCTTGTACATTAGTCCGCAGACCTGAAACGAATCGAGATTGCGTCATGCGCCGTTTGATGCTGCTCCGCCATGCCAAGACCGAGCGCGACGCACCTTCAGGCCGCGATCAGGACCGGCGATTGGACAAGCGTGGCCGGGCTGACGCGGCAGAAATCGGCGGCTGGATCGGCCAGCATCCGCCTTTTCCCGATCTGGTGCTGGTTTCGCCCGCAGTGCGCGGGCACCAAACCTGGGAAATCGCCTGGGAAGCAATGAAAGACCTCGCCCCGGAGCCGCAGGTCGAGCTTGTGCCTGAACTCTACGGCGCCGACCCGTCACAGCTCCTGCAAACCATACGCGAAGCATCCGCCACGGATCCTAAGCGGCTGATGCTGGTCGGGCACAATCCGGGCATGCATGAACTCGCGCTGGCGCTGGCCGGCAGCGGTGATACGGCCGGCCGCAAGGCGCTCGCCGACAACCTGCCGACATCGGGGCTTGCGGTATTCGACTTTGCGGCTGACGACTGGACCGACGTGGCGTTCCGTCGCGGTCGGCTCGCGCTGTTCGTCACTCCAAGGCTGCTGAAGCAAACTTCAGGTGATTGAGGCGGATGCGCCTGACGCGTCCCCGCGCCGTCAATTTATGCTAGGCTGAAGCCGCACAGGAGGCGCAGATGTTCAAATCCATTCTCGTGCCGATTGATCTCGCCGATACCGATCTGGCGAAGCCCGCAATTGCGACGGCGGCGACGCTGTCGCAGACCTGGAGCGGCACGGTGCGCCTTCTGAACGTGCTGCCGATGACACCGGTGATGCTCGCCGAATATGTGCCCGCCGATTTCGACACCCAGCAGCGCCAGACCTCCGAGGAGGCGCTCGCGATTGTAGCGCGCGAATCGGGCATCGATGCTTCGCGCATCTCCGCCGCCGTGCGGCAGGGTGGCATCTATCACGAGATCCTCGAGGAAGCCGCGGCGATCAAGGCCGACCTGATCGTTATGACATCGCACCGGCCGGCGATGCGGACCTATTTTCTCGGCTCCAATGCCGGCCATGTCGTGCGCTACGCAAAATGCTCGGTGCTGGTGGTGCGGCACTAGGGCGAATTATTCGTTTGCGGACGCGGTCCGGCGTCTCAAGGCAGCAACGTCTGCGGCAATCGATCAAACGTGTAGGTCCGCGGCCTGTTTCGCAGGATAAAGCCGCCGACCTGCCAGGCAAACAGTGCGGCGAAACCGACCAGAAACAACGCGCCTGCGAATGCGCCGGTGGCGATCGCGCGAATCAGAAGTCCTGATATCGCGATCGCAACCAGCGTGAGGAAGGCGATGCCCACGGCATAGAGTTTCGGCCCGATGCCGCCGATCAGCCTGGCCTTGGCTCCCGCTTTTTCCATGCGTTGATGCAACTGCGTGATGAAGGCGCGATAGTCCTTGTCCTGCGGCGCCACCAGGGCAACGGTCTGCCAGCTGGTCGAGAGGATCGCGATGCGCTGACGGTTCGCATGTTCGATATCGGCGCGAAAGCGGCGCGACTGCATCGATACCGGACGATACGACAGACGGATTGCTGCGATATCGCCATAGGGCCAAAGCCCAGCCCTGCCGCCGATCTGCCACGACAAGCCCTCGTCCGTCAGTTCGAACTGATGCGCCGCGCCGATCAGGGAGGCCTTGTAGGCATAGCGGACATCCGCAGGCTCGTTTGCCAAACCAGTCATTATAGCTAGTCCGCCATTCTCGCGAGATCGACGCAGCCGCTCGGCAATCCGTACGCCGCGCCTAGCGCGGCATACTTGCCCACAAAAAGGCCAGCGTTGCGAGCGCGCCGAACGCGGTGCGGACGCTGTGGAGTATGCCCCATTTGACGACAAGTGCCCGCACCTGCGGCCCCGATTGGTCGGACTCCGCCGCCAGCAGCGCGTCGTTGGTGGGCTTGATCCCGATCAGCGTCCATGGCCACGGCGCAATCATCGCAATGGCGCCGGCCAAAAATCCGGGTTGTGAGGTCTGCCACCACGCGGTCAATCCCAGCAGACAACCCAGCAGCGCGAGCGGCGCCTGCATCGCGGCTCCTCGCTTGTAGGAAGGCTTCCATTCGGTCAAGAGCGCGCGATCATCCAGCGACAGCCGCGCCGGTTGCTCGGCCACATTCACGTAAAGTGCTGCGCCGGTAAAAATCGCCGCGGCGACCAACGCAACAAGTCCGAAAGCCATGGCTCAACCTTGCTTTGAAAACATCGATTGAATTCGTGGCGCCGGCTTGCGCGCGCCTTCGCCTTTATCCTACAAGCGGAGCATGGCCGAGACGACCTATTTTCCACGCCGCCTGATCCTTGCCGGCGCGTTGATTTCGGGAATGCTGCTGGCGCTCGCCGTGCACATGCTGGGCGCGCGCTACGGGCTCGATCTGGGCCGTCTGTGGCGATCCGATACACGCGAATTCGTGCCCGCGGGTGCAGCCGTTGCATGGTGGCTGATTGCCACCGCGGGCTTCTCGGGGGGCTATTTCACCGCGACGCTGATGCACAGCGCGGTATCGGGGCAAATTCCGCGGCGGATGCGGCAATTCCTGATCGCGGTCGGCGTGCTCGTGCTGGCGGGCGCAGGCCAGGCGGCCTCCGCGCCGAGTCCGATCCCGACGATATCGGGCGTGCTCGCCGGCTTGGCGGCGCTCGGCCTGGGCGCGGCGATGGCCTTTTGCGGCGCACATTTTGCGCTGCGCAAGGCGTAACGCTCACAACGCAGAACGCCGCGCTGGCAAACCAGCGCGACGTTTTGTCTCAATGGCCCCTGGAAGATCAGCGGTCCTGGAAGATCAGCTCGCCGCGTGGAGATTGATCTTGCTCTCCGCCAGTGTGGTCAACTTCTTGTCGGTCGCCTTTTCCTCCTCGAGCGTCTTTTGCAAAACGCTGGCGCAATCGTTGCGGCCAAGCTGCTTCGCCCACGCGATCAGGCTGCCGTAGCGCGCGATCTCGTAATGTTCGGCGGCCTGCGCGGCGTTGATCAATGCCGCATCCAGCACTGCTTTGTCCGCGACCTCGCCGGCGATCTCATCCGCTTCCTTGATGATCCCGTCGATCGCCTGGCAATCAATTGCCTTCGCCTGGGTCCCATGCATCTGGAACACTTGTTCGACCCGCTGAACGTGGGTTTTGGTCTCATCGAGATGGGTCAGGAAACCCTGCTTGAGTTGCTGGTCGGTCGCCTTCTCGGCCATTTTCGGAAGCGCCTTCACAAGCTGCTTCTCGGCGTAATAGATGTCCTGCAACTGATGCACGAACAGGTCGTTCATTGTCTTGATGTCTCGGGTAAAGAGTCCCATTGCTCGCATCCCTTTTGTTCTGGGAACACGGCGCGGGCTGTTCCTTCCAGCGCCGGCATGCTCGATTGCGCATACCGGCGCTAACCGAGTGACCGCGAGGTTGTTCCTGCGGCCAATCAATGTTCCTGCGGCCAATAAGAACATCACGATGGAACATCGGAACACCGTTGCAGATGAACGGTTGGACCCCCGCTAAGGTGAATGCAGGGCTCGAATCGCTTGCGTTGCGACATATATACGGAGTGTGACAGCCGCGTCGGCGAAAGGGCTTTCTCCGGCCTGTCAAGGACTGCACAACGCGGCGTTTTTGCCTTATGGATCATCTCAAGTGGAGCAATCGGCGGCGTCGCTTGCCTCGATCGTTCGAAACGGCTTGCAACTTGCAGCCGCCCTGCCGGGAGGATGAATGCGCGGACTGCTGACTACGCTGGGGCGTGGCTTCAAGAAACGGATCGGCTGGAAACGGCTCGGAATCGCGGCGAGCCTGCTTATCATTGCCTTCGCAATCGCGACTCTGGTTCGTACCCTCAAGGGCGTCGACACCGGCGTGGTCCTGATTGCGCTGACCGAAATATCGCCCGGCCGCATCGCTCTCGCCGCGCTGTGCGTGGTCGGCGCATTCTGCACGCTGACGTTCTATGATTTCTTCGCGCTGCGGACCATCGGCAAGAAACACGTACCCTACCGCATCGCGGCGCTGTCGAGCTTCACCAGCTATACCATCGGCCACAATATCGGCGCCACCGTGTTCACAGGCGGCGCGATCCGCTTCCGGATCTATTCGGATTACGGCTTGAGCGCCATCGACGTCGCCAAGATCTGTTTCCTCTCCGGGCTGACATTCTGGCTCGGCAACGCCTTCGTGCTCGGCATCGGAATGGCCTGGCACCCGTGGGCCGCATCCGCGATGGACCAGCTGCCGGCCGCCATCAACCGGCTGATCGCCCTCGGCATTATCGCCGCAATCGTCGCCTATTTCGCCTGGCTCTCCTCGGGCGAAAAACGCCGCGAGCTGGGGCAGAACGGCTGGAAGGTGGTGTTGCCCTCGGCGCGGCTGACGCTGGTGCAAATCCTGATCGGCGTTGTCGATCTCGGATTCTGCGCGATGGCGATGTATCTATTGATGCCGCAGCAGCCGGGCATCGATTTTATTTCGCTGGCTGTGGTGTTCATCCTGGCCACCCTGCTCGGCTTCGCCAGTCATGCGCCGGGGTCGATCGGCGTATTCGATGCCGCGATGCTGGTGGCGCTGCCTGAATTCGGCCGCGAGCAGTTACTCGCCACACTGGTGGCGTTTCGAATCCTGTACTTCGTGATCCCCTTCGGCATCGCGATTTCGATCCTGGGAACGCGCGAACTTTGGCTCAACGTGGTGGTGCCCTGGCAGAGACGGCGCAGGCTGAACGAGGGCCTGTCGGCCCCCGGCGTCGTGCCGCAGAAGGTGAAGAGCCGCCAGTCGCCGCAGCCCTTGAAAGGCCGCCACTCGGCGCAGCCGGTGAAGACCCGGAAGTCGCAAGGCTAACGACTTTCCTGCTGCCCTCCGTAGGCCCGGACGGAAGAGGCGTTCCTTGCACGCCGGATTTTGAGAATCCCTCTTATTTCCGCCCCACCAGTAACGTCAAAAGCGCCATGGTCCGAATTCAACTCCGTTCGATCATCGCCTGCGCGCTGCTCGCAGGAGCGCTGGCGGCATTGCCCGCGCGATGGGTGGCAGCGCAGACTGCTCCCGAGGCAGTGCAAGGCGCCCCGGACAAGCCGATGCAAATTTCGTGGGAGGTCCGCAACCGCTTCCGGCTATTCCGTGAAGAACGCGATTTCCTGCTTCATGCCGAAAGCGCGCAAGGCCGCAGCGTTCTCGCATCCGAGCAGGCGCTGGAACTGCAGAGTGACGGCCGCGGCTGGGCGCGCAACATGGTGAGCCGCCTCTGCATCGATCTCGCCGGCCGCATCAGCGAACCCTGCATCCGCGACAAGGTCAGGGAAAGCTACCTGGCGCCCGTGGATCACCCGGTCACCGTTCGGCTGACCGGCGACGTTCCGGTTGGCGCGACTTGCGCCTGGTCGTTCGACGACGGCGAAGGGCCGCAGCAATCCACATTGGATTGCGCCGAGCCGGTCAATCTCCGGGCGCGTTATGGCCGCTCCACGGTCGCTACCGTGGAGGTTTCCAGCGGGCCCGATGCGCCGCAGCGTGTCACAACCGAAATCAGGGTGCGCGATATTTTCATCGCCGGCCTCGGCGACAGCATCGCCTCCGGTGAAGGCAATCCGGACCGGCCGATCGCATTGTCGGAGGAGGGTTTTTGCTTCCGCTCTTATTTGGGGACAGCGGCCGCCCAATATTATCGTCCGAGCCGCGCCGGATATAAGGGAGGACGGGCCTGCGAAGCGCCTGACACGCTGCAGGTGTGGCAGCGTCAGAGCGCGCTCTGGTTGAATGCGGCCTGCCACCGCTCGCTGTACAGCTATCAAACCCGCGCCGCGCTGGCGCTCGCCGTGCAATATCCGCACATCGCGGTGACCTATCTGCCGCTCGCCTGCACCGGCGCCACCATCGCCGACGGATTGTTCGGTGCCCAACGCGCACGGGAATGTCCGCCGACGAAGTCGGCAAGCGCCTGCCAGGGCACGGTCAATGCGCAATTGGCCGAACTGCGCGAAGCCGTCAGCGCCGCGAAGCGCCGACAGCCCGATCGCCAGCTCGATCTGATCCTGCTGTCGATCGGCGCCAATGACATCAATTTTTCCGGGCTGGTCGCGGATGTGATCGTGGATACCCCGACCGAGCGCGCGCTGTTCAGACGCAGCGGCGTGCTGGGATCGCTGGACGATTCGCGCGCGGCACTGGCGCGGGAGTTGCCACAAAGCTTCGGCAGGCTGAGAGAGGCGCTGAGGCCGCTGGTCGGCGATCTCCAGCGCGTTGTTTTTGTGTCCTATGCCAACCCGACGCTTGCCGACGCTGGCGTGCCTTGCGCCGGCGGGCGCGGCGGCTTCGATATTCATCCCTCGTTCAACGCGCAACCGCAGCGGCTGGCCAACGTGTCCGGCTATGTCGATAATGAATTCCTTCCGTACTTGAAGGCGCTCGCACTGTGCCAGTCGGGAGTGCTGTGCCGCGATCCCGGCGCTGATCGAATGACCTTCGTCGATGCCCATCAGGCGGCATTCGCAAATCACGGATTTTGCGCGCGCGCCCAAAGCGATCCCGAATTCGATCGGGAGTGCTTTTCACCCAAGGGCGAAAGCTTCGATCCCAACCTCGTCACTGCAGCCAACCAGCCGATGCTTTGCGGCCGCAGCGCCGGGGACTATCGCGCCTATCTTCCGCGGGCTCGCTGGATCCGCGACGCCAATGACAGTTATTTCGCGGCGATGACCTATCCGCAGGGGCTGCCGTCTTCCAGTCAGCCCGCCGATATCCATGACGCGACCTGGGGTGTCCTTTCGGCCGTGTATGGCGGCGCGGTGCATCCAAGCGCCGAAGGCCACGCCGCGATGGCGGACGCAGCCCTGCCGGCCGTGGCCGCGGTGCTTCAGCTCAATGCCGCTCCGTCCGAGATGACCGAGATGCCGGCGGCGCCGGTCGTGATTGCGCCGGAGGGGCGCTGACAAAGAATCGCAAACAAGTCAGCGCGGAGGAGGTTTGCCGGCCTTCTTCGCACCGGCCGGCGGCTTCGTCGCCGCAGCTTGCGCAGGCAGGTACTTCGCGATCACGGCCGGATCGACCGAGGCCATTGCCGAGTCCGGCAATCGGTACCAGATCTCATCCTTGCCGAGCAACGAAATCCCCCAATAGCCGCGCATCGTGAGCGTTTGACCATCGGGGCTGACGCGCATCTTCGCATTGTAAATCTTGCCGTCGCGCGGATCGAGAACGTTGCCGTCCTCATATTTCAGCCCGTCGCGTTTCATGTCTCTGATGAATGAAATTCCGAGCCAGGGCGCGTTCTTGCGGTCGTCGGTGCATTTCGAGCAAACCTCATTGGGATTTTCGCCGGGCAGCGGAAACGTCTTGGCCATGACGCCTTCGTAGATGCCATTGTGATCGACGAAAAGAATCCAAAGGACAGGCTTGCCGTCCTCGACCTTCTGCCACAGCCCCGCGGCCGACGGCTCCTGGGCTTGTCCGGTAGAGCCAAAGGCAAGCAACAGCGCGAGGCCGGCCATCAGCGGGAGTGCCAGCCTAGATCTGGATGCTGCAGCCCTCATCCTCACCCCTGCCAATCCACAAAATAGTGGCTCCAGACTAAGGCCATTTCACGGATGGTTCCAGTGGCGCGGCGAAATATCGAACGGCGTTTCGGGCGGACACAAAAGTGACGCAGGAACAATGCCTGTCGCGGCACCGCGCGCCGCGGCTTCATCAACCGCACTTACTGGCTTGGTCAATTGACCCCGAGCTTCTTCTGCAGGCTCGACGACGACGTCGTGTACTGGAACACCAGTCGCTTGTCCGGATAGACGTAACGGTGCGCCTTCTGGGCCATCAGCGCGCCCTCGTGGAAGCCGCACAGAATGAGCTTCAGCTTGCCGGGATAGGTGTTGATATCCCCGATCGCAAAAATGCCGGGCACGCTGGTTTCAAAAGCAGCGGTTTCGACCGGAATAAGGTTGTTCTCAAGCGCAATGCCCCAGTTGGCGACCGGCCCAAGCTTCATGGTCAGGCCGAAAAACGGCAGCAGCGTATCGCACGCGACCTTCGAAACGGCATTGTCGTTGCCTTTGACCGTCGCGCCGGTCAGCACACCGGCGTCGCCTTCAAGTCCGGTGACCTGGCCGATCTTCAATTCCATCTTGCCGGAAGCCACCAGCGCGCGCATCTGTTCGACGCTGTGAGGGGCTGCACGAAAATCGTCACGCCGGTGCAATAGCGTCACGCGCTTTGCAATCGGGTGCAGGTTGAGCGTCCAGTCCAGCGCCGAGTTGCCGCCGCCGACGATCAGCAAATCCTTGTCGCGGAACTGCTCCATCTTGCGCACGGAATAAAATACCGAGGTACCCTCATAGGCTTCGATACCCGGCACCGGCGGCCGTTTCGGCTGGAACGAGCCACCGCCGGCCGAGATCACGACCACCTTGCATTCGAAGACCTTTCCGCCATCGGTGGTGACGCGAAAGCCGGGATCGCCGATTTTCTCGATCGTCTCCACCATTTCGTTGAGATGGAAGTTCGGATGGAACGGCTTGATCTGCGCCATCAGCGCTTCCGTCAGGCCCTGGCCGGTGACGTACGGGATGCCCGGAATGTCGTAGATCGGCTTTTCCGGATAGAGCTCGGCGCATTGGCCGCCGATCTTGTCGAGAATGTCGACAAGATGCACCTTCATATCGAGCAGGCCCAGTTCGAAAACGGCAAACAGTCCGCAGGGACCCGCGCCAATAATCAGCACATCGGTTTTGATCGCTTCGCTCATGTCGCTTCTTTTCGGTTGAACCAGCCTTTGGCTGCGCCTGTCTAGCCAAGGCGGCTGAGAGAAGAAAGCCATAAAATGGCGATCGTGGCCACGGCAACCCCTTGCTGCAGTTCGACAACTGGGTTGTAAGAGCGTGAAACTTCGGAGACCGTCCCGTGAACGCACCAGCCCGCCTCAATTCAGTGCCGTGCCTGGAAGATTTTCCCTACCGCTTGACCGACAATGTGCGCTTTGCCGATCTCGATCCCAATCAGCACGTCAACAACGCGGTTTATGCGACTTACTTCGAAACCGGCCGCGTGACGCTGGTCAAGGACCGCAGCTTCGGACTGACGCCGCCGGGGCTCGGCTGGATGCTGGTGCGCCTCGATATCCATTTCCGCGCCGAACTGCGCTGGCCGGGCAACATTGAAATGGGGCTCGGCGTCGCGAAGTTCGGTCGAACATCCCTGACATTCGATCAGGTGGTGTTTTCAGAAGGCAAATGCGTGGCGTCGGCTCGATCGGTGACGGTACTGATCGACGAGAGCACCCGCAAACCGATGCCGCTGACCGGGGAAATCATCGGCAAATTCCAGCGCTGGCTTCGCCGCGGAGTGGACGGCGCGTAAAAGCGCGCGGCGATTGTGGAAGCTGTGATCATTGACGGCGATCGCCGAATTCGCTTCGCGGTGGTTTAAGCCTGCCGCTCCGGCGTCGAGACCACCAGACCGTCGAGTTCGTCGCTCACCTTGATCTGGCATGATAGCCGCGAATTCGGCCGCACATCGAAGCCGAAATCCAGCATGTCCTCTTCCATCGGGGACGGAGAGCCGACCTTCTCGCGCCAGGCCTCATCGACATAGACATGGCATGTCGCGCAGGCACAGGCGCCGCCGCATTCGGCTTCGATGCCCGGAATGGCATTGCGGATCGCGGCTTCCATCACCGTCGCGCCGTTCTCGACATCGATGGTGCGGGTTTCGCCGGTATGGTCGACAAAGCTGATTTTGGCCATGTTTGCTCGTGCTGCCGGATAGGGAGGTCCGGGGGTGTCCTATAACGGGTCGATCCGCCCCGCGCTAGTGCGGGGGATTTGACATTCGCATCAGCGTATCCGCGAGTCCTCCGCCGCGCCGGAGCGCGAACGTTAGAACCGCGGCGCCAGCGGTCGGAGCGAAACCGGCAGCATGCCCTTGCGTTTTGATGGACGAGGTCAGGACCGGCGCAGGATCGCGTCGATTGCCATGCGCGCCTGCACGATTGCCTCCTTGAGGTCGCTGAGCGCCTCGGACGGATCGTGGCCGTTCAGTACTGCGGCTTCCAGAAAGCCGGCAGCATCGGCAACGCCGAATGCGCCGATCGCACGTGCCGAACCCTTCAGCGTATGCGCCAGCGCACCCGCGTCAGCGGGCAAGGCGGCGAGACTGCCGATCAGGCTGGCCGCCTGGGCCGCAAACATTGTCAGCACCTCGCGCTCGAGCCTGGCGTCGCCAAGGGTCATGCGTTGGAGATGGTCCATGTCGATCGGACCGTCGTCGGGAGCGAGCGGCGGCGATGGCATCCAGGCAATCCGTTCCAGATGAAGCGGCATGGCGATAACCCAATTTCCCCGCCCGACCGATCCGGCGGCGAGATTTTCGGCAGCCAATCATGGAAATGGTTAACGGAACGTTTGGGGGAGCCGCCGCAAGTTCGCCTTGTTTTTGGCGAAAAGTAGCCTCAATTGGTCGGCTCCCACGAGAATTTTGAGGAACCGTAAGGCCTTATGGCGCCGGGCTGTTAACGATGATTAAGATTGTATTAATCGCAGCCATTTCATTCGCACCGCCCAGCCAATAGGATGTTTTCGGATGCGGCGGACGAGCCGGCGGGAGCGTCGCGGTTTCGCGACCGGCGTGGGGCATGAGATCGGCTTCGGGCTTGCGGGGGCGTTCGCGCGATAATCTCCGGGATGGGTAAGAGTAACACGAGGGCTCAGACTGAACATGGCGAACAATCCCAAGAAGGTCAAAGACCCTACCGAAGTCGCGCTTTCTGCCATTCAGGAAGCCTTGAACATTAGCGACGGGGCAGCGGAGGACAGCGCGCGGAGTTCAGTCCATAGCGATGGCGCGCCGACAAACGCATCTTCCACAGCTTCCGCATCGACGCCGGCCTACAACGAGAGCGCATTCGATACCCGGCCAAGCGAGGATCGGCCGATCTTCGAGCCCATCGAGGAGCCGCGCCCGACCCGCCGCGCCGCCAACGACGACCGCGAAACCATCGGCCAGATCCTGCAGGCCATTCAGAAGGGCCGGCCCGCCCGCAACGTCTATACGCTTGCCACAATCTTCGCCGGGGTCTGGCTTGTCGGCGCCGGACTGCTGACGCTCAGCTTTCTCCCCTCGATACAGGCGGCGATTGGTCAGGGCAGCGGCGGCACGCTGGTGCTGGCGGGCCTGGCGGCATTGTTCTTTGCGCCGGTGCTGCTGCTTTATTTCATGGCGAGCCTTTTCTGGCGCGGCCAGGAATTACGCATGATCGCGCAGTCGATGGCGCAGGTCGCGATCCGCTTTTCGGAGCCTGAGGGCGCGGCAAGCGATTCAATGGTAACGGTTGGTCAGGCGATCCGGCGCGAGGTCGCGGCCATGGGCGACGGTGTCGAACGCGCCATTGCACGCGCCGGCGAACTCGAAACTCTGGTTGCCAATGAAGTCGCCGCGCTTGAGCGCGCTTACAGCGACAACGAGGTGCGAATCCGCGCTTTGCTGCAGGATATCGCGCATCAGCGCGACAATCTGGTCGGCCAGGCCGAGCAGGTTCGCAGCGCCATCTCCGGCGTGCAGATCGACCTGCGCCACGATATCGCGCTGATCTCGGACGCGATCGCCTCTCGCGTCGACGAGGTCGCAAAGAGCATCACCGGTGCGCTGGAAGAACGCGGCGCCCACATCACAAGTGCGCTCAGCAATGCCGGCGACAACATGATCCTCGCGCTCGGCGAGCGCGGCGGCGACCTGCTCGACCGTCTCGAGGAAGCCAGCGCCGAAACCACGCGCGCGGTGCTCGACGCCAGCGAGCGCCTCACCAGCAGCCTCAACTTCAAGACCGGCCACGTACATGACGAGTTCGCCGAGCTGGCCGACCGCGTCCACGAGATGCTGAACGAGCGGATCGACCGCATCACCAGCGAATTCGAGCAGCGCTCCTCCACCATCGTCGACGGTATTTCCGACCGAACCGAACAGGTTCATGAACTCGCTGAAGAATTCCAGCGACTCGCTTTTGCTGGAACTTGAGCTGCGCAGCGGCGATCTGGTCAGCAAGATCGATGAAGCCGGCAACCGCCTGGCGACCCAAATCATCACCTCCGGCGACAAGGCCAGCGATGCGCTGGACGTGACCGTGAACTCGCTGGTGGCCAAGGTCGTCAGCCAGACCGAGACCGCGCACGATACGCTCTCCTTGCAGATGAGCGCGTTCGATGAACTGGTGAAGAACCAGGGCACCGAACTTGCGGAAAAATTCGCGCGCGACAGCGGCACGCTCGGTGCCATCATTACCCGCCACATCTCGGAATTCGACCGCACCGTCAAAACCTTTGGCGGCGAGATCGTCGATCGCATGGGGCAACGCACCGAGCATATCGCGGAAACCTTGAAGACCTATGTCGACACCTTCGACACCCGCTTGACTTCGAACGGCGGCGAAATCACCGCTTCGCTTGACCAGCGCCTGCTGCAATTCGAGACCACGCTCGGCACCCGCGTCGCCAACCTCGATACCTCGCTCGACGGCAAGATCAAATCCTTCGATGCATCCATCGACGGCCGCCTCAAATCGCTCGAACAGACCTTCGATACGCGGGCGAAGTCGGTGACCGAAACCATCGACAGCCGCCTTGGCTCGCTGGCGTCGTCGCTGACCGATGGGGCCACGCAGGCGATCCAATCGATCGAACTCGCGGCTGACCCAACTCACCTCCTCGCTGACGGACGGCACCGCACAGGCGATCGAAGCCGTCGACCGGCGCATCTCCAGCGTGACCCAGACCATCGATGGCCGCAGCGCCTACCTGACCGACACCATTACGGCCCGGTTCCAGGAAATCCACCAGGGCATCGAAACCAGGGTCGGCGCGGTCGCCAACGACATCGATGTGCGGGTTGCCCAGTTCGAAGACCTGCTGGGTTCGCGTATCGAAGCCGTGGCGGGTCGCATCGAGAGCAGCGGGCGGCAAGCCAGCGAAGGTCTCATGGCGCGCGCCGAAGAACTGTCGCTTGGGATCAAGTCCCACGTTGAAGATGCGGAGCGTTCGCTGACCAACCTCGTGGTGAACACCAGCGAGACCATTCAGACCGGCGCACGCGCCGCGCAGCAATCCCTGCTTTCGGTTTCTTCCGACGTCGGCGCGCAGCTGAAGCTGACCTCGGCGGAAGTCGAACGTACCCTCACCGCCGTCGGCAGTGGTGCCGCGGACTCGATTGTGAGCAGCGCCCGCGATGCTCAGTCGACCCTGGTGACGGCCTCCGGCGATGCCGCCAACCAGGTCAAATTGCTGTCGGCCGACGTCGAACGAACACTCTCCGCCGCCGGTACCGCAACCGCCGCGTCGATCCTCTCTGGCGCGCGCGAAGTGCAGACCACGCTGGTCACCGCTTCGTCGGATGCTGCCAACCACGTCAAGACATTGGCGGCCGACGTCGAACAAACGCTCTCCGCCGCCGGGACCGGTGCCGCGGAATCGATTGTGAGCAGCGCCCGCGATGCTCAGTCGATCCTGGTGACGGCCTCGGGCGAAGCCGCCAACCAGGTCAAATTGCTTTCGGCCGACGTCGAACGAACACTCTCCGCCGCCGGTACCGCAACCGCCGCGTCGATCCTCTCTGGCGCGCGCGAAGTGCAGACCACGCTGGTCACCGCTTCGTCGGATGCCGCCAACCACGTCAAGACATTGGCGGCCGACGTCGAACAAACGCTCTCCGCCGCCGGGACCGCAGCCGCCGCGTCAATTCTCTCCGGCGCGCGTGAAGTCCAGTCCACGCTCGTCACCGCGTCCGCGGATGCCGCCAACCATGTCAAGTCGCTCGCGACCGATGTGGAACGTACGTTGACGGCGGTCGGGGCCGACACCGCCGCTTCGGTCCTCAACAGCGCGCGCGAGGCGCAAACTTCGCTCCATGCGACGTCCGCCGACGCCGCCAGCCAGATCAGGGCGATCTCCGCCGATATCGAGCGGTCACTCAGCACAGTCACCGCAACCACCACGGATCATATCCAGAGCAGCGCGCTCAACGCGCAGAGCGTCCTGGTGGCCGCCTCGAACGAAGTCAGTTCGCAGGTCAAGTCGACCTCCGCGGAAGTCGAACGCGCGGTTCTCGCCGCCAGCGGTGCTTTCGGTTCCACCATGACCGGCAAGACCGACGAAATCGTCACATACGTGCAACAGCAGACCGATCGCCTGTCGCAGATGATCGACGGCAAGCGGGGATCGCTGGTTGAGGCAATCAGCGCCAAGACCAATCAACTCACGGTCGATATCGACCGCGTCACCTCGGATGCCCTGAAGTCGATCGAGAACCGGGGACAAACCTTCTCGCAGTCGGTGTTGAGCACCGGTTCCGACGTCGCGCGGACGATCACATCCGCCGGCGAATTGGCCACAGGTGCCGTCGGCAAGTCGCTGAAGGACCTGGAGCAGGCGTCGCGTGCGGCGATCGACCAGTCACGCCAGGTGTCAATCGCCGCCGTCACCGAAATGCAGGAAACCAGCAAGATCCTGCGAACCGACACGGTCGCGCTGTTCGAACGCCTGCGCGAAGGCAATATCCTGTTGCAGGAAGTGCTGACCGGCGCCCACGACAATCTCAATTCGCTCGAGCGCGCCCTGGTCACGCGCGTCGCCGACTTCGTGTCAGCCATGAACGACGTCACCTCGCGCAACGGCATCGCCAGCCAGACGCTGCAAAACCAGTTGAATATCTTCAACACGACAACCAGCAAGGCGCTCGAGGATCTCGGCTCGCTTTCCGGCCAGTTCGAGACCCATGGCAAGGCGCTGGTCGATGCCGCGACCCTGGTCGAGCAAAGCAACCGCAACACCACCGCCTCGATTTCCGAACGGAAGTCGGCGCTGGAATCGCTGGTCACCACGATCGATCTGCGCACCGCCGATCTCGATCAGCGGCTGTCGCGGTTCACCGGCCTGCTGGACGAGTCGCTGGCGGCCGCGGAAGAGCGCGCCCGCGATATCGCACGCGTGGTAGCGGAAACCGCCGGCGCGGGTTCTGCCGCGATCAGCCGGCAGTTCGAGGCGGTTCGCTCCACCGCCGAAGAGGAACGCCGCCTGACCACCGAGGCGATGGCCGAAATCTACCAGCAGAGCACGCAGGAAGCGGATGCGATGTTCAAGCAGTCTGCGGAGAAGTTCGCGAACATGGTGGCGAGCATGAAGCAGATGGCTGCCGAAATGCACAACGAACTCGAGGCCACCCGCAACGAGCTTCGCCGCGGCGTGCTGGAAATGCCGCAGGAGGCCGCCGAGAGCACCGCGCAGATGCGGAAAGTGATCGTCGACCAGATCGAGGCCTTGGCGGAACTGAACCGCATCGTCGCCCACCACGGCCGCGGGCTGGACGTCGTGAGCGAGGGCCGCTCGAGCTCGCATCGCGAAGAAGAGCCGATGCTGGTCGCCGCCGGCGGGCGCGGTGCACCGCGCATGCGCGAGGGCGGCAGCGCCTCGAACTTGCCGCCGCCAGACCTGGGCGGGCCTCCTTCTCGCCGCACCGAAGCGCCGCCGGTTTCCCCTGCAAGCGCCGATCAAGGACGCGACGGATGGCTCTCGGACCTGTTGAGCCGCACCGATGCCGGCGCTGGCAACCGCGACGTCCCGCGTGGCCGCCCGCAGCAGGGGGGCAGTGGCAACCCGCTGGAGTCGCTGTCGCTCGACATCGGCCGCCTGATGGATCGCAATCTCGCCGCCGAGATGTGGGATCGTTATCAGCGCGGCGAGAGCAAGGCTTTCTCCAAGCGGCTCTACACGCCGGCCGGCCAGAAGGCCTTTGATGAAGTCGCCCGCAAATATCGCTCTGACCGCAATTTCAAGCAGACGGTCGACCGCTACATCGTCGAGTTCGAGCGCCTGCTCGACGAGGTTGCGCGCGACGAAGGCGGGGCTGCTGCGCTTCGCGGTCATCTGATCTCGGAGACCGGCCTCGTCTACACCCTGCTCGCGCACGCGGCGGGGCGGCTCGGGTAGGGTTCACTCTGATCTCATAATAAAACGGAGGCAGCGATGCCTCCGTTTTGTTTGGGGTTTCGCAACCGGCGTTGTAATCGAAACCGTCCTACTGCCGCTTCCTCTCGGCCGCCGCCGCGGGCGCCGGCTTCGGAGGCTCCGGCGTGCTGGCGTTGGCCGGGCCGAACAAAAGGCGTGTCGGGTTGCGGTCGAGATTATTCACCGCGCGGCTGATATCGGCGAGCGTGCGGCGGCCGTCAGCCATCAAAAGACCCGATCGCTTGTCGAAATCCTCCGCCAGTTCGCGGATCGACTTCACGGCCTGGAACAGCTCGCCGCCCTCCTTGCCGCCTGCCAGCGTGTTCAGGCCCAGCATGAGGTTGTCGGCCTTGCCCATCACGCCGTCGACTTTCAGCATGACGCTATCGATCTTCTCGGAATTGCGCGCCAGCGACGTGGTGAAGGTCTCGAGGTTATGCAGCGAATTTTTCACCGCCTCCTGATTGTCGGCGACCAACCTGTTGACGTTCTGCAGCGTGCCGCGGATCGCCTCGGTGACATCCTGCAGCGCGTTGGGATCAGCCGTCAGCGTGGGGACTCCATCCTCATCCAGGGGAACCGGCGGCGCGGCCTCCTCGCCGCCCTTGAGCGATATCGCCGCGACGCCGGTCAGCCCCTGAAATTCCAGCCCGACCAGCGTGTCCTTGCGGAGCGGGGCGTTATTCTCGACCATGGCGAGTGCGACGACTCGACGCGGGTTATCGAGTTTTACCGAGATCACCTCTCCCACCCGGATACCGTTGAAATTGACGCTGCCGCCATTGCGCAGGCCAGCCGCCGGGCCTTCGAAGACGATGCGCAAGGGGCTGCGCGCCTTGGTGGTGTGAAGAGACTGAAACCACAAAACGAAGCCGAACGCGGCGGCAATCACCGCCAGCGTGAACGATCCGATCAGGACGAAGTTCGCCCGCGTTTCCATCAACCAACTCCCATACCAGGCCACTGAATTCAGCACGCTGAATCAAGGCCGTCGTTTAACCCCATCCCTTAAGCACGATCTTTTCCGAAAACCGGCATCCACTTTGCGCGAACGCGGCCTCCGGGTCGGATCTGCTCTAGCCCATGACAGCGCGGGCGCGCTTGCCGTGGAAATAAGCCCTCAACCAGGGATGCTGCGAGGCCTGCATGTCGGCCATCGATCCTGCTGCAATGATCTTGCCGTTCCCCAAAACGGCGATGCGGTCACAAGCGGTATAAAGGCTGTCCAGATCATGGGTTACCATGAAAACGGTCAGCCCCAAAGTGCGCTGCAGGGTCCTGACCAGCTCGTCAAAGTCCCCGGCCCCGATGGGATCGAGGCCAGAGGTCGGTTCATCGAGGAACACCAGTTCCGGATCGAGCGCGAGCGCGCGTGCCAGCGCCACCCGCTTGATCATGCCGCCGGAGAGTTCCGAGGGAAAACGGTCGGCGACCTCGGGCCGCAAGCCCACCATGCCGAGCTTTGCCACCGTGATCTCGTCGAGCAATCGCTGCGACACATTCAGATATTCGCGCACCGGAAACTGGATGTTCTGCCGCACCGTGAGCGAGGAAAACAGCGCGCCCTGCTGGAACAGGATTCCCCAGCGACGCTCGACGCCGCGCCGCGCCGCGGCATCCGCCGCGTCAAGGTCAATCCCGAAAACCTCGATGCTTCCGCTGACCTTGGGCACCAATCCAATGATGGTGCGCGTCAACACCGACTTGCCCGCGCCGGAAGGACCGACGAAGCCAAGGATCTCGCCGCGCTGCACGTCGAGATTGAGCCCGTCCAGAACCTTGGTGCTGCCGAACTGCACCGAGATGTCGCGAACCCGGATGATGGCGTTTTGGGTTTCAGGCGCCATCGTCACATTCCGATCGAGGCGAAGAAGATCGCAAACACGCCATCCATGACGATGACGAAGAAGATCCCCTTCACCACCGAGGACGTGGTGTGCTGGCCGAGCGATTCGGCGCTGCCCTGCACCGCGAGCCCCTCGACGCAGGCGACGATCCCGATCACCGCTGCCATCACCGGCGCCTTGATGATGCCGACGGTGAAGTGATCGATCGAGATCGCATCGCGCAGCCGGAGCAGGAACGCCTCGGGATCGACGCCACCGTACAGCCACGCTACCAGCCCGCCGCCATAGAGCGCCGCCATGGCGCCGAGAAAGGCCAGGATCGGCAGCGCGATGATCAGCGCCAGCATCCGCGGCAGGATCAGAACCTCGATCGGATCGAACCCCATGGTGCGCAGCGCATCGATCTCCTCGCGCATTTTCATGGAGCCGAGTTCTGCCGTGTAGGCGCTGCCGGAACGCCCCGCCACCATGATCGCCACCAAAAGCACGCCGATCTCGCGCAGCACCAGCACGCCCAGCATGTCGACGACGAAGATATCGGCGCCGAATTTGCGGAAATGAAAGATGCCTTGCTGCGAGATGATGCAGCCGATCAGAAACGTGATCAGCACGACAATCGGCACCGCGCGCCAGCATACCTGCTCGAGATGATGCACGGTCGACGTCAGGCGGAAGCCCCTGGGGTGGATCATCACCCTGCCGCTCGCGGCGAGCACGGCACCGAGCATGTCGATCAGTCCGACGATGGTTGCGCCGATGCCGACCATGCTGCGGCCGACCTGTTCCAGCATACCCGTGATCGTCACGGATGTGGTGTCGATAGCGGGCGCGGCTTTCACCCTGCGCACCTCGTCGACCAGGCTTGAATAGTTGGCCGAAAGCCCGGCGATCTTCGCCTCGATGCCGCCCTGGGTCAGGCTGCGGCGAAGCCGTTCGATCAACCAGGCCCCGAAGGTATCGAGCTTCGAGACTTGCGATACGTCGATAAAGATGTTCGGCCGGCTTCCGGTCAGCTTTTCGGCGTCGGCAACGATCTGCTCGAGCAGCGGTGCGAAACGGGCGGTCCACGGACCCGCGGCGCACAGCGCAAGCCCATTGCCCTGTACTATCCGCTCCAATGTCGGGTCACCTTTCACGATGCCAACTCCAGTGTCGATTCTCCGCTATTGATGGAAAAGCAAAACCCAACGCGCCGCCATTGCTTGTGGAACGCGCCCCTAACCAGCCATACTTGGTTGCGCCGGGCAAGCCGGCGGTTTTAGAAATTGCCAGATATTAAAATGACTTCCAGCCAATCCCCAACGCTGACGGCCAGAATCGAGCGCTGGCCGATCGCAGGCAGCTTCACGATCAGCCGCGGCGCCAAGACCGAAGCGGTCACCGTGGTGGCGGAAGTCAGCCGCGGCGGCCATACCGGGCGCGGGGAATGCGTCCCCTACCCGCGCTATGGCGAGAGCCCGGAAGCGACCCTGGCCGCCCTTCAGGCGATGCGGGAACCCCTGTCACGCGGGCTCGACAGAAAGGCCCTGCAGACCGCGATGCCGCCAGGCGCCGCCCGCAACGCGCTGGATTGCGCCTTGCTGGACCTCGAAGCCAAGACCCGCGGCCGGCGCGTCTGGGACCTGCTCGGACGCCCCGCGCCCGGCGCCTTGCGTCACCGCCTACACGATCTCGCTGGCCTCGCCCGAGGCGATGGCGGCGGCGACCGCCCAGGCCGCGCACCGGCCGCTACTCAAGATCAAGCTTGGCGGCGACGGCGACGGCGAGCGGATCGCGGCGGTACGCCAGGCCGCGCCTCGATCCGAACTCATCGTCGATGCGAATGAGGCATGGACCTCGGGCAATCTCGAGCAAAATCTCGCGGCATGCGCGAAAGCCGGCGTCACGCTGGTCGAGCAGCCGCTTCCCGCCGGCCAGGATGAGGCGCTGGCGCGCATCGCAAGGCCGCTTGCCGTCTGCGCCGACGAAAGCGTGCACGATCGCGCTTCGCTGGAGGGGCTGCGCGGACGCTATGATGCCGTCAATATCAAGCTCGACAAGACCGGCGGACTGACGGAAGCGCTGGCGATGGCCGATGCGGCGCGCGCCTTGCGATTTCAAATCATGATCGGCTGCATGGTCGCGACCTCGCTGGCGATGGCGCCGGCGATGCTGCTGGCGGGTGAGGCGCGTTTCGTCGATCTCGACGGCCCCCTGTTGCTGGCGCGCGACCGCGATGGCGGGTTGCGCTACGACGGCAGCCTGGTCTATCCCCCCGACGCCGCGCTGTGGGGTTGATGCGCCAAGCGATGTCGCGCGAGCCACATCACGACAGCGCCTGACAGCGCCATCGCCGCCATCAGGTAATAGACGCCCTGCCCGTAGCGGGCGTAGATCGCGCCGGACAAGATCGACGCGCTGCTGGCAATAATCCCGCTGCAGGCCGCGAGATATCCCTGCCCTCGCGCCGTCACATGAACCGGGACATGGCGCACCAACAACATCATGGTGCCGACCTGGGTCAATCCGAAGCTCAGCCCGTGCGCCAGTTGAACAATGGCCAGCACGGCCACCGGAGGCTCCAGCGCGGTGATCGACCAGCGTGCAACCGCGCTGAGCGCAGCGATCACCACCAGCACCGCCGGCGACAACGTAAATCGCGGCGACAGCGCGAACACGACAATTTCGGCCAGCACGCCGAGCGACCACAGCCCGGCGATCGTCAGCCCGCCAAGGCCAGCCACCTGCCAGGTGATGGAAGCGAAGGTGTAGTAGGCGGCATGGCTGCCCTGGATCAGCGCGGCCGCGACAATGATGGCGAGAAAGCCGGGCTCGCGGAGCAAGCCGCTCCCGCCGTGCGGTGTCGCCGGCGCGGTCTTTGGACTGTCCACCGGCTGAAGCCCGAGGCTGATGACGGCGCCGAGCCCCGCTATGGCGGCAATGACCCAGATCAGGTGCGGCGCCGCGATGACATCGACCGCCAGCCCGCCGGCCAGCGCTCCCACGACGAACGCCGCCGAGCCCCACAGCCGCAGCGGCCCATAGTTCAGGCCGTAGCGCGCCACGCCTCGCAACGCATAGGCATCCGTCAGCGGCACCATCGGCGTCCACATACAGGCCGTGGCGACGTAGGCTGCGAATACCACGAGCGCCTGATGCTGGGTTCCGACCACCGAAAAACCGAGCGCGGTCATAAACGCCGTGACGATCATGGCGCCGCGCAGCGACCCGTGCCTTTCGGCAAGGCCGGTCACCAATGGCAGCACCGTGAACCGCGTCACCGCAGGAACTGCCGTGATGATCCCGATCCAGGATGCGTCGATCCCGACCGCCTTCAGCCACACCGGGAAAAACGGCAGATGGGGGCCCATGAGGCCAAACACCGCGCCGTAAAACAGCGCCAGCCTCGTCGCGAATCGCCTGGACGCGGCTTCGGATGCGATGGGGATTTGTGATTCGCTCGGCATCAATTCAATTGCGATTCGCTTGATATCGTGATGATCGTTAGAGCGGGATGACTTCTCTTCGAATCATCATCCCGCTCTAACTTTTTGTTTGAGCATGATCTTTTCGGAAAACCGGTTTCCACTTTTCCGGATCATGCTCTAGCGTAACGCGCGATGATTTGCGCGGATGAGTTTAATATGGCCGACGAAGCATTTGCCCTATCGCCGATTTCCGCTCGCGCCAGCCTGCCGAGCGAGGAAGATTTTGTGGCGATCCGCGAAGCCTTCATGGAGACCTCGCGGGGCCGCTGGTTTCTCGGCGAGTACGCCAGGCGCAACCGCAATGCCGATACAAGCATGGTGCTCGATGCCGTGGCGCGGATCGAGGAAAGTCTTGCCGCCCGGAGACAGCCCGTTCCCGAAAGCGGGCTCGCGGAGGCGTTGGCCGCCATCGGACGCGCGGTCGAGGAAGCCAGGGCCGCCGCATCGGCGGCACTTGATGGTCTCGCGCTGGAGGAAAATCTGGCGCGGGCCCGCAAGGGCGCCCGGGTCATCACGGAAATCGCATGGCGGTTGCGGGAAATCGGCGCCGACGGCCGGATTTGCGATCTGATCGATTCGCAAGTCAGCGCCATTGCAGGTGCTTGCGGGCAGATCTCGTCGAGCGGTCCGCGAACCGCATTGAACGCCGCATTCGACCTGATCGAGGCGCGGATCGAGCAGTTTGACGACGGCGATAGCGCGGCGGCGCACAGGCCACGGAAGAGGCCATGCCGTCGCCCTCGCCTGCGGAGGATACCGAAGTCGCGACAAGCATTCCGGCTGAAGCCGTTGTGGTAACGCCCGAGGTCGTTGCGGCGAGAGCCGACGTCGCTGACGTGTCGGTTGAAACGGCTGACATGCCGGCCGCAGCTCCTGATGTGACGCCTGAGGCCGGGGACGAAAACCCTGAGGCTACGGATGCTTACGACGAAGCCTTGCTGGACATGGTCGCGCTTGAAATGGCAGCGCCGGATCCTTCCGATACCGATGACAGCTTCGATACCGGCAGCTACGAGATTCACGTCAGTGAGCCGCCGCCTGCCGATCCCGAATTCGTCGCCGAGAGGCCGGAGCCGACGCGTCGCGCCAGAACCGCCGCCGACGATTCAGCCTGCAATCCAGCCCTCGCTCGAAGTCTCTCTTGGCTCGACCCTCCTCGCGAACGGCATCGTGAGACGGCCGCATGCAGCGGGGCCCGATCCGCTGGCGCCGATCCGGCGCATGAGCCAGGCCGAGAAGATCGCGTTCTTCTCGTGAGGTGTTGACGGCATCGAGGTTGAATGACGCCATGGGTTCAGCTTGCACAGTCATGCCGAGGCAAAGATCGACCAAGAATCGCACCGTCACATTCGCGAAGCTCAGTCCCCGTCACCCTGAGGAGGCCGCAACGCGGCCGTCTCGAAGGGCACGGCCGGGCCGTTCATCCTTCGAGGCTCGCCCAGCGGTGCAAGTGCACCGCAAGGCTCGCACCTCAGGATCGACGGCGTTTGAAGATACAACGTCCGCGATCCCGCGGCGCGAGGCGCCCGAGGTTTGCAAGAACCGTTCGCCCTCAGAAATCAGAGGGCGCAGGGAATGCCGGGTGCCCGATGCACCCGCAGCCTCGCATGCAATGAAAAAAGCATACGAGTTAGTCACCACGGTCACACCGGAAATCACCCGGCATTCCCCGCGCAATGGTTTTACGGCTTACTTCGCGCTCTCCCCGGTGACCACGCTTTTTGACACCGTCGCCTGCGCTTCTTCTCGCAGACTTGACGCCAACGATTGGGGCGTCAGAACGACACGACTTGGCCGTACGCGTCAGCACCATTCGTCAAGTGCGCTGCCCGCGTCCACCGCATCCCGCCCCGCGTTCGTGACGTGCGCAACGCCCCTCTGGTCGGAACCGGACGGCGAATCAGTGAACTGATTTGGGTCGGAGGAAAACAGAAATATTTTTGCAAAACGGGCTTGACACCATTTCGGAAAATCAGAAGTGATTTGCCCGTCGGGCAGATTGGTTGATCCGATTGAACAATTTCACGCGACGCCACACCGACGCTGTCACGCAATCAGTTTCGCGAACAAATCCGCGTCGACATTGCCGCCGGACAGAACGATGACGACGTTCTTGCCGCGCGCGTCGATGCGGCCGGCCAGCAGCGCGGCGAGGCCGACCGCGCCGCCGGGCTCGACCACCAGCTTCAGCTCGCGAAAGGCAAATCCGACCGCGGCGCCGACTTCGGCATCGGAGGCGGTGATGCCTTGCGCCAACAGCCGGCTGTTGATGGCGAAGGTGAGTTCGCCGGGGATCGAGGCCATCAGCGCGTCGCAGATGGTGCGGCCTTCGGCGCGATGCGGCTCGCGTTTTCCGGCGCGCAGCGAGCGCGCGTGATCGTCGAAGGCTTCCGGTTCGCCGGACATCAGCATGGCCTGCGGAAAGCGCGCCTTGACCGCGGTAGCGACGCCCGCGATCAGGCCGCCGCCGGACGCCGGCGCCACCACGATATCCGGCGTCATGCCCAAGCGCCGCCATGTCCTCGGCGATCTCCCGCCCCACCGTGCCCTGGCCGGCGATCACGAACGGATCGTCATAGGGGCGCACCAGCGTCGCGCCGCGCTTGGCGGCGATGTCGCGGGAGATGGCTTCGCGATCCTCGCGGTCGCGATCGTACAGCACCACTTCCGCGCCATAGGCCTTGGTGCGTTCGCGCTTGGAGAGCGGCGCATCGGCGGGCATCACGATGGTCGCCTGCATGTTCAGGATTTGCGCCGCCGCCGCCACGCCCTGGGCGTGGTTGCCGGAGGAGAACGCGACCACGCCGCCGCCGCGCGCGGCTTGCGGGATCGAGGACAGCTTGTTGAAGGCGCCGCGAAACTTGAACGATCCGGTCCGCTGCAGCATTTCCGGTTTCAGAAACACTTTGGTGCCGGCGCGTTCGTCGAGCGCAGGCGACGACAACAGCGGCGTGCGCACCGCGAACGGCGCCAGCACGCGCGCGGCGGCGTCGATATCCACCGAACTGACCGGCAGGGCTGAGGATGGTTCCATCATCAGCGGTTTGTATCGCGGACCCCGACAGGCGGGCAAGACACTTACCGGATCAGACCTTACCGGGATCAGGCGACGAAACCCGGTTGCTCCGCCGCGAATTCCATCGCATCGCTTTCGGGATCGACGTCGCGGATATCGGTGATGTTGTCGACGAAAGCGCGGGCCGATGCTTCCCAGGTGTGCCTTGCGGCAAACTCGAGGCAGGCTTGCGGCGAAATTGTCAGCGCCGACAGGCAGGCCGCGCGCAAATCGTCGTTCAACACGCCGACCGGCGCCGAGCCGATCACGTCGCGAGGACCGGTCACGGGAAACGCCGCGACCGGCAGGCCGCTCGCGAGCGCCTCCAGAAGCACCAGGCCAAAGGTGTCGGTCTTGCTCGGAAACACGAAGACGTCGGCGGCGGCATAGGCCTCCGCCAGGGCTTCGCCCTGCCGCGCGCCGAGAAACACGGCTTGCGGATATTTTTGGCTCAACGCCGTCCGCGCCGGTCCGTCGCCGACGATCACTTTGGTGCCGGGCAAATCGAGATCGAGAAACGCCTCGAGATTCTTTTCGACCGCGACGCGGCCGACACAGAGAAAGACCGGACGCGGCAGGCCGAGATCGACCGGGCGCGGATGAAAATGGCTGGCGTCGACGCCGCGCGGCCACAGCACCACGTTGCGAAAGCCGCGTGCGCGCAATTCGTCGGCCAGCGCCGGCGTCGCCGCCATCACCGCCTGGCTCGGTCCGTGGAAGGCGCGCAGCGCCGCCCAGATCCAGGATTCGGGGATCGGCAAGCGCGCGGAAATGTATTCCGGAAAGCGGGTATGAAAGCTCGTGGTGAACGGCAATCCCTGTTGGCGGCAATGACGCCGCACCAACAGTCCGATCGGGCCTTCGGTTGCGATGTGAATGCTGTCGGGCCGCGCCTCGGCGATCAGTCGCGCTATTTTCGCCGGATGCGGCAGCGCCACGCGCAGATCGCGGTAGCTCGGCATCGCGAAGGTGCGAACGATTGCGGGGTGAGAAAACTGACCTCGACGCCGAATGTCTTTGCCGCTTCCGCCATCATGGTCAGCGTCCGCACCACCCCGTTGACCTGAGGATGCCACGCATCGGTCGCGACCAGAATTCGCATCAGGCGGCACGCGCCGCGACGGAGACAACCGGCGACGGCCCGGCGCAGCGGATCGGTCCAGGTGATGATTTCAAACCGGCCGTCTTCGTGCTCGGCAAGCGCGGTGCAGCTTTCCACCCAGTCGCCGCAATTCATGTAGCGGATGCCATGTTCGTCGCGGATGGTGGCGTAGTGGATGTGGCCGCAGATCACGCCGTCGGCGCCGTGACGCCGCGCCTCGGCGGCCAGCGTCTGTTCGAAGGCGCCGATATAATTCACGGCGTTCTTGACCTTCAGCTTCGCCCATTGCGACAGCGACCAATAGGGCACGCCGAACGCGCGCCGGAAGAAGTTGACGAGCCGGTTCATCTGGATCGCGAAATCGTAGGCCTTGTCGCCGAGATGGGCGAGCCAGCGCGCGTTCTGCACCACGAGGTCGAAAATATCGCCGTGAATCACGAGATAGCGCCGCCCGTCGACGCCGACATGGATGGTGTTTTCCACGACGTCGATGCCGCCGAAATGCGTGCCGTAATAGTTCCGCAGGAACTCGTCGTGATTGCCGGGGACGTAGATGACCTTGGCGCCCTTGCGCGCCTTGCGCAGCATTTTCTGCACGAAGTCGTTGTGCGATTGCGGCCAGTACCAGTTGGATTGCAGCGCCCAGCCGTCGACGATATCGCCGACGAGATAGATGGTATCGGCATCATGGCTGCGGAGGAAGTCCAGCAATCGGTCGGCTTGCGAGCCGCGGGCGCCGAGGTGGACGTCGGAGATAAACAAAGTGCGAAAGCGTCGTTCGGGACACTCTTCACTCATCGTAGTCACTTCCCATGCGCGAGCAGCTAACAGATTTGCATGACAGCGCGATGACGGCTGACACGAATCAAGTCGTCGGTTCGCTCGATGGCGGATAGCAGCGCTCTACGACACCGAGCGAAACACCTTAACGTCGTCCCGGCGAACGCCGGGACCCATCGCCGCGGCCTATCGGTTAGAGGATGGGGGTAGTTATCTTCTGCGACAATCAGCAGCGGTGGTTATGGGTCCCCGCTTTCGCGGGGACGACGCCGAGGAGGGTCTTTAATAAAATCCATGGAAATGATGGATCGGTCCCATAAGTACGGCCGGCATATACAGCCCAGGACGCATCGGCGATCTTGCGGCCGACGAGGGCTTCGTCACTAGGCTCGCCGAGGCGGATCGCGATGTCCGCGTCTCCTTTGGACAAATCAAGAAAGCGGTCGCTGGTCACCAACTCGACCCGCAGTCCGGGAAACCGTGCATGAAAGGCATCGATCAGTGGCGTCCGTTGAAGGAACATTCGCCAGGCCCGATCCGCAGGTCAGGCGAACGATACCAGTGAGAGCCTTGTCGCTCGCTGCGAGGTGACGCTCGAACGCCGCCACGGCTAACTCGACGCCCTCCGCAGCGGGCAGCAATTGTTCTCCAAGTTCGGTCATTTGATAGCTGCCGAGGTGGCGTTCGACCAGGCGGTGGCCCACGCACTCCTCAAGCTCGGCAATACGGCGCTGCACAGTGGATTGATTGACGCCGAGCGCCGTTGCAGCTGCCTGCATGCTGCCGGCGCGCGCGAACGCCAGGAAATGCCTGAGATCGTCCCACGCAAAGGTGCTCATGGGCGCAGTATGCAATTTTGCGAACCGATTCCGCAATCTTTCGACTCAACTGGCCAATCCTGCCGGCGGTATGGTCTCCGTGAACAAGGTGGAGGAGAGGCGATGGACGCGGCAGCCGATCAGGTCATGGAGCTTATCTTTGGCCGCTGGCGCAGCCAGATCCTCTCTGCCGGCACTGAACTTGGCATATTCGATCACCTCGACAAACGAAGGGCGAAGACGGCGCAGACGCTGGCCGCCGAGCTGGGCGCCGATCCAAACCTGCTTTACCGCCTGCTCAGGGCGCAGGCGGCCATCGGCCTGCTTGAAGAGGACAGCTCACGGGGGTTCGTGCTCACCGATGAGGGTGAGCTGCTGCGCTCGGATCACCCCCAATCCCTGAAGCCCATGGTGCGGCTGGAGGAGGGCCCGCGGCACTACGCGCTTTGGAAGCACCTCCCCGCCATGGTGAGGGACGGCAAGCAAAATGCATTCGTGCGCGAGTTTGGTTGCATGGCATTCGAGCATGCGCGAGAGAGCCCAGGACTACGCCGAGCGCTTCAAACAGGCGATGACCAGCTACTCGGCGGTCCAGTCCTCCCTGGTTCTGGAGGCTTTGTGCGGCTACGATTTCTCCGGCATTACCACCTTGTGCGATGTCGCCGGAGGTTATGGGCATCTCATGTGCGCCTTCCTCTTAGCCAACCCCGGGCTTCACGGGATCGTCCTCGATCTTCTCGAAGTAGTTCAAGACGTAGGTGAGCTATGGGCGACGAAGCTCGGGCTTCAGCAACGATGCCAGTATGTGGCCGGCGACATGTTCGCAGTCCGTGCCCAAGGCCGACGCCTACAGCCTTAAAATGATCCTTCACGATTGGAACGATGCGGAGTGCATCAATATCCTGTCCAACATCCGGAAGGCGGCGACCGCTCCGGCACGGGTCTTCGTTGTCGAGCACGTCGTGCCCGAACATGACGTGCCGCATTTTTCCAAGCTGTTCGACATCCACATGATGTGCTGGGGCACCGGCCAGGAGAGGACCGAAGCGCAATATCGATCCCTGTTGGAGCGAGCGGGGTGGATGCCGGCCGGCTCCTATTACCCGGGCAATCGCCAGATGGGGGTCATCACCGGCGTTTGTGCATGAACTCGCTGCGGAGAGATGAGATGAAAATCGACGGGCGTTGTCACTGCGGATACATTACCTACGAGGCCGACATCGATCCGGACAAGATCCTGATCTGCCATTGCACCGACTGCCAGACGTTATCTGGCTCCGCGTTCCGCGTGGTCACGTACACGCGGGAAGATGCTTTCAGGTTGCTTTCGTTGCCGTGGCCGACGCCGAGACGATCGGCCGCCGCGATCGCGGCGTGGACCCAGGCCTTGGCATTGCGAACCGCGGTTTCCATGTCCTCGCCCTTGGCGAGGCCCGCGGCGATGGCGGACGACAGTGAGCATCCGGTGCCATGGGTGTTTTTGGTGGCGATGCGCGGCGCTGCCAGCGCGATGGTGGCGTTGCCGCCGATCAGATAGTCGATGCTCTCGGTGCCCTGCCCGTGCCCGCCCTTGATCAGCACCGCGCGGCATCCGAGCGCGAGCAACCGCTTGCCCTGGCTTTCGATCGCGGATTCGCTCAGGGCGACAGGCTCGTCCAGCAGGGCGGCTGCTTCCGGCAGGTTCGGCGTGACCAGCGAGGCGCGCGGCATGAGTCTTGTCCGCAGCGCATCGACGGCCTCGGTAGCGAGCAGGCGGTCGCCCGATGTCGCCACCATCACGGGATCGAGCACGACATGGTTCGGCGACCAGCGCGTCAGCCCGGCGACGATGGCATCGATGGTGGCAAGCTGCGCCACCATCCCGATCTTGACGGCATCGACGTTGAGATCGCCGAAGACCGCGTCGATCTGCGCGGTCACGAAGTCGGCGGGCACAACATGAATGCCGTCAACGCCACTTGTGTTCTGAGCGGTCAGGGCCGTGATGACAGACGCGCCGTAGACGCCGAGCGCGGCAAACGTCTTCAGGTCGGCCTGGATGCCGGCGCCGCCCGAGGAATCCGAGCCGGCGATGGTGAGCGCAATCGGCGTCGTCATCGCACTGCTCGCCGGAATTGAAATTGTCGCGTCAGGGCCATGTCCTGTCCTAGCGCGGCGTGTTATTGCCAGCAAGTTCTTGCGCGCTATATTGCATCAGGCGCGATGCCTCTTGGAGACGACAGCGATGGTTCCCTTCTTCGTCCAGATCAAATGCAAGCTCGGCCAGTCCTATATCGTCGCCAACGCGCTTGCCGAGGCCGAGATCGCCTCCGAGATCTATTCCACCGCGGGCGATTACGATCTGCTGGTCAAATTCTACGTCGACAAGGACACCGATATCGGCCATTTCGTCAACGAGCAGGTGCAGGTCATCCCCGGCATCCAGGACACCCACACCATCATCACCTTCAAGGCGTTCGGTGCAAGCTAGGGCGTGAGCTCATAAACGCAGCAATCCAGGCCTCCCTTCCAACGCGCGGCCGGCGCAAGCAGCATCATGATCACTCCGGAAGGCCTGCCTTGCGGAGACCCTTGGTGAACAAGGCCAGGTCCTCCGCCCGGCGAAATGGCGCCAAATCTTCGAGATTGGAGGCCCGCAAGTCGGGGCTGCATTCGAGTGCCCGTGCCATGGCTTTCTGTGCTGGCTCAAGCCGCCCGGCGAGCGCATTGCTGGCTGCGGATACAGATATGGCCAGCAGGAAAGTCGGATTGTCGCGCATTGCCTTTTCGGCCCATGACGACGCCATGTCATAGCGGCCTGCGAGAAAATGAGCATACGCCATGGCTCCGTGTATGCCGTACATAGACGGATCGAGCGGGCTCAGGCGCATGGCACGCGCAGCGTGATCAAGTGCGAGGTCCGGCTCACCTCTAAAAACTCTCACCCAGGCACTAAGATTCCAAGCGTGCGCCGAGTTCGGATTGACCGCCAGTCCACGATCCACGAAAGCCATAGCGTCGTCGAACTCATGGGCTACAAAGGCGAGTGCATATGCACCCATACACAGCGCTACCGGGTCATCTGCTCCCAGATGCACTGCTTTCCGGGCTAGCCGCGTAGCTTCGGCACTCTCCTGCACATGATCGATCATCCAGCGACGCGCCTTGCGCTGGATGTAGCACCACGCGGCCATGCCATAAGCGCACGCCAGACCACGATCGAGCTCGATCGCCTTGCAAAAGAGCTGGAGCGCCTCGCTGTTCGCGTCCTTGGTCCACCGACGAGCGCTCGCCAGCCCACGCAGGTAATAGTCGTATGCATCCAGATTCTCGGTTGGCTTGCGCCCGGCTCGCTTGATTTCCTCACGCTGCAGCATGGGGGCGATTGCACCCACGACGCTGGAAGTCACTTGGTCCTGCAGATCGAACATATCTTCGATCGCACCATCAAAACGGTCGGCCCAGAGATGGGCTCCGGTTCCAGCATCGATAAGCTGACCGGCGATACGAATGCGATTTCCGGCCTTGCGCACGCTACCTTCGAGTACGTAGCGTACCCCAAGCTCGCGGCCTACCTGTTTCACGTCGATGGCCCGGCCTTTGTAGGTAAAACTCGAATTGCGTGCGATCACGAACAGCCAGTGAAAGCGCGACAGTGCCATCGTGATGTCTTCCACGACGCCATCGGCGAAATACTCTTGCTCCGGGTCGGCACTAAGGTTCTGGAAGGGTAGCACGGCAATCGAGGGCTTGTCGGGGAGCGAGAGGGTTGGCTTCCGAGGTTCTATCGGGGTGTCGGCTGTTGCCGCGCTTGCCGGCACCCGCTCTTCCCGGACCGCTCCGACAAATCGGAAACCTTTACGCGGCAGTGTCTTGATGAGGCGCTGCTCCTCGCCGGAATCGCCGATTGCACTGCGGGCGACATTCAGGCGTGTTGTCAGCGCTGCATCGGACACGCTGCGCCCATTCCAAACGGCACTCGATGAGGTCGTCTTTGCTGACGACGCGCTCCCTGTTACGGATCAGGTAATCCAGCAGGTCGAATACCTGTGGCGCGATGGAGACGACGTCCGCCCCGCGATGCAGCTCGCGCAGGTCGGTGTCGAATGCGTAGTCCTCAAAGAGATAGCGCAAACTGGCAATTCCCTGGGCGGGCCTCCCGCCGCCTTGGCTCTCGCAACGGTTGCACCGCAAAGAATAAGCCGCCGGTGAGGAAAATGTAAGCCGGATGTCAAGCGCGCCCGCGCTTGCGCCATGGCACTCTGGTCCAGGTCGAAACACTGTTCTCGGGAGTTACGCAAATGACCACGGCTGACGGCGTAATCGGGTTGGAACGCAACACCGGATCGAAGGGGCGCGTCTTCGGCTTCTTGAGGGGATATTGGGATGCGTTTCAGGAACGGCGGACACGCGAGCGGTTGCGCGCCGATTTGTGCTATCTCAGCGACTTTGAACTCAATGATATCGGCATTACGCGCGGCGAGATCGACTATGTCGTCTCGAACCGCTCCATCGACCCACGAGGTATCCTGTCGGCCGGCCAATGAACGTCCGGCGGCCACTTTTTGGACATGGCACGATGTCCGACTTGCGTCCGGAAAACTTGCGTCCGGAATCAACTTCCACCGCGGACATCGGCCCTGGATGCGGACGCCACGCAATCGATCAGGATTTGTGTTCGTGCTTTGGCGCGTTCTTGGGCGGGCTCGGCCCCTGCACCGGCGGCAGCGATTTCAGATATTCCGCCATTGCCGCGCGATCTTGCGGACTTAACTGCGACGTGTTCCTGATCACGCGCCGCATCGAGCCGCCGGCGCTGTCGCCATCGGGCATGTCGCCGGTTTCGAGAAAATCGGCGATGTCGTTCTCGCTCCACGCGCCGAGCCCCTTTTGCGTGATGTTCGGTACCCAGCCCTCGCCTTCGGGGTCAGGTCCGCCCGCGAAGCGTTGCGCCGCGACAATGCCGCCAAGGAAGTTGCGCGGGCTGTGACACTCCGCGCAATGGCCGAGGCTGTTGACCAGATAGGCACCGCGATTCCAGCGAGCCGAGCGCGCCGCATCCGGCGTGAACGGCTTGCCGTCCATGAACAGCAATTTCCAGATCCCGAGATTGCGCCTGACATTGAATGGAAACGGCACGTCATGATCGCGCACCTTGCCCGATACGGCGGGAAGCGTTTTCAGATAGGCAAAGAGGTCGCGGACGTCTTCGACCCTGGCATGCGCGTAAGACGGTATAGGGAAAGGCCGGAAAATAATGAAACCCGGCCGGAGAGACGCCTTTGGTCACCGCGCCCACGAATTCGGCCTCGGTCCATCGGCCGATGCCGTCGGCCGCATCGGACGAGATATTCGGAGGCGTAGAAGGTTCCGAACGGCGATGGGATGGCGAGCCCGCCGCCGAGCCTCAACCGATCGGGCTGGCCGGGCACCGCATGGCAGGAGGAACACCCTCCGGCATTGAATGTCGTGAGGCCGTTGGCGAGATTTGGGGCGTAAGCCGGGAGCCAATTCGACGGAACAGCCGCCGGAGTCGTAAGCCACCAGAACGTCGCGAAGCCAACGGCAGCGGCCACAACGGCAGCGAGAAGAATTCGTCGCAGCATTCACCGGTCCGTCACTGTCCTCCCGAACTTTATGGCTAGTATCGCCGCGATGCCAGCCATAGACTGCTTGAAAAATTCCCGGCGTTCAGGCCTATTTCGGGAATAAAATCGAAACCGCATTGTTTTGAGGCTGGCACCTTTAGTCTGCGCCAACAGGGAGAAAACCATGTCGAAAACCAAGACCGTGCTTGCAACGCTTGCGCTGGGAGCGGCCGTCGCCTACGCCGGACCGGCCTTCGCCGAGAAGATGAAAGCGACACTTAACGGCGCCGCCGAAGTACCCCCGGTCACCACCGCCGGCAAGGGCACCGCCGACATCGATTTCGATGCCGCCACCAAGAAGCTGAGCTGGAAGCTGACCTATTCAGGGCTTTCCGGCCCCGCGACCGCCGCGCATTTCCACGGGCCGGGTGAACCCGGCAAGAACGCCGGCGTCGCCGTCGCCATCCCCAATGCGGGCACAAGCCCCGCCGAAGGCAGCGCCACGCTGACGGACGCCCAGGCGGCCGATCTGATGGCTGGCAAGTACTACGTCAACGTCCACACCCCGGCCAATCCGGGCGGCGAAATCCGCGGTCAGGTGACGAAGTAGTGCCTTCGAATTAAGGCTTGCAAGCCGCATCAAGACGAGGGGCCGGATGCATCGAACGTTCGGCCCCTTCTCATTTCACCCGATGCGATGAGCCAAGCCGATGCCCCTGTACCCACTCGCCATTGGCAAACCGCTACTGTAATTTCAGCCCGGAATCGCGCCTTTCGCAGGCTCACGCCTGGCTTTTTCTGCAAATTTCCCTTTTACCCGTCCGGCAATACAAATTCGACATGGCTGTACTGGCTCCCGCAATCATCGATGTGCGCCCTATGGACGGGACGCCGGGCATTGCGAGGTGGCTACGCGGGATCGGCGTTCGCCAGGTGCGGCTCGCCTGCGGCCTCATCATGTTTTCCTACATATTTTCGCATTTCTTCAATCATGCGCTGGGCAATTTCTCATACGACACCATGGAAGCGTGGCTTCGTTTCCACGTCTGGTGGTGGCGGATTCCGATCGTCAATTTTACGCTTTATGCCGCCGCAACCACGCATTTTTCCCTGGGGCTTTGGGCGCTCTATCAGCGCCGGCATTTTCGCTACACGGCGATAGAAATTACCCAGCTGGTGTTTGGGCTCAGCATTCCGCTGTTGATCGCCAGTCATCTTGGGATCATGCGACTGGGCGGCCTGTTGTATGGACGCGACCCACCTTTCTATTCGGGAGTGTTGTTCGCTTACTGGGTCAACCGCCCCTACATGATCGGCGTGCAGTTTGTTCTGCTCACGGTCGCCTGGACCCATGCCTGCATCGGGCTTTATTTCTGGCTGCGGCTAAAACCGTTTTTCAAATGGGCCGCGCCGTTCCTGCTGGCGATCGCCGTGCTGCTGCCGCCCTTGGCCATGACCGGCACCCATCGCGGCGGCCACGAGGTGACCGAGCGAGCGTTACAACCGCAATGGAGCAACGAACACATAAAAACCATCCCGCTCGCGCAGCGCGCGGTGATCGAAGACGTCACGCTGCTTTATTTTCCGATTCTGTATTTGTCGGCGATTGTGCTGGTATTCGCAGCGCGCGGCGCTCGCGCGCTGCTGGAGGGCCGGCGCGGAACGATCATGGTGTCGTACCCCAACCGGCGGGTGCGCGTGCCCAGGGGTTTGAGCATTCTCGAAGCCAGCCTGCGGTTCAATGTGCCGCACGCGAGCGTCTGCGGAGGCAGGGCACGCTGCTCGACCTGCCGCGTTCGCGTCGTCAGCGACCGCAGCACGTTGCCGCGGCCGTCCGGTCGCGAGGCGTTCGTGCTGGCGCGCGTGGGCGCCAGCGGCAACCCGGCGATCCGGCTCGCCTGTCAGCTCCGGCCGCAAAACGACGTCGCGGTGATTCCGGTGCTGCCCGCCAATGTCGGTGCGGATTTCGTCCGCAACCGCAAGCGCGTCCATATCGGTGAAGAGCGCTATATCGTCAGCATGTTCATCGACATGCGCGGGTCGACCAGGCTCGCCGAGGCGCGGCTGCCGTTCGATACCGTATTCCTGATCAATCGCTTCCTCGAGGCGGCCTCGCAGGCGGTGGTGGACGGCGGCGGGCAACCAAACCAGTTCGTTGGCGACGGCCTGCTTGCATTGTTCGGCCTTCATGCCGATCCGGCGACCGCCTGCCGGCAGGCCATAACGAGCCGCGGCGATGGTTGCCTCAAACGTCGAATACATGAATCACGAGTTCGTCAACCGAATTGCAGGAACCGATCCAGTTCGGCATCGGCATTCACGCCGGCGAGGTGATCATCGGCGACATCGGCTTTCGCGATCACACGGTGTTCACCGCGCTGGGCGACGCGGTCAATGTCGCGGCCCGCCTTCAGGACATGACGAAGGCGCTGAATTGCACGGTCGTGGTCTCGGAGGAGGTCTGCAGGAACGCCGGCATTGCGCCGGACAGGCTGATGAAAACCGAGGTGTCGATCCGCGGCCGCGATCAGCCGATGAGCGTCTGTGCGGCAGCGGACCCGACCTCGCTGGCTGGCCTGCTCGAGCAGAAGCCGCCATCGCCCGGCACCGAACGACCGGTGAGCGCGCACGATCTGGTGTAGGGCTTAAGGGGCTACAGAGGCCGCATCAATTACCGGTTCTTCACGCGGTACTTTTCGTGGCAGCCGAGGCATTGATCATTGATGGCGGAAAACGTCGCCTTCAAACTATCCAAATCCTTGATCTTGGGCCTCGCCTCGCCGATCGCCTTGGCGAGGCTCGCAGCATGGGCCTCGAAATCGGCCTGATCGGTCCAGACTTTCGTTGAGGCATCCATAATCGCCATTCGGCTTCAGGCCCTTGATGCTGTCCGGGAACAACGACGGGAAACGTTTGGCGACGTCTTCCAGCTCCGCAAGCGCCGCGTCGACCGCGGCCTGGTTGTAGGGAATTCTTGCCTTTTATCATATTCGTAACAGGGTAAGGGCACTCTTGAGATTGGACTTCATGGCTAGCTGGGTTTTGGTGAACGGCGAGTCCTGCTGCGCCACCACAACGCTGACACCAAGCAAGAGGGTCCCCACGACAACAACGGTTCGTAGCATCGGTTAACTCTCCGTTTTCCGAGCCCTAACATCAAGCTTTTCGTCGAAATATTTCCGAACAAGCGCTCGATCGCGCCACGGACGTGACGCAGCACCCGATCAGTCCGACAGCGCGTTTGGCCCTTTATTCCCGCGCAGAGCGAGATATCACAGGCTGTGCCGGCGCTGATGCTCGCGGATCGCAATCCAGACCCGCTCGGCGGTCGCGGGCATATCGATGTGATCGATCTTGTATTCCCGCCATAGCCCCTCGACGATCGCGTTGACCACCGCCGGACAGGAGCCGATCGCGCCGGCCTCGCCCGCGCCCTTGACGCCCAGCGGATTGGTCTTGCAGGGGACGTTATGGGTCTCGAACACGAATGACGGACCATCGGCCGCGCGCGGCAGCGCATAATCCATGAACGTTCCGGTGACGAGCTGGCCGTCCTTCGCGTTGTAGACCGCCTGCTCCATCAAGGCCTGGCCGATGCCCTGCATCGCGCCGCCATGGACCTGGCCCGCGAGCAGCAGCGGATTCAGCGTCACCCCGAAATCGTCGACGATGACGTAGTTGACGATCCTGATGAAGCCGGTGGCGGGATCGATCTCGACCTCGGCGAGATGGGTGCCGTTCGGATAGGTGCCATCGGCAGCGGTGAATGTCGCGCTGCCGTTCAGCTTCGACGGATCGACACCCGGGCGCCTGGCAAGATCGGCAAAGCTGATGGAGCGATCGGTGCCGGAAATTTTTATGGCGCCGTCGCCGATCTCGAGGTCGCCGGGACTGGTTTCCAGCGCTTCGGCGGCGATCTCGCGCAAATTCTTGCCGAGTTCGCGGGTCGCGCGCTCGACGCAGACGCCACCCGTCGGAATCGCGGACGAGCCCCCGGTGCCAAGACCGGTGGGAATCAGATCGGTGTCGCCTTGAATGACGCGGACGCGCTCGGGCGCAAGCCCGAACTGCTCGGCGACCAGTTGCGCGTAAGCGGTCTGATGGCCCTGCCCGGTCGACTGGGTCCCGATCAGGACCGTGACGTCGCCGTCGGGATCGAGCCGGACATTGGCGGTTTCCTCGCCCATGGTCCCGCAGACCTCGACATAGGTGGCGAGCCCGATGCCGCGCACCAGCCCCTGCTTCTTCGCCGCCTTGGCGCGCTTGGGGAATTCCTTCCAGCCGGCAATTTCCATCGCCCGCTTCATATGCGCGGTGAAGTCGCCGGAATCGTAGATCTTCCCTGTTGCCGTCTTGTACGGCATCGCGCGTGGCGAGATAAAATTCTTGCGCCGGATCCCATCCGGCGTCATCCCGAGCTTGCGCGCCGAGGCATCGACGAGCCGCTCGACCACGTAGGCCGCCTCCGGGCGCCCGGCGCCGCGATAGGCATCGACCGGGACGGTGTTGGTGAAGACCGTGCGGACGCGGCAATGGAAGGCCTGGATATCGTAAAGGCCGGGCAGCATTCCGGCCCCGCCGTGGGGAATGTAGGGCCCGAAGGTCGACAGATAGGCGCCCATGTCGCCCATCAGGTCGACGTCCATCGCCAAAAACTTGCCGTCTTCGGCCAGCGCCATCCGCGCCGTGGTGACGTTGTCGCGGCCCTGCGCGTCGCCCATGAAGTGGTCGGCGCGGTCCGCGGTCCACTTCACGGTCTTGCGCAGTTTGCGCGCGGCGACCGCAACCAGCGCATATTCGCGATAGGGAAACAGTTTTGTGCCGAAACCGCCGCCGACATCGGGGCAGATCACCCGCATCTTTTCGAGCGGCATCTTGAGGACCATTCCGCCGATGATTTCGCGCAAGCGATGGCTGCCCTGGCTGCCGACCGTCAGCGTCAGATGGTCGCGCTTGACGTCGTATTCGCAGACCGCGGCGCGGGTTTCCATGAAGTTGGTAACCACGCGCGGATTGACGATCGAGATTTCGGCGACCGCATGGGCATTGGCGAACGCCGCCTCGGTCGCCTTCTTGTCGCCGATCGAGACGTCGAACAGCACGTTGCCGGGATGGCCGGGCCAGACCTGTGGCGCGCCTGTCTTGACCGCATTGGCAACGCCGATCGCGGCCGGTAGCGGCGTCCAGTTCACCTCGATCGCCTCAATCGCATCGCGGGCCTGATCGATCGTCTCCGCGACCACGAAGGCAACGGCATCGCCGACGTGCCGCACCTCCCCATTCGCCAGGATCGGATAGGGCGGGCCGGTGAACGGGTTCACTTCCAGATTGAACAGGCACGGCAGACCGCCGAGATCCTTGACGTCCTCTGCCGTCAGGATCGCAGCCACCCCCGGCAGGCCGCGGGCGCGGCCGGCATCGATGGTGAATTTCGCATGCGCATGAGGCGAGCGCAGCACCAGCGCGTGCATCGCAGCCTGCGGCGCGTGGTCATCGGTGTAGCGGCCCTTGCCGCGAATCAGCGCATCGTCTTCCTTGCGAAGGACGCTTTGACCAACGCCAAATTTGATGGGAGCCATCGTATCTCCGATTACAGTTGGAAATCCTGCGCCATATTGCAGTGGATCGCGAGGAAGCGCAAACGGCTTTAGCCGCGCACCAACGAGAAAAGCCATCCTCTGCCGAACAGCAACAGCACAGAAAAACCATAGACGAAAGCGCCGACCGCCGCGAGCAACAGCAGTGCGGTCTCATCGCGAAACGCGGTCATTTGCGCAAAATACACCGCCGCGAACCGCGCGGCAAACCACAACGCAGCGCCAAGGATGACGCCGGATACGACAAACCTGGCGAGCGAGCGCATCAGCGCGCGATCGGGTTCGAGATACCCGGCCCGCACCGCGAAGGCCAGCACGAGCAATAAATTGATCCAGGCGCCGACCGCGGTCGCGAGCGCAAGGCCAACCTGGGCCAGCGCCCCCACCAGCGCGATTTTCAAGGCGACATTGACGGCGACGCCGGTCAATGCCGCCTTCACCGGCGTTGCCGTATCCTTGCGGGCGTAAAAGGTCGCGACCGCGCTGCGGATCAGCACGAACGGAACGAGGCCGACGGCGTAGGCCGCGAGGGTTGCGCCCGCGGCCGCGGCATCGGCTTTGGAGAACGCGCCGCGCGCGAACATCGCCCGCATGATGACGTCAGGTATCGTCAGGAACGCAGCAACGAATGGCACCGAAAATAACAGCGTGAAGTCGAATGCCCGCCGCTGCGACGCCATCGCCCCGGCGTGATCGCCCGACGTCAGCCGCCGCGACATTTCCGGCAGCAGGACGGTGCCGATCGCGATGCCGATCACGCCGATCGGCAGCTGATTGAGCCGGTCGGCATAATACAGCGCCGAGAGCGCCCCCGCCGGCAGGAACGTCGCGATGATGGTATCCGCAAACAGCGCGACCTGCGTCCCCATCGAACCCACGGTCGCGGGGCCGAGCGCGCGAAAAAACGCGCGAACATCGTCATCGAGTTTGAGCGGTGCGAACTTCGGCAGACCGCCATGAAGCGCAAGATCTCCGGCCAGGAGGAAGAACTGCAGGAAGCCGGAAATCAAAACACCCCAGGCGGCGGCGTGGCCTGCGCTCGGAAAAAATCCCGCGAGCGCCAGCGTCATCATCATCGACAGGTTCAGAAAAATCGGGGCCGCCGCCGCGCTGGCGAAACGATGCATAACGTTGAGCATTCCGCCATAGAGCGTCACCAGCGTGATCAGGAGCAGATAGGGAAAGGTGATCCGCGTCAGCTCGATCGCAAGGTGCCGCTGCGCCACGTCATCGGTGAATCCGGGCGCGAGAATGCTCATGGCCTGAGGCATGAACAGCCACGCCAGGAGGAGCAGCACCAGTTGCGAGAAAAACAGCAGCGTGAAGATGCGGTCGGCGAACAGCCTGGCCGACGCCTCGCCGCGTTCACCACGGACATGCGCGTAGGCCGGCACGAACGCCGCATTGAATGCGCCTTCCGCGAAAATCGCCCGAAAGTGATTGGGCAGGCGCAGCGCCACGAAAAACGCATCCGCAAGCGGCCCGGCGCCGAGGATCGCCGCGAGCATGATGTCGCGCGCGAAGCCAGTCAGCCGGGAAAGCAGCGTGTAGCCGCCGACGGTGAAGATACGACCGAGCATCAGCCGCTTCTACAGCATGCGGCGGCGCTTCAAAACGGCGAAATCAAGTTGAAATCGCGCCGCGCACAGCCTTGATGATGCGCTGCTGCGTCGGCTCGTCGAGGTAGGCATGCATCGGCAGGCTGATGACGTCGCAGGACAGGCTTTCGCTCGCCGGCAAGCCGCCGTCGGCGACCGGAAAATCCCGATACGCCGTCTGCTGATGCATCGATTTCGGATAATAGATCGCGGTTGGAATACCTTGCGCCTTCAGCGCCGCGGCGAAACCGTCGCGGTCGCAGCCCTTCGGCAGCCGGATGGTATATTGCGCCCAGACCGAGGTGCAGCCGCTGGCGAGGCGCGGAACGGTCACGACATTGCCGAGACCGCGCGCATAGCGTTCCGCGACCTTGTTGCGCGCTTCGATCTCGTCTTCGAAGATTTTCAATTTCTCGATCAGGATCGCCGCCTGCATGGTGTCGAGCCGCCCGGTCAGGCCGAGACGGACATTGTCGTATTTGTCGAAACCCTGGCCGTGAACGCGGATGCTGCGCAGCGTCGCCGCCAGTTCGGCATCGTCGGTGAAAATCGCTCCGCCGTCGCCAAAGCAGCCGAGCGGTTTTGCCGGGAAAAAGCTTGTTGCCGTCGCGAGGCCGAAGCTGCCGAGACGGCGGCCCTTGTAGCTTGCGCCGAACGCCTGCGCGGCATCGTCGAGCACGAACAGGCCTTCGGCATCCGCAATCGCGGCGATGGCGTCATGGTCGGCGCTTTGACCGAACAGGTCGACCGGAATCACCGCCTTTGGCTTGAGGCCGAGCCTGATCGCGGTCGCGATGCCGCGCTTGAGCGAATTGGCGTCCATGTTGAAGGTCGCTTCATCGACGTCGACGAACACCGGCGTCGCACCGGTCAGCGCCACCGCCTCGCCGGTCGCACAAAACGTAAACGACGGACAGAGCACGGCATCGCCGCGGCCGACGCCCTTGGCCATCAGCACCATCAGCAGCGCGTCGGTGCCGCTCGCGCAGGTCACGACATGCCCGGCCCCGCTGAAAGCGGCGAGCTCGGCCTCGAGCTGCGCCACTTCCGGACCGTTGATGAACTGGCAATGGGCGAGCACGCGCTCGACCGCCTCGTCGATGGATTTGCCGAGCCGACGACGCTGCGCGGCGATATCGATCAACGGCAGGGGTTCGGGACGCAGGTGCTGGTTCATGGAGCCTTGCAGGAGTTGAGAACGGGACATCGGAGCGCGACTAGCCGACGACGCGACGCGGCCCCTTGCGCGAGGCGGAGGCTGCGGCCGGCCTGGCCGGGCTTTCCAGGCAACGGGTCGCGATTTCCAGACTGGCCACGCCCTCATCGCCGGTCACCGCAGGCACGCCACCGGAGCGCACCGCATCAAGGAATGCGACCAATTCGGCGCGCAACGGCTCGTCATGGCCAACCGGCAGATGGCGCATCGAGTAGCTGCCGTCCGGCTTGAAGCCGAAGCATTCGGTCACCTGGCGGGTCAGAAGGTCGCCCATGATGTACTTGCCGCGAGTGGCGACGGTGACGTTCCGCGCTTTGAAGGGTGTCAGCCAGTTGGTGTTGATGTGCGCCAGCACGCCGGAGGCGGTGCGGAACTGCAATAGCGCGATATCCTCGCGCTCGGCCACCGCGCTGGAGAGCTGCGGCTGCACCTCGACAATATCCGACTCGGTGAACCAGCGGATCAGATCGATGTCGTGCACCGCGAGGTCGATGACCACGCCGACGTTCGACATTCGCGGCGGAAACGGTCCCACGCGGGTGATCGCGATCGAAAGGATATCTTCGCCCGATATCGCCTGCTTGATGGCGGCCACCGCCGGGTTGAAGCGTTCGACATGCCCCACCATCAAGGTCACGCCGGCGCGGCGGGCAGCGGCGACAATGTCCCGCCCCTCCTCGACCGAGGACGCGATCGGCTTTTCGACCATTATGTGAATGCCACGCGCGATGCAGGCGAGCGCGATCTCGTGATGAAGGTGCGTCGGCGCAGCGACGGTAACGGCATCGACATCCTCCGCGATCAACTCGTCGAGGCGTGCGAAGGTGCGGCAGCTGGTCAGGTCTGTCGCACGGGTGCGATGCGCCGGCAGGGGATCGACGACTCCGACCAACGTGATGTTCGGTAAGCCCGTCAGCACGCGGGCATGATTGCTGCCCATGACCCCGGCGCCGATAACTCCCAATCGCAATGGCCGCCGGTTGCCGGTCTGCGCGTCAGATGCGGACCTGTTAAGTACCATATCACCGATCCCCCACGAATCTCTCCAGAGGCCTTAGCACGCCGTCACAAGCGTGGCGAATACCATCAGCAGTTTCCGGACACAATTTGATTCAAAGAATTACCACTGATGTTTGCTCGATGCATTCCTCGCCACATTCGACGCGCGTCCCGAGCAGACTAACCGAGCCGCGGAAATGAATCGCGCCCACCCAAGTTCCTATTTGGAATCGACTGCTGAACCGATGCAGCACGCCGGTTTCTATGAGATTAAAATCCTACAATCGATGATCGTGTTGAGCCCGTCATTCAAAGCCCGATTGTGCTGCCGAATTCCCTGGTAACAGGGAAAATAACAGGGAAAACCTAAAATGGAACGCGCTCTCCATCGGCAACACCACGCCACCCCATCCAACCCTCGCTGTTACAACAGGTCGCCTAGCGCTTAATTTGAATTGGATATCGACTTTTTTCTCCTTGCGCAATACAGCTCGGCGAACTCGCGTTCGATCGATCGACAAACTGCTTGCTTCTGTGGTACTTTTTAGTCGAATTATCGTTATTCGTTCGAGCTACAAGAAGGTGGTCGAAATGATCGTGCATTTAAACGACGGAATCATTGCCGCAATGCCTGACGACCCGGTTGGCGGCAGTTACAACGAGCAAGGGGTTTTCACAGCGGCGGCGGCGCCGCCACAGTGTTATGGAAACTCAATGACTGTAATTTCGCCCTGCGGTTACAACGAGAACAACGTTTTCAAACAGCCGGCGTCGCCTCCACGGGCTTATCAAACGTCGCCGCCACTGGCCGGTCAAAGTCCGGTCGCAGTACTTTCGCTGCGTAGGCACGCGGAAAGGTTTTATGCGGAGCAACGGGCTTTGGGTCGCTCGTTGGGGCCGCATATTTTTTTGCGGCAAAGTCACTAATTAGACTCGCCAAAGATCTGGATTTCAAGCGGACATCCAGCACATCGACCCCATCGCGCGCACTTCGCAGAAGCTGCTGATCGGCTTGGCTGAGAGTATTTAGATCTCCGTCCTTGAAATATCCGATGGCGCGCAAGACTTGTGCGGGCTCGCCGTTAAACATTTGTCTGAAAGCGCTGAGACCAACCGACAGCGATACCCGGCCGAGATCAGCGCGGCAATGTCTCGATAATCTTTTGCCTCGGCCCGATCCAACGTCGCTTTTAGCATGGTTGCCATCAGGTCATCGAGAGAGGCAACGAGCAAAACTCCATCGCGCGTCAGTAGCGGGTCATTGACGCGCCCGAAACCCATGCTGCCGAAAAACGAAATTTTCACCAGACCAGCCGGCATTTCGGCGAGTACCACCAGCGTATCAGGGGTGTCTTGCAACACCGCGGCTTCCTTCACGAACGCAAACTCCGCGCGCACCTGATGCTTGTCGAGCGGCTCGGACCGAAAAAAATCAAAATCGATTGACCGCCGGTGTCCCAAGTGAAGGGCGATTGCAGTTCCCCCATAGAGGACAAAGCCGAGACGGGGGCAGCCGCAAGATCATTCCAGATTTGTTGCTGCGCAGCCGGCAGGACGTCAAACTTCGGATCAAGGCGCTGCGGCATGAAGGGACCTTCGAGGAGCCTCCTCCGGTATCGCCCCTCCTGCCGCAAGCGACAACCGGCCGCGCCAGAACTCCCAGGAACGATCGCTAAACCAGCCCGGTTCGGCACGAAGCATGACTTCGACCAAACGGTTCTTACCTACCGTTTGCTCCAAAACAATGATGTCGTCAAAGGTGCCGAAGTTCATCGCTTGCGCGATGATGCGGTTTTCGGAATGCGGTTCATCGCTCACTGGGTCCCACCAAAGGTATTTCCGACCAAGTTCCGCGATGGATCTCGCAGTTATGTCATCAGCTTTCATGGTTTGATCATAACATCTTCAGCGTCGGAGTGGATCGCATTTTTTTATTCCAAGCTCTCGCCAGCGTTCGCTATGACTGGCCGCGCGCAACTCGCGATCGACAATGCTTTTCTTTCGCGGACTTACGCACAGGGCCAATCCTTCCTTAATTCAACGGCGCTGATAATCGTCCTCGATGCGGATGATATCGTCCTCGCCCAGATAGCTGCCGGTCTGGACCTCGATCAGCTCCAGCGGAATCTTGCCGGGATTTTCCATCCGATGGGTCGCGCCGATCGGGATATAGATCAATTCGTTCTCATGCACGATCTTGACGAGTTCATTGACGGTCACGCGCGCCGCGCCGCGCACCACGATCCAGTGCTCGGAGCGATGGTGATGCTTTTGCAGCGAGAGCCGGCCGCCCGGCTTCACCACAATGCGCTTGACCTGATGCCGCTCGCCCATGTCGATCGATTGATATGATCCCCACGGCCTGTGCGCCTTGAGATGTTCCTCGGTGACCTGGGGCGCAATCGTCTTCAATTTCGCCACCAGCCGCTTCAGGCCGTCGGCATCCTTCTGACGCGACACCAGCACGGCGTCCTGCGTCGCCACCACCACCAGATCGTCGACGCCCTCCAGCGCGACCAGCGCCTTGTCGGTCGAAACGTTGCAGTTGCGGGAATCCTCGAACACGGCAATGCCCTGCGCGGCATTGCCCTGGCTATCCTTGTCCGACAGTTCCCACACCGCATGCCAGGAGCCCGACATCGGACCAGCCGCACGCCACCGGCACCACGGCGGCGCGAGAGGTCTTTTCCATCACCGCATAGTCGATAGAGATCGCCTTCGCCGATCCGAATGCGCTCGCGTCCAGCGTGACAAATCCGAGATCGCGCCCGGCCTTGATCACGGAATCGGTGACGGCCTGCACGCTCTCGGCATCGACGTTGCGGTATTCATCGAGCAGAACGGAGGCGCGAAACATGAAGTTGCCGCTGTTCCAGAAATATCCGGCCTTGACATATTCAGCGGCCTTTACCGGGTCCGGCTTCTCGACGAACTTCATTACCGCGCGAACCTCGCCGGAAACCGGCTCGCCGGGGCTGATATAGCCGTACTCGGTGGCCGCGCGCTCCGGCCGAACGCCGAAGGTCACGATGCGTCCCGCTTCCGCTGCCGTGAGACCCTGGCGGCAGGCGGCGACAAAAGCACCGGCATCGCGAACGACGTGATCGGCGGCGAGCGCCAGAACCACCGCATCCTTGTCACGCATCTCGGCAAAGGCCGCGCCCGCCGCTATCGCCGGGCCGGAATCCCGCCGCATCGGCTCCAGCAGGACGTCGGCCTCAAGCCCGATCTCGGCAAGCTGCTCGAGCACCATGAAGCGATACGCCGTGTTGGTGATGACGATCGGACGCTCAAACAGCTTCGCATCCGACACCCGCAGCATCGTATCCTGAAATGTCGAACGCGCTCCGAACAACGGCAGGAATTGCTTTGGGCGGACCTCGCGCGAGGCCGGCCACAGCCGCGTTCCGGCGCCGCCGCACATGATCAGTGGAATAATTCGTCTGTCCATCGGCGCCTCAAACTTTGTAATGGTCGCGATACCATGCGACAAAACCGCGAATACCATCCTCAATGGATGTCTCGGGCCGAAAGCCGATGTCGCGCGTCAGATCCCCGACATCGGCGAAGGTTTCGGTTACGTCTCCGGGCTGCATCGGCAACATATCCTTTACCGCCGTGCGGCCCAACTCCTTCTCCAACAGCGCCACCAGGTGCATAAGCTCTTCCGGGTGGTGATTGCCGACATTGTAGAGCCGCGCCGGCGCATCGCCCCGCGCCCCATCAGCTGCGGGAATGCGATCCACGAAGGCGCGATACTACACGGGTAACGTCATCGATATAGGTGAAGTCGCGGCGCATCTTGCCATGGTTAAAAAGCTGATCGGCTTGCCTTCAACGATCGCCTTGGCAAACAGAAAAACCGCCATATCGGGCCGTCCCCATGGCCCGTAGATGGTGAAGAACCGCAGCCCGGTGACCGGAAGCCGGTAGAGGTGGCTGTAGGAATGAGCCATCAACTCGTTGGCCTTTTTGGTCGCGGCGTAGAGACTAATGGGATGATCGGTCTTGTCATCGACCGAAAATGGCAGCTTGGTGTTGTTGCCATAGACCGATGATGACGACGCATAAATCAGATGACGGCAGTCGTTGTGCCGGCAGCCTTCCAGAACATTGACAAAGCCTTCGAGATTGGAATCGACGTAAGCATGAGGATGATCGATCGAGTGGCGCACGCCGGCCTGGGCCGCGAGGTGGACCACCGCCGCAAAGCGATGTTTTGCGAACAGCGAAGCCACTAACGGGCGATCCGCGAGATCGGCCTGCAAGAAACTGAACCGCGAATTCGCGCGCAGGATCTCCAGTCGTGCCAGCTTCAACGCCGGATCATAGTGACTCGTTGAGATTGTCCAGACCGACAACGTCACGGCCTTCGGCCATCAGCTGGCTGGGCGACGTGAAAGCCGATAAAGCCCGCCGCACCCGTAACCAATATTGTCTTATCCGACATCGCAACCCCAAGGTATCGGTTCGGCTCCGCCGCTCCGGCCGGAGCCTCTTTACCCGCCGTATCGCGGGTGTCGCAATACCCAGTTGTGCAGCTATTGCCAGATCGGCTCTAAAACCATACCAAGGCGCGCGAAGTTTTGGGCGCGCGGCGTCGAGTTGCGCTGTTTTAACACCTCCTCAAACCTGGCGAGCGCGGACGAAGATGCGCCGGATCCTGCTTTCGACGACAAAAATATTGATCTCTGCGGCGCTGCTTTACTTCGCGCTGCGCAAGGTCAATCTTTCCGATCTTGTATCGCGCATCAATATTGCGAGCCTGGGCTGGATCGGCATGGCGATTGCCGTGACATTCCTGCAGATTTTTGTCGGAGTCTTGCGATGGCGCGAGATCAGCGCAGAGTGCGGCGCGCCGCTGGCGACTAATCAGGCGATGCGCTTCAATCTGATCGGAACGTTCTTCAACCAGACGCTGCCGTCCTCGATCGGCGGCGACGCTGTGCGACTCTGGCTGGTCGCGCGCGGCGGCGCCGGATGGCGCGCGGCGACCTATTCGATCTTCGTCGACCGCGCCATCGGCCTGATCGCGCTTGCGATCATCATCGTGGCGAGCCTGCCATGGAGCTATCGACTTATCACCGATCCCAATGGCCGCTCCGCCCTGCTGCTGGTCGATTTCGCCGCGCTCGCGGGCGGCGTGGGATTTCTCGTTCTCGGCAGGTTGCATTGGCCCTGGCTGAAGCGCTGGTGGGGGACGCACCATCTTCACGCCTGCTCGGTGATCGCAAACCGGGTGATTTTCAGCCGCAAGCGTGGACCGAAGATTGCGGTGCTGTCACTGCTTGTCCACGTTCTGGCCGTCGTCATCGCCTGGTGCGTGGTGCAATCGATCGCGGCACCGGTGGTGTTCAGTCAGATCTTTCAACTGGTTCCGCCTGTCATGCTGATCACCATGCTGCCGATCTCGATTGCCGGCTGGGGGGTGCGCGAGGCCACCATGGGTCTGGCGTTCGGATATGCCGGGCTGATGACCAATGAAGGCATCAATATTTCGCTGCTGTTTGGCGCAGTATCCTTCATGGTCGGCGCATTCGGCGGGCTGGTGTGGATTTTCAGCGCCGAGAAAGCGGCGCAGGGTTCGGCACCGATCCAGGTTCCCGAGTAACGGCCGCATCGGATAGAATGAACATTCCGCAGTTGCTCCTATCGATTTTCGCTGTCGTTGCGGCGGCCATGCTTTCGGCCGCCATGACCTGGGCGCTTCGGCCCTGGCTTCTGCGGCATGCTCTTGCAAAGCCGAACGCGCGGTCATCGCATCGCATTCCAACCCCGCAGGGGGCCGGCATCGCGGTGATCGGCGCCACCCTGGTCGTCGCGGGTGCCATCGTTGCTTGCGCAGATGCGGTGAATTTGAACATTGTGGTCGCGATCTTCGCGGCCTCGCTGTTCATGGCCATTGTGGGATTTGCGGACGACGTCAAATCCATCCCGGTACTGCCGCGACTGATACTGCAGGCGGTCGCGGTCGGCACGATCCTCTTTACGGCGCCCGGCGAGCTCAGGATCGTTCCGGCCTGTCCGCTCTGGATCGAACGCGGTCTGCTGTTGCTGGCAGGCCTTTGGTTTGTGAACCTGGTCAACTTCATGGATGGGCTGGATTGGATGACCGTCGCCGAGGTGGTGCCGATCACCGCGGCGATGGTCCTACTCGGATGGTTTGGTGAATTTCCGCCATCGGCAACCATTGTTGCCGCAGCGCTCTGCGGCGCGATGGTTGGATTCGCCCCCTTCAACCGCCCAGTGGCAAAAGTCTTTCTCGGAGACGTCGGCAGCTTGCCGATCGGCCTGTTGCTTGGCTGGTGCTTGTTGCAACTGGCCTATAACCAGCAAATCGTCGCCGCATTGCTGCTGCCGCTATACTATTTGTCGGATGCGACCGTGACGCTGTTGCGCCGGCTGAAGAGGGGCGAACCGGTTTTGGACAGCGCATCGTTCGCATTTTTATCAGCGCGCGACCGATAACGGCTTTACGGTGTTGCGCGTGGTGAGCGAGGTGTTCGCGCTCAACGTCACTCTTGCGGTGCTGGCGTTCGGATCCATCATGACGCAGTCGGCCATGGTCCGGATTTTGTTTCTAATCGCTGGAGGCTTGGCTACGGCGCTCGTCATGTACCGGTTTTCGCGGCGACGCTTGTAGGTGTGCAGGCGCATCGAGGCGGACTCATTTCGAGCTGCAAACGTGTGATTGCCGAGCCTAAATTTAGCGCGCCCAAACCACCGAGACCCTAAACGTGCGCTAATTTAGCGCCTGCAGACCGGATGCCGAGTCAGCCTTCATGACGCAATCTCCGCCCAACGAACCCGCTTGGCTCTCGTTGTTGAACCAACGTGTCCTCAAGCGGCGGACGATCCGAATTCCGGCACGGCATCCTTCAGGATGGCCTTGATGGTCGCTCGGTCATCCCTGGCGATTGCCTGTTCAAGCGCCGCGATCCACTTGCGCAGGGCCTGCATCGGCATTTCGTTGGGCTTGGCCGCCATGATGCCGGCGACACCAATCTCAACGGCGGGCTCCTCAGTGGCGAACAGGATTTCGTTCAAGCGTTCTCCCGGCCGCATCCCGGTGAAAACGATATCGATATCATGGCCCGGCTGCAGACCCGACAGTCGGATCATACGCTCCGCAAGATCGACGATCTTGACCGGTTGCCCCATATTGAGCACGTAAACCGACACGTCCGGACGCACCGGCGCCAGCGCGTGCGTGGCGGCCGTAATCACCAGATCGCAGGCTTCGCGGATCGTCATGAAATATCTGACCATATCGGGGTGCGTGACCGTCACTGGCCCGCCCGCCTCGATTTGGGCCTTGAATTTCGGCACCACGGACCCGTTCGACGCCAGCACATTGCCGAATCTCACGGAGATCAGGCGCATTCCAGGCCTGCCGCCCGGTTGAGATGCCAGATCGTGATCGAGCGCCTGGCAGTACATCTCGGCAAACCGCTTGGTCAAACCCAGAATCGAGACCGGCTCGATCGCCTTGTCGGTCGAGATCATCACCATCGCCTCGGCGCCGGCGGCCAACGCCGCGTCGGCGACATTTACCGTTCCGAAAATGTTGGTCTTGACCCCTTCACTCCAGTCGCGTTCGAGAATCGGCACGTGCTTGAGGGCGGCGGCATGAAACACGATATCCGGCCTGAATTCGCTCATCAGCCGCAGCATGCGCTCGCGATCGCGAATATCCGCAATCCGCCCTTCAATCACGGCACTGGTCTGGTGCGCCGCCAGCGCTTCCGTCGCGGCGTAGAGCGCCGGTTCCGAATTTTCGATCAGCAGCAATCGTCCCGCACCGAACGTCACGACGCGTTCGCAAATCTCCGCACCGATCGTACCGCCACCGCCGGTAACGATGACCGACTTATTTCTCACAAACGCTTCCAACCGCGCGTAGTCGATGTTTTCGCTGGGACGCAACAGCAGGTCCTCGACCGCAACCGTTGTCAATCGCGGTGTATCTCCGCTCTCCAGCGACGGCAGGCGGCTGACGATCAACCCGAGCCGGCGCGCCCGCATCAAAACGGCTTCCGGGCGCGCCTCAGGAGCGAACGCCGACGGCGTCATGACCACGCGCGCAATCGGCTTGTTGCGCCTTGCGAAATCGCCAATCACGTCCTCGATATCGTCGATGCCGCCCAGCACCGGTATATTTCGGATCGTCTGACCTCGGTCGGCGCTCGACGGCGACAACAGGCCGACCGGCCAGATCCGTTTGACGGCGCCACTTTCGATTCCCCGCAAGAGAATTTCAGCGTCCGATGCGCGGCCGACCAAAAGCGTCGGGGACGCATCCTCCGCTTTGGCGTGATGACGTACCCGCGTATAGCGAAAATAACGATAGGCGAAGCGCGAGGCGCTGAGGAAAAACACCTCCAGGAACCAGTAAAGAACGATGGTGACTTTGCCGAGAAAGAACGCGCCTTGGACATTCGGCGCCACCGGCGTGCCTTGAACGTTGGGCGCGACAAAAACATAGTCGAGCACCACAAGTCCGAGGGTCAGTACCGTCGCCACGCGCAATATATTCAGCGCATCCGGCAACGAAATGAAGCGCCATTTGGTGGTAGTCAGATTGAAGGTGTAACAGATCACCACACTGAATGCGACGAAATAGGGCAAGATGCGCAGGAGCAGCGGTAGACGATCGAAAAACGCGTCGCCCTCGAAACGCAAAGAGAAACTGGCCAACACCGCGAGCGCAGTCGCCAATGCGTCGTGCGCTGCAATCAAGGCGTTGCGAAAGGTCAGATTTGAGAATCGCATCATTTCGCTGACCGGTAACAAACAATATCGCGGCTACGCCGTCGCGAGGCTGCTGATAGCCTATCGCGCGCGTGCATGCCAGCCGTCATGACTTAACAGAATTGCGCGGTCCCAATGTTGCTTCGCGCGAGCCTGTCTTGAGCACCATTCCACCGGCAATGCCCACGCCGAGTACGTACATCCATCCCTCGTTGAAATCGGATATGTGAGAATTGAACAGCGAGCTGAAAATGTTTTGCACCACGACCAGCAATCCGATCCAGGCTACCAGCCCGTCGCCGCGGAACAGTAGCAGATGTGCCAACCACATCGCATATAGAATAACAATTCCGGTGACGCCCCACTGTATCGCGACGTTCAGAGTCTGGTTGTGCGGATTGCTGATGACTTGACCACTAGCGAGGACGTTGGGACCGGTGGCGGCCTGCTCGAAAAGTCCTCGCGTCGATCCGGTACCGTGTCCGATGATCGGCGCTTCGGCAAAAAACCACAACGATTTTTTCCAGAATTCCAGCCGCAAGCCGATTGATGTCGGTTGATTTAGTTCCTTATAAATCTTGTACTCCCTCAGAAACTTCGTGCTCGTCGATCGCAAATGAGGGGATGCCGCCCACGCCAACCCCGCGAGTACAGTTGTGGTGCAGAATACGATGACGATACTTCGCCATTTCAGATGAAGCAGGGCGAAAACCGCCAACATGATGGGCATGGTGACCAGCGCCGTGCGCGAAACGATGACGAACGCCATATTAACGACAAAGCTCAGCGCGATTGCGCCCAGCAATACCGCCTCCATCATTCTTCCTGTGCGCAGCAGAGTGACGATCGGATAAGCGAGCGCCACGGCGCACAGGGCAAATTCCTGGCTCTGGTCGATATAATTTTTGACCGGGACGCCATAGTCGGCCGCAGGCTTGAGTGCAAGCCTTGGATCGAACACGACGATCCAGGACATCGCCAGCAGCGAAACACAAGACACCAAGAAGGCGATGAACACCTGCATGCCGCGCGCAGAGCGTTCAAAATGATAGAACAGCAGCGGCACCATCAGTAGTTTCGCGGGCGGGCCGATGGCGTAGAGCCGCGTAGCCCATGGTGCATCCGACCAGAGCGTTCCAACCACCGCGAGCGCAAACAGCGCAAGCGGCAAGGAACATATCGGACGCTTCAGCGACTCCAGGAAAGTCCTGGCGTCAAGGAACGGCGCCATCGAGACGATCGACGCGGCCGCGAAAATCCCGACCAGCGTCGTCGACCAGGGCAGCGAAAGGGCAATCAGGATGACGAAAATATCCGCCGCGGTCGCCCAGCCGGCCGGGTCCCGCCACCGTCTCACCAGCAACGCTATCACGGACTCTCTTGCCACCGCGCTCACGTCTTGCATCCGCGCGCGCGATCGACAAGAGATGTCGTACTGAAGCCGGGCAAGACCTCGACCAGCAGCAACTCGCCGCCATAGGCTTCGACCATGTCGTGGCCGACGACCTGGTCGCGGGTATAGTCCCTGCCCTTCACCAGCACGCTCGGCTTGATCTGCTTGATCAATTTGATCGGCGTATCCTCCTCAAACAGGACAACGAGATCGACTGCCTCCAGCGCCGCCAGCACTTCCGCCCGCGCGCGCTCGTCCTGAACCGGGCGTCCCTTGCCCTTCAGCCGTTTTGTCGAGGCGTCGCTATTCAAGCCGACAATGAGACGATCGCAGGCACCGCGCGCCGCGGTCAAAACCTTGACGTGGCCGGGATGCAGAATATCGAAGCAGCCGTTGGTGAACCCGACCCGCAATCCTTGTTTGCGCCAATCCAGAAGATGCGATTCGAGATCGCCACCTGCCGCGATGATCTTTTCTTCAGCTGCGAGGAAAGCATGCGGTAGAATTTTTCGTCGCAGCTCCGCCGATGTCACAATGGCGGTGCCCTTCTTGCTGACCGCAACCGCGGCCGCCGCGTTCGCCATCCGCAGGGCGGTCTCCCAATCAGCCCTTGCCGCAAGCGAAACCGCGAGCGCCGCTGCTACGGTATCGCCAGCGCCCGAAACATCGCGCACCTTGACGGTGTGAGCCGGGACATGGATGGCCTCGCCGTTGCGCGGCACCAGGGTCATGCCGTGCTCGCTTTGAGTGATCAGCATGGCTTCGCACCCCGCAAGCTGCATCGCGTCATGCGCGGCCTCGGCGATACTGGTTGCGGTGTCGGCGCGGCTACGGCTTGCCTCCGCGAATTCCTTCCAATTAGGCGTGAGCAGCGTCGCGCCGCGATAGATTGCGAAATTGACGTTCTTGGGATCGACGATCACGCGCTTGCCGAGCTTGCGCGCGGCCTCGATGACATTGCGGATCACGCGGGCGGTCAGCACGCCCTTGGCATAGTCGGACAGCAACACAATATCCGCGCGGGGCAACAGCGGCACGATGGCGTTGATCAAATTCTGCTCGATTTCAGCGGAGGCCGGCTGTGCCAATTCCCAGTCCGCGCGCAGCATGTGGGTGGAGAAATGCTCGGACACGAACCGCACCTTTCGTGTCGTCGGCCGCGAGGGATCGCAGACCAGCACGCTTTCGATTAGGTTCTGCTGCGCCAGTGCAGTTTTCAGTTTCGCACCCGCCTCGTCCTCGCCGACCAGCCCGACGAAGATGCAGCGCGCCCCGAGCGAGGCGATGTTACACGCGACGTTGCCGGCGCCGCCGATATTGGTCTCACTGCGCTGGACCGCAATCACCGGCGCCGGCGCTTCCGGGGAAATCCGCGACACCTCGCCGTAGACGAATTCATCGAGCATGACGTCGCCGACGCAGAGTACCGTCTGGCGGACAATCGCATGCGAAAGGGCGTCAAAATCGAACATTGGAACCCGTTATCTCTTGCGCCGTCAACGGAAACGATCGGTGCGGTCGAGAAAACCCTTGAGGTAAGTCTCGACCGCGTCTTCCAGCGCGGTGAAGCCGCCGTTGTAGCCGGCCCGCTGCAGCCGATCGACATCGCTTTGAGTGAAGTATTGGTAGCTGCCGCGAATTTGCTCGGGCATGTCGATGTACTGGAGATTCGGAACTGTGCCGAGCGCGGCATAGGCCGAGACTATCAAATCCTTGAAGCTGCGGGCCTTGCCGGTGCCGACGTTGAAAATGCCGCTGATCGATGGCGTCGCCAATAGCCACATCATCACCCGCACCGCGTCGTCGACATAGATGAAATCGCGCCGCTGATCGCCGTCGGCGACCCCTTCGCGATGGGATTTGAACAGCTGCACGGCCCGGCCGGCCTTGATATCGTCGAAGCGCTGCGCCAGCACGCTCATCATCGCGCCCTTGTGATATTCGTTGGGGCCGAACACGTTGAAAAACTTCAGGCCGGCCCATTGCGGCGGCAGCTTCTCGCCTTTGGCGGCGCGCTCGGCGACGGCCAAGTCGAACAGATGCTTGCTCCAGCCATACAAATTCATTGGCCGCAAGGTCTTCAGCGCGGCAACTGACTGGTCGTCGCGAAATCCCTGCGCGCCATCGCCATAGGTCGATGCCGAGGAGGCATAAATGAACGGCGTTACGGTGGCCGTGCACCAGGCGAGTAGCCGCATTGATAGTCGAAAATTGGTCTCGATCACGAGATCGCCGTCGGTGGCGGTGGTTTCCGAAATGGCGCCGAGGTGGATGACGGCATCTAACCGGCGGCCTTTCAGCCACTCCGGCAATTCGGCCGGCGGCACTATGTCGGCGAGCTGCCGCTTGGCGAGATTGCGCCATTTGCCGTCATGGCCGAGCATGTCGCAGACGGTCACGTCGGCACGGCCCGCCTCGTTCAACGCGGCCACGACGTTCGATCCAATAAAACCGGCGCCCCCGGTCACCAGCAACATTTCTAACCCTGCCCTGATTGTGCGACGCCACCTTTGCCCCAGACCCGGCCGGCAGGCAACTTGCGCATCAGGCGTGATGAAGACTGGGCCGTTCGGACCAACGACTTTACCTGCCGGAGAGGAGCAGTTACCGACTGGATCGTGCAGTGACACCAAAAAGCCCTAAAGATATGAACATGAATTCAATACATGAGAGCCCAGTGCAGGAGAAGGACGATACCCGGCCCCTTCTCGTCGTTCCTTACATGTGGATTGGCGACTTCGTGCGCGGCCACACGGTGGTACGCGTCCTGAAACAGCGCTGGCCCAATCGGCCCATCGATATGCTGGCCACTTCCCTGTGCGCCCCGCTGGTCGATTACATGCACGGCGTTCGCTCAGGTATCGTATGGGACCTGCCCCGCAGCCGCCTTGCGGTGGTCAGGCAATGGGAGCTGGCGGCGCAGCTGCGGGCTCGAAACTACGGCACCGCAATTGTCCTGCCTCGCACCTGGAAATCGGCAATTGCCCCCGCGCTCGCCGGGATTCCGGAACGGGTGGGTTTCGTTGGCGAAGCCAGATTCGGCTTGATCAATCTTTGGCGCTGGGGCGAAAAGGCCCTGCCCCGCTTCATCGACAAGAATGCGGCGCTGGCACTGCCGGAGGGAACCCCGGTGCCGCCGGAATGGCCGGTGCCGCAGCTTAATGTTCCGACCGGGGAAGCGGAGCGCTGGCGGCAAGCGAACGGGCTGGGCACCGGTGCTGCCGTGGCGCTGGCTCCGGGATCGGTCGGCGCCTCCAAGCGCTGGACCTATTACCCGGAGGCCGCGCGGCTATTGGCCGAATATGGACTGGATGTCTGGGTGATCGGCGGCCCCGGCGAAAAGGCGCTGGCCGCGGAAATCATCGCCGCCGGCGGCCCGCGCGTCCGCGACCTCACCGGTACCGATCTGCGCAATGGTATTTTGGCGATGGCAGCCGCTGATGTTGCAATCTCCAACGATTCCGGCTTGATGCATATCGCGGCCGCGCTGGGTACGCCGACCATGGGCATTTTCGGCCCTACCAGCCCCTATCACTGGGCGCCCCTGAACGGGCTTGCGGCGACGGTACAGACCAAGACCACCGTGCCATGCCAGCCCTGCCACCGTCCGGTCTGCACCATGAACGACCATCGCTGCATGCGGGACATTCCTGCATCCGACGTGGTCGCGATTGCCGGGCGCGTGCTGACCGAGGCCGGGGCACGCGTTGCGCATTAAGCCTGCGAGCTTGCGCAGCCGCGACGCGATCATTACGAAAGCTGACGGCAACCCTGACGGTGCGTCTTGAAGCAAGATTTGAAAGACCCGATCGCCGCGCATTTTGAACGATCGCTCGCAGCGTTGCAGCGAACGGCGCAGGACCCGGCGCTGCTCGCCACCGCGCGCGAGATTGCGGCGGCTATCATCGCGGCGCTGCGCTCGGCCAACAAGCTCTTGATCATCGGCAATGGCGGCAGCGCCGCCGATGCCCAGCATATAGCTGCGGAGATCGTCGGCCGCTACAAACAGGACCGGCCCGCTTACGCCGCGATCGCGCTGACCACCGACACGTCGGCGTTAACAGCCATCACCAATGATTACGGATTCGAACAGGTGTTCACGCGACAGGTCGAGGGGCTCGGCCAGTGCGGTGACGTGCTGCTGGCACTATCCACCTCGGGTCGTTCGCCGAACATTCTGGCGGCATTACGCACCGCCAGGCAACGCGGGCTTGTTACCATCGGCTTTACTGGCAGCAAGGGTGAATCACTCAGGTCCCTTTGCGACCACCTGTTGGTAGCGCCCAGCCATGACACGCCGGTGATCCAGCAAATACACCTCGCTGTTGCACACGGCATTTGCGATCAGATCGAGCAGACCCTGATGCGCGAGGCTTCGAAAAAATGAGCAGCGTCGAGTCCGCCTGCTCCGCGCCCCGGCCCGCCGCATTTCTCGATCGCGACGGCGTCATTAATCACGACGCCGGCTATATGGGCACACAGGAGAGAATTCGCTGGATGCCGAATGCAGCGAAGGCGATCCGGCGGCTGAACGATGCCGGCTATTTCGTGTTCTTCTTCACCAATCAATCCGGCGTGGCGCGCGGCTTCTTCACCGAGGACGATCTCAACACACTGCACGAGTGGATGATTGCCGAACTAGCCGCGCAGGGCGCCCGGGTCGACGATGTCAGGTACTGCCCGCATCATCCGGCTGGAACGGTCGCGGGCTATCTGCAAGACCATCACTGGCGCAAACCCGCGCCGGGGATGATTCACGATCTGATGGAGCACTGGCCGGTACGTCACCAGGGCAGTTTTGTGATTGGCGACCGTCCGACCGATATCGAGGCGGCGGAAGCCGCCGGCTTGCCGGGCTTCCTGTTCACCGGCGGCGACCTCGATGCATTTGTGGCGGGTGTGATGGCTCAGACCAGGGTCCTATAGAGCTCGGCGATCGCCGCGGCTTCCACATCGAGACTGAATTTTTCCAACACCCGCGCGCGCCCCCGCTGACCCATCTGAGCAGCAGATGCGGGATCGCGCATCAGAGGCTCAAGCGCCGCCACCAACGCATCGACATCGCCTGGCGGCGTCAGTACGCCGGTCACGCCATCCTCAACCACGAGCTCCGCGGCGCCCGCGCGCGACGCCACTAGCGCCGCGCCTACCGACATCGCCTCGATCAGCGTCAATCCAAAGCCCTCGTTGCGCGAGGTGAACGCGTAGATCGTCAGCCGCTGGTACCAACGCTGCACGTCCTCGATCGGAAGTTCACCCGTGATGACAATGCGCGATTGCAGCCCCGCGGCCTCGATCCGGTTTTTCAGATCGTTCGCGAACGACGCATGCTCGGCGGTGACGGCGCCGACCAGCACCGCGGCGAAATCAGGATAGCGCGGCAGCAGCCGGCACATTGCCTGCACAAACAGATCGCTGCCTTTCTGCGCGCGCAGCCGGCCGAAGCATCCAATGGCGTAGCGGCCCGGCAATCCGGTTTGAGCGAACGCCGCCATGCGATCGGCCGGCGGCGCATAGCGATCGGTATCGACGCCATGCGGAATCACCGTGGCCTCTCGTTTGAGAAACGACGCCGAGATATCGCTAGTCGCGATGATCGCGTCCATCCGGTCGATCAGCCACCGCGTGATCCAGGTGTGGTGCCGTTGTGCCGCCGAGGTGAACACCAGTTTCAGCGGCCAGCCGAGCGATCGCAGCACTACGCCCACGATCATCTCGTTGTTTCGCCGCGCGTGCCAGATCAAGGGCATGCGGCGGCGCCGTAATTTCAAGAGCTCCGCTACTCGCGTCCGCGCGATGCCATCGGGCGCATCGGGACCAAGCCATGCCGCGCGAAAAAATCGAGCAAGTTTTGGCGCCACCATGCGGTTAGTCGCGGTGACGCCCGAATAGCGCCTGTGCAGATTCGGCACGATCAGCTGCAGACTGTCAGCGGAAATGTTATCCATTCGCAACGTTCGGGCCCCGTTTCGCGCATTCCCTATACCCAACGTCAAGCATAGTGGCCAGTTCGCACGGTCCAAGGCGAGCTGCAGCTCGCGACATCGGCCTAAAATGTCGTTCCGCGCAAGCCCTGATTTGGCTTGAAAAACCCCGATAGAGCGGGCAAGGAGTCGTTTCGTTTTAGCCCTGACGCGCCGGCGATATCCGCCCAGCGCTGTCAATGGAACGCGGATGACCGAATTTCCAAAGAAGATCACTGACGACCCCTATGGCGCCGCGATCCTGGTCCGCCGTCTGATCATGGAACAGGGAGCCGCCTACTGGCGGCGGTACCTGCTGGCATTCCTGCTGATGGGGGTCTCGGCGGCGGCGACCGCCGGCTCGGCCTATATCCTCGGCGAGGTCATCAACAAGGCCTATGTCGAGAAGAACGTCCACGGCATCGCAATCCTGTCGGGCGTGACCGTGCTGCTCTTCATGCTCAAGGGTGCCTCGACCTACGGCCACACCGTGATCCTGTCGAAGATCAGCAACGCGATCCTCGCCAGCAACCAGCGGGCGCTTTTTGCCAAGCTGATGAGCGAAAGCGTCGGATTTTTTTCCGAGCGGCATTCCTCCGAATTTCTGGCACGACTGACGGCGGGTGCGAAATCCATCACCGACGTTCTCAATTCGCTGATCAACGCGATCGGACGGGACCTCCTGCTTCTAATCAGCCTCACCGTCGTCATGGTGATGCAGGATCCCATCATGTCATTGCTGGGATTGGTGGTGACGCCGCCGGCGATGCTGGTGCTGCGCAAGCTAGTCAAGCGCATCAAGGGGCTGGCTCTTGACCAGTTCACCGGCACCGCCGACATTCTGGAGATTATGCAGGAATCTCTACAGGGCATCCGCACCGTGAAGGCGTTCACGTTAGAAGAGGCCATGCGCCAGCGGATCGATACCAGCATTGCGGCGGTCGAGCGCAACGCTAACAAGATGGCGCGGGTATTCAACCGTTCGAGCCCACTGATGGAGATGCTTGGCGGCTTCGCGGTCGCCGGCGGCCTATTATATGGCGGCTATAGCGTGGTTGCGCTGGGCGCAACCCCGGGGCAGTTTTTTTCCTTCCTCACGGCCTTTCTGCTGGCTACCGAGCCGGCCAAACGCCTGGTGCGGCTCAACATCGAGTTGAACAGCAATCTGGTCGGCGCGCGGATGCTCCTGGAAGTTGTCGACCGTCCCGCCAGCGAATTGTCCGACGACGACAAACCGCCGCTGAAGCTATCCGATGCCCGGATCGAACTGCGCGACGTCAGCTTCGCCTATCGCGCCAACGAGACGGTACTCAACCGCATGAGTTTTGTTGCGGAGCCCGGCAAAGTCACGGCGCTGGTCGGCCCCTCCGGCGGCGGCAAATCGACGGTCCTGGCGCTGCTGCTGCGGTTCTATGACGTGACCGATGGCGACATCCTGATCGACGGCCAGGCGATTTCCGGAGTGTCGCGAAGATCGCTTCGCCAGCAGACCGCCTATGTCGGGCAGGACGTCTATCTGTTCCGCGACACCATCCGGGAGAACATCGCGTTCGGCAAGGTCGGTGCGACCGAAGCCGAGATCGTGGCCGCCGCAAAGGCGGCCTGCGCGCACGACTTCATCATGGGCTTTCCGCTCGGCTACGATACGCCCGTCGGCGAGCACGGTACGCAATTGTCCGGCGGCCAGCGTCAGCGCGTCGCGGTGGCCCGCGCGCTGGTGAAGAATGCGCCGATCATCCTGCTTGATGAAGCAACCGCAGCGCTGGATTCGGAATCGGAAAAACAGGTGCAGGAAGCGATCGAACATCTCTGTCAAAACCGCACCACCATCGTCATCGCCCATCGCCTTCACACCGTCATGCACGCCGACGCCATCCTGGTGGTGGAGGCCGGCGAGGTCGTCGAGCGCGGACGGCATGACGACTTGCTCCGCCGCGGCGGGCGCTACGCGTCGTTCTTCCGAATCCAGCACCGCGACGCCGGCCCCTTCACTGTGGCGCCGATCAGCGCAACCGCGTAAAGCTACGAGCCGAGTTTCCGGTCCTTAAACCCTGCCGAGAAGCATTCATGAACGCCACGTCCTTCGTCATATCCCCCCCACTGCAGGCCTCGATCCCGGTTGCCGGCGACACAAAATCTTTTCCGGTTCGCCGCATCTGGTGCGTCGGGCGAAATTATCTCGAACACATCCGCGAGATGGGAAACGATGAGCGCGCACCGCCGTTTTTCTTCGCTAAGCACGCCGATATGCTCGAGCCTGATGGCGCTACGATCCCCTACCCGCCGCTGACCAAGGATCTGCATCACGAAGTCGAATTGATCGTCGCGATGAAGAGCGGCGGCACCAACATTTCCCCCGACAAGGCGCTCGACCACGTCTACGGCTATGGCGTCGGAATAGACCTCACCCGGCGCGATCTGCAGCTCGCCGCGCGCAAGAAGGAGCGGCCCTGGGAAGTCGGCAAGTCGTTCGATCATTCTGCGCCCTGCGGCGCGCTGCAGCCGGCATCGAAAATCGGCCATCCGGCCAAGGGAAAGATCTGGCTTTCGGTCAACGGCACCGAGCGCCAGAAGGGCGACCTCACGGAGTTGATCTGGAGCGTGCCGGAGATCATCGCCAAACTGTCCGAGCAGGTCTCGCTAGGCGCCGGCGACATCATCATGACGGGAACGCCGGCGGGTGTCGCGGCGCTGTTGCCAGGCGACCGAATCGAATGCGGGATCGACGGCGTCGGCACCCTAAAGGTAACCATTGGCAAGCCGGAATAGCCTAAGCCTAAGCCTAAGCCTAAGCCTAAGCCTAAGCCTAAGCCACAAGACCAACCGTCATCCGGCCTTAAGCCGCCATCACGCGTCGCCGTTCTACCGCATCACCTCAAGGCAGAGGCGACAATGAGGCCGAGGACCACTGCGGTCAGAGAATATTTGAGCGCGTAGTAGACTTTGCGGTTCCACTCCTTAACCCGGCGTCCGGCCAAATGGATCTCGTAGAGCCAGCCGAACACCCTGTTGAGCACGCCGACATGCTCGCCGTCCACATTCTGGGTAGCAGAGGCCTTGACGATGTGGTGGCTGACCCAACGATTGATTGCGGTCATAAACCCGTACTTCATCGGCCGTTCGACGTCGCAGAACAGGATGATCCGATTTTGATCGGTCGCATTCTCGGCAGCGTGGATGAAAGTCTCATCGAACATGAAAGCTTGTCCATCTCGCCAAACGCATTCCACGCCATCGACCAGGATTTGGCATCTTTCCGAATTGGGGGTTACCAATCCGAGGTGATAACGCAGCGAGCCGGCGAACGGATCACGATGCGCACCAAGCTTGCCGCCGGCCGGCAGCATTGCAAACATTGCACCATGGACAGTTGGAATTGAATTCAAGAGCTCGACTGTCTTCGGGCACAGCGTGCGTGCCGAAGGAAGAAAGTCATCGTACCATTTCAGGTAAAACCGCTTCCAGCCGCTTTTGAAGAACGAATAGAAACCCCAGTCGTTGTTCTTTGCTGCTGCCCGGATGAAGCCTTCATCGAAGAGCTTCACCGCCTCGTCACGGATGGTCTCCCAATTGTCCCGAAGTTTTGCCAGTTCAGGAAAGCGATCAACTGGAACCACCGGCTCGTTCGGAACCGCCGAGCCCGCGTACATCAGCACGTTGTAAGGGGCGAGGAACGTCGAGTGGTCGCCGAGCTGGCGCCCGATCCGAAGACGCTGGCGACCGCGGAAATGCACATAAATAGCGCATGCGGCGAGAACATAAATGCCGACAAGCTGTGGCGCGAGAAGCTGTTTCAGCATATTCCCTTCCTATGATCGTGGCCCGCCAACACTTCCTGTAGCCGGGGCACGTCTCGCAAAAGCCAATCCGGGAAGCTTCCAAGCAAGACACGCAAAAGGGGGCGGGAGCGCACTTCCGTTGCCGCGACAATTTAAATCTCATTTCATCATGCTCTAGTCTCGACAGCAAGGCCCTGGACGCGAGTTTGGGCTCTTTGGCGGCCACTGTTGATTAGCGCACCCGCTGAAGTTGCTAAGGAAAACACGTCCAAGCAGTTCCCGTGCGCTCAGCAGCGGTCTTCCCCTGTTCCCTCTGATCCTTCGGCAAGGAGTCGCTGACGTGTCCGGTTTTTTGCAGGGCTGTCGGCACTCGCGGCCACCGTAGGACTGGGCCAGCGTGGCTTGTCGCAGCGGACCACAGGTCAGTTGCCGCTTGCGACCTCGCTTGCAAAAAAGCGAAGATATTTTGCGGCCGAGTTGCGAAAGCTCTCAGACTGATGCTGGTCGCGGATCTTCTCTAGCGCCGGCACCGCGGTCTTCAAAATCTTCGCTGCCTCGCGTTTGTTTTCACCATCGCTGCCGCTAACGGGCTGGCCGCCCGAAAAACATTCTCCGCTTGAGCATTTCGGCTTCGAGAGAGGCAGCGTGCACCTTCAGCCCGGGGTCTGCCGGACGCGAAACTTCCGCGCGCCGAGATCGCTGAGTGCATCGTCAGCAGCCAGCGCGCCACGCACGCCATAGGACACCACGAAATTCAACTTAGGACCTTTGGGGGTTAACTACAGGGCGCTCTATATGTTGCGGCTACGGGATGAGCCGGACTGAATCAGTCGCTGGACCGGCACAGCCGATGCAGCGTGATCTCCGGTGGGCAATTGAATCGCACGGCAATGATGCTCGATCCGGCGCCCACGGACGTGTAGCCGATCATGTCGCGGTAGCGCCACGCGCCAGCTCCCATCCGTCGCGGCAGCACGGAGTCGAGTGTGATTGGGATCGATCCCGGAAGGCAGATCTGTCCTCCATGCGTGTGTCCACTCAACAACAAATCAAACCCGGCATGTGCGGCCTGGCGATAGATTTCCGGTGTGTGAGACAGCAGGATAGAGAATGCGCCGTCGGGAACCGGCGACCCCGCTTTTTCGATATTGTCCACCCTGAAATAATGCGCATCGTCGATTCCCGCGACGAAGATCTGCTGATCGCCGCGTCTGATCGTCTCACATTCATTTTGCAGCATTCGTATGCCCATGGCCTCAAGTCCGGGCAGCATCTGGATAGTATCGTGGTTGCCGAGTACGCCAAGAATGGGCTGCTTTAGATTAGCTATTATCCGCACCATGCCTTGCAGCGTGGCGTCGAAGGCGCCGAACGTCTTGCCGCGATAGTCGCCAGTCAGGACGCATAAGTCGTAATTCAGGCCAGGGAGTAGTTCGATAAGCCGCCGCATGGCCCGCTCATTCATATCGACATGCGTATCGCTGATATGAAGGATCGTGAAGCCGTCAAAGCGCGGCGGCAAATTGGCGCACTCGATAGTGTTCTGCTTGACGATGACGTGCTCGGCATTTCGGCGCCCACGCCAATAGAGGCCGGATAGCTTCAGGACTTTTCGAATGAACGAATGAATGGAATACCAGTTCTCGATATGAAAGAAGTTGAGGCCCTGACCGAAGATCTGGGCTTCATGATCGGTTTCGATTCCCAGTCGCTGCTTGGCATGGATCCGGCCCAGACGTTGCTCTAATTTGAATAATAGTTCGTTATCCATTGGAGTGCGTTTTAGGTTAATTGTCATATCATCAAGGTAAAGACGATCGCGGATTTCACAGAAGTTTTCGTCGTCAACACTTCACCTTGGGTCATGATCGTCTTCAGTAGGCCTACCGGGTCTTCAATCTTCAGACATGCGCTGTACGGCTTGGGCGCGTCCACGGACATTGCTTTCTTGAATTCGCCAAGATCGCCGCATGAGTGTGGATGACGGTGGACAAAGATACGGCCGCCGGCAGACATGTTCGCAAATCCGTCTTTGAACATGCCCAGTCCAATGTTTGCTCGGTTCACAATTTCAAGTCAGGCGAGCCTTCCGTTAGGGTGAGGGGGTGGTGTCGTAAGTTCTATCGATCCCTCCAAACGATCCCCAATCCAAGGTTTCTGCTTATCATCCCTAAAATACTTCAAGCTACTCACTTTAGGCCTGTTCACCCTCGAGCTAGCGCGAGGTAATGTGGAGGGAGCCGCCGGCAATCACACGCTTCCATCACTCCTGCACGACCTTGTGCGCCAACGTGTCGGCCGGCTGGACGAGACGGCACAAGTGGTCGCCCAAGTGGCGTCGACCTTGGAGCAACCTTGTGCCTTCGATGACGTGGCGGCAATAGTTTCCGATTACAGCCTTGGCTCACGAGATTCGGTTAACAATGCCGCGGTGCTCGAATCTACGGAGTCGCTTATGGGCCAGGGCATCATCGATGAACGTAGAGACGGCTACGCGTTTCATCATCCGATATTCCGTGTTGCCACGTATGAGTCGATGTCGAAAGCAGCGAAGACGTGTACTTCACTGCAGCCGTCGGAAATCATCTGGAGAAGGCTCGGCCGCACGATGTTCAGGCTCTGTCCTATCACTTTGATCGGGCGGATGACCGCCGACGGGCCTTCATTTACCTCGAGCCGGCCGGCGATCAAGCTGCTCGACTGTTTGCGAATGACGCAGCCGAGACCAAGTATCTACGGGGTCTTTATACGGCCGACGATACCGATTTCGTGTCGAGGTTACGGCTCCTGGAGAAGCTGGGCCGAGTTCGGCTTCGGATGGGTGAATTCGGCGGCGCGCGTGAGGTTCTAGAAGAGTGCCTCGAGGGGCATGTGGAACATGAAAGCTGGGATGCCGCTGGCCGTGTTATGGCGCTCATCGCCAAAGTCTCCCGGTCGGAGGGAGCGCCGCCGCCGCCATTTCACAAGCGGAGGACATGCGTGATACTCTTCGTGCCGAGAGAGCCAATGAAGGACTTGCCTTCCTGCTGTGCGCGCTTGCCGCTTTGTACTCAACAGTAGGTAAGTATGAGGAAGGTGCCGGTGCCGCTACGGCCGCGCTGAAGTTGCCGCCTGTTCGATTGAATGAGCAACTCCATGCGGAACTCTGCTGGCCCAAGCCGTCAACGTGTTCAGTCTCGGCGAGATCTCTAAAGGGACTGAAGGACTCCGAGAAGCGATCAGGCTGGGTGAACGATGTGGAGATCTCGCAATTGTTCAGGTCGCCGTCGCCAACCTGGCCGAAGTCGATGGGATGGAAGGCCGGCTGGAAGATGCATTAGGCCATCATTCGCGGGCTTTGGCCATTGTCCGCCAAATGAATGACCCACACCGGATTATCTTCGCCGAGTCGGCCGTTGGAGTCTCGTTGATGGCGGTCGGCCGATGGCAAGAGGCGCGAGACCATCTCGAACTGGCGCGGACCGAAGCCGATTCACTCCCCGAATCGTGGTACTCGACTTACCCCCTGATTCATCTGGGGCGCTTGGAGTTGTATTGCGGACGGAGCGCGATGGCGGTCGGGCTTCTCAATCGGGCGACTGACCCGGCAAGGATAGGTGGAGACCAACAGGCTGAAGTGTTTGCCGCGACCGGCTTGGCCGAGGCCGATCTCGTAGCGAAACGGTATGCCGATGCTCACGACAAACTTCAAGGCCTCTTCTTATTGATGCAAGTGAGTTCGATCGCGCGGCACTCTCTGCCCTTGTTCGCTCTATCTCAAGCTGGTATCGACCGGCACGCGGAAGCTGTCGCGAGCGTGGAAGAAGCGCTAAACCGGAGCCGGCAAGACGGCATGAGCGGCGAAACTAAGGAGGCGCTACTGGTGCTCGGGCGAGTGCACTCTGCGGGGGATGAATCGAGGCAGGTCTGTCCGAGGCACTGACGGAGGCGCTTGATTTGGCGCTTGCTATGGGAGACCTGTACGCACAAGGACGCGCACACGACGGCTTGGCGCAGGCCAGAGGACCCAATGTGACGATCACAACCGGAAATCTCGTCAGTTATTCCGGCGAATGGGTGCCAAGGCCTGGCTATAGATTCCCGACGAGCACTAGGAGGATTAACCATCAGACCAACGTGGAAGTGGCACGCAGGACCGGCGCCGAGTATGCCGCTATCGTGTTCACACTTTGGTCACAGCCTCCCGTCAGGATGACGGTGACGGTGCGATTGCACCGATCTACCAAATCCTATCGGAGCAATTGGACCCATGCCACGACGATCAACGCTCACCATCGCCGCCGCGATCATACTCGCCCTCACGGCGGGCACGCTAACGCGCACCGACAGCGGCCTCGGCAGCCGCGACACCATTACTCACCTCAATCAGCTCTCAGCCAGACCGGGGTAGTAGGCGGAACAGCATAACGGCCACCGTGACGCTTAGTTCCGCCGCCACGCTGAAGGGCCAGACGCTATTCATGTCCAGCAGCAACGCCGAGTTGGCGACCGTACCGTCAACCGTAACGGTCCCCGCCGGCAGTAGGACGTCGACAGTAATTGTCACGACTCTTCCCAACGACATCAACCGTAACGTCATTCCTTCGGAGCGGTCGCCACCATCACCGCCTCGCAGAATCTTGCAATGCTGCGCGGCGTTCGGCGATCTGCTGATCTCCGGGTATCGCCGCCCAGCGTTAAGTCCGTGGGAATTGTGAATCCTACTATCAGCGGGAATGGCTGCTGGTGTGTCATTCAATTGAACGGTCCAGCTCCCGCGGGCGGTTTCGCCGTTGCCGTGTCCAGCAGCAATCAGGCCTTGGCCGCGCCGCCAGCGCTCGTGAATGTGCCCGCGGGTTCGGCCTTCGGCATCATATCCGTGAGCCTGCCGGCGTCGCTGCTAGCGCCTCTGCCACAATCATGGCGCACAGCAACGCATTCGACTCGGCCAGCGCTATCCTGACCGTGGTTCCGGCGAACATTTCTGGAATCGGTTGTTCGAACCCGACCTCAATAACAGGAGGATCATCATTCCACTGCAACGTCTACTTCGACGGCACGCCGCCGGCCGGGTGTAGTATCGATTCCTATCGCAAGCAGCAATCCCTCCGCGGCTCCTTCTGGTTCCGTTACCTTCAGCCACTTCAACAACAACGTGGCACTTCCGACCTTTCCCGTCCCGGCCGATGCGCCAGTCACCTTCTCGGCAAGTTATCGAGGCAAGGCTGTAACGACCAACGTCAGCATCTCAGCGCCCGTCATAACCTCGATATCGCTCAATCCCACATCAGTGAACGGTGGCAGTAACTCGACCGCCAAGATCAAGATTTCGGGGCCGGCGCCGTGGCCATACGGTCAACCTGACCAGCAACTCACCTGCCGCTTCCGCATCGGCGACCACGAGTGTTCAGACTGGATCGACCAGGACTACTACGGCATCATCATCAAGCGAATTCCCTCACGCATGCCATGATTACGGGGTCGAAAGGTTCACACTCGGTCTCGGCAACGTTGTCGGTGTACCCAGCGCCGGCTCCCGATCTCTGGAGTTACACGTATTACTTCGTGAGCGGCTCAGACTGCGGCGGCAACCAAATCATTCCCCAGGCGGGATTCTCATCTACACTCTGCATCAATCCGTACAACGGAGGCTCCGGTGCCGCTGGCTCTTCGCTGACTGGTGTGACACTGCATGACTCGGCCGATCCTCAAGGTCAATTCGTTGGATCGTGGCAGCCTTCCACGCCCGCCCTCCAACCCGGATCGGGGTCGTTGGTGCAGGTTTCGCTACCAACATTCATGGCTGGAGAGACCTACGATCTGAATATGTGCGCCGATGTTTCACAAGAAGTGGCAGAGTCCAACGAGTCAAACAATTGCACGAATTACAGCATCTCTGTATAGCGGCTAAGTGGACGATAGTCATCCGCTCGTCAAAACGAAGAATTCGCGACCGGAAAGATGCAGAATATGACACAGCCGATAGGAGGCTCTACTATGAAGCCCAGCGTTCGATCCAACTCAACCAACCATTATGATTTTCAACCGCCATCCACACGCAGCCACTTTTCGCGCAGCGGCATGCTCAAGATAGTCGCCGCCGGCCTAGCGGGTGTGGCGACCGGCGCGGCTCTCCGCCCGAGTAAAGCAGAAGCCGCAACTGCCTCAACCGCGGCCAGCTACAACGCGATAGGGCCGTCTCCCGCCTCCAACCATACCGGAGTAAACGCCGCGCCCGTGGACAATAAGAATGCTCCCCTGTTCGGCGTTGGGGTCTCGGGCCTCGGTAGTTCACAAGGCGTGAGCGGCGGAGGCCCCAATATCGGAGTCTATGGTTCCGGCGGCGTCGTTGGAGTATCCGCCTACAGCGCATCTGGTATAGGTGTTCTCGCTACCAGTGGCACGAGTGACGCCATATCCGCGAACAGCACTTCGGGCATTGGTGTTAACGCGAAGACAGCCGGAAACGGTATTCACCCCGCCATCCAGGGCAAGAGCACCGCCACCGACGGCGTCGGCATCAACGGCGTGTGTGATAAGACCCAAGGCACGGGAGTTTCCGGTTCCGGTGGTCAAGTAGGAGTGGCTGGTTCAGGCGGAAACGTAGGAGTGCAGGGGAACTCAGGCATCGGCGGGACCGGAGTCTCCGGCACGGGTGACATCGGTGTCAGCGCCACTGTCAACCCGGGTAGCACTGGCTACGCCATCAAAGCGGATGGTGGCTCGCTCGCACAAGGAATCTATGCCCAGGCAAGCAATGCCACGGCTATCCAGGGGTACAGTACGAGCGCCATCGGCGGAGACTTCTTCGGCGGAACCATCGGGGTCCAGGCGCATACCTAAAACGAAAGGGTGTGTACGGCTATTCCGGTCACGGAACCGGCGTCCACGGTGAGGGCGAGGGCAGCGGCGCCATTGGAGTCGTGGGACTGAGTATGGATGAAATCGGCGTGCTGGGCAGAAGCTTCGGCTCCGGCGCCGGTGTCCAGGGCACGAATCACGCCAATGGGGACGGCATCATCGGCCTCTCCTTCCTCGGCTCCGGCTCGGAATTGGGAGACGGTTCCGGTATCATCGGCAAGACGAAGACTGGAAACGGGGTTGAAGGCCACAGTCACACCGGAACCGGGGTGTCCGGATTCAGCGACGCAGCCTCGGGCGTCGTGGGAACCAGCTCGAAAGGACATGGAGCAAAATTCCAGGGTGGTCTGTCACCGATCCTTCTCGTTCCCTCGCCCAAACACGTCTCTGGGACTCCAGGCCGGTTCGTCCCACCCCGGCCTGCGGCACGCGATCGCGCGCATTGCTGACTGGCTTACTCAGAACCGTCGTGACGACTCTTGGGGGGTTAACTGGCCAAACGCAGTGTCGATCGTCAAAACAGACACGTCGGCAAACGCCTATGTGCAGGCGAGCAACTCCGAGTCTTCTCCGGATGGGCCAAGTCGTTGCGCCTGGTGCTACGGAAGCCCTGGTGTTGCGCGGTCCCTTTGGCTAGCGGGCGAGGCGCTCGATCGCAGTGACTATCGCGACTTGGCCATCTCTGCGATGGAGGACGTGTTCCGCCGGCCAATCGCAACCCGTCGCATCGACTCTCCAACCTTCTGCCATGGTGTCGCCGGCCTCCTGGCTATCACACTGCGTTTCGCGAACGACACTGGCTCCCCTGATTTTCGTCGACGCTAGCCGAATTCTTGTCAGGCAACTCCTTGATAGCTACCAGCCTCAGTCCTTGTTAGGCTTTCGTAATATCGAGTTCGCCAATCAGGAGATCGATCAACCAGGACTCCTGGATGGGGCCCCCGGCGTTGCGTTGGTGCTGCTTGCTGGCGGCAACGGACGTGGGAACGAACGTGGGATCGGCTGTTCCTTTTGTCGTGAAAGGTGACCACCTCATGAACCGCGCTATCGCCGTCGAAGCTGCTTCCACGACGAACGATCAGTTGAAGGCGCCGGAGCTGTCATCGGCCGATGGATTTCGTTATGGTGCGTGCGCCCCTCTTGCCGGTGCAATCATATCTGGATCTCGCTGACCCGAAGCGTCAGATGTCACTGTTGGAGGACGCGGATGTTCAGCGCGCTCTGGCAGTTGGCAGCGCCTCTCTCGTAGATGCTCTTGGCCGATTCCGTCCTCAGGACTAAGCCAACGCGATGCTGAACGGATGAGGGCAAAGTTACTTCGATACCAGATTCGGATGTCGACTCGGCCCACGCCTTTCGGCATGTTTGCTGGAGCTGCGGTCGCGCAGTGGGGGTCGAACACTGACCTCAATATCCTCTCGACTTGCGCACGGACAAGGATGCGCCCTGACATGGCATGGCTCATGGACTTTGTCGTTTCCACTGAGGCAAATGCTGCGGTCCGAAAACAGCTTCTCCTATTCACAAATCCTCTTGCTGTAATCGAGGCGGGGCGCGTTTTCCGATCGACGCGTAGGCCCCCGGTAAAAAAGAGGGTCAGGTCATACCGGTTTCGGTGCGTGCATCTGGCGTAGTAAAGCTTGCATTGCATCTTGCGCGAACGCCGTTACCCCATAAGGATCTAGTCACTCGCTTATGCGAAGCAAGTGAATCCGCAACTCCCGAAAAGGTGGAGAAGCTGCTGACCGATCTCTGGGAGCAGACTTTCCTGCTGACCGATTTACGTCCACCTCTTACAACGGATAGTCCGGCGCGCTACGTAGCCAAACGTCTCGCGGAGATTCCCGAAGCAGCTGATGCGTTAAAACGGCTGAAAGCGTTGATGGACGCCTCAAACGTCTGGGATCAATGCGAAGCCCACGCAGGCGTGAACCAGCTTTCGAGAAGTACTTAACAGGCGGGGAGTCCCCCTGACGGCTCTCAGGGAACACCGGTTCAGGTAGATATGGCTATGTCTGTGGCGGGAAGACTTGGAAAGATAGTAGCCGAGGAATCTGCACGTGCTGCCGAAATCCTTTTGCGCCTCTCTCCCTCACCCTATGGCTTATCAAATCTAGCTGCCTATCGACAGGCATATGTGAACCGCTACGGGACAAGATCGTGAAATTACCCTGCTTGAGCTGATGGATTCGAATCGGGGCATGGGTCCAATGTCGAACTACGGTCATGCTGCAGTGGGACCAGATGCAGTTAAGGCGGCCCAGCGGGCTCAGACCCTGTTGCAGTTAGCCTGCACGGCGTTGCACGAGCGGCAGAGAATCATCGACTTGGACGAGCGGACACTCACTCTGCTCGAAACGTGCCACCCCACTGCAGAAACAGCACCGGTTTCGCTCGATATCAATGTTCTGTTGGGCGCTGCTTCGTCCGATGCGATCGACACCGGAGACTTCACAATGGTCATCGGCCCAAATCTCGGAGCGCAAGCTGCTGGACGTAATTTGGCGCGCTTCGTTGATCTCTTGGCTCCAGACGGTTCAACTGCACTGATGCAGACGGCAGCGGCGGAACAAGCGCACGCCCCTGACGCGTTATTGGCAGAGTTCGTTTATCTTCCGACTAGTCTTCACTCGGCCAATGTAGTCATTCGTCCACCAATTCGCTCCTACGAGGTCGCCGTAGACGTTTCTGCCGGGGTGCCATATGAGAACATAATTCCCCTCGACGAATTGGTCGTCGGGGTCGAACAGGGTCGCTTCTATGTCCGATGGCCAGCCGCCGGTAAGCGCGTGATCTTCTTCTCTGGTCATATGCTCAATTATCACCAGGCACCCGCGGTCGGCCGCTTTCTTATGGATCTTAGTGCTGACGGCAAAGTCATGTTCAGTTCGTTTGACTGGGGTTCAGCTGAAAGCTTTCCATACCTGCCCCGAATCCAGTCAGGCCGAATCGTTTTGCGGCCCGCCCAGTGGCTCATACACAAGACTGATCTCCAAACGGATTCGCCCGAACACTTCAAAGCTGCTCTAAGTCATTGGCGTACAAAATGGGATGTGCCTAAGCGCGTATGTATGGGCTTTGGAGACAATCGGCTGATTCTCGATCTGGACCAGGACGCGCAAGCGGCGGAACTTAGCGCAGAACTGCGCAAACTTCCGGAAAACAATTCAATCATCGTCCAAGAAGTCCTACCGGTGCTAAGCGAAGCATGGCTGACAGGACCTGCGGGAAGATTTTACAGTGAGTTCATTGTCTCCCTTGTGCTGCGCCCAAAAATTCAACGCGCCGTTGAGTCAAGCAGCATTTCTAATTCCAAAACAGCCCACACCTCACTTCCACCGATAGTCTCAAAGCCGGCACTCCAAACGATTGCAGTTACAGAACTATCCCGCAATCACGCCCCCGGCAGCGAATGGCTGTTTGTTAAGGTTGTACTGCCCGCGCAGTCTCGATGACGATGTAATCTCAGAGTCTATCCTGGTCTTCGCCGAAACTGCAGTTACATCTGGTCTTGCCAATTCGTGGTTTTTTGTCCGTTACGCGGATCCGGAAGCACATCTTCGGCTTCGATTCCGCGGATCACCTGACCGCCTCATCGCGCATCTCCTTCCACACATCTGTGAATGGGCTGGCCGGTTGATGTCCAGTGGGCTTTGCGTGAAATTCATGTTCGACACGTACGAACAGGAAGTAGAACGTTTCGGCGGGCCTCTCGGAATGGCCGCTGCCGAAACAATTTTTTCTGCAGATAGTTCCAGTGCTGCTGCCCTTATACATTGTCTAAAAAGAAAATTGTGGCCGCACGATCAGATGACACTACTGATCCTTAGCGTCGATAACCTTCTGTCCAGCCTCGGCTTCGACGAAAGTCAGCGGTTAAACTGGTACGAGACACAGTCAAAGTCAGCCAAAACCGATATCAGCGCCGAGTACAGACAGCGCAAGGCAGTGCTGCGCCTTCTACTTGGACAGCCTGAAATGATCCTGGCCAACGAACCTGACGGCCCTGAAATAACATCGATTCTCGCGATGCGGCAAAACGCAATATCAGCAACAGCAGATAATCTTCGCAAATTTGCTGACCAGGGTGCACTAAGCCAATCACTTGACACGTTGGCCTCTTCCTTTGTCCACTTACATCTCAATCGTATGGCTGGTCTGGACGGCGTGTCGGAACAACGAATTCTCAGCTTGCTGCTACGGACTCGCGAGAGTTTGAGGAATGCACCGGTCACCTATCCCTCGGCGGACTAGAACAATGAACACCTCGGGACTTGTCGGAATCAAGCAAGAGACGGTTTCAAGGTAGTGCTGATGACCTTTCCGAAGAAGAATTCTGCGATTTTGGTGTGGGCTGTGGGATGCGGCGGTAGCGGCGCGCGCAGGTGGATGCGGTAGTTTCTAGCGGATCGCTCTTGCGGCCGCATGAGAGATCGCTCGCAGCTCTTGGACGTTGGCGCCGATCACCTCATGGCCAAGTTCCTGAAGCTGTTCGCTAATCCAGATGGAGTGAACGCCAGTCTCCATGGCAACACGTGCGTGAGGCACGTCCGTGAACCACTTCCCGATCGCCTTCGGTGGGATCCTGAACAGCGATCGCGTTCCTATTTGCAACGAAAATTGCGCGCGCCCTGAGTGTCTCCGGCACCGGTGTATTGGGCGTGTTTGGGGTAGGAACAGAGCGGCCGACTTCGGCCTGGGAACGCCTGTCCTGTCGCAACTACTGATTCTGGTGCGGTCCCTTTCTCAACCCAGTCGACGACTGCGCTGAGCATGTCGAAATGATCGAGGGCTGGGCCGCCGCCGCAATGCGCCATACCGGGGACGAGGAAGATGCGGCTCCATTCGGCCACTTCCTCGGCGCCGCCATTGGCTGCGGCAAGTGATTTGTAGTAATCGAGTGTATCGAGCGGCGAGAACCAGGGATCGCTGTCACCGTGGAAGAAAATGAGCTTGCCGCCCGCAACAGAGAAGGTGGAAAGGTTAGTGGATGCCGGCTCCACCAACGGATCGGAGGCATGGAGTGCCGCCTTATCCACATCGAGTTCTGTTGCGGTGGCGTAGGGACCGAAGAGACCGTTCGCGCTCAATGCTAAAAGACCGGGGGTCGGCTTATCCATGACTATGCCAGCGTCGTAGAGAAAGCCGGGATAGATTTGGGTCCCATATGCGTTCTTCGGTCCGGCGAAGGCTTTCTTGATCGCGATGATTTTTTCGGGTGCGATGCACGTATCGGCTTGACCGGCCTTGCAGGCGAGGACTTCGGGATCGAATTTGCAGCCCATAGGATCGGAGATCATGCCGTCAGCCACGCCGTCGCTTGCGTCACACTTCTTCATCAGGCTATCCATGAACAGCGTGCGATCGCCATCGCTGAGGAACTTGTCGATCTGTGGCTTGCCTGATGCGTCTTTTGGGGCGGCCTGGTTGTAGGCGGCCGGGATCCACTGGGCGATGGCGAGGTTGGAGAGGCCGGTGCGCATGGCTGGATCGCCGGAGACAATGCCGTTGAATACCGTGGGATAACGTTGCGAGAGAATCATGCCTTCGCGTCCACCTGTAGAGCAGCCGACGAAGTAGGAGTGGTCTGCGGGTTTGGCGTAGTAGCGCGCGATGATCTCTTTGGCGACCCCGGCCAGCTTCAGCGTTCGCGAGGAAAGCGAAGTCGAGATAAGCCTGTTGGTCGCGCATAAAGCTGAAATCAAATGGACCGGTTTTGGCTTTGTGGCCTGTGTCGGTGCTGGCGACCGCAAATCCGCGCACGAGGGCCGGCTTGTCGCCTGCGTATGAGGCCCCAGCAGGATAAGCGATGACGCCGTTACCACCGCCGCCGCCTTGCATCATGAAATCGCGGTTCCAGGCGGATTTGTCAGGCAGGGCGATAGCGAAGCCGATGCCGAAGTCCCGCCCGTCAACGCCTTTGCGGCGGTTGATGATCCCATCGACACGGCAGTGCGCGGGCAGAGGGCCGATCGAGGGTGCGCCGGGATAAGGCGGTGGAACCAGGAAGCCTGCCGGGAACGAGTTCCGCCTTCGAGATTTCAACGCGATCCAGCGTGAGCCCTGTAAGACCCATACAGGAGTCAGGAGGCTGGGCCTTTGCAACTGTCGCCGCAGTGGCGGCGATAACGAGGAGCAGCAGCATCGAATGTTTCATAAACGACCTTCCGTCACGTATGAGATGGTCACTGTGGGCGTACACCGTTATCTACCGAACCGTTGTTTGAATCTCTTTTCCGTCATAGTCGATCTCAGCGTTAGCGGGGCCTGTGACTTCGCCGCCGACTCCGTGTCCGCTGCTGACCAAAATGACGCGAAATCTGCGATGCTTGACCATCTCCGGGAAGGAGCCGTTGCGAGATCCGATTGTCAACGTACCGGTGCGATCCTCCCAGCGGATGGAGATCACAGAGTGCTCGCCTTTCTCATAGTCGTAGCCGTCGCCCCCGTCTTCATAGAGATCGAATTTCCCGTCGGCGCCGCGATAGATGCGCAGCTCGACGGGACCGCCGGGATCCTGCGTGGCGTATTCGATCTCGGGACCCATGGGAATAATGGAGCCCGCGCGCACGTAAAGAGGCATGCGATCGAGGGGCGCATCGGCCTCGAACGCGCCGGCGTCTCCGTGACTGGCCAGTCCAGAAGTCGTACCACGCGGCGCTGCGGGAAGATACACGCTTCGTTTCGTTGCATTGGCCTTCAACACGGGATTGACGAGGATGGCCGGACCGAACATGAACTCGTCGCCGAGATTCCACGTGTTGGGATCTGTCCGCCAGTCCATCACCAGCGGACGCTGGATGGTGTAGTCCTCGTTCGTCACCTTCCACGCCAGCGAGTAGATGTACGGCATCAGGCGGTAGCGGAGCTTGTCGTAGCTCACCAGGATGGGCTCGACCGTATCGTAAGCTCCACACCTCGTTGTGCGGTCGATGGCCGTGGGTGCGGAAGATGGGACAAAACGTGCCGAACTCGTACCAGCGTGCGTAGAGTTCCTGGAACGCGGGATCGGCGAGAGGATCGTCATGGGGCGGCCAGTATCCGCCGATGTCGGTGGTCCAGTACGGATATCCGGAAAGCGCGAAGTTGAGCCCGGCAGGAACCTGGTGGCGAAAGCCCCAGTAGGTGCCGTAGACATCGCCCGACCAGACGGTAGCGCCGACGCGCTGCTGGCCGAGGAAGGCCGAGCGCGTGAGCAGGAAGACGCGCTTCCTCGGGTTCTGGCGCTTTCCAGTGATCCTGCACGCCGAGGTGTGCAGGAGCGGAAAGACATTCGTGAATTCGGCGCCGTTTCCGATGGCGAGCTGTCGGCTGCTGAGAATGGCATCGCCATGTGCGGCCAGTATTCTTCCGGCTCGGCGCTATCCAGCCAGAATGCAGTCCCATCCCTGCGCAAGTAGCTTGCCGAGCAAGTGCTTCCAATAGAGGTCGCGCGCCTCGGGATTGGTGGCGTCGTAGACGTGCGTGTCAGAGATAAGCTGGTGCTTTGCCATCGAGAATCTTGTACGTTTCGGACGTCGGGATCCAGCAGGCCCCAGACGGAAATCATGGCGTGCACGTTTTCTTTGTGCAGGGCTTCGATATCTTTCGCTACGTCGGGATAGTTGGAATTGAAGAACGGATCGCCTTCTGTCTTCCACCAGAACCAGTCCTGCACCATGGCGTCGAGCGGAATATGCTCCTGGCGATACCGCTGCGCGATCCGCGAATTTCGTCGAGCGATACGTAGCGATCCTTCGATTGGAAGAATCCGTAGGCCCACTTTGGCAGCATGGGCGTGTGGCCGGTCATGTTGCGATACTCGATGGAGCATGGCGTCGATCTCCGGGCCGTAGAGGAAGTAATAATCGATCGACTTCCCGGCGATGGAAGTGAGCTTCATGTCGAGTGGAAAGCGATTGTCGAAGTACGGTGAGCGCCGCCGTGTTCCACAAGAGTCCCATAGCCGTTGGTCGAAATCAGCAGCGGGATTGCGACATCGGTGTTGTTGCTGGCCAGCTCGACCGTGGCACCGCGATAGTTGAACATCCCGCTCTGGTGCTGGCCCAGACCATAGAGCGCTTCCGTGATCGACGGAGAAAAGCGATCCGTGACGCGGTAGGTGTGATCCCCATTCAGCTCCACCGGCTCATATGTGCGCGGTATACTCGAACCCTCGTTTAGCAACGATTCGCCGTCGAGAGTCCGAAAGGAGAGACCGCCACGCTCGATATGGACGATCACCTCAACGTGTGCGGTCCTCAAGCTCGCAGCTTTTGCGTCTTGGGTGAAGGTGAACGGCGCTCCGGGGCAAGACTGCTGCGCGTCGAGCATCCATGGAAGGGGTGATGCGGGCGCGAAGGGTTCTGGTGTAGCGACGACATGGATCACCGAGTCAGTACACACGGTGACCTCGAGGACTTCCCTACCCGCGATGGCGCGGAGGCCGTGGCTCGTCTGTTCGATCTGGGCAGGTGGAGGACCGGGCGCCTCCTGTCCAGGCATTTGTGCCCTGGCCACTGGCAGAGCGGCGAAGAAGAGAAAGAGGATGGGCGTAGTCGCCCAAGAACCACGACCCGTGCGGAGTATTCCTGCGTTCCAAAGCATCTTCGATCTCAACTTTCTGTTGGCCACCATCGTAGCGCGCTGTTCATGCCTGCGAGCCACTTAGACTCCTGTGCGACGTCGGACGGTCCGCCGCATAGCTAACGGCAATCTACTGTGAAGCAGAGATTCTTGCTGAAGAACGGCAGCACATGATTCTGGAATCGATCGGCGACCGCGCTGGTGTGCGTGCCGGAGTAGATCTCAAAGCTGTTTGCGATTCCGTAGTTATCGAGAATGTTGTGCAGCTTGCTCGGCGTCGAAGCGCAGGCCATCCTGATCGCCCACGTCCATAGCGATGGCGCGATACTGCTTCAGATTTCCGATGTACTGATCGACAAAGGCCAGTGGTGAGTTGGCCGTGAATTTCGCCACGATCTCCGGCTGGGGAACGCCGTCCTTGGTTGGCAGGTCGAAGTAGAGCGGAGGATTCTTTGGATCGGGCGCCCACGCCGCTGCTGTTGCATACTGGGCTGCGGCGAAGCCGGGCGACTGAGCGGCCAGGTCGGCTGGAGACTTGGCCGCCGCGACCTTCTTCTCGCTGGCAATCGCCCGCTCCTTCATTTGATCGGCAGGTCCTGGTCCGCCGCCGGCCATCGGAGACATGCAGCAGGGACTCATGATGTAGAGAGCGCCGAAGACGTCAGGATGCTTCATGCCGATGCGAGACGCACCATAGCCGCCCATGGAGTGGCCGACCAGACCGCGGCTCTCGCGATCGGGGATGGTGCGGTAGTGCGCGTCGATGTAGGCGACAACGTCGTGATACGATGAACTTCTCGAAATCGCCGGTAGTAACCGAGCTCGAATACATCGAGCCGTTGTAGATGGTTTTGGAATCGGGCAGGACGACAATCATCTCCTGCGCGCCCTTTGCGAACGCGCCTTCGATGGTCTGCGGTACGTGGATTTCGTGCGTCCACTGCTCGGCGCCGATCGAGTAGCCGTGCAGCGCGTAGACGACGGGATAGCGGCGCTTCTTATCTTTCTGGTAGCTGGGCGGCAGGAAGACGATGACATCGCGATCGACGGCGTCGCCTTCGAGATTGCCTTCGAGCGCGGTGCCGTGAATCTTGATGTGCTCAACCGTGACGGGCTTTGCGCCGGGGACGGCGTCGGGAACATTGGTCTGCACCTGGGCCGAGAGCCATGCTCGCTGGCGCGATCGCCGATCGTGATTGCACACGCAAGAACAGTTTCGTTGATTCTCATCTGCGACCTCTCTCAAAGCACTCGGCTACTGCACCGGATAGGAATAAATGTTCACGCTGAAGGGGCGCACGGTGATGGTGTCAGGCAGAGCGCCGAGCGTCTGTTCCTCGACCTGAACTTCGGGCTTCTTGTCCACTTGAACTGTCGCGTCGATGGAGTCCGGCGCCATGCGCCACAACTTTCCCTGCGCTCGCGAGCTTCGCTCCGTTGATCGCGAGCTTGATGCTCTGCTCGGAGTCGGATGGATTGAGCACGGCGATGGCGAGGGTCTTGCGATCCTCGCTGAAAGCGGCGCTCACGTCGAGCGGATAGGTAGGGCTGCCAGGATTGACCGCGGGCTGGTCGCCGCCGGCCGGAAACGTGGGCTTGGGCTGCGGCGAGTCTCCGGTCACCTCGACGGGGATAGTGCCGAAGTGATCGCGGTACATCTTGAAGAGCATGCCGGTGGGATTGAGGACGGCTTCGGTGCGGTTTTCGCTCATCATCGCGGTCGCGAAGGTGAAGGCGCCCATCTGGAAGATGTCGGAGTGGCGGAACATCTCGTGGAATGCCCATGCGTAGGCCGGAACGGTCTTATAGGAGTTGCGGTCCGCCGCCGAAGTACGCCCACTCATCGATCGCGATCGGGACCGGCTTGGCGCGCAGCGCGGGGATGCGCTTCAGGTATTCCTGGTAATGCTCGTATTTGGCGCGGACCTGCACGGCCGGCGCGCGTTCCCACTCGATAAGCGACAGAGGAGGATCGATGGGCACCTTCTTCTGCAGCTTCATGTCGGTGTGCTGGGTGCCGGATGCGTAGTAGTGCTCGCTGACCATGTCGATGTTGTCGAGGCAATTGAGCAGCATCTGGCCGGTCCAGTCCGCCGCCGATAGATAGTCGGGAACATACTGACCGTTGATGCGTCTCGCCTGGTCCGCGCCCTCCATCACGTCGGGCATGGCGCCGCCGGCGATGAGCTTGATCGAGGGATCCACCTTGCGCATCTCCTTGGCGAAGAGGTTGTGCTTGAGTTCGAACTGCGGAAGCGACATGGCGCCCATCTGGTAGTCGCCCCATGGCTCGTTGCCGACGCCCCAGAACTTCACGTGGTAGGGCTGCGGGATGACCGTTTTCCGCGCGCCATTTGCCCATGGGCGTGGTCGCGGCGCCGTTGGTGTATTCCACCAGTTCGCGCGCCGACCAGGCATCGCCGAAGCCGGCGTTGACGGTGATGTAGGGATCGACGCCGAGCAGACGGCAGAGAGTGAGGAACTCATCGGTGCCGACGTCGTTGGGCTGCACGGCGTGCCAGACGGGATCGAAGATGGGCGGCCGCTTGTCGATATCACCGACACCGTAGCGCCACTCGTACGAGGAGACAAAGTTGCCGCCCGGGAAAGCGCAGAACGCCGAAGCGCAACTGCTTGAGCGCGGCGATGACCTCGGGGCGGAAGCCGTCGATGTTGTCCGCGGGCATCAGCGAAACCGCGCCGACGTGGAATGAGCCGTGTGCCTGTGCCGGTGATCTCAAGTGTTGCGTCATCGGTGTCGGCAGCGGCGGTGTAGCGCAGCGGGAACTTGCGGTACGCGGTGCCGAGCGTGCGAATAGTGACGGTCTGGCGATCGGCAGCTTCCTTGCCCCAGATGAGCGTGACCTTGACGACCGCGCCCGGAGAGCCGGCCAGCACAATGCGTCCGGTGTAGGCCTTGCCTTTGCGAACCGCGATTCCGGACTGGCTGAAGCCGTGCGGTTCTTTGGCGTCGAGCTTGACGAGCGGCGATTGATCGCCGGTGTAGGGCGACTTGGTGTCCATCGTGACGACGTCGTCGCCGCCGACGGGAGCCCACCAGCGCGTGGGCGTGCGGCGGAAACGCGGATTCCCCGCCGCATTGCCCATCACCGGAGGTGGCGTGGGCGCGGCTGGCGGCGACCGGGTAGAAGAACTTGCGATCGACGAGCATCTCAGACCAGACGCCCGTGTTGACGATGTCGCCGCCGTGCTCGAGGAACTGGCCGTAGATGTTTTTCGATATCGGTGCGCCTGTCTTCGAGGTATCGATGGTTGCGTTGACAATGCGAGCCTGAGACGAAGCAGCCGCAGGGCAGCGCAAGCAGAAGCAGGAGATACACGGTCGGGTGCAGGGAAAGCGTTTTCGCGAACGCGAGCTTTCGGAACGAGTGCATGGTCCGTCTTCTCCCAATACTGGATGGAGCAAAATGCCGATGTGCGTGCGATCGGCGGCCAGTGTTGAAATTCGAGGATGGTCCGCGGCTCTCAATCGAGCGCGTCTCGCGATTACGGCTCAATCGAGACGACGGTCACGGATCGAGGCGCTACTGTCAGTGAGAGCTTGCCGTTCTGAAGCTTCACTGCTGCCGGTTTCGGCGCAACTGTATTCGGGGATTCAAAGGTGTTGGTGCTGTCCACCGCGGCCGCCGTCAACGTCTCTGCTTTGGCCGACTTCGCTGTAATGCCGGCCAAGTCTGCGTCAATCGCGGCGGGGTTTTCTGCATCGAGGTTGGTGATCTCAAGCAACAGCTTCCCGTCCGCGCTCTTTGCTGCGATCGCGTCGACCCGCGGCAGGGATACACCGCCGTGCGTGTAGGTGCCCGCGTCGAAGGCGACGGGAATAAGCGTGGCGTCCTGAAACGGAACGTACATTTTGAAGACGTAGTAGGTAGGGGTCAGGACCATTTTCTCCTTGTCCGTAAGGATCATCGCCTGGAGCACGTTGATCATCTGGGCGATGTTGGCCATGCGAACGCGGTCGGCGTGACGGGCAAAGATATTCAGGTTGAGCGAGGCGAGAACGGCGTCGCGGATGCTGTTCTGCTGGACGAGGAAAGCCGGATTGGAGCCGGACAGCGGAGCATGCCAGGCTCCCCACTCATCCACGGTCAAGGTCACCTTCTTCTCCGGATCGTACTTGTCCATCACGGCCTCCTGCTTGCGCAGGAACTCGTCCATGAAAAGCGTGGATTTGATCGTCTTGGCGTAGTCGTCCAGTCCGAACTTCTCGGAATTGGTTGAGGGTGGCCAGCCGTTGGGAACGGTGTACCAGTGCAGGGAGACGCCGTTGATGTCCCAGGCCCAGGTGTGCTTCTTCCATGCTTTCATCACGGCTTCAGTCCACTCGGTGTCTGGCGTGCCTGGACCCACCGCGATCTTCAACATCTGGTCCTTGTCGCGCTGCGCCGGATTCATATTGAGCACAAAGCGGCTGTACACCTTCATCAGGCTCACGTAGTAGTCGGGAGTCATCGCGCCGCCGCAGTCCCAACTCTCGTTGCCGATGCCGAGAAATCCGACTTTGTAGGGCTCGGGATGACCATTGGCGGCACGCTCCTTGGCAAGTGCCGTCGGCGCCGCCGCGGTCATGTACTCCAGCCACTCGGCCGCTTCCTGCGGCGTTCCGGAGCCGATGTTGACGGACACGTACGGTGTGCTGCCGATCTGCTGGATGAAGTCCATGAACTCGTCGGTACCAAAGGCATTCGTATCGATCACATCGCCCCATGCCGAGTTCACGGTGGCCGGGCGCTTGTCCGCCGGGCCGATTCCCTTGCGCCAGTGATACTGGTCGGCAAAGCAGCCGCCCGGCCAGCGAACGTTGGGCACCTTCAGTTCCCTCAGTGCGGCGACAACGTCGTTGCGGATTCCGCGAGTGTTCGGGATGGACGAGTCGGGGCCGACCCAGATGCCCTCATATAGTCCGTGTCCGAGATTCTCGGCGAACTGCCCGAAGAGATTGCGATCGATCCTGGCTCCTGTCTTGGAGGCGTCGATGGATAGAAGGACGTTCTCCGCTGCCACAACCTGCAAAGGCATCAATGCAAACACTAGACCCAAACCCAGCAAAAGCCTGTACTTCATGAATTTCTCCGGGAAACAAGAGCAACAGCGGGGTGAGTGTCGAACGAAGACATGGGTCCGTCCAAGCTTCGCTTTACAATCCCACTTTTAGTCCAGTTGTTGAACTCCTTGACGTTACAGACTGAACGCAGGATGAGACAAGTCGAATAAATCGCTTTATTCGGATCGATTTCGTCGATGGGTCCCCGCCTCTAAGCGTTCGGAGCCCGCCCATTTCTTTAGCGGTTAGATCACTTCCGGTTCGCGGATCATTCCCAGCAGCTCCGCGAGCGCGTTGGCCTCGGAATTGCTGACGCTCAAGTCTTTGCAGACAAGATTCAACCGGACATCGCGCGTCTTGCCGGCAGGTAGCGGGAGTGCCACATAATCACCTCTTTCCAGTTCTGACTGGATGCGGTACTTCGGCAGCCAGCCGAAACAAAGGCCACTCCGAACCGCTGAAATTGCAGAGTCGATTGTGCTGACCGGAAGAACGCGCTGAGCCAGGAAGCGCGGCTGTTGTTTCAGCTTCCGGATGCGCACTTTCGATGGTCACCAGAGTGTGCTGCATCAGGTCGGAACGCGAGAGCCTGCGCCGGATCGACAGAAGAGGGTGATCGCGGCGCGCAACTGCAATCATTCCGATCACAAGAATCGGCTTTACAAAGATCTCGCGGGATATCAAGCCCGTCACGCAGATTTGCGCGTTGTGGAGGGAAAACTCCGAGTCGGCAGATAGGAAACGTTCCCTGCCGTAGCCTCAGCCTGACATGCGGAAAACTGCGCGAAAACACCGCCAACACCTCAAACAGACGGTCATCGGGAAATATGCTGTCGACCGAGATCCGGATCTCGGAAGCTCCTCCCGAAGCCATCACGCGGGCCCGCTGCTCGAGCTCATGAAATCCCGCCAAATGCGGTTCCACATCCGCCAAAAGCACCCTGCCCGCTTCAGTCAGCTGAGCTTTTCGGCCGTGGATCTCGAACAGCCGGACTCCCAGTTGTTCCTGCAGGCGCCCGATCGCATAGCTGATCGTCGATTGCGAGCGATTCAGCTTCTTGGCAGCGGGCGCGAAGCCTCCCAACTGCACGACGGTTTGAAGAATCTCCCAGCGTCCAGCGTCGTGTCCATGGTTTGAGAATACATCGAATAAATCGATATTCTTGGCTCAGAAATGCGACTATCCTTCGAGAATCTTGGTTCGGTAAGATGGCGCTGTTCCTTTATTGAAAGCCAGTTCGGGCACGGAGAGGATTTGATGAAGAGAATTGCAGTCGCAATACTTCTGCTTTCGAGCTATTGCTACGCACAAACCACCGATGGGTTCGCGCCTGCTTCGACCAATGTTTGGGGCGCGGAGTACCCCCGCGTCGACGCCAGCGGACGAGCCGAGTTCCGCATCAAGGCTCCGAACGCCACGGCGGTGAAGCTCAACTTCTGGAGCAATCCGAAACTCGACATGGTAAAGGGCTCCGACGGATTCTGGACTGTCACCACGCCTCCCATCGTGCCGGGCTTTCACTACTACAACTTCGTCATCGACGGAGTGGATGTGAACGATGCGGGAAGCCATGCCTTCTACGGCGGGGGCAGGGACGCCAGCGGCATCGAAATTCCCGAACCGGGTGCAACATACTACCTGCCTCAGGATGTTCCGCACGGCGCGGTGCGCGAGATATGGTATTACTCCAACGTGACGGGCACGTGGCGGCACGCAGTCGTTTACCTGCCGCCGGATTATGACGCGCAGACTAAGACTCGATATCCGGTGCTCTATCTTCAGCACGGCGGCGGCGAGGACGAATCCGGGTGGATCCGGCAAGGCAAGGCAAACTTCATTCTCGACAACCTGATCGCGAGCGGCAGCATCAAAGCCGATGATCATCGTGATGGCCAACGGCTATGCCAGCCGCGCCGGCTACGTAGTCCCCGACCTGACCGGAAAGCCGTTCGGCTCGCCGGAGATTCATGAAGGTGATGCAGGAGCGGATGGGAGCGTTCGAAGACGATATGACGCAGGTGCTGATTCCGTTCATCGACAAGACGTTCCGGACAATTCCCAATCGCGATCACCGCGCCATGGCGGGGCTTTCGATGGGCGGCATGCAGACCTTTCAGGTCACATTCGATCATCTCGACCTGTTCTCGTACATCGGTGGATTCAGCGGAGCGGCCAATGTGTTCATGATGGGCAATAACAAGTTGGACACGAAGACAGCATTCCACGGCGCGATGGCCGATCCTACGGCATTCGCGAAGCCGAGTGCATCTGCTCTGGATTGGCGTGGGAACGAATGAACCGGAACGGATGAAGACTGGACTCGAGAATCTGCACGCGTCACTTGACGAAGGAAAGATCCAGCACGTGTTTTACGAGTCACCCGGTACCGATCATGAATGGCAGACATGGCGTCGCGACTTGAAAGACTTCGCGCCGCGACTGTTCCAGGCGCCAACGCAACCGGACCACTTCCGCGCGATAACTGAGGTTCACATGAGCAGATACATGACGCATATGATGCAGAGATTTGTCCTGGGAACTGGAACGCTTCTCCTTGCCTTGACCGTACAGACCGCGGTTGCCCAAGGTGCAGCGACTCCTGGGTATCTGGACACCAATTTGACGCCTGAACAGAGGGCCACCGACCTGGTGCACCGAATGACTCTTGCGGAGAAGGCCACGCAAATGCAGAACAACTCCGCGGCAGTTCCACGGCTCAACGTTCCCGCATATCAATGGTGGAGCGAGGCCCTTCACGGAGTGATCAACGAGGGCGTAACCGAGTATCCCGAGCCCATTGGCCTGGCCGCCACCTTCGATGCGCCGGGAATTCACACCATGGCGGCCCAGATCGGCATCGAGGGGCGCATCAAGCATGTGCAAAATGCACGCGAGGGACACACCGGCATCATGGGAGGCCTCGATTTCTGGTCGCCGAATCTGAACATCTTTCGCGATCCGCGCTGGGGTCGCGGTCAGGAAACCTACGGCGAAGACCCGTTCCTTACCGGCCGCATGGGCGTTGCCTACGTAACCGGATTGCAGGGCGACAATCCGAAGTATTACCTGGGCATAGCGACACCGAAACACTATGCCGTACACAGCGGGCCGGAGCCGACGCGCCACTTTGCCGATGTGGATGTGAGCAAGCACGACCAGGTCGATACCTACGAGCCAGCATTCCGCGCTGCCATCGTGGAAGGCAAAGCCGGCTCTGTGATGTGCGCGTACAACGCAATCAATGGCGAGCCCGCATGCGCCAAGCCAGTACCTGCTCCAGGACCAGTTGCGCGGCAAGTGGGGCTTCCAGGGGTATGTGGTTTCGGACTGCGACGCAGTTCGTGACGTTGCCGCCAATCATCGCTATCGCCCTACGCAGGCACAAGGCGCGGCCATTTCAGTAATCAGAGGCATGGACAACGAGTGCGTCACCTTTACTTCAAGATTTGGAGAGCCCGTCGAAAAGGCCTATATCGACGCTGTGCAACAGGGATACCTGCCGGAAAGCACACTGGACACGGCGCTCATCCGCCTGTTCACCGCGCGCATCAAGCTCGGCATGTTCGACCCGCCTGACATGGTTCCCTTCACCAAGATCGATGAGAAGGAACTCGACAGCGCCGAACATCGCGCGCACGCGCGCAAACTCGCGAATGAATCCATGGTCCTGCTCAAGAACGACGGTCTGCTTCCTCTCAAGCCGGGGATCAAAAAGATCGCCGTCATTGGACCGCTCGCTGACCAGACCAGGCCGTTGATCGGAAACTACGCTGGTCAGCCCACGCATATCGTCTCCATCCTCGACGGCCTGCGCGCTGAGTTTCCAAACGCAACGATCACGTTCGTTCCTGGAACCCAGTTCCTGCGCACGGATGGAACATCTGTGCCGGACAGCCTGCTGACTACTCCCGATGGCAAGCCCGGCCTTAAGGCTGACTACAACGAAGGAATGCGGCGCGGACCGGCGACTGCGGAAGCGAATTCAAAACCGCTCGTCAGTCGTACGGAAACGAACGTCAAGCTCACCGAAAATAGTCTGCCGGCAGAAGTTGCCGGGAAGAAGACGTTTGGCGCGCAGTGGTCAGGATTCCTGACACCCACTGAAACCGGAGACTACCTTCTCGGCATTCGCTGCGAAGGATTCGGAAGGCTTGCGGTTGATGGCAAGCAGGTAGCGACGGCGTTCGGCGGTGGCACGCGAGGTCTCTCATCGGGCGTGGGCCGCGTCCACCTCGAAAAGGGACACAAGGTCGCGCTCGAGATCTCCTACGGAACCAGAAACAGCAAGCCCCATGCCGAACTGATCTGGGCCAAGGTACAACGGCGCTCCTTCGCAAGAAGCCATTACCGCCGCGAAAAATGCCGATGTCGTTGTCGCCGTCGTGGGCATTACGAGTCAGCTCGAAGGCGAAGAGATGCCTGTAAGCGAACCAGGATTTCTCGGCGGAGATCGCACCAGCATCGATCTACCCCAGCCGGAAGAGGACCTGGTCGAAGCCGTGGCAGCCACCGGCAAACCGCTCGCCGTCGTTCTCTTGAACGGCAGTGCCCTGTCGGTCAACTGGATCAACGAGCATGCCAACGCCATCGTCGACGCATGGTACCCAGGAGAAGAAGGCGGAGCAGCAGTCGCCGACACGCTGAGCGGAAAGAATAATCCCGCAGGTCGGCTGCCGGTTACCTTCTACAAAGGTGTCGAGCAGCTGCCAAACTTCGAGGACTACGGCATGGCCAACCGGACCTACCGCTATTTCAACGACAAGCCTCTTTATCCGTTTGGCTACGGCCTCAGCTACACGACCTTCAAATATAGCGACCTCAATATTCCGGTGAAGGCGGTTCCAGCTGGGCAGCCTGTGAGTGCCGATGTGACGATCACCAACACGGGCAAAGTTGCGGGAGATGAGGTTGTACAGGCCTATCTCAGATTCCCTGCTGTGAAGGGTGCGCCGCTCGTAGCTCTTCGCGGATTCCACCGTGTTCATCTTGAACCGGGCGCGAGCCAGAAGGTTCATTTCGACCTGAAGGACCGTGATCTAGGAATCGTGACCGACGATGGAAATCCAATCATCGCTCAGGGTGATTACACGATCAGCATCGGCGGAGGCCAACCGGACACAGGAACGCCAGCGGTTACCGGAAAATTTCATATCGAAGGCCAACTCGCCTTGCCGGAATAGCGGGCTACGTTGAGTCCCGCTCAGGGATGAAGGGAAACTCGTGCAAAGACGGGATTTTTGCAAACTACTTGCGAGCGTTGCGGCATCGGAAGCTTTGCCATCGGCTGGGCGACCTGCACAGGAGAGCCAGCCTGGATTGCCAAGTGGGTTCAATCAATACACGCAGGACTACGCTCAGTTTTGCGCTCAGCCGCCGGATAAGAGAGTCTTCTACAAGGTCAGCGACGGAAAAATCATCGAGGAACGCCTAGAGGAGGCCGCATGGCAGCCGCCGGCTTGGAACTACAACCCGGTTGCGCAATCCGTCGCCGGTGGGCTTTGGGATGATGTGCCCTTAAGGTCGCCAATCCCGGATCTTGCAGGCGATGGTCCGTTCAAACCCACCTGGGATTCGTTGCTTGAGTACGAAGCGCCGGATTGGTATCAGGATGCCAAGTTCGGCATTTGGGCTCACTGGAGTCCGCAGTGCGTTGCCGAAGCCGGGGACTGGTACGCGCGCAACATGTATATCGAGGACCAGCGGCAGTACAAATATCAACTTGAACATTATCGGTCCGCCATCGCGATTCGGATACAAGGATCTTTGCGCCACAGTGGACCCTGCTGAACTGGGACCCGGACGAGTTGATTACGCGCTACAAAAATGCGGGCGCGAGGATATTCGTCGCTCTGGCCAATCACCATGACAGCTTTGACGCCTGGAACTCGAAGCATCAGCCGTGGAATGCCGCTGCCATCGGTCCGCATCGCGATGTAATCGGCGCCTGGGCTGCGGCCGCGCGAAAGCAGGGTCTGCGATTTGGCGTGACCGTGCATCAGGCGCGCAACTGGTGGTGGTTCCAACCCTCGCATGGCGCAGACACATCCGGCCCCATCGCTGGCGTTCCATACGATGGCCATCTTACCCAGGCGGAGGGCAAAGATCAGTGGTGGCAGGGACTCGATCCTCAGCGACTCTACGGCGTGAAGCACCCACCGGCTGCGCTGCCCGACACATCCTATGTGAAGAACTTCTACGACCGCACCCGCGATCTCATCGACCAGCACGATCCCGACCTGCTTTACTTCGACGATTCCCTGCTGCCGCTGGGCTGGGCTGGAATGAACATCGGCGCGTATTTCTACAACAAGAGCCTGAAGACAAAAGGCAAGATGGAAGCCGTCCTGAACGTCAAGGATGTTCCTGAACGGCTCGCCAAGGCTGTCGTTGCTGATTATGAGCGAGGATTGACGGCCGAGATCATGAAGTATCCCTGGCAGTCCGAAACCTGCATCGGCGCCTGGCACTATCTACGCACTTCTCTACGAGAAGCCCGGAGAGTACGGCGGGTATCTGCCTCCGCGCGACGTCATCCACTGGCTGATTGACACCGTGAGCAAGAACGGCACGTTCATCCTCGAACGTTCCTGGCAGGCCCGACGGAACCATAGACAGCAAGGAAATCGCAGTGCTCGACGGCATCACGGCATGGATGCAGATCAATGGTGAGGCAATCTATGAGACTCGGCCATGGAAGGTCTACGGTGAAGGCCCCAACAGCATAAAGGCGGGGTCCTTCCAAGGCGGGAGCGTGAGCAAACTGGGAGAGAAAGATATCCGATTCACGCGCAATAAATCCGGGACCGTGATCTACACGCTGGTGCTGGGCTGGCCGACAGAATCGTTCACTGTGCAGTCTCTGGCACTTTCAGCCGCAACAAGACCAGGGAGAGTTGCGAAGCTCGAACTCCTCGGGACCGACCAGACAGTCAGTTGGAAGCAGCAGACCGATGGCTCTGATGGTTGAGCTTCCAAAGCTCTATAAACCAGCGGTTGATTATGCAGCCGTGCTCAAAGTGACATTGGCCTGAGCCGTGGCTCAAAGCCAGATCGGAACGCTGAGGGAAATGACGCAAACGATCTTGTCGATTGTCGAAATCACAACTTCAAACTCCGGAGAAGTACAAAATTCATGCTTCATTCTTTTACGCGGCACCTGTGTATTGTCGTGCTGGGTTTTCTCGCAGTCGCATTCGCCTCACTCGCTCCCGCTCAGACAAATCAGAACTCGTTGCGTGAAGTCGCCGTCAACGTAAAAGACGCACGCGGTCCGGTTGATCGCTTCTTCGATCTTTCCGTCGGCTCCGATTATCCCGGAACATTGATTCGCGATGACAGCCAGGCGCAGCTCAAACTCGTTACCGACGAACTCGGTTTTCGCTACATCCGATTCCACGCCATCTTCCATGATGTTCTGGGAACGGTGCGCGTTGAAAATGGAAAGACCGTGTATGACTGGGCGAAGATCGACCGGCTCTACGACGATCTGCTGGCGCGGCATATCAAGCCATTTGTCGAGCTCGGCTTTACTCCAAAGGCGCTGGCGACGTCGGAGAACAGCATCTTCTATTGGCACGGGAATACCTCGCACCCGAAGCCGGAAGGCTGGTGCGACCTTGTCGATGCCTTTGTCCGGCACGTTGGAAAGCAGGTACGGCAAAGATGAAGTGCGCACCTGGTACTTCGAGGTGTGGAACGAGCCCAATCTGTCCGGCTTCTGGGAGGGCGGCGACCAGAAGGCATACTTTGAGCTCTATGACCTGACCGCCAAGACAATCAAAACCGTCGATCCCAAGTTGCGCGTCGGCGGCCCCAGTACCGCCGGCGCAGCATGGGTTCCCGAATTCCTGGCGCATGTCAAGCTCAGCGGCGCTCCAGTCGATTTCGTGACGACTCATACTTACGGTGTCCAGGGTGGATTTCTGGATGAGAACGGAAAGAGCGATACCAAGCTCGATCCATCTCCAGACGCAATCGTCGCCGACGTCCGCCACGTGCGCGATCAGATCTCGGCGTCGGCATTTCCTGGGCCTTCCGCTCTATTTCACCGAGTGGAGCACGAGCTATACGCCGCGCGATTCCGTGCACGACTCCTACGTCAGCGCGCCTTACATCCTGAGCAAGCTAAAAGCCAGCCAGGGGTTGGTGCAGGGTATGAGCTATTGGACGTACACCGACCTGTTCGAAGAACCTGGACCGCCAACCGCTCCCTTTGAAGGAGGATTTGGATTGCTGAATCCTCAGGGAATCCGCAAGCCGGCCTACTTCGCGTACAAGTATCTGCATGCGCTTGACGGAAATAGCCTGGCAACGAACGATCCGCAGGCGATGTTGTCCACAAAGGATGGAAACGTAACGGCTGTAATCTGGGACTTCGAACAGCCGAACCAGAAGGTCAGCAATCGCTCCTTCTATACAAAGGTGATTCCGTCGCATCCAGTCGTGCCTGTGCATCTGCGTCTGACACACCTTGCCGCAAATGCCTCATATCGCCTTGAGGTGCATCGCACGGGGTTTCATTCGAACGATGCTTACACGGCCTACCTCGAACTTGGTTCCCCGAAGCAACTGACTGAAGCGCAGATCGCGCATCTCAACGACATCACGCAAGATGCTCCGGAGACGGATAAGCTCGTGCGCAGCGGCGCCGATGGCACTATCGATACCACTTTCCCAATGAACAGCAACGATATCGTCCTGGTGAAGATGATGCGTAACCAGGCTGCCAAGTGATCGATCTTCAGCGTTCACTACCGAAGGAGAGCAGATGAGGGCGAGGATGGGCCGAATAATTTGTGTCAACAGCAACATGTACTTCCTCGCCGTGCTGCTGGCTATCACCTCTCTTGGTCTATCGGGCACCGCACTGGCTGGGCAGGACGCGTATGCGCATCCCACCTGGCTTGGTCCAGGGCAGCTTTTTGTGGGCACATGTTATCAGCCCATCGATCGCTCACCCGAGCAGATCGATCAGGACATTGCCATCATGAAGCACGCTGGCTTCAATGTCGTGCGCATGGGCGACCTGTCGTGGGATTCTTTTGAGCCATCGCAAGGACAATTTCACCTTTGAGTGGTTCGACAAGGATCATGGACAAGATGCAGGCCAATGGCATCCGGGTCGATTCTTGACCTTCCCGGTCTGCCCGCGCCCATCTGGCTGCATCGGACATACCCGGGAGTCGATATCGTCGCGCAGAACGGCGCGCGGCTTCCGCCAGCCGAGCGATACATGGATAACATCAGCGACCCCGACTACGTCCGCGAGGTGGGGATCATGGCCGACACGATGATGAAGCGCTATGCGCATCATCCCGCGGTAATTGCCGTCGGCTATGACAACGAGATAGGAAACGGCTTCATGTCGTATTCCGAAGCCGACCGGCAGCGATTCATTACATGGTTGAAGAAGAAATATGGCACCATCGGTGAACTGAACAAAGCGTGGGCCACGCAGAGATGGTCACGCCGCTTGAACAGCTTTGAAGATGTCGATCTCCCGTTGGCCGATGGCCCCGGACCGTCAGAGCGTTACCTGGACTTGCATCGCTACTGGTCGGATGTGACAGTGGCTCGTCTGATGGAACTGGACGCGATTCGTCAGCGGAACATGCCGAACGTTCCATCGATCTCAAATCTATGGGACACGGCTTCGCGGCGCGGCTTTGACTACCTTTCTACATACAAGGCGTATGTCTCATACGGGGCTGAAGGCTTTTATCCCGGAGACCCCATCAGCGGTTCATTTGGCGCGCTCATGACCAAGGGAGCATTGCCGACTCCGATTTGGTTCAACGAGTTCACCGCGGGCGGCGGTGGTTATTACGGCACGCCGGGTCGGAGCCGTATGTATGCATACCTCGGACTCATGATGGGAGTTCAAGGGATTCTCGCCTGGACCTTCAACAGTCACCAGGGCGGAGAAGAACAAGCGCTCTTCGGGCTGATGGATCACGACGGAACTCCTTCATGGAAAGTGGATGAGTTTGCACATATTGCATCGGAATTCAAACAGCTCTCGAAGTACGGGTTCCCCCGCTATACGCATCCCGAAATAGCCATCGCCTATTCATTCGATTCCTTCATCGACTCTCATCCCAACGGTCCCTCCAGTACAACACTGCAATACTTCAAGCCTCCCTACACCGAGCAGGTGCAAGGCGCCTTCGAGCCATTCTTCCGTGCCAATCTCGATACAGCAATCATCAATATCGGGCATGAGAGACCTTTCGCCCTACAAACTGGTCGTGGTGCCAGCTGATTACGTGATGGATGCTGCGAGTGCAACGGCACTGCGGGAATACGTAAGCAATGGCGGCACAGTACTGATGACCGCATTCTCAGCCAAAGTGGATGAGCATGGGCAATGGTTCGACACCTCGCTGCCTGGCAGGCTGAGCGATGTTTTCGGGCTGAAGACAAATGCATTTTATGATTCGACTGTGTTGAGATTCGATCTGGATGGCAAGTCCATCTCTACCAACCTGCGTCGATACGAGGTGCTCGAACCCACAACGGCCACAGTCCTCGCTCGCTTCACAAATATCCCGGATCATAGCCCGGCAATCACGATCAATAGATTTAGCAAAGGCAACGCCCTATATCTCGCGACCGAGTCCAACCCTTCCACCATCGGTGCCATCCTCGAACGCGTCCTCCGACTTGCAGGCATTCAACCTGGACCTTCCACTCCAGAAGGTGTTTACGCCCGATCAGTAGATGGCCGCACTCTGTATGTAAACACGACCGAAGAAAAGAAGACCGTGCCCCTGGGGGGCAACAAACGGGGAATACTGACTAATCGGGTTTATGAAGGCGCCGTGGTTTTGGATCCACTTGCATCGGATCTCGTCCAATAAAGAAGAGATTCGCGAGGCTGGCGGATTTAGCCCAGAGAATCTGGGAACCTGATGGCAACCCATTTAGTTCCAAATGAGTGCATCATCGCCCAGACACTCAATGAGTGCTAAGCCCTGGTATGGAGTGACCTATTTGAGACGAGCTATTTCTTCGGCACAGGGGTGTCGTCCGGCAATATCCGAGACTGCGCATGCAATATGTGATATTGCCCACAAAAAAGTCGTTCAGAATCGTCTCAAATCGTGCATAGACACCAAAGCTTTCGCCCCACTCCTCACAATCTGAACGGTCCGGATCCTTTGAATGGAGAAGCTTCTCGTTCGGGAGATATAAGTTTTCCTACCGATCACCACGGGTTTGTACTCACCTTCAACGATAATCAGTTTTTATAAACGCTCTTCTCGCCATTTACTTCTGGATTGTCAACAAAGCGGGAGTGTGAATCACGGTGAATGATAAATCTCTAGTGCCGTATCGACAGTGCTCGACAGGCAGAGTTTGGCTTGTACAAGATTTTGGAGCGAGCATTGTGGATACGGCGATTTGTACTAAACCCGGTGAGGTTTTGGCAGGACAATTGCTTTAAGGGGATTCAATCCCTCGCAGCTATTTTGGGCTGACTTGAGCGGGAGCGTCGTGACTGCCGTGGGCAACATGCAATTTGTCCTGCCAAAAAATCTACCACGCTCCCACCTACCCGCGGAGCGGGTTTAGTACAAATCGCCAAGTCACTCATCACCGTTTACCCTGGCAAGTCAAAGCTCAACTGCTGCCGCCAGGGCGAGTCACTCCTCGAAATCAAGACCCGGCTGAATGCGAGAGATTGGATTGCACGAGCCGCAAGACTAACAGTGATTGGCCGAGACCAACCAAACGCAGATCACCGTCAGAAGGTGGCGCCGGGCTGGTCCCACGGAGTAGCTGCCTTATGAACTGCAAGGCGGCACACATGGGACGCTATTGCACCTCTATCCCGGAAACAATCGCGTCTCCTTTAGTCGGTCTGAACTCAAGAATGAGCATGCCACCCCTGGCGTTCACTTCGAAATGCTGTTGATACTCGGTCAGCGCACCTCCCGCGGCGGCTGCCACATCCAGATTGGCCACAACCTTCTGCCCGTTCGCGAAAACGTCGAAAATGCGGTCGCCGGGATGTAGAGACGGCTCCACAAACGTGAGGACTACGCTATGCGTACCGTCAGCGACGGGGACACGATAGGTGAAAGATCCGGCACGGTAGGTGGCAGCCACCTCCGGACTGCTGGTGCGGGCAATTGACACGGGAGCCGGAGTTCTGCCCGAGCCCCGGGGCCGGAGATGACTCTCCGCCGTTCCGCCCTCGAAGAACGTATCCGATCCGAAGTGTTTTCCATCGCTTGCCCCGGCAACCAGGGCGCCGCAATCGATGAAGGTGTTCTTCGCGGCGGCTTCGGATAGATGCCACTCCGTCCTATCCTCTACATCTCCCTTGGGGAAGGAGCCACTGGCTATGATGTTGTTTGCATCGGGCTCGAGAACGACGCTATTCCAGACACAGATGCGCTCCGGGCAGTCTGCAAGCACTCCAATAAGCTTTCCATTTACTTTCAGCGAGGTCTTCGGCGCGTTGCTGTACACCCGCACATCTGCTATCCGGTAGGCTCGCTCGGTATAGAGGCTGGAGTTGATGTGTACCGTCGGCGTCGTCGTCCAGTTGGCTTTGTAAAAGAAGTACGGGTCCTTCCTATACTTATGGTCAAAGGTCACGATTCCCTTCGTATTAATGTCCTGGGCATTGCCTTCGCTGCGAGTCGTGCTTCCGAAGTCGAAGGAATTCCAGAGAAACGTACCCCAGAGGTACGGTTTGCCGCGCAGCGTGGACCAGTTCTGTTCGTGAATGTAGGATTCGTATTCTTCCGCCTGGGGCCGGTTGCGAGACTCCGGGCCACCCAGCGCATTGTCAGAGTGCAGCGAGACAGCGCCGCCGGCGCCGTATTCCGTCACGGCCAGGGGCTGTGTCGGGCGGGTTTGGTGCAGAGCGTCAAGGTGGGGACCCAAGTCGGACGGCTTGTTGTAGTACCAGCCGAAGTAGCGATTCGCACCGGAGAGGTCCGTAACCGAGGCTGTGATTGGCACCTTCGTGTCCGGCGCGTATCGTATTCCCTCACAGCAGGTCGCCAGCGTTGTGGGCCTTCCTGGGTCCAACTCGTGCGCCAGCTGATTTAATTCCTTGAGTAAGGGCAGCGGGTCAGGAGCGATGCCGCCCTTATTCCCTACAAATTGGGGTATGGAGTTTCCGAAAGTCAACCTCATTGCCGATTGACCACGTGACCACCGAGGGATGATTGAAGTCCTGCGCGATCAACTCGCGCAGTTGCTGCCGGGCGTTCTCACGAAGCGCTTCCGTAGGTTGCAGGCTCTCGCCTAGTGTCCACTGGCTCACGAGGGGCATCTCGTCCCAGAGCACAAGACCGTCGCGGTCCGCTAAGTCATGAATCGGCTGGCCATGCTGGTAGTGGGTCAGGCGTATGCCGGTCACGCCCATCTCGCGCATGGTCGCTTCATCCGCGGCAACGTCCTCCGGTTGCGACGCCCAGCCCTTACCTTCGCGGTCTTGGTGGTAGCCGACGCCGTGCACCGTCACGTGTTTTCCGTTAAGAAACAGTCCACTGTTCGGATCGAACCGAACCTGCCGAATGCCAAAGGGGAGAGAGACACGATCCACCAGTGTGGGAGGACTTGTTTGAGAGTTCCACAACGAGGCGATAGAGATAGGGATCCTCCACACCTTGCCAGAGATGCGGATGCGGCACAGCGACGTTCACGGTACGCTCTTCGACGCTAGCAGGGGCCGACCGTGACGGACTGCTCTCGTTGTCCCGCGACCTTGCCCTGCGCGTCAACGAGCATGGCTCGGAGCACAAGGTTGCTACTCTCCTCACTGTCGTTGCGCACCCGTGCGCGCACCTGCATCTGCGCCCCGGCAGACGCGATGGACGTCGTCTTCGCATAGACTCCGGAGGAACCATAGTCCATCAGATCAAGGTGCATTTTGCTGGTGAAGACAAGGCTGACCGGACGATACAACCCCCCGTAAACGAAGAAGTCTCCCGTAAGCGGCAATACGTCAGCAGTCGAGCTTCCCAGCGCGGGCTTCGTGTTGTCCACCTTCACCGTAAGCGTGTTCTCGTGGCCCGGCTTAAGTGCTGCGGTGCTGTTCAGGCGAAAGCGCGAGAAGCCGCCACGGTGTGTACCCAACATGGTTCCGTTCAACCAGACGGTTGCGATGCGGCTTGCGGCGTCAAACTGCAAAAAGCTTTCCATGCCTGCCACGTTCGCAGGCGGCGTGAAAACGAGCTTGTACCAGCCGACGCCCTGCGTCGTTACGACGTTCTGCGCGGTGTTGATGTGGGACGCGGGTGCGTCCTTGTAGTAGCCTACCCGGTTCCAGGTGTGCGGGACGCTGACGGTCATCCATGTTGCGATCGGGTTCGCCCTGGAGCTCCGTCGCAGATTCTGGACCCAGTTTGAAGCGCCATCCGTCTCGAAGCGACATCTCGACGCGAGGGTCTACAGCCGTCGAACGGTGCGTTCTGCTCGTCTGCCTCCCCTGTGCCCGATTTTCCATGGCGAGGGAACACAGGCATAGCATAAGCAGATATAGAGAGCGGGTCATAGGCAAGCTCCTGCAAGCTCTACCTGCTTGCGTGGTCGAAGAGATTGCACAATTCTAGAGATGACACGAACCGTTGTCACCAAGACTGAGTGGAAGCGACGTCGAGCCAGTCCCAGGTACCGTGCTTACAGACCGTACAAGTCGGCTTTCGCCACTGATGGTTGCTGACTAGAAGAGCGTTTCGGAGCAATCATAAGCTCCGGCTTGTGGCAAGCTAATGTCTTCGGACTCCATCTTGAAACGGATGTGTACTCCGACCCCGGACTCTTTTCGTCCCGCCGGTTCATTAGGTTCTCAGGCTTTATGAAAGACGACTAGAGCAAAAGACGGCTGACATCTTGCTTCAACGGCGCAGAGCGGACCGGTCGAAGTTGAGAAGTAGGTCCGCCGGATCCCCAATCTTCCAGTTTCCAGGTTCTTTCATGAGAAGGCCGATTGTTGTCAAGCGGTTTGGGCCGTTCGTAATCTTTTTGCTTTTCTCTTGCCCGGATAGCTGCATGCTTTGGTCGGAACTATCGGCTTTTTGTATTACTACTTCGCAAGTAGAAATTGCAGACCGTCCGCCATGCCACCACTCCAGTTCAGGAACGCGTGCCCGCCGTCGTATTCGGAGTAATGGAGTGGATAGCCCTTTGCGGCTAGCACTGCCCGCATGCGCCGGTTGTCATCGATCTGCATCGCGTAGCTTTCCATGAGGCCAACCTCTAAATAGACCCGCAGCGGCAACCTGGGAGACGCATTGGCCAGTGATGTAAGCCATTCTGCTTTCTCATCGCCATCCGGCTTCCACCAAAATGATCCGGACAACGAGATGACGTTGCCAAAGACATCCGAATGCTGGAGGCCCGCATATACGGAGGCCAATCCCCCAAAGCTCGAACCAGCGACGATGGTGCGATCCGGTTGCTCCGTGGCGTTGTAGTTTTTCCGCGCCCAAGGAACGAGCGCGCTTGCGAGGAAGTTTGCAAATTGAGGATTGCACGGGAGCTCGGTTCTGCGAGCGCTGGGGACAGAGTTATCCGTCATGATGGCGACTATGGGCGGAATACGCTTTTGTGCGATAAGCAGATCGAGGATCCGCGGTATCCACATGACGTTGCGATCACCGTCGAACAGTACCAGTAGAGGATATCGAGCACCTTCTTTGGCGAAACCCGGGGGTGTGTATATCCATAGTTTCTTTTCTCCTTTGAGGTACTCGCTTTGAATTGCGGTCACTTCCACTTTGCCCTTGCGATCGGGTTGCGCGGGGGAGTTCCAGAGCAACGGCGGGGCACTGGGAAGCTGGACATACGATGAGTCCGCACCATAAGCGCCAAATGTTGTCGGGCAACGATGGGGGTTGAGTGGGTCAACCTGTAGCATTCGCGAGACGGTTCCGCATGGCTTCATCGCCCTTCACGTAGTTAACGGACTGCAGCGAATCGTTGGGTGAGAGATTCGGTAGGCAAAGCGCGCATCATTGCGAACACGGTAGGTCTTATACCAAACGTCTGTATGGACCAGATTAACCATTTGATCCTTCGCATCAAAGTCTGCAACGCCATCGAAGATGACAACATTGCGTGTCTCACTATTGCCGCGCCAGATGAAAGTTACGAAGGAAAAGTTCTTTTCGGTGGGGATCGGCTCGATGAGGGGAGCACCGCTCTTAATAACATTTGCCCAAAAGATCTTTAGGGCCGCTGCATCGCCCACGTCTAGTGCTTTCCGGAGATGAACAATGGATGGACTATCGTCTGGAGCAGCCGCTGAATAAGTGGGGATCTGACCAGCGGCGTTTAAAACTCCGAGAAGAAGTAGCGGGATCAACGGGCTTAACAGGTATAGAGATCTTCTCGAGGTTGTGGGTGTCATAGAACAAAACTTTCAGAGCAACCGGTTGCGATCCAATTTAATGCTGGCCTGTCGCTTGAATGCCAGTTAGATGGCGCCATTTTATTGGGCATGCGCTGCTGGCTTGGAAGCAAGCAACGCTTCATATTGCCGCTTTTCCCGGGCAGCATCCTCAGGACGCGAGGCCTTTTGGTACGCCGCTGCCAACTCATAGTGAACGTCAGGAATCTCAGGGTAGGCCTTCTCCAGTGCGACTAGCCGATCCAGACCGCCCTGGAAATTCCCCGCTTTCACCATCGATGCCGCATAAACAAACGCTAGCTGCGGAACCGCCGTCAACTGCGCTTCAACAGGTTGCAAGGTCTTGAGCGCTCCTGAATAGTCCGCCGTCATGTACTGGCTAATGCCTAGCATGAAGCGAAGGCTCGGATCTTGCGGCTGAGCGCGCAGAGCACGGCCAAGGGGTAGTACGGCATCTTGAAAGCGGCCTGCGGAAAAAGCTGCATGACCCCAGTTGTGATCGAGACCCTCGAGCGAAGGGTTCCACTCCGCAGCTCGCTGAAAATATGTAAGCGCAGAGGCAAAATCGTTTTCAGATGCGGCAATCGCGCCAATGTTGTTGTAGCTGTCGGCAAGCGCAGGCGTTAGATCCTTCTCTGAAGCGTCGATCTGCCTGAGCGATTTGTTAGTGCTGGCGTTCCGCAACCTCGGTCCGTTCGCTGACCCCGTTTCGGCTTCAGACTGAGGATTGTCAGGCACCTCTGATAGATAGTCCGCGAGCCGGTTGCGGTCCTGAAGGAGGCTTTGCTTTATCAGCGCCGCAGAGAGTTGCATCTCGCTGTGCGCCTCCTTTGTTCTGCCTGACTGCATCAGGACCCGCCCAAGCATATAGTGAGCTTTCTGCACCTGATAGCGGTTGCGCGAGACATCCCCCGTCAGGGCGATCGACTTACGCAGCGTCGTCTCCGCTTCGGCGGTCCTATTCGGTCTCTCAGATAGAGTTGGCCCAAGTAGAAATATGCGTCCGGATTCTCCGCATTCAGTTCAACAGCACGCTTCAGGTCGCGCTCAGCCTCGGCATACTTGTGCTCTCCCTGCTCGATATGCCCAAGAGCGGCGTAGGTCTGCGCTTCACTCGGAGAAATATCCAGTTCCTTCCGCAGCTCCGCTTCGGCTTCCGCTTGTTTTTGCCCCTTCCGAACTCGAAAGATACACTGCTGCCAGCGCGTAGTGTGCGTCCGGCAGACGCCATCCTTCGCGATTGCCGTTTGCAGCTGCAACAATCGCTTTTTGCTGGAAGTCGGAATTGCCGTAGGCGAGCCCCAACCGAAGATGGATGACCGCCGTATCCCCAAAAGCTGTCAGCATCTCGGAAAAGACGTTTGCAGCGCAGGGCTTGTCCTGCATATTGAGACAGGCAACCGCGAGTGCGTACCCGTTTTCGAAATCGGGTTCCAACGCAACGGCCTGGCTTCGAACTGCTGACGCGCTTCATTTCCCTTGTTCAACTTCATCAGCACACGCCCCAGGACCAGGTCAGCCTTGGCGCAGGCCTTTGCGTTGGCTGGGTAGTTGCGAACGACTCGCTCAGCCAGCGACCTTGCGTGAGAAAGACCGCCGTGCGCAAACGCTGCCTGAGCGTATTCGATTTCGAGCACAGGGGAATCGGCGCCAGACCCAGCGCCTCGTCAAAGAGCGGAGCAGCCTTGTCATAGTCGCCAGTGCGCGCCCGCTCAATCGCCAGTTCTCCTAGTGCGTCGGCAATGAAGATACGGTACTGCCGCGCTGCCTCCGTTAGATTACCCACCGACTGATAGCTTTGCGCCTGGTCGTAATGCTGCTGCAGCACTGATTTCGCAGGCACAGTAGTCTTCGTCTGCCCACAAAACATGGAGGAGCAAAGGACCACGAAAATAGACGTTTTGCCAGCGTTCGCCAACCGTCGCATAGAAAAACGCTTCATTAGTGTGTTGAAGTATATGTCAAGGGCCGCACCCCGAGAAGCTGCGCTGCACTGCACTTGTATATTCACACTTAAATATTCCGACTAAGCAGAGGAAAAAACATTCCGTCGGCGACTAAAGCCGCATGGTTTTGAACAGCTTGCTGCGCAGAGCAGAAAACCGTGCCCCTTTCAATGCATAGCCCAGTCTCTCCGGTTGCTAACATAACGCGGGTTTGAAACCGGAGAGACGGTGCGGGTTATCAGTCCTAATTCGTCATCTTTTGCAAAGCTACCTAGAACTGGTATTTCAACGCCAGTTCCAGAACGCGTTGCGTAGGAGTCCCGGACTTTTGTCCAGAACACCGAAATTGTTCGGGTTCGACGACGGGTATGCGATTACGTTGGGAGTAAAGGTCTTGCTCGCATAATCGGCGTTGTAGTGCAAAGTCACCTGGCTCTGCCCGCTGAACTGGGGCAGAGGGTGGTTCAGCCAGTTGAATGCGGAAGCACGGAACTGGACAGTCTGTCTTTCTGTTAAGTGGAAGCTTTTATAAGCAGCCAGATCGCTGATGAACAGTGAAGGCCCGCTAAGGTAGGGGAAACCCTGGCCGCCGAATTCTCCGATTGCCGGCGGAGCAAAGCAGCTGTAATTCAGTAGTTGATAATGCGCGAGTCCGGATTTCGGATTGCACGTAAGCGCCGGCGTGATCACGATGGCCGCATTCGTGCCGTAATAGGTTGCCTGGCTGAGTCCGGTCCCAACCCCTGAAGGCAGCGGATTCGTACGTAGAAATCGGCTGCCCATTGATACTCGCGTACTGCAGGCTCATTGCGAAGTTACCGGTGTTGTTGTTGAATTGGGCCCGCAGATTTCCGCCTGCCTGCCATGAAGTGATGTTGGAGAGGGTCCAGCCGTTCGTCAGGCCACGAACGAACTTATTGCTTCCCGTCAGGACATTGTCAAACAGATAGGATCCGGAAAAGTTGAAGACGTAAGGTCGGTCAATAGCCACGACTCCATAGTTTGGCCTGATCGAAAATGGATCGACCTGCAAACCTGTGCCCAGGGTTTTCGACCAGGTGTAGTTCACATTGAGGTTGGCGTGAGTCGCAACGCTTCACCCAGCTCAGCTGCAATCCGTGATAATTGGAGTAACCGACGCCTTTGTTGACTCTGACGAAGTTGTCGCCATAGGCATACCCATACGGTCTGTAATCTGCTGTTTTGTTTCCAACCGTGGTCACGTCTTCAGGATTTGTAGCTATATGTCCGGTTACTGGATCAGGCTGGAAGAAGGCCCCGAAGGAATCTTATTTTGATCTACGAAATCATTGAAGCCGCTTCCTGAGATACTCTCACCGCCCAGCACCAGATTCTCACTATCGTTCCCCACGTAGGCCATTTCCAGCAGCGTCTGCCATGGCAGCTGTTGTGAGACGGTCATGTTCCAGGCGGTCGTCTTCGGCATCGTGTTATCGGTAGGATCGAGCGCATTAATTGCGCCATTGCAGCAGACGCCGCCCGACGACGACGGCGGTGTCAATTGTGAAATCTGAGAGAAGAACGCGCCGGTATTGCCCGGTTGGCCGTATGTCTGCACCGACTGCGCAAGTCGATAAGGCGCCAGTAGGGGAGTTGGTCTGCTCGCTGAAGTGGTAAATGCCCCAGCCGCCGCGAATAATTGTCTTTCCCGTTCCATACAGGTCGTACGCAATCCCAAAGCGCGGATCCGCGATAAACAAAGCGATCCGGCTGTCCGCTGTTCGGAACAGAGGATCAATACTATGCCACCGCACGCCAGGATTGACTTTCCCTGCGGCGAAGTCCGACGCTACCAGTGCCCGGAAAGAAGACAGCCAAGCCGTTCTTTTGCCTGTCATACCAATGTCCGATGTGCGACAAACGAACGCCGTATTCCAGGGTCAGGCGATTAGTGGCTTTCCATGAGTCTTCGCCATAGAAGGCAATGTTCTGAAAGGCCAAATCGTTGATCGGCGACTTGCTGTCCTGCGTAAAGTTTGATGGTGATCCCCATCAGGAAGTTCGCAGTCGGGTTATTCGGCGAGCCGACCCTCGCCCCAGTAAGGATATTGGGGTTTAGCGTTCCGTTGAAGTTGAAGCTGTTGAAGGTCCCGCTGAACCCGCCCGAGACTGCAAACGCACCCTGGAGATTCCCGGTATTCGCCGCATAGACGCCAGCTTTGATCGTGTGCGTGCGCCATACCTTTGTCAGGTTATCCGCAAAGGTTGGTATCTCTTTCCGGACGGTGTACACACTACCCGTCGCTTCAAAGATGTCCGCCTGGGAGAAGTCAGGGAACGTGAAACCTCCTCCAGAGTTGTAGGCAGGAATCACCTGCGCGCCGTTATTGAAGACTGTCCCATAGGGATAACCAAGCGTGGACTTGTACGCAGCTGAAAGCTTTGGCGGAGCCACGGGGATATTGCCGTATCCCCAACTGGCAATCGCCTCGTTTGTCAGCGTTGGGCTGAAGATATGAACAAAGTGGCCGGCAAGCGCCTTGGAATACGATGTGGTCTGCAGACCGCCGCCCGGATACGGAATCGCGTTCCCTGGAGTCCAGTAGATGTGGGCGCCATTCCCCTGCGAAGGCTGCTGATCGTATCCCTGCTGGTAGGAGATGAAGAAGCTGTTGTTCTGGTTCAGGTTGTAGTCCGCGCGCAAGCGGTAGATCCAGCCATTGTGCACGCCAGGAATAACCTGGCGGTAATTGTAGTTGCCGGGAGTCGTGGCCGGATCGGCATTTGGCGTTGGCCAGAAACTGGCGAGCGCCTTCGCGCCCGTGGTCCAGAAACTCTGAAGGAATGATTCCGGCGGGACGGCTTCCCTGCCCAACCAAGTGCCATCCGGCAATACAGTGCCAGTCAGGTCGTTACAGCCGTTGGTCTGTTTCGAATTGATGTTGCCGCCGCAGACAGAACGCACTGTTTGCCGAGTGTTGCCGTAAAGTTGCCGGACATCATGTCTGGCGTGGGGATAAACGACGTCAGCACATTCGTATTGCCGTTGTTCTGTCGCAGCCTCTCGTAGGCGCCCCAAAAGCGCACCTTCGTATGAGTGAACGGCACAGGGCCGCCAAAATTGCCGCCCGGATAGTAGTAGGAAGCGCCACCTTTCGCGTGACCGGAGTGGTGTGATTGCTTTGCCAGTCATTCGCATTGAGAACGTCGTTTCTGGCATAGAAATAGGCTTCGCCATGGTACTTATCTCCGCCGGACTTGCTGGTCGTGTTGATGACGACGGGGCCGTACGGGAGCGTCCGCGCCGAAGTTCGACGTCTGCACGCTGACTTCCTGCGTCATGTCAGGGTTCACGTGGCGATGGAGCCGCAATTGCAACCGGGATCGTCTATGTCCACACCGTCAAGAAGCTGGCTTGTGCCGCCGCGATTTGGGACGCCGTTCGCGTTGAGGCCATTGCCAACTGCGCTCTGGGCGACGCTGACCTGCGTAAAGTTAAACATCGGGCCGTTGCTCAAGCCGTTCGGCGCGGTCGTGACTCCGGGAAGTATCTTCAACAACTGCGACAAGTCACGGCTTCCCGAGCGCCAGGTTCTCAATATCCTTGGAGTCAAGGATTGCTGCCCGTTGCCCGCCATCCACAGGTATGATCTGCGCACTTCCCGCTTCAACCGTGACCGTCTCGCTCGTTTGCCCAATCGTCAGCACGAGATTAGGGATCTTGCGAACATCGCCCGCGCTTAGCGGAATGCCGTTCTGTAAAAAGCTTTTGAAGCCCTTGGCTTCGATCTTCAGAGAGTAACTTCCCGTCAGCAACGCCGGAAATACGAAGTACCCCTCGCCATTGGTGACAGTATCGCGGCTCTGGCCCGTTGCCTCATTGGTAACTGTGACGGTTGCGCCTGGGACCACGGCGCCAGCCCCGTCAACGACGGTGCCATTGATGATTGCTGAAATCTGGGCATTCGCCGAGGGCAGCAGTACCAGAAACGACGCTACGGCGAGCGCCACAACGAACCGGGCATGACGCCACGGCTGTAAAAGATGCTGCTGTAACAGTTGTAATTGCATACTGCCTCCCAAAAAGGATTCATTGGGGCCAGTTCTCTTTTTCAACTTTGCACAGCTATCTTCCGTCGCCCCTTTGTCGATAACTTCTCGGCAGTCGATTTAATTGATCTAAATCGATTCAGTATGACTGATAGACGGTCTACAAGAAAAAAGTAACGAATGTCAAGATAAATCGCCTGGTCGCTTTCTACGACCGCAGGCGGCCATAGTTTTTGGGTTAAGGAACAAAGCGAATTCGACGGCTTCGCTTGACTCTTCCCTCCAGACGGGCAGGATTCGCTCGTCGGCAGCACGGGGCTTCATGTAGAAAGGATGGAAGCATGAGCGACGACGAACAAACTAACGGCAGGCGTGTCAGCCTGAAGACTCTGGCCGAGCATCTCAAGCTGTCTCCAACCACGATCTCTGTTGTGCTGAACAACGCTTCGGGTATAGAGACCATTGCACTGCAAACCCAGGCACGCGTTTTGGAAGCGGCAAAGCAGTTCAAGTACAAGCCTAATCGGCTGGCTCGATCGCTTAGAACGCAGCAGACCTTCACCATCGGCGTGGTGGTTCCCGAGTTCAGTGAGGGCTACTTCACCATGGTTATGGAGGGCTTAGAAGAGTGCCTCCTCGACGCGGGTTATATGCACACAGTGCTAAGTCACCAGGGCAAGTCACACATGATGCGGGAACATCCACGGCAACTCCTCGATCGGTCAGTCGACGGAATGATCCTGGTCAACACCAAGCTGCAGGAGCAGACCTCTACGCCTGTCGTCTGCATCTCGGGTCATGAGGAGATAGGCGGGGTCACGAACGTGATGATCAATCACGACTCCGCCGCCATCTTTGCATTACAGCACCTCTACGATCTTGGTCATCGCAAGATCGCGTTCATGAAAGGACCTTCGAGCATCGCTGACTCGAAGTTCCGATGGACGAGCATGCGAGCCGCAGCAGGATTGGTGGGAATCGTGATGCGAGACGATCTGTGCGTTCACCTGGCAGACCACGCCTCTTCCCCGGAACTCGGATATATCCCCGTGCGCCAGCTCCTGTCGAGAACTCGTGACTTTTCTGCGATCTTCTGCTTCAACGATCTTGCAGCGATAGGAGCGTTGCGAGCGTTCGCGGACGCCGGTCTCCAGTGTCCCCGCGATATTTCCGTGATCGGCTTTGACGACATTGCAAGCGCAGCTTTCCAAATTCCTCGGCTCACGACCGTCGCACAACCGCTTCGCCTCATGGGGGAGGCTGGCGCGCAGACTCTTCTGAAACGCCTGCAAAAGCCTAATGATCCATTTCCGGATGCCATAGTCTTTGAACCCCAGTTCATCCACCGCGAGTCGACAGGGCCCGTCCCGCGGCTTCGCCGCAGCAACTGAGTTATCTCATTGATCGCAGAAAACGATCCAACTGCGAACGGTTTTTCGAACCTCCGCCTGCCAAATCGTGCAGTTCTGCACCAGCCCTCGCCTGCAAATGGAGGGTCAGCTGATTTGGTAAAGGTCGGTCCTGTACGCGCGAGTGTCGACTGGTGATCGGCTCCGGTAAAACTGAACAGAGCAAATGTTAGTCTTCGGCAAAATCTGAAGGGAGATGTTGCGCGAGGACGCGCGCTGCGTCATACTAGCCAGCATGTATCGCTACGACGAAGGTGAAGCAGGCGGAATCACCCTCCGAAGCAATCTTAATGAGGTGGCCCAAACCCCTCGCTGAGCTACAGGGAGAAGCTCGCCAAAGCAGGCGTCGCAGTCGACGAGGCGCGTCTCACGCATCTCGTTCACGCGCCGGAGATCGCCTAGGTCATGCTGTGCCGTCAGCAGCCAGAGGCAGCAACCGCCGTACGGAGCAGAAGATTGTTATTCCTGGTATAGAAACTCTGGCCTCGGCGAGGAGCAACGAAAGACCGAGAAGGTCTCGATCAGGCGGACCCTTGCATCCCGCACCTACGATCGGATTATTAGCACAAACGTAATATTTCCTCTAAACTACAGCCTATTTACCCCCTGAGGGGAGCATGGTGCGGAGGCTTCCGCCGAACGTCCCGCCGGTGTAGCTTCCCAAGTAACGCTCGACTACCGTGGCTCCCGGCGCGCCCGCCGACCCCGGGAAGACGAGCGTCGCAGAAACCGACGCGCCGGGCTGCAAATCGCCCAGCGACTGTGGAATCGCCATACCGGCAGCGGAACCCAGCGTCGCAGACGTCAGTGTCACGTTCTGCGCCGTCCGGGTCCCGTTGTTCCTCACCGTCACCGTCGCGCCGTAGGTTCCGTCGCCGAACTGGCTCAACGCGGCCGTCGTAACCACCTGCACGGTACCCGGGACCAGCGACACAACCGTCACAAGGGTGCCAGTGTCAAAGGCAGCCGAACTCCACGGCACGCTCAATGTAAACTGGGGGCTCGGATTGCACCCGACGATGCTGACCGTAAAGGACGCACTGGCTGTGCCGTTCGTCGGAATGTCGCCCAGCGCAATTGGGTAGCCAGCCGGTGGTGTAATCGTTGGTGTGCATGACGGTCCGGAGACCTGGGTCGAGCGTCAAGCCGTTAATCAGAGTGGTATAAGCCGGTCCGACACTGCCGTTGGTTGCCGTAATGGTGACCGCGCGTGTATCCCGCTCGTCCGGTGTAACGTGGACGCCGAAAACGTCATCCCGTAACCGGGCAACTGCGTCGGATCGACAATGCCCCAGTAGGCCGGCTTGGCCTGCAATCCCATGTCGAAGGGCAGCGGATAGTCGGTCCGAGCGACCGGGAAGCTGTCGAGCCAGGTATCGTCATCTGCAAAGCCCCAGAAGGTGACGGCGCTAAGCTTGCCGCTCAGCTGCCGGAACGCGTCAAAGTACTGCTCGTAGAGCCAGCCCTGCTCCGCCAGCACCGACGGAGGAATATTGTTGCCATAGTTCGAGGTCGTGTCGCCGGCGTTGTAGACGCTCATATCCAGCTCGGTGATCTGCTGATCGAGGCCCGGAGAAGCTCGTCCGCCACTGTATTGATCGCGTTCACCATCGCAGCGGTCGACGGATAGTTGATGGCGTTGTGCATCTCATGCCCGACGCCGTCGAGCGGAATGCCGCGATTGCGCAGGTCGCTGACCACCTGCACGAGGCACGCCAGCCGGTTGGGATCGGTGGTGCTGTAGTCGTTGATGAACAGCTTCGTACCCGCCGGCGCATACTGCCTCGCCGCCTGCAGCGCGATATCGATATAGCTCTTGCCCAGCACCTTGTAGAACGGCCCGTGAGCAAGGCAGTCCGGCTGGATCGGATCGAGCGGCTCATTCACCACGTCCCATGCGTAGACCTTGGTGCCAAAGTGCTGCACTTCGCTCTGAATGTGCTCCTGGATATTCGCGGTCACCACCGCCTGATTGGCCGGCGAATTCGTGCCGTCGCCGATGGCATAGGAAGGTGTCTGCGCGCCGTTGCCCAAACCAGGTTATGTCCGCGTACCTGCATGTCGTTGCAGACCGCGAGGCCCACCTCGCTGTCGGCATTGCGTGTAGTTGAAGGTGCCCTTGGTGTTCTCGACGGAGCTCCACTTCATGTCGTTGCCCGAAGTCGATGCTGTTGAAGTGCGTCGTCAGCAACTGGGCATGCGGACCGGAGAGATCGGTCGTATCGACCTCCGCGCCGACCGGGAAGAAGTGCGAGAGTGTCTGGAAGATCGACGGAATATTCGTCTGAATCGTCGGCGGCGCAACGTAAGTAAGCTGGAAGTCGTCGACGTAGAACGACACGAGGTCGGTGCCCGATGGTGGAACGGTCTGGAAATACACAGAGGCCGTGCCCGGATCGTAGCTGTTCGACATGTTGTAGCCGTTGACGCTGATCTGATGCCAGTTGCCGTCCGCCGGCACGGTAACGCCGGGATAGCCCGTGATACTCGGGAAGCTCGTGTTGCCGTTGAGCGTGGTCTGCAGACTCATATTGATGACGTGGCTTGAGCCGTCCGTCGGCAGCAGCATCACCCATGCGCTGATGTTGTAATGCGAGCCGTTGTACATCTTGTTGCTGACGCTGATCTGCGGCCCGTCGTAGTTGGCGTCCGTCCGGTGGTCAGCAGGCTGTGCGTTCCGCTGTGCGCCGCAGCGGTCGATGTTGGTCACCGTCGAACTGCCCGCACGCGAACTCCATCCATCCAGTCCGCCGTCCTCGAAGGTCGATGTGATACCGGTGTTGTCCTGCTGGCTGGGGTCTGGCGGCGGAGGCGCAATCTCGGCTGATCACCACATCGTCGATGTAGAACGAATCCGTCGCGCTGCTCGACTGGAAGTACAGCATCAGGCTCGTAGGCGGGCCGGGCTGATTGCTGAAGCTGAAAGTGCCCTGCACCTTCGTCCACGCTGTACTCGACAGCGGCCCCGATGTCGCAAGATTGCCGAACGTCCCCGACGTGGCGCAGTCCGTCAGTCTTCGTTGAGATCGTCGCCGTCGGGTTACTGCTGTCAGGCGCAGTAAGCAAAACATAGGCCGTGACCTGATAGGTCGCGCCCGCCACGATATTGTGCACTTTCACAAGGTCAATGCTCGGTCCCATAAAACCGGAGGTCCGGTTGGTGACCAGCAGAGCATGCGAACCGCCGTCCGGGTCGCTGACTGGCGACATGGCATTCGCGAGCGTTGGCGAACCGAATGGGCTCCACCCCTGAGCGGTTCCATCTTCGAAGTCATAGGTAGCCACTACCTGCGCACGCAGCGGGCTGGCAAGAAATAGCATGAGTAGGCATGCAATAGCAGCTATCGATTTGCTGCATATGGCTGAGGCTTTTTCAGTCGAAGTGACGTCATAACCCCTCTATCCAGCTTCATGTAATTTGCCATTTGTTTCTAGCCCAACATGTATAATTCAAGTGGCAAAATAATCCAGCCGTTAAAACGATTGAAGCTTAGCGAGTGAACCCTCCCCTGTCAACGCTGTTTTCAAGATCGTCAAATCCGGCGACCTATTGTGAATAGCCACCCGTCAGCGCATCCGCTCAGCATCGTCCACTGGCACAGCACATCAGAGGGGCGGCGCAGAAATTGAGAGAGAGAGAGAGAGAGAGGAACAGATCGGACTGAAGATCCACTTGCACCTCCTAGATTAATTCCGAATAGCCCACGATCAAGAACGTTCATATCGCGCAAATGAAGTTGGACTGTATCTTGTTTCTACTTGGATAACACTGATCAAGCGAATTGATTGAGATCCATACCGAGCTTGTAGGTCTCACCGTGGAGCAGAAGGTCCTCCCAAGTGACCTCACGTCGCTGGTATCCTGCCATCCGACCGAGCATACAGCTAAGTGAAGTCTCCACACCTGCGGCAATCTGGTTGTGTGTCGGGCCGGACGACGATGCTTTCAATGAAAGTGCGATCCTTGTCGCGGTCGGCGAAGGCCAGGTTGTCGGAGAAGCTGCCGTTGGCGGCAAACTTGCCCGGGTCGGTAGAGACTGCGGAGTCCTGCGAACTCCATGCATGGGTGCCAAGAATCTTGATGGGACCTGAATAGCCTATCGCTGCCGCGCCCGTCGGAGCCGAACATACGAATGCCTGCGTCGAATCCGCCATAGTCTCCAAACTGGGTTGACGAAAAGGAGAGATGTACATCCCCTGGATAGACGAAGTCTACCTGGTAATTGTCCCAACAGTCGCCGGAGTGCGTAAGAATGTTACGGCCTCCGGTTGCGACGGCCTTTACAGGGTGACCACCGAGAATCCAATTGCAGAGATCGATGATGTGGATGTTCTGTTCAACAAGGATATCTCCGGAGAGGGCGCGGTCCCAGAGCCAATTACGTAGTCTGAGTTCGTCGGCGGAGGCGCCTGGACGAACCTTCTCCTTTGATGCAGGAGCGTTGTAATTTGCCGCGACTGAGGCAATCTTGCCGAGGGCGCCACTTTGAATCTTCTGTGCGATGGCCGCGATCGGCGGCGCACTGCGGCATTGGAACCCGACGTCGACACTTTGCGTGGGTTTAACGCGTTTGGCGATCTCGAGTGCCTTCTGAGCCTGGACGACATCAATACCAATCGGCTTTTCGCAGTAAACGTGCTTCCCGGAAGCGACGGCCGCATCGAGGTGCTGTACATGGAAGAAGGGCGGCGTCGAGATCTGGATAAGATCGATTTCGGCGGAACCGGCGAGTTGCTCGAAGGCGTGCGGGCCGTGGAAGAGCAATTTGCTGCTGATGGGTTGCCTGTCAAGGCTGGCGTTGAGCTGATCAAAATGGCTGTGGCAAGCAGCAAGCTGATCGGGAAAAAGATCGGCCAGCGCTACCACCTGAGCCGTCGTGTTTTTCGAGAACGATGTCGAGACTGCAGTGCCGCGAGAGCCGCAGCCAAGTAGGCCAAGACGGACGGCAGAGTTTGCCTGATACCCGAACGCGGTGCTGGCCTTCAGAAGAAGAAGGCTCGAACTGAGCGCTGATCCAGCTTGAAGAAATTGGCGACGATTCATTTGGCCTCGTTCTTATACAGGTGAAGCTGTGGGACTGACGCCGCGATTACGTAAGGACGTTCCGGAGGATATTTTCCAGGTAGAGCTTTTCTTGTCGGACGTCTTCGATCTGCTGCGGACCAGACGTTTCGCGCTCAATAGTAACGGCCCCAGCATAGCCAAGACGATGGAGTTTATTGAAAACCTGTTTGAAATCAACCAAGCCCTTTCCTATGAGAACTTCTTCGCCGAGCTTGCTGGGGTCGGTCGGCCAGCGCCCGTCCTTGGCGTGGATGCTGCGGATGTGGGGCCCGAGAATATCGACGGCGTCGACTGGGTTGGCCTTACCGTAGAGGATGAGGTTAGCGGTGTCGAGACCCACCCCGAGGTTAGCCATGGCGACATCGCGAAGCACGCGGGACATGGTGGTCGGAGTTTCCTGGCCCGTCTCCATGAGAAAGTGTTGACCATTGCGCTGGCAGATGCTGGCCACCTGGCGAATAGCTTCGACGGCCTGAGGATAGAGAGGGTCGGCAGGATCTTCAGGAATGAAGCCGCAATGGGTCTGGACCTGTGCGATGCCGAGCTGATTTGCGAAGTCCGAAACCTGTCGTAGGGCATCGATTCGGGTGGCGCGGGTCGCAGGGGGGACAATACCGATGGTAGAAGGACCTTCGATGAAGTCCCATTTGAGTCTTCCCGGGCCAACGACCTCTACGGTGGTGACCGTGAGGGCGTACTTTGCGATCAGGTCGCGAAACTGGCTAACCACAGCAGGCGTGAAGCTGCCAATGTAGCCATCCAGCGAGAGGAAACAGTTATTGAACCCGAGTTCCCTTACTCGACGGAAATTTTCCTCGGGAGCACGAAAGGGAATGATCAGCAGACCGACTTCCATTGGCTTGACAGGCGGGATTGCTGAAAGAGCTATGGCGGGCGGGACAATCTGTACCAGGGCTGTAGTGGCTGCCAAGCTCATGAAGTCTCTTCGATTCATCGGGCTAGACCTTTTGCGCTCTCGCTATTAGGCAATACAGGGTCACTAGCCGGCAAGCCGGAAACAATCCTATTACGTCCGGTTTGCCCCTTACTCGGGAGTGACCGTAACTTCTCGGAGTCTGTTATTTATCTGGACAAGCCCGGGGTACGCGGCAATCTCCCGGTCAAGGAACGCTTCAACCTTACTGTGATATCAGGTAGGGTCGGTGCATTATGTCGAATCTGGGCAAACCGCAAGTCTTTCCTGTTGGCTCCTCGTCGCCACGCCAGCCAGGAGCGGCAGATACCCCGTTCGGATCCGAGCCGCCTTGTATGGGAGGCTGCGGCAGCCAACGAGCGACTCGGCCCGTTAACCGGCCTCTGGTTCGAGTCAGTGGCGGCAAGAAGTACACGATAACCCGCACCTACAAAACAATCTGAGATTTCTGGCGGACATATGGCTTGGCACCGAGATTTAGAGGGCCAATCTGTCTCGCATGCATTTCGTATCAGGGTGCAATTTCGGCTTACTTCTGATCAATCTTTGCAAAGAACTTCCGTATATCGGCAACCAAGAGATCGGGCTGCTCCAGAGCCGCGAAGTGTCCGCCCTTCGGCATGCCAGTTTTTTGTACTATGTTGTATGTTTGAGTAATCCAGCTAAACGGCGGGACAGCCACCTCCTTCGGAAAATCCGCATACCCCACAGGAGTCTCCAGGTGTGGCGTCGGCACCATTTCCTCTATGGTGAGCCGGTTCTCACGATAAATTCGCATGGCGGAGCCGATCGTGCCGGTCGCCCAATAGAGCGTAACATCGGTTAAAAATGTGTCGCGATCCACAGCCGTAAGAAAATCGCCGTTGTTGTCCGTAAGCAGTTGAAATTTGCCAATCATCCAGGCCAGCCACCCCACTGGGGAGTCAGTAAGGGCGTAGGCAAGAGTCTGCGGTTCACTGGCCTGGAGGAAAAAGAAGCTGCTCTCTTCCCGGTCAAAGTAGGAATACCGTTTCCGCTCAGCATCGCTCATTTTCGCAACGGCTTCCTGGTTCGGCGGTGGCACGTAAATCTGATTCAGATGCAACCCGATCACGTGCGTGGGCGCCTGGTAAGCCATGTCTTGGGCTATTGCCGAACCCCAGTCACCACCCTGGATGCCGAACTTGGAATAGCCCAAACGATCCATCAGAACAACTAAAGCCTTCGCCATACGCTGTGGGCCCCAGCCACGGGTTGTGGTGGGTCCGGAATATCCAAAGCCAGGAAGCGAAGGAATGATAACGTCAAATGCCGGGCTATTTTGGTCCTTGGGATGGGTGAGCGGCCCAATGAGCTTCTCAAACTCCAAAATCGAGCCGGGCCATCCGTGAATCAGCATCAACGGTATAGCGTCGGGGCGAGGAGAGCGCTGATGGATAAAATAGATCTGCTGTCCATCAATTTCCGTTGTGAACTGGTCGAACTGATTGATCTTCGCTTCTTGCGCACGCCAGTCGTAGCCGTTCTGCCAATAGTCCGCGAGTTCCCGAACCTTCTTGATGTCGGCGCCGTACTCCCAGGTCGTGCCCGGAAGTTGATCGGGCCAGTTGGCTTCCGCCAAACGGTGGCGAAGATCAATTAGAACACGGTCGGGAACATGCATTTTGAACGGCCGGATTGGGGCAGGTTCCGGCTTTGCCGGCGGTTGCGTTTGTCCCAGTGCAATTGCGGAGAGTAAAAGCAACGCGGCCAGCAGAAGCCTCGCGCACTGCCCGACTATCCTTTTCGCTTTCTCGAATCCAGTTTTCATCATGCTCTTGCGTCACTCAATGATTCCGAGGCTGCACTCAAATGGCCCGCCTTACATCTGATCCGGAGTTCCATCCGACCACACGCCGGTGGGAACGACGAAATTATCCATCGGTTCCGGGTCACCTAGGAACTGTGGAGTTAGAAATATCGGAGAGTTCGGGAATTTAAACGAGACATGGTTTGAGTCGTCTATCGGATTTGCGCCCCATACTGCACCATCCATGAGCGGCGTGTAAAACATGAGATGGGCCATGTTGTGCCCACCACCATCATTAAGATATGCATCTTTCGACATCATGAAGCACATCGCCCCGGCCTCGAGAGCGGGCAATTCTTTTTTCTCCATCGCGGTCTTAATACTTTCCTTGATCTCAGCTTTCGATTTTCCCGCCAAGACTAATTTTGTCCTGAAGTAGGTGTACGGCACGACCGTACGCGCGGCCGGGGGATTGAAGCACTCCGCGCCGCGAGTCTTAGGGCTCCAAAACTCTGGGCTGTTGAATGAATTCATCCAACCGCGCTCTACAATGCAGATAAAGCCGTTCTTGCCTTCGACCGCCGTTTCGTAGCCATTTTTCCCCAGGATTACAACCGTGGCATCGCGGGAAATGGATGACGGCGCCGCGCTTCGCGCCAAGGCGATCTCGGCGTCTCGATCCATCAGATACTTTTCAATCGGAGCCATGCTCGGATACGGATTCTTGGCGTCCTGTGCCTGCGCGTTCCGGGCTGTACTCAGGGAAAGAGCCAGCGCCAAGGCCCACGATGCCATCATCTTAACTGTCTCTCGTTTCATCCGGTTCTCTCCTCGAATCCTTGTCCATGCAGCTTTTGTGATGCCGAATTAATATCTAGCTCCAGATCCATGATCGTCGAGCACCGTTGATCGGCTCACGCTTCCTTTCCCTCCCTGCGACTCGACGTAAGTTCTTCGTGTGCCTCCGCATAACACTCTGTAATCGTCGTTATAACGAGGCATGCCGTTCGATGAGTTGAGCCACAGCATCGGGCTGCTCATCCGCGACGTAATGTACGCTGTTCTCGATGACTTCGATCTCAACGTTTGCGCACCCATGCGCCCGCAACGCATCGGCGAAGCTTGGCATGAGCTTCTCGAAAGGCGAGTTTTTGCCCGGAGCGAGTACCAACGGCACGCTGATGGCGCTCTGTTGCGCCGCATTGAATTTCTCATTCGCCGGAAAGGCCCGATAGATCTCCAACGCCGCACGCAGATGTTCGGGAGCGGCGTATGCCCGGGCGTAGCGTGCGACATCCGCATCGCTGAAAGTGTCGGAATCGAGAAAATGACGCAAATAAATGGCTTCGCGACCGGCAAGGAGTTGCTCCGGCAGGCCCGGCGTCTGCTGAAAACTGATATGCCAAGTGATGGGATTGGCTTTAACCGCATCCCACGGCCCAAGGCCTGGCAGCGGTGCGTCAAGCATCATCACCCCGCGGCTCGTCTCCGGATAACGACGGGCGAAGGCATACGCAACCATGCCACCGATATCGTGCCCGACCACGTAAACGTGCTCCAAATGCAGATGTTCCGCCAGCTGGTGAACGTCTTCTGCCATATTCGCAGCATCGTAACCACCGGCCGTCGCAGCAGAGCCGCCTATGCCGCGCAGGTCAACTGCCACGACTGTGAATTGCTTCGCCAACTGCGGCATGATGCGGTGATATGCGTACCAGTCTTCGGGAAAACCGTGCAGCAAAATGACCGCGGGCCCAGCCCCGCCGCGCACGTAGTGGAGTGTTGCTCCGTTCACTCGCGCAGTATCGGAGACGAAGCCACTTCCTAGCGCCGCCACCGCCGGATCGGCCATCTGCTTGGGCGATGACTGGCCATGAATGGCGGCGCATGCAGCCACTACAAAAACCGCCAAAGCTTTCCAGGTCCTCGGTTCGTAATTCTTCGCGAGCGTGAAGCGCTCTTCCGGCCTACGATTCTGGAGCATTGCGCCGCATTGCTTGTCATCGTGAATTCTCGCTCTTGGGCCTGATTGTGAGACCGTTCGCCATATCCTGCCAATGAAGTTCGTCAAGAAAAAGATGCACGAGGTTATGGTTCAGCGCTATCTGGCTATGGAGTGCGGGTTTCGAGGAATATTAGGTTTCTCCTTCGGTTGCTGGCAATTCTGGGTCACGTCGATATTCGACGTGACCCATGTTGTCCCGCACAATCTCCGGCCTTGCGCCCGCAACATATAGCTGGATGGTGCGCAAGCTCCGAAAAGCCCTTTATGCCGAGTTGGCCGAGTCCGAATCTCGGCAAATGGTGGCTGCAAACATTCGCGGGCAAATGGATCCCGGGCGTGTACGTGCGACATCTGCAACCGACTCGCCGATCTTCTCGTTTACAGGGGTTAACAGAATGGCGTGGATCTTGCCCTCATCCGGCCCGCTCATGACCGTTGCCATGCCTGAGATTTGTCCGCGCTCGTTGATATTGCTGGCCGCGATTGATGAAGAGGTTGGAATCTCTCGGGAATGAGCGTGTTCAGGTCGGTCATCACATTGTCCTGCCAGATGAAGCCACGGGACCAGCCCTGCGGAGTTGAAGGTGCTTCCCACCACCTGGCCCCGGTTGTTGATGCCTGTGGCAAAGGCGGCACCATCTCCCGGCAGAATGCCGAGGTTTGTGACTGCGCTGTGTACGCCGTTCTGCCAAAGAGAGGCAACGATGGTTGAGCCGTCAGTGGTCGAGACATACCCAACAGCTTGGCCGTGGTCATTAATGGCGTAGGCGTCATTTCCAGTGTGTCCGAGGTTTGGAAGCTCGGAAGGCAGTGTCGTTTTCCCACAATACGGCGTGAGTCGCTATGCTGGTGCAGGTTCCCGAGGAGCCTACGGCCTGGCCCTGATCGTTGATGCCTTGTACGAAGCCGTCTGGGTCGCCAGCCAGCGTAGGAAGAGCTCGGACTTCGCCTTTTTCCCACAATACCGGCAATATCGATCTTTCCAGGCTCTTGCTCGGCGGGCATCCGGAGTCCGGGACCGTCGTTTCCGAAATGCCTACTATTTGTCCGCGGTTATTGATAGCGCTGGCCTGCCCGTTATTTCCGCCCAGCGTCGGGAGAGCCATCATGTGGCCGTCTCGCCAAAGAAACGGACGACACGTATGTTTTGTGCCAAAGGCGCAAATGTCTTCACCGTTCGGATCTGGAACAGATGTTTCGGACATACCGACAGCTTCCCCGCGATCGTTGATCCCGCCATAGTTGGTCCAACTGTTCTTTCCTCCAAGCGTGCCGAGGTCGATGTTGAGTCCGTAGATGCTTATTACCGCGCGGCCACTTGCAATGGTCGTGGAGGTCGACGTGATGGGCGGGTTTAAAACCCCATCCATGTTCTCTGCCCAGCCTTGATTATTGAGTCCCATGACCATGTTGAAGTTGTCCGTGCTTTTGTTAACGCCCAAATCGGTAATCTTGTAGCTCCGTTGAGCGAACACATTGCTGGAACAAGCCAGAACAATCGTCGTAACCCACGGTATCCAGAAATTCCGCAACTGTTTAATCATCCTCATATCTTCTCTTTTCCTCCGGTAAAGTCGTGGCGCCTGAATCACGTTCGTTCGCTCAAGCTTAGGTGTCGCGTTGGTTAACTCCGCAGCGTCGATCTACATCGACCTTCGAGCGGTGGTCAGAGCCTAGCTCAATGAAGTTGACCGGCCAGAGCGAATCTGCCGGGCGATTGAAAAATGCGATGAGCCGAGGGTTTTGTGCGCCAGGACGTGGAATGCCGATACTCCACTTAGGCTAAAATGCAATTCATGAATCGAGAGAATGTCCTGAATTTGCGGTCATTCTGGCAAATCCAGATCGTTGGGTGGTGCTGCTTCTATCTCTTCGACCTTTTGGAGTCCATTCATAACTTCTTGACTCAGCGTGTGTCGATCGCGGAACAGACGGTGCCTATTTTCTTCATGTTCCTGGGAAGTTGCGCGCTGCGTCCTTTTTGCCGCCGGCTGCTGCGACAGTCGCAGTCATGGATCGCTTTTGAATTGAAAGCAGCCGCGGCAGCCATGGTCACATCGATTCCCGTAGCCTGCGCAGCCTGCCTCATTTTGGAATCCTTCGAGCACGTACCCTGGCACGCTTTGGTTGCAGTTTCGATGTGGTCCTGTTTCATTCTCTTTATGTGGTGCAGTTTGTATTTCAGCATTAAGCAATGGCAGCAATCGAGCGAAGAGAAGGAGCGGCTGCTTCGCGCCGAGTCTGAGCTCAGAGAGGCGCGCCTGCTTGCACTTCGCTATCAGTTGAATCCACACTTCCTATTCAATTCGCTCAATGCCGTCTCCACTCTCGTTCTGGATGGAAATGCGCCTGCGGCCACGCGGATGCTGGCGCAGATCGGAGATCTTCTGCGCACAAGCCTGGATTCCGAAGTCACAGCAGAGGTGACGCTTTCTCAGGAACTGGCCTTTACCGAAGGGTACCTGGCGATCGAGCAAACAAGGCTGGGGGAGCGGCTAAGAATCGATATGGCTGTTCCATTCGGAAACGCGGGATGCCCTGGTGCCGAGCATGTTGCTGCAACCGCTCGTTGAGAACGCAGTGCGCTACGGAGTGGCGCCATTGATCGAAGGTGGGTGGATTGCGATCAAGAGCGCGCTCGATGCCGACAGGTTGCGAATTGTCATCGGGAACTCCGGACGGCGTGGTGAGGGCGAGCAGAAGAAGAATGGAAATGGAATCGGTCTCGGAAACACGGCGGAGCGCCTGAAAACACTTTACGGGGCGAATTTTGAGTTCTCGCTTGGGTGGCCTGAAGCGGGCGGTTGCGAGGTCGTGCTGGAATTGCCGTTACGCAGGACTCGGAACCTGCTGGAGGCTTCGCCGTGCGTGCTCTAATCGTCGACGACGAGCCTTTGGCGCGTCGTGGCGTCGTTCTCAGGCTGCGTAAATTCAGGGATGTCGAGATCGTTGGAGAATGCGGAGATGGGCAATCCGCGGTGGAGAGAATTCTGGAACGATCTCCCGATGTTGTGTTCCTCGACATCCAGATGCCGGGTATGGACGGTTTTGAGGTTCTGCGCGCCCTGCCTGTTGAAAGCCTGCCCGCAGTCATTTTTCTAACAGCGTATGAGCAACATGTTTTGCGGGCATTCGATGTTCATGCGCTGCATTACCTGTTGAAACCGGTGGACGACACACGCTTCGCGACAGCGGTCAGTCGAGCTCGTGATCTGGTCGACTCCGCATTAAAGGCCGACATGGCACAGCGGGTCATGAAAATGCTGGACCGCACCTCAGATGGATTCGCGTCCCGGTTTACCGTGCAAGCTGGATCCCGCATTCAAATCGTCATTGCGGAGGATGTTGAGTGGATTGGGGCTGCTGGTGACTATGTTGAACTCCACGTCAACGGTCGTTCTTACCTGTTACGCGAGACGATGGCGTCTCTCGAACAGAGGCTCGACCCGGCAAAGTTTATCCGCATACACCGCTCCCGAATTGTGCAGTCCAAAGGCATACTGGAGCTGCGATCCATCGAGAACCGCGAGTTCACGGTGAAGCTTTCGGACGGCTCGGAGCATCGCTCGAGCCGCACCTACGCCGATCGACTTGAGCGCTGGTTGTCATCAGGTACCGCCGCAATTCAAAAGGGGGCATCGTGAGTATTCATCACCGTTCAGTCATGATCCCGCTGCTAAGTCTGTGTCTGGCAGCGCCTGGACAGTTGGCCGCACAATCGCACCAGGATTCGGGCCCCGGGATGAATCAGACAGACAGTGCAGTCCCCGGTCTTCACGACTTCGACTTCCTGGTTGGTCAATGGCAGGCCCATCATCGAAAGCTGAAGCAGCGACTCGCCAATAATCACGAGTGGATTGAATTCGAAGGCACGTTGTTGAATCAACCGCTTATGGGGAGTTACAGCAATGTGGACGATACAGTGCTCAGCGTTCCCGGTGCTCCCTATCGCGGTGTCGCTCTGCGGTCCTTCGACCCGAAGACCCAGCAGTGGTCAATCTGGTGGCTCGACAGCAGGACACCATCCGAACCATTGGATCCGCCCATGATTGGAGGCTTCCACAATGGCGTGGGCACTTTCTATGGGGATGATACGGTCAAGGGAAAGCGAGTTCGGGCGCGCTTCATCTGGTCCAACATCACTCCGACATCGTGCCACTGGGAGCAAGCGGACTCGCCAGACGAGGGCAAGACCTGGGAGACAAACTGGGTGCAGGACATCACACGAGTTCGCTGATCGAGGGGACCGACAAATAGGAAGAATGGCATCGTGGACCCAAGCCAAAATTAAAACATTCGTGACGCGAGGGACAGGCAGATGAACGACGCATAGCCCATCGCTCTTGCGCAGGCGGCGGAAACGGTATCGAAAAACGCGGTGCGCCAGGGCCTCCACGAACTTGCCGAAAGTATGGCTCCGCCGTGTGAATGCAAGGGAAAAGTTTCGAATGAAGGAAGGTCTACGTCAATGTATCCGGCCTTTAGGTGGATGAGTATCTCTGGTCGACGAATGGGGCGTACCTTACCGGTGCCAGCAGGTCGCACATCAGAGTCCAAGCATCAGTTGATGCAAACAGGTCATAAGCGCTCATCGAGCGATTCATGTCGATCAGTGTTCTCGGCAAGTGACCGAATAACCGGCTATCCGTTGAAGTGCTTGTGACGTAGCTCATGGCTCCCAACTGTACGAGATGGCGACTATTCGGCCAACTGGCGAGAATCCCTATGGCGCCTCCGGCAAAACGGGGAGCCGAACCCTTAAAGAACTTACGGCACGTGGGCATCAGGTCACAGCGTCGGTTCGGAATCCCAAAATAGCTTGACGGTTGCATAAGTCGGCTATAAGTTAACTTTTTTCTAAGGGGCTTGTTGACGACTATGATGATTCGGGATTTTCTCGTCGCTGGATATCACGGAGCGTGCCTCCTCGACGAATGCCTGCGCGGCGAGCGAGAAATCGTTTTTCTGCCAATAGATTACGCCGATCGCTCGCAAAGCATGGGAATCCTGCGGCGCAGTCTGCGTTGTCTCGCCCCAGCGATAATGCCGCTGAGAGGTAACTCTAGGACTCTGTACTACGGACCGGAGACCGACCCGTCACTGAACTTGCCCTTACTGATGTCAAGTTGTTGGCAGTCGAGCAGCATCTCGAACGTTCCATATTGGAAGGTCGATCCGAAAGTCATGCCCCGTGCCAGACCAACTGATCACGTGAGACGCAATGACAGGATACTGGCGGGGATGAAGCGCTCCTCAGAAAAGGTTGATTTCGCTACCACAGTTTGGAAGAGAGGCTAGTAAGTGAATGTGCAAACGCTACGGCAGACGCGGCGACAAGCAACGCATCGCTGAATGGATGCAGACGCACAACACCAATGTGTTTGATGAATTCGATGAGACGAACCTTGCTCCATCATTCAATGTCGCGCCTCAGAGCTTCCAGCCAGTAGTGCGGCTTAACGGTGAGACAGGTGAACGCGAACTCACCATCATGCGATGGGGACTCGTGCCGTACTGGTCGAAGGACGGCAAAGCATCGTTCAGCACAATAAATGCGAAATCGGAAACAGTCGCAACCAGTCCTGCGTTCCGTGAGGCATGGAAGACTCGTCGCTGTCTTGTTCCTGCTGACTGGTTCTACGAATGGCAGAAGCTGGACGAGAAAACGAAGCAGCCCTTCGCCATCGCTCTGAAGAACGATGAAATGTTCGCGTTTGCTGGCTCTGGGAGAACGTGGAAGGACAAGACCACGGGGCAAGTGCTGCGAACGTACACGATACTGACCACTGACCCCAATGAGCTAATGGAGCCGATACACAATCGAATGCCGGTAATCCTTCATCGGCGAGGACTACGAGCGTTGGATGGCTCCGACTGACCCGGCGCACTTGCCTGTTGACTTGCTGAGACCTTACCCGGCTGAGGAAATGAAGGCGTGGAAGGTCGGTAAAGCAGTGGGGAATACGCGAAACATGTGGCGAGTCCTACCCCACTGGCACTAGCTCATTGAAATGGGACACTTGATTCGAGCATGTCCGACTTCACGCCATTCAAGATGAGGGGGCCCGCTCATTACTGTTTCGTGTAAATAATTCGCCTGCTCTGCCCTCGAGCTCGATCCGCGCCGCCGGAATTTGCAATTTATAACAAATCGCCCAACCACTCACCATCATGGATTGCCACGCTGAAGTCAGCCAAACTCGGTCCACTTGGACGTAAAGCCGGCTATCCGTTGAAGCGCTTGTGACGTAGCTCGTGGCTCCCAACTGTACGAGATGGCGACTATACGCTCAAGTGGATTGCCGCAGCGAAATGCGCAATGGCATTCCTAGACCCTAACATACCGCCCAGTCTGCATGGTGTTTGGGTGAAAGTCAATAATTGCTCCGCCTGACTTTTTGGCTGTTGACGTTCTCGAATTTCGTCATCTCTCGCCCGATTGCATGAAAAGTTGGAGAAACGGCCGGAAAGAGTTCCCAGGCCCGCCATGTAATAGAGTCCCCCGGCGCTCATCACATTTGACTCGACAAATTGAGTCAGCAAGTTGCATACTGACTGGTATGTTACCGGGTACAATTGATCTGCTGGTGGGTAAAAACAGACCGAGACGCAGCGTGGCAACACCGCGCGATCCCGAGCGCACCCGGGAAGCGCTTGCTGCAGGCGGCATTCCGCGAAGTGTACAGATCGGGATTCCAGAGTGCCGGCCTGGATGCCATTCTGGCCGCAGCCGGGGTCACGAAGGGGGCGTTGTACCACCACTTCGGCAGCAAAGAAGCAATTGGGATACGCCATCGTCGAAGAGATCATCGCCCCCGACAATCGCGGCCAGTGGTTGCGTCCTCTCGAGAACTGCAAGGACCCTATCGACGCTTTGATCGGCACTGTTCAAGAGTTATCAGTTCAGCCCGAGGCTGTGCGCGGCGGCTGTCCTTTGATCAATCTTGCGCAGGAGATGTCCCCTCTTGATGCGGGATTCCGCCAACGGCTCGCAAAAATACTTCGTGACTGGCAGGACGGAGTTGCCACTGCTTTGCGGGATGGTCAGAACCATGGAAAGGTGCGTCGCGACCTGGAACCCGCTCAAGCAGCTGGATTGTTGATTGCCATGGTCGAAGGATACGGCGCACTTGCCAAGAATGCCCAAGATGCGAAAGTGATGGAAGCGGGAATCCAAAACATCGTGGAGTGGCTGCGGTCTTTGCGCCCGCCGCGGGACAATCGCAAGCGGGGCTGAACGGATGGCGTAAAGATGGGCAGGTGTATGCCAACCAGTCTGTACTTATCAAGGTACGAATGGCACGTACAAGCAAGAACGCCAAGCGCGCGACCTTCTCAACACTCAGGACGGCCCACTAACCCAAGAAACTGGAAGAGGAGAATGGACATGACAAGAATCGGAGTATCACGGCGGAAGGCGCTCAAAACGGGAGCTTGCGCACTGGCTGGAGCGGCGGGACTCCTGGTGACGGCGAGGGCGCGCGCAGAAGCGGGGTCGAGCACGGCAACCGAAGAAATCATCCGGAAGTGGTATAAGGCGTGGGTGGAAAAGGACGAGGGTCAATTCGAGGCCCTGATGACCGACAACTTTACCTTCACCAGCGCGGCCGGCGACGACCACATCAGCCGGAGCACTTTCAAAACGCAATGCTGGGATACGCAGGCTAAGCTTATCGAGCGATCCGATCTGGAGCGCGTGATCACAAGTGGCGACGATGCATTTGTGAAGTACCTTTGCCACACGACGAACGGTAAATCATTCCGGAACGTGGAATATCTCCGGGTCAGAGACGGGAAGGTGGAGGCCCTTGAGTGTTATTTCGGCGGGGCCGGCTATCCGTCAGCAGCAAGCAAGGGGATGTGACGCGGCATTCAGTAGACCTTTCGGTACAGGATGGTCCGTACGCCGACACATGAGAGAAACGGGCGGGCATCGCGGTTTCAGAGCTCCGCTCGCCACTAACAACGCCTTGCAAGGCAGGAACTATTGTCATGCAAGAGCGAAGGTGAGAGGAAAGAAAAAGAATGCTACCCCGAAAGGAGAAAGTGATGGGCCGCCGAAGATTCCTTGTATTGGAACTGCTGATCGTTGAGTAGGGCTGTGCGCAATCTGCGCATCGCGGTCCATCAGATATGGATCGATTGAGACCAAAAGATCGGGGAACCCTGCGCGCCTGCTCCCCATGTCGCCGGAGCCGTTTGTGAAAAGAAAAACATCAGGTGCGGATGCCAGTGTCCGTCGCGATCGCTTAAATAGCCCTGTTTTGAAAGCATCGGTATTTCTGGTTCCGGTGCAAGAATGGTCGGACGTCTTCATGTTTGGCTTTTCGACGCCGTGGCGGATGCAGGCGCAAGACAACCTAGCGCCGTCCATCGAGCCTTTTCAAGTCGATTAGTGTTTTCGGTCAAGTGTCTGCAAAACCGCCTTCTCGGCGGATAGGGTCCGGGCCGGTTCCCGCCAAAACCACATGGCACAGGCGACTACTCGGCCAAGTGACTTCCACAAAGGCGGTGGTTGACTGTATCCAATGCAGTAGGAGACCTGCTTCACGGCTTTCGAACGGCGGCCAGGAAGGTCTGGTAAGCTAGGGTCGCTCTTCAAACGAACTCGGATCGAGGACAGACAATGCGTATTCGTGCTCTGATTCTTGCAGTTGCTGTGATAGTGGGTGGTGGTATGCAGATGCGGGCGCAGATGAGTGGGCCCCCCCCGCCGTCGCCGCCGGTGGGTACAAAAGAAGACCCCGCGAAAGGGGTGGACGGTTTGCTCTCCATGATGGAGTTTCAGGTAGTGGGCGCGGCGAAGGCTATGCCAGCTGATAAGTACAGTTTCGCGCCGGCGCAAGCCATCTTTGCT
>CAVUYV010000061.1:0-15321 GCA_963745785.1 uncultured Alphaproteobacteria bacterium | reverse complement strand
CGACCGAAACGAGACGCTCCTTGTTCGTGCCTCCGAAGAGGATGGTAATCCGCATCATTTCTTTCCGCTGAATTACTTCTTTCGTCATTCCGGGATGGTCCGAAGGACCAGACCCGGAATCTTTCTCCGCTTCACTTCGAGATTCCGGATTCGCCCGCCGTGCGAGCGCCCGGAATGACCATCATGCTGTGATCCCGATCCGCTTGATTTCCCACTGTAGCTCAATTCCGGAATTCTCTTTCACCCGCGCGCGAACGGTCTCGCCCAGATTTTCGATATCATGACCGGTGGCGTGACCGGTGTTGATCAGGAAATTGCAGTGCATTTCCGACACTTGCGCGCCGCCGACGCGCAGCCCCCGGCAGCCGGCCGCATCGATCAGCTTCCAGGCGCTGTTTCCCGGCGGAATTCTTGAAGGTCGAGCCGCCGGTCTTTTCGCGGATCGGCTGCGCGGTTTCGCGGTGGTTTTGCACCTCGTCCATCCGTGCGCGAATGGCATCCGGCGCGGCGATCCGTCCGCGAAACCGCGCCGAGGTAAAAATGATGGAAGCGTCGACGCCGCTGTTGCGATAGACGAATTTCATATCGGCATTTGTGAACTTGTGCTTCCTGCCGTCGCGGCCGATTCCGGCGGCCTCGATCAGGACGTCCCTGGTCTCGGCACCGTTGGCGCCGGCGTTCATGCGCAGCGCGCCGCCGATGGTGCCGGGAATGCCGAAGAAAAATTCCAGCCCGCCGACATTGGCCGCCGCGGCGGCTTCGGCCACGCGCTTGTCGAGCGCCGCCGCGCCGGCGCTGACGATATCGCCATCGGCGCTGGTGTCGCCGAAGGCGCGCGGACTGAGCCTGATCACCACCCCGGGCATGCCGCCATCGCGCACGATCAGGTTGGAGCCGACGCCGACGACATAAAGCGGAAGTTCGCCCGGCAGATGCGCGAGGAAATAGGCAAGATCGTCTTCATCGGACGGCGTGAACAATACCTGCGCCGGACCGCCGACCCGGAACCAGGTCAGCTCGGCAAGCGACTGGTTCGCCAACAGCCGCCCGCGCAATTTTGGCATCGCGGCCTTGAGATCGGGCGTGATGTCGGGGAAGGTCATGGAAATTCTCTCAATTCGTCATGACCAGGACAAGCCCGGCCATGACGAGTTTCTTTGTATCCCTCCGATCACCCCAGTGCCTTCAATTCGCCGGGCAGCGCATAGGCCCATTGGGTGATGCTGCCGGCGCCGAGGCAGACGACGAAATCGCCGCGGCCGGCAATGCCGCGCACCACGCCGGCCAGATCGGCGGAATTCTGCAGCGGAATCACTTCGCGATGGCCGTGCGCGCGCAGGCCCAGCACGAAATGATCGCGGTCGATGCCGGCGATCGGAGCCTCGCCCGCGGGATAGACCTCGGCGACCACGACGGCGTCGGCGTCGTTGAAACAGGTGCAAAATTCCTCGAACAGCGATTGCAGCCGGGTGAAGCGATGTGGCTGCACCACGGCGACGATCTTGCCATTGGTGGATTCCCGCGCCGCTTTCAGCACCGCCGCGATTTCAACGGGATGATGGCCGTAATCGTCGATGATGGTGACCCCGTTCCATTCGCCGGTTTTGGTGAAGCGCCGCCGCACGCCGCCGAAACTTGCCAGCGCCTTTCGGATGGTGTCGTCGGAAAGTCCCAGCTCGTGCGCGACCGCGATCGCCGCGGTGGCATTGAGCGCGTTGTGCCGTCCCGCCATCGGCAGCATGAGACCGGCGATTTCGTGTGCCGCGTCAGTCTTGCGATCGCGGAACACGACCTTGAAGCTGGAACCGCTGCCCATCGGCAACAGTTCGACCAGCCGCGCATCGGCTTGCGGGTTCTCGCCATAGGTAACGATGCGGCGATCCTCGATCTTGCCGACGATGGTCTGCACCACGGGATGGTCGATGCACATCACCGCGAAGCCGTAGAAAGGCACGTTCTCGACAAAACTGCGGAACGCGTCCTGCACGGCATCGAAGGTCTTGAAATGATCGAGATGCTCGGGATCGATATTGGTGACGATGGCCACATCCGCCGGCAGCTTCAGGAACGTGCCATCGCTCTCGTCGGCTTCGACCACCATCCAGTCGCCGGCCCCCAGCCGCGCATTGGTGCCGTAGGCGTTGATGATGCCGCCGTTGATCACGGTGGGATCGAGGTCGCCGGCGTCGAGCAGCGCCGCGACCATCGAGGTCGTGGTGGTCTTGCCATGGGTGCCCGAAATCGCAACGCAGCTTTTCAGCCGCATCAGTTCGGCCAGCATCTCGGCGCGGCGCACCACCGGAATGCGCTGCGCGCGCGCGGCCATCAGCTCGGGATTGTCGCGCTTGATCGCCGTCGACACCACAAGCACATCGGCGCCGGCGACGTTTTCTGACCTGTGGCCGACGGTGATGGGGATGCCCTTGTCGCGCAGGCGGCTGACATTGGCGCTCTCGGAAGCATCCGAGCCCTGCACGGTATAGCCGAGATTGCACAACACCTCGGCGATGCCGCTCATGCCGATGCCGCCGATCCCGACGAAGTGAATAGGTCCGATCTCGCGCGGCAGTCTCATGGTCGGTTCCTTGCGCCGTCATCGTCCGTCACCGGGTCGGCGCAGCGCGCCGCCCGATGACAGGCTCCGCCGGACGATCCAGTAACCGCGAAGCCCCCGAACAAAATCGGCGGCGCGGAGTACTGGATGCCCCGCTTTCGCGGGGCATGACAAGGCTTTTTTCCGTCATTACCGGACGTCAAATTCCCGCCACCTTCATCACCAAATCGGCCAACCGTTGGGCAGCGTCCAATCTTCCGACGCTGCGGGCGGCAGCGGCCATGACGGTCAGCCGCTCAGGTTCCGCGGCGAGCGCTGATATTTCCGCGGCTAGCCGGTCGGGGGTAAAATCCACTTGCGGAATCCGAAGCGCGCCATTGGCCTGCGCCAGGATGCCGGCATTGGCGAACTGATCCTGGTCGATCGAACCGGGCAGCGGCACCAGGATCGACGGGCGGCCGATGGCGGCGAGCTCGGCCACGGTGCCGGCGCCGGATCGCGAAACCACGAGATGGCTCGATGCCAGCCGCGCCGGCAAGTCGCTGAAGAACGGCGCCAGCTCGGCATTGATGTTGAGCCGGTCATAGACCGCGCGGACGCGCGCCATGTCTTCTTCGCGCACCTGCTGGGTGAGGATCAACCTGTTCCACAGCGCCGGCTCCAGCCGCTCGATCGCGCCAGGGACGATATCGGCCATCACGCGCGCACCCTGGCTGCCGCCGACCACCAGCAACCGCAATGGCCCGGCTAGTTCCGGCGACACGAATTTCACCGCGGCGGCAGCAAGGATCGCCGGACGCATCGGCGTGCCGACGGTCGTGGTTTTGCCCTGCCAGCGCGGGGTCGCGATCGAGCACGCCCGGCAGCGAAGTCGCGATCGCGCTGACGCGGTTTGACAGAAAACGATTGGCGCGGCCGAGCACCGCATTGGCTTCGTGCACGATGCCGGGCACGCCGGATAGTCGCGCGGCCAAAAGCGGCGGCAGCGTCGGATAACCGCCGAAGCCGACGACCGCCGCGGGCTTCAACCGGCGCATCAGGTTGAGCGACACGGCCATGCCGGCGGCGAGCATCACGCCGGTATAGGCCAGCGACCATGGCGTGCGGCCGCGCACGGTCTCGCTCGGCACCACGTCGATCATATCCCTGGAGAACAAACCGCCATAGCGCAGCGCGCGCGGGTCGGTGGCGAGGCGCACGCGCAAGCCGCGTCTGATCAGTTCGACGCCGAGCGCCTCGGCGGGAAACAGGTGACCGCCGGTGCCGCCCGCGGCCAGGAGAATCAGAGGCGCAGGCGTCATTGGGGCAATCTTCGCAAGGAACCGGATCGCTTGGTCATTTCAATCCTCGCGATGACGAAAAGCGCGTCTTCGCCGTCAGGTCAAGCGTAGCTGCGCGCCGCATCGGCGTCGCCGATCGACTCCATCTCGGTGCGCGGCCGCTGCCGTGTCAGAGCCAGCATCATGCCGACGCCGTAAGCCAGCGAGATGATCGAGGAGCCGCCATAGGAGATGAACGGCAGCGTCATGCCCTTCGCCGGGAATCAGCTGCAGATTGACCGACATGTTGATCGCGGCCTGCACGCCGAACAAGATCGCCAGCCCCGACGCGGCGAACCGCGCGAACATATCTTCGGTGGCGTAGGCACGCGACAGCGCGCGGATCACGACGAAGGCGAACAGCGCGAGCAGCGCCAGGCAAAGGATGATGCCGAATTCCTCCGCCGCCACCGCGAACACAAAGTCGGTATGGCTGTCGGGCAGGCTGCGCTTGGCAATACCCTCGCCCGGCCCGAGCCCGAACCAGCCGCCATTGGCGAAGGCTTCCATCGCGGTATCGACCTGAAAGGTGTCGCCCGACGCCGGGTTCATGAAGCGCTTGATGCGGCCTGCGACATGCGGCACGAAAAGGTATGCGCCGAACAGTCCGGCGGTCGCGGCGCCGGCGAGCCCCAGCACCCAGATCATCCGCATGCCGGCGATGAAGAACAGCGCGCCCCACACCATCAGGATCAGCATGGTCTGGCCGAAATCGGGTTCCAGCACCAACAGCGACACCAGCATCATCAACAGCACCAGCGCGATCGAGGTCGCGGGCATTTCCGGCCGCCGCGCCGATTCCGCAAACAGCCACGCCGCCATCACCACGAAGGCGGGCTTGGCCGATTCGGAAGCCTGGATGTTGACGCCGATCAGGGTGATCCAGCGCCGCGAGCCCTTGACCTCGGGGCCGAACAGCAGCGTCGCCACGATCAACGCGATCGAGAGCGCAAGCACGATCAGCGCGGTGCGCCGAATTTGCCGCGGCGACAGGAACGACACCCCGATCAGCACGATGAAGGCCGGCAACAGGAACAACACGTGACGATTGAAGAAGTGAAATGGATCGAGCCCGATCCTGGTCGCCACCGGCGGGCTCGCCGCCAGCGAAAGAATGAGGCCACCGAGCATCAGCGCGATGATCGCCGCCAGCAGCGGGCGATCAACTGTCCACCACCATTCGCTGAAGGGGGTGCGTTGTTCACGGGAGATCATGGCCGTCCCCAGAAGGCAGAGGTCGGCCCCATTGGTGGCGGAGGATGGTTTCCGAAGAGTTAATGGAATCGGTAACTTTTGATTGCTGTCATGGCCGCGAATCAGTGCGTCATACCCGCGAAAGCGGGTATCCAGTACGCCGCGGCGGTTGCGATTGAACCGCAGTGGCTCTGGAATACTGGATCATCCGCCTTCGTGGATGACGACAAGTTGTGGGTGAGGCGGCCGAGAGCCTCCTTCACCGTCGTCGTCACACCACCGGCTTGACGCCGGGCAGCGCGGTGACGAGGTCGCGGAATTTTGTGCCGCGGATTTCGAAGTTGCGGTACTGGTCGAACGAGGCGCAGGCCGGCGACAACAGCACCACCGGATCGGAAAGCCCGGAAGCGCCCGCATCGCGTGCCGCATTGGCCACCGCGACGTCGAGCGTTTCCGAGATCTCGTGCGGCACGCGGTCGCCGAGCGTTTCGGAAAATTCCTGCGCGGCTTCGCCGATCAGATAGGCTTTTCGGATGCGCGGAAAATATTGGCTCAGGCCGGCGATGCCGCCGAGCTTCGGCTTGCCGCCGGCGATCCAGAAAATATCGGCAAAGGACGACAGAGCATGCGCCGCCGCATCCGCGTTGGTGCCCTTGGAATCGTTGACGAACAGCACGCTGCCGCTGCGGCCGACCTGCTCCATGCGGTGCGCGAGGCCGGGAAAGCTGCGCAGGCCGTCTTGCAGGGTCTCGGTGCTGACGCCGATCGCCAGCGCGCAAGCCGCGGCGCAAGCCGCATTCTGCGCGTTGTGCAGCCCGCGCAAGGAACCGATGCCGCCGATCCGCGCGATCTCGCTGCGCGCGCCGCCGGAGGCGCGCCAGATGATTTCGCGCTCGACATAGACGCCGTCCGGCAGCGGATTTTTCACCGAGACCCGCACCACGCGCCGGCCGGCCTGTTCGATCCGGTCGGCGGTGTTGCGGCTCCAGGTGTCGTCGACGCCGACGATCGCGGTGCCCTGCGGCTGCACGCCGGCGACCAGGCGCTCCTTCACGGCTGCGTAATGCTCGAGCGTGCCGTGGCGATCGATGTGGTCTTCGCTGACATTGAGCAGGATGCCGACAGATGGATCGAGCGAAGGAGATAAATCGATTTGATACGACGACATCTCGATGACATGGACTCGCCCCATGCGCGGCGGATCGAGCGACAAGATCGCGGTGCCGATATTGCCGCCCATCTGGGTGTCGTAGCCGGCAAAGCGCATCAGATGCGCGATCAGCGCCGTGGTGGTCGATTTGCCGTTGGTGCCGGTGACGGCGACGAACGGCGCATCCGGGGCGTGACGGCGCCTTTCGCGGCAAAACAGTTCGACGTCGCCGATCACCTCGACGCCTGCCTGTTGCGCGGCCAGCACGGTCCAGTGCGGACTGGGATGGGTGAGCGGCGCGCCCGGCGTCAGCACCAGGGCCGCGAAATTCGTCCACGATATCTTTCGCAAATCCGCGGTGACAAAACCCGCTTGCGCGCCCTCGGTGAGTTTTTCCGCACTGTCGTCGCTGGCGATCACTTCCGCGCCGCCCGCCCTCAGGGCGTGACAGCTCGCAAGGCCCGAGCCGCCGAGGCCGAACACCGCAACCGTCTTGCCCGCGAAGGAGGTGACGGGGATCATGATTTGGTCACGTCATTCCGGAAGCCGACGCAGCGGTTACCCGGAATCTCGAGATTCCGGATCGCCGCTTCGCGCGTCCGGAATGACGACGGAGAGGTTACAACATCATCACCGCAGCTTCAGCGTGGAGAGGCCGGCCAGCGCCAGCATCACCGAGATGATCCAGAACCGGATCACGATCTGCGGTTCGGTCCAGCCCTTCTGTTCGAAATGATGATGCAGCGGCGCCATCCGGAACACGCGCTTGCCGGTGAGCTTGAACGACACCACCTGCACGATCACCGAGACCGCTTCCAGCGCGAACAGGCCGCCGATCACGGCCAGCACGATCTCGTGTTTGACCGCGACCGCGATCGAGCCAAGCATGCCGCCGAGCGCGAGCGAGCCGGTATCGCCCATGAAGATCGACGCCGGCGGCGCGTTGAACCACAAAAATCCCAATCCGGCGCCGAGCACCGCGCCGCACAGCACCGCCAGTTCACCGGTGCCGGCGACGTAATTGATTTGCAGGTAATCCGAGAACACCGCGTTGCCGGTGAGGTAGGCGATCATGCCAAAGCTCGCCGCCGCGATCATGACCGGCACGATGGCAAGCCCGTCGAGACCGTCGGTCAAATTGACCGCGTTGCCGGCGCCGACAATGACGAACGCACCGAAGAGGACGAAGAACCAGCCGAAATTCAGCGCCAGGTCCTTGAAAAACGGAAGCACCAGCGAGGTCGAGAACGGCACGCGTCCGAGCCGCACCAGCAAGTAGCACGCCGCGAGCGCGATCACCGCTTCGAGCGTGAGCCGGATGCGGCCGGCGAAGCCGCTATGGCTCTGCTTTGTCACCTTCAGATAGTCGTCGTAGAAGCCGACGAAAGCCGAAGCCGAGCGTCACCGCGAGCACGATCCAGACATAGGGATTGAGCGGATTGGCCCACAGCACCGTCGAGACCACCAGTCCGGAAAGGATCATCAGCCCGCCCATCGTCGGCGTGCCGATCTTGGTGACGAGATGCGATTGCGGGCCATCGCTGCGGATCGGCTGGCCCTTGCCCTGGCGAAGCCGGAGGTGGTCGATGATCCAGGGGCCGAACAGGAAAACGAACAACGCGCCGGTCACCATCGCCCCGCCGGTGCGAAAGGTGATGTAGCGGAACACGTTCAAAAACGTGCGGAACATTCCCATTCCGGGAACGGTGTTGGAAAGCTCGATCAGCCAGTAAAACATTCAATCCGCCTGTACCGCGGCTGCATCGTGCGCGGCTTTGCCGGGGAAGCGCTTTTCGAGCGCATTGACAATGGTTTTCATCTTCGAGCCGAGCGATCCCTTGATCATGATGGTATCGCCGGCGCGTATCGCGGCAACCGCCTGCGCTTCGAGAGCCGCCGCGCTTTCGGCATAGCCGCCTCGTTTACCCGGGGAAAGGGCGTCCCACAAGTTTCGCATCAGCGGACCGCAGCAATACACCAGATCGATGTGATTGGCCTTGATCGCCTCGTTGAGCCCGCGATGCAGCGCGGCGCTGGTCGCACCGAGTTCGAGCATATCGCCGAGCATCGCGATGCGCCGGCCATGCGGGCCGACCTTTGCCCGGCCAAGTACCTGCAGTGCCGCCGCCATCGACGCCGGATTGGCGTTGTAGCTTTCATCGATCAGCGTGGCTTCGCCATTGCCGACCTCGAGCGCGCGCCGGGCGCCGCGGCCTGCCGCCGGCTCGATCTGCGACAGCGACAGCGCCGCGCGCGCCAGATCGGCGCCGACCAGCGAGGCCGCCGCGAGCACCGCCAGCGAGTTCATCGCCATATGCCGGCCGGGCATGCCGAGCTTATAGGTCACGTCATGGCCGAGGATATTGGCGTGCACGGCCGAGCACGTCGCGTGCAGCGATACGTCGAGCAGCCGCGCGTCGGATTTCGTGTCTGCGCCGAACGAGACGATGCGGGAGATGCCGAGCTTGCTGGCGCGCCGCTGCAGCCGGGCGAATTGCGAATTATCGCGGTTGAGCACCACCGCGCCGCCGGGCTCGACGCCCGCAAAGATTTCCGCCTTGGCATCGGCAATCGCCGCGATGCCGGCAAAGAATTCCAGATGCACCGGCTCGACGGTGGTGATGACGGCCACCTGCGGCCGAACCATTTTGACCAGCGGCTCGATTTCGCCGGCATGGTTCATGCCGATCTCGAAGATCGCAAAACGCGCCGTCGCCGGGCATCGCGCCAGCGACAACGGCACGCCCCAGTGATTGTTGAAGGATGCGGCCGAGGCGTGGGTCTCGCCCTGGGCGCCGAGCACGCGGCGCAGCGCCTCCTTGGTCGAGGTCTTGCCGACCGAGCCGGTGACCGCGATCACCTGCGCCTGCAGCCGCGCGCGCGCGGCGCGGGCGAGATCGACGAGACCGGCCAGCACGTCGTCCACCACCAGGAGCGGCGCGTCGGGCGCGAACTTTTCCCGTTGAGCGCTTTCGACCACCGCAAGCGCAGCGCCCGCCTTCAACGCGGCTGTGACAAATTCATGCCCGTCATGGACCTCGCCCTTGATGGCAAAATAAGCTTCGCCCGGCGCGATGGTGCGGCTGTCGATCGAAAGTCCGGTGACTGCGTCCGGCAACGCGCCGTTGATCGACGCGCGCATCGCTTCCGCCATCGCCGCGGAGGTCCATAATGGCGCCGCGCTCATGCGACCCTCGGCGCGAGCGCGGCCGCAACCGCATCGTGATCGCTGAACGGCAGGGTGCGGTCGCCGATGATCTGTCCGGTCTCGTGGCCCTTGCCGGCGATCAACAGCGCATCGCCCGGCTGCAGGCCGGCAATCGCCGTTCTGATCGCTTCGGTGCGGTCGCCGATTTCTTTCGCGCCCTTTGCGGCGCTCAGGATCGCCGCGCGGATCGCATCCGGATTTTCGCTGCGCGGATTGTCGTCGGTGACGATGACGCTGTCGGCATTCTCGGCGGCGATCGCGCCCATCAAAGGACGTTTGCCGGCATCGCGGTCGCCGCCGGCGCCGAACACCACGACAAGCTTGCGTTTGGCGTAAGGCCGCAACGCCTGCAGCGCCTTGGCCAGCGCGTCGGGCTTGTGGGCGTAATCGACGAAGATCGGCGCGCCGTTGCGCTCGCCGACCCGCTCCAGCCGGCCTTTTGCGCCCTCGAGATGCTCGAGGGATTCGAACACCTGGTCCGGGTTGCTGCCGGTGCCGATCGCAAGGCCTGCGGACACCAGCGCATTTTCGATCTGGAATTCGCCGACCAGCGGCAGCCGGACGGCGTGTCTGCGTCCGCGATGTTCGAGCACAAGCTTCTGCGCAAAGCCGTCGATAACAGCCTCAACCAGGCGAATGCCCTCGCCTGCGCCGTCGCCCTTGCGGCCGACCGCGACGATCCGCAAGTCTTTCGCGCGCGCCGCATCCATGACCGCCTGCGAACAATCATGATCGACGGATATCACCGCCGCGCCATCCGCCGCCACCAGATCGCGGAACAGCCGCAGCTTGGCGGCAAGATAATGCAGGATGTCCGGATGGTAATCCAGGTGGTCGCGCGACAGGTTGGTGAAGCCGGCGGCACGGATGCGCACGCCATCCAGCCGAAACTGATCGAGCCCGTGCGATGACGCCTCGAAGGCCAGATGCGTGACGCCGTCGCGCGCGATTTCGTCGAGCTGGCGATGCAGCGCAATCGGATCCGGCGTGGTCAGCGATCCGTACACGGTGCGCTTCGGCGATACCAGCCCGATGGTGCCGATGCTGGCCGAGGCGTGACCAAGTCGCTGCCAGATCTGTCGCGTAAAGGCCGCGACCGAGGTCTTGCCGCTGGTTCCGGTTACAGCCGCGATGGTTTCGGGCTGTCGCGGATAGAATTTCGCGGCGGCGAGCGCCAGCGCGCGGCGCGGATTGGGCGTGACGACGAACGGCACCCGGCTCGCGCCTTGCGGCGGATGATCGGCCGCCACCGCGACCGCGCCGGAGGCGATCGCGGCATCGACGAAGCGCGCGCCATCGGTCTTGTGGCCGGCGAGCGCGAAGAACAGGTCGCCTGGCTTCACCGCGCGGCTGTCCACGGCGAGGCCGGTGACCGCAACCGCTTCCGCCTGCGGATCGATCATGGCGTCATCGCTGAACAGGTCGCGAAGTTTCATCAATACGAGCTCGCAGCAACGGTGCACGAACCTGAAATCGGCGGCACTCATGCTACGCCTTACTGGGTTGACCTCGATGCCGCAAGAATAAGGCGGTCGGACGGCGGCAAATCGAAGCGCGGCTCGAGCCCAAGCAGCGGCGCAATGCGGGCGATCACCTTGCCACCGGTCGGCACCGCGTTCCAGCCTGAGGTAATGAAGCCGTGGGTTTCGGGCAGCGCTTTCGGCTCGTCCAGCATCACCAGCACCTGGAATTGCGGGTTGTCGGCCGGAACAATCGCGGTAAACGAGTTCAACACCTGCTTCTTGGAATAGCGCCCGTTGACCACCTTTTCCGAGGTGCCGGTCTTGCCGCCGATGTAATAGCCCTTCACGTCGGCCTGCCTGGCGGTTCCAATCTCGGCATTGAGCCGCATCAGATAGCGCATCTTCTCGCTAGTCTCCGACTTGATTACTTTCTTCGCCAGCGCTTTGGCTTCCTCTTCGGACCGCTTGAGGAATGTCGGCGGGATCAGATAGCCGCCATTCATGACCGCGTTGATGCCCATCACCGCCTGCAGCGGCGCGACCGAAAGCCCGTGACCGAAGGCGATGGTGATGGTGTTGAGTTCGCTCCAGCGCTTCGGCACGATCGGCGAAGCGCTTTCGGGCAGTTCGGTGCGCAGCCGATCGAGCTGCCCCATCTTGCGCAGAAATGCCTTGTGCGCCTCGACGCCTTGCGCCAGCGCGATCCGCGCCGCGCCGACATTCGATGAGAATGTGAACACTTCCGACAGCGAGATCGACCGGCCCAGCGGGTGCGTATCGTGAATGGTGAATTTGCCGTAATGCAGCGCGCCGCGCGCGTCGAACATGGTGCCGAGATTGGCCTTGCCGGAGTCCAGCGCCATCGCCAGCGTCAGCGCCTTGAAGGTCGAACCCATCTCGTAGACGCCGGTGGTCAGCCGGTTGATGCGGTCGGGATCGTGGGCCTCGCGCGGATTATTCGGGTCGAAGTCGGGCAGCGACACCATCGCCACGATCTCGCCGGTCCTGACATTGGAGACGAGGCCCGAGGCCGCCTTGGCCTTGTATTTTTCCTTGGCTTTGAGCAATTCGTCGCGCAGCGCGTGCTCGACGCGCAGGTCGACCGACAATTCCACCGGCCGCTGCAGACGGTCGGTGGCGAAGCCGGCGCGATGCAGATCGGCGAGGCCGTTATTGTCCAGCCATTTCTCCATCCCGGCGATGCCCTGGTTGTCGATGTTGACCAGGCCGATCAGATGCGCGACCTCGTTGCCGGTGGGGTAAACGCGCTTGTTCTCGCGCAGGAAGCCGATGCCGGGAATGCCGAGCCGGTGAATCTCCTGCTGCTGCAGCGGGGTGATTTCGCGCTTCAGCCAGACAAAACCTTTTTTCGACGACAGGCGGTCGCGCACTTCGCCGGTGTCGAGATCGGGCAGCGTCGCGGTCAGGAGCTCGATTGCCTCGTCCTTGTCGATGATCCGTCGCGGCTCGCCGAACAGGCTCGGCGCCTTGACGTCGGTGGCGAGCACCTCGCCGTTGCGATCGACGATATCCGGCCGCGCGGTCGCAATCGCGTCCTGGGCCGCGGTCCGGCGCGCGCCGTGGTTGTCGCCGCCGACGGCGAACATGATCAGCCGTCCGCCGATCACCGCATAGATCGCCAAGAATGCCACCATCGCAAATCCGACTCGGACGCGTGCCTTCACGGCGCGGTCGACGTTCCGCCCGTACAGCAGCGAGCGGATCAGCCGCTGCCGCCATGGTTCTGCCGGCCTGAGGGTCTTGCGCGCCCGATCGATCATCGCCGATCCTCCGGCGCCGGCACCGAACCCGTCGCGGGAACGGAATCGATCGCCTGGATCATCGCGCCGATCGGATCGGGATCGCCCGGCCCGACCAGGCGCGCCGGCCGCTCGGGCAGGTTCTTCAATGAATCGTATTGCGTGGCGTTGAGCGGCTTCAGCGCCAGATGGCGCTCGGCGAGGCCCTGCAGCCGCAGTGGCGCGTCGAGCCTGGCCCATTCCGCGCGCAGCACCGCGATGGCGTCGCGCTGCTCACGAATCTCCGCATGCAGCCGCAGCACCCGCTCGGTGCGCGAGGTGGACCCCATCTTGATCCGATAGACGTAAGCCGCGGCGAACACCAAAACGCCGATCACGAGGAGATGGATGACGCGCATGGTCAGCCTCCCCTCATCACGGCCGCGAGCGTCGGCCACGCCGGCAAGGCGGCGGCGCGCTGCGCAGGCGCTTCGGTACGCTCGGCGGCGCGCAGTTTTGCCGATCGCGCGCGCGGATTGGCGGCTACCTCCTCCTCATCGGGGGTGACCGGACGCTTGGTCAGGATGTGAAAGCTCGGCGCGGCCTGCGCGGCGACAGGCAGATGCCGCGATCCGCCGCCGGCCCTGGCGCGCTCGACCAGGAAATTCTTGACGATGCGGTCTTCCAGCGAATGAAACGACACCACCGCCAGCCGGCCGCCTGGCTTGAGCACGCGCTCGGCCGCCGACAGCGCCAGATGCAGCTCGTCGAGCTCTTCGTTGACGAAAATTCTTAAACCCTGAAACGTCCGCGTCGCCGGATGGATCTCGCCTGGCTTCGACCGCACCACCTTTGCGACGATATCGGCGAGCGCCCGCGTCGTCGCAATCGGCGCCTGCTTGCGCGCGGCGACGATGGCGCGGGCAAGTCTGCGCGAATGACGCTCTTCGCCGAAGATGTAGATGATGCTGGCGAGATCGGCCTCGGATGCTTTGGCAATCACGTCTGCCGCGGTCGGGCCGTCATGGCCCATCCGCATGTCGAGCGGGCCGCCGAGGCGAAATGAGAAGCCGCGCTCGGCCTCGTCGAGCTGCATCGAGGACACCCCGACGTCCATCACCACGCCATCGACCGCTTCGACGCCCTGCGCGGCGCAAATTTCGGCAAGGTTGGAAAACCGGTCCTCGACCAGCGCGAGCCGGCCGTCCGATCGATCGACCAGTTCGAACCCGGCCGTCACGGCCGATCGGTCACGGTCGATGGCGATGACCCGGGCACCGCTGGTGTCGAGAATGGCCCGGCTGTAACCGCCGGCCCCAAAGGTAGCGTCGACGTAAATGCCACCGGCGCGGGGCTGCAGCATCCCGATCGCCTCTCGCCCGAGGACGGGAATATGGCGCTGGCCGGCCGGATTCATGCCTCGGCTCCGGGCAGCGTCCGGGTTACATTGTGGAAACTGGACGCGAGCGGGCCCATTGCGCCTCAAATATCTGCGCTTCGCCGGGCTGTTCGCCTCGAAAAGCCCTTGCAAGGCACGATTGCCGATCCCGCGCGCCCCGGCTCGCAAACCCTGATTTCCCGATGGAACTTGGTGGGCTGCCATGGGACTTCGAGCGTGAAAAAGGGGCCTCGGCCGTCCCCTCAAACGGTTCGGCTCTTCACCACTTAGTAACGGCCGTTAGCGTTAAGAAAGCGTTGCCGGGATGATTAGAATTGCTGCCACCGCGGACGGGGGTAAGCCAGAACCTCCTGGTGATGCGTTCTTCACACACTCGGGTTAAAATGCGAGCGGCGACCAGCTCGCGCATTGCGCCGGCGGCACGGTGAAGGAATTGTAAACGAGGTTCGTGTTGAGGACGCAGTGTCGCCGTTCTCCTGCCCGGTTTGGCCTTTCCTATGCCGCTCGGTTCGTTCGCATCTGTCGGTTCTGATTCGAGGCGTCAACGTGCCCTCCCGATCCCAAGGGCCAGCGCGAACATGAAGACATTCACCCCCGATTCGTCGATCGCCTCCGACGTCATCCCGTCGGCGAATTACGGCGAGCGCAACAAGGGCCGTTTGCCCGACATGATCGTGCTGCACTACACCGGGATGCCTGATGTGGAAGGCGCGATCGCGCAGCTGTGCACGACGGGCACCGACGTGTCGGCGCATTACATCGTTCTGGAAGACGGCCGCATCGTGCAATGTGTGCCGGAAGCCAAGCGCGCCTGGCATGCCGGGGTTTCGTCCTGGGCCGGCGAGGAAGACATCAATTCCTGTTCGATCGGCATCGAGATCGTCAATCGCGGTCACGACTGGGGCTATCCGGAATTCCCGCTGCGCCAGATCGCCGCCGTAATCGCGCTGTGCCGTGGCATCATGCTCCGCCGCAAGGTGCCGCCGCATCGCGTGCTCGGGCATTCCGATGTCGCCCCGGCGCGCAAGAAAGACCCCGGCGAGAAATTCCCGTGGCATTCGCTGGCCAATTCCGGAGTCGGTCACTGGGTGCAGCCGGCGCCGATCGTGGGTGGCGAAACGCTCAAATCAGGCGTCATCAGCGACGACGTTCGCGACCTGCAGCAGGCGCTGGCCAAATACGGCTACGGCGTCCCGATCAACGGAGAATATGACGCACCGACCATTGAAGTGGTCACCGCGTTCCAGCGGCACTTCCGCCCCGCGCGCCACGGCATCGCCGATCATTCGACGCTG
>CAVUYV010000060.1:0-49309 GCA_963745785.1 uncultured Alphaproteobacteria bacterium | reverse complement strand
TGGATTATTTTGGCGACACCATCGTCAACTCGATCTCCGATACGCTATTCATGGTGGCGGGATTCTTGCTGGCGAGAAAGCTTAGGGTAGGATAACCGTCGTGCTCGCCCTCTTGTTTGAACTCGTGATGGCGCTTCACATCCGCGATAATCTGACCCTGAACATCCTGATGCTGATCCACCCCTTCGAGGCGATCCGGCTATGGCAGGACCGCCGATCATCTGATGCCGCTTGTACCAGCGCCGTTTCGAACCTACCTAGAGCTCATGACAGACTTCTCCCCCCCGTGAAATCGTTTCCGAACTCGACCGCTTCATCGTCGGCCAGACCGACGCCAAGCGCGCGGTCTCGATCGCGCTGCGCAACCGCTGGCGGCGGCTGCAGCTCACCGGCTCGTTGCGCGAGGAAGTGCTGCCGAAAAATATCCTGATGATCGGGCCGACCGGCGTCGGCAAGACCGAGATCGCGCGGCGGCTGGCGAAACTCGCCGGCGCGCCATTCATCAAGGTCGAAGCCACCAAATTCACCGAGGTCGGCTATGTCGGCCGCGACGTCGAGCAGATCATCCGCGACCTGGTCGAGGTCGCGATCGCGCAAACCCGCGAGCGCAAGCGCAAGGACGTGCAGGCCCGCGCGCAACTCGCCGCCGAGGAGCGCGTGCTCGATGCACTGGTCGGCGCCAACTCCAGCGCCGCCACGCGCGATTCGTTTCGCAAGAAACTGCGCGCCGGCGAACTCAACGACAAGGAAATCGAGGTCGAGACGCAATCCTCGGGCGGAATGCCGATGTTCGAAATTCCCGGCATGCCCGGCGCGCAGATGGGCGCGATCTCGATCGGCGATATCTTCGGCAAGATGGGCGGCCGCACCAAGACCCGCCGCCTGACGGTCGAGGATTCCCACGAGCTTCTGGTCAACGAGGAATCCGACAAGCTATTGGACACCGATCAACTGGTGCAGGAAGCGATCAACGCGGTCGAGAACAACGGCATCGTGTTCCTCGACGAGATCGACAAGATCTGCGTCCGCGACGGCCGCAGCGGCGGCGACGTCTCGCGCGAGGGCGTGCAGCGCGACCTGTTGCCGCTGATCGAAGGCACCACCGTGTCGACCAAGCACGGCGCGGTCAAAACCGACCACATCCTGTTCATCGCCTCCGGCGCATTTCATATCGCCAAGCCGTCGGACCTGCTGCCGGAACTGCAGGGCCGCCTGCCGATCCGCGTCGAACTGGAAGCGCTGACCCGCGACGACATGCGCCGCATCCTGACCGAGCCCGAAGCGTCGCTGATCAAGCAATATGTCGCGCTGATGCAGACCGAAGGCGTGACGCTGGACATTACCGACGGCGCCATCGACGCGCTCGCCGATGTCGCGGTCGCGGTCAATTCCACCGTCGAAAACATCGGCGCCCGGCGATTGCAGACCGTGATGGAGCGCGTGCTCGACGAGATTTCCTTCGCCGCACCCGACCGCAACGGCGAGACCATCCAGATCGATGCCGATTACGTGCAGAAGCACGTCGGCGATCTCGCCAAGAACGCGGATCTGAGCCGGTTTATTCTGTAGTTTTCGCGGCGAAGATCGTCGTCCCGGCGGGTTGCGCGTCGCCGATTCGCCGTGTGATAGTTCGCCCTGGTTGGCTGCTGTCTCGGGTGCCGAATGAATTTGCGTGTGCGGGAAAACCCCTGGCGCCTGATGCTTGCCGTCAATGTCGCCGTGCTGCATCGGGGTTTTTCTCTACAAGATCACGCGCGAACCCTACGTTCCCTACATCCACCTTCTGGTCGACTATCATTTCGGCTTCACCAAGCGCGCGCTGATCGGCGCGATCGTATCGCTGTTCTCCACGAAAGTTCCGGTGTGGCTGGTGTTCGCGCTTCGCGGCGCCGTCTGGCTCATCACGCTCGGGCTCTTCATCAAGCTGTTTCGGCGAACCTTCGGCTTCGACGACGAGCACCTGCCGCTGTTCGTGTTCATGGCGGGCTCGCCGTTCTTTCTGAAGAACTTCATGCACACGCTCGGCCACTTCGACATCTACGGCTGCGCGCTCGCGATCGTGCCTGCTGCTGGTGCCGGCGCGTTCGATTGCTTTCGTGCTGCTCGCAGCGCTGGCTCGATGATCCTCATTCTGATCCACCACATCCATCTGCTGATGTATGTGCCGACCATCGCGGTCATCGTGGTGCTGCGTTACTATCTCGTGCAGGGCTTCACCCGGCAGAATGCGATCGCCGGAATCGCAGCGATCGTGTGCTCGGCGTGCTGTTCTTCGCCGCGCAATTCTAGGGATCGATGACGGTGCCGGAGGAGGAGTTCGTCCACTATCTGCAAAGCCGCATGGCCGACCCCACCCGGACCAATCTCCTGAGCTTCAGCTATATCTGGTATCAGCCGCTTTCTCGGGAAATTCACGATACCTGGGAGCGCATGCCGTCCAACATTCTGGGCATTCCGGTGTTTGCGCTGCTGATCTGGCTGCACGCCCCGCTCTGGAGATATTTTGCCAGTCTGATCCGATCGCTGTCGGACGAATTTCATCGCCGCGATCGTCATCGCCGCCATCGTTGCGGTGAGCCTTGCCTATCTCATCATGTTCGCGATCGTGTTCGATTATTCGCGCTGGATCTCGAACTGGGCGGTCTGCATGTTCCTGATCCTGCATGCGGTAAAGACCCTGCCCAGCTCGAAGGACGTGCCGCTTATCTCAACGAACGATCCAGGAGACCACGCTTTTCGGCTGGATCGTGACGCTGGTCCCGCGCGTCGGAATCGTGAGGCCGTTCTAAGCGGCCTAAACTCTCGATCGCCTGATACGCACGTAGAGCGCGCCCTCGCCGCCATGGCCGACATGGGCTTCCTCAAAGCCGACCACCAGCGAACGAAATTCCGGCAGGCTCAGCCATTGCGGCACCTGGCGGCGCAGCACCCCGCGCTCGGGATCAGCTCCCGACGCGGCCTTTGCCGGTGATGACAAGCACGAAGGTCAGGCCGTCGCTGTGGGCGCGTTGCAAGAAGCCGAACAGCTCGCGATGCGCGCGGGTCTGCGTCATGCCGTGCAGGTCGAGCCGGGCATCGATCTCCTTCCGCCCGCGTGAAAGCTGCGAGCGCTCGCGGCGTCCGAGCGGCGCCAGCGGCGGCGCTATCGGCTGTTGCCCGCGGAATCTTGTGCTGATGGGAGTGGGTTGGGCGGGGCTGCCGCTTTCGCAGCGGCCGGCGTTTCCACTTCCGCCGAAGCCGCCTTTGTCTTTACGCGCGAGCGCTTTTTGCGCAGCGGTTTTATCTGCTTTCGCAACGCTCTCCCACAACGCGCGTTCTTCCTCGCTCAGCGCGCGCTTGCGGCGCGGGGACGGCGGCAATTCCGGAATCGAGGTAGGCTGACGTTTCATCGGACGCGGCGATAACGGCCGATGTAACGCGCCCGGCGCGCCTCGCGGCTCGGTTTGACGTTGGGCCGCGCTTCCGGCAGCGGCACCGGATTCGCGGCAGCCGTCCGTGCCGACGGCGCCTGGCCGACGGCCACGGAAGTCGGCGCCGCCGGCGCGGGCTTTTTCGCAGCTTCCGTGTCCTGGCTGCATCCTTTGCGCCAGCAGCCACGAAGCCGCCGGCGGCTTCGCGCCGTTCTTCTGATCTTTTTGCTGATCCTTCGAAGGATCGGTTTGCGGAAACAGCTTTGCGATTGTCTCCGACGGCCTTGGATCGGGCAGCGGCATCCTGCGGCCACGCGCCACCGGATCGAGGCTCTTCGGCACCAGCATGACAAAACGCATATTGTGCCGAAGACGGCCGGATACTCTTCCCGGCATCGGCGCCGGCGCCGAAATAGAGATCGGCGCGCGCCGGTCCGACGATCGCGGAGCCGGTGTCCTGCGCGATCATCAGCCGGTGAAACGGCGTCTTCGATTGCTCCGAATCGATCGGCAGCTCGCCCTCGATGAAAAACGGCGTGCCGTAGACGTGCAGCGCCTTGTCGACCGCGATCGACCGGCCCAGGCGTCAGCGGCACGCCCTGCGCGCCCACCGCCTCATCCTTGTCGGAGAGCTGAACCTCGCGAAAGAACACATAGGAACGGTTCTGCCGCCGCAATTCCTTGGCGCCGTCGGGGTTTTGATCCATCCACTCCCTGATCTTCTGCATCGACATCTGCTCTTTGGGGATGATGCCGCGATCGATCAGGATGCGGCCGACCGGCGTATAGGGATAGCCATTATGGGCGTCGTAATTGATGCGCATGGTCGAGCCATCCTCGAGGCGGACCCGGGCCGAGCCCTGGATTTGCGTGAACAGCAAATCGGTCTGGTCCTTGAGCCAGCAGATTTCGAGGCCTCGGCCGGCAATCGCGCCGTCTTCGATCTCGGCCCGATCGTAATAGGGCACGAGCTTGCGGCGACCGATCTTGCGAAACACCTGCCCCTTGTTGGGCAAGCCAACCGGCGTCTTGTTTGAAGCCGCGAACGAACAAATTCGAAGGACGGCGATAGACCGGCACGTTGTAGACGTCGGTCTGGGTCCGGGAGCCGTCGATGACCGGCTCGTAGTAGCCGGTGACGAAGCCATCATCTTCGCCGAGCCGAGAAATTCGCAAGGGCAGAAAATGCTGCTCGAAAAAGGCTCGCGCCTTGGCGCCATCGGAAATATCGAGAGCTTTGGCCGCGCGGCAGGGATCGCGCAGCGAAATGCCGAAGGCCTTGGGATCGGCGGGCAGGTTTCGCTGCGCCGCTATCGGCCTGCAGCTTACGCGAAACGCCTTGTAGGCCTGCAGGTGGTCGTCCTCGCTCCAGCCCGCGATATCGGCCCATGCGACCGGAACATATTGGCTGCCGCTGACTTCAAGCGGCCAGGCGAGCCGCGGATATGGGATACGACGAGCATCCGGGAGATGCTGACGCGCGCTATGAATGCTGCGCGCTGTATAGGCGGTACGGGCGGCAATCGCGGCAAACGGCGCCGTCGCCAACGCGACGGCGATCACACAACACGCGGCGGCGGTTCGCCGCAAGCGGCGTGCGTCAGGGAGCGCTTCCCGTGCCAACCAGCTTCCAGTTCGGATCGCGTGAGGTGGTGTCGCGGGCAAATGTCCAAACATCGGTAATATCGGCGACCTTGTCCGGATTGCCGTCGACAATCGTGCCGGCCTTGTCGCGGGTGACCGAGATCATCTGCGATACAAAGCGAACGGTCAGCTGCGCGGAGCGCTCGCGGGCTTCCGCGCCCACAAGCTCGGCCTTGTCGATCGACACAAATCGCGTCTCCGTCTTCTGCTCGTGCTTCTCGCGATCCCGGATCACGGCCTCGAAACTCTCATAGACCTCGGGCGACAACAAATCCTTCAGCGCGCGGCGATCGCCATTGGCAAACGCCTGCACGATCATCTCGTAAGCACTGCGAGCGCCCGAGAGGAAATGTCGAGGATCGAACGAGGGATCCTGTGCCGCAATGGCGTCGAGCCCCTGAGCCAGCGGCCGTTCCAGGTTCGGCCAAACCTTTCCAGCGGTCGCTCGGCGGCGCGACGTCTGCCGTGGGCGCCAGCGGCGCCTGATCGATCACCGCCCCCGGCATCGGAACAACCTTGTTGTCCTGCGCCCCCTGCACCACATTGCGGGCAGCGCGATCATACGGCGGCCGCTCGTTTCCGGTGCGCTGCCCGAGCACATTGCGCAGACGCAGGAAGATGAAGACCGCCAGCGCCAGGAAGATGATAGTGTAAATATCCACGTCGCATTCGCTTTCTGATTCTCACGTCGGCAACGGGTCCGGCGGCAGAGCGTTCCCTCAGGGAACGGCGGAGATTACATTCATGGATGGGTCAGCAATATTTAGGCACGAAACCCGGCCTGGCCAATGGCGCCTCTTTGTCATGTGAAGCCATGTCGGTGGAAACAGGCTCTTGCCCATGCCACCGGCGAATTGTAGCGCGTTTTCGCTGCGAGGGGAAACCCTCATGCTGACCGGAAATCACGCATATTCAATAATTTAGAGTACGCGCTGCACCCCAATACCCGGTATTTGCCGCGCCGGCCGATCCGTTTCAGCCCCGCCTTGGCGGGCGAGACGCGATTGTCGTCCTTGTGGAACGAGCCGGGGCTATGATAGCCACTCGCCCCACCAACGCATTTTCCTTAGCTGACGAGCGAATTCAGGCGCAAAACCGGTGCCGTTCGCTCAACCACGTTCCAGGAGAGACTCCATGACCAACGGCAACGGCGCGCCTCAAGAGGCGGCCCCTCCTCCCCAGTTGAACGTGCTGGCGCAGTACACCAAGGACCTTTCGTTCGAGAATCCGAACGCTCCCACCTCGCTGGCGCCGCAGCAGCAGCAACCCGCGATCAACATCCAGATCAACGTCAGCGCCAACAATATCGCGGAAAACGAATACGAGGTGACGCTTTCGGTCGAAGGCAAGGCGGAAAATGCCGGCAAGCTGATGTTCAGCTTCGATCTGGCCTATGCCGGCGTATTCCGCATTGTGAACGTGCCAAAGGAAAATCTTCATCCGCTGGTGATGATCGAATGCCCGCGGCTATTGTTCCCGTTTGCGCGCGAGATCATCGCGACCTCGGTGCGCGATGGCGGGTTCCCCCCGCTGATGCTGGACCCGGTCGATTTTGTCGGCCTGTACCGCCAGAACCTCGAGCGGCAGGCCGCCGCACAAGCCGCGCAGGTCAAGCCGAGCTGATCGCAGGCTGGTTCAGCTTTACAATTTCGCGCGTTTCTGATCGCAAACGGGTCCCCACCTTTTGCGGAACACGCGCTATCCGACGCCCAGAAAATCGTTCCAGATCGGCTTGTCTCCCAACGTGGCGACAAAGGCACGATGCGCGAGGCGGTCGTCCTCGGTAACCCGTGGCGTCAGCGGTATCTCGCGCTGCCGCCGCGGCATCTCACCATAACCGTCGATGCGGATATCGCGGGATTCGGTGGCCAGGATCAATTGCGACTGCCGCGCCCCGATCAGGTCGATATAGACTTCGGCCAAAAGCTCGGCATCGAGCAAGGCGCCGTGCTTGGTGCGCCGGGAATTGTCGATCGCGTAGCGCGAGCAGAGATCATCGAGACGGTTCGACACGCCGGGATGCTTGCGCCGCGCCAACAGCAGCGTGTCCACCAGCCGTTCCCGTGCGATCGGCAGCCGTTTGATGCGCTCAAGCTCGGCATTGAGGAAGCCGATATCGAACGACGCGTTGTGGATCACCAGCGGCGCGTCGCCGATGAATTCCAGGAACTCCTCGACCACATCAGCAAACAGCGGTTTGTCGGCCAGGAACTCGCGGGAAAGACCGTGCACGGCGTAGGCTTCCGCCGACATTTCGCGCTCTGGATTGAGATGCCGATGAAAGGTCTGGCCGGTCGGCATGCGATTGAAAATCTCGATACAGCCGATCTCAACCAGCCGATCGCCGCGCAGCGGGTCGAGGCCGGTGGTTTCGGTATCGAGAACGATTTCGCGCATCAGCTGCATCCGGACATTTTGACGAATCAGGATCGTCGCTGCGGCATCTTAGCAGCCTGATCGAGAATGTCCCGGATTCGCACACGCACGGGGTCGAGGCCGTGCGAAGTATCCACCACGAAATCCGCTCGCTTGCGTTTTTCGGCGTCGGGCAACTGTCGCGCCAGGAGCGCCTCGAGCTTTTCCCCGGTCATGTTGTCGCGCTCCAGGATCCGCTGGTGCTGAATTTCCGGCGTCGTCGTGACCACCACCACCGCATCGACGCGCTTCTCGCCGCCGGTCTCGAACAACAGCGGCACATCCACCACCGCAACGGGCGCGCCGGAATGCTCGGCATCGTGCAGGAATTTTTGACGGGAAGCGCCCAGCATCGGATGGACGATCTGCTCAAGCCGCTTCATCGCGGCCGGGTCATGCACCACTTTTGCCGAAAGCTTGTTCCGATCGACCTTGCCGTCCGCGGTGGTACCTGGAAATGCCGCTTCGATCGCAGGCGCCGCCTCGCCTTCATAAATCTTGTGAACGGCCGCGTCGGCATCGTAAACCGGGACGCCAGCTTCCTCGAACAGCTTGGCGGTCGTTGATTTCCCCATCCCGATCGAGCCGGTCAGCCCAAGGATTATCATTCAGGTCCCGCCATTCGCCGCATCATCAGGATTTGAACTCACACCGCGAGCAGCCGCTCGCTTCGCAAAAATGCGAGCAACGGCAACAGCGGCAGACCGAGAATGGTGAAGTGATCGCCTTCGATCCGTTCGAACAAATGAACCCCTAGCCCTTCAAGCTGGTAGGCGCCGACGCTTGATGTAACCGCCGCTCCAGCCTCATTCAGATAGGCCTCGATTTCGGCCTCGCCGAGCCGCCGCATTGTCATTCGCGCGATAACGGCGCTTTCGAACAATATCTTGCCATCGCGCGCGACGGCAACGGCCGAGTGCAGTTCATGGCTGCGGCCGGAAAGCGTGCGTAATTGCTCCGCCGCCTGCGCGCGGCCGTCAGGCTTGGTGAAAAGCTGTGTCCCGAGCGACAGCGTCTGGTCCGCGCCGACGACAAAGTTGCCGGGCCGGCGCGTCGATACCGAAAGCGCCTTCTCGCGCGCAAGAAGCGCCGCGATGTCGCCGGGAGCCGAAAGGCTTGAGGCTTGCTGCACGGCGCGCTCGTCGATTTCGGCCGCAACGGCTTCGAACTCGATGCCGGCGTTGGCGAGCAGCGCCTGCCGCGCGCGGCTTTGCGAGGCGAGTATTAACGGATATTTTCCGCGCCAAAGGCTCATTGCGAAGGCCGCGTCATTCCAACAGCCGTTGCCGCTGCCGGTCGGCAAACAGCTTCAGCACCGCGGCGGCGGTTTCCTCGATCGATCGCCGCGTGACGTCGAGCTGCATCCAATTGAACCTTGCGCTCAATCGGCGCGCGAAGGCGACTTCATCGGCGACGGCCTGGCGATCGATATAGTCATCATTGCCGGGACCGGCGCCCATGCTCAACAGCCGGTTCTGCCGGACCTGGATCAGGCGCTCCGGCGTCGCATGCAGGCTGACCACCAGCGGCTTTTTCAGCGTCTCCAGCTGATGCGGGATCGCGATGCCCGGCACCAGCGGAACATTCGCGGTGCGGATGCCGCGGTTGGCAAGATAGATCGAGGTCGGGGTTTTCGACGTGCGCGACACGCCCACCAGAACCACGTCGGCCTCTTCCAGCCCTTCGACGTGCTGGCCGTCGTCATGCATCATCGTATAATTCAGCGCGTCGATACGCTTGAAGTATTCCGCATTCAACGTGTGCTGCGCGCCGACGCGCCCGGTGGTCGGCGCCCCGAGATAGGCCTGAAACAGCTGCATCACCGGGCCGATGATCGAAAGGCTGGGTATGTTGATCTGCTGGCATTTGGCTTCCAGCCGGCCGACCAGATCCTTCTCAAGCAAGGTAAAAAGCACGATGCCGGGTGCTTCCTCGATTTCATCCAGCACGCGATCGAGCTGCTTCTGGCTGCGCACCAGCGGATAGACATGTTCGACCGGGGTCACGTTGGCATATTGCGCGGCTACCGCGCGCGCCACCGTGATCAAGGTTTCACCGGTCGAATCGGACACCAGGTGAAGATGAAAATAGTTGCCGGTCGTGGGCACCGTGACCCCTGTGTATCCTGTGAATCGTTGTGGAGCTTACCTGAGAGAATCCCGCGCGGGTCGACCGATCAGGGATAACCCGGCTTTTTCTTCACAGGCCGCTAACGAAGGATAAGTCCATTCAGCTGATCCAAGGATAGTGCGCTTATGTGGACTTGTCTCTTCATAAGCTGACGATGGCGCCGCGCAAGTGCTTGAACCGGGCGATATTATTCCGATTGCCGGACGAGGCGCCGGGATTGTTGACGGATGTGAACAAGGCGTGAAATTCGCGGCACAGTTTTGCGCGGGCCCAATTCACCGCTACTTAGACTCAAACCTAAGATTCTAAAATTATTGTTTTAGAAAAGGCCTGCTTGCGGATATGTCTCAATTCCCCTTGAGACCAGCGTTGTCGGCAACGCTGAGATCAGATCAAACGTTTCCGGATTGCGGATGCTAAAACAACAGCGCTCCGCAAACCAGCGCAGGCATCTCGAATGTACGAATGGATCAAGGCGCTGCATGTGATCGCCGTCATCGCGTGGATGGCGGGCATGCTCTATCTGCCGCGGCTGTTCGTTTATCACTGCGAGGCGGAGGCCGGATCGAAGCAGTCCGAGACGTTCAAGGTGATGGAACGACGGTTGCTGAAAGCGATCATCAACCCGGCGATGATCGTGACCTGGCTGAGCGGGCCTTACCTGGCCTGGGCCGGCCACTGGTTTTCGGCGCCGTGGCTGCATGGAAAGCTTCTGCTGGTGGTCGTGCTGTCGGGCGTCCACGGTTTCTTTGCCCGCTGGGTCAAGGATTTCGCTGCCGACCGGAACACCAGAAGCCAGAGATTCTACCGTTTTATCAACGAGGTACCGACTATTCTCATGATCGGGATCGTGATCCTCGTGGTGGTGAAGCCGTTTTGACGGAGGCGAGCCGTCAACAGCCCGAGCGCCGGGCCTGCTTGCGGAAAGTCAGCCGATTTTCTATATTAGTGAAATCCCACCCCACGCAGGCGGATGTGGTTGCGTTCCGGCTTCTCCATTGAACCGGCCGCCGCATCAGGTTTGAAGCCTCTCCGGCACTTTCCTCGCTTAGACCTGCGGACCTTCCTTTTGCTCGCGTCCGCATTTTCTTAAAGCCACCTCGCAATCCTTCCCAAAATTACTCCACAGGACCACCCCAATGCGGGAAATGAAACTTCAAGACCTCAAAGCCCAGACGCCAGCCGAGCTCGTCTCGTTCGCGGAAGAAAAAGGGGTCGAAAATGCCAGCACCATGCGCAAGCAGGAGCTGATGTTCGCAATTCTCAAACAACTCGCGATCCAGGAAACCGACATTATCGGCGAAGGCGTCGTTGAGGTTCTCTCCGACGGATTCGGATTCTTGCGCTCCCCGGACGCCAATTATCTGCCGGGGCCTGATGACATCTATGTCTCGCCCTCGCAGATCCGCCGCTTCGGGCTTCGCACCGGCGATACCATCGAAGGCCACATCCGCAGCCCCAAGGAAGGCGAACGCTATTTTGCGCTGCTGAAAGTCAACACGCTCAATTTCGAAGATCCGGAAAAGTCGAAACACAAGGTCAATTTCGACAATCTGACGCCGCTGTTTCCCGACCAGCGTTTCCGGCTCGAGCTCGAAGACCCCACCAGAAAGGACCTTTCTGCAAGGGTTATCGACATCGTCGCCCCGATCGGCAAAGGCCAGCGCGCGCTGATCGTGGCGCCGCCGCGCACCGGCAAGACCGTGCTGATGCAGAACATCGCGCACTCGATCACGGCCAATCATCCGGAGTGCTATCTGATCGTGCTCCTGATCGACGAGCGCCCGGAAGAAGTCACGGACATGCAGCGCTCGGTGAAGGGCGAAGTCGTCTCGTCGACCTTCGATGAACCCGCGGTGCGCCACGTCCAGGTAGCCGAGATGGTCATCGAAAAAGCAAAACGGCTGGTCGAGCACGGCCGCGACGTGGTCATCCTGCTGGACTCGATCACGCGGCTCGGGCGTGCCTACAACACCGTGGTGCCGTCATCCGGCAAGGTGCTGACCGGCGGTGTCGACGCCAACGCGCTGCAGCGGCCAAAGCGTTTCTTCGGCGCCGCGCGCAACATCGAGGAGGGCGGCTCGCTCACCATCATCGCGACCGCGCTGGTCGATACCGGCAGCCGCATGGACGAAGTGATTTTCGAAGAATTCAAGGGCACCGGCAATTCCGAACTGATTCTCGACCGCAAGGTTTCGGACAAGCGCACCTTCCCCGCGATCGACATCTCGCGCTCCGGCACCCGCAAGGAAGAACTGATCACCGATCCGCAGGTGCTGAAGAAAATGTACGTGCTGCGCCGGATCCTCAATCCGATGGGCACCATGGACGCGATCGACTTCCTGCTCGACAAGCTGCGCAACACCAAGAACAACGCGGAATTCTTCGAATCGATGAATACCTGAGGCTGTGCGGCGGCCTTAGCGTGCCGGCTTCATGTTGCGCTCTATGCTGCAGCGGAACTGCAGCATGAAAATACCGCCGTCCCGGTCGACGCCTTCTGCTAACTGTCTGAATTACCTTAGAGATTAGCACGAGGATTGGGTCGACCGCACAAGTCGGCCCCAAATGCCGCAGCATAAATCCTGCAAAAATGCTGCATGCTGCAGCAATAACCGCCTGACCGGCGGCTTTGTCCCGGTCCGCCTCGAATGAGTCGGCAAGCGGAAATTGCATTGCCTTTGCAAGGGGCTCTGGAACACATAGGCGATGCATCCGCGAGAGCAGACCATCTTCGCGCTATCGTCGGGCCGGCCGCCAAGCGCCATTTCCATTGTGCGGGTATCCGGGTCGCAGGCCGGGACTGCGCTGACCTCGCTCGCCGGCCGGATGCCCTTGCCGCGGATGGCGACGCGGGCGTTGCTGCGCGATGCGAACCGGCAGCCGATCGACGACGCCGTCGTGCTGTGGTTTCCGGGACCCGCGAGTGCGACCGGCGAGGACGTCGCGGAATTTCACGTCCATGGCGGGCGCGCGGTGCTGGCGGCGCTGTTCGCGGCGCTCTCGGCTTTCGCTGACATACGTCCGGCGGAGCCGGGCGAGTTCACGCGGCGCGCGTTCGAGAACGGCAAGCTCGATCTCACCGAAGCCGAAGGCCTCGACGATCTGATCCACGCCGACACCGATCGGCAGCGCCGCCAGGCGCTGCGTCAGTTGAAAGGTCTGCTCGGCGACAAAGCCCGCGACTGGCGCGCGCAGATCATCGAGGCCTCCGCATTGATCGAGGCGGGGATCGATTTCTCCGACGAAGGCGACGTGCCCGCCGAATTGATCGCGCCGGCGCTGGCGAAGATCAAAACGCTGCTCGGTGAAATCCAGGAAGTGCTTGCGGCACAGGGCCGAAGTGAACGGCTGCGCGAGGGGCTGGTGGTTGCGATCGCGGGTCCCCCGAACGTCGGCAAGTCGACGCTGATGAATCAGCTGGCGCGGCGCGAGGTCGCGATCGTCTCGCCGCATGCCGGCACCACGCGCGACATCATCGAGGTGCAGCTCGATCTCGACGGCTATCCGGTGACGGTGATCGACACCGCCGGAATTCGCGAGACCGACGATCCGGTGGAGCAGGAAGGCGTGCGTCGCGCGCGGGCGCGCGCGGCGGAGGCTGACCTGGTGTTGTGGATGATCGATGCGCAGCACGAACAAAGCCCGCAGCAAGGTGCGGCGCCGGTATGGACGGTGCGAAACAAGATCGATCTCGATGCCGTCCGGGCTGATTTGCCGAAGCCACGTCAGGCGGCAGCGAGCGGGCAGGAGAGGCGGCCTGGCTCCGATTTTGGAATCTCCGCAAGCCGCGGCGACGGGATCCCGGAGCTGATCTCGGCCCTGGTTGCGTTCGCACGGGATTACCTGGGGTCAGGCGAGGACGGCCTGATCAGCCGGGCGCGGCAACGAAAATTGCTGCAGGAGACGGCGGATTCGCTGCAGCGCAGCATGGAAGTGGTCGGCAAGGGCGAGGAGCTGGCCGCGGAAGAGTTGCGGGCCGCGGCTCATTCCCTGGGTCGGCTGCTTGGCCGGGTCGATGTGGAAGACATCCTGGATGCGATCTTCAGGGACTTTTGTATAGGTAAGTAATAGTTCTTGGTTCATTTCTTTGTTTCGACTTGTTTCACGTGAAACAGGTGCCGTGCCGCCGAAGACACGGCCGTTTCACGTGAAACGACCTTCACAACCGGCCAACTTCCTGCTTCCGGGTTTTCGCCGTCCCGCGATAGAAGTCCGCCATGATCGCCCGGCAAGAATTCATTCGATGTCATCGTCATTGGCGGAGGCCACGCCGGCTGCGAAGCCGCGTCCGCCGCCGCGCGGATGGGCGCCCGGACGGCGCTGGTCACCCATCGGTTCGCGACCATCGGCGCGATGTCCTGCAATCCGGCGATCGGCGGGCTCGGGAAGGGCCACCTGGTCCGGGAGGTCGATGCGCTCGACGGGCTGATGGGCCGGGTCGCCGATGCCGCCGGCATCCAGTTTCGCATGCTCAACCGGCGCAAGGGTCCGGCGGTGCGGGGCCCGCGCGCCCAGGCCGATCGCAAGCTCTATGCCGCGGCGATGCAGGCCGCCATCACCGAGACCGCCAATCTCGGCGTGATCGAAGGCGAGGCGGACGACCTCATCGTCTCCAACGGCCGCGTCGCCGGCATCCGCCTGGCCGACGGCCGCGAACTGTCCGCGGCCGCGGTCGTCATCACCACCGGGACTTTTCTGCGCGGCCTGATCCATCTCGGCGAGAAGAACTGGCCCGCCGGCCGCGTCGGCGAGGCGCCGGCGCTCGGGCTTTCGAAGTCGTTTGAGCGCGCCGGCTTCACGCTGGGCCGGCTGAAGACCGGCACGCCGCCACGCCTCGACGGCACGACGATCGACTGGTCGGCGGTGGAAATGCAGCCAGGCGACGATCCGCCGGAGCCGTTTTCGGTGATGACCGACCAGATCACGACCCCGCAGATCCAGTGCGGCATCACGCGGACCACGGCCGCGACCCATGAGGTGATCCGGGCCAATGTGCATCGCTCGCCGATGTATTCCGGGCAGATCAAGAGCACCGGACCGCGCTATTGTCCCTCGATCGAGGACAAGATCGTCCGCTTCGGCGACCGCGACGGACATCAGATCTTCCTGGAGCCGGAAGGACTCGACGACACGACGGTCTATCCCAACGGCATTTCGACCTCGCTGCCGGAAGAGGTGCAGCTTCAGATTCTGGCGTCAATTCCCGGCCTCGAACGGGTGCGGATGGTCCGTCCGGGCTATGCCATCGAATACGACCATGTCGATCCGCGCGAACTCGATCCGACGCTGCAGACCAGGCGGCTGCCGGGTCTTTTTCTGGCCGGACAGATCAACGGCACCACCGGCTATGAAGAGGCTGCGGCGCAGGGGCTTGTGGCGGGTCTCAATGCAGCCTTGGCCGCGGCAGGTTCTGCGCCGGTCGTATTCGACCGCGCCGACGGCTATCTCGGCGTCATGATCGACGATCTCGTGACGCGCGGCATCACCGAGCCGTACCGGATGTTCACCTCGCGGGCCGAATACCGGCTGACGCTGCGGGCCGACAATGCCGACCAGCGCCTGACCGACAAGGGAATCGCGCTGGGCTGCGTAGGGCAGCCCAGGTCGGTCCGTCACCGCGCCAAGATGACGGCGTTGAATGCCGCGAAGTCGCTCGCGAAGTCGTTGACGCTTACGCCGAATGAAGCCACGCGGTTTGGGCTGGCGCTCAACAGGGACGGCCATCGCCGCTCGGCCTTTGAGCTGCTGGCCTATCCGGAGATCGGCTGGGCGGAGATTTGCGGCATCTGGCCGGAGTTGTCGGCCATTGAACCATCGATCGCGGTGCATCTGGAGATCGACGCCAAATACGACGTCTATCTCAAGCGCCAGGTCGCCGATGTCGAGGCCTTCCGGCGCGACGAGGGGCTGATCCTCGGCGATATCGATTACCGCCTGGTGCCCGGGCTTTCCAATGAGGCCCGTTCAAAGCTCGAGGCTGCGCGTCCGCGCACGGTGGGGCAGGCGGGTCGGCTCGACGGCCTGACGCCGGCCGCGCTCGGCATTCTGGCGGCGTATCTGCGACGGGAAGCGCGGCGGAAGACGGCGCTGGCATCGGCGTAGGCTCGTTTCACGTGAAACAGGGTTGCGTCGTACTCCTAACGTCATCCTGAGGAGGCGCGTAAGCGCCGTCTCGAAGGATGGTCCACAACACTCGTCGCCGTCCTTCGAGGCTCGCCGAAGAGGGCTCGCACCTCAGGACGACGACTACCATCGAGCAAATGGCCAGGATGGCAAAACAGACCAACGCAGCTGTCGCCGCCTCCGACAAAGCCGCGGCGCTCACCCTGACGCCGGTTTCACGTGAAACGGAGGCGCGGCTGGATCGCTATGTCGACCTGCTGCTGGAATGGCAGGCGAAAACCAATCTCGTGGCGCCCTCGACGCTGCCAAATCTGTGGACCCGGCACATCGCGGATTCGCTGCAGCTTTTGGCCCTCGCTCCCGCGGCCAAGGTCTGGGTCGATCTCGGCAGCGGCGGAGGTTTTCCCGGCGTGGTGCTGGCCTGCGCGCTGGCGGAAACATCAGGCGCGATGGTCCATCTGGTGGAGCGCAATGCCAAGAAGGCCGCGTTCCTGCGCGAGGCCCTGCGCGTCACCGGCGCACGGGGGATGGTTCATCTGGCTGAGATCGGGGATACTGTGGACAGAATCACCGGCCCCGTCGATTGCGTGACTGCCCGGGCGGTCGCTCCGCTAAACCAACTTATCGGTTTTGCGGAGCCGCTGGTGAGAAAGGGTGCAAAAGCCCTGTTTCTCAAGGGCCAAGATGTAGAGGCTGAATTGACCGAAGCCACTAAATATTGGAAAATGGCACCGCATCTGCATTCCAGCCGCACCGGCGGAGGGGGCTGGATCGTCGAACTCGATCAGCTCGAGCGGCGCGATCAATCCACGAACCTCGATGGCATCGGGCATGACCGTAATTGATCAGGTTTATCAAGAGGATAAGGCCGCAAACCCGGTCGGCCATCCGCGCATCCTGGCGCTCGCCAACCAGAAGGGCGGCGTCGGCAAGACCACCACCGCGATCAATCTCGGCACCGCGCTCGCGGCGATCGGCGAGCGGGTGCTGATCGTCGATCTCGATCCGCAAGGCAACGCCTCCACCGGTCTCGGCATCGACCGCCGCAACCGCAGCTGCTCGACCTATGACGTGCTGATCGGCGCAGCGCCGCTGCGCGATGCGGTGGTGCCGACCGCGGTGCCGCGGCTGCATATCGCGGCATCGACGATGGATCTTTCCGGCCTCGAACTCGAGCTGGGACCGGCGCGCGATCGCGCGTTCCGGCTGCGCAATGCGATCACCGCGCTGAACGCCAACGCCACGCCCGACACCGACTACACCTATGTGCTGATCGACTGTCCGCCGTCGCTCAATCTTCTCACCGTCAACGCGATGGCGGCATCGGATGCGATCCTGGTGCCGCTGCAGTGCGAGTTCTTCGCGCTCGAGGGTCTGTCGCAATTGCTGCAGACGGTGGAGCAGGTGCGCACCACGCTCAATCCGAATCTGTCGATCCACGGCATCGTGCTGACGATGTTCGACTCGCGCAACAATTTGTCGAACCAGGTCGTCGCCGATGTCAGGCAGTTCATGGGAGCCAAGGTCTACAACACCATGATCCCGCGCAATGTGCGGATCTCGGAGGCGCCGTCCTACGGCAAGCCGGTGCTGGTATACGATCTCAAATGTGTCGGCAGCGAAGCCTATCTCAAGCTTGCGACCGAAGTGATCCAGCGCGAGCGCGAGCTGCGCGCGCATTGAAAAGAATTCCGCCATCCTTCGAGGCTCGCCGAAGATGGCTCGCGCCTCAGGATGACGGAATTCAATGATGGCGCTTTGCGGTGACGACAACAATCACAAGCGTCATCCTGAGGTGCGAGGGGCAACGCCCCGAGCCTCGAAGGATGAGTGAAGAACACAGACGTCTGATTCGGAGTATTGCAAATTGAATCCAAGGGAGCTGGCGATGGCCGAGGAAGCGCGTTCGCGACTGGGGCGCGGTCTTGCAAGTCTGATCGGGGATGTCGGCGGCGAGGCCGCGCATCTGGATCGGCCGCGCGCGCAACGCAAGGTGCCGATCGAATTCCTGAAGCCCAATCCGCGCAATCCGCGCCGCGATTTTTCCGACACCGAACTCGGCGAGCTCGCCGATTCGATCAAGGAGCACGGCGTGATCCAGCCGATCGTGGTGCGGCCGGTGCGCGGCGTGCAGGATCGTTATGAGATCATCGCCGGCGAGCGGCGCTGGCGCGCGTCGCAGATCGCCGGGCTGCACGAAGTGCCGATCGTGCCGGTCGATGTCAGCGACTCCGATGCGCTCGAGATCATGATCATCGAAAACGTCCAGCGCGAAGATCTCAACGCGATCGAGGAGGCGCAGGGCTATCACGCGCTCGCCAACGAGTTCAAACGCGGTCAGGACGAAATCGCAAAAATCGTCGGCAAGAGCCGCAGCCATGTCGCCAACACGATGCGGCTGACGAAACTCCCCGCCGAGGTGCAGGCCTACATCGCATCGGGCCAATTGTCCGCCGGCCATGCGCGCGCGTTGATCGGCGTGCCCGATCCGCTCGCCGCCGCCAAACGCATCGTCGAGCAGGGCCTCAATGTGCGGCAGGCCGAAGCGCTGGCGCATGTCGAGGGCGTGCCGGTGCGCAAACCGCAGAAGGCGCGCAGCGGCAAGGTGAAAGGACCCGAATACGGTCGCGCTGGAAAAGCGCGTCAGCGACGCGCTCGGGCTCGCGGTCGGTATCGATCACCGCGATCCCGGCGGCACCGTGCACATCCGCTACCGCGACCTCGAACAGCTCGACGAGATCGTGCGCAGGCTGGATAAGGGGAACTGACTTCGCCGCACGGAAAATATTCCGTCGTCCCGGCCGAAGCGAAGCGCGAGCCGGGACCCATGACCACCAATGTCTATGTTGTGCCAGGCTGGGGGCGCAATCCTATTCTCAGTTAACATTAGTGGTTATGGGTCCCTGCTTTCGCAGGGACGACGGAGCTAGAGAACGGCTCCACAACTCATCCCCGCCGCTTCGCGTTCGCCGCGATCGACAATAGCGCGCGCTGGGCGATCACGGCCGCCAGTGCCGGTTGCTTGCGCATCTCGAGCGCAGCGGTTGCGAGTTGCTCGATGATCGCTGCCAAGCGCGCCGCGTTGAAATTGCGAAGCGCAGTCTCGACATTTCCCCTTCGCGAAAAGTGCAGCCGCGGAAATCCGCTATCGAGCAATGTCGACAGCGGCGTCCCCTCGGCAACCGCGAGAGCGGATTTGTGCAGCCACGCCGCCTGGCGCTGGGCCGCGGAAATAATCACACCGGGGTAAATGCCTGACGTCATGGCCTTGGCGAACTCGGTTTCGACCACGTCGGGTCTTCCGGCAAATGCGCCATCCACGATCGGATCGATCTTCAGTTCGGAAGCATCGGCGACCACCGCGGTGACGTCATCGAGCGTGACTTCGCGCTCGCCATGCGCATAGAGCGCGAGCTTCTTCAGCTCGTTGCGCGAGGCCTGGCGGTCGCCGCCGAGCAACGCCGTCAGCGCCGCGCGTGCGTCCGGCGCGATGCGCAGGCTGGAAAGGCGCAATTCATCGTCGATCAATTTTGCAAGCTCGCGCTCGCCGTCCGGATAGCAGCCGATCGCTACCGCCGCCTTGGCGCGCTCGCAGGCCTTGCGCAACGGCGATTCCGGCCTCAGCTCGCCGGCCTCGATCACGATGCGGCAATCCTTGATGGGCATATCGGCCAGCGTGTCGACGCCGCTCGCAAAGCTGCGGGAGCCGGCGCGGACACGGATCGCGCGGCGGCCGCCGAACAGCGGCACCGTCATCGCTTCATCGACCAGCCGCGACGGTTCGGCCGAGAGTTCGTCGCCATCCAGCCTGACCAGCGAGAACGGATCGTTGGGATCGTCGACCGCGGATGCCAACAGCGCCTCGGCGCGCTCCCGCACCAGGCCGGCATCGGGACCGTAGAGCAGGATGATCGGACGGCCCGGATCGGGCCGGGCGAGAAAGGCGTCGATCTCTTTTCCGCGAAGCGCGACCACGATCAGGCCTATCTGTATTGTCGTCATTCCGGGGTGCGCGCAAGCGCGAACCCGAGACTCGAGCCAATAAACTTGCAGATTCCGGGTTCGCGCGTTGCGCTCGCGCCCCGGAATGACGGAGTGGCATCAGGTGCCGGCGACGAAGAACGATGCCAGCCGGGTCTGGATATTTTCGGCGATTTCCTGGGCGGCGCGATCCTCGGCGTCCCGGAAGGCGCGGGAGCGGGCGAAACGCTGGTAGCTGCCGGGCATGTCATAGGACACGCGGGAGAAGGTCGAGCCGGTCATGACCGATTTATTCGAAGCGATTTCGATCAGATTGTATTGCGCATCGATGCCGTAATTTTCGCTGGTCGGCAGCGCGGTGTTCGGATCGGTCATCAGCGACGAACGTGTCGTGTTGAACCGCAGCACCAGCCGGTGGGTGGGCGGCATGCCGGTGGCATTGCCGTAGAGCTTGAACGCCAGCGCATTGCGGATTTCCACCCCGATCCGGGCCTCGCGCGAGGCGTTGGGCTTGTCCACGGGCGGCAGCTCCACCCCCATCAATTTTTCCCGCAGCGCCGGGCGTGCCGTCGCCACGCTCGGCATACATCGGCTGAAAGCAGCCGGCCGTCAGCGCCGCGAGGGCGGCCACGGCCAAAAGCCGAGCGGCGATGCGGGTCCTAGCCAACGACATTCACGATCCTCATGGGAACAATGATCACCTTGCGGACGGTTTTGCCGCCGAGCGCCTGTTTTACCGCATCGAGGCCCAAAACGGCAGCCTCAATTTCCGGATTTTGGGCACCCCTGGCCACCGTGACCTCACCCCGTTTCTTGCCGTTGACCTGAACCACCAGCGTCACCGTGTCTTCAACCAGCAAATCGCGTTCGATTTTGGGCCAACCGGCCTCCGAAACCAGGCCGGGTTGTGCCAGCACCTGCCAGCTTTCCTCGGCCAGATGCGGCATCATGGGGGCGAAAAGTTGAACAAGGATGATCGCGGCCTCGCGGACAGCCCATACCAGGTCCGGCGACGGCTGGCCTTCCCGCGCCAGCACGTCGCCCAGGGCGTTCGAAAACTCCCGGATATAGGCGAGGCAGACGTTGAAATGCAGTCTTTCGATGCCGGTGGAGACCTTGTCGAGCGCCCCATGCGCCGCCTTGCGCAGCGCCAGCGCATCGGCGCCGAACGCCGCCGGCCGCGCCGCCGGGGCATTTTTGGCGACGTCGGCGGACTCATTGATCAGCCGCCACAAGCCGCTGCACGAAGCGTGACGCGCCCTGCACCCGCTCGTCGCTCCAGATCACGTCGCGGTCCGGCGGCGAATCCGACAGCATGAACCAGCGCGCCACGTCGGCGCCATAGGTCGCGATGATGTCGTCGGGGTCGACGGTGTTGCGCTTCGATTTCGACATCTTCTCGATCGGGCCGATCGAGACTTCTTCGCCCGTTTCAATCACGAGCGCGCGGCGGCCATTGGCGCCGGTCTCGATCCTTGACCTCGGCCGGCGTGACGTAAGTGCCGTCGGCCTTTTGATAGGTCTCGTGAACCACCATGCCTTGCGTGAACATGCCGGCGAACGGCTCGTCCATGCCGATATGGCCGGTCGCCTTCATCGCCCGGGTGAAGAAGCGGCTGTACAACAGGTGCAAGATCGCGTGCTCGACGCCGCCGATATATTGGTCGACCGGCATCATCCGGTTCACCACGGAAGGCGTGGTCGGCGCGTTCTCGTTCCATGGATCGGTGAAGCGCGCGAAATACCACGAGGAATCGACAAAGGTGTCCATGGTGTCGGTTTCGCGGCTAGCGCGGCCGCCGCATTGCGGGCAGGCGACGTGCTTCCAGGTCGGATGATGGTCCAGCGCGTTGCCGGGTTTGTCGAAGCTGGCGTCTTCAGGGAGCACCACCGGCAGGTCTTTGTCCGGCACCGGCACCACACCGCAGGTCGGGCAGTGGATCACCGGAATCGGGCAGCCCCAGTAGCGTTGCCGCGAGATACCCCAGTCGCGCAGGCGAAAATTCACCTGCCGCTCGCCGACGGGCATGTTGCCGCGCACTTCACCCTCAAGGCGCTTCGCGACTTCTTCTTTCGCCTGCTCGATGGTCATGCCGTCGAGGAAGCGCGAATTGATCATGCGGCCGTCGCCATCATAGGCGGTGTCGGTGATGACGAAGGTTTTTGGATCGACGTCGGGCGGGCACACCACCGGGGTATTGCCGAGCCCGTATTTGTTGACAAAATCGAGGTCGCGCTGGTCGTGCGCGGGACAGCCGAAGATCGCCCCGGTGCCATATTCCATCAGCACGAAATTGGCGACATAGACCGGCAGCTTCCAATTTGGATCGAACGGATGGATCGCCTTGATCCCGGTATCGAAGCCGAGTTTTTCGGCGGTATCGATGATTTCCTGCGCGGTGCCGTGACGTTTTGCTTCCGCGACGAATTCGGCGAGCTTTGGATTTTTGGCAGCAGCGGCTAGCGCCAGCGGATGATCCGGCGCGATCGCCATGAATTTGGCGCCAAACAACGTGTCATGCCGCGTGGTAAAAATCCTCAATTCGCTCTCGCCGTTCGGCGCGGTGGCGGGATCGAGCGCGAAACGGATCAGCAAACCTTCGCTGCGTCCGATCCAGTTGCGCTGCATCAGGCGAACCTTGTCGGGCCAGCGGTCCAGCGTATCGAGCGCGTCCAACAGCTCCTGCGAATATTTGGTGATCTTGAACACCCACTGCTTCATCTCGCGCTGCTCGACCGGCGCGCCGGAGCGCCAGCCACGGCCGTCGATCACCTGCTCGTTGGCAAGCACGGTCATGTCGACCGGATCCCAGTTGACCTTGCGCTCTTCGCGCTCGGCGAGCCCGGCGCGCAGAAAATCCAGAAACAGCTTCTGCTGATGCTTGTAGTAAGAGGGATCGCAGGTCGCGAATTCGCGTGACCAGTCGAGCGACAGCCCGATCGACTGCAACTGCTTTTTCATCGCCGCGATATTGTCGTAGGTCCACGCCTTCGGCGCGACCTTGCGCTCGATCGCGGCATTTTCCGCCGGCAGCCCGAACGCGTCCCAGCCCATCGGATGCAGCACGTTATGGCCTTTGGCCCGCATGTAGCGCGCCAGCACGTCGCCCAGCGTATAGTTGCGGACATGCCCGATATGGATGCGCCCGGACGGATAGGGGAACATCTCGAGCACGTAATATTTCGGCCGCGGGTCGTCGTTCTTGGAGGCGAAGATCGCCTGTTGGTCCCACCGGCGTTGCCAGCGCGGCTCGGCTTCGCGTGCGTTGTAGCGTTCGGAGGTCATGGAATCTTGAGGACTTTTCGTGGATTTAAGGGCCGTTCAAAAGGACGGCGGACTAGGCCACAAAAGACCGCGAGGGGTCAACGGGTTGGCAGTTCAAAAGGTTGGCGGCAAACCCCTTAGCTCGCCAGCGCTATTCCGCCGTCGGTCATCCGCACAATGCCGTGCTCGACCACGGCGTTGCGGCCGCGATGCTTGGCGGCATAGAGCGCGGCGTCGGCGGCCTCGATCAGGTCGCCCGGCTGCTGCTTGTCATTTGGCGTGGCACAGGCCACGCCGACGCTGACGGTGACGCTTTGGTATTCAGAGGTGCAATGAGGCATCGCCAGGTCCTGCACCGCGACGCGCACCATCTCGCCGATCTCCAGCGGCTCGCTTGAAGTCGGTGTTGGGCACGAGAAGACAAAATTCCTCGCCGCCATAGCGGCCGGCAAAGCCCATGGTCTCGGCGGCAATTCCGGCCAGGATTTCCCCGAGCCTGGCAAGGCAGACATCGCCCTCGGGATGGCCATAGCTGTCGTTGAACAGCTTGAAGTGATCGACGTCGATCATCAGCAGCGACAGCGCGCTGCCGTGTTGCTGGGCCTTCATCCATTCGAAGTCGAGCCGGCTCTGAATGCCGCGCCGGTTGGCAAGCCCGGACAGCATGTCGATCGAGGCGATCACGGTGAGGCGCTCGTTGGTGGTGACCAGTTCGCGCTCGCGCTCGATAAGCCGCTCCGCCATCGCGTTGAACGCGCGGGCCAGCGGAACGAATTCTGCCGGCAGGCGGTTGCGCGCCGCGCGGACCGACCAGTCACCCTCGCCGAACCGTTTCGCCATCGCCACCATCATCTGGATCGGCCGGATGATCAGCTTCTCCGCGGCGACCAGCGCGCCGAGCAGCACGAACAGGCAGACGAACAGCAGTTGCAGATAGGCGGTGCGAATCTCCCGGTTGATCGCGGCGGTCACATTGCTTTCATCGATGCTGACGATCAGGCGCGATTGCGTGCCGGGAATGCGCACGAAGTGGACGATGCGTTTTGAGCCCTCGCCGTCTGCGAACGAAAGCGACCCGTCCGGCTGGTCCGGGCCGATCACCTTCTCGGCCACGGCGGACAACAGCGGCACGGTGTCAAGCGGACGGCCGATCATGCCGGCCTGGTCCGCCGGCGCCGCCAGGACCACGCCAGCGCTATCGACCAATGCGGCCGAAATGCCGGGGCGGCCGCCGAGATTGCGCATGATCTCCGACATCCAGTCGAGGTTCATGCCGGCAACGACGATTGAATCATCCTCGCGATTGATCGCCGATACCGGATAGGCCGCCATCATGATCGGCCTCTGGTTGGATTTGGCGAACAGAAAGTCGCTGAAAACGAAGCCGCCGGTTTCGCGCGCCTGCTTGAGATATTCCCGGTCGCTGAGATCGAGACCCACCAGCCTGTTCAAGGTCGAGCATTGAACCAGCCCGTCCTTGCTGACGATCATGATGCTGCGGATCCAGGGCAGATTAAGCGGCAGGCTGGCGCGCAATATCTCGCAGCTGCGCCCGACGCCAGCCGAGGCGCGGATATAGGCCGCCGATTTCAACATCGTCTCGACCGAGGAGAAGACTTCGCGCTGGGTGTCGGCGCTGTGCTGCGCGAGATCTGCAAATTCCTGAGAGGCAAGCGCGATCTGCCTGCTGCGGGTATCCTCGAGCGAACGGGCCCGGTCCAGCATCAGAGGAGCCACCAGGATCAGCGCCAGCAAGGCGAGCCGCGCGCGGATTCCGAGAAGCTGCTTGAGTTTCGCTCTTTTGCGGTTGAAACTGATGCGTGACATCTTTGCCCCCGAACCCCGGATGCAAGGTAGATGGAAGGGTTCAAAAAGCCTTTCCCGAACTCCCTAAAATTGGAACTACTCGTAAACTCTACGACCGACAGATGACATGGCGCCCGAAAACTCCTTGCCGATAACCGCGCATTTACCAAACGGGCTTTCCGCGGTGGAGCAGGAGATCGCGCGCGCCTGCAAGCAAGCGCGGCGGGACCCTGCATCGGTGACGCTGATCGCGGTGTCCAAAACGTTCGATGCCGGCGCGATCACGCCCGTGATCGAGGCGGGCCAGCGCGTGTTCGGCGAAAATCGCGTGCAGGAAGCCAAGGCAAAATGGCCAGGGTTAATGTCGGCTTACCCCGGCCTCGCGTTGCATCTGATCGGGCCGCTGCAATCCAACAAGGCGAAGGAGGCCGTCGCGCTGTTCGACGCCATTCATTCGGTCGACCGTCCGAGCATTTGCGAAGCGTTGGCGAAGGAAATTGCTTCGCAAAAGCGGCGGCCGCAATTGTTCGTCCAGCTCAATACCGGCGAGGAGCCGCAGAAGGCCGGCGTCGCGCCCGCCGACGCCGACGCCTTCATTGCCGGCTGCCGCGAAAAATATGGCCTGGAAATTTCCGGGCTGATGTGCATTCCGCCGGTCGACGATGCGCCGGCGCCGCATTTCGCGCTGACCGCGAAGATCGCGGCGCGCAACGGATTGAAGAACCTGTCGATGGGCATGAGCGCCGATTTTGCCGTCAGCGATTCAGTTGGGCGCTACCCATGTGCGCGTCGGCTCGGCGATTTTCGGAGCGCGGCAAAAATAGGGCTTGTCGTCCGCTTCACCCAATCACAATCCTGGTTTGCGGCCCCAGCCGCTGCAGCAGCCGCAGCATCGCGCCCTCTGTCATTGAAACGCACCCCGCGGTCGGGGAAAAATTCTCGCGGGCCAAATGCAAGAATACCGCGCTGCCGCGCCCGGCGATGCGCGGCGAGCTGTTGTGATCGATCTCGACAATGAAATCGTAGAGATGATCATCGCGCCGGAGCCGGTCACCGCCATGGTCGCGATCCCGCCGCACCGGCCGATTGTAATGGCGGCTCTGCGGATCTTCGCACCAGGCGTCGTCGGGCCGGATGGCGCGAACCGGCAAGAAAGTGCGCGGCCTCGGATGGCGGTCGGCGCGCCACCACAATTGCCGGGGCCGGAAAGTGCCTCTTGGGGTTCCGCCATCGCCTTCGCGCTTGTTGGCCGTAATACCGCCGCGCCCAAGGGCAACCGGGATGGTTTGCCCGCCTGCGGTCAGCCAGCCGCGGCACGGATCGCCGGCAGAGCGCTGAATCCTGATCGCGGAAAATGGCCGATCGCCTGATAAGTGATTGAAATCATGTAACTTCCGCTGCAAATCGCAAACCCTTTGTTGCCTGGATCAACGGCAGATATCTAATTCGCACCTGTTCAGGACATTCACCTGAATGCCCGCGAATTCTGGAGTAGACTGAATTTCAGCTTGTGAATCAGTAACGGTTCCCTACCTCATACGAATCAAGAGCTGGACGTACCGACTTTACCCTATCAAGACGCGGCTACAGGCGCCTCCGCTCGCCCCGCCGCCCCAAGAGGATTGTACCCATGGCGAATGCCCGCAAGATCCTGATCGTGGATGACGATACCGATCTGCGCGATACGCTGGTGGAGCAATTGTCGCTGCACGACGAGTTCGAAGCTTCCGCCGTCGATACCGGCGCCAAAGGCGCCAGCGCCGCCAAAGCCAACGCTCCCGATCTGGTGCTGATGGATGTCGGATTACCGGACACCGACGGCCGCGAAGTCGTGCGCTCGTTGCGCAAGGGCGGCTTCAAGGCGCCCATCATCATGCTCACCGGCCACGATACCGATTCCGACACCATTCTCGGGCTCGAATCCGGCGCCAATGACTATGTGGCAAAACCGTTTCGATTTGCGGTGCTGCTGGCGCGGATCCGGGCGCAGCTCCGCCAGCATGAAGCCAGCGAGGACGCGGTGTTTTCGGTCGGCCCCTACAGTTTCCGGCCGGGCTCCAAGATGCTGACCGGCGCCAACGCCCGGAAAGTGCGGCTGACCGAAAAGGAAACCGCGATCCTGCGCTTCCTGTATCGCGCCGGCCAGCTGCCGGTATCGCGTGAAACGCTGCTGCAGGAAGTGTGGGGCTATAATTCAGGCGTCACCACGCACACTCTGGAAACCCACATCTATCGGCTGCGTCAGAAGATCGAGAAAGATGCCGCCAATCCCGAGATATTGGTGACGGAAGCCGGTGGCTACAAGCTGGTGCCGTGATACGATTCGCGGCAACAATTCGCGAAGCCGCCGTAGTGGCGCAACCGGTCCTGCATGTCGATCGAAGATGATGTTGCCCTGCTCGAGCGCGTCCCGACAATGCGCCTGTTGGGGATGACCGCTCTGCGCATGCTCGCGATCGGCTCCGAGCAGCGCGATTTCGCGCAAGGCGATTTGCTCTTCAGAGCAGGCGATGATGCCGACGCCGGGTATGTTGTTCAGCGCGGCGCGTTTCGGATCGAGGACGGCGCCGGCGCCGAAATTGTCGCGGGTCCGGGCACGTTGATCGGCGAACTCGCTCTGGTGGCTGCGATGAAGCGGCCGTCGACCGCGACCGCGCTGGAAAGGTCCTCGGTGATCCGCGTTGCGCGCAGCCTGTTTCAACGCGTGCTGGAAAGCGATCCCGCCGCGGCGCGCCGGCTGCGCGATGAATTCGCCAGCCGTACCAGCCAGATCGCCAGCGATATTTTGATCGCGGGTTCGAAATTGAGTATTTGAGAGCACGCGTCATTCCGGACAGTGCGCGCAGCGAGCGCGATCCGGGACCCGATACTCCGGGGCTTCTCTTGGGGCGCAGTGGTCGACGCCTTCAACAACGACCAACACCGGTGGTTATGGGTCCCCGCTTTCGCGGGGACGACATGAAGCTCACACCTCCAGCGTCACCGTAACCGGCACGTGGTCGGACGGACGCTCCCAGCCGCGCGCGTCCCGCGTGATGCTGAAATCGCTGACACACTCCTTAAGGGCGCGCGAGACCCAGATGTGGTCGAGCCGGCGGCCGCGATCCGCCAACGTCCAGTCGGCCGCGCGATAACTCCACCAGGTATAAACCTTTTCCGACAGCGGAATGCGTTCGCGCGCGACGTCGATCCATTCGCCGTGGGCCTGGGCTGCCAAAAGCTTTTCGCATTCGATCGGCGTATGCGACACCACTTTCAACAATTGCTTGTGCGACCACACGTCGTTCTCATGCGGCGCCACGTTGAGATCGCCGACCAGAACATGGCGATCCTCGCCACGCGGATGCAAGGGCTCGCACGCCTTCATCTCGTCGAGGAATTGCAGCTTGTGCTCGAATTTCGGATTGAGCGCGGGATCGGGAATATCGCCGCCGGCCGGAACGTAGAAATTATGCAGCACCAGCGGCTTCGACAGCTGCGCCTTTTCGCCGAACGCCACCGAAATGTGACGCGAATCGATCTTGTCGCAGAAGGTTCGGATATCGGTGGTCTCGAACGGCAATTTCGAGATCACCGCGACGCCGTGATAGCCCTTCTGCCCGTTCAGCGCGACGTGCTCATAGCCGAGGCGCCGGAAACGCTTCAGCGGAAATGCATCGTCGATGCATTTGGTTTCCTGCAGGCACAGAACGTCCGGCCTCACCGTTTTCAGGAATTTGGCGACGAGATCGATGCGCAGGCGCACCGAATTGATGTTCCAGGTTGTCAGGGCGAGACGCATGGGGACGGATGTATCAGGGCAAAGCCAAAAAGACACGCCTCATCCTGAGCAGCGGCCACTGGGCCGCGTCTCGAAGGATGAGCTTACTATGCGGCCATCCTTCGAGACGCGCGCAAAAAGGGCGCGCTCCTCAGGATGAGGTAGGTGTTCGCGGCTAAAGATAAGGGCTAGCCCGGCGGTGTCGAGTAATTGGTGAAGTCGATCTTGAACAGGCCGGGATCGACTTTCCTGGAGGAATCCAGATTGTAGACGGCGACCGTGGTGTCATAGCCCTGCGGGTCGGTCACGGTCCACTGCTTGAGCTGGCCATCCTTGGCGCCGACCATCAGCATCAAGCGGCTGGTGCCGATCAGCGCCTGCTTCTCCTCGATGGTGACGCTGATGAAGACGTCATCGGCCGTCACGCTCACCACATTGGTGTCTTTCAGCAGATCGATGCGGTCCGACAGCAGAAACCGCAGCGGCGTCTGCGACAACGGGTAGATGTCCTGGGTCGCAAGCTTGCGGTCGCGCACGGCCAGTGACGATCCGTCGGCGATAATCGCGATCGGACTTGGATCGTCATATTCGAAACGCACCTTGCCGGGTTTCTGGATGTAGAAATCGCCCTTGGTCTTGCTGCCGTCGGGTCCGACCTGGACGAAATTTCCGACCAGCGTCTGCAGCGAGGACAGATAGGAACTCACTCTGGCCGCCTGCGCCTTCTGGTTGGCGTCGAAGGTCGCAAAAAGATTGACGGGGAGATTGCGGTGCGGATCCGGGATCACCGGATTGGGCGGCGGTGCCGCCGGGGTTGCCCCGGTCGTGATCGGGCCTTTCTGCGGGTCCGACGCGCTGATCTGGACGCTGTCGCGCTTTTTTGGGGCGGGCTTTGGAATCGGAACGGTTTGCACAGGAACGCTCTGCGCAGGAACGGTCGGTGCAGGAGCGGGCTGCGCATTGCCAGATGTCGCGACAGACAGCGTCGCCACCGCGGTCAGGGACGCCGCGATCAAGAACGCCAATCCCGCGCGCATGCTCAGCGTGACCTGTTCTGGCCTTCGAAATTTTAGATTTCTATTCAACGCGTTGCCCTACCCGCCTTTCGGCCATTTTACCGTGCTTTCGACCAAAGGAGATATGGTTTTTCCGTGAAAATACGATGCCAACCCGGGCGGTCCTTTGGTCCGCCTGATGCTTCTCAAAAGCGGCTTTCTTCTTCTTCGATCAGGATCTCTCGTTTGCCGGCGTGATTGGCCTGTCCGACGATGCCCTCGAGTTCCATTCGCTCCATCAGCGAGGCGGCGCGGTTATATCCGATCTGCAGCCGGCGCTGAATGTAGCTGGTGGAAGCCTTGCGGTCGCGCTTGACGATCGCTACCGCCTGCGCGAACAGGTCGCCGCCGCCATCGCCGCCCATGCCGGTGGAATCGAACACCGCGCCGTCTTCATCGGTCGGCTCCTCGGCGGTAACCGCTTCGAGATATTCCGGCGTGCCTTGTGACTTGAGATGGCGCACCACCTTTTCGACCTCTTCATCCGAGACGAAGGGTCCGTGCACGCGGCTGATCCGTCCGCCGCCGGCCATATAGAGCATGTCGCCCTGTCCGAGCAGTTGCTCGGCGCCCATTTCGCCCAAAATGGTGCGGCTGTCGATTTTCGAAGTGACCTGAAACGAGATGCGGGTCGGAAAATTCGCCTTGATGGTGCCGGTGATGACGTCGACGGACGGCCGCTGCGTGGCGAGGATCACATGCAGCCCGGCGGCGCGCGCCATTTGCGCGAGCCGCTGCACCGCGCCTTCGATATCCTTGCCGGCGACCATCATCAGATCGGCCATTTCATCGACGATGATGACGATATAGGGCAGCGGATCGAGGTCGAGTTTTTCTTCCTCGTAGATCGCCTTGCCGGTTTCCTTGTCGAAGCCGGTATGCACCGTTCGCGTCAGGTCCTCGCCCCTGGACCTGGCTTCCACCAGACGCGCGTTGTAGCCGTCGATATTGCGCACGCCGAGCTTGGACATTTTCTTGTAGCGCTCTTCCATCTCGCGCACCGCCCATTTCAGCGCGACCACGGCCTTCTTCGGGTCGGTCACCACCGGCGTCAGCAGATGCGGAATGCCGTCATAGACCGAGAGTTCGAGCATTTTCGGATCGACCATGATCAGGCGGCATTGATCCGGACGCAGCCGATACAGCAGGCTGAGGATCATGGTGTTGATGGCGACCGATTTGCCGGAGCCGGTGGTGCCGGCGATCAACAAATGCGGCATGCGCGCGAGATCGACGATGATGGATTCGCCGCCGATATTCTTGCCGAGGCAAAGCGGAAGCTTTGCCACCGATTCATTGCCGTCCCTGACCGCCAGCAACTCGCGCAGATAGACCTTTTCGCGATGCGGGTTCGGCAATTCGATGCCGATGGCGTTGCGGCCGGGAACAACGGCGACGCGCGCCGACAGCGCGCTCATCGAGCGCGCGATGTCGTCGGCCAGCCCGATGACGCGCGACGATTTGATGCCGGGCGCGGGCTCGAGCTCATACAGCGTCACCACCGGACCGGGATGTGCCTTGACGATTTCGCCGCGGACGCCGAAATCGCCGAGCACGCCTTCCAGCGCGCGTGAATTGGAATCCAGTTCCGACCTGCTCAGCGGCTGGCGGTCCGAAGCCTTCGGCAGGCTCAGCACGGAAATCGGCGGCAAATCGAATTTTTCGGATGATCTGCGCGACGACGCGCGGGCCGCGGGTTTCCTGCGCGGGGCGCGTGCGGCCGGAATCTCGTCCTCTTCGTCTTCTGTCAAAATCCTCGTCCGCCGGTGTGTCCGGGGACACCCGGCCGCCGAGACTTGGCTCCTGACGCTCGTACGAAAACGAGCGCGCCGGCGGCGCGCTGGCAACCAGCGAACTATAGGTCAGCGCCAGCATCCTCCACAGTCGCGCCCTGGCGCTCATCGCGGCGTGAAATGCCCATCCCAGCGAGACCGAGCCGTCGTCATCCTCTTCGGTGAACGGTGCGTCGTGATCTTCGACCGTCGTCAGTTCGTCTTCGGAAGGGCGCGAACCCATGCCGCTTGCAAACAGAAATGTCACGATGCCGGCGGCGAACAGCACGATTCCGAACACCAGGCGATAGATGATGCCGGGCGGACCGAACACCACAGCGGGCGCGCGCACCAGCGCGTCGCCGACGACGCCGCCAAGTCCGGTCGGCAACGGCCACGCCCCGCCATGCGGCCAGCAGCTTGCAAAACCCGCCGATATCGCGGTGCAGAGGATCCAGCAGCCGATCCGCAGCGCCTCGCGGTCGAAGCCGCGATGGGTCACCATGCGCCAGCCCCAGACCGCGATGGGGAGGATCAGCATGATCGCGCCGAGGCCGAGAATCTGCATCAAGAGATCGGCGCCGATCGCGCCGGGATAGCCGACGATGTTGCGGATCGGACGCGATGTCGCGTGGCTGAGGCTTGGATCCTGCACCGACCATGTCATCAGCGCCGCCGCCGCCACGCCACATAGCGCAATCAGGCCAAGTCCTGTGAGTTCACGAACGCGCCGCGCCAAGGCCTCGCGGATCGAGGCCGGCAATTGGCTGACCAGGGGAATGACGCGCTCGATCGCTGGCATGCTCATGGGGCCTTCCGCGACTAATCCAGAATTTCCACCAGCCGGTGCAGTGCCTCGGCTGTTGTTTCACCGTCCTGCACCAGCGCCAGGCGAATGTAGCCGGCGCCAGGATTGCCGCCGTCCGCTTGCTGCCGCGCCAGATAGCTTCCGGGCACCACGCGCACGCCGCCGTCCCTGTAGAGCTTCACCGTCGCGGCTTCGTCGCCGCCGCGCTCCGAGACATCGAGCCAGACGCAGAAGCCGCCGGCGGGCCGGCGATAGCCATAGCGGTTGCCGAGAATCTGATCGGCGAGATCGAACTTGATGCGGTAGAGCCGCCGGTTCTCCTCGACATGCGCCTCGTCGCTGTAGGCCGCGACCGCGACATGCTGCAGCGGCACCGGCACCTGGGGTGCGGCGACATTGCGCAGCTCGTGAAACACCCCGAGAAACTTCCTGTCGCCGGCCGCAAAGCCGACCCGCATGCCCGGCAGGTTCGAGCGCTTCGACAGCGACTGGAACGCCACGACGTTTGCAAAATCAGGCCCGGCACATTCCAGCACGCTGCCGGGCGCGTCTTGCGTGTAAATCTCCGAATAGCATTCGTCGCTCAGGATCATGAAGCCGAAGCGATCGGCGAGCCGCTTCAGGCGGCCAAAATATTCGCGGGAGGCAACGGCGCCTTGCGGATTGGCCGGCGAGGCGATGTAGATCGCGACCGTTCTTGCCAGCGTGGCGTCATCGAGCGCATCGAGGTCGGGCAGGAATCCGTTGGCGCGCGTGGTCGGCAGATAGATCTGTTCGCAATCGGCGGCGCGTGCGCCGGCGCCGTAGGCTGGATAAAACGGATTGGGCATCAGGATCGCGGGCCTGCCCCGGCGCTCGCCGACATAGCGCGCGGCGGTGATGGCCGCGAAAAACAGGCCCTCGCGGCTGCCGTTCAATACCAGAATTTCGGTTTCGGGATCGATTGCTCGCGGCAGGTCAAATCGCGTCGAAAGCCAGTTCGCGGCCGCGCGCCGGAACGGCTCGATGCCCCGGGCGATCGGGTAGCGGCCGAATTCGGCGGTGTGTCTGGCCAGCACCGGGCCGACAAAGCCGGGCACCGGGTGCTGCGGTTCGCCTAACGACAGCGTTATCAATGGCTTAGCAGGTTGGTACGGGGCCAGCAGTTCGGTCAGCCGGGCGAATGGCGAGCGCTCGCTTTGCACACTGCCGGCGCCCTGCGGCGCACGGGATGGAGCGGTCATTGCCATACTTTACTGCGCCAGCACTCGTGGGGCGGCCGCTCGCATTCGAGACCGGCCTCAAAACAGATCAAACCACCATAGATACGGCGAGGTTAAGACGCGATTAACCATCGACGGAACTGGACAATTTGCGCGGTATTACCATATCATATCTAGGTATTACTCGGAGGGCTTGAGATGGCAACCACAGTAACAAGCAAGGGCCAGGTGACGATCCCAAAACCAGTTCGCGATCACTTGGGCATCGTTCCGGGCAGCCAGGTTGAATTCCGTCGCGTCGACGACGGCAGCATCGTCATTGAGAGAGCGGAAGCACCCGCGCCGCAGCCGAGCCGGCTGGCGAGCCTGCGCGGTCATGCGGGTCGCGGCATGTCGACCGATGAGATCATGGCATTACTTCGCGGAGACTAGCCGAGTGACGTTGATAGATTCCAACGTACTGATCGACCTCCTGATTGACGATCCCAAATGGTATGACTGGTCGCTGGCCCATCTGGAGCAAGCGGCGCTCAAAGGACCATTGCTGATAAACGATATTATTTATGCGGAGACGTCCACCCGCTATCTCGCCATAGAGGATTTTGAATCTGCGTTAGGGATCGCCAACGTTTCGGTCGTGCCGACACCTCGAACTGCGCTGTTTCTCGCAGGCAAAGCCTTTACTCAATATCGCCGTGCTGGAGGAATTCGCACCGGCGTGCTGGCGGACTTTTTTATCGGCGCTCATGCGGCAGTCGAACAATTACCGCTGTTGACGCGCAACTCGCGACGCTATCGTCACTATTTTCCGACGGTGGTATTGATCACGCCGGAAAACGGGGGATAGGCAGCGCATAGGGCGCAATAGCCAGCCAAAAAAGAAAGGGGCTCCAACTTGCGCTGGAGCCCCTCAACGGTCGGGGCATTGCCGGGTATGTGCCCAAACCGTAGTTCTGGGCGCGACCTCGAGAGATCGCGCCCTCGGGGAGAACTCACATGTTGTAAGCGCGCTCCGTGTGCTCGGTGATGTCGAGGCCTTCGCGCTCCACCTCAACGCTGGCGCGCAGGCCGACGATGACATCGACGACCTTGTAGAGGATCGCGGAGCCGACGCCCGACCACACCAGCGTGGTGCAGACGCCCCAGGTTTGCGAGGTCATCTGACCGACGAGATCGTAATCCGCGATCTTGCCGATGGTGTAGTCCATGATGCCGGAGCCGCCGAGCGCCGGGTTCACCAGGATGCCGGTGCCGAGCGCGCCGACGATGCCGCCGATGCAGTGGACGCCGAACACGTCGAGCGCGTCGTCATAGCCGAGCGCATTCTTGACCACCGTGCAGAAGAACAGGCAGACCACGCCGACCACCAGACCGAGCACGATGGCGCCCATCGGACCGGCGTAACCGGCCGCGGGCGTGACCGCCACGAGTCCCGCCACCGCGCCCGACAAGGCGCCCAGTACCGATGGATGACCCTTGATGATCCACTCCGCGAACATCCACGACAGCGCCGCCGCCGCCGTGGCAACGAAGGAGTTGGTCATCGCGAGCGCTGCGCCGCCGGTGGCTTCGAGGTTCGATCCGGCGTTGAAGCCGAACCAGCCGACCCACAGCAGCGAGGCGCCGATCATCGACATGGTCAGCGAATGCGGAGCCATCAGGTCCTTGCCATAGCCGGTCCGCTTGCCGACCAAGAGCGCGCCGACGAGACCGGCGATGCCGGAGTTGATGTGCACCACGGTGCCGCCTGCGAAGTCGATCGCACCCTTCTTGAAGATCCAGCCGGCGTCGGCGTTGACTTCATCGAGCTTGGCCTGCGCCGCGGTCTTCGCTGCCGCGTCACCCGCTGCGGCGAGCGCCTTGACCGCATCCGAGATCGCGTCCGGTCCGGCCCAGTACCAAACCATGTGCGCGATCGGGAAATAGATCAGCGTCACCCAGAGCGGGATGAACAGCGCGACCGCCGAGAATTTCATGCGTTCGGCGAAAGAGCCGACGATGAGTGCGGGGGTAATCGCCGCGAAGGTCATCTGGAAGCAGACGTAGACCAGTTCCGAGATGTTGGCATCGACGCTGAACGTCGCTGCCTTGGAATCAGGTGTGACGCCCATCAGGAAGGCTTTGGAAAAGCCGCCGATGAAGTCGGAACCGCCGGTGAAGGCGAGGCTGTAGCCGTACAACACCCAGATGATGATGACGATGCAGACGGTGTAGAAAACCTGCATCAGCACCGAGAGCATGTTCTTGGAGCGGACCAGGCCGCCATAGAACAGCGCAAGGCCCGGGATCGTCATCAACAGCACCAGCACCGTCGACGTCAGCATCCAGGCATTGTCGCCCTTGTTGACAGTTGGCTCCGCGTAGGCAGCGGTCGCGGCGAACAGGCCAACGGCGAGGGCTGCCAATCCCGCGCTATAGGGACGTTTGAACGTCATTTGGTTTACTCCTGATTGGAAAAGGTTGAGCGCGAAATCAGAGTGCCGCGGCATCTGCCTCGCCGGTGCGGATGCGAACCGCATGGTCGAGGTTGATGACGAAGATCTTGCCGTCGCCGATCTGTCCGGTTTTTGCCGCTGCCGTGATCGCGTCGATGGTCTTGTCGACCTGGTCCGAGGCGACAGCGACTTCGATCTTGATCTTGGGCAGGAAGCTCACGGCGTATTCAGCGCCGCGGTAAATTTCCGTATGGCCTTTCTGCCGGCCATATCCCTTGACTTCCGTCACCGTAAGACCGTGAACGCCAATGGCGGTCAGAGCGTCACGGACTTCTTCGAGCTTGAATGGCTTGATGATCGCCATAACAATTTTCATGGGTCCTATCCCCGCTTGGGCCCAGGCCAGACGCGACCGGGCGTTTCGACTGAGGTTCACCACGCGGAGAAGTTCACTACGCGGGCACAGCCAGCACCCATAGAATCAAATGCCGTGCCAGATCGGCCGCGTTCCCTAACGGATTATGAACGCGGACCTTTTCGGGCTTTGCCGGAATCGGTTCGACCTGCGCTATTCGGTCGCGCTCAAAGCCTGACCATGCCTGCTCAAAATGAAGGCATGCCAGACTCGCGACACAATCGTGCTCACGGCAAGGGCAGGAAAACGGTATTTGGATGGGGAATCTACTGCAAGGCCTCGCCGTGCTGCGAAATATCAAGCCCCACCAGCTCGTCTTCGCGGGATACCCGCAGCGGTACCAACGCACTCACGAACTTGAGCAGCAGGTAGGTCACGCCGCCGGACCAGGCCAAGGTGACCAGGACGCCGGAGAGCTGGATCAGCAATAGCCCGGCGTTGCCCTCGATCAGGCCGGGGGTCCCGCCGATCGAGGCGGTCGCAAACACCCCGGCCAGCATGATGCCGGTCATTCCGCCGACGCCGTGGACGCCGAACACATCAAGCGAGTCGTCATAGTTGAAACGGTGTTTGAGCGAGGTGCAGGCCCAGAAGCACATCATGCCTGCGATCATCCCAATGACGATGCCGTGCCACGGCGCCACGAATCCGCTCGCCGGCGTAATCGTTCCGAGACCCGCGACCGCGCCCGAAATCATGCCGAGCACCGACGGCTTGCGCCGGATCGTCCATTCGATCGCGCCCCAGGTCAGCGCGCCGGCGCAGGCCGCCAGATGCGTCGCGGTGATCGCCATCACGGCGCGCGAATTCGCCGCCAGCGCCGACCCGCCGTTGAACCCAAACCAGCCGACCCACAGCAATCCGGTGCCTGCCACCGCGAGCGACAAATCGAACGGCGACAGATTTTCGGTGCCGTAGCCATGGCGCCGTCCGATCACCTTTGCCGCAACAAGGCCGCCGATGCCGGCGCTGAGATGCACCACGAGGCCTCCGGCAAAATCCAGCACGCCCATGGCGCCGAGGAAGCCGCCGCCCCAAACCCAATGCGCCAGCGGAACGTAAACGAACACGAACCAGCCGATGGAAAACATCAGATAGGCCGAGAACCGCATCCGGTCGGCGACGGAGCCCGCCACCAGCGCCACGGTGATGATCGCAAACGTCATCTGGTAGAGCACGAACAGGCTCTCCGGAATCGTCTTCGCCGCGGGGTTGACGCCGTCCATGGTCATGCCGGCGAGAAACCAGCGATCCAGCGTCCCAATCCAGGGACCGTCGCCGACGAACACCAGCGAATACCCGAACGCCACCCAGAGAATCGAAACAATAGCGACTGCGGCAAGGCTTTGCGCCATCGTCGCCAGCACGTTCTTCTTGCGCACCATGCCGGAATAGAACAACGCCAGGCCCGGTATCGTCATCATCAGCACCAGCGCGGTGGCAACGATCATCCACGCGGTATCGGCGCCGCTGATATCAGACGTTGCGGCAAACGCCGGGTGTCGCCCTCGATAAAACCGTCGCAAGACCAATTGGCGCAGCCAGGTGTGCTGCACGACACGATGGTGCCCCCATGGTATTTCCCCAGCCCGAAAAATTGTTTGGATCGCACGTCCGGCGTCGTTGTCGGATGCGATGGGTCGCGAGATTTTAGAGCGCGTCGCTGTCGGTTTCGCCGGTCCGGATCCGCAACGCGTGATCGATCGGCGTCACAAAAATCTTGCCGTCGCCGATCTGGCCGGTGCGCGCGCTGGAGGTGATGACGTCCACCGCCTTGTCGGCGAGATTCGACGGGACGGCGATTTCGATTCGGAGCTTCGGCAGAAAATTCACGACATATTCGGCACCGCGATAGATCTCGGTGTGGCCCTTCTGGCGGCCATAGCCCTTGACCTCGGTGATGGTCATGCCGGTGACCCCGATCGCGGTGAGTGCCTGGCGCACTTCGTCAAGTTTGAAGGGTTTGATAATGGCAACAACGAGCTTCATGGTCAGACCTTCATTCCCATTTTCGGCAGCGCCGGTTCGCGCCTTGATGTGCACTTCACGCAAGTTTGGCATCTTTCTGTGCAAATGGCACAAAAAGTTTGCAGCCCCGACCGAAAAACAATTGCCGTGGCGTGGCCCCGCTCTCTAGCCTCCCTCTGGAAGCAGCGGCATGATCCGCCAGGATGCGGCTCCATCGCCGGCGGTCGGGTTGGTTCGCCCGCCTCAACGCCTAAGGGGATGAAATGTCAAACCGATCCTGGTTTTTTGCGTCCCAAGGCAAGCAGCAAGGTCCTTACCCGGAGTCACGGCTCCGCGAGTTCATCGCTAACGGCACGGTGACGGCGGAGACGCTGGTCTGGAGCGAGGGCATGGCGGGCTGGGAGAAGGCGCGGGATATTCCGGGACTGCTCGCGGGCGCCTCGGGCGCGCCGCTCGTCCCGCAAGCGGGCGTCCCACGGGTAAGCGCCGGCGGCCACGCCGAGCCGCTCTCGATCGAGTTCGGAATCTGGGAATTCACCTGGCGGTCGCTGGTTCTTTTCATCGGCATCTTGTTCGTCATCCCCGTGCCGTGGGTCATCGTCATGTACAGCAGGTGGATTGTCTCCTGCGTTGGTGTTCCGCAGCGGCCAAATCTCGCCTTCACCGGCCGGGCGGTCGACCTGATGTGGTTTTACGCACTGGTGATACTCTCCATCGCGGCAGCCTGGACCCAGTCCCAGGTGCTCAACCTCGCGCTCAGCGTCGCCGAATTTGTGTTATACTGGCTCCTGATCAAATGGTTTGTTGCGAATCTCGGTTCGGATGGACAACCACTTGGGCTCCGCTTCTCGGGCTCATTCTGGGGCTTCCTTGGCTGGAGCTTGCTGGCCGTCCTTTCGGTGATCACCATTATCGGCTGGGCGTGGGTATACGTGGCGCAAATACGCTGGATGTGTCGTCATATTGAAGGCACGCGGCGCGGCATTGTTTTCAACGCCACCGGGCTTGAGTTTCTCTGGCGTGCGATCGTGACCGCACTCCTCTGCCTCCTCATCATCCCCATTCCATGGATGTATCGCTGGTTCGGCCGCTGGCTGGTGTCGCAGGTCGCAATGGTCGAGAAAGCTACGCTCGCCACCGCATGACCCACGGTCACCTGCGTTCGCGGACCGAGCCTTCCTGCGCCACCGAGGCCACCAGCGTGCCGTCGGGCTTGAAGATAAGTCCGCGGGTCAATCCCCGCCCGCCCTGCGCGCTCGGGGAGTCCTGGACGTAAAGCAACCATTCGTCGGCCCGGAACGGGCGGTGAAACCACATCGCGTGATCGAGGCTCGCGGGCATCATCCGCTTGTCGAACAAGGTGCGGCCGTAGCGTGCCATGACGGCATCGAGCAGCGAGAAATCCGACGCATAGGCCAGCGCGCACATATGCAGCGCCGGATCGTCGGGCAGCTTCGCCGCGGTACGGATCCAGACATGGATGCGGCCGTCGTCGATCCTCTCGCCGAAATAGCGGCCGAGCTCGACCGGGCGAAGCTCGATCGGACGGTCGGATTCGTAATAGCGGCGGATGAAATCCGGCATCTCGCGGAACATCGGCTGCTTTGCAACTTCTTCGGCGGTGAGTTTTTCCGGCGGCGGCACATCGGGCATCTTGTCCTGATGGTCGAACGCGCCTTGCTCCTCGACATGAAACGACACCATCATCGAGAAAATCGCGTGGCCGTGCTGGATCGCGGTGACCCGGCGGGTCGAATAGCTTTTGCCGTCGCGCAGCCGCTCGACCTCGTAGATGATCGGAATCTGCGGATCGCCGGGCAGGATGAAATAGCAATGCAGCGAATGCGGCAGGCGGCCTTCGACGGTGCGGCAGGCCGCCACCATCGCTTGTCCGATCACCTGCCCGCCGAACACCCGCTGCCAGCTCGTCTTCGGGCTGTTGCCGCGAAACAGGTTCACCTCGAGGGCTCGAGATCGAGAATCGAAATCAGGTCAATCAGGCCTTTGGACATTGGAAAACTTTCGAGTCGTTTAGCAACAATGATAGCCGTCATTCCGGATCGCGAGTGTAACGAGCGAGTCCGGAATCCATAACCACGATCGGGAGTATCGGATTCCGGGCCTTCGCGCGCACAGAGGACGCATCCCGGAATGACGAGTGCTTGGGGAACCTGTTTCGCCCAGCTATAGTCAGGTAGCAAGTCTGGTCTATGACCTCTGTCAGTTAAGGGTTCGGCATGCCGGCACAGCGTAGCATTGTCATCGGCGGCGGCGCGTTTGCCGGGCTGGCGCTGGCACTGGCGCTGCGGCAGGGCCTTGGCGCCGATATTCCCATCATCGTCGCCGATCCGGCGCTTTCAGTGCGGCCAAGCCGCGATCCGCGCGCGACCGCCATCGTCGCCGCCTGCCGCCGGCTGTTCGAGGCGCTCGGGGTGTGGGATCAGGTGGCGGCGCAGGCGCAGCCCATTCTCGACATGGTCGTTACCGATTCCAGACTGCAGGACGCGACCCGTCCGGTGTTCCTGACTTTCGCCGGCGATGTCGAGCCCGGCGAAGCCGTTCGCGCACATGGTCGAAAATCGGCATCTGATCGATGCGCTGGTCAAGCGCGCGGCAACCGAGGGCGTCGATCTCAGAGCCACATCGGTGACGACATTCGATTCGCGCAGCGATGGCGTCGATGTGACGCTGGCCGACGGCGGCGTGGTCGAGGCGAGCCTGTTGGTTGCGGCCGACGGCGCGCGCTCGAAATTGCGCGAGCGTGCCGGCATTGTCACCTATGGCTGGGATTACGATCAATCCGGCATCGTGGTCACGGTCGGCCACGAGCGCGACCATGGCGGGCGTGCCGAAGAACACTTTCTGCCCGCAGGTCCATTCGCGATCCTGCCGCTGACGGGGAAACGCTCGTCGCTGGTATGGACCGAGAAGCGTGCCGAGGCCGCGCGCATCGTCGCGTTGAGCGAAGATGAATTTCATGGCGAGCTCGAACAGCGCTTTGGGCTGCATCTCGGCGAGATCAGGGCGCTCGACAAACCGCGCGCGTTCCCGCTTGGGTATTTTGTCGCGCGCTCGTTCATCGGCGAACGGCTGGCGCTGGTCGGCGACGCCGCGCATGTGATTCACCCGATCGCGGGACAAGGCCTCAACATGGGGCTGAAGGATGTCGCAGCACTTGCCGAGGTGATTGTCGATGCGGCGAGGCTCGGTCTGGATGTAGGGCAAGCCGACGTGCTCGAGCGCTACCAGCGCTGGCGGCGGTTCGACACCATGGCGATGGGGCTTGCCACCAATTCGCTGAATTTCCTGTTCTCGAACGAATCGACGCTGCTGCGCGTCGTGCGCGATATCGGGCTCGGTCTGGTCGATCGCGCGCCGCCGCTGAAAAGCCTGTTCATCCGCCAGGCCGCGGGACTTGCAGGCGAGGTGCCGCGGCTGTTGAAGGGCGAGGCGTTGTAGCGGCTAAGGGCGGCCGGCGATTCCACACATATCGGCCGTCATCATCCGCGAAAGCGGATGATCCAGTAATCACTGTCATAAGTAATGGAGGGCGGTGAGTACTGGATACCCGCCTTCGCGGGTATGACGATTTGGGTGCGGAGGGCCGATCCTCACTCGATCTTCCGCGCTTCCTCCGGCAGCATGATCGGGATGCCGTCGCGGATCGGATAGTGCGAGTTTTGCGGACCGCGAGATGCATGTTCGCTGTTTTGCACGCGTCGAATTCGACCACTGCGCGAGTTGAGGGATCGCTCTTCGCCCTCGAAAGAGCCACCAATGGAGACCTTGAATGCGTCCCTACACCGGGAAAGAGAAGCTCAAAATAACTGCGGGCGCGGTGGCCTCTTTGGTCATTGTGGGGTTGTCGCACCTCACTCGATCTTCCTCGCTTCCTCCGGCAGCATGATCGGGATGCCGTCGCGGATCGGATAGGCGAGTTTTGCGGACCGCGAGATCAGTTCCTGTTTTGCCGCGTCGAACTCCAGCGGACCCTTGGTCACCGGACAGACCAGAATTTCCAGAAGTTTTGGATCGACGGTGCCTTCAGGGCGTTCGGGCGGCGATGTCATGGCGTGATCTCCGGCTTGGTCCTTTGGTTCTGTAGCATATCCGATCGCATCGTATATCCGCGCAGCCGCTATCGCGAGGCCATCCGCAGCAGTTCGTCGAGCACCGCCCGCTGTCTCGCCCGCGGCAATGGGTTGTCCGACAGCGCAAAGCCGAGAAACGCCCAGTAGAGAACTTGCGCACGGGCACGAGCCACGCCGGGCGAAAGCCCTGATGCCCTGAGTAGTTTCGCGACGTAAGTCAGCCGGCGCCGGTCAATGGCCTGCACCGCGTCTCGGGCGATCGGATCGTGCGTAGCCCAGCTGCGGACCGCGTTTTCCAGCGCCAGCCTGCCGCCGAACGCCTGGCGCAGCAGGAGCGCCACCGGGTCGTCGTGATCGGAAGCTGCCTCGAGATTGGCGATGATCTGCTCGGCGGCTACCTCGCGCCAATGCCTGAGGATCGCGGCGTGGAACGCGCCGATGTCGGCGAAATGCCAGTAAAAGCTGCCGCGCGATACCCCCAATGCTTTCGCCAGCGGCTCGGCTTTCAACGCCGTGAAACCGCGCTCGGCCAGCGTCTTGAGGCCCTGATCGAGCCAGTCCTTGGCGGAAAGTTGATCGGTCATTTTCGTTCGCGGGATCTTACCATACACCACTGTATTGACAACCGCCGGCGCTTGCTCTAAAACCATACAGTACTGTATGGAGAGCTCCGATGCGCGACCTCCTGCTGCAATGTTCCGGGTTGGCCGCCATTGCGGCGGCGCTCGTTCACGGCGTGCTCGGCGAAACCAAAGTATTCGCGCGCGCCACCATCGAGCCGCCGCGCCTGCGCACGCTGATTCGCCTGGTCTGGCAGGCCGGCACCGTGGCCTGGATCGGCGGCGGCGTGCTGCTGATCGCAGCGCCGCTGATGGCTTCGGAGCCGGCACGGCACTGGATTATCGCAACGCTGGCAGGCGTGTTTGGCTTTGCCGCGCTGGCTAACGCCTGGGCGATGCGCGGCCGCCATTTCGGATGGGTCGTGCTTGGCGCGGTAGTCGCGCTGGCGGTCGCCGGATACTAGCGTGGCGATTGAGCAATCCTGTTCGTTCGCTGCCGCTGATATGGTCGCTCCCGACACCTTAGAATGTCTCTAGTTTAGAGGGAGTCTTTTTGCCGATCCGGCAGCAAGCCGCTAGCTGACAGCATCCATCTCAAAAAAGCGGATGCGAGCGATGCGAGCGCGGATACGGCCTGGACGACGTCATAGCCTTGTGCTCTGCGCAGTCGGATGTGTTTTTTGGGCGAGCGGCGCTGCGCGCGCCGAGGATGCGAGTTCCTGGCGCGATATCGAGACAAAATACATTTTTGGATTCACCACCGGGTCCGGCATTGGCCTTGAGGGCGAGAAGGAATTCACGATCGACAGCATTGGCCGGTTCGGCAAGCGCGATGGCCACTACGCGGCGACCGAGACAAAATACGAATTCGAATTTACCCCGACCCAGTTCATCCAGATCGAATTCGGCGCGCTCGGATCGACCCACAATATTGGCGGCGTGACCGAGCTCGACGACCGGCGTCAGGTCGCCTTGAGCGGAGGGTTTGCGGAATTCCGCTATCTTGCGCTCGAGCGCACCTCGAGCAATCCGCTGGCGGTCACGCTGGCGTTCGAGCCGACGGTGCGGCGGATCGACGAGACCGGCGGCGAGCGCGTGCACAATTATGAATTCGAAACCATCATCAACGCCGATCTCGAGCTTCTGAAGAACCGCCTGTTTGCGGGCTTCAACTTGCTTTACGAACCCGAGGTCACGCAGACCGCGGCGGGCGACACCGAACGCGAGGCCAAGTTCGGCGGTTCGGCGGCGCTGTCGCTTCGGATTGCGTCGAATGTCGTCCTTGGCGGCGAGGTCTGGTATCTCAGGCATTACGACGCCGCCAATTTAACGGCTTTCACCGGCGACGCCGTCATGCTGGGACCGACGCTCTATGTCCAGTTCACGCCAAAGATGTTCATGACGGCGGCGTGGAACGCGCAAGTCTGGGGACGCGAGATCGGCAATCCCGTCTCGCTCAACCTGGCCGAGTTCCAGCGCCATCGCGCCAGACTTAAATTTGCCGTCGAATTTTGAGCTTCTAGAACCCGAAAACACTGACAGAGGTCTGTTATGATTATCACAATGAGATCATTGATCTTGGCCGCGCTTTGCGCAATCGCGGTGCTGCCCATATCTCCGTCTCGGGCGCAACAGGCGACGGAAATTCAATTGACGTATTCGAAGGGTCAATTCCAGCCGAGCGAAGTGCGCGCACCGGCCGACAAGCCCATCACGGTTCGCGTCAAGAACCTCGACGCCAAGGCCATGGAGTTTGAAAGCAAGTCGCTGCGGGTCGAAAAGGTGGTCGCCGCCAATAGCGAAGGTGTCATCAATGTGCGGGCATTGAAACCCGGACGCTACGAATTTTACGACGACTTCAACGAAAAGGCGCGCGGCGCCTTGGTCGTGCAATAGGCGAGGGTTCCGTGCTGGCCGCACTCATCATCGTGTTCCGCGAGGTCTTCGAGGCCGGATTGATTGTTGGCATCGTGCTCGCGGTGACCGGCTCGGTTCGGCATCGCAATCGCTGGATTGGCGGCGGGGTGCTGGCGGGGGCGCTTGCGGCCTGCGTCGTCGCCGCGTTTGCCGGCGCACTGTCCCAGCTATTTGCCGGCATGGGGCAGGAGCTGTTCAACGCGGCGATCCTGGCCGTCGCCGTGATCATGCTGACATGGCACAACGTCTGGATGGCGCGGCACGGCAGGGAAATGGCCGGAGAAATGCGCGCGGTCGGCCAGGCGGTCGCGGACGGAACCAAGCCGCTGCTGGCATTGGCTGTGGTGGTCGGAGTAGCCGTGTTGCGCGAAGGCAGCGAGGTCGCGCTGTTCCTGTATGGCGTCGCCGCCTCCGACGGTGGGTCGGCCTTCAGCCTCGCCCTCGGCGGCATCATCGGTCTGGCGCTTGGAGCCGCCGTCTGCCTCTTGACCTATTTTGGCCTGATGCGGATCCCGCCGCGGGCATTATTCGCGACCACGACGGTCCTGATCACATTGCTGGCGGCCGGCATGGCGGCGCAGGCGGTGGCATTCCTCGAACGGGCCAATTGGCTCACGCGACTTGATACGGTGGCCTGGGACAGTGGCTGGCTGCTTTCGGAAAAGAGTATCGCCGGCCGGACCATGCATACGTTGATCGGCTATACCGATCAGCCGACGGAAATGCAGCTTTTGGTCTATCTGGGCGTGCTTGTCGTGACCGTCATGCTGATGCGGCTGACGGCACCCCAACACAACGCCCCTGCCGCCGCGACTGGCTGACGATCCGGCCAGGGCAAGACCGGGCTAACGCCAATATGGTTTTAATTTCCTGAAATCGCGGTAGGCATGCTCTGCCGCCGCGAGCAACGGCTTGAACCGGGCTTCCTCGTGCCCTGTCAACAGGCCGGCGGCGAATACGCGTCGGGCCGGCCTGGCCGACCGTTCAATCGACGCCTTGGCGATCCCGGTCGTGAGCTTCTCATGCACGGTGACGTCGTTCAAATCGCCGAAACAATCCTGCATGTCCTTCAGCGCCGACAGGAAGGTCTCGCGATGCTTCTCCTTCTTTTTTCCGGGAAACACCGTCTTATAGAACTCCGCCGCGTAGCGTAATTTCTTGGCCTGAATCCGAAGCTTGTGCCGCGCCTGAGTATCGAGTTTTGCCAGCATGCGGCCCCGTTTGCGAATCTTCCTCCAGCGCCGCGTCAGCTGCGCGCGGGCCAGCGTCTTGATCGGCTGCTCGCAACGCCGGCGCGAGAGTTGGTTTTGCGGCTCGCGCCAGCCGCCGACGTCGAGCCATGCAGCGAGGTTCAGCGTCAAGTCGCGAAATCGCTGCGAACCGACCGCCGTCAGTGCGCGCGCGACCGCGGCGTCACGCCGGTCCGCCAGATCGTGCGACAGGCTTCGCATCCCGGTCAATCGGGCATGGTTCTTTTCGAGCGGTGCCACGACCCTGGTCAGGAAAACGTCGAATTCGCGCGCGGGAGCAAGTTCGCTTGTGAGCCATTTCAGTTCCCGCTTGATGTCGCGCACTTCCGCTTCCGCAACAATATCCGAAAATAACGATATCGCCGCGCGCAGGCGACGCAACCCGATGCGCATTTGATGGATGCCCTCGGGGTTTCCTGCAAGGATTGCGGGTTTGTTGGCGACGATCTGCTTGAGACAGGCAAATCCGATCGATCGGAACGCGGCGCTCGCCGGCATGTCCGGCGCAATGTCAACGGCTTCGCCTCTTGCGACCGCGGCATTCTCGCCGGCGAGCAGTTCGTAGCCGCGTTGAGACTTGCTTTTGACGGCAAGTTCGCCGGAAGTCGCGCGTGCGATTGCTCGCGCGAACTCGAACAGGCGTGCCCTATTGCCTCGCTTCAGCTCGAGCTCTGCCTCGCACAGCGGCAGCGTGCTGTTGCCGGCATCGATTTCGCCGCGATCGATCGTCAATGCGATATCGCAGTCCTTGCGTGTAAGCGGATAGCTCGTACGCTGCACGCGGGTTTCGAACACAGGGCGCAATCGCTTGCGCAGTTTCCTGATCCCCAATGGTTCGAGTGCCGAGGTATCCGCCCGTTTCAGGTCCGGCCGGCCGTCGTCGACCGCCGCTTCCCATTCGCCGCGTTCGAACGGGCTTCCATCATCGGACTTGATGGTCTGAATATAGCGATTGCCGGTGCGCCGGACGCGCAACGTCAGTCCACTACCCTTAAGTTTCAGGCGTTTGGTGTCGAAGTAGACCGAGACCTGATTTTCACTGCGCTTGGACGTGCCCGCCCCGCGGAGCAAGGGCACGCGCCGGAGCTGCGCGAAATTCGCGGATGGCAGCTGCAGCTTGATTTCGATTTCCTTCGGAGACGACACGAGGTTGCGCCGAATGCCAGATGGTTCGATTGGAGGATGATGCGATGGAAACTGGTTTCCGGATTATGCGCCAGAACTTTGCAATCCGGCAAGGACCACAAAGGTTCCCGGCCCTGCTGCTTCAAATCTTCCGGTGGCCGGCGTGGTGTTACTGCAGCGGCGGGTCGCCGCTGGTGCGCTTCTTGGCGAGATCCATCTCGGTAACCGCGATCAGGATTTCAGCGCGCGTTTTCAGGTCCGGCGCCTCAAGCATTGCCTGTTTTTCCGGCGGCCCATAGGGCGACATCATGGCCAGCGCGTTGACCAGGGCCTCATTGGGGGCGCTTTCGACGCCTTCCCAGTCAACCTTGAGATTGTTGGCCTTGAGAAAATCCGTCAGCACCGCGAGCAGCGCCTCGCGGTCGACGGCCTCCTCGCCTTTGCGCGCCGTGAAATCGTCGAGGTAGGGAAAATAGTCCACCTTGCATTGCCGGTATGCGGTCTGCACGGCAATCTCCTCGATCACCTTGAAGCGCGCGATGCCCGTGAGTTCGAGGATGTAGCGGCCGTCGCCGGCCTCGGCGAGCTGGGTGATGCGCCCGACGCAGCCGACCCGAAACAGTTTCGGCCTGTCCTCGTCCCGCGAGTGGGAAACGTCCGGCTGGATCATGCCGATCAGCCGATGGCCATCGCGCAGCGCATCGTCCACCATTGCGAGATACCGCGGCTCGAAGATGTTGAGCGGCATCTGGCCGCGCGGCAGCAGTAGCGCGCCGGGCAGCGGAAACACCGGTATCACCTCGGGAAGGTCGCCGGGCCCGCGATATTCGGCATTGATCGGCATCTGCGGCCCCGGTGCTAGCCTTCAAAATATCAGCTTGGCGCGTACTCTCATCGCAAGACCGGTACCGCTCTCGCGGAATACGCGCTACGAGAACAAGATCGTCGATAGCCGCTTGCGTCCATCCATGGTGGCCTGATCGGACGGCCCCCAGGCGTCGAAGAACTGCACGAGTTGCTTTCGCGCGGCATCGTCGTTCCATTTGCGGTCGCGCTTGACGATCTCGAGCAGCTGATCGGTGGCTTCAGCGCGCTTGCCTGAGAAATTAAGCGCGGTCGCCAGGTCGAATCGCGCCTGATGATCGAGCGGATTGGCCGCCACTTTTTGTTCCAGCTCGCTGACCGGGCCAAGCGCCTTGGCCTGTTCGGCGAGGTCGATCGCCGCCTGCACGGCCTTGACCGCGGGGTCGTTGCGCTTCGATTCCGGTACCATGGCCAGCGTCTGCTTGGCCTGCTCGATTGCGCCGGTCGCGACGTAGCATTTGGCAAGCCCGGCCAGCGCTGCGATGTTGGTCGGGTCCACCGCCAGCACCTCGGCATAGATTTGCGCGGCGGTGGCGGGATCGCCTTCCGCCAAAACTGCTTCGGCCTCCTTGAGAATTTCCGCGACATTCGGCTCGCCCGCGGTCGGCATGGCCCTGGTCACTTTATCGATGAAAGCGTTGACCTGGCTCTCCGGCACCGCGCCCATGAAACCGTCGGCAGGTTGGCCGTTGGCGAAGGCGATCACGGCCGGGATCGACTGGATCCCCATCTGGCCCGGGATAGCCGGATGCTCGTCGATATTCATCTTGACCAGCTTGACCTTGCCCTTTGCGGCGCGGACCGCTTTTTCGAGAATCGGCGTGAGCTGGCGGCACGGGCCGCACCATGGCGCCCAAAAGTCGATCAGCACCGGCTGCCGCTTTGATTCCTCGATGACGTCCTTCACGAACGTCTGGGTCGTCGTCTCCTTGATCAGATCGGGTGCCGCCTGCGGCGCCGCTCCGCTGCCCTGCTCTACTATCGTCACGGGAATCCTCGCCTATGTGTGAAGGATCGGGTCTATTTTAGCATGTCCCGCCCTAATTGGCGCTTGACGGCCCAATTTGCAATCGGCGGAACCCGGCTCGGCCGTTTTTGGGCTGATTTGCGGGCCGATCGCGCAATCATGGCCGATGGATCGGGCCTGTCCCCGGGCACCGCGTGGCCTGTTGCATTCACGGGCCGCATTTGGCATAGCTCTGCCCGTTGCCGGCGAGCCATCGCCGCCAATCTCTCGGATGCGGGTGTAGCTCAGTGGTAGAGCACGACCTTGCCAAGGTCGGGGTCGAGGGTTCGAGCCCCTTCGCCCG
>CAVUYV010000059.1:77500-185240 GCA_963745785.1 uncultured Alphaproteobacteria bacterium | reverse complement strand
GATCTCGCCAAGACGCTGGAGCGCGGGCGGTTCGACGGCCTGTTCCTGGCTGATGTGCTCGGCGTCTACGACGTGTTCGGCGGCGGTCCGGACGCGGCGCTGCGCAACGCCGCGCAAACGCCGGCCAACGATCCGCTGCTGCTGATCCCGGCGTTGGCCACCGTGACAAAAAATCTCGGTTTCGGCGTGACATCCAATCTCTCCTACGAGCCGCCCTATACCTTCGCCCGGCGGATGTCGACGCTCGACCATCTCACCGAAGGGCGGATCGGCTGGAACGTGGTGACCGGCTATCTCGACAGCGCGGCGCGGGCCGCCGGCAAGGACAAGCAGACCGCGCATGACGACCGTTACGGCATCGCCGACGAATATATGGAGGTGGTCTACAAGCTCTGGGAAGGAAGCTGGGAGGATGACGCCGCATTGCGCGATCGTACCAGCGGCGTGTTCGCCGATCCCGCCAAGGTGCATCGGATCCGCCACCAGGGCAACAATTATCGGGTCGACGCGATTCATTTGAGCGAGCCGTCGCCGCAACGCACACCCGTGCTTTATCAGGCCGGCACCTCGCCGCGCGGACGGCAGTTCGCGGCAGAGCACGCCGAATGCGTGTTCATGTCGGGACCGTCGGCAAAAATCATCGCGCCGCGCGTTGCGGCGATACGTGAACTCGCCGCCAAAGCCGGGCGCAATCCGGCCGAGATCCTGATGTTCAGCATGTTCACCATCATTCTCGGGCGAACCGAAGCGGAAGCCGCGGCCAAACATGCCGACTATGTCAGGCACATCAGCCCCGAAGGCGCGCTGACCTTGATGTCGGGGTGGACCGGCGTCGATTTCTCGACGTACGATCTCGACCAGCAGGTTCGCCACGTTCAGAACGACGCCGGCCGCACCGCGATGGACAACATCACCCGCGCCGATCCGGACCGGGTATGGACCGTGCGCGAGGTCGCCGAACATGTCGGCATCGGCGGCATCGGGCCGGTGGTGGTGGGAACGCCGGAAAAAGTCGCCGACGAGATCGAAGCCTGGTTCGACCAGACCGACGTCGACGGATTGAACGTTCCGTTTGCGGTTTCGCCCGGGGATTTCGAGGACATCAGCGACATGCTGGTTCCGGAGCTGACCCGGCGCGGGCGTTACAAGCAGGCCTACCGCGCGGGCACGCTGCGCGAAAAACTGTTCGGGTCGGGGCGCGCCCGTCTTAGCGCGCCGCATCCAGCGGTGCAGTATCGGCCTCATACGAGGGCGAAGGCGGCGGAGTAAGCCGTCACTGCCAGGAGCCAACGGGTCGCGCGAATGCGCGCCCGATGACAGGCTCCGCGACGAAGCAATCCATTCTTCCATTACGCGGCAAGATGGATTGCTTCGCTTCGCTCGCAATGACGGCTTGCCAATTTCAACCATGCCTTCGCCATCTCGCGGCGCGATGCGCCCGAGGTTTGCTAAAATCGTTTCGCCTCTCTGAGAACAGAGGGCGCAGGGAATGCCGGGTGCCCAATGCACCCGCAGCCTCGCGTGCGAAATAAAAAAGCACACGAGTTAGTCACCACGGTTCACACGGAATGACCCGACATTCCCCGCGCAATGGTTTTACGGCTTACTTCGCGCTCTCCCCGGTGACCACGCTTTTTGACACCGTCGCCTGCGCTTCTTATCGCAGACTTGACGCCAACGATTGGGGCGTCAGAACGACACGACTTGGCCGTACGCGTCAGCACCATTCGTCAAGTGCGCTGCCCGCGTCCACCGCATCCGGCCCCGCGTTGGTGACGTGCGCAACGCCCCTCTTGTCGAGACCGGACGGGCGAATCAGTGAACTGATTTGGGTCGGAAGAAAACAGAAATATTTTTGCAAACGGGGCTTGACGCAATTTCCGAAAATCAGAAGTGATTTGCCCGTCGAGACTGAGCAAGAATGCTGCGATTAGGCCAGCGAAGGCGGTTGGTATCGACGGAGTGCGACCAAGGCATGATGTGCACCAAAAACCTCTGCAGGGCGATCTGGAGGCGGGCCGTAGCTGCTCCAGAGGCGCGTAGGCGCGACAGAAGCGCCTTGGCGAGGCATGCAACGAAGCGCTCGAAGCCCATAATGTTGAGAACGCGGGTGAAGTTGTAACAGAGCGCCATCAGGCTCCATTCACCGCGAACCTTGTTGAAGCCGCGCACCAGGAAGTGGCGGTAGCCGGCGCGGCATTTGAGCGTACCAAAGGGATGCTCGACAATCCCGGAACGACGGCGCATCAACTCGCCTGCGCCTTGCATCCGTGCGCGATGACGTTCGAGAACATCCTCGTGCTCCCAGCGGGAGATGATACGTGTCGTTGCCTTTCGGCTGAGACACCGTGCCCTTAACCGGCACGTGTCGCAGATCGCCTTGCGGCTCGCATAGCGGATCTCGATCCGGCCACTTGTGTTCTGAAAGCGCCCCTTCATCGGATACAGCGATGCGCCGGCCGGACAACGGTAAGCATCGGCTGTGGCCTCATAGCTGAAATCCTTGCGGCTGAAGCGGCCTTGCTTCTTGAGCCGCCCTGTTCCCTCCGGCGCCGGCACATAGGCAACGATGCCGTCATCCTCGCACGCCTTCAGTTCGAGACTGCTGTAATAGCCCTCATCGGCCAGCACGTGCAGCGCCTCGGCTTCAAGGGCATCTTTTGCCGCTTTTGCCATCGCATGAAGCTGGCCGACATCGCTGCTATCGTTCACCACCTCGCTGGCGACAATCAGCTTGTGCTTGTCGTCAACGGCGGCCTGCACATTGTAGCCCGCAATCCCCTGACCATTCTTGACCAGTAGCCGAGCGTCTGGATCGGTCAGGGACAGCTGCGTCTCACCGCTCTCTTCCAGCCGAGCAAGATCGGTCTGTGCGCGCGAGCGCTTGGCCATCAGCGCCGCTACTTTCGCACCAAGATCACCGCCATCTCCGCCGCCACCGTCGGTCCGATGCTTGGCTTCCACCGCATCATTGTCTTCAAGCGATCTGCCGTAAGCCTCGATCTCCCTGTCCAGGTTTGCGATCTGTTCGGCGAGCCTCTTGCGCGTGAAAATGCTCGCCTTGCTGGCGTCGCCATGGAAGAAGGCCCCGTCGATCGCAACAACGGCTCCGCCGACAAGGCCAAGCTCCCGAACCAGCAGCACGAAACGGCGGTTCGCCGCCTTCAGCGCCTCCCAGTTCTCGTTGCGGAAGTTGGCGATCGTTCGATAACCAGGCCTCAGGTTCTTCAAAAGCCAGATCAGCTCCAGATTGCGGCACGCTTCCCGCTCCAGCCGACGCGACGACCTGACCTGGTTGATGTATCCGTAAAGGTAGAGCTTCAGCAGATCGGCTGGATCGTAAGGCGGCTGTCCCACTTCCACGCCGCGGTCCGCATGCCGGAATCCGAGCCTCGCCAGGTCGAGGGCGCAAACGAAGCTCTCGATCGCCCGGACCGGATTGTCTGGACCCACATAGTCCTCAATCCGGGCAGGAAGCAGACTGGCCTGGTTCCGGCTCTCGCCGGTCTTGAATGCATGATTCGTCATAAATCGAATCGTACATCAACTGCCGAAAATGCCGAGTTCTTGCCCAGCCTCGTCGGGTTAATTTGTCGCACCCCAAATGCCGGATTTGATTTGCCATGGCGGGCAAATCAGTCGGGTCGAATTCGTCATTGCGAGGAGCCAACGGGTCGCGCGAATGCGCCCGATGACAGGCTGCGCGACGAAGCAATCCACACTTGTCTTGCCGCGAAATGGATTGTTTCGCTGGCGCTCGCAATGACGGGGAAAATTTCTCGCTCCGTCATTTCCGGGACGCGTCGCAGACGCGAACCCGGAATGACGGGGCTAGAGCGAGCCGTCGACCATGACCTCGATCAGTTTTGTGCCGGGCCGGTTGAATGCGGATTTGAGCGCGGGCGCAACATCCTTTGGTTCGGTGATGCGCATTGCTTCGAGGCCGAGCGATTTTGCGAGGCCGGTGAAATCCACCTTTGGGTCGACAAAATCCATGCCGACGTAGTGATCGTCGCCGTGAAAAGCGAGCAAGCGCTGCTTGATGATGCGGTAGCCACCGTTATTGACGATCACGACTGACAGCGGCAGCTTGTGATGGGCCGCGGTCCACAGCGCCTGGATCGAATACATCGCGCTGCCGTCGCCGGAGTAACACACCACCGGGCGGTCCGGGTTCGCCATGCTGACGCCGACCGAAGCCGGCAGTCCCCAGCCGATCCCGCCCGACGCCAGCGCATGATAGCCATAGCGGTCGCGATGCGGGCGCAGTGCATTGATCTGCCGCGAGGACGTCAGTCCCTCGTCGACCAGAATGGCGTTGTCCGGCATGGCCTCGACCACCTGCAGCGACAGCCAGTCCGGATCGATCGGCGAGCGGTCTTTTGCCTTGGAGATCTGCTCGACCAAGGCGGCGCGCCGCGCCGTCCAGTTCTTCGACTTGAGCGCCGCGATGCCCTCCCTGGCGCGCGTCTCGAGCGCGGCACCGCCGGCGGCCTTCAGCGCCGGAATCAATGCGCGCAAGGTTTCCTTCACATCGGCCTTGAGCGCGATCTCGGCGCCGTAGTTCTTGGCGAGATCCCAGTCGACCAGGCCGATCTGCACGATCGGCATGCCGTCGGGCAGCGGGTCGACTTCGCTGTAAACCGACATCCGCAACGGATCGCGCGCCAAGCACGATCATCAGATCGTAGGGCGACAGGACTTCGCGAACCTGCTTCTGCGAGCGCGACAGCGCGCCCATGAAGCACGGGCTTTCCGACAGGAAATGCGCGCCGTAGGGCGCCGACTGCTGATAGGCCGGACAGCCGAGCGTCGCGGCCAGCATGCGCCGCTTCCTGCAGCGCGTCGCTCTTTACGATTTCGTCGCCGGCGATGATGACCGGACGCTCGCGCCTTGAGAATGCGCGCCACCAGCGCCTGCAACGCCTCGTCGGACGGTTTTACGCGGGTATCGACGCGGGTCGAACGGCCGAGCTCGATGCCGGCCTCGGCATTGAGGATGTCGCCGGGCAGCGAGATGAACACCGGCCCGGTCGGCGGCGTGGTCGCGATCTTGGCGGCGCGGCGCACGATCCGCGGCAGGTCCTCCAGCCGCGTCACCTCGACCGCCCATTTCACCAGCGGCTCGGCCATCCGCACCAGCGGCCCGTAAAGCACCGGCTCCATCAGGCCGTGGCCCTGCTCCTGCTGGCCGGCGGTCAGGATCATCGGCGTGCCGGTGAATTTCGCATTGTAGAGCGAGCCCATCGCGTTGCCGAGCCCGGGCGCGACGTGGACATTGCAGGCGACCAGACGGCCCGAGGCGCGGCTGAAACCGTCGGCGATGGCGACCACCAGGCTTTCCTGCATCGCCATCACATAGGTGAGATCGGGATGATCCTTCAGCGCGTGCATGATCGGCAGTTCGGTGGTGCCGGGATTGCCGAACAGATGGGTGATGCCCTCGTCCTTGAGCAGTGCGAGGAACGCCGAGCGCCCGGTAATGCGGTTCTTCATGTCCTCCTCCTTCCCGCGGCCGTTACCGTCGGGTCGCGGCATCATGATCGAACTTGTAGGCCGGGCAATGGAGCGCGGTCATGGCTGCCCTGCGCGACGCAGCGCTCACGACGTCGCACGCGGCGACTCAAAACATCCCGTCGCGATCGACGCGCTTCTTCCGTTTCGAGCGCTGCCAGACCACGCCGGGAAAACCCTTCAGCGGCACCAGCGGCTCGCCGGTATAGGCCCACTCCTGCAATTCCTCGATCGCGATGTGATAGAGCGGCTGCCGGCCGGTGCGGCCGGAAAACAGCGCGCGCGGAATGTTCACCATGTGCGGCGAACGGGCGCGTTCGTAGAACAGCGGCGTGCCGCAATGCGCGCAGAAGCTCCGCACGGTCTTTGCCGGCCTTGTCCTCGAAGCGCGCGATGCCGGCCTTGCCCCTGGTGATCCGAAACCGCTTGCGCCAGCTTCCGACATAGGTGGCATAGGCCGCGCCATGCGCGCGGCGGCTCGCCGGCGAATGATCGTGCCAGGCCCAGCGCGCCGGCGTGTCGATCTCGAAACCGACCCGCCCGCACAGGCATTGACCGGCGGAGATTCCAACTGCTTTTGCTTCTTTTGCCATTTGGATCTTCCGTGCTTCGTCGTCATTGCGAGGAGCGCAAGCGACGAAGCAATCGCAGTGTTTCTTCGTGGCTATCATCGGATGCGCTTCGCTGACGGCTCGCAATGACGGCTGGAATCGTTCCCGCTGCACCCCTCACGGCGCAGAATAAACGAAAATTCACGTCGCCGCTATCTGTTAATCGATTTGTAACGCTTCGGCCACGCAAAAGCCTGCGCGCGATCGCAGGCGGACGAAGACCTCCCATGCCGATTTCGGGCATGATGGCGACGCCGCGTCCGCTTCGATGCGTTGGGCGGTGCAGTCCTTATACATCAGGAGAACTCGCGTGCCCCACCCCGCCATGTCGCCGAACCATGTCGCCGTCATCACCGGCGGCGCGTCCGGCATCGGCCTTGCCGCCGCGATGCGGTTCGCCGCTCTCGGCATGAAAGTCTGCATCGCCGATGTCGGGCACCGACCGTCTCGCCGAGGCGGAAACCAAACTGGTCTCGGCGGCGCCCGGCGGCGCGGCCAGCATCATGCGCGCAACCGTCGATGTCAGCCGGATCGAAGACGTATCGGGGCTGGAAGCGGCGGTGCGCGAGCGGTTCGGCGGCACCGATATCCTGATGAACAACGCCGGCATCCAGCCGGGCAGCGCGATGTTCGGCCCGCTCGCGAACTGGCAGCGCATTCTCGGCGTCAACCTGTGGGGCGTCATCCACGGCTCGCAGGTTTTCGCGCCGCGCATGATCGCGCGCGGGCGGCCGGGCCTCATCATCAACACCGGCTCGAAGCAGGGCATCACCACGCCGCCCGGCGATCCCGCCTACAATGTCTCGAAGGCCGGCGTGAAAGCCTTTACCGAGGCGCTGCAGCACGAATTGCGCAACGCGCCGGGCGCCGCATCAGCGCGCACCTTTTGATCCCCGGTTTCGTCTTTACCGGCCTCACCGCCAAAGGCCGCAGCCGAGAAGCCGGCCGGCGCCTGGACGCCGGAACAGACCGTCGATTTCATGATCGAGCGGATCGACGCCGGAGATTTCTACATCCTCTGTCCGGACAACGATGTGCCGCGACGCCTCGACGAGCGGCGGATCCTCTGGGCGGCCGGCGACATCGTCGAAAACCGCCCCGCGCTGTCGCGCTGGCATCCGGATTATGCCGAGGCTTTTGCGAAGTTCGTGAAGAGCTCTTAGGGCATTTTCGAGTTCGGTGGCTCCATCCTTCGAGACGCATCGCTTCGCGATGCTCCTCAGGATGAGGTCCTCTAAACCCTCATGGTGAGGAGCGCGGCAACGCCGCGCGTCTCGAACCATGAGGCCGTGCCTTCCGCAGCCGAACTGGAAAGGCTCCAGGCTTCGTTATCGCGGTTATCGCGACAGCAGAAAAATCCTCAAAACGTCTCTTGCTGGTGTCCGCATTGCTTGCAGGCGAATTTGACCCGGGTCGTGCCCTTTGCGGCCGAGACGCGATTTGGCGCGCCGCATTTTCCGCAGGTCGCCTCAATCCGGGTATTGCCCTGCTTCACGACAATAGCCTTGCGCGCCATGGTTTCGCGGATCAGGCGCTCGGCTTCCTCGCGCATCGACTGCTTCGACATTCGCCCACACCTGTGATGAGAACCGAAGCCGTCTTATAGCACTGACGTTGTGTCTTGCGACCTGTCAGTAGCAAAAAAACTGCTTCTGAAGCCCGCATCGCTTCACAGGTCAGTTCGGATTCGATTTCCTTGTTCGAACAGCATCTCTTTTGTTGCGAGAACTCCAGCTCAAGTTTCATCTGCAACAGACTGTTTGAGCGACGCCGCGCGGACAATTTAATTTCTGACTTTGAATTTAAGCGGACTACTCGCTCTCTGAATTTAAATTGATCAGCTGTCGCTCCCGGAGAGTTGAGCAATCGTGTCATCGAACCCAGTAGCGATTTTCCGGAACGATCGCCACCTGCAACGCAGTGTCGTGGTTGGGAGCGAAGTCCGGAGAATGGTGATGTTGCGCAAGACGGTGATCGCGTTGCTGGCAGTCGCGTCGGTTGGCCTGGTTTCGCCAACCATGGCGTTGGCGCGTGGCGGCGGAGGCGGTGGCGGCGGTGGGGGCCATGGCGGCGGTGGCGGCTTGGGCGGTGGCCATGGCGGCTTTGGCGGTGGCTTTGGCGGTGGCGGTTTCCATGGCGGCGGCTTTGGCGGCGGTGGCTTCCATGGCGGCGGCTTTGGCTGGAGGTTTCCAGGCGGCATGGCGGCGATTCCGTGGCGGCGGATTCCGGCGGCCGATGCGAGGATTCCGTGGCGGTGAATTTCGCGGCCGCGGCGAATTTCGTGGTCGTGGATTCCGTGATCGCGACTTCGGGCGCCGCCGCTTCGGATCGGCTTCGGCTATCCGTATAGACGACTACGCCTACTGTTACCCGTATGGATATGGGTACCCGTATGGAAATGGGTGTAGCTATTACCCGTACACCTACAGCTATGCGTACTAAGACTACGGCAGTTGCTACATAGTTCGGCGATGCGTGCACACCAACGCATGGCTGGCGCCAGCAGCCGCGCCAGGTATGCGGCTGATGGTAGTCGTGCATCGATGGTGATCGCGGCCGAAATAGTCGGCTGACAGATGATTATCGGCGGCCTTGAGATGACCTCAGCGCTCTCTCGCGCTGAGGTCAATTGCGTTCAAGGCCGGTATAGTGCCGCTTCACCAGGAGAGCCTTGCCAACGCCCGCATCGCATTTCTCGGGCCCCGGGTGAAATGCCACTCTTGAAACCAGGGCCGCTGCTCCGACGTTGTGCTTGGATAAACGTGGTATTCCTGCAGGCGGGAAGCCTCCTCGATCTTCTGACTGGCAGCGGCAATGTCTGGACGGTACAAACGAAACCAGCGACCTATCCCGCCGGCGCCGGCGAAGGCGGAATTCCTTGCTGCTGGTGCTGGTCGTTGGATTTCTTGTTTTTGGTGCCGCCGCAGGCGCATTGTATTACGCGTTGCGGCCAGTAACCCTGCGGATTGCGGTCGGACCGCCGGGAAGCGACGATCACAAGGTGGTCGAGGCGATGGCCGAAACCTTCGCCCGTGAAAGCAGGACTGTCAGACTGTCTCCGATAACGACCGACGGCGCGGTCGAAGCCCTTGCCCTGCTGGGTGCTTCCAAGACCGATCTCGCGGTCGCCCGCGGCGATCTGGAGATGCCGGCCGACGCCCAAACCGTCGCCATCGTGCGCAAGAACTTCGTTGTGCTGTGGTCGCCTTCCGGACTTCCAGGCAAGGGCTCCAAAAGAAAGCCGGCGCCGAAAATCAAGGAGATCGCCGATCTCGCAGGGCACCGGGTCGGCGTGATCGGCCGAACGCCGGCGAATGTCGCATTGCTGCGGATTATCCTGGACGCATCCGGCGTCGAGGCGGACAAGGTCGCGATCACGCAGTTTGCGACCGACCAGACCGAGGAGATGGCGCGCGACCCGACGCTCGATGCCTTCATGGCGGTCGGCCCGCTCGACAGCAAGATCACCTCCGACGCCATCGCCGCGACCGCGCGGGCGCGAGGCGAGCCGAAGTTTCTCGCGATCGACGCATCGGAAGCCATCGCGCTGAAGCACCCGCGCTACGAATCCGAGGAAATTCCAGCCAGCGTCTTCAACGCGAACCCGGCCTGGCCGGATGACAAGGTCGAGACGGTCAGCGTCAGTCACCTGATCGTCGCGCGAAAGGAGTTGTCTGAAACGACGGTGGCTGCATTCTTCCGGCAACTATTCGCCGTCCGCCAGTTGATTGCCAGGCAAGTGCCTGGCGCCGCGCGCATTCAGAAACCGGAGACCGACAAGGACGCCGAACTGCCAGTACATCGGGGAGCGGCGGCCGTCATCGACGGCACCGAACGCACGTTCCTCGACCGCTACGGCGATTATTTCTGGTTCGCGCTGCTGCTTCTCTCCGCGCTCGGTTCGGCCGTGGCCTGGTTGCGTCATTATTTGAATCGCGACGAAAGGGAGGAAAACACCGGCCATCGCAACGGCATCCTGGCCATGGTTTCCAGGGTGCGCACGGCGGCATCGAACGAAGAATTGCTGGCGATGCAGCGCGAGGTCGACGCCAGCATCGCCGAGACGCTCGAATGCTACGATGACGGCGCCATCGAGGAAGAGGAGCTGGCGGCCTTTGGCCTCGTGCTCGAACTGTTTGATCATGCCGTCGCCGAGCGGCGCGCGGCACTGGAAGCGGACACCCTCGAACCGGCTCGCGCGCGCGCCCGGTAGGCGAGCCCCGATAGAGTCGAAACGGGCTCCAGATTCTTGATTTGACGCGTTTTCCTAACGCGAACCGGCTTCCACTTCGCTCGAAAACGCTCTCCAGCCTCACGTCTCGACGATGACGTAGCTGTCCTCGACGTGAACCGGAAACGTCTCGGCCACATAGGGCCCCTTGGCCAGCGTCTCGCCGTCCTCGATCGACGACCGGATAGGTCCGCACCTTGACGCGCTTCGGATCGAACCAGGATTGCCCGGTGCGCATGTCGAATTCCCAGCCATGCCAGGCGCAGCGCAAGCAGTTCGCCGACCCGCGAACGCTGGTAGACGCCGGGCTCCGGCGAGGTCAGCCGCGCCACGCAGGCCGCCTTGTCGAGCGGCGCGCCTTCGTGCGGGCAGCGATTGAGCAGCGCGAAGAACTCGCCGTTGACATGGAACACGACGATGTCGCGGCCGTCGACGTCGACCACCTTGTTGCCGCCGGGCGGAATCTCCGTGGTGCGGGCGACGATGTGACGGGCCATGGAATCAAAGCTTGTAGAGCGCGCGGGCGTTGCCGTTGAAGATTTTTGCGCGTTCCGCCTCGCGTCAGCGGCGTCTTGAAGGCAAAGCGCGGATCGTCGAAATCCCAGTGCGGATAATCCGACGAGAACAGCAGGCGGTCGACGCCGACCCAGTCGATCAGCGATCGCAGATGCCTTGCCTCGTCCGGCTCGTCGATCGGCTGGGTGGTGAACCAGAAATGCTCGCGCACATATTCCGACGGACGCCGCTTGAGATGCGGGACCTCGTCGCGGAAGCGTTCGAAATGCTGGTCCATCCGCCACATGGTCGAGGAAATCCAGCCGAAGCCGCCTTCGATGAACACGATCTTGAGGCGCGGGAAGCGCTCGGGCACGCCTTCGATCACCAGACTGGAGAGCTGCGCCGCCACCGAATGCGCATTCGACTGATGCTCCTCGGCGTAATAGGACGGCCAGCCGCCGCCGGTCGGCGCGTGGCCGCCATAGCCGCCGACATGGATGCCGAGCGGCAGGTCGAGCTCCTGCGGCGCGCGCGTAGATCGGCCAGTAGCGGTGGCGGCCGAGCGGCTCGTTGGCGCGCGGCGAGACATTGATCTGCACATACTGGCCGATTTTCGCGCAACGCTCGATCTCGGCGACCGCGGCCTCGGTGTCGTCCTGCCCGACCAGGATCGAGGCCTTCAGCCGCGGCTCGCGGCTGGTCCAGTGCGCGAGCTGCCATTCGTTGACGGCGCGCTGGATCGCGGCGCCGAAGTCGAGGTTCTGCTGCGAGAAGATGAACATGTCGAGCACCTGCAGGATGCCGAACTCGACGTCGAGCGGATCGAGGTGCTGCTTGCGCATGAAGGCGAGATCGGAGCCGGGCGGGCCGCCGGTCGGCGGCCAGGCATCGCGGCGCGCGATCAGCGGCGAGGAGCGCGGATAGGGCGTGGTGCCGATATAGGGCGTGCGCAGATGATCGCCGTAGGTCTTCAGATGCTCCTGCCAGCGTTTTGACAGGAACGGATTGAGGTCGGCGCGCGAATGCAGGCTCGGATGGATATCGCAGTCGATGATCCGCAGCCGGCTTTTGGCGGAGGCTTCCTGCTCGAGCACGGGGCGGTCGATGACGTCACTCATGCGATCCTCCTTTGGAGTGTTCATGCGGCGAGAGAAAGCCGCGGAAAGGTTTCAAGCGGATTGTCGGCACACATGCGCGACACGATACTGGCCGGCAGATGCGGCGGGATCGCGTCGTCGCCGTCGAACTGCCAGTGCGGATAATCGGACGCGAACAGGAACATCTTGTCCGAGTCGATCATGTCGATGATGTCGGCAACGCCGTCGGCATCGGGCGGGCTGTCGAACGGCTGCGTGGTCAGGCGGATGTGGTCGCGCATGATCGCCGCCGGCTCGCGGTCGATCCACGGCACCTCGACGCGGACGCCGCGCCAGGTCTTGTTGGCGCGCCACATGAAGGCCGGCAGCCAGCTGACGCCGGATTCCATCAGCACGACCTTGAGGCCGGGGAATTTGACGAACACGCCCTCGTAGATCAGGCTCAGCACCTGGGCCTGAAACGCCTGCGCCTCGGCGAGATAATATTCGTAGCGATAGGACGGCCAGCCGATCGAGCTCGGCGCGCCGCCGGTACTGGCTGCCGGCATGGATCGCGATCGGCAGCTTGTGTTTCTCGGCGGCCTGATAGACCGGCCAATAGTGCCGCCGCCCCAGCAGGCTCTCGCCCTGCGCCAGCACCAGGACCGAGACGAACCTGTTGTCGCCGGCGCGGCGTTCGATCTCCTCGATGGCGAGATCCGGCGCCTGCATCGGCACCACGATCGAGGCGCGCAGGCGGGAATCGCGCGCCAGCCATTCGGCCGCGATCCAGTCGTTGATCGCCTTGCAGAAGGCGGCCGCCATATAGGGATCGTACACCGCCTGCGCGCCGTAGAGCACGTTGCAGATCGCGTGGCTCGAGCCGAGCTGGTCGAACGCGCCGCGCTGCACCATCGCAAGATCGCTGCCGGGCTTGCCGTTGGCCGGCCGCCAGTCGGCCCGGCCGGACAGCGGCATGTTGGGCGGATAGCTGGTGAGATCGAGGCCGTCGATGGCGCGGCTCACCACCTGCTCTTTCCAGTGATCGTCGAGATAGGGCAACAGCGTGGTGCGCGTTCCGCCCACCGCGGGATGGATATCGCAGTCGATCCGCGTGGCCGCCATGAACGTTTCCTTAAATCGTTATTGGCAGCCAGCTTGTGCCGCGTTTGCAATGTGCCGCCACCTGCCCCGGAGCGCAAGGGTCTGCCGCCGAACAACAAGGCAGAAGGCAAGCAATGGACGACGGCGCGCGCCATCGGATTTGAGACGTCACTCAAGCAAGTCGGACAACAAAAAATTCCGGAATGGCTCGGCAATCAGCGCTTGACTTAACGAATCTATTAATTAACATATATGTTAAATGAATGACCTCAACCAGACCTTTGCGGCCCTCTCCGACCCGACGCGCCGGGCCATTGTCGCGCGCCTCGCCAAGGGGGATGCGACCGTTGGCGAACTCGCCGGGCCGTTCAGGATTTCACTGCCTGCAATTTCGAGGCATCTGAAAGTTCTGGAGGAGGCCTCGCTCATCACCAACGAGCGGCAGGGCAAGCACCGCAATTGTCGCCTCAATCCCGAGGCACTGGCGAGCGCGGCGGATTGGATCGACTTTCAGCGCACGTTCTGGAGCGGAAGCTTCGACCGCCTGGAAGCCCGCCTCAAGCAAAGGAAGGACAGGAAAACGTGACCGCGAAAGTCGAAAATCCTGTGCTCGAGATCACGCGTATCTTCGAAGCGACCCCCGCGGAAGTCTTCAACGCATGGCTGAGCCGGGAGGAATGGGCGTCGTGGATTGGCCCGGTAGGCGTGCACTGCGACGTCACCCTGCTCGAGCCACATGTCGGCGGACGCTATCGCCTGACCATGCACCTTTCGGACGGCAACATCCTTCGCATTGCGGGCCTCTTCAAGGCGATCGAACCGAACAAGAGTTTTGCCTTCACCTGGGGCGGGGAGGGCGACCCGCGCGAAACGCTTGTTACCGTAAACCTCCGCGACCTGAATGGACGGACCGAGCTTACGCTGCGCCAGGAAGGCCTGCCCACGGCCGCCGACCGCGACAGCCATGACAAGGGCTGGAATAGCGCGCTTAACAAGCTCGCGGCCTACCTCGGCAAGTGAAATCCCAGATTCAACCACCGCACTCGATCCGATCATTCGCGCAAGGCGTGCGGCACAATGGAGAAAGATCAATGTCCTTGAAGACCTATGCCGGAAGCTGTCACTGCGGCGCCGTTCGCTTCGAAGCCGACATCGATCTCAGCGAAGGCACCAACAGATGCAATTGCTCGATCTGCACGAAGGCCCGCGCCTGGTTCGCGCTTGTCAGCCCCGATCGCTTTCGCCGGATCGCGGGAGCTGACGCGCAGACGGAATATCTGTGGGCTCCGGCGGGAAGGCCCGGGCCAAACCTGCACTATCGCTTTTGCAAAATCTGCGGCGTCCGCACCGCAGGCAAAGGGGACCACGGACCGAAAGGCAGCACCTTCTACTTTATCGCAGTGGCCTCGCTTGATAATGCCGACCCCGATGAACTGGCGACCTCGGTCCGCTATGTCGACGGCCGCCACGATCGTTACGACCGGCGACCGGATGATACCCGTCTGATGTGAGCCGCGCTCCAACCCCCTCACGCGAGCGTTTCGGCGGCCCGCGTCAGGTCGGGACCGAGATAACTCCGGAACCGGGGTTCATTGACCAGCGCGCCAAAACCGGGATGCCGCGCAACGCTGCCATCCGCGACCAGCAGAAATTGCTCGGCAATCTCGGCGAGGATTTCCAGATGCCAGCTCGCGGTCGGGTGCAGGCATAACACAACCAGCCTGCCCTCGGCACGCAGCTTGCGAAAGAAGTCGAGCATGAAGCCGATGTAGCCGTCCTGAAGATTGAATTGCGGCTCATCGAACAAATGCACCATCGGCGTCGCGGTCGGCGATCGCGCCAGCAATGCCGACGGCACCAGTCTTCGGAACCGGCGCACCTGGTAGGATTGGTGATAGTGGATCGCCAGCCTGTCCCGCTCGCGATACTTCACCCGATGAATATCGGTGCCGGCAACATAGACGTGTCCCGCGGACGGCGTGTTCGACCCCGTCATCATCTCGAACAGCGTGGTCTTGCCGGCGCCGTTCGGTCCGACCACGCCGATGATCGCCGGCTGATCGATCACCAGATCGGCTTCGAGCGCAAACGTCGGGCGGCGCAGGATGCGCCCCTGGGTGTAGACCTTGCGAACCCGATCGAGCACGAGCAGCGGCGAACCCATCAGTGAACTCCAAGCAAGCGCTGACGCAGCGAAACATCCTGCCGCAGGGTTTGCGCATCGCCGGTCCACGCAATCCGGCCACGGTCGATGATGGCGGCATGGTCGGCGACCGATAACGCTATTTCGGCATTCTGTTCGACGATCAGGGAAGCAACCCCCTCCTCCCTCAGTCTGCGGATCGTCGCCAGCACGTCGCCGACGATTTTTGGCGCCAGTCCCTGGCTCGGCTCGTCGAACAGGATCAGGCCGGGCGCACCGACCAGCGCGCGCGCGATCGCCACCATCTGCATCTCTCCGCCCGACAGATTTTCGCATTCGCGCTCCATCAGGTATTGCAGCGGCGAGAATATTTCGCAGGTCTCCTCGATGGTCCAGCTGCGAAAGCGCGTGCGCTTCTGCGCGATGCCGAGATTGCGCGCCACCGTCAGCGTCGGACACAGCCGCCGATCGTCGGGCACCCAGCCGATGCCGGAACGCGCGATCTCGTGCGTCGGGCTGCGGGTGACCTCGCGGCCATCGAAGCGGATGGCGCCGCGGCGCGGCCGCGTCAGCCCGAGGATCGAGCGCAGCATCGTGGTCTTGCCGGCGCCGTTCGGGCCGAGCAGCGCAAACACCGTGGCGCGCTCCACCGCCAACGAAGCGCCGAACAGCGCCTGGGTTTCGCCGTAATAGGTATCGACCGCGTCCACTTCGAGAATCATGCAAACCGCCCGAGGTTGGAGCGCTTGACCCATTCATTCTGCTGCAGCTGCATGCGGCGTGCCGCGGGCGACGACCTGGCCCCAGTGGATCACCGAGATGCGGTCGGCCAGCGCGAACAGGAATTCCATGTCGTGCTCGATCGCAACCACGGTGAGCTTTCCCTTGAGCCGCCCGACCAGCGCCGCCAGCCGCTGCACGCCGTCGGAGCCGAGACCGGACGTCGGCTCATCGAGACAAAGCACGCGTGGGCCTTGCGCCAGCGCCACCGCGATCTCGAGCGCACGACGATCGCCATAGGAGAGATCCCTGGCACGCACGCCGCCCTCTGTCGGCAAGTCCGACGGTGGCAAGGATCTCCAACGCGGTTTCGGCGAAACCGTTGTCGCCGGCGGCCGCGCGACGCATGTCGAAGCCGCGCGCACGAAACGACGGCAATGCCACGGTGACGTTTTCGCAGGCCGTGAACTCGTCGAACAAGGTCATGATCTGGAATGAGCGGGCGACGCCCTTGGCGGCGATCCGGTGCGAACTAAGCCCGGTGACGTCCTCGCCATCGAGCCGAATCGAGCCCCGGCTCGGCTTCACGCGTCCCGTGAGCACGTTGAAGAATGTGGTCTTGCCGGCGCCGTTCGGCCCCATCAAGCCGTGGAATTCGCCCTCCGGCACCACGAGATCGATGCTTTCCAGCACCACGCGGTCGCCGAACCGGACATGCACGCCCGCCGCCTCGATCAGCGCCATCGCTCGCCTCCGAACAACAGACGCATCGCCGAGCTGCCTTGTCTTCGTATCGAACCGAGCGAATGCGTTTGCAACGCCGCGAGCAACGGCGCCGGCGATGCCTTCCGGCCGGAACAGCACGATGGCCATGAACAACAGGCCGAAATACAGCATCCAGGCGTTGGTCAACGCCCCGATCACGTCGCGCGCGATCAGGAACAGGAACACGCCGACCACCGGTCCCCAGAAGCTGACGAGGCCTCCACCCACCAACGTCATCATCACGACGTAGCCGGACTGATGCAGGCTCATCACGTCGGGGAAAGCGGCAAGCTGCGCCATGGCGAAAAGGCCGCCGGCCAGTCCCGACACGGCCGCCGACAGGGTGAATATCGAGGCCTTGTAGAGCCAGACGTGATAGCCGAGATGGGAGGCGCGCGTTTCGCTCTGGCGTATCGCCGCGATCACGCGGCCATAGGGCGAGTGCACCAGCCGCCACATCGCTGCGAGCGCGAGCGCAAAAACAATCAGGACGAAATAATACAGCGCCACGTTGTCGGTGAGATCGAATGAGACGACGCCGAACTCGGCCGGCAGCCGGACGATTTTCAAAAGACCGTCCTCGCCGCCGGTGATGCTGTGCGACTTGATCGCCACGGTCCAGAAAATCTGTCCGAAAGCGATCGTCATGAAGGCGTAGTAGATGCCGCGTCGATGCGAGATGAACAATGCCACCAGCGCGCCGGCCAATGCCGCAATGACGAGCGAAGCCGCAAGGCAAACCCAGAGGTTGGCGACGAGGTTGAACTGGCAGAGGCCGAAGGCATAAGCGCCGATGCCGAAGTAAGCGCCGTGGCCGAACGATGGCAGCCCCGCCGTTCCGAGCACGAGATTGAACGCGAGCGCGTAGAGCGACCAGATCAGGATTTCGATGCCGAGATACGGATAGAGCCCGACGCGAGCGATCCATAGCGGCACGGTTGCGAGCACCAGCCAAAGCGCCAGCATGGCCGGGGTCACCAGCCGCGTGGCATCGGACGAAGGTGATGGGCTTGCCGTCATGCCTCGAGCACGCTTTTCTTGCCAAAAAGCCCGCGGGCGCGGACGCTCACCACCGCGACCAGCAACAGGTACATCGACAGCAGCGACCACTCCGAAGCGTAGGCGCCGGTGAGTCCGACGCTGAGACCGACCAGAAGCCCGGCAACCACCGCTCCCCAAAAACTGCCGACCCCGCCCAGCACGATGACAAGAAATGCCGGGATCACGGCATCGACCCCCATGTGCGGGCGAATGCCCCAGATCGGCGCGACGATGATGCCGGCGACGCCGCCAGCATGGTGCCGAGCACGAAGACCAGCAACCGCAGCCGCGTGAGATTGATGCCGAGCGCGCGCACGATTTCGCTGTCATGCGCGCCGGCCTTGACCGTCGCGCCGAACGGCGTCTTCTCGATCAGGAGCCAGACCAGGCCGATGATCACGACCGCGATGCCGGCCGCGTAAAAGCGATAGGTCGACCAGATCAAATCCTGGAACAGAAAGCCGCCGCTGACCGCCTGCGGCACCTGCAGCACGTAATCGCGCGTGCCCCAGATCAGGCGGATGCTTCCTCGATCACCATCGCAGCGCCGAACGTCAGCAGAAGGCCGTAGAGCGGGTCCTTGCCGTAGGTGCGGCGCATGCAGAATTCGATCGCAATCCCGACTATTCCGACCGCGGCCGGCGCGACGATCAGCGTCGCGGCATAGCGCCAGCCAAGCGGAAGCGCGAGCCAGGCTTTGGCGATTTCGGCGGGTAACGGCGGGCGCGGGCCGGTGAGCTGCATGGCAAGATAGGCGCCCAGCGCGAACAGCGAGCCGTGCGCCAGATTGATCTGCTCCATCAGCCCGACGATCAGCATGAAGCCGAGCGCGATCAGCGCGAACAACAGGCCGAGCGTCAGGCCGTTGACGATATGCGGAAGAAGATCGAACAAGCCGTGGCCTTGCTTTGGTATGGAAGAACAGCGCCGCAAGGCCGGGCCGGTGAAGGATCCGGGCCGGTATTGCGGAGCGTATCACGCGTTTGCTGCTAAAATCAGATCAACCGGGCAGCTTTACGAATCGACTGACGGTACCTGCTCATAGGGGATCAGCTTGCACTTTCCCGGCGCGGCATCGTCCGCGGCCGCCTTTGGTTCGGTCCAGCTGATGATCTCGAACAAGTCGGTGTTGTCGGTGGGTTTGGTATTTCGGCGCGCCAGATAGATGGTCTGCTGCATCTGGTGGGTCGCCGGATCCATGTAGGCGTCGAAATGCTGCATGCGCTCGGTCGCCGAGACCTTCAGGTTCTCAAGCTCCTTGATGATCTTGACGTTGTTGGTCGAGCCGGCGCGCTCGATCGCACGCAGCAATTCGCGGGTCGACATGTAGCCGTTGTAGGAGACATTCCCGGGCACCGGGATTGGACCGTCCTTGTTGGCGGCCTGCCATTTCTTGACGAAATCGGCGACGCCCGGCAGCGGCAGTTTATGATACCAGGTGGTGCCGAATACGCCGAACAGGCTGTCGGGAGCGCCCCACACATCCGGCCAATCCTGCTGGTTGTTGATCCAGGCCGGATTGCCGTCGAGCTTGAGCTGGCTGACCTGCTCGCGCAAAGCCTTGATGTCGTCGCCGCCGACCGCGGTCGCCACCACGTCCGGCTTGGCTTGTTGGATCTTCAACAGGTAAGCCGTGAAGTCGCGGGTGTTCTGCGGCACCAGCAAATTGTCGATGATCTTTCCGCCGGCGCCCTCGACCTGCGCCTTGGTCGAAGCGGAAGTGGTGTGACCCCAGACATAGTCGTTGGTCAGCAGCAGCCAGTTCTTGCCGATCGAGTTCGACGGCGTTCTTTACCGACGCCTTGGAAAAATTGGTGCCGTTGCCGTCCCAGACGAATTTGACGCGCGAGCAGTTCTCGCCGGCCTCGCTCGGCGCCGAGGAGTTGGTGTTGAGATAGATCACGCCGTATTTGTTGGCGACCTGGGTGATGGCGTTGGCGACGCCGGAATGCAGCGCGCCGATCAGGATGGTGCAGTCTTCCCGGGTGATGAAACGCTCGGCGATGCGGCTGCCGGTCGCGGGCGTCGTTTCGGTATCGGCCGTGATCCAGGTGATCTTGCGGCCGAGCACGCCGCCCTTGGCGTTGACCTCGTTGATGGCCATCTGGATTCCGCGCAGATCGTCCTGCCCGCTGTTGCCGTACTGGCCGCTCGCATCGCAGGTGAGACCGAGCTTGATCGGCTTGGCCGCGCCCTGCGCCCAAACCTGATTCTCCTTCCAGGGGCCGAAGAAACTTCCGGTGCCGCCGATGACGCTGGCCATCAGGCTGCCCTTGAGAACGCCCCGACGCGAAATCTGACGCTTCCTCATCGCTCCCTCCCGATCTGTTTAGTTTCTTGTTGCGGCTACTAGAATGAACGTTCTATGGTAGCCTGTAAAGTAGAATATTTGGACCAATCGGCGAAATGAGCGAACGACGGCGATGGACAAAGCTGCGGCTCGGATGACCTACGACGAATTGCGCGGCGCCATCGCCCAGCGGCACCGCGCGCTGTCCGGGCGTCTGCAGCAGATCGCCGAGTTCGTGCTCGATCATCCGACCGAGGTCGCGCTCGGCACGGTCGCCGAGGTTGCGGAGCGCTCAGGCGTTCCTCCTTCGGCGATCGTCCGTTTCGCCCACGCGCTGGGCTTCGGCGGCTTTACCCAGATGCAACAGGTCTTCCGCTCCCGCCTGGTGGCCGGCGTTGCCCCGAGCTACAAGGCGCGGCTCGCGCGCATGAAGCACGAGGAAAAATCGATTCTCGGCCGCAAGCCGGCGGCAGTGCTTGGGCGATTCGTCGCGGAGGCGCAGTCCGCGCTGCTGGCGCTCAGCCAATCGGCGCATGCGCGCGAGCTCGAAGCGGCAACCGGCATCCTTGCGAAGGCGCGCGACATCTACCTCCTGGGCCTTGGCGGTTCATTTCCCGTCGCGACGCATCTGGCTTACGTGCTGCGAAAGCTTGGACGCCGCGTCGTGTTGCTGGACGGGATTGGCGGCAGCATCCACGAACAATCGCATCCCGCCACCTCCGAAGACGCGCTGGTTGCCATCAGCTTCCGAAATTATTACCCGGATACGGCGCGATTGTTTCCCGAGCTTGTGGCGCGACGGGTTCCTGCGATCTCGATTACCGACAGTCTGTTGAGCCCGATCGTCGAAGGCGCGACGGTTGTGTTCGAGATCCAGGACATGCCGGAGCCGGCGTTGCGCACCCTGGTCGCGCCGATGTGCCTCGTTCAGGCTCTCGCCATCGGCCTCGATCTCGCCGCGGACTGATCGCTTCACAGTTGGGGCCAGACAGCCGTCAGCGCGGCGACCCTGCCGTCATATCGCCAAAAATGCGGAATGAGGCTTGACCCATGACAGCGCGTCGATAGCTACTTAGTCCGAGCCCATTTCGTGCATGGTTCGTAATGATAAAATACCTCGTGGTTTGCTTGTTGCTGGCGACGCTGACGGGCCCATCCGTTGACGGCTCGCAGTCCGGGTGGCCGCAGATCGCGGCTCATCTGGTCAAGGCTGGACTTGTCCTCGACAGTTCAGGCGCTTTGCGTGACGACTTCCACCTCGGATGAATCGCAATCATGCGCGCGCGTCTCGTTTTCCCGCAATTTGAGATATGGCGAGTCCGATCTTAACGTCCTTGATGTCGCAACCCGCGATGTCAAGGAAACGTCGCCGCGCCCTGTGCTCTTGTTCGTGGCTGGAGAAAGCTTTGCCGGCGACAATGGAGCGCCCGATGTCACGGGCCCGCTCCAGGATCAGGCGATGTGCTTTGCCGCGCGCAACGGATTGGTCGGCGTGAAAGTGAACTACCGGCCGGCTCCCGCGAACCCGTGGCCCGCCGGCGCCCAGGATGTCGCGGCGGCCATCTCCTGGGTGCGCCAAAACATCGACCTGTTCGGAGGTAGTCGCGACGAGATTGTGGCCGTCGGCTACTCCGCCGGCGCATTCCACGTCGCAAGTTTTCTTGCCCACCCGGAATTGCAGGTGCGCGATTCGGGCGTGGACGCGGTGGTTCTGGTATCCGGTATATACCGTTCAGGCGCGGATGCCGACGCGACCGAAGTGTCCTATTTCGGTGCGGACGCCAGCAAATACGATGAGAGATCGGTATTTCCCGGCATCCTGAATATCGATACGCCGATCCTGTTGGCTTGGTCAGCGCTGGATTCGCCGCGCCTTGTTGCTCAAGGCGAAAAGCTGAAAGAGCTCTTGTGCAACTCTGCCACCCATTGCCCGCAGACAATCGTGCTGAGGAATCGCGACAGTCTCGCTTCCGTCTTTGGGCCCGGTGCTTCCGGCGGCAGCCTTGCCGAGGCAACGCTGGAACTCGTCCGGGAAATCGAAGCGAGGGGCCTTCCCTAAGTCACGAGCGAAATTTTGCCGTTCGAACAAGGGAAAACTTGAGCCGGGATGCAAACCGAGCCTAGTAGCGTTCCGCATCCGGGGCGAGCTGCGCCGTTTGGCGGCCGCCATTCATCGCCCTCAGCTGGTTTATATAATTCTCAGGCCTCTGCAGATGGAACGGCGCCTTCAGGCCCATGTAGGTCGCTATGCGGCCGATAAAAGCGGTGCAGTTGGTTGTTTGGGCGTTCCATAGCGGCGAGGTCGCCTGCAGGTGCTTGATATAGGCGAAAACTTTCTGTGCATCCGCCTCGTTCAAATAAACCCGATAGTTCGCAGTCAGGTATTGCGGGTCCAAATCACCGTAGCTCGCTCCGGTTTCCGAAGGCACCCACATCAGGTGTCCCAATATGTAGGGCACCTCGTCACCGGCAGGGTGCAGGCCCGCAACCTCGACCTTCTTTTCGCTGGTCTTGCCGTACCAAACGAAAGCGTGACCATAGCTCGCCGCTGTCCGGGCCCTGAAGTCCACGTAATAGGGGCCCCTGGCAGATTGGGGTTTTTTCGCTGGTTTCGCGATTGCCTCAGGAGTTGCGGGGTCGGTCGCGGCAACCGATGCCGCAGGATCGGTCGCGGCCACTGCCGTCGGAACACGGGGCTTCCGTGCCTGGCTGCGCGGCTTGGCGTTGTCCTGCAAAGCCTGCAGATCGGGTTGCAGCGCCGCGTGCTGCGTCACCTGCTGCGCGCTGCTGCTCCCGCTACCGATGGCTGCAAGGATAAAAACTCCCGCTACAAGGAGCGGGCCCCGAACTATCCGATTGGCTGTTGTCACGTCCGAACCCTTAACCAGCTATCGTCCGCAGCTTGCCAAGCCCATCCCGCGTCCCCACCGAGGTGGATTCGCGGGACGGCCGCGTAGCAATCTCAACCCTTGGTGACGATCGGAGCCGGGGCCTTGCCGACCGGATATTTGCCGACCGGAGCCTTGCCAATTGGCGCTTTTCCAACCGGCGCCTGTGTGTAAACCGGTTGCGCGCGCGGAAGATCTGCAGCAGCGGCAGAACCGACCAGGGCCAACGACGCAGTCCCCAAAATTACGAGTCTCAGCATATTAGATCTCCCAAGTGCCAATTGATGCTGCGAAGCTAACTTGAGCATCGTTTCGGTGCAATGAAACTCCGGGTAGATAAATGCTTTCTTGGCCGGATGTTGCAAAAAAACAACGCTAATAGGAATGAATTCCGCCCACCTCTAGAATATCAACGGGATGACCCGGTAGGTGCGCGCCATATAGTCGCGATAGCGTCCGCCAAAGGCCTCCAGCATCATTCTTTCTTCCTCGGCGATTCGGCCAAAGAACAGAATCCCGAAACCGGCAAGGCCGGCAAAGCCCGCCACCCAGTTTGGCAGCAAGAGCGCCTGGGCGAGAGCCCAAAGCCAGAAGGCGGAATACATCGGGTGGCGAATCCGGCGGTAAATTCCGTCGGTGATCAATTGATGGCCTTCCCGCACGTCGAGGCTGACCGACCAGTTTCGCCCCAGGGCTCGATGCGTCAGTTGAAACATCAACAGCGACGCCGCCGCGACGAGGATGCCGAGCCAGGCTTGCCAGGGGCGAAACGAATAGTCTGCGAAATGAGGGATGCCGGTTGCGATGTAAGCGAAGGGCACGATACCGAGGCCGGTCAGGGAAATCAGCAGCAGAGCGGTTTCGCGCGGACCCCGGGCGCTGTGTACAACCGGTGCGCGACGAGAACGCCGCGCATGTTCGTAACGGATCAGATACCAGCCGACGGCCAGCACCACGAATGCGATTTTCGCGATTGCCGCCGTCATAGGGCGAAGGCTTGTGGCGTCCGTTCAGAGAAGGCCGCACCATGGCCAGGCGTGTCTTTAAGCGAGCCGTCCTCGCCAATCATCGAAAGAGCGCCGTCGGAGGCCAGGGTCTGGTATCGGGCCGAAACAGGTCCGCACACCAGCATGAAGTAATCGTATGATGCTCGCTTGTCGTTTCCGCTGACAAACTGGCTGTGCAGCCGATAAAACCTCAAGCGCATGCGCCGATAGACGTCATGCTCCAGCATTCGGCCCAATTCGACCAGCCTGATCACAGGACCGGGCTTGCTGGGCAGTGACATTTCGGCCATCGGGTCGACGTCATAAAAATTCATGATGTCGATCCGAGCCTGAAAGTCGCCCCACAGGATGCCGGGCGCTTTGGCCACGCGTTCAACCGCGGCGCGAAAACGGCTGGCCGCGCGGTGCAGTCCGACCTTGAGGATGGAGGACCCGATCGAGAGGAACGTTATCGGGGTGCCCGTCGAACCCAGCGAAGGCTCCAGTTTCAAGGCACGATCGAGCAGGTTCACCGCGAGCGCGGCGCCGAGGCTATGACCGATCACGACAATCTCGTCGGCGTCCGAACCGTGGGCGGCAACAACCAGCTCGCGCGCGATATTGTCCAGCCTTTTTTCGAGATTTGCATTGCCGCTCCGGACATAATCGCGAGCGAAGATCCAGTCGTCGAACAGCATATCGAGGTGCAGCCAGCGCCACGGCCCAAGCATCAGCGCCGACATGACCAACAAGGTCGCGGCAACGCCGAGCGCGATCGAATCGCCTCTCAGCGATGCATAGGCCCCTGCCGCGCAGGCGGCTGCAATAAACAATCCGAACATCACGAAAGGATAGAGAAAGAACACGGCATAATGCCAATTGGTGCGGAGGTAGCCCCCAAGGGCACCGGACCAGATGAAATCAAGCAAGGCAATGACACCGAGAGGAACGCGGCGCCAAACTGTTTGTCCGCTAAAATCTTCGATGACGTCGTCCCAGCGAACGAGCCGGTAATCGGATTCCACCTGCCAGTTTGGACCTTTGGTAATCACGCTCCATTTTGCCTGATCGGCGTTTTCATTCAGCGCGCCCATTGAAGCTTTTGCAGACCAGGTGCGTTCGAACCTGGCCAGCTCACGCACAAAGCGTCGCTGGGCGACAACGTAGGGCGTGATCGGATCGTAGCCGCCAAGGTGAAACACCAGGCGTTTGGCGACGATGGTGCTTGCTTCCGCTGCAGCCTGCCGGTGCACCCCGTCATTGGATGTCGGAAGGCCTTCGCCTTTTGCGCTTGCACCTTTTGCGCTTGCATGATTCATCGCTTACGCCCGTCTATCGTTGTACCCTGACAATCTCACCGATGGCGTCCAGCGCCGCTTATGTCAATCGCCGGACGTAACCTGCGGAACCGGCTGCTCGATTTTCAAATCATTGAAATGGATGTTCCTTCCTACTACTGTGTTGAGGTTCGGCCATCAACCCACATCATCTTCTGAATCCGCCGACGGTTTTGGGGTTGGATTACAACAGCACCCTCTTGCTTCGGTGCTCAGTCACTGAGAACCCGTGCAACGCTTACTGTCGACAATTGTCAGAATCGTCTGGCTCGGTACGGCGATACTGATCGCATCATTCGAACTTGCGTTTTCCGAGCCGTTGACCGGTACGCCTGCCGAGGCCTGCCTCGCGGTCAATCGCGATCTTTCCTTGGGCGCCCGGCTGCCTCGCACATCGGCAAGATTGAAATCAAGCGAGCGGCTTTCAATCGTGGCCGTTGGATCTTCCTCTACCGTCGGATTATGGGTCCTTCGCTCCGCCGCCACCTATCCGGAAGTGATGCGCCAGGAACTCGTGAGGCTTCGCTCAAACGCCGCGATTGAAGTCGTCAACAGCGGCCGGGTCGGCGATACGATCGAAGGCAACGTCGCGCGTTTCCAACGCGACGTCCTTGCTCACAGGCCGGATCTGGTGGTGTGGCAGTTAGGGACCAATGACGTTGCCTGGGGCGGTCATCCCGACGACCAGCTCAAGAGCAAGGTGGTTCAGGGCGTCCAGATGCTGAAGGCAAGCGGCGCGGATATCATCCTCATGGACCTGCAATATGCGCCGATGGTCCTAAGGTCTCCCTACTATTCGAAGATGGAAGCCATCATTGCCGAGGTGGCGCGCCAGGAGAAGATCGGATTTTTTTCCCGCTTTGCGCTGATGCGCAAATCAATTGAAGCCGGTGTGTCGCCAAGCGCGCTGGTGTCCTGGGATGGATTGCATCACACGGCTGATGGCTACGATTGCATCGGCCGAGCGCTCGCCAGAAGCGTTTCAAATATTGTCCGCTAAGGACTACTTCGTCGGGAACGGCCTGGCATCCAGAGCCGTTGGGGTCTGGGGTGATGCTGCGCGTCACGCCCGCTCGAGTGCATTCAACAAGCTGGAAACAGAGCCAGAGAGCGACGGTGAAGTCATAGCGGCGCAAAAGGTAAAACAATGCGGTCTTTAGCCTACTACGTCACGCTCTTGCTTCTTGCCTTTACAAGCGGAGCAACATTCGGGGCGGACGCCGACCATGGTTCGATCTTAGCAGAGCGGTGGTGTGCGTCTTGCCACGTTGTATCAAGTGCTCAAAGGACGGGAATTGATCAAAGCCCGTCATTCGCATCCATCGCGCAGAGAGCTGATTTTAATGCTGAGCAGCTTGCCTTTTTCCTGCTCGAGCCGCATCCGAAAATGCCGAACATGTCACTGAGCCGAAAGGAAGCCGAAGACCTTGCCGCCTACATTGCCGCACAGCGACGGTGAGAGTTTATGATGATCCCAAGCTCACCGCGCAACGAGACGGTCGTACAGCAATACCCACAGAATGTGCCTTAAACCCAGACGCTTCCCCGCTGTGGGCGATGAGCGGTATTGCATGGAGGTTCAGGAGCACGTTACCGCGTTGCAATGCGCGTAATGGTGCAAAGGAGGCTCGTTCTTGATCTGTATCAATGCAGATCGCCGCATCGGAGCCGTAACTTAAACGGAAAACAAGAATAAGAAGGGAGGATCGCGATGACTATGAAGTGTGTCAAATGTGGTGAGGCGCTGATTGCTCCTGATTGGTCAGAATTCGTTAGTGAGCGGTTGGTCGTCAATCTGTGGGCTTGCACGAAGTGCGGGGATCGGTTCGAAACCACGGCGTACATGCCTGATGGCGAGCCAAAAATGAGCGAAAAAGATTGGGAGCAGATGTTGCCGCCGCTATTGGTGGCGTGAACGGCTGTCTGTCACAACTCTGGTATGGTACGGGAGTAAATTGACTTCACGTGGCAGGAGTGAAGCTCATGAAGAACGTTATGGAGTTTCGGGCGAAAGCTAAGCTGTGTCGACAACTTGCAGAATGCGAGCCAAAAAACAGAATTTATTGGCTTGCAGAGGCAGAGAGCTGGTCGCGCCTCACACAGGATGAGATTTCCTACCATTACGAAGAATGCAACGTCATTCAGTTGCGTGATGCAGCTTCCCGCCCGAATGTTGCGGCTTAAACGGGAGCGACTTGCCGCAGGGTAAGCCACAAACCTAAGCGCTGCCTTGCTGTGGGCGGTTAGCGGGGACGCGCAGAGTGGCCGTCCAGCACCAGCGCCTTTGGGACCGCCGCGCGGTTAAACGCTGACATAACAGTGTAGATCGGGTTGACCTTGAGCAAAGTCGCACGGCTCAAGCGGCCTACGGTGGCCAATCATGGCCAGACGTAAGGCAATCATCAATCACTGGTATGTCTCCGTTCAAGCTCCGAGCGAATGGCGGGCTAACTCGTCGCGGGCACCTTTCCCAAGGACGACGAAAGGATTTCCAACTGAGGTTGAAGCCAAACAGTTTGCAAAGGCGATGTTGTCCGAGGGATTGAAGGTCATCGCGGGCACGCTGAGTCCTCATCAACCTGCGAGACGCAATATTCCAACCTCTGAAATCGGTCAGTGGATTGAGGAATAGGATCTATCTTGGCGGCGATAAAAGGAGGGGCCCGCAGCGATTTGCGGTATATCAAATTTCGAATCTGGGAAATTGCTACACATATGTCGTTGGGCAAATCCAATCATACGCCAAAGGTGGCATATGAATAATCTTCCAAGGAGTTTGAGCTGTTGTTAGGCCACGCAGCGTTTAAACTTTGGCCAGACTTACCGCGTGATATACAGGAAAGGCTCTTTGAGGCCGCTGTTCCCGACAATCCTCTCCTGAGATATAGCGTTGCCGTATTTCTTCATGAGCATCATCCGAGAACTGCACACCCGCCTAAGCCGACTAACCTGGCGTGACTGCGAAAGCGGAATAATGGAGCCTCCCCCTGACGCCGATTGCGGGAGTTGGTTTCATGGAAGAGATACGAACTATTATCAGTGAGGCTATCCGCACTGCTTTCGTTGATTACCCAACGAGAGATGACGGATCGCAATGGGATCAGACTTATAAGGAGCTGGCGGAGTGCCAAATGCTGGCAAGCGCCGTTCTGATAGCCCTCAACAAGAAGGGCTTCGCCGTAACTAAAGTAGTCTAGGTAAAGAGTAGGCCGTACGCGTCGCTCATTCCCCCATTCACCAACTGCCGTCAAAAAAGCCGTAAGCACTCCCTTGCTACGGGGCCGTCGAGCCTGCGAAAGCGCTACGCTACCGCACTTAAACTCGGTTATGCGGTTCGGGTTTTCAAGTGTAAAAACAGTAAAAGGGCCGCCTGAAGGCGACCCCGAAGTTTCAGTTGATGCGCAACGGCCGCCTAAATGACAACACGCATCACTTTTCCTTCTTCCTGAGACTGGCAGCAAGTTTTTCGGGAATTGGGAGAATGGATGCCTGTGGGTAGATCCCTTTCACCAACTCGCCCAGGGTCACACGCTGCAAAGCCTTCGGGTCAATGGGAAGGTCCGCCCGATCGGCTCGGCGCTCCATCTGTGTTTGCCCATTCCATTGCGTCCCTTCGAACGGCAAACGATTTGGACATGGGTCGAAGGCCTGCCCGTCTAATCCGAACCTGCCATTTGTCTCTATGCTTGCGGATGTTCGCCATCGAAATTCTCCAACTGGGACCAGAGTGGGACCAAGCTGAGTTCTCGATTTAGCGAAGAGGCCGTAGGCGAACGGGAAACCCAAGTGACATCATCTACTTAAGATGGTGGGCGCGACAGGGATCGAACCTGTGACCCCCTCGATGTCAACGAGGTGCTCTCCCGCTGAGCTACGCGCCCTGAAACCTGAACTGACGGGTTGGGGTCCGTATATCGGCTCCAAAGCGGGCAGGCAAGGATGCTTGGCGAGCGTTGGGACGGCGAATCAGGCCGCCAGCATCTTGTTCACTTCGCTGACCAATTCGCGAAGATGGACCGGCTTCGACAGCACCTTGGCATTCTTCGGCGCTTCGGAATCGGAATTGAGCGCCACTGCGGCAAAGCCGGTGATGAACATGATCTTGATGTCGGGATCGAGTTCCGAGGCGCGGCGCGCCAGCTCGATGCCGTCCATCTCCGGCATCACGATATCGGTGAGCAGCATCTCGAACGGTTCCTCGCGGAGCCGCTGATAGGCCGACAGACCATTGTCATGGGAGGAGACCTGAAAACCGGCGTTTTCCAGCGCCTTGACCAGGAAGCGGCGCATGTCGTTGTCGTCTTCGGCAAGGAGGATCTTGTGCATGGCGGGTGGTCGTCGAATCCCAATTGGAGGATCTATCCGCTCACTAAGCCCGACAGACGGTAAATTTCGGGTGAAGGGTAACGGAACGCATCGGCAGTTCGCGGAGCCATTTCTGTACCGGAATGCGCCTCAAATCAATCAAGGCCGGCGTTTTCGCTGCTGCTGGATACATTCCAGCCGGTCCGAGGATCTTTTCACTTGGCAGAACGATTGTGATTATCGACAATGCAAGCTCATAAAAGCTCCGTTTTTCCGGCAGTATTGACGGCTCCAGAGCAGCGGATTCCAGGGACAGCGCCCGACGATGACCCAGTTTAATGGCGAACTGTCGCCTCCGTTCGAGATCGTGGAGCCGGCCACCTGGCGGGCGCCGATCATTTTCAACTCTCCGCACTCCGGCTCGGTCTATCCGCCCGGTTTCCTCAACGCGTCAAGGATCGATTTGACCTCGCTGCGCCGCTCCGAGGATTCGTTCATGGACGAGTTGATCGGGGGCTTGAGCGATCGCGGCTTTCCGGTGGTCCTGGTCAACTTTCCGCGCTCCTATGTCGACGTCAACCGCGAGCCGTACGAACTCGATCCGCGCATGTTCTCCGGGCGGTTGCCGAGCTTCGCCAACACGCGGTCGATGCGGGTGGCCGGCGGTCTCGGCACCATTCCGCGCGTGGTCGGCGACGGCCAGGAGATCTACCGCGAGCGCCTTTCCGTCGACGACGGGCTGGCGCGGATCGAGGCGCTCTACAAGCCCTATCACCGCGCGCTGCGGCGGCTGATCAACAAGGCGCACCAGGAGTTCGGAACGGTGGTGGTGGTGGATTGCCATTCAATGCCGTCGATCGGCGTGTCGCGCGACGAGCCGCGGCGGCCGGACGTGGTGATTGGCGACCGCTACGGCACCAGTTGCGCAAACCTGCTGCCCGACATGGTCGAGCAAACCATGAGCGCGTTGGGCTATTCGGTCGGGCGCAACAAACCCTATGCCGGCGGCTTCATCACCGAGCACTACGGCAACCCCGCATCAGGATTGCATGCAATTCAGCTCGAACTTAACCGCGCGATCTACATGGATGAGCGGCGACGCGAGCGAGGGCCTCGGTTTGCGCAGGTGGTCGCGGATTTCGCCAGCCTGGCCGACGCGCTGGCCGCGGTTCCACTCGGCGACCTCGGGCCGTTCCAGGCGGCTGCGGAATGACTCGGCTGGCCATTCCGGCGCGCGTGTCATTCCGGAACGAGCGAACCCGGAATCTAAGGATTCCCGATGCGCAATTGCGCATCTGAGGTCTGGTCCTTCGGACCATCCCGGAATGACATCTCAAACGAAGGATGATGCCCCAAGAAAAAAGGGCCGCTTGAGTAAACAAGCGGCCCAAGTCTAGGGAGGAAACGCCCAAGGAGGGCAGCGATAACGCGAAAGCGCTACCGCACCGCAACAATATGCGACCGCGCTGCACAAAACGCAAGGGCTTTTGGCTCACTTTCCAGTGCAAAAATCGCAATTCCAGGGGATGTGCCAAAGAAGCAGCAGTTGGTGATTTTATTCGTTATTTCAATGGCTTATCGACATCCTCGGGCTCGAAACCGCTTGATGGGCGACAGTTGAGCGCTGGACTCTCGGATTCGTGATTGCGGAAATCACCGGAAAATGCACAGCGGCGCAAGATGATTCGAAAGCCGAAAAACAGCGAAGACGGTCGGCGAATCGACGCCCGTTAACCGTGCGGGATTTGCAGGATTGGGCTAGGCAAGCGTCAAGACATTCTGCGCCCGCGCAAGCCTTAAGGAACAGCCGTGACGGTCATCGACTTTACCGCCTTCATTGGCCGCCTCGCCACTGCCTCCGGGGAAACCATCCTGCCGTTCTTCAGGACCTCGCTGAGCATCGACAACAAAAGCACAAGCCACGATTTCGATCCGGTGACGGAGGCCGATCGCGCGGCGGAAGCGGTGATGCGGCGGCTGATCAAGGCGAGCTTTCCCCAGCACGGCATTGTCGGCGAGGAATTCGGCAATGAGCGCGAAGACGCCGATTATGTCTGGGTGCTGGACCCGATCGACGGCACAAAATCCTTCATCGCGGGCTTTCCGTTGTGGGGCACCTTGATCGCGCTGTTGCACAAGGGCACGCCGGTGTTCGGAATGATGCATCAGCCCTTCATCGGCGAACGCTTTTCCGGCGACAGCGGCTCGGCCCATTACCATGGCCCGTCGGGCGAACGGAAACTGGCGGTGCGGCGCTGCGCAGCCCTGCGAGAGGCGACCTCGTACACCACCAGTCCGCTTCTGATGAACGCCGCCGACCGCGCAGCCTTCGCCCGCGTCGAAGACGCGGTGCGGCTGACGCGCTACGGCGGCGACTGTTATTCCTATTGCATGCTCGCCGCCGGACATCTCGATCTTGTGATCGAGACCGAACTAAAGGCCTACGACATCGCGGCGCTGATTCCGATCATCACCGGCGCCGGCGGCATCGTGACCACGTGGGAGGGCAAGCCCGCCCAGGGCGGCGGCCGCATCATCGCGGCCGGCGATCCGCGCGTGCATGAAGCGGCGCTCAAGCTGCTTAACAGTCAGAGCTAGCGCACCGTCGGGGGCTCCCATGAAAATTCTGAGCGCGATAGCAACCGGATTGTCGGTGCTGCTGTCGCCGGCATTGGCTGCGGCGCAGGATTTTCCGAACAAGCCGATCAGGCTGATCGTGCCGTTCCCGGCCGGCGGCCCGAACGACCTCATCGCGCGGGTGATCGGTCAGCGCATGTCGGAGATCGTCAAGCAGCCTGTCATCATCGACAACCGCGGCGGACAGGCCGGCGTGCTCGGCACCGACGCGATCGCGAAATCGGCGCCGGACGGCTACACCATCGGCATCGTCAGCGCGAGCGCGCTCGTGATCAGCCCCAGCATGGAAAAGGTCGCCTACGATCCGCAAAAGGACCTGTTGCCGATCACGCTGGTCGCGACCGTGCCGGAAATGCTGGTGGTTGCGAGCAACGTGCCCGCCAACAACATGAGCGAACTCGTTGCGCTCGCCAAAGCGCAGCCGGGCAAGCTCAACTTCGCCTCCGCCGGCGTCGGCGGCCTGCCGCATCTCGCCGGCGAATTGTTCAAGCTGACCGCGAAGATCGACGTCGTGCACGTGCCCTATCGGGGCGCCGCGCCCGCCATCAACGACCTGCTCGGCCAGCAGGTGCAGATGACCTTCCTCGATCTGCCGGTGATCCTGCCGCAGATCAAGGCCGGCAACCTCAAGCCGATCGCGCTCGGCGCGCGCGAACGCGCGAAGCAGGCGCCCGACGTGCCGACGACAGCGGAAGTCGGCATGCCTGATCTGTTGATCGAGAACTGGTACGGCATGATCGCGCCGGCGGGCTTGCCGCGCGAGGTGCTCGACAAGATCAACCGTGTCGCCCTCGAAGCGATGGCCGATCCTGCCGTGAATGACAAGCTCGCCGACCAGGGGCTGACACTGGTGCCGCAGACGCCGGAACAGTTTCGCAGCTTCATCGCCTCGGAAGCGGTCAGGTGGGCGAAGGTGATCAAGGACGCCGGCGTTGAAACGACGAAGTAGAACGCGTCGTTACAGCGCAGCGCCGCGCAGATGATCCACCAGGAGCTTGGCCGGGCGCGGCAGCGCCTTGAAGCTGCGCGCGCAGATCACAAGCTTGCGGTTGGCCCAACTGTCGCGGATCCGCACCGCCGAAATCGGCATGACGCGCGCGCAGCGTTTCGCTGCCGCCTCCGGCACCACGGCGACGCCGACATCGGCCGCGACCATCTGGCAGATCGCATCGAAGTCGCGCAGGCGCGCGCGAAAATGCAGGCGCATGCCGAGCCGCGCGGCGTGCCTGGAAATATGCGCCTGCAGCGCGGTCGCATTCGTCAGCCCGACGAAATTGCAGGCCGCCGTTTCCTGGAAATCGACCACGCGGCGGCCGGCAAACGGCCCTTTGCGACCCGTGACCAGCGTCAGGTGGTCCTCGTTGAAGGTGAAGCGCTCGAGATGGTCGGGCAGCGCGTGCTCTGCCGCAAAACCGAGATCGGCGGCGCCCGCGACGATCGCCGCTGCGATATCGGTGCTCTCGTGCTCCTCGACATCGACATTGATCGCGGGATGCTCGCGCAGGAAGCTCGCCAGCGCCTTCGGCAGATGCTCCGACAGGCCCGAGGTGGTGGCAAGCAACAGCACGCTCACGGAGACGCCGCTGGCAAAGCGCGCGAGATCGCCGCGCATCGTATCCACATTGTGCATCACCAGCCGTGCGTGATCGAGCAGGCTTTCGCCGGCGGCGGTGAGCTCGACGCCGCGGCGACCGCGCTTGAACAGGGTGACCCCAAGCGCCTCCTCCAGCCCCCTGATCCGGGCGCTGGCGGAAGCGAGCGCGAGATGGCTGCGGTCGGCGCCGCGCGTGATGCTGCGGTTGTCGGCCACCGCGATGAAAAGCTGCAGGTCGACCAGGTCGAAGCGCATGGTAATAATCCTTAGCCTTCGTCGTAGCCGAAGGCTGGCTCCGTAACCTCCACATTGTGCCAACTCCGCGGACCGGTCAATGTGATCGGGAACTTCAAATCGAAAACCGGCCCCAGCCCATGTCAGAGCTTCATCCCTTCCTGCTGTTCATCGCCGCGGCTTTGCTGCTCGCGGGCTTCATCAAGGGTGTAGTCGGGCTTGGGCTGCCGACCGTGGCGATCGGCCTGCTCGCCGTCACCATGCAGCCGTCGCGCGCGATCGCCATCGTCATCGTGCCGGCGATCGTCACCAATATCTGGCAGACCTTTGCCGGGCCTTACCTGCGCGACATCATCCGGCGGCTGTGGCCATTGATGGCCGGCACGGTGATCGGCATCTGGCTGAACGCCGGCATGCTGAGCGGCCCCTACGCGCACTATGGCCCCATCGTTCTCGGCGTGCTGCTGGTGATCTACGCGATCGTGGGCTTGAGCAAATTCAGTTTCAGCGTGGCGCGCTCGAACGAGAAATGGATCGGCGGCATTGTCGGTCTCGTCACCGGTGCGGTTTCCGCCGCAACCGGGGTGCAGGTGATCCCTTCGATGCCATTCATACAGGCCATCGGCATGGAGAAGGACGAGTTCGTGCAGGCGCTCGGGGTGTTCTTCACGGTCGCGACCGTGGCGCTCGCCTTCACTCTCACCAGCGCCGGCTTGCTCAGCGCATCGACCGCGCTGCCGGGCGCGGTCGCGATGGCGAGCGCCTTCGCCGGCATGTTCATCGGCCAGGCGGTGCGCTCGCGGATGCAGCCGGAAGCCTTCCGCCGCTGGTTCCTGATCGCGATGATCTTTCTCGGGCTCTATCTCGCCGGCAGCGCGGTTTTACAGTATGACGGCGGCGTGACGATAAATCGTCATCACCAGCATTCGGCGTGCCCGGCACGAAGGCATCGAACGCCGCCATTTCGTGCAGGGCAAAGGGTGTTTTAAACCATTGGATTTGAATAGCCGACCACCACGTAGCGTGGTATCTGCCCGTCTCGGGAGCACACGAGATGGAAAGACGCCTGGCTGCCCTGGTCTGCGCTGACGTCGCCGGTTACTCGCGAATGATGGGGGCCGACGAGGAGGGTACGCACGCCACGTTCAAGGCCCATCGAACCGCGATCTACCCGATCATCCTCAATCATGGCGGCCGGCTCGTGAAGAATACCGGCGACGGTTTCCTGCTGGAGTTTGCGAGCATCGTCGGGGCAATCGAGGCTGCCATCGCGATGCAAACGCTGATGGCGGAACGGAACAACCACATCCCGGCCGATCGGGTCATGCAGTTTCGGATGGGCGTCCACATGGGCGATGTGATGGCCGACGAAGACGAAGTGTTCGGGGATGATGTGAACATCGCCGTCCGGCTTGAGTCGGTTGCCGTCCCCGGCGGCGTGGCCATTTCCGCCAAGGCGCATGGGGAGGCCGGCAAGCATCTCGGCGTCATCTTTGCCGATGCCGGCAATCACCGTTTCAAGAACATTGAACAGCCGGTCCATGTCTGGACCTGGGAACCGGCCGGATCCGATATCCGGAGCCGGGAGCCAGGCGAGGCGTCGACGGGCACGTCGAATCTGGCGGCTCAATATCGAACGGCGATCGTGGGAGTGCTCCCTTTCGCCAATCTCAGCGACAGCTCCGACGAGTATTTTTCGGACGGACTGACCGAAGATCTGATGCACGCGCTCTCGCTGCAATCGTTCTACCGGGTGCTGAGCCGGAACTCGACATTCTCGTTCAAAGGCAAGAACGTGAGCACCCGCCTCATCGCGCGCGAGATCGACGCGACATACCTGATCCAGGGTTCGGTGCGGCGTGCCGGCAGCAAAATTCGGGTAACCGCCGAACTGATAGCGCCGGAGAGCGGCGAGCAATTGTGGAACGGCCGCTATGACCGGGACATCGGCGATCTGTTCGCGATGCAGGACGAGATCACCACCAGCCTGTCCGCCGCGATAGCCGCGGAGATCTATCGTGCCGAAGCTTGCGCCCCACCCCGGGCTGCGTCGAAAGATCTGACCGCCTGGGATCGGTTCTTGAAGGGGCTTTCCCACTATTATCGCCAGACCAAGGCAGACTACGAAGCCTCGATCAGCCTGTTCAAGGAAGCCATCGCGCTCGATCCGACGCTTTCCATCGCCCGCGCCTATCTCGCCACGATCATGATTCAGGGCACCCAGTTTGGATGGATAAAGAGTACGCGCGAATTCTGGACCACGGCGATGAGTCTCGCGGAAAGCAGCGTGCGGCTCGATCCGCGCTCGTCCTTTGCATTTTCCATCCTGTCGTATCTGCACGCGATGGAAGGGCATTACGAGGCTGCGATGGACGCCTCGAAACGGGCGGTCGAGCTAAACCCGTACGACATGGGGGCCCGCGGCGTTCTCGGCATGTGCCACTTCGTGAGCGGCGAGCATCGGCAGGCCATCGAGCTGTTCTCGATGGCTGCCCAGCGCGGCAACAGCGATCCCAGATATCAATTTGCGGCGACGAACGCGTTCAGCCACTATTTGCTGCGGCAATATGATGCCTCGCTGTCCTGGGCGCGCGAGGCGCTGTATTCGAATCCCAATCATCTTCAGGTGCTGGCGGTACGGGCGGCGGCGCTCGCGCAATTGGGACGAAGCGAGGAAGCAGCGACGGCGGCTGAAGTCTTGCTGACCAACTTTCCCGGCCTGACCGTCGAACGGCACTTGAGGAATTTCCATTGGAAAGATCCGGCTGACATCGCCCACTATCGTGAAGGCCTTTTGAAAGCCGGCGTGCCATCGACCAGATTGACCCTCGTCGAAACCGCAAAGCGCGCGGCAAATTCCTGAGGCAGCGGGCAGATCGAGCAACGAGCGCCAATTGTGCCTTCCGCAAAACGAACGCCGTTCTCGGCTACTCGCTGAAAGGGACGCCAGGGTCGGGCAAGCCAGGCGTCATTGGCCGTGCGCCGTCCGTGCAAGCCCTCGTCACTTGAACAGCGGCGTGCCCGGCACGAAGGCATCGAACGCCGCCCAGAATTGCGCGCGGTAGCGGTCCTGCTCCTGCAGGATTTCATGTTTCGCACCGGCGATCACGAGATGCGAACCGGCGCGCAGATGGTAGGCGAACTCCTCGATCGCCGACGTCGAGACCACGGTGTCGTTGCTGGCGGCCAGCATCAGGATCGGCTGACGAATCTGCGAAGGATAGTCGGAGGCGCGGAAGCCGCGCATCGCCTTGAACGCGGTGTCGGCCCAGGCCACCGTTGGCGAGCCGATGCCGAGCGTCGGATCCTCCTCGAGGATCGCGCCATTGCGGGCGTAGCGCACGGGATCGCTGGTCAGGGGGTTGTTGATGAACGAATCCGTGCCGGTCAAGGCGCCGCCGCCGCCGGGCACGTAGCGTCCGCCCAGGCCGGCGAGCCGCAGCAGGCGCAGCAGCGCGCGCGCCGGAAACGAGGTGCGGCGGCCGGGAAGATCGATCATCGGCGCCGACAGCACCATGCGGTCGAACCAGCGTTTTCCGCCATGCGCCACGCGCAGCATCACCGCGCCGCCCATCGAATGCGCCAGCGCGAAGAATGGCGGCGGACAATCCGGCAGCACCACCTGCTGCACGAAGGCTTCAACGTCGATTTCGAAATCGGAAAAATCGCGGACATAGCCTTTGCGCGGATCGCGCAAGCGCCGCGACGAATGGCCCTGCCCGCGCCAGTCGATCATCGCCACCGCAAAACCGCGATCGCGCAAATCGCGCACCGTCTCGAAATATTTTTCGATCTGCTCGGCGCGGCCGGTGAAGACGCACACCGTACCCTTGCGGCCCGCCGGCGGCGCCCAGCGCGCGAAGCGCAATTCCGCGCCGTCCGGCGTTTTGATCATGCCCGAGACGACGTCTTCAGGAACGGGATTGGCGGGGATCGAGACGAGCGTCATAGGCGGCGACCGGATAGGCGAAAGGTGCTGGAAATCAAGGGCGGGAGCGTCAAAAAAAGCGGCGACCTCTCCGCCTCTTGAACGCGATGTGGTCCCTCCCATATCACCTTCGTGCAGGCCGCTACCAGTGTTTCGGCAGAACCGATCCACAAGGCTGCACAGACACAAAGCCCGGCCCGATGGCGGGCGGGTTACTTCAACAGTCGCTCAATGGAGGACTTTCAATATGCGTACCTACGATCTCGCTCCGTTTTATCGTTCCACCGTCGGCTTCGACCGCCTCTTCTCCCTGCTCGACCAGGCGGGCTCGGACGGCAGCCCCGGCTATCCGCCCTATAACATCGAGCGCACCGGCGAGAACACCTACCGCATCAGCGTTGCGGTTTCCGGCTTCTCGCAGGGCGAACTCTCGATCGTCGCCAAGGAAAATACCCTGACGATCAAGGGCGAGAAATCAGCCAATGAGAACACCAGGGACAAGTCCGAGGTGCTGTATCGCGGCATCGCGGCGCGCGCCTTCGAGCGGGCATTCCAGCTTGCCGATTTCGTCGTGGTGAAGAACGCTTCGCTCGAGAACGGCCTGCTCCACGTCGATCTCGTCCGCGAGATCCCCGAGGCCAAGAAGCCCCGCAACATTCCGATTTCCACCAGCGCCCAGGCTGCGCAGGTGGTCGATGGCTCGGCCGACAAGGCCGCCGCGTAAACGCGGTTCTTGTCTCGGCAAGCCTTTGCTCCGATCAACGCGAAAACGCCCCGGAAATCCGGGGCGTTTTTTGCTTAGGGCGCGCATTTCGCGCGACCGTTGGCTCGCGATGACGGCGTAGCTGTTACTCGAACCCCTGCACCTTCGGCATTTCCTGCGTCGGCTGGATTTGCGGGGCGGCGGGTTTTGCTTCAACAGTCGCGGGCGCAGCCACTCGCGGGGCCGTTTGCGGATCGGCCGGCTTGGCCTGCGCCGACGCGGACTGTTGCGCCGGCGCCGGGGCGGGCTGGGCTGCCAGTGGTTTTGCTTCGCTCTCGCGCGGCGGCGCCGTTCTCGGCAAGGGCACCGAGGGCGTGCGGCTCGCGACATGCGGCATCGATGCCGGCGGCCGCGGCGGTCCCCGGACGGCGCTGACCGGCGGCAGCGAGCCTGTCGCACCATAGCTACCCGTCAGATCCTCGTCGAAATTATCGCCCATCCGGTAGGCCGGCACGAAGCGGATGATCCGGCCGTTGCGGGCATCGATCACCAGCCGGCCGTCATCGCCGCCGCGAGCGACGACGGCAATCGTGTAGACGAGGCCGCGCTGCTGCGGAATTCCCAGCGGCAAAAACCCGTTCTCGCGGAGAACCGTGTAGACCTCCGTCGGCGGCAGCAGGCGCGGCCCGGAGCGTGGCGCCGGGACGTCCGGCGGCATCGCCGCATAGGGACCTTCGAAATCGGATACGGCCCTGTAGGACGAATTTCCGGCTTCATGTGGCGCCAAGATTTGGGCATTTGCCGCGGTGGCCATGGCAACCAGCCCGGCGGACACGATCAACCCTGTAAACAGCTTCATCGCTCATCGCTCCTGCAACGCCCCGCCCAGAGCATTTTTCGCTCTCTATCCCGGCGGCAAGCTCCCCGGTGAATCCGGCGGTCCTTGGGCCGGATCGCGGCGCGCTTGCTTCAAATCCGGGGCGAGGCGCCGCCCAGCGCAGGACAGACGTGGCATGCGACCGGCGACTTTCGGGCGCTTGTGTGATAGAGAAAAATTTGGCATGGTCGGACTTAGGACAGTAATACTGTCTCAATTGCGGCCCGCAAACCCGGCACGGGGATTGCAGCGAAAGTCGGGTAATCCGGCGCCGGGAAGTAAAAGGCAGGGCCGTCCGCGGGACGCTGGACGCCCAGGCCTTTAATTTATGAAATTGCGGCTCGCGGCGGACGAGCGGTGGCCCGGTGGGTGCCGCAAACGCCCAAGGTGCGCCGAGCAACGGTGAGGGCCTTAGCCGGAGTGAAGAGGACTTGAGATGAGCGGGTCGGAGTTCGAGCGCGAAAACATCGCCACGGATGCGCTGCCGGCGGCCTCGGCCTCGAAACCGGCGGAGCGCGCGCGCGAGCACGACGGGCGTCCGCCCGCCGAGGGTCTCTACGATCCGTCGCTGGAAAAGGATTCCTGCGGCGTCGGCTTCATCGCCAATATCAAGGGCAAGAAGTCGCATCAAATCGTCTCCGACGCGATGAACATCCTCTGCAACCTCGAGCATCGCGGCGCGGTCGGCGCCGATCCGCGCGCCGGCGATGGCGCCGGCATTCTGGTGCAGATCCCGCACGCCTTCTTCGCGCGCAAGACCAAGGAGCTCGGCTTCACGCTGCCGCAGCCCGGCGCCTACGCGGTCGGCGCGCTGTTCATGCCGAAGGAGACGGCATGGCGCAAGGTCATCAAGAGCATCATCGCCGACCAGATCAAGGCCGAGCAACTGACGTTGCTCGGCTGGCGCGACGTGCCGACGGACAATTCCTCGCTCGGCCAAACCGTCAAGCCGACCGAGCCCGCCCACATGCAGGTGTTCATCGGCCGCGGCGCCTCTATCAAGAACGAGGACGAGTTCGAACGCCGGCTCTACATTCTGCGCAAGTCGATTTCGCAGGCGATCTATCAGCGCCGCGACCGCGGCCTCGCCCGCTATTATCCGGCGTCGATGTCATGCCGCACCGTGGTCTACAAGGGCATGTTCCTCGCCGACCAGCTCGGCAAATACTATCCCGATCTGGCCGAGCCGGATTTCGAGAGCGCGCTGGCGCTGGTGCACCAGCGTTTTTCGACCAACACCTTCCCGACCTGGTCGCTGGCGCATCCCTACCGGATGATCGCGCATAATGGCGAGATCAATACGCTGCGCGGCAACGTCAACTGGATGGCGGCGCGGCAGGCCTCGGTGCATTCGGAATTGTACGGCAAGGACATCAGCCGGCTGTGGCCGATCTCCTACGAAGGCCAGTCCGACACCGCCTGTTTCGACAACGCGCCTCGAATTCCTGGTGCAGGGCGGTTACTCGCTGCCGCACGCCGTCATGATGATGATTCCGGAAGCCTGGGCCGGCAATCCGCTGATGGATGAAGAGCGCCGCGCATTCTACGAATATCACGCCGCGCTGATGGAGCCGTGGGACGGCCCCGCCGCGATCGCCTTCACCAACGGCCGTCAGATCGGCGCTACGCTCGACCGCAACGGCTTGCGCCCGGCGCGCTATCTCGTCACCAGCGACGATCGCATCGTGATGGCGTCCGAAATGGGCGTGCTGAAAATCCCCGAGGAGCACATCGTCACCAAGTGGCGGTTGCAGCCCGGCAAGATGCTGCTGGTCGACCTCGAACAGGGCCGCCTGATTCCCGACGACGAGATCAAGGCGTCACTGGCGAAGAGCCATCCCTATGGCGAGTGGCTCGACGGCACCCAGATCGTGCTGGAGGAATTGCCCGATGCGCCCACCAAGGGCATGCGCTCCAACCTGCCGCTGCTCGATCGGCAGCAGGCGTTCGGCTACACCCAGGAGGACATCACCATCCTGATGACGCCGATGGCGTCCACGGGAGAAGAGGCCAACGGCTCGATGGGCAACGACACGCCGATCTCGGCGCTGTCGGACAAGCCGAAGCAGCTGTTCACCTACTTCAAGCAGAATTTCGCGCAGGTCACCAATCCGCCGATCGATCCGATCCGCGAAGAGCTGGTCATGAGCCTGGTCTCGATCATCGGGCCGCGGCCGAACCTGTTCGATCTGCAGGGCATGGCCGGCACCAAGCGGCTTGAAGTGCGCCAGCCGATCCTGACCGATGCTGATCTGGAAAAGATCCGCTCGATCTCGGAAATCGCCGACACCCATTTCAAGTCGCGCACCCTCGACACCACCTTCCATGCCGGCTTCGGCGCGGCGGGGCTCGAGCAGGTGCTCGACGAACTCTGCGCGCGCGCCGAAGCCGCGGTGCGCGAGGGCGTCAACATCATCATCCTGTCCGACCGCATGGCGGGCTCGGACCGGATTCCGATACCCTCGCTGCTGGCCTGCGCCGCCGTGCATCATCATCTGATCCGCGTCGGTCTGCGCACCTCGGTCGGGCTTGTCGTCGAATCAGGCGAGCCGCGCGAGGTGCATCATTTCGCCTGCCTCGCCGGCTACGGCGCCGAGGCGATCAATCCCTATCTGGCATTCGAGACCATCATCTCGATGAAAGACCGGCTGCCGGCGGCGCTCGACGACTATGAGATCATCAAGCGCTACATCAAATCGATCGGCAAGGGCCTGTTGAAGGTGATGTCGAAGATGGGCATCTCGACCTATCAGTCCTATTGCGGCGCGCAGATCTTCGACGCCGTCGGATTGAAGGCGGATTTCGTCTCGAAATATTTCGTCGGCACCCACACCCGCATCGAAGGCGTCGGTCTTGCCGAGATCGCCGAGGAAACCGCGCGCCGTCACGCCGACGCGTTCGGCGAAGCGCCGGTCTACAAGACCGCGCTCGACGTCGGCGGCGAATATGCCTACCGCACCCGCGGCGAGGATCACGCCTGGAACGCCGAGTTCGGTCTCGACGCTGCAGCATGCCGTGCGCGGCAATTCGCTGGAGCGCTACAAGGCGTTCGCGAAAATCCTCAACGAGCAGTCCGAGCGGCTGTTGACCTTGCGCGGACTGTTCAAGATCAAGACCGCCGAGGACGAGAAGCGCAAGCCCATCCCGCTCGACCAGGTCGAGCCGGCCAAGAACATCGTCAAGCGCTTTGCCACCGGGGCGATGTCGTTCGGATCGATCTCGCGCGAAGCCCACACCACGCTGGCGATCGCGATGAACCGGATCGGCGGCAAGTCCAATACCGGCGAAGGCGGCGAGGAGAGCGATCGCTTCAAGCCGATGCCGAACGGCGATTCGATGCGCTCGGCGATCAAGCAGGTCGCCTCGGGCCGCTTTGGCGTCACGACCGAATATCTCGTCAACGCCGACATGATGCAGATCAAGATGGCGCAGGGCGCAAAACCCGGCGAAGGCGGACAATTGCCCGGCCACAAGGTCGACGCCATTATCGCGCGTGTGCGGCATTCGACGCCCGGCGTCGGGCTGATCTCGCCGCCGCCGCATCACGACATCTATTCGATCGAGGACCTGGCGCAGCTGATCTACGATCTGAAAAACGCCAATCCGGACGGCCAGGTATCGGTAAAGCTCGTCTCCGAGATCGGCGTCGGCACGGTTGCCGCCGGCGTTGCCAAGGCGCGCGCCGACCACGTCACCATTGCCGGCTTCGAGGGCGGCACCGGCGCGTCTCCCTTAACCTCGATCAAGCACGCCGGCAGCCCATGGGAAATCGGCCTCGCCGAAACCCACCAGACCCTGGTGCGCGAGCGGCTGCGCAGCCGCATCGTGGTGCAGGTCGACGGCGGCTTCCGCACCGGACGCGACGTCGTGATCGGCGCGCTGCTGGGCGCCGACGAATTCGGCTTCGCCACCGCGCCGCTGATCGCGGCCGGCTGCATCATGATGCGCAAGTGCCATCTCAACACCTGTCCGGTCGGCGTCGCCACCCAGGACCCGGTGCTGCGCAAGCGCTTCACCGGCCAGCCCGAGCACGTCATCAACTATTTCTTCTTCGTCGCCGAGGAAGTCCGCGAGATCATGGCCGCGCTCGGCTACCGCACCTTCAACGAGATGGTGGGCCAGACCCAGATGCTCGACCAGTCCACCCTGGTGGCGCACTGGAAGGCCAAGGGGCTCGACTTCTCAAAGCTGTTCGTGCGCCAGAAGGAGCTGCCCGGCCAGAAGATCTATCACGCGGAGCCGCAGAACCATCATCTGGAAGCCGTGCTCGACCGCAAGCTGATCGAGAAGGCGCAAGCAGCGCTCGACCGCGGCGCGCCGGTCAAGATCGACATGGAGATCAACAACACCGACCGCAGCGCCGGCGCGATGCTGTCGGGGACGGTTGCGAAAATCTACGGCCATGCCGGCCTGCCGCACGACACCATCCAGGTCGGCTTCAAGGGCACCGCGGGTCAGTCGTTCGGCGCGTGGCTGGCGCGCGGCATCACCTTCGATCTCGAAGGCGAAGGCAACGACTATGTCGGCAAGGGCCTGTCCGGCGGCCGCATCATCGTCAAGCCGCCGCGCAATTCCGGCATCGTGCCCGAGGAATCCATCATCGTCGGCAACACCGTGTTGTATGGCGCGATCGAGGGCGAATGCTATTTCCGCGGCATCGCCGGCGAACGTTTTGCGGTGCGTAACTCCGGCGCGATCGCGGTGGTCGAAGGCGCCGGCGACCATTGCTGCGAATACATGACCGGCGGCATCGTCGTGGTGCTCGGCAAGACCGGGCGCAACTTCGCGGCCGGCATGTCCGGCGGCATCGCCTATGTGCTGGACGAGGCCGGCGACTTCGAAAAGCTCTGCAACATGGCGATGGTCGAGCTGGAGCCGGTGCTTTCGGAAGAGATGATCAACGAGAACGCCTATCACGCCAGCGGCGATCTCGAAGCGCACGGCAAGGTCGACGTGTTCGGCAATCTTCTGGAGTCCGATATCGAGCGGCTGCATATCCTGATCACGCGCCACGCCAAGCTGACGGGCTCGAGGCGCGCCGCCGACATTCTGGCCGACTGGAAGACGTGGCTGCCGAAATTCCGCAAGGTGATGCCGGTGGAATACCGCCGCGCGCTGAAGGAATTGAAGGCGAACGCGGACGCCGAGCCGAAAATCGCGATCGGGGCGTAGAGGTAAGCGTCATCCTGAGGTGCGAGCCGCCTTCGGCGAGCCTCGAAGGATGACGAGGGAAGGTGTTTGTGGCTCATCCTTCGAGACGCGGCGAAGACGCCGCTCCTCAGGATGACGGATAAGAGGGTTCAGGGGCTTCAGCTTTAATGGGCAAGATTACAGGTTTTCTGGAGATCGAGCGGCGCGATCGCAAATATGAGCCGGTCGCCGAGCGCGTGAAGAGCTTTCGTGAGTTCGTCATCCCGCTGAGCGAGAAGGATACCCGCGACCAGGCGGCGCGCTGCATGAATTGCGGGATTCCCTATTGCCACGGCACCGGCTCGGTGGCGCCGGGCACGCCGGGCTGCCCGGTCAACAACCAGATTCCGGATTTCAACGATCTGGTCTACCAGAACAACTGGGAAGAAGCCTCGCGCAACCTGCACTCGACCAACAATTTCCCGGAATTCACCGGGCGGATTTGCCCGGCGCCGTGCGAAGCTTCCTGCACGCTCAACATCGACGACAACCCCGTCACCATCAAGACGATCGAATGCGCCATCGTCGATCGCGCCTGGGACAATGGCTGGGTCAAGCCGGAAATCCCGACCAGCAAGACCGGCAAGAAGATCGCGGTGATCGGCTCCGGCCCGGCGGGGATGGCCTGCGCGCAGCAGCTCGCGCGCGCCGGCCACGACGTGCATCTGTTCGAGCGCTGGGCCAAGGCCGGCGGGCTGTTGCGTTACGGCATTCCCGATTTCAAGATGGAAAAGCATCACGTCGACCGCCGCGTCGCGCAGATGGAAGCCGAGGGCGTCACCTTTCACTACGGCGCCCATGTCGGCGGCAGCTCACCCGGCGCGATCGATCCGCGGGAGTTGCTGAACCAATATGACGCGCTGGCGCTGACCGGCGGCGCCGAAGCCCCGCGCGACCTGCCGATCCCCGGCCGCGAGCTCGACGGCATTCACTTCGCGATGGATTTCCTGCCGCAGCAAAATCGCCGCGTCTCCAACGAGCCGCTCGGCGGCGCGCCGGACATCCTCGCCGGCGGCAAGCATGTGGTGGTGATCGGCGGCGGCGACACCGGCTCGGACTGCATCGGCACGTCGTTCCGGCAGGGCGCGCATGTCGGTGACGCAGCTCGAGATCATGCCGGCGCCGCCGGAGCGCGAGAACAAGGGCCTGACCTGGCCGAACTGGCCGTTGAAGATGCGGACCTCGTCGAGCCAGGCCGAAGGCGCCAAGCGCGAATACGCGGTGCTGACGGAAAAATTTTCCGGCGACGACGGCAAGGTCGCAAAACTGCATTGCGTCCAGGTCGACGACAAGTTCAAGCCGGTGCCGGGAAGCGAATTCGAGCTCGAGGCGCAGCTGGTGCTGCTGGCGATGGGCTTTGTGCATCCGGTGCATGAGGGCCTGTTGAAGACGCTCGGCGTCGATCTCGACCCGCGCGGCAATGTGCGGGCCAACACCGCCGACTATCAGACCTCGCTGCCAAAAGTGTTTTCCGCCGGCGACATGCGCCGCGGCCAGTCGCTCGTCGTCTGGGCGATCCGCGAGGGCCGCCTCTGCGCCCGCGCCATCGATCAGTTCCTGATGGGAACGACGAACCTGCCGCGGTGACGCCGCGTTGCCGGGCTTGACCCGGCATCATCTGCCGTCGAAGTCGTCACGAAATCGATAGATGCGCGAGCAAGCCCGCGACGATCCGAACGTGTTCGCAGTATGCGCATATTGTACCTTCTTCAGCCCCAGGGCCCGCGAGGAGCCGCGCGGTTGCGATCGGCGCCCCAGGGGCCGCGTCGAGGAGCCGACTGCGGAGGTGTTGATGGCGCTGCGCCGCCGCGCGCACCGAGTTCGGCAGCGAGCCGCTGCAGTTCGGCAATCCGGTTCTCGGTTGAAGGATGCGTCGAGAACAGGCTGTCGATACCGCGACCCGTCAGCGGGTTGATGATGAACATATGCGCCGTCGCCGGATTGCGTTCGGCCTCCCAGTTCGGGATCTCGTGCGCGGCGTTCTCGATCTTGACCAGCGCGGACGCCAGCCACATCGGCTGGCCGACAATGCGCGCGCCGAGATTATCGGCGGCGTATTCGCGCGTCCGGCTGATCGCCATCTGCACCAGCATGGCGCCCAGCGGCGCCAGGATCATCATCGCGATCGAGCCGACGACACCCGGGCCGCTGTTGTTATCGCGACGACCGCCGAAGAACATCCCGAACTGGGCCAGCATCGAGATCGCACCCGCGATCGTCGCGGTGATGGTCATCAGCAGCGTGTCGTGATTTTTCACATGCGCGAGTTCATGGGCGATCACCCCGCCGAGTTCCTCGCGGCTCAGCGACTGCGTCAGCCCGGTGGTTACGGCGACCGCGGCATTCTGCGGATTGCGGCCGGTGGCGAACGCATTGGGCTGCGGATTGTCCATCAAGAACACCCGCGGCATCGGCAGCCCTGCCCGTCCCGCCAGTGCGGCGACGAGGCTGACGAGTTCGGGCGCACTCTGCTGATCGACCTCATGGGCGCCATACATGGACAGCACCATGCGATCCGAGTTCCAGTAGGCGAACAGGTTGGTCACGGCAGCGACGCCCAGCGCAATGATCGCGCCGCTGGCGCCGCCGATCAGATAACCGACGCCCATGAACAGGGCCGTGAGACCGGCCAGAAGGATCGCTGTCCGAAGGTAATTCATCATCCCCTCCCGGTACGGGCGGCAGGCGCCGCGGCGTAACATCGATCAGGTAAGGATCGCGCCTGCGGCGGTTCAAGACCGGCGGGTGCGTCGCCGCGTCGCGCTTTCCCCGGAGTTCGCGATGAAGCACCTCGCGCATTTGCGTAGCGCCACCCTACCCGGGCTTCGCAACACCCTCCCAGCAAGGCAAAGGGATCGGCTCAGCCCTTGCGAGTGTGCCCCCAGGTCTCGTCCCAGTCCTGGCCCGCGGCATCGACGACGCGGCCGTCGGCCTCGAAGAACTTGTTGGGGACCTGGAAGATCGCGAGCATCAGCCCGCCTTGCGGACACCAGGCGACGTGGCGGCTGCCCTGTTCGCGCCAGACGAATTCGCCGGCCTTGCACTCGATGCCCTTGGCCGGGCCTTCCTTGTCGACAAGGCTGCCCTCAAGGACGTAGGTCTGCTCGATGTTGACGTGCTCGTGGTCGGGCAGCACCGCGCCCGGTGCGAACCGCATCAGCGCGGTCATCAGGCCCGTGGTGCGGTCGAACAACAGCGTCTTGGCCTCGCAGCCGGGGAAGCGCGTCTTTTGCCACTCCATGCTGTCGGGGCGAACGAGGTGGGAATGCGTCTCGGCGGTCTCAGGGCCCTTCGGCGTCACGGCGTCCATGGCATGCTCCGTTGCGGTGAACCGGGGGATGATACCAGTTTTGCCAATGCCCGCCAGCGGGCCCCCAAATCCTCGGTTGACACCACGTGGCACGGGAGGCCTCATGGCCTCCGAAAAGGCTGTATAGACCCTCCCCCGAGGGAACCTCGGCCCCGGCAAATACTTCAAGAAACGCCTCGAAAATCCGAAGGAAACACCCCATGCGCAAAATTCTCGCCGCTGCCGTCTTCGCCGCCATAGCGGCCTCGCTTATGTCAGCCGCGCCCGCGCAGGCGCAGACCCCGATCAAGATCATGGTCGGCGGCATCGACAAGCAGATTTACCTCCCGGCAAAGCTCGCCGCCCAGCTCGGCTTCTTCAAGGAACAGGGGCTTGACGTCGAGCTGTTCAACTCGACCTCCGGCTCGCAAGCCGCGACCGCGCTGCTGGCGCGCGAGGTGCAGGGCGTGGTCGGGTTCTACGATCACACCATCGACCTGCAATCCAAGGGCAAGTTCATCACCGATGTGGTGCAGTTCGGCGTCGCGCCGGGCGAGGTGGTGCTGGTGAAAGCCGCCGACGCCGACAAGCTGAAAGACCCTGCGAACTGGAAGGGACAGGCGCTCGGCGTCACCGGGCTGGGCTCGGCAACGGATTTCCTCACCCGCGCGCTTGCCGCCAAGGCAGGATTGAAGGTGCAGGACTACACGCTGGTGCCGGTCGGCGCCGGCGACACGTTTCTGGCGGCGATGCAGCAGGGCAAGATCGTCTCCGGCATGACCACCGAGCCGACGGTGGCGCGCGCGATCAAGGCCGGCACCGCCAAAGTCGGCATCGACCTGCGCACGCCGGAAGCAACCCGCGCGGCGCTCGGCGGCGATTATCCCGCCGCCTGCCTCTACATGGATCGCGGCTGGATGGAAGCCAACAAGGAGACCGCGCAGAAGGTCGTCAATGTGTTCGTCAAGACGTTGAAGTGGATGAACTCGCATTCGCCGGAGGAAATCGCGGCGCAGATGCCGAAGGATTATTATGCCGGCGAGCTCGACCTCTATGTGCAGGGACTGCGCGAGGGGCGCGCGCAATATTCGCCCGACGGCATGATGCCGCAGGGCGCGCCGGAGTCGGTGCTCAAGGTGCTGTCGAGCTTCTCGCCCAACGTGCAGGGCAAGACCATCGACCTGTCGAAAACCTACACCACGGAGTTCGTCATCAAGGCCAACGCGACGCATTGATACGTCATTCCGGGGCAGCCCGCAGGGCTGAACCCGGAAGTCTCGAGATTCCGGGTTCGCCGCTCCGCGTCGCCCCGGAATGACGAGCTGCAACTGGGAAATACACTAATCATGGATGCCAGCTCACCCCACCGCCGTCGCTCTCAAAAATGTCGCCCGGCGCTTCGTCACGCCGGCTGGCGAAATTCTTTCGGCGCTGGAGGATTTCGACCTCTCGATCGCGCCGGGCGAATTTTTTGCCATCGTCGGGCCGACCGGCTGCGGCAAGTCGACGACGCTGGGGCTGATCGCGGGGCTCGCAAAACCGCAGGCCGGCGAGGTGACGCTGTTCGATGCGCCGGTCGACGGCGTCGATCGCCGGGTCGGTTTTGTCTTCCAGCAGGACGCGGTGTTTCCCTGGCGCAACGTGCTCGGCAATGTGATGGCCGGGCCGCTGTTTCGCGGCGTGCCGAAAGACCAGGCCGAAGCAACGGCGCGCGACTGGATCAATCGTGTCGGGCTGAAGGGCTTTGAGGACCATCATCCGCACCAACTTTCGGGAGGCATGCGCAAGCGCGTGGCGCTGGCGCAGACCTTCATCAACAATCCGCAGGTGCTGTTGATGGACGAGCCGTTCTCCTCGCTCGACGTGCAGACCCGCGAATTGATGCAGGAGGAGCTGTTGCAATTATGGGCGCAGGCGAAGTCCGCGGTGCTGTTCGTCACCCACGATCTCGACGAGGCGATCCTGCTCGCCGACCGGGTGGCGGTGCTGACCACGCGCCCGGCACGGGTGAAGTCGGTGCACACCATCGACCTGCCGCGCCCGCGCGACGTCGCCAAGCTGCGTTACGACGAAAGATTCATATCGCGATTGCGCGAAACATTTCCGACGATCTGCGCGAGGAAGTGCTTGCGCGCGCGGGCGGGAGCACTGATGCCATGGCCGAAACAAGCATCCCCGCTCCCGCCACCGCCGTTCGCATGGAAACCATGGTCGAGCGCCTGCGCCGCCGCGCTCGCCTGGTGCTGGCATTGCGGCTGGCGGTTCTGGTTTTTCTGGTCGGCGGCTGGGAGCTCGGCGTGCGCGCCGGCCTGATCGATCCGTTCTTCTTCGGCCAGCCGAGCGGCATCGTGGAAAAGCTGATCGACTGGTTCCAGAACGGCACCTCGATCGGCCCGTTATGGAAGCAGATCTGGGTGACGATCTATGAAGCCGGCGCCGGATTCCTGATCGGCGCGGTGATGGGCATTCTCTGCGGCATCGCGCTCGGGCGCAATCAACTGCTCTCGGACGTGTTCTCGATCTACATCAAGGTCGCCAATTCGATCCCGCGCGTGGTGCTTGGCTCGATCTTCATCGTCGCGCTTGGCTTAGGGGCGGCCTCCAAGATCGCGCTGGCGGTGGTGATGGTGTTCTTCGTGGTGTTTGCCAACGCGTTCCAGGGCGTGCGCGAGGCCGACAAGAACCTGATCGCGAACGCGCGCATTCTCGGCGCCAGCAACTGGCAGATGACGCGCGCGGTGGTGATCCCTTCGGCGCTGTCGTGGATTCTCGCAAGCCTTCACGTCAGTTTCGGCTTTGCGCTGGTCGGCGCCATCGTCGGCGAATTTTTGGGCGCGCGCGAGGGCATGGGGCTGTTGATAGCGACCGCCCAGGGTTCGTTCGATTCCAACGGCGTGTTCGCCGCGATGATCGTGATCGCGGTGGTGGCGCTGATCGCCGAATGGCTGCTGACCATGATCGAGGACCGCCTGCTGACCTGGCGTCCGGAGACCACTCACAACGAGTGATTCTCTCCGATCCCTGTTTGAATTCGGCGAGCACCCCGCATCACGGGCGGAGGTCCGCAACGCAAAGAAATACTCCAACAAACTCAAAGTCTTAACCGGTGACTTCGAGCGCGCGGGAGCGCGCCCGCGGGTCGCTTCGCGGATTTGGACATGCTAAGGAGGGACGAGTGGCGAACACGACCGCCTCACCCTCCTTCGGAACCAGGCATGGCCAATTCGAAACCGCTGATGGCAGAATCATCCGGGACCGTTTCCGCAAACGCCGCCGTTCACTCGGCCTTGCGCACCCTCGATGCCGAGGGCAGCGGCATTACCGCGATATCAACAGCCCTGCAATCCGATCTCGGCGCCAACTTCGCTAGCGCGGCCGATCTCATTCGCAACGCCAAGGGGCGGTTGATCGTCACCGGGCTCGGCAAGTCCGGTCACATCGGCCGCAAGGTCGCGGCGACCTTCGCCTCCACCGGCACGCCGGCGTTTTTCGTCCACGCCGCGGAAGCCAGCCACGGCGATCTCGGCATGATCACCGCCGACGACGTCATCATGGCGCTGTCGTGGTCGGGCGAGCAGCCGGAGATGAAGAACCTCATCACCTATGCCAAACGCTTCCGCATCCCGCTGATCGCGATGACGGCGGAAAGCGATTCCACCCTGAGCAAGGCGGCGGACATCGCGCTGACGCTGCCGAAGGCCCGCGAAGCCTGTCCGCACAATCTCGCGCCCACCACCTCCTCGCTGATGATGCTGGCGCTGGGCGATGCGCTGGCGATCGCGCTGCTGGAGGGCCGCGGCTTTACCTCGGTGGATTTCAGCGTGCTGCATCCGGGCGGCAAGCTCGGCGCCATGCTGAAATATGCCCGTGACCTGATGCATTCCGGCGACGCGGTGCCGCTGAAGCCGATGGGTACCAGAATGTCGGACGCGCTGGTGGAGATGTCATCGAAAGGTTTTGGCTGCGTCGGCATCGTCGATGCGCATGGGGCGATCGTCGGCATCGTCACCGACGGCGATCTGCGCCGCCACATGCGCCCCGACCTGATGACCGCCCTGGTCGACGACGTGATGACGAAAAATCCGAAGACCATTCCGCGCGATTTGCTCGCCAGCGAAGCGCTGGAAATTCTCAACTCGTCGAAGATCACCGCCCTGATCGTGACCGACGCCAACAGGCCGGTCGGCATCGTGCACCTGCACGACATCTTGCGGGCCGGGGTGGCGTAGGCCCCTTGTCGTTCCGGGGCACGTGCAGCGTGAACCCGGAACCTCGAGATTCCGGGTTCAGCTCTGCGGGCTGCCCCGGAATGACGTTTAGGCCACCGGAAACCTCGCCGCCTTTTCCTCCAGCGGCAGGTTCAGCCCGTTCGCAAGATACGACACGGTCCGGTAGAAGCCGCAGAGCAGGATGATCTCGAAAATCTTCGCATCGTCGTAATGCGCCGACTAGCGCCTTGAACTCTTCGTCGCTCAGCGTGGCGCGGACATGCAGCGCATCGACGGCTGCGATCAGCGCCTGCTCGGCCTCCGACCAGCATGCCGCGTCGGCTTTGCCCAAGACCGTGGCGCGGACCTGCTCATCGGTCAGATGCGCGGCGGCTGCAAATGCCGCGACATGCACGCCCCATTCGTATTCGCAACCGGTCAGCGCGCAGGTGCGGTCGATCACGATCTCGCGTTCCCTTAAAGAGAGCGGCCCGCGGTCCAGCAGGCTGCCGGCGCGGAATTTCTCCCAGGCGCGCGCGTTGCCGGCCATGACGCGAAACAGCATCAGCGGCGGCGCGCCGCGCATGACGCGGTCGAATTGCTCCTGGATTTCCGCGCGCGTAGGGCGGCTGAAGCGGTGCAATGCGTGACATGGTTGGCTCCAGTGCTACATCCTGATTCAAGCCGCCGTCACCGTCAGGCTCGCGCCATCGGCGTGCACGATCCTGACCCTGGAGCCGGCGGGCGCGTCGGGACCGGCGACGCGCCAGATCGTATCGTCGATCCGCACCGTGCCCGAGCCGTCGATGATCGGCTTTTCCAGCGTAAACACCCGCCCGACCAGCGCGTCCGCGCGCTTGTTGAGAAACGGATTGCTTTGGCTCACGGCCTTGTTGCTGCGCGCGAGCCGCCGCCACAGCGGCACCGCGGCGGCGGCGAAGATCGCAAACATCAGGATCTGCGTTTGCCAGGACGGATGGATCGCAAACGACAGCAACCCGACCAATAGCGCCGCGAGCCCGAGCCAGAACAGGAACACGCCGGGTGCAAGCAGTTCCAGCGCCATCAGCAGAACGCCGAAGATCAACCAGTTCCAGGTGCCCAACGTGGAGAACATCTCGGTCATGGTGTGATCTCTAAGTTAGTTTGTTCATCGATGTCGATGACAAAACGACAGTGCGCTCCCTCTCCCCTTGTGGGAGAGGGCTGGGGTGAGGGGTTACGGTCTATCGATGGACCGCGACCCCTCACCCGAATCGCACCGACGATGCTTTGCATCGCCGTCGCGATCCGACCTCTCCCACAAGGGGAGAGGTGAAGGTACGCCGATACGCTCGTCATCGAACTCACTCTAGCTCCTTGCGGCGGCGCCGGCGGCGGGTTCGGTCCGGCTTGCGGCACCGAGGAGCGGCGCGCCGCCGCCGCGGCCGATGCCGCGCTTTCGCCGAAGGTGGCCCTGGCGATCTCGCCGATGCCGGCCAGCGAACCCAAAACGCTCACCGCCTCGATCGGCAGCATGACGATTTTCTGGTTCGGCGAATCGGCAAGCTGCCCGAACGCCTTGATATATTTGTCGGCGATAAAATAATTCAACGCGGCGACGTCGCCCCTGGCGATGGCCTCGGAGACCATCTGCGTTGCCTTGGCCTCGGCTTGCGCCAGGCGCTCGCGCGCCTCGGCGTCGCGGAAGGCGGCTTCGCGGCGGCCTTCGGCCTGCAATATCTGGCCCTGTTTGGCGCCTTCGGCGCGAAGGATTTCCGATTGCCGCTGGCCTTCGGCCTGCAGGATGTCGGCGCGCTTGACCCGCTCGGCCTTCATCTGGCGTCCCATCGCCTCCACCAGATCGGCGGGCGGCACGATGTCCTTGATCTCGATGCGGTTGACCTTCAATCCCCACGGCGACACCGCGGCATCGACCACCCGCAGCAAGCGCTCGTTGATCTCGTCGCGATGCGACAGCACCTGGTCGAGGTCCATCGATCCCATCACCGAGCGGATGTTGGTCATCGTCAGCACGATGATCGCCTGCTCGAGATTGGCCACCTCGTAGCTTGCCTTGGCGGCGTCGAACACCTGGAAGAACGCGACGCCGTCGACCGTCACCGTGGCGTTGTCCTTGGTGATCACCTCCTGCTCGGGAATGCTGATCACCTGCTCCATCATGTTCATCTTGCGGCCGACGCGGTCGAAATAGGGAACGATGATGTTCAGCCCCGGCGCCAGCGTGCGGGTGTATTTGCCGAACCGCTCGATGGTCCAGTCGTAGCCCTGCGGCACCGTCTTGACGCCGGCAAACAGCGTGAAGATCACCAGCAGCACAAGCGCAATGGCGAAAATGTCGAAACCGGTCATGAAAGAATCTCCCTGGCGAGCGAGACCAGCCTGAAGCGCAGCGCGCCGTCCCGCAAGCCTTGTCATGCCCCGCGGTGCGGCGAATCCCATAAATTAGTCGCCGGCGCGGATTTAAGGTTCGGGCCGCGCAAAAGCCGATCGCAATCCCGGTCATATCCAGCCCTGAAGCTCGCGCAGCACCAGCTGGCGGATGACGTCCATGCCCGCGTCGCTGTCGTTGAGGCAGGGAATGGCGGCAAACTGCTCGCCGCCATTGTGCCTGAAGATCTCGGCGTTTTCCTGGGCGATCTCTTCCAGCGTTTCCAGGCAGTCGGCGGAAAAGCCGGGCGTCACGACGGCGATGCGGCGCACGCCGTCCTTTGCCAGTTGCTCGATGGTCTTGTCGGTATAGGGCTGCAGCCACTCGTCGGAGCCGAAGCGCGACTGGAATGTGAGCAGGAGTTTTGAAGCATCCAGGCCCATGCGCTTGCGCAAGCTTTCCGTCGGTCGCGATGCACTGCGCCAGATAGGGGTCGCCCTTGTCGACGTATTTTTTCGGCATGCCGTGAAACGAGGCCACGATCAGCTCCGGCTCGAACGGCAATGTCTTGAGATGCGCATTGATGGAGAGAGCCAGCGCCTCGATATAGTCCGGATCGTCGTAATAGGGCGGCGTTACCCGTAACGTCGGTTGCGCGCGCATCGCGGCGAGCACGCGGAACACTTCGTCGCATACGGTGGCCGATGTCGCAGCGGAATATTGCGGATAGAGCGGCACCACCAAGAGCCGGTCGCAGCCCTGCGCGGTCAGGGCCTCGATGCGCGAGGCGATCGACGGATTGCCGTAGCGCATGGCCCAGTCGACCACGACATGGTCCTGGTCCGCTATCGCGGCTGCGAGCTTGTCGGACTGGGCGCGCGTAATGGTCTTGATCGGGGATTCGTTTTTGTCCGTGTTCCAGATTTTCTGGTAATCGCGCGCCTTGATCGCCGGGCGGGTGCGCAGGATGATGCCGTTCAGCACCAGCTTCCACAACAACCCCTGATCCTCGATCACCCGCGGATCGGACAAGAATTCCTTCAGGTAGACGCGCACGCCGCTGGCATCCGCGCTGTCGGGGGTGCCGAGATTGACCAGCAGCACGCCGATACGTTGCGGCCCGATATCGGCCGCCGTCGTTGCGCTTTCGGTTGAGATGCCCGCTGTCATGGTGGCTGTGGCTTCGCCTGTTGCGACTATGCTTGTCAAGATAATGGCTGTTTCGATACTGTCCCACGTGTCGCTCGACGCGTCGGAGGAAGCCATGACGGTCGCCGAATGGTGCATTTTCGGAGCGCTGATGCTCTATCTGCTGACCATCGCGCCGATCAAGTGGATCGGGTTTCGCCGCTTCGACAATGCAAAACCGCGCGACCCCGCGTTCTATGACGACCCCCTTCGGGCCCGCGCGCTGGGGGCGCACCAGAACGGCATCGAGGCTTTTCCGTTCTTCGCCATAGCCGTGCTGCTGGCGGAATTTCGCGCCGGTCCGCAACGCCTGATCGATGAACTGGCGATTCTTTTTCTGATCGTGCGCATCGCCTACGTCCTTACCTATCTCGGCGATCGTCCGACGCTTCGCTCGATCCTGTGGAACATCGGCTTTGTAATCAATATCGCGATTTTCTTTCTGCCGCTGATCCGGGGCTTTTTGCCGGGCTAGAAAATATAGCTTCCTCGCCATTCCCGATGTGCAATTGCACATCTGAGGACGCGCCTCTTGGCGCGGGCCCGGAATCCATACTCCCGATGGTGGTTGTGGATTCCGGGTTCAGCCCTGCGGGCTGCCCCGGAATGACAGGGTTGTGACGACGCCTATTCGGATTTCAAACAGCCAATCTCTGATATCGGTCCGCATTCCCGCGGCGCGATGCGTCCGGGTTTTGCAAGAACCTTTCGCCCAAAGAAATCAGAGGGCGCAGGGAATGCCGGGTGCCCAATGCACCCGCAGCCTCGCGTGCAGTGAAAACAAGCATACGAGTTAGTCACCACAGGTTCACCGGAGTAATCCCGGCATTCCCCGCGCAATGGTTTTACGGCTTACTTCGCGCTCTCCTCGGTGACCACGCTTTTTGACACCGTCGCCTGCGCTTCTTCTCGCAGACTTGACGCCAACGATTGGGGCGTCAGAACGACACGACTTCACCGTCCGCAGCAGCACCATTCGTCAAGTGCGCCGTGCCGCGTCTTACCACCAGCCCCGTTGCACCGGATAATAGTACTGGCCGCCGCGCCGACGCGTATTGGTAGTCTGGGAGTTCCAATTGGGCTGGAAAAAAGACCCGAAGCCGTCGTCGCTCCAGAAGTTGCCGTTCGCAACGGCGACATCAGCCGTCGGCTGGCGCGTCATGAAGCCGCCCTGGGGCTGGTTGTTCAGCACCGCGACGAACTCGGTGCGATAGTTGGTCTCGCGGCTCAGCGGCTCGTCCGAGACGATGATCGAGGATCGCGGCAATGCGGTCGGCGCGATGCGATCGAGCACATCCTGCGGGATGGTGATGCGGTCGAGCGCGTCCTTGGCGTCGTCCCCGTTGTCGATCGTGACCGCGGTCCAGCGCAGGCCCGCGTCGTTGCGCGCCATCGCCGTGAACACATGCGTGCCGATCGGCTTGTCGGGATTGCGGATCGTGACCGGAACCTCGATGGTCGCATCGAACACCTCGCCGCCCCGTCCGGCGCCGGCTTATGCGTGTTGCGCCGCACGTAAAGCTTCTGCGTCGCGCGGCTGATGTAGACCGAGACCGGCTCGAGCGCGAGCTTCGCCTCGCTCGCCGCCTTGGCGGTGTCGGCCTTCCTGGTCTCGGCCGCCTTGGCGGCGTCCTTTGCGGCGGCGGCGGCGTCGAGCTTCGACTTCGCGTCGGCCTTGGCGGTGTCGAGCTGCGTCCCCAGCTTCCGCGGCCTTGGCGGCGGCCTTCTGCTTCAGGTCCTCGGCCCGCGCCTTGGCCTGGTCCGTCTTGGCGGCGGCGAGCGCCTTGTCGGCGAACGCGAGTTCGGCGTCGGCGCGGGTCTTGAGCCCCTCCAGCTTGCGCAGCGACGCCGTGAGCGATGCCGTCTCGCGCGCCGCTGTCGCGGCGGCTTTCTTCGCCTCGTCGGCCGTCCTGGCGGCCTCCGCGGCCTCGCGGGCGAGCGTCTCGGCCGCGCCGGCGCGGCCGCGATGGCCTCCGCGTTCGGCACGAACAGCGCCGGATGGGAGAACTCGACCGGCTCGGCGTCGTTCGGCGAGATGATCACCCGCATCCCGATCCGCGTCTTGTCGAACAGCTTCTCGGCAAAGCCGAAGGGCATCCGCACGCAGCCGTGCGAGGCCGCATATCCGGGCAGCGGCCCGCCGTGCAGCGCGATGCCGTTCCAGGTGATGCGCTGCATGTTCGGCATCCAGGCATCGTCATAGAGGGTCGAGTGGTGGTCCTTGTCCTTCTCGATGACGGCGAAGACGCCGGCTGGCGTCTCGCGTCCCGTGGTGCCGGTCGACACCGGCGCGCGCAGGATCCAGCCGTCGGCGTCGTAGAAGGTGACCTGCTGGGTCTTGATCGACACGATCGCCATGATCGGCTCGCCTGCATCGCGCGGCGCCGTCGCCTCGGTGGGTGGCGCGGGGCGCGCCTGTCTCGCCGCGGCGTCGGCGGTCAGCGCCGTCAGTGCGGCCATCGCCGCGAGCGTCACAATGGCGGGAGGCCCCCAACGCCGCATCGCCACGGTGGATTGCGCCATCGTAAATCGATTTACCATGCCATGCCCCGGTTGAAATGCCTGTCCGCGCTTGCGTCGATCAAGTGTCAGATCGCGATTTTCGGATTAACTAACCGCCGCCACCATCCACGCCGCCAATTCGCTCCTGGCGACTTCGGCGCGTTCCGGTGGCAAATCTCTCATATACGACAGCCCGAGCAGGAGGAAGGGTGGCTCGCGGCTGAAATTGGGCACATTTCGGACATTCCCGTCGTGTCGCTGAATCTCCGCTTTCAGGGCAAGCGCGGCAAGGGTGGATTTCAGCCCGCGTTTGTCCGGATGGGGTAGCGCGTGATAGGTAGAATGGAGTCTTGCCAAGGGGGCGAACGTTGATGTCCCGTATCTCCTCGATGAAGGCGACGTTCTTTTACAAGCGCATCTTCCCGTTTCTCTGGTTTGGGGGTCTGCTGCTCATCGTTGCATTTGGACTGCTCTCACCATCGCGCGATAGCCAAGCTTCCAATATCCCGTTTCTGATCGTGCCGGCGCTGATGGGCGTGTTCGGCTATCGGTTCATGCAAAAAATGGTGTTCTGTCTCGTCGACGAGGTGTTGGATGCGGGCGACGCGCTGGTTGTGCGCAACGGCGGGCAGGAAGAACGCATCTCGCTATCGGACATCAAGAACGTCAATTATTCGCCTTACATGAGTCCGCCGCAGGTCACCCTTTCGCTGCGGCGGCACACCGTGTTCGGCGACACGGTTGTTTTCTGCGGACCTGTCAGCATCGTGCCGATCTCGAGCAGCCCGGTCATCAACGCCTTGATTGATCGCATTGATTCCGCGCACCGAAAGCGATGACACACGCTGGCGGTGGTAAAGATGCACCTCACCGTTGCGCGTGCCGTCCGAGTTTATAGCGGAAGGGATTCACCGGCCTCTTCCGGTATCGCTATCTGAGCTGCTATGATGGCCTTTCGGGAGGGGCGGGCATGAAGCGCCGCGAGTCTATTTGCATGCTCGGCGGGATCGCTGCGGGATTTTGGCCCCGCCGCCGCACCATCATCGCCGCGATGGCCGCAATGGTGCTTCTGCCGATCGAGGTCAGCGATGCCGGCCGGCCGTCGCATATCTACAAAAGCTCGTCAAAGCACGGCAAATCGCCAAGGCACGTCACCTCGCCAAAGCCCCACACTGTAAAGCTTGCCGCCCTGGGGCCGTTCGCCTTGAACCCTTCGCCGGTCGCAACAACGTGCGATCCCTCGAAATTCCGGATCGTTCTGGATGTCGGACATACCGCCGAATCAGAAGGCGCCATCAGCGCGCGCAACGTCGCCGAGTTCGTCTTCAATCAGCGCCTTGCGCAGCGGATCGAGGAGAAATTGAAGGCCGCAGGCTTTGCCGAGACCAGGTTGCTCGTGACCGAGGGCAAGGCCAGGCCCAGCCTCTTCAAGCGTGTCGCTGCCGCCAACAATCTGCAGGCGAATCTCTTCCTGTCGATCCACCATGACTCCGTGCCCGACAAACTTCTCGAGAACTGGGAATTCGAGGGCAAGAAAAGCCATTTCAGCGATCGCTTCAGCGGCTATTCCGTGTTCGTCTCCCGCAGTAATCCGGACTTCAAGACGAGCCTGTTGTTCGCCGAACTGGTCGGCAGGGAAATGAAGGCCCAGGGCCTGCAATATGCCCAGCAATATACCCAGGCCATCATGGGTCGGTACCAGCACCCGCTGCTGAACAAGGAAACCGGTGTCTATAGCTACGATCAGCTCGTCGTGCTGAGAAAGACCCGGATGGCTGCCGTCCTGCTGGAGGCGGGCTCGATCATCAACCGGGACGAAGAGCTCAAGATGGACTCGCCTGAACGCCGGGACATCATCAGCAGTGGTGTCACGGCGGCCGTGAAGGAATTCTGCGATCCCCGATGGGCTACCCTCGGTCCGCTCTGACGGCGCGGTGACGTTCAGAAAAAGTACAGTTGGATCGACACTGCATCTGCTCATCGCCAGGCGAATCGACTTTCGGCGAATCCGTCACGAACGCTAGATGTTTTTCACCCGGAGTTGAGTCGATACATCAAACGTCCGCTGCCTGTCGGCCATCAAGGGCAACGGTCGCATGTTCGTCTAATGCGCCATCAATAACGGCAAGTCCGCGTGCTGCATGATGTGGCTGGTGGCGCCGCCGAAAATCATTTGCCGCAACCTGTTCCTTGTGAAGGCGCCCTTGACCAATAGATCGCAGCCTTCCGCCTTGGCCGCGGCAAGGACCGCTTCACCGGTGCTGCGGTCTCCCAGTTCGATGCTCATGGGCTCGGCAGCAATCCCGTTATACTGCAATTGCTTGCGGACCCGATCGGCTGATGGGCCCGGCACGTCCTGTCCGCCGATGACAGTCAACACTGTCACGCGTCCGGCTAGGTGCAGCAATGGCATGGCCAAAGCGTTGGCGCGGGCCTGTTCGGTACTGCCGTTCCAATGGATCATGATGTTGGTCGCGATCTGTTTCGGAGCGGTCGGTGGCGACAGCAGAACAGGCCGGCCGCTTTCGAATAGTGCCAACTCGATCGCGCGATTATATGCAGCGGTTGTATCGGCGTCCGGCCTGCTCATGACGATCACATCGAATGCGCGGCCATAGCTGCCGACAAGGTCTTCACCCGGCGGCACCTCGGCAAACCAGCCAAACGAAGGTCGGTCCGCGATCGTTCTGGCAGCAGCAATACCGTGCTCCTGCATGAAGGTCTCGAAGAGCTTGCGCACTCCCGCGGTTTCTTCGTCGCGCCGCGCTCGATAGGTTTCAATGGAAAAGGCGCTGGCCAGCTCTGCCACTACAAACTCGGGAACGCCATACCACAGTGGAATACCCTCGAGATAGGCGCCGGTGCGCTGCGCGAGCAGCACCGCGGTCTCGAGCGTGGATTTCATGGCCGGGATATTTTGGGTTGGTACCAAAATCGTCTTCATCGTCAGCTCCCCCTCGTTGCAAATGAACGATAGTCCAAGGCAGCCAAAACGGCACCGACAAGCTAGACCTTCGAGACAAGACCGCCAAGACATTCGGCCTAAAACTTCCGTCAAGGTTGCTTGCGAGCGTTGACAAGGTGGATCGAATAAACGGGAGTGAGGTCGCCTGTTGGCCGAAACGGACATGCCGAGTGCGTAGCGTAATGTCTGCTTTCCGGGGTAGCGCGGAAAACATCTGCTCGCCGCGAGTATTTCCGGTTTTAACCCGAAGCGGACATCGACCTATTGGAAATACGGCTCCCGCCTTAAGACCGCGCTGAGCAAGCGATTTAGCCCAGAAGGTTATTGCAGTAGCTGTGTTAGGGTGCCTCCATCGGCAGTTGGGGGCAGTGCAATGAAACGCCGCGATTTCATCGCGCTCTTGGGCAGTGCGACGGCTGCTTCGGCGGCGTGGCCGCTGGCCGTCGGCGCACAGACGCCGCCGAAAATCCCGCGGGTCGGTTTCATTGCCGGCAGCAACCCCGCTGCGACTGAGCACGCCGTCGGGGCCTTCCAGCAAAGGCTCAGAGAACTGGGCTACGTCGAAGGGCAAACCTTCACGCTGGTGGAGCGCTACGCCGAGGGGCGGCAAGAGCGGTTGCCCGAGCTGGCCGTAAAACTGGTCCGGCTCGAGGTGGATGTCCTGGTGGCCACCACCAGCGCAGCAGTGCAGGCAGCCATGAACGCCACCCGGACGATCCCCATCGTCATGGCCGGGGGCGGCGATCCCGTCGGGCTCGGCTTCGTGGCGAGCCTCGCGCGACCCGGAGGCAACGTGACCGGGCCGAGCATGATGAATACTGAGATCATCGGCAAACGCATGCAGCTGCTCAAAGAGGTCGTGCCGGGGCTCGCTCGGGTCGCCGTCCTGTCGAACTCAGTCAACCCGATTCATGCCCTCTTCTGGCGGCAGACCGAGCCGGCAGCCCGCGAGCTGGGGCTGGAGCTTCAACCTGTCGAAGCGCGGGCGTCAGAGGATTTCGAGGCGGCATTTGCGGCTGCCACGCGAGGCAAATGCGGGGCACTCATCGCGTTCGATGATGCGCTCACATATAACTACAGATCCCGGATCGTTGCGCTGGCCGCCGCAAGCCGACTTCCCACCCTGTACGGCTATCGTGAATTTCCCGACGAGGGGGGCCTGATGTCCTATGGCGCCAACCTGGCCAGCCATTACCGCCACGCCGCCGACTACGTCGACAAGATCCTGCGCGGAGCGAAACCGGGCGACATTCCGGTCGAGCAACCGACCAAGTTCGATCTGATCGTCAATCTCAAAGCCGCGAAAGCTCTAGGCCTCGAATTGTCACCGTCGCTGCTCGCCCGCGCCGACGAAGTGATCGAGTGAGGCGTGATGTCGCCTATTGGCACGAAACGGACATGGCGAGTGCGTAGTGCAATGTCTGCTTTCAGGGGTGAAGCAGAAACATGTGCTCATAGTGAGCTTTTCAGCTTTTGACCCAACTGCGACATGGGCCATCGCTTAACGACCTGTGCTTGAAGCCAACGCCCGACCACTTCCAGTGTGCTAGGTTGACCCGCTACGATGCCTTGTTCCGAGCCCAGGGGAGGCAGCCTTGCTTCGCTTCGCAGCTATTCTCGCCGTTGCGAGCACTGTGGTCTCCCCGGCCGACGCGTTCACTCCAACGGCTGACCAGAAGGCCTGCGCAACACTTCCGGCTAACGCTGACGTTGTCGCCGCCTGCACTCGGATCATCGAGGCGCCAAGCTCAAGTACCCTCGACCGCGCGGCATCCTACACGTTCCGCGCCGACGCCGCTCGCGCCGACGGCAATACGGCCACGGCAATCGCCGATTACAACCAGGCGCTGGCGCTGATGCCGAGACTCGTTCCGGCCCTGAGCGGGCGCGGTGTCGCGTATCGTAACGCGCAGAATTACGACCTGTCGCTGCACGACTTCGATCAGGCGATCGCCATCCAGCCCGATAATTCAGAACTCTATAATTCGCGGGGCATCGCCTACCAGGCGATCGGCGACACTGCCCGGGCGATCGCGGACTTCAGCAAGGCGATAGAGCTCGAGCCCGACAATGCAGCGGCCTTCAACGGCCGCGGCACCGCCTACAGAGTCACGGGCGACTTTGACCGCGCCATCCAAGACTATGATCGAGCAATTAAACTCAATCCGAATGACGCCACCGCCTTCTACTATCGCGGCATTGCAAATGGCATGCGGGGCAAATCCGACCGCGCCATTCAAGACTTCGGCCAGGCGATCAAGATCAATCCGGGCCACGTCGACGCCTGGTACAGTCGCGGCCTCACATATAGCAACAAAGGCCGATGGGACCGCGCCATCCAGGACTACGACGAGGCAATCAAACTCAATCCGAACTACGGCACAGCCATCAGCAATCGCGGCAACGCCTACTTCGCTAAGCGCCAATATGATCGCGCCATCCAAGACTACGACAAGGCGATCAAGCTTGATCCGAACGAGGCCATTCCCCTCAACAATCGTGGCAGTGCTTACTACCAAAGCGGCCAAGTTGACCGCGCCATGCAAGACTTCGACCTGGCGATCACGCTTAATCCGAACTATCCCGATGCCCTGAACAATCGCGGCCTCGCCTACATAAGCAAAGGCCAATACGATCGGGCTATTCAAGACTTCGACCGGGTGCTCAAGCTCGATCCGAAAGACGCCGACGCCATCAGAAATCGCGCTCTGGCCATCGCAAGGAAAAATAACTGATGGCAGCTGCCAGATCGCATGGCGGAGAACCATCGACGTGCAGCTAGCTTTGTTGTCAAAATTCTGAGAAGACAATTTTTCCGGGCCGTAGGCGCGATGATCGGATAATGTGGTAGCGATTGAGCTTTAGCGGACATGGCGCTCGGGACCAAGTCTCCTGTGATCTCAACGCGGGACGATATCTGCCGGAAATGGTCGAAGGGGGCGTCCGGCACAAGCATTGTCGCGAGCCTGTACCGCCTCGCGGTGGTACCCTTCCACCTGCTTCAACAATTGGACAGAAATGTCGCATGACTCGCGATTGTTATCTGCGTAGTTGAGTGTCGCCTCCGCGGCCCGGGAGGCATGATATAATGCTCCGCAGCGCTCCGATGGCGGTGCTCTCATCGCCTGCTTCCAGGCCTCCGTGGCCGCGTTGCGCAGTCGCAGGTATTCCTGGCACGGCGTCCGCGCTTCGGCCTGAACCCCGAACCCGATTATGGTTATCATTGCGAACGCCGGCATTGCTTTCAGCGTCAAAGGGCATCCCCGCAAGCGTTAGTGCCGCCGGATACGCAATCCGCAATCTTGGTTCATCAAGTACGGCGGATATACGGCCCTTGCGCACCTAAAAGCCGCGCGGCATGTTATGCTGCTGTTGAGTGCGAAGCGGCGACCGGATATTTTTCTCACGAGCATTTGAATTCACTTTTCGAACCCCATTTAGGGGTCGCCAGTAAGGATTATCTCCAGTCATCGACAACGGAGGGTCAACCATGAAGATCGTCGTGATCGGCGGCACCGGCCTGATCGGCTCGAAGACCGTCGCCATTCTGCGCCAGGGCGGCCACGAGGTCGTCGCCGCCTCGCCCAAAAGCGGCATCAACACCATCACCGGCGAGGGCCTCAAAGAGGCCGTGGCCGGCGCGCAGGTGGTGATCGACCTCGCCAATTCGCCCTCATTTGAAGACAAGGCGGTGCTGGAGTTCTTCGAGACTTCGGGGCGCAACCTTCTCGCGGCGGAGGCCGCAGCCGGCGTCCGCCACCATGTCGCGCTATCCATCGTCGGAACTAACCGGACGCCCAACAACGGCTACTTCCGCGCCAAGGTCGCCCAGGAGAGACTGATCGAGGCCTCCGGCATCCCCTACACCATCATCCGCGCGACCCAGTTTCTGGAATTCCTCGGTACCATCGCCGCTGCAAGCGCGGATGGAAACAAGATCAGGCTCTCGCCCGGCCTGTTCCAACCTATCGCGGCGGACGACGTTGCTGCCATCGTTGCCGATGTGGCGCTGGCTGCGCCGCGAAGCGGCATCGTCGATATCGCCGGCCCGGAACGAGCGCCGTTCAACGAAATCATCGCCCGCTATCTGAAGGCGGTCGGCGACCCGCGCGAGGTCGTGAGCGACCCCGAGGCCCGATACTGGGGCGGCCGGGTCGAGGAGCGCTCGCTGGTACCGTTGGGCGAAGCGCGCCTCGGCCGCATCGGTCTCGACGAATGGCTCCGCCGCTCACAGGCAAGAGCCTGATCCGCAACCGCCGACCGAAGGAGAGGGCTCCACGAAACGCATCCTCGGTTCGCCGCTGACCGGTTGCCCGGTTCCCGAAGCGCACTGACGGCTTGCTGCCGATATGATATGCTAACGCTCCTCGTAGAGGAGAACGGTTTCCATGGCATGCCCCCCAATTGCGGGGGCGAGATGAGACAGGCGGCTAGGCCGCACGATGGGAGGAGACTATGACCATCGAAAGCATTCTGAGGCGGAAGGGCACCAACGTCGCAACAATAGCTCCGGAGGCCAGCATCAAGAGGGCGGCAGACTGGCTCAGCGCAAAGAATATTGGCGCTCTCGTGGTGACGAGCGATAACGCTATTCTTGGTCTCATTTCCGAACGTGAAATCGTTCATGCATTTTCTCGGTATGGCGAGGCAGCCGGGTCGATGCCTGTGAAGGAAATCATGCAATACGGTGTGCCCACCGTGTCCCCGGACGATAGTGTCAATCGCGTGATGAACCTGATGACGCACCATCGCGTGCGCCACATGCCGGTACTGCGCGGCGGCAAGCTCGCCGGTATCGTCAGCATCGGCGATGTCGTCAAGCATCGACTGGAGGATCTGGAGCTTGAGACGAACGTCCTGCGCGATGCCTACAACGCCACGCGTTGACGGCTCGGGCGTCGCCTCACAGGCGCGCCCGTGTTTCCCGATCTTGTTCCAATTTGAACGACGGCCACTCGCTTGGCGTTGCCCTGCATCCTCACGCGCACCTGGCGATGTCCGCCATCGGCACATCGCGACATTTGGCTTCGCTTGGCTCCATCCGGCTACGGACAACTCTCGATGCGGCAGGCAATGGTTTGTCGCGGAGTTGCTAGTGCTCCGCAATTGTTTCCGCTTTAAGAGCACCGCGGACATGGCTGGACCTGATGCCGGCACGACCCGGTCGAGAATGACACAAAGGCGACATTCGGCTAGATCAGCATTTGAGGCCGTTTGTGTGCCATTTCTCACTCGCCGCCCGGTCGTAACCTGTTATGACAGGTGTGTTCCCTGGGGGATACATGCAACGGCGCGAGTTCATTACACTAGTCGGCGGTGCAGTGGCGACGTGGCCGCTTGCCACGCAAGCGCAGAATACCAACAAAGCTTCCAGACGGATCGCCTTCTTTCCCGATCTCGTTCCGGCAACGCTAGAGGTCTGGCGGGCAGATATGCGCGTCCTCGGCTGGATCGAGGGGCGGGACTACATCGTCATGCCATCAGGGATCGAGGCAGGCAGCCGCAGCCCATTGGATGAAGCCGCACAACGCGTGGTGGCGAACAAGCCTGACCTCATTTGCACTTTATCAACCGCCTATGCGCTCGCCGCGCAACGCGCAACGGGGTCAATTCCCATCGTGATGCTGACTTCTGGATACCCGGTCGAGGCTGGCGTGGCCGACAGCCTCGCCAAGCCCGGAAGGAATGTGACGGGCAACGCGATTTATGCGGAGACGGGGGTCTGGGGCAAGTTGGTGCAACTGCTCCGCGAGGCCAAGCCGGACATCAAGCGTGTCGGCATCTTGTGGACTTACGTCATTCCCGCGTTTCCAAAAGAGGAGATCGAGCCAGGCTACGCTGAACTCAATAGTGCTGCGCGCTTGCTTAACCTAGAGCTTCACATCGTCGAGGTCGCGAATTCCGATCGGGTACAGGCTGCGCTCGCCGAGATCGACCGGTGGAGCCCGGAGGGCCTGCTGCTGACGTCCCTTTTTCCCAAGGAGATGTCGGTCGTGACACAGTTTGCCGTGGACAAAGGCCTGCCCACGGTCGCGGATTTTGATTGGACACGCCTCGCGCCGCCCCATCCCCTTCTGTGTTACGGACCCATATTTCGAGAGCTTGTGCAGAGTGCGGTCCCTTCGGTCGACAAAATTTTGCGGGGTTCTAGTCCGGGCGACCTGCCGATCCAACGGCCTCGCCGATTTGAACTGATCGTCAGCCTTAAAACCGCGAAAGCAATTGGCCTCGATCTTCCGCCCGTCCTTGTCGCGCAGGCGGACCGCGTAATAGAATAAGGACGCTCGTCGTTGCGGTGCAAGAGTCTGAAATCGGCACATCGCGACATTTGGCTCCGCTTGGCTCCATCCGGCTACGGACAACTCTCGATGCGGCAGGCAATGGTTTGTCGCGGAGTTGCTAATTTAGTTCTCCGTAATTGTTTCCGCTTTAAGGGCACAGCAGACATGGCCGAACCTGTTGCCGGCACGACCCGGTCGCGAGTCACCCAAAACTGACGTCGGCGCATTCCGTAGATAGGCGATCCAGCCCGCTATCCGCCCTTTCAGCGCAGTCGTTTGAACGCTACGATACCACTTGGCTGAAGCCGGGGGCAGACATGAGGCGGCGGGATTTTGTGGTGGGGTCAGTATCGTTTGCTGCGGCAACGCGTGTCGCGGCGCAGCCTGTCGCCAACACAAAGCGTCTGGCCATTGTCAGTGTGTCGGGTTCGCATTCGCAGATGCAGGAGGACAGCGGCAACTATATCTCGGTATTTTTGGCTGAACTTCGGCGTCTCGGCCAGATCGAGGGCCAAAACCTGACGATTGAGCGCTACGGCAAGGAACAATATCAATCAGACCCGGCCGCGCTGGCTGCGCAGGTCGTCCGCAGCAATCCCGATGTCATTTACGTCATTCTTCCGGGCGCTTCGTTTTTCAAACGCGAGACCACGAAAATTCCGATCGTCACGACAACGAACGACCCGGTCGCGGCCGGTTTCGCTCAAAGTCTGGCTCACCCCGGCGGCAACATCACCGGTGTTAGTGTCGAGGCGGGCCCGTCGATCCATGGCAAGCGGATCGCGCTGTTGCGTGAAATGTTTCCGGCGATGTCGAAACTGGCCTGCATCGTCCCGCGAGGTGTGTGGGAACGTTGGGCGGGCGATCCGGTGCGCGCCGCTGCTGACGCTGCCGGGATTGCTGTTGTCCACCTGCCGATCGATCTACCCGGCAACGCAACAACTTATCGCAACGCCGTTACGCAGGCGTCCCGCGATGGCGCGGATGCGATCATGGTGATGGATAGTCCGGATGCGTTGACGAACCGCGCTGTGATCTCGGAGTCAATCGCAGAGGTGCGTATTCCGGCCATTCATGCCTTTGTTGAAGCCGTCGATGCCGGCGGCCTGATGGCTTACTCCTTCGACCTGAAGGAGTTGATCAAGCGGATGGCCGGCAACGTCGAGGCCATCCTGCGCGGCGCCAATCCCGCTGACGTCCCCTTTTATCAGGTTTCCAAATTCGAATTGTCGATCAACCTGAAAGCCGCCAAGGCGCTCGGGCTCGCCGTGCCGGCGACGCTGCTGGCCATCGCCGACAAGGTGGTTGAGTAAGCCCCATGTCCGTTCAGGACACATCGCGACATTTGGCTAAATTAGACCGCCAAGATAGGCCGCGATCGGGCGAAAAGCGGACATCAGCAATGAAGACGCGAAGATGAACCGTCCGGCCCAGACTACAGGCAGGTCACGCGCTCGGCGGCGATGTAGCCGAACAGCAGGCCGACGCCGAACAATAGCACCAGCCCCGCCGCACCGAATTCCACGCCGCGCATGATCAGCGCGCCGCCGCCTTCGCTGGCCCCGCTCAGGCGCCGCGCCAGGTCTTTTGCCGACACCGCGATGACCGCAATGGTCGCTACCGTGATCGCGGTGCCGAGCCCCATCACGAAGGTCGCGGCGATGCCGGCCCAGAACATGCCCTGCGCCAGCGCGAACACCAGAACCAGGATCGCGCCCGAGCAGGGCCTTAGACCGACCGCGAAAATCGTACCAAAACCGCGCCGCCAGCCGCCGGGGCCGGCGAGTTCGGTTGGAACAGGGCCGTGGGAATGGCCACAATGTTCGTCATGGACGTGACCTTGGGCATGATCGTGCCCGTGGTCATCGTGACGATGCTCATGGCCGCGATGCGCGACATGGGCGTGAGGATGCGAATGGCCGTGGTGATGATGGTCGTGGCCACGGCCGGCATGATCGTGGGGCGCCCCTGCGGCCAGCGCCATCGCCGGCAACGGTTGCGGCGCCTGCAGCGCGCGAATGAATCCGCCGCCCTTGGTCCAGACCAGCCGGGCGCCGAACGCTGCGATCAGGGCGTAGCTTGCGATCTCGATCGCCCTTTCGGCCCCGCACATGGTTTTCGCGGTGGCGTTGAGCAGCCAGGCGCAGATCCCGACGATCGCCACCGCGACCAGCGACTGCATCAGCGCGGATGCGAACGACAGCACGATGCCGCGCCGCGCGGTCTCCTGGTTGGCGACCAGATAGGACGAGATCACCGCCTTGCCGTGACCGGGCCCTGCGGCGTGAAATATTCCGTAAGCAAACGAGATGACGAGCAGCGTCCAGACCGCGCTGCCGTCGGACTTGGCGGCGCGGATGGTCGAGGACATCTCGCGATAGAATTCGGATTGCTTTGACAACAGCCATCCGACGATACCGCCGACCTGCGGCTCGGCACTCGGGCGCGGACCGCCGAACGGGTTTTGAGCCATCAGGACGTGGACGGCGCTGTCGAGCGCCAGCACAACCACCGCCGCCGCGACGCCAATCGCCAGCGCGCGCGCAAAGCCGATCGTCAGCCTCATGGACAATCCACCGTGATCTTGTTGGCGAACATCGCCCCGTAGTTCGAATTGTCGCCGCTCATGAAGTTCTGCTCGCTGAGCTTCTGGGCATTGGCGGTGCCGTCGTTCGGCCGCTGGATTTTCAGCTGGCAGGCGGCGGGGGCTCCGACCAGCTTGATCGGGTCCTTGTCGTCGAGCTGGAAGTCGATGAAATAGCTCGGATCGAACACTTCCAGCGCCAGCTGCTTCGTCTTCACCGGCGCCTTGAGCGGAAGCGTGAAGTGCAGGGTCAGCGCGGCATCCTTGTATTCAAGGAAATAGTCGACCGGCTCCTGGAATTTTTCCTTTTTGCCGTCGGCCCTGGCGTAGGTGAAATAGGCAAATTCCTTCAGCAATTCGACATTGGTCTGCGCCAGCGAGCTAAGTTCTTCGCGGCTGTAGACGCCCTTGGTCTTGGTCTCGATGCCCTGCAACGCATAGGTCGAGAACATGTCGTCGAAGGTCCAGGCGTGACGCACGCCGGTGATCGAGCCGTCAGGGGCATACATCAGCTCGCTGGTTGCGGTGATCCAGACATGCGGATGGGCCTGCGCCGCGCCTGCGCCAAGGGCGCAAGCTCCGGCGAGCAACAGCAAACCGAGCAAGCCGCGCATCACGATGCTCATGTCAGGCTGCCTCTGATGTTTCGAGCAGGCCGCGGCGGCGCAGCAGCGCGTCGGGCTCCGGCTCACGGCCGCGGAACGCGATATAGGCCTCTTCGGGGTCGCGCGAGCCGCCCGACGAATAGATGTCGTCGTGCAGGCGTTTTGCGACAGCGGGATCGAAGATGTTGCCGGCCTCCTCGAATGCGCCGAACGCGTCGGCATCCATCACTTCCGACCACATGTAGCTGTAATAGCCTGAGGCGTAGTGATCGCCGGAGAAAATATGGCCGAACTGCTGCGGCCGGTGCCGCATCGAGATTTCCGCCGGCATCCCGATTTTTTCCAGCTCGGCGCGTTCGAAGGCCCGCACGTCCTGGCTGGCCGAGGCCGGCTGGGTGTGGAATTCGAGGTCGATCAGCGCCGAGGAGACGAATTCCACGGTGGCAAAGCCCTGGTTGAATTTTCGCGCGGCAAGGAAGCGCTGCAAGAGGTCGTCCGGCAGCGGCTCGCCGGTCTGGTAATGCCGGGCAAATTGGCGCAGCACCTCCGGCTGTTCCTGCCAGTGCTCGTAAAGCTGCGAAGGCAGCTCGACGAAATCGGTGAAGACGCTGGTGCCGGACAAAGAGGGATAGGTCACCTCCGACAGCATCCCGTGCAGGCCGTGACCGAATTCGTGGAACAGGGTCCGCGCGTCATCCGGCGACAATAGCGACGGCTGGCCGTCGGCGCCTTTGGCGAAATTGCAGACATTGATGACCAAGGGATAGATGTCGCCGTCGAGCTTCTGCTGGTCGCGCAGCGAGGTCATCCAGGCGCCGGAGCGCTTCGAGGGCCGGGCGAAGTAGTCGCCATAGAACAGCGCCTTGTGCTGCCCGGCGGCGTCCTTGACTTCCCAGACCCGCACATCCGGGTGCCAGACCGGGATGTCCTTGCGCTCGGAGAAAGTGACGCCGAACAGGCGGTGAGCCGTATCGAAGGCGGCCTCGATCATGTGATCGAGCACCAGATAGGGTTTTATGGCGGCGTCGTCGAAATTGGCTCTGACCTGCCGCAGCTTTTCGGCGTAGTAGCGCCAGTCCCATGGCGCCAGCGCGAAATTGCCGCCCTCCTCCGCAACCAGCGCCTGCAAGTCGTCGCGATCCCTGAGCGCCCGCGCCCGCGCCGGCTTCCAGACCCGCTCCAGGAGGCCGCGCACGGCTTCCGGCGTCTTGGCCATCGAATCCTCCAGCCGATAGGCGGCGAAGGTCGGAAAGCCCAGCAGCCCGGCACTCTCCTCGCGCAGCTTGAGGATCTCGACAATGATGGCGTTGTTGTCGTTGGCGTTGTCATTGTCGCCGCGGGCGACGAAGGCCTTGTAGACCTTCTCGCGCAGGTCGCGCCGGGTGGAGCTCTTCAGGAACGGCTCGACGGAAGAACGCGACAGCGTCACGATCGCCTTGCCCTCCATGCCGCGCTCGCTGGCTGCGGCCTTGGCGGCGGCGATAAAACTGTCCGGGAGGCCGTCGCGATCGGCCTCGCCGAGTTCCAAGAACCAGTCCTGCTCGTCGCCCAGCAGATGATGGCTGAAGGCCGTGCCGAGATGCGCCAGCCGCTCGTTGATCTCCGCCATCCGCGCCTTGGCGGCGTCGTCGAGGCCGGCGCCGGCGCGACGGAAGCGGGTATAGGTGCGCTCCAGCAGCCGCTTCTGCTCGGCTGTCAGGGGCAGCGTGGCGCGATTTTCGTGCAGCATCGCGATCCGGCCGAACAGCACCGCGTTCATCATGATCGGGTTCCAGTGCCGCGCCATCCTGAGCGACACCTCCTTGTCGATCTCGAGCAGCGCCGGGTTTGAATCCGCCGACACCAGGTCATAGAACACCGCCGACACCTTGGAGAGCAGTTTTCCGGAGCGCTCCAGCGCCGTGACGGTATTTGCAAAATCCGGCGCGGAGGGATCGTGGGTGATCGCGGCGACCTCGGCTGCGTGGTCGGCAAAGGCCTGCTCGAAGGCGGGGAGGAAATGTTCCGGATTGATCTCCGCGAATGGCGGCGTCTCGAACGGCGTCTGCCACGCCTTCAGAAGCGGGTTTACCGGGGCCTGCGAGGTGGCGACCGTTTCCTGGGTTTCTGACATCAACAATTCCCGTTTTCGTCCGAAATATATTGAGGAAGTTATATCACGCGATGGGGCTTTTTTGGGCCTTTTACGCTTGATAGCGGGGCACTTTTCGGGGAGATTGCGGCCAAACTGGATACAGGTCCCATGAGTTCACAGCCCTCCCCGACCGCCGCCGCCAGATCATCTGGCCGACCGTCATCACCGTCATCAGCGCGGCGATCCTGATCGGCGCCGAAGTGTTCGGCGCGGCGTTCGCCGGCGGCTGGGCGCTTGCGATCCTGCTCGGTCTCGACGACACCGGCGCGCACATCCTGCAGGCCGTGCTGTTTTCGATCGGCGTCTTCGTGATGGCGACATTCATCCGTGCCGCGCAGCGCGTCGAGCCGTTTACGCGGCGCGCGTAGGCCGGCTCAACGACAAAGCCGCTCGCCGCTTCGCGTGAAATGCTTTCGGCCCATTAAACAAGCTTAACGTCTGTTCACATTCAGCGCTCTCGCGCGCGCCGAGAGCTGCGCTCGCAAGCGCGCGTTAGGCAAATTTGTGGTCAGCCCAAAAAAAATGTTGCGAAGCAAACTCAAAACCCTTATTTGCAGTCTTGCCCAATTTCGCACGTGCCTGTGGTCGTGTGTCAGTCGGTAGGTATCCGGACAAGAGGCCGGACAGCCGCCAAGGGATGAAGAACCGAGGGTCGCTCAAGTCATCTGAGACTTGAGAGGCCAGCATCTCTCTCAAGAGATGCCGTTGAAGGTCTCTTCGCTCCTTGCAACCGTGACTGGCAGCCGGAGGCGAACCGGCGCACCTCGTTCTCAACGGGGGACGCGACTTAAAGCAACGACGGATCGGGCTTTTTTGGTCTCTGCCGGCTTTCCACCAGCCGGCGCGAATACCGAAGAGGCTTGTCCTTCATTGCCAGGTGTGCGGGCGGGATCATTCCCAACCAATCCACGGCAGCACAATTCGGTTCGAGTTTTTTGGCCTCGTTGCGCCTCCATCGCGCGATGTGGCCGAAGCGCTCTTATCCGAGATCACATTTGAACGCGTCCCGTCGCTGGGCCGTTTGGAGGGTGCTATGACCGAACGTATTCAGGAATTCCTGCGCAACCGCCGCAACGAGGGCCAGGACGTCGAGCCGTGTCTCGTCGTCGACCTCGAAGTGGTGCGCGACAACTATCAGACCTTCTCGAAGGCGCTGCCGGACAGCCGCGTGTTCTACGCGGTGAAGGCAAACCCGGCGCCGGAAGTGCTGTCGCTGCTGGCCTCGATGGGCTCGTGCTTCGATTGCGCCTCGGTGGCCGAAATCCAGATGGCGCTTGCCGCCGGTGCGCCCGCCGATCGCATTTCCTATGGCAATACCATCAAGAAGGAGCGTGACATCGCGCGCGCCTTCGCGCTCGGCATTCGCCTGTTTGCCGTCGATTGCACCGCGGAAGTCGAAAAGACCGCCCGTGCCGCCCCCGGCGCCAAGGTGTTCTGCCGCATCCTCTATGATTGCGCCGGCGCCGAATGGCCGCTGTCGCGCAAGTTCGGCTGCGATCCGGAGATGGCGGTCGAGGTGCTCGACCTCGCCAAGCGCCTCGGCCTGGAGCCCTATGGCATCTCGTTCCATGTCGGCTCGCAGCAGCGCAAGGTGAAGGCGTGGGACCGCGCGCTGGCGATGGCCTCGACCGTGTTCCGTGACTGCGCCGAGCGCGGCATCAACCTCTCGATGGTCAACATGGGCGGCGGATTTCCGACCAAGTACCTCAAGGATGTCCCTCCGGTGGTGCAGTACGGGCGCTCGATCTTCCGTGCGCTGCGCAAGCATTTCGGCAACCAGATCCCGGAGACCATCATCGAGCCGGGCCGCGGCATGGTCGGCAATGCCGGCGTCATCGAGACCGAAGTCGTGCTGATCTCCAGGAAGAGCGACGAGGACGAGGTGCGCTGGGTCTATCTCGACATCGGCAAGTTCGGCGGCCTCGCCGAGACCATGGACGAGTCGATCCGCTACGCGATCCGCACCCCGCATGACGGCGCGGAAATGACGCCGTGCGTGCTCGCGGGCCCGACCTGCGATTCCGCCGACGTGCTGTACGAGAAGATCCCGTACCCGCTGCCGGTGACGCTGGAGATCGGCGACAAGGTGCTGATCGAGGGCACCGGGGCGTATACGTCGACCTACTCGTCGGTGGCGTTCAACGGCTTCCCGCCGCTGCGGACCTACCACATCTGAGGCCGCCTCCCTGAGGCCAGGATAATCGGGAGCCGGTGCGCCGGCTCCCTCCCCTCACCTTCGAATTTGCTGACAACGCTGCGCCGGCCCGTGCCGGTAGCAGCGAGGACTGACGTGCCATGACTGCTTTGCGGAAGACCCCCGTTGCCCTCACCTCCGGCGCTAATCCGTTCGCGATCCGTGCGGAACGTGCCTCGGACGTCGTGGCGCGCGAGGCGCTGCTGGATGCCTGCTTTGGCGCAAATCGCCATCAGCGCACCTGCCAGCGCCTGCGCGACGGACGCGCGCCCGCCGAAGGCCTCGCGCTTTCGGCCGTGCGCCAGGGCCGGCTGGTCGGCACTGTCCGGTTGTGGCACGTCAGCGCTGGCGGCGTGCCGGCGCTGGTGCTTGGCCCACTGGCGGTCGATCCGTCGTGCCGCAAGCTCGGCATCGGAAGGGCGCTGGTCGGGCAGGCGCTGGCGGCCGCGAAGGCGCGCGGACATGGCGCCGTGCTTCTGCTCGGCGACGCGTCCTACTATGCCCGCTTCGGCTTCTCGGCGGTCAAGACCGCTGAACTGCGGCTCCCCGGCGCGTTCGAACGCGACCGCCTGCTCGGTCTCGAACTGCGCGATGGCGCGCTCGACGGCGCCTGGGGCATGATCGTGGCGACCGGCGCTTCCGGGCTGAAAATTGGGGCTGCGCGCGCGAAGAAGGCGCTGCGACCGGCGCCGCACGCGGCCTGATCGCCTGGCATCATGTCCGCAAAACAACCCATGGCGCGCGACGCCCCGAATTCACGCGGCAGAGTCCTTGCGAGCATCCTTTTGATCTTGCTGGCCGTGATGATCGTCCGGGACATATTTGCGCGCCGGCGAAGCCGGCTGCGTGCCACTTCCCGGCGTGACATATCGTTCGGTGTGCGATAGCGAAAGCTGCGCAGCCCGCAATTGGAAACGCCGCTCCGCAAAGCCCAAATCGAGGTCCCGATGTCTCGCCGCCTGATTTCCACCGGCTCGCCGTTCGAAAAGACCGCCGGCTATAGCCGCGCCGTCATCGACGGCGATTTCGCCTTCGTCGCCGGCACCACCGGCTACGATTACGCCACCATGACCATGCCGGCAGACGTCACGAGCCAGACACGAAACTGCTTCAAGACCATCGAGACCACGCTGAAGGATGGCGGTTTCGCCATGGCCGACATCGTCCGCGCGACCTATTACGTCACCGATGCGAGCGATGCGGACGCAGTCCTCGCCGTCTGCGGCGAAACGCTTGGCGATATCCGGCCGGCCGCGACGATCCTGGTCGTCGCCGGGCTTTTGAAGCCCGAGATGAAGGTCGAGATCGAGGTGACCGCGAAGCGACGCCCTGCCTGACCCATTCCCTGAAACGCCCAGCGCATCCATTCCCCGGAGACCATTCATGAGCCCGTCCCCGCAAATCCACGCGAAGATTTCCGGCCCCATTGTCATGATCGGCTTCGGCTCGATCGGCAAAGGCACCTTGCCGCTGATCGAACGGCATTTCGAATATGACAAATCGCGCTTCGTCATCATCGATCCGCATGAGGACGGCGAGATCGCCCGGCAGCATGGCGTGCGTTTCATCAAGCAGGCGATCACCCGGGACAATTATCGCGAGCTGCTGGTGCCGCTCCTGACCGCCGGCGGCGGTCAGGGTTTTTGCGTCAACCTGTCGGTGGACACTTCCTCCGTCGATATCATGACGCTGTGCCGCGAGCTCGGCGCGCTTTACATCGACACCGTCGTGGAGCCGTGGCTCGGCTTCTATTTCGACCGGAAAATCGGCCCGGAAAAGCGCTCGAACTACGCGTTGCGCGAGACGCTACTGGCGGCAAAGCACAAGAGCCCGGGCGGGCCGACCGCGGTCTCCACCTGCGGCGCCAATCCCGGCATGGTGTCCTGGTTCGTCAAGCAGGCGCTGCTCGACATCGCCCGCGATACCAACACGCCGTTCGAGGAGCCGAAAAGCCGCGAAGGCTGGGGCCGCCTCGCCCACAAGCTCGGCGTCAAGGGCATCCATATCGCCGAGCGCGACACCCAGCGTTCGAAGCGGCCGAAGCCGATGAACATCTTCGTCAATACCTGGTCGGTGGAGGGTTTTGTTTCCGAAGGCATGCAGCCGGCCGAGCTCGGCTGGGGCACCCACGAAAAGTGGATGCCGGACAATGGCCGCACCCACGACTACGGCTGCGGCGCCGCGATCTATCTCTTGCAGCCCGGCGCCAACACCCGCGTGCGCTCATGGTGCCCGACGCCGGGCGCGCAATACGGCTTTCTGGTCACTCACAACGAATCGATTTCGATCGCCGACTATTTCACCGTGCGCGACGGCGAGAGGGTGGTGTACCGCCCGACCTGCCATTACGCCTATCACCCCGCCAACGACGCGGTGCTGTCGCTGCACGAGATGTTCGGCGCGGCCGGCAAGATGCAGCCGAAGTGGCACATTCTGGACGAGAACGAAATCGAGGACGGGATCGACGAGCTTGGCGTGCTGCTCTACGGCCATGGCAAGAACGCCTATTGGTACGGATCGCAGCTTTCGATCGAGGAAACCCGCGACATCGCGCCCTACCAGAACGCCACCGGCATGCAGGTGTCATCGGCGGTGCTCGCCGGCATGGTGTGGGCGCTGGAAAATCCCACCGCCGGCATCGTCGAGGCCGACGAACTGGACTTCCATCGCTGCCTGCAAATCCAGCGGCCGTATCTCGGCCCGGTGAAAGGCATTTATACCGACTGGACACCGCTGACCGACCGGCCCGGACTGTTCCCCGAAGATATCGACGAAAGCGATCCCTGGCAGTTTCGGAACGTGCTGGTGCGGTGAGGGCGTCTCGCGCCCTCCTCCCTTCGTCATTCCGGGATGGCCCGAAGGGCCAGACCCGGAATCTCGATGTCGGAAGAAACGCAAGCCAATCTCGAGATTCCGGGTTCGCGTCTGCGCACGCGCCCCGGAATGACAATTTCCTACCTTTTCATATAATCGAACGCGACGGTCCCCAGCCCGAGCGTCAGATCGGCCTTGAAATGCAGCGCGGAGACCACTTCGCGCACCGGCAGCCGCGCCACGTCGGCCAGCGCGTGCGGGAACAGGCCGAGCGCCGCGGGGCCGGTCCATGCCTCCTTCAAGACGATGTCTTCGAGATGGAAGCGCACCAGCTCGCAAATCTGCGGAGAGCCGTCGACGTGGGGAATGATCTTGAGGATGAAATTCGGCGCCTTCATGCCCTGCAGCACGGTGTCATGATCGACACAGCGATGCTTGTAGCCCATGGTGCCGGAGGCGCAGAGCACCGAACCGTAATGCAGCGTTCCCACCAGCACGTCGCTCTCGACCTCGATTTTCGGCGCGGCGCGTTTTTTGGGAAATCCCCACAGCTCGCGGCCGCCCGCGATCGGCGCGTCGTCGTCGAGATACATCGCGTGGGTATAGGCGCCCTCCTCGCCGTTGAAGCGGACCGGGATCACCTGGCCGGTTTCGGTATAGTCGCCGAAGCCGGTGGAATCGGGCATGCGGATGAATTCGTATTTGACGGTCCCGTCGATCACTTCCAGCGGCTCCGGCACCACCGCGGCGAGCGCTTCCGGATCGGTGCGATAGGTGATGACGAAATATTCCCGATTGAAGAAGCGATAGGGTCCCGGCGGGAATGACGGGTTGGTGAGCGGCATCGAATACGCGTTTCGCCTGACATCCTCGATCTTCATTTCATGCCTCGTGTGCTGCTGAGCCGAGCGGCACTATGGGGCAACTGATGGCGACAATCGAGGCTGTAAAATCGGCATCGCAAGTCAAAAGATCGCCAGACGTCATGGCGCCGTCACACACTACCGGCCTCACGGTGAGGACCGCGCCGGGAAAATTAGTGACCTCATCCTGAGGAGCTTGCGAAGCAAGCGTCTCGAAGGATGGACGCATCGCATGAACTCGCGACCATCCTTCGAGACGACAAGCGGCCGCTCCTCAGGATGAGGTCGGAGATGTAGAGGCTCGTCAGGATGAGGATCGTCCGATAAGGCGACTATTTCTTGTCCGGGATCGGCGCGGCGGTCTTCTCGGCCGGAGCCGGCGGCAGCGCCGGCGTCGCGCCCGCCTTCTGCGCTTGCGCGTCGGGACGGGCAGGCTCAGGCGCCGGCGTGGTCGGGCGCTCGCCACCGGGCTTCGACTCGGCCGGTGGCTTGTCCTGATCGGCAGGAGCAGGTGATGATTGCAGGGGTGGGGTAGCCTGCGCCATCTGCGGGTTGCGGGCTGCGATCTGCACTGAGCGAAAGACCGGATACGGCAAACCCCGCCGCGACCAACGCGGACGCGAGAAGCATATCCTTCCAATAAGCGCGTTTTGTTCCGTCCGGAGACATCTCGATCACCGCAAATCACCCGCGGAATCAACGGACGCCGAGACGCATGGTTCCCTCGGGAACCGGCAAGACTAGCCGATGCCGCTCGCTACAGCGCCAGCAAACCGGCGTCGCCATCTTCCGCGGCGAACGCGAGCAGCGTGCCCTTGCGTTCCACGCCAGGGCCGCGACCGGGGCGGTGTCATTCCTGCGCACCAGAATCTCCGCGCCGTCGTTCATCCGCACCATCAAAATGGTGCCGTCGCTGTAGCCCGCGGCGAGGATATCCTGCTTGGGATGGCAGGCGACCACGGCGACGCGCGCCTGCAGCGGCGCAAGCATCGCGGGCTCCTTGCCCATCGGGCCGTCCTTGCTGCCGAACGGCCACACGATCACCGCATCGGCGCCCGACGTCGCCAGCGCCTTGCCGCCCGCGCTCCACGACATCGACCTGACGCGGCCGGGATAGCCGGTCATGCGCATGTGGCGGTTATCCGCCAGCCGCCAGCCATGCAGCGCCGGCTCGTGCATCGTGGTGACCAGAAACTTGTTGTCCGGACTGAAAACAACGCCGAGATGCGAGCCCGCCCATTCCAGAACTTCCGGCTTCGCCGCCATGTTGGGAAACCACAGCGTCGCGCCATTGTAATGCGCGACTGCAAGGCGCAGGCCCTTCGGCGCGAATGCCAGTCCGCCGACGGTCGAGGCCACCTCGATCGATTTTTCCTCGGCCTTGCCGCTGCGGATAAAGGCGGTCTTGCCGACGGACCATGCCACGGCCCCTTCCGGATGCAGCGCGACATTGTCGATCCAGCGCCGTTTCGGGTCGGTCGCGAGCAGCGTGACCTCGCCCTTGACATCGAGCGCGACCAGCTTGCCGTCGTCGCCGCCCATCGCGATGCGCTCGCCATCCGATGCCGCGCACAGGATGCCGCCGCCATGGACGGCCACCGGCGATATCGCGCCCTCGCCGCTTACCAGGAAGACGCTTTCCTCGGCGCCGACGAAAGCCGCGTTGTCGCCGAGAAAATGCACCGACGTGACCGGCATGCCGATCTTGAACGGGCGCACCCGGTCGGTGACCGAAACGATGGAGGCCGGGTTATCGCCCGGATCGAATTCTTTGATCACGTGGTGATACAGCGCTCAAAACCGTCGCGGATGGTCTGCTCGGGCAATTCGCGGCCGATGAAGATGAGACGGCTCTCGCGCGGCTCGCCGTCCTTCCAGGCACGCTGGTGATCGCCTTCGAGCATCATGTGGACGCCCTGAAAGACGTAGCGGTCGTCGTCGTCGCTGAAGGCGAGGATGCCCTTCGAGCGCAGGATCTTCTGGCCCTCGCTGGCGACGAGATTTTGCAGCCACGGCATGAATTTGGTGGGATCGAGCGGCTTGTCCGATCGCAGCGACAGCGATTGCATCTCCTCGTCATGGTAATGCTTCACCCCGGCATGGCTGTGGCCGTGATCGTGACCATCATGGTCGTGGTGGTGATCGTGGTCGTGATGATCATGGTCATCGCCGGCGTCGAGAAATTCCGGCTCGAGTTCGAGGATGCGATCGAGATCGAAGGCGCCGCGCTCCAGCACGTCGGACAGCGCGACCTGGCAGCGCTCGGTGCGGTGCAGTTTTGCGTAAGGATTGATGCCGCGGATCCGCGCCTCGACCTCGGCCAGTTCGGCCTTGGTGACGAGATCGGTCTTGTTGAGCACGATGACGTCGGCGAACGCGATCTGGTTCTTGGCTTCGGGGGCGTCCTTCAGGCGGTCGCTCAGCCATTTCGCATCGGCAACCGTCACCACCGCATCGAGCCGGGCGTTCTTCTGCACGTCCTCGTCGACGAAGAAGGTCTGCGCCACCGGCGCCGGATCGGCAAGGCCGGTGGTCTCGACGATGATGGCGTCGAACTTGCCCTTGCGCTTCATCAACCCACCGAGGATGCGCACGAGATCGCCGCGCACGGTGCAGCAGATGCAGCCGTTGTTCATTTCGAAAACTTCTTCGTCGGCACCGATGATCAGGTCGTTGTCGATGCCGATCTCGCCGAATTCGTTGACGATGACGGCGTATTTCTTGCCGTGATTTTCCGACAGGATGCGGTTGAGAAGGGTGGTCTTGCCGGCGCCGAGATAGCCGGTCAGCACGGTCACGGGAATCTTTTGGGACGTCAATTCTGGCATAATATCTCCGGAGCGGTATTGGCGGGCTGCGCCGGCAGCAGGGAGGCCCCTGCCCTATTCGATAAGCGCGCTCGTCAGGGCCTTTATATTGTGCCTGACCATATCAATGTAAGTGGGGGCATCGCCCTTTTCACCGGTGAGGCTGTCGGAATAAAGCGTCCCGCCGATCCTGGCGCCGGTCTCCGTCGAGATCCGGCGCATCAGCCGCGGATCGCTGATATTTTCAAGGAAAACGGCCGGTATTTTCGAGGTTTTGATCTGGGTGATGATCGCGGCAATGTCACGCGCGCTCGCTTCGGATTCGGTCGAGACGCCCTGCGGTGCGATGAATTCGACGCCATAGGCAGCCGCGAAATAGCCAAAGGCGTCATGGGTGGAGATCACCTTGCGGCGGCCTGCCGGGATTTGCGCCACCGCCGCCCGCACGTCGCGGTCGAGCGCATCGAGTTTCGCCAGATAGCGGTCGGCATTGTCGCGGTAGATTCCGCCGCCCGGGGGATCGGCGGCAACCAGCGCGTCGCGGATGTTGGCCACATAGATTTTGGCGTTGGCGACCGACTGCCAGGCGTGCGGATCGGCGTCGGCGCCGAGCTTGCGCGGGGTGATGCCTTGGGAGGCGGTGATCATGGTGGCCTTGCCGCCTGCGGATTGCACGAGCCGCGACAGCCAGCCCTCCAGCCCGAGACCGTTGATGACAACGAGCTTTGCATCCGCAATCTTCTGCGCGTCCGACGGCGCCGGCGTATAGACATGCACGTCGCCATCGGGACCGACCAACGTCGTGACGCTGACGCGCTCGCCGCCGACATTCCTTGCAAAATCGCCGAGGATCGAAAAGCTGGCGACGACGTTCAAGCGATTTTCCGCGCGCGCGGGAGCAGCCGATGTCGACCGAGCGCCAGCACAATGAAGCCATGGATTGAAAACGCCGCATCGAGCTCAAACCTCTTTGTTTGAGGCACGATCTTTCGGAAAACCGGTTCTCCGATTCGATCCGGATCATGCTCTACGCTTCGAGGTGGCGGCCCGGAAACATCTGCCGGAACAGGCCGCTGACGCTGCCGAACAATACCGAGCCGACGTACAGCACCGCCGCCACCAGAATGATCGCGGGGCCCGACGGCACCTTGGTTTGAAATGACAGCACCAGTCCGGCATAGCCCGAGACAATTGCGCTTGCGACCGCGATGCAGATCATGCCGGTGATATCGCGCGACCAGAACCGCGCGATGCCGGCGGGCAGAATCATCAGCCCTACCGCCAGCAAAGTGCCGAGCGCATGAAAGCCGTTGACGAGGTTGATGACGACCAGCGCCAGAAACGCCAGATGCGCGGGCGCGCCGGCACGGCTCACCGTGCGCAAAAATACCGGATCGACGCTCTCGATCACCAGCGGGCGAAAGATCACCGCCAGCACGACCAGCGTGATGGTGGCGTTGAACGCGATGACCAGCAGGGTCTGGTCGTCCATCGCCAGGATGTTGCCGAACAGCACATGCAACAGATCGATATTGGTGCCCTTGATCGAAACAATCGTGACCCCGAGCGCCAGCGACACCAGATAGAACGTGGCCAGAGAGGCGTCTTCCTTGAGCTCGGTGGTGCGCGCCACCACGCCGGCAAGGATCGCGACAGTAAAGCCTGCGATCAATCCGCCCGTCGTCATCGCAAACAGATTGAGTCCCGACAGCAAAAAGCCGATCGCGGCGCCGGGCAGGATGGCGTGCGCCATGGCGTCGCCGACCAGGCTCATTCGCCGCAGCATCAGGAACACGCCGATCGGCGCGCCGCCCAGCGAAAGCGCGATCGCGGCCGCAAGCGCGCGGCGCATGAATTCGAATTCGGTAAACGGCGCGATCAGCGCGTCATACACGATCACGATCAGGCGGCCCGCGACGGCATGTCGTCCACCGCGCAAGCGGCGGCGCTGTCGTCGAACGCCTCGCACATCCGCCGCGCCTCCAGAAGCTTTTCGACGGTCAACACCTCGGCGGTTGCGCCCCATGCCACCTGCCCCCGCGCCAGCAGCAGGGTTTCGGGGAAATTGGCGCGCACGATATCCATGTCGTGCAGCGCCGCCAGCACCGTGCGCTTCTCGGCGTGCCAGCGCCGCACCAGCGCCAGCAGATCGGCCGAGGTTTTGGCGTCGACGGCGTTGAAGGGCTCGTCCAGCACGATCAGCCGCGCGTCCTGCAACAGCACGCGCGCAAACAGCATGCGCTGCATCTGTCCGCCGGACAGCGTGCCGATGGGCCGGTTCTCGAAACCGTTGAGGCCGACGGATGCGAGCGCCTGCGCAATCTTCTCGCGCGCTTCCCTGCCCATGCCGCCGAAAAACCCGGTAGCGCGCCACAGCCCGGTGCCGACCAGATCGAACACCGAGATCGGGAAGCTGCGGTCGATATCCACCGTCTGCGGCAGATAGGCGATATCCCGGATATCGAGATCGCCCGTTACGATCGAGCCCGCCAGCGGTTTGAGAATGCCGGCGATGCCGCGAAACAGCGTCGATTTGCCGGCGCCGTTCGGCCCGACGATGGCGAGCAAGGCGCCGGAGGCGACCTCGCCGGTCAGGTGGTGCACCGCCGGGTGCCGGTCGTAACCCAGCGTGACGTCATGGAATTGCAATTGCGCCGCCATGCTCACCTCATCGCAAGCCATACGACGGCCCACAGGCCGGCGCTGACCGCGAGCGCGGCCGCGAGCCGGGAGACGACAGGCATGCGCAGGATCGACCACGGCGCCGCTTGCGCCGGATGCGGCGTAGGCCGGCCCATGACTGTGGGCGTGCGCGTGCCCATGGTCGTGGGCCTGGCTGTGGGGATGGGGAACCATGAGAAAATGTTATATTATAACATTCGTGGTGTCCACCGGCTGGGGATATTGGCATTGCGTTGACGACGTCGCGCGCTCCGATCGCGCCTGAAGGGCATAGTCGGAAAGCGGCTAACGTATGGGGCTACGGATCACTGAGAGGCCGTATGGGAACACCAGGCGAAGAGCAAAAGCGAACGCCGAAGATCAAAGACAAAAGCGTCCGAGCGGTTTAAGGAAGCCGCTCGGAGTTTGGCGCCGACGAAAGCAGCAATGCATTCGAGCGCATCGCTAGCGAGATGGCCTAGGCAAGACCGAAGGGGAAAAATGAGGGGCCGCCAGCCTGGGCGGCCTTACAGAAAGGCCAGAACTACTGCCATCGCGACCAAGGCGTTCAGGCTGGTGACAGCAATGCCGAGATACAGTCCTTCCATGAACGCACTCCAACTGTTTGCTCGACCCCAATGCTAGATCACGCGGGAACCAAGGTTTCGTTCCGCTTCCGTGTTACAAAGTGAACATTATTTTTAGTTCCGCTTGGTTCCACCAAAATGAAGTGGGGTCGGGAAAGCCAATACTCCACCAGCTGGACGCCGCGAGGGTCCGGTTCACGGCCTCCCGATCGCCATCGCGATCGCGGCGGCCAGAAACGGGAAAGGCAGCGTCACGGCGGCCCGGAACCAGACAAATCGCGCCGGCATGAAGGGGATTTCCCACAGCAGCAGCCGCTGGAAGGCGAACAGCGCCCACGCGACCACATAGGCGATCACCTGCGGCGCGCCGCCGCCGGCCTTCAACGCCACCGCGCCGATTGAAAAGCCGACCACCGGTCCTCCCGGCGTCGCTGCGCCCGCGATCACGGCGGTGAGGACGCCGAACCAGCCGCTATTCGGGCCGAGCCAGCCGGTGATGATTTCCTGGGGGATGACGGCTGCGATATATCCCGACCCGATCACGCCGAGCGCGATGCGCGGCACGATATTGATGAAGTCCATGGCGCCCTCGCGCAGCGACGTCGTCAGCACCAGCCGGCCGCGCTGCAGGGCGATCAATCCGACGGCTGCAACCGAACCCCACAGCAGGATGTCGATGATTAGGGCGGCGCTCACGGCGGCGCGTCCTTCGGATAGATACGGACGTAGACGAAACGCCCAAGCGCGCCCGCGAGAACCGGCAGCGGCAGCGAGATCGCGATGCGCCACAGCGTGAAGTCGGTGCCCATGATCGGCAATTCCCAGGCGACCGCGCGGCCGTAGCCGATCAGGGTCCAGCTTACGACCATGGCGATGGTGGCGCCGAAATCCGCGCCCACCGCGAGCAGCGCACTCGCCACCGGATAGGCGGTAAACGGCCCGCCCGGCAGGATCGCCCCGAACGCCGTTCCGATCAGCAATCCCTTCAGCCCGGACTGCGGCCCGAGCGATCGCGACACTTTCTCGTGCGGCAATATTTCCGCGATGAATGCGCCGAGCAGGCAGCCCGCCAGCACGCGCGGCAGGATACCGCCGAACAGCGAAAGATCGCTGGTTAGAATTTCGGTGACGCCCGACGATGCCGTCGCGCCGATAGACCAGCGCCGCGCTGACCGCGACCAGCACGGCGATCACGATCATCGACCAGCCAATCGGCTTGCGACGACGTGCGGGACGCCGCTCGCCTTCCGCGGCATCGTCGGCGGGCGCCGGATCTTTTTGGGGGAGTTCTGACAAGGGAATGGTCTGGCGCGGTATGAGGCTGGATTGGCTTAGTCTTGCCGGCACAGCGATGCAAACGGAAGCGTGTCAGGACCTATGCGCGCCTCACGGATGCCCATGCGGGATTGCCACGCCAAGCCTCACGTGAAATGGCGAATCAGCGCGAGGCTGGCGAACAGGCCAGCAATCGAAAACACCACCGAACCCAGCACATAAAAAAGCGCAAGCCCGATTGCGCCGCGCTCGTAGAGCAGCACGGCATCGAGCGAGAACGCCGAGAAGGTGGTGTAGCCGCCGAGAACGCCGGTCATCAGGAACAGGCGCCACGGCTGCGACGCTTCGCCCTTGAAGGCGAGATAGCCCGCGATCAGGCCCATGACGATCGAGCCTGATATGTTGATGATGAAGGTGTGATAGGGAAAGGCCGTTCCGAGCAGGCGCGGGGTAACGACGTTGACGAGGTGACGCAACATCGAGCCAAGACCGCCGCCGATAAAGACCAGGAGATAATTCATCCAGAGCTTGTCCCAGATCGGCAGGACGGAATCACCCTGCTGGTCGCAGGTTTTGCCGCAAGCTCGCGGTCCCCGCAAGGATTGCCCAGCGGTATGCGCAAACGAAAAGGCGGCAGCCAGGATGCTGCCGCCCCAAGATTCGTCGCCGGGAAAATCTCGCCTTTGCGGTCAGGCTTTCGAGAACAGCTGGTCGACATACTCCCAGTTCACCAGGTGATCGATCCACGCCTTCAGATAATCCGGCCGGCGATTGCGATAATCGATGTAGTAGGAGTGCTCCCAGACGTCGACGCCGAGGATCGGGGTGGCGCCATGAACCAGCGGGTTCTCGCCGTTCGGCGTCTTGGAAATCTCGAGCTTGCCGTTCTTCACCGACAACCACGCCCAGCCCGAACCGAACTGGCCGACACCGGCGGCGGCGAAATCGGTCTTGAATTTCTCGAACCCGCCAAGGTCCTCGGTGATCTTCTTTTCCAGGCGGCCCGGTAATTTATTGCCGCCGCCATTGGGCTTCATCCAGTTCCAGAAATGCAAATGGTTGTAGTGCTGGCCCGCATTGTTGAAGAGCGGCGCATTCTTGCCGAACGAGCCTTTGACGATCTCCTCGAGGGACTTGCCCTCGAATTCGGTGCCTTTCAGCAGGTTGTTGCCGTTGGTCACGTAGGCCTGATGATGCTTGTCGTGATGATATTCCAGTGTTTCCTTGGACATATGGGGCTGCAACGCATCATAGGCGTAAGGAAGGGCGGGAAGCGTGAAGGTCATGGGGTGATGTCCGAAAATGATGGGAGACGTGGCTTAACGGCAACCCTTATAGAAGGTTCCATCGGCCTTAAACACTTGAATTTGGGAAAACGGCGGGTACGGCGGCACTGGGTTTTCACAGAGGCGTGTGACAAGAGCGCTGCGCGCCGGAGAAAAGTGGAATGAGCATCGAGATCGAGGTTTTGAACGGGGACGAATCGTGGCCCATTGCAAAACCGCTGTTCGAAGCGGTGTGGCCGGCCGATGTGGTGCAGAAGCTGCCCTGGGGCCACGTCAGGTGGGCCCACGCGGACCTGCGCGTGATGATCGAAGCGCCCTCGGACGGCCTTGCCTGTCACGTCGGCGTTTACTTCCGCAACATAACCTGGAACGGACGCAAGCTTCACATCGGCGGCGTCGGCGGTGTCTCGACCCGCGCGGACTGCCGCCGCCGCGGCTATGCCAGCATCGCGCTCGACGCCGCGATCCAGACCATGCGCGATCGCGAAGACGTCCAGTTTGCGCTTCTGTTCTGCGAGTCGCACAATTTCGCGTTCTATCAATCCCGCGGCTGGCATCCCTTTGCCGGTGAAGTCTATGCCGAGCAACCCGATGGAAGAATTCGCTTCGAGGCGATGGCGCCCTTTGTCCACGACTTCAAGCGGGCGCCGCGGCAGGGCGTCATCGACCTCTGCGGCCTGCCTTGGTGACCATGCGTCAGGTCAATGATCCGGTGTGGATACAGCATTGCGCGAATCCGGTTTGCTGCTATTTGAGGCGTGCATTTTTGAGGTCCCCCCATGGCTTGCCGATTCGGCGTCATCATTGCGATCTTGACGGCATGGTTTGCAGCGGCGCCAGCCGAACGCGCAGAGCGGTGGAGAGGCGAGCGGCATCTGGCTGACGCAGGCGGGCGACGCGAAGGTGCGCGTCAGCAAATGCGGCGGGGGAATTTGCGGGGTCGTGGTCTGGCTGAAGGACCCGATCAACCCCGCCACCGGAAAACCTCACCTCGATGACAAGAATCCCAATCCCTCGCTCGCCAGGCGTCCGATGATCGGGCTTCCGCTGTTTGCCGGCATGCAGCCCTCCGGCCCGAACAGATGGTCGGGCCAGATCTACAATGCCGACGACGGCAACAGCTATGCCAGCAACATTTCGGTGTCGGGTCCGGACACGTTGAGAGTCGAAGGCTGCGTTGGCATGCTCTGCGGCAGCGAAACCTGGACGCGCTCGGCGCGCTGAAGCGAGGCGATCTCCTCATCCTGTGAGAGCGAGCGCATTGCCGGGACCGACCTCATCCTGAGGAGCTTGCAAAGCAAGCGTCTCGAAGGATGGCCACAATGCATCGACTGGCGTCCATCCTTCGAGACGCGCGCAAGGGCGCGCTCCTCAGGATGAGGCCGGAGATACACTCACAGGCTCTGACGAGCAGCGTCTTCGCCGCGTCTCGAAGGATGGCCACGGGCCTCATGGTTCGAGACGGCGCAAGTGCGCCTCCTCACCATGAGGAGCGAGCGCATCAAGCCGGCATCGCCTTCAAGGCGGTCGCCGCCGAGGCATAGCCGCCGCGCGCGCCGTCGATGAAGTGCACGTGATCGCTGCGCAGCGCCGAAGGCGTAAAGCAGGTCATCATCGCCGCGTCCTGCCGGTGCAGGCCATACCGCACGACGCCTGTGGAAGCAGCCCGGGCGAGGCGCTGCGTCAGCGCGCTCTCCAGCTCCGGCGTGCAATCGAGGATCATGCGCAATCCGTCGTCGTATTTGCGGAAGTCGGAATTCTCCACGACCTGCTGCACATAGGTCTTCGGCACGAAGCCGCCGACCCTGATGCCGAAGCGCATCACCAGATAGGCAAACAGCGTGTTGGCGAGCACGAAAGCGCGGCGCTTGAACAGCGGCCCGCCGCGCGCGGCGCGGGCCTCGAATTCGAAGCCGGCAGGCGGCCATCCAAGCGCCGGACCGCCAGGGGGTACCGGCCGCCCCGCGTCCGGACTGCGCTCGACCAGCGCGATGACGTCTTCGATCAGCTTGCGAAATCCCGCTGGATCGGCGCCGCGGGCGGGCACCACCAGCACGGACAGGATGACGCCATGCACCGAGGGCATTTCCTCGAACCGGCACGAGAGCCCGGTGAGGTCGGGCTGTGTGCCTGATAGCGCCGCCGGCACCGCGAACTCGCCGCGCTTCATGGCGGCTTCGGCCCAGCCAAGGCCGCCGCCGGAAAACATCGCATAGGACAGATTTGGCGACGGGCCGAACCGGGCGACGCGAACCTCCAGACCCTGCGCCCGGATTGCCGCGACCGGCACCAGCGCAACCCGCATCACCAGATTGAGATCGTCCTTGACCCAAATGGCGGTCGCCGCCAATGCATCGCGGGCACGCTCGAGATCGTCGGGCGACACCGCAAAGCTCGCGCCATCGCCGCCGAACACGAACGGAAATTCGCGGCCCTCCAGCGCGTTGGTCACCGCCGCGATGACAGCGGCGCCAGCCATGTTGACCGCCTTGTAGCGCGCTTGCGCGATCGCCTTGGTCGATTCCACGATATCGGCAACGCCGATGGTCCAGTCATCCGGCAACGGCGAATACAACGTGGGGTCCATCAGTTTGCCGAAGCCGCGAAAGACCGGAATGCTGCCGTAGAACTTGTCGCTGCCGTTGGCTGTGGTCATTGCTGCAAAGTCACCTGGTTCCGAAGCCTCCAACAGATACGCTGGTTTTGAGATTCGGGTTCGCGGCCCGCGCGCAAGCCGATCGTGACCCACATCACATACTCGGCATGAACCGCGACTAGTTTGCCTGCAACCAATCCCGCGAACAGATTTGTTGCAGGAGAACGTCATGAGCTTTTTCAAGAAAATTGTATTGGGTGCCTTGCTTTTAGCCGGTCTGGCGGCGGTCGGACCGGCGAGGTCGGCTCACGCCGAAGCGATGGACAGGCCGGCCAATGTCGGCAATCCCGTGGGCTTGGGCGGCCCGGAACGGCGCATCGCGCTGGTGATCGGCAACTCGAACTATCAAAACGTGGCCCGGCTGCCAAATCCCGCCAACGACGCCAAGGCCGTCGCCGAACTGCTCAACACCGCGGGGTTTGAAGTCATTTCGGCCACCGACCTCAATCACAACCAGATGATCGAGGTGATGCAGGACTTCTCCGCCAAGATTGCCGGCCGCGGCGCCAACACCGTGGCCATGGTGTATTACGCCGGCCATGGCGTGCAGCTTGCCGGCGAAAATTATCTGGTTCCGGTTGACGCCAGGATTTCTTCCGAGCCCGATCTGATCGACGGTTCGGTCCGGCTGGTCGACGTGATGGCGACGCTGGAGGCGATTCCGAGCCGGATGCGTATCGTCATCCTCGATGCCTGCCGCAACAATCCATTCGCCTCCCTCAATGACGCGGGACGCGGACTTGCGATCGTCGATGCGCCGAACGGTTCGATCGTAGGCTATTCAACGGCGCCAGGCACCGAAGCGCTCGACGGCGTCGGCAACCACAGTCCCTATACCGATGCATTCCTGCGGCTGGCGCATGAGAAAAACGTGCCGATCGAGCAATTGTTCAAGCGTGTCCGTCTCGAGGTGAACGATCTAACCGATGGACGGCAGACCCCTTGGGAAAGCTCGTCGCTGACCAGCGATTTCTATTTCTTCGGTGATACCGCTGTTGCGGCAACCCGTGCGCCGGCCCAAATGAAGACCGCCTATGCGGCTGACAATCTCCCGTCGCGTTCCGCGCGCCAGGCCTATAATTACGTATTGGCCGAAAATTCCGTCGACAACTATCAGGAATTCATCCGCCTCTACCCGCAGGACCCGCTGTGCGACCGCATCCGCTTCCTGCTCGGCAGCCTGCTGCAGGCCAACGCATGGCATCATGCGGTGCTCGCGAATTCTCCGATTGCCTACAAGTCGTTCTATGACAAGTACTCCAACAGCCCCTATGCGCAGAGCGCCCTGAAGCTGGCAGAGCAGCCGAAACTCGTTCCGCTTTCGCAGCCGACGCACATCATCGCGCCGCCCTCGATCAAGCTCGGCGGTGGTCTCGGCATCTCGAAGGGCAACCCCGGCTTCAATCCCGGCGGCCTGTTGCAGGGTCATGGTCCGCAGCAAGGCAACGGTCTGCCAGGCCTCGGCAAGCTGGATACCGACAAGTTTGGCAAGGGCGGCCAGATCGTCACGCTGAATTCTCCCGGAAATAACAGCCCCGGCCTGGGCAAGCTGGGCGTGGACAAGCTCGGCAAGGGCGGTCAGATCGTGACGCTGAATTCTCCCGGCACAACCGCGTCTTCCGGGAACAACAGCGCTGGCTCCGGCAAGATCATCGATCTGCCGCGCACCAAGATCGGTACCGAGCAGAATTCGAGGCTTGGCGGAGGCATAACCCGCTTTGACGACCGGCCTGCGAAATCGTTCCCGCAAATTCACGGCAATCAGCAGCTGGGAATCTCGCGCTCCAACATCGATACGCCGCCAAAGTTCAGGCAACAGCTGGGGGTCACGAATAGTGGCGGCAACCAGCGCTTTGCGTCGACGCCGTTCCATGCACCCGCATTTCAATCGCAGGCTCGAATGGGCGGCTCCGGTGGCTTCGGCGGCAAGTTCGGGCGGTGGGAAGTTTGGCGGCGATCAGTCCATGAGGCGGGTGCAGACCGAGCTCTGGTCCCGCTGATTTTTCGACCCCGTCGGCTGAATGCGACTTGGTCCAATCTGAGGCTTGATCGACAGCCTGAAACGTCCGCCACGTTTTGCTTGCCGATTTCCATTCACGGCCGTTCGGTGGGGATACCGTCGATTATGTCAGCCTTGTCTTTTCCGAACCAAGAACGCGGGCAAGGCCTTAACTGCGGTAATCGGTTTTTCAGAGCCCGATCAATGCCGGCTTCACTTACCAATCCTCGTTCATTTCTCGTGTTTCCGCGCGATACAAATTGTCATCGTTGACGTCGCCGACATGGACCCCGTTTGCCTCCCCCAAGGCCTGATTCCGCCGCGAGAGATGGCAAGGTTTTCGTCGTTATCGTTGGAAGCCTTGTTCCGCCGACCAGTTTGACTGCCGGTGGCGACGACGCTTTCGGCCGAATGCGGCCTTATCTATCAGGTCGTTCTTGTCAAGCAAGCTGAAGTTAAACGGACCAATCCGACTTGTTGAGATATTTCCGCTCAAACACCGCTCTTCTTCGAGCGAGCCGTCTTGGTAAGCGCCGAGAAGGGTGTTGATCTCATCGTTGGTCATTGAGGACATAAAACGTCGGAAATGCCCACCCCTGCTCCACCAGCCAATGGTTGATATTGACGAGTTTTCCGCCGATCGTGGCCTCGATGTCACCGACCAGCCTCCCGTACGTATCGAAGACATCACCCGGTTTGTCGACTTGGCGTAAAAACCTGGCAGTCGAGAGCTGGCTTCCCGGTTGTCGCAAGGAAGTCACGAAGAGCTTTCGTAGCCGTCGCCCCGAAGGAATTGCCGGTAAAAATGGGTAACCGAATGGCTACGCCCCGAGTTTGGCGGCATTCGAGCTATTCTTTTCGCGGGATCGAGAGCGGACTTGGCTTGATAGTGCAATTCGGTAGCGTCAATTCGCGAGTACGAACAGTCTCCTGCCCGTTCTTGATTGGCGGCTTGGTGGTGCTTCCTTTCACCATGGCATGATCGAAAACATGCGTACTTTGAAACGGCGTTGAGCTATTTTCCCGGCGCGGAGGCAGGACGGGGATCGGCGATCTCGTCGTCGTGCAGTCGATGCCAATAGCGCAAGTAAGCCGCTGCAATCTCGTTGTTTTCAAGGATGATCGAATTATTGGTCTGGCCGCAAAGCCCGAGTGCCGTCCAATTGGTACTACCGGTCATGACCGCACGCGCGACACGTTGGGTATCGACATAAACCGCGAACTTGTTGTGTCCGATATGAGCGTTGTTGAACAGGCGGTTTTGGACGGTGACCCCGTTATCATGCAATTTCTTGCGCGCCGGGGCGTTGCGAGAAGTCCCATGCCCCAGTGTCACGATCGGCGCTGGAATTGGACAGGATGATCTCGATCCGCAGATTTCGTTGGCAATCAGCAGGTCGACAAGCTCCGCGTCATCGAGTTCATAGAGCGCGAGATAAACTTTTCCGCCTTTTTCATTGGCGCGGCCAGATCAAACGTCTCCAGGAAGCCCAGCACGTCGCCGTAAAGGTATTTGCGAATATCGCTGGCTGGGTCCTCGACCTCGGCCCTAAGCGTATCGGGGTTGAAGTCCTTGTTGTTGTCCTCAAGCGCGTGTCGAAGCCACTGACCGGCAAGAATGCCGTTTGTGAATGCGGCGTGGACATCGCCGTAGTCAGAGGTCACGAAAATCTCGTTGGTCTCGACGGCCGCGCCAAGATAGCCAAGCGGTATCTCATTTCCGGTATAGGTTTTCTCCTGCCGGACCGGCACCCGCTCCAGGCCCTCGGCCATTCTGCCGACGGGCCGTATGCTGTATTTGACCCGGACGTTGTCATCACGGCGTTCGGCGCGGTCCCGTCGGCGCCGCAAGGTCAGATCCCGCCAGTTTGTCTTTTGGACCGGCCAGACGCCGGTATCTTGCTCCTTCCATCCCTCGTTATCTTGTCCCTTGAAGGGGACCCAGGCGGCAAGGCCGCGCTTCTCCCCCGTGCCTCCGAGGTAAATCCGGACGATATCGAAGCCAAGGCACCCCGGAATCAGACCATCGACGTCCCAAGAAAGGAGCGCTACCTCGTTATTGCAGAGCGCGACTGCCTTGGTGATTTTGCTCATGGTGACCTCCGTTGCATTACGTCAAATGCGATGCGCGGTCGGGCCACTTACTCTGATCAATCATCGGAGGAGGCGTTCGCAATTTCTAAGAACGAAGGCAAAGACCGACCGGAAAGCTGTGAAATCAAAGCAAATGCAAAATGAGAAAAGCTGGGGGTTCTCTTATCCGAGCACGGAATCCATTCCCGGAATTGGGAAACAGAACCGTCACGAAGAGAGTGGCATAGACCTATCAACCTAGAGGCGATCCTACTCCAACGATTTCGCGACGACTGTGAACGGCTTCACACCCGTCGCCTTCGAGTTATTACTTCCCGAGAAGGCCTCCCCTACGCCATCCCCTGCAAGACCAGACGATTGAGGCGCGCCGCAAATGCGGAAGGATCCTCGGGCAATTCGCCGTCGAGGATTTGCGCCTGCTCCAGCAACAACAGCGCCAGGTCGTCCGTCGTCGTCGAACCTGCTTCGGCCCTGGCGATCGCGGCCACCAATGGATGGCGCAGGTTGATCTCCAGGATCGGCTTGCTCCTGGTCCCGCGATTGTGCTGCGACAGCAGCCGCTCCAGTTCCCGGTCAGGCCCATGGCTGGCGGCGACGAGACAGGATGCGCTGGTGGTCAGCCGCGTCGAGGCCCGCACATCGCTGACGCGCTCGCCGAGGCTTGACTTGATGGCCGCGATCGTCGTCGCCTCGTCGGCAGCGGGCTCAGGCGTTTCCTTCGCATTCTCGTCGAGCAGCGGAACGAGGTCGAAGTTCACATCGCCCTGGCTGAGCGACTTCAGCGGCTTGCCTTCGTAATCGAGCCGCGCCGAGGTCCAGAACGCGTCGACCGGATCGGTCAGCAGCAGAACCTCGATGCCGCGTGCCGCCGCCGATTCCAGCCTTGGATTCGACTTCAGCCGCTCGATGCTGTCGCCGACCAGAAAATAGACCTCGGTCTGGTTGGGCTTCAGGTCCGCGATATATTGCTTCAGCGACCGCTTCTCGCCCGCCGTGGTGGTGAACCGCGCTAGCGCCAGCAATTTCTCGCGGCGCTCAAAATCCTCGTAGACGCCTTCCTTGATCACCGGACCGAAAGCGTCCCAGATCTTCGCAAAGTTCTCCGGCTCCTTTTCGGCGAGCTGCTCCAGTTCGCCGATCACCCGGCCGGTCACGCTTTTGCGGATCTGCACCAGCTGCGGATTGTTCTGCAGCATCTCGCGCGAGATGTTGAGCGGCAGGTCTTCGCTGTCGATCACGCCGCGGATGAAGCGCAGATAGGCCGGCAGCAGATCGGCATCGTCGGTGATGAACACCCGCCGCACATAGAGCTTCACCTTGCCCTTGCGCGCCGGCTCGAACAGGTCGAACGGTTTTGCCGACGGCGCGAACAATAGCACCGCGTAGGAATAGCGCCCCTCGGCGCGGTAATGCAGCGTCATCGCCGGCTCGTCGAAGGCGTTCGCGATCGACTTATAGGCCTGCTTGTAATCTTCCGGTGTCAGCTCCGATTTCGGCCGCTGCCACAGCGCGCTCGCCGAATTGATCTGCCGCGGCTCGCCGTCTTCGGGTTTAAGCAGAATCGGAAACTGGATGTTGTCGGAATAGGCGCCGACGATGCGTTCGATCTCGTACGTCTCGAGGTATTTCTTTGCCTCGGGCTTGAGGTGCAGCACGATCTCGGTGCCCCGCGCGATCCGTTTTGCGACTTCCTCGCTCGCCGGCGCGATCTCAAATCCGGACCCGCCGGACGACGACCAGGTCCAGACTTCATCGGAGCCGGCGCGGCGGCTGGAGACCATGATGCGGTCGGCCACCATGAAAGCGGAATAAAACCCGACGCCGAATTGTCCGATCAGGCCGGCGCCGTCCTTGGCCTCGGCAAGCCGCGCCACAAACGCCCTGGTGCCGGAGCGCGCGATGGTGCCGAGATTGTCGATCAGCTCCTGGCGGTCCATCCCGATGCCGCTGTCGGCCACCGTGAGCGCGCCGTCGTTCTTGTTTGGCGCGATCGAAATTTTCGGCGGCTCGCCGTCCGTGATCAGTTCGGGCCTGGCGATCGCCTCATAGCGCAGCTTGTCGCAGGCGTCCGAGGCATTCGAGATCAGCTCGCGCAGGAAAATGTCGGTCTCCGAATAGACCGAATGCACCATCAGGTGCAAAAGCTCGGAAACCTCGGCCTGGAACGGTTGGGATTCGACTGGTGTATCGGGGGTCGTCATGTTTTGCTCAATGCTTGATGCAGAAAACGTCGATATAGCGCAAAAAAAATAACGCCGCCAAGTCGTTGACTTGACGGCGTTTTGTCTTGGTTGCGGGGATAGGATTTGAACCTATGACCTTCAGGTTATGAGCCTGACGAGCTACCGGGCTGCTCCACCCCGCGATAAGCCATTGCGCGCCTTTCTGAAAACCGAAACGGATTTGGCCAACGCCGAGGCGCCGATCCCGTCCGGAGGCTTCCTGAGAAGGCAACCCGGGCCAAAGCCCCTGGGTGCGAGCGGTATGTACCAACGCCGATGCGCTTTGGAAAGGGCCGCGGGCGATCTTTTCTTGGTATTATGACGCTCAAAGCGGGCTATTTCCGCCAAGTCAGCCCGCCCCGGCACTCTTGCCAGAAGTTCCGCAAGAGCCCAGCCTTGCGGCCAAGGAACGTGGGGAGGACATGCATGACGGATACATTCGATTTTGTGGTGGTGGGCGGTGGCTCCGGGGGCTGCGCGGTCGCGAGCCGCCTTTCCGAGGACCCGAACACGTCGGTGGCGCTGCTGGAAGCCGGCGGCGAGTGCAACAACTGGGTCGTAACCTCGCCGGGCGCGATGATCCTGATGATCTCGGGCAAGGTCAACAACTGGGCGTTCGATACGGTGCCGCAAGCGGGCCTCAACGGCCGGATCGGCTATCAGCCGCGCGGCAAGGGGCTCGGCGGTTCCTCCGCGATCAATGCGATGGTCTATATCCGCGGCCACCGCAGCGATTACGATCAGTGGGCGTCGCTCGGCAACACCGGCTGGTCCTATGCCGACGTGCTGCCCTACTTCAAGCGTTCGGAGGATAATTCCGAACTCGACGGCGAGTATCACGGCAAGGGCGGCCCGCTCCATGTCACCGGGCTGCGCTCCGACAATCCGGTGCGGGACATCTACCTGCAGGCCGCGCGCGAGGCGCAGTTCCGCATCCGCGAGGATTTCAACGCCGAGGAGCAGGAAGGCCTCGGCACCTACCAGGTCACGCAGCACAACGGCGAGCGCTGGAGCGCGGCACGCGGCTACATCCATCCATTCATGGCAACCCGCGCGAACCTGCGGGTCGAGACCCAGGCGCAGGCCACCCGCATCCTGTTCGAGGGCAAGCGCGCGGTCGGCGTCGAATACCGCCAGGGCAAGGAGACAAAACAAATTCGCGCCCGCCGCGAAGTGATCCTTTCCTCCGGCGCGTTTCAGAGCCCGCAACTGCTGATGCTCTCCGGTGTCGGCGACAGCGCCGCGCTGGCGAAGCACGGCATCGCGACCACGCATCATTTGCCCGGCGTCGGGCAAAACCTGCAGGATCATCCGGACTTTGTATTCGGCTTCACCTCGGACGCGCCGTATTTCGCCGGCCTGTCGTTTGCCGGCATCGCGCGAATTTTCAAGGGGATCGCGCAATACCGGCGCGAGCGTCGCGGACCGATGACCTCGAACATCGCCGAATGCGGCGGTTTCCTCAAAACCCGCCCCGACCTCGACGTGCCCGATATCCAGTTGCATTTCTGCATGGCGATGGTGAACGACCACGGCCGCAAGCCGCGCTGGGGCACCGGCTTCTCCTGCCATGTCTGCCTGCTGCGGCCAAAGAGCCGCGGCAGCGTCTGGCTGCAAAGCGCCGATCCGTTGCAAGCGCCGGCGATCGATCCGAACTTCTTCGGCGAGGATTCCGACGTCGATACCATGGTGGCCGGTTTCAAGATGACCAGGCGGCTGCTTGACGCGCCCGCGCTCAAAGCGCTGCAGACCTCGGACGTGTTCACGCAAGGCATCGAGACCGACCAGGATATTCGCAGGGTTCTGCGCGAGCGCGTCGATACCGTCTATCATCCGGTCGGCACCTGCAAGATGGGCGTCGATGCTTTTGCCGTGGTCGATCCGAAGCTGAAAGTCCGCGGCCTTGAGGGCCTGCGCATCGTCGATGCCTCCGTGATGCCGACCTTGATCGGCGGCAACACCAATGCGCCGACCATCATGATCGGCGAGAAGGCCGCCGACATGATCAAGGCGGAGATGCGGGCGAATTGATTTCATCGCCGTCATTGCGAGGAGCAAGGCGACGAAGCAATCCAGCAAGTGCAGCCCAGATGGAGCGAAGCGTAATCCGGGCTACGATGTGCTGATATGCATTTCAGGCGGCGAGGGTCACTTATCACGGCCGTTGATGTTGGCTACAGTAACGAAACCGGACTTCAAAAATCATCTGATAACGGGAGTGAGACAGTGGATCTTGGGATCAAAGGCCGCCGCGCACTGGTGTGCGCATCCAGCAAGGGTTTGGGACGCGCCTGCGCGATGGCGCTGGCTAACGAAGGGGTGCATGTCACGCTGACCGCGCGCGGCGCCGAGGCGCTGGCGAAGACCGCCGCCGAGATACGCAAAGCCAATCCGGGCGTCACTGTCACCGAAGTCGCCGGCGACATCACCACGCCGGCCGGCCGCGAGGCCGCGTTAAAAGCCTGTCCCGACCCGGATATTTTGGTCAACAACGCCGGCGGCCCACCGCCCGGCGATTTCCGCAACTGGACCCGCGACGACTGGATCAAGGCGATCGACGCCAACATGCTGACGCCGATCGAGCTGATCAAGGCCACGGTGGACGGCATGATGGCCCGAAAATTCGGCCGCATCGTCAACATCACTTCCTCAGCGGTGAAGGCGCCGATCGAGGTGCTTGGATTGTCCAACGGCGCGCGCGCCGGCCTCACCGGCTTTGTCGCGGGCATCGCGCGCAAGACGGTGATCAACAACGTCACCATCAACGCGCTGCTGCCCGGCCCCTTCGACACCGATCGCCTGCGCGGCCCGGTCGCGAAGGCGGAAGCGGAAAAGCGCGGCATTACGGTAGATCAAATGATCGCCGAACGGGGCAAGACCAATCCCGCCGGCCGCGTCGGCGATCCCGAGGAATTTGGCCTTGCCTGCGCCTTCCTGTGCGGAGCAAAGGCGGGCTTCATCACGGGACAGAACATCCTGCTCGATGGCGGCGCATTCCCGGGCACGCTCTGATCGGAGGGCACTCTGAATGAAGGCCGTCTGGTATGAGCGAACCGGCGCGGCGCCGGATGTGTTGACCTTTGGCGAGATGCCGACGCCGGTGGCAGGATCAGGCGAAGTCCGGATCCGGCTGGAGGCCTCCGGCGTCAATCCCGCCGATGCCGGCCGCCGCGCCGGCAGCTACCGCCCGATGGAATTTTCCCGCGTGATTCCCAATAGCGACGGCGCCGGCATCGTCGATCAGGTCGGTGACGGCGTCACGCGGCTTCAGATCGGTCAGCGGGTGTGGCTCTATAACGGGCAGCGCAACGGCCGCGCGTTCGGCACCGCAGCGGAATACATAACGCTCGCCGAGCATCTGGTGACGCCGCTGCCCGACAATGTGTCGTTCGCGGCTGGTGCCACGCTCGGCATTCCCTGCATGACCGCGTGGTGCTGTCTGTTCGGCGATGGAGCCGATTGCGGGCCGGACGGTTCTGGTCACCGGCGGCGCCGGCGCGGTCGGCCATTATGCGGTGCAACTCGCGAAATGGGGCGGCGCGCGGGTGATCGCAACCGTCAGTTCGTCGGCGAAGGCAGAGCAGGCGCGCCTCGCCGGCGCCGATCTCGTGATCGACTACAAGACCGAGGACGTCATCGCCAGGGCGATGGCGTTCACCGAGCAGCGCGGCGTCGACCGCGTGGTCGATGTCGATTTCGGCGGCAACATCGCAACGACCCTGAAATTGATGGCAATGAATTCCACGATTGCCGTCTACGCCACCAACGGCAATCGCAATCCTGTGATTCCGATGCGCGAACTGATGGAAAGATGCATCGCGCTGCGCCCGCTGGTACTGTTTGCGCTGCCGCCACCCCTGCTCGCAGCCGCCCAAGCCGACATTTCGAAATGGCTCGCCGCCGGCAAGCGCATCCACAACATCGCCGCACAGTTTGCACTGTCGGAGACCGCGCAGGCGCACCTCGCGGTGGAAAGAGGTGACAAGCTCGGCACCGTCATCGTCGACTGCGCGCGCTGACCCTCACTCCGGCGCTCCCTCATCATCATCGGCCCAGCTCAGCCCGAACGCAGCCAGTCCATCCGCCAGGTAGTCGCCCAGCAGCGGCTCTCCAAGAAGGTAGCGCGCGGTGTGCCGGTTGCGCTCGCGCTCATCGGCCGCCTCGCGCCGGAGATCGTCCCATTCTTCGATCGTGCCGTCGCCGCGCCCGAGACGCATCAGCGCGACCAGATCGACCTTCTCCTCTTCACTCAGCCCGTTGATGAAGGCGGCGATCTCGCTCGCCACGGGGTCGCTGCCATTGTCCTCGAGCACATCGATCATGTTGTCGTCGGTGGCGTTCGATCCGGAATCCGGATCGGAGTTGGTCTCCTTGACGTCGAATTCGCGGGCTTTCACGATCAAAAAGCCAACGTCTTCGGCCGAAATGGCTAAATTTGGCATCGGTGGCTCCTCGCTTCTACGTGCCCCACCAACGCGGTGGCGAGCGAGATGATCCATTGCGCAAGCCGGCGGAAATCAGCATCCTTTGCGGCCAAGAAACCAACAGAAACGAAGACGGGAGCCGCCGGATGCACTGGACTGTGGGCAAGGTCAAAATAACCAAAGTCGTCGAACTGGAGACGGTCGGCAGCACCCGGTTTATCCTGCCCCTGGCCACCAATGAAGAAATCCGGAAATTGCCCTGGCTGATTCCCCATTTCGCCACCGAAGAAGGCCGCCTCAAAATGTCGATCCACTCGCTGGTGGTGGAGACGCCCTCGCGCCGGATCGTGGTCGATACCGGCCTGGGCAACGACAAGGAAGGCCGCTCGGTGCCGACCTGGAATAACCGGAAAGGTCCTTTCCTGGAGACCATGACGGCAGCCGGCTTTCCGCCTGACAGCATCGACACCGTGCTCTGCACCCATCTGCATGTCGACCATGTCGGCTGGAATACCAAACTGGCCGGCGGCAAATGGGTGCCGACCTTCGCCAACGCGCGCTACGTGTTCGGCAAAACCGAATACGAGCACTGGCGCGACCATAGCGACGGAGCCGGACAAAATGGCGGTTTTCAACGACTCGGTGAAGCCGATCGTCGATGCCGGCAAGGCCGACCTTGTCGCCAGCGACGCCAGGCTCGAGCGATGAAATCGCCCTGGTTCCGACGCCGGGCCACAGTCCGGGCCATATGAGCATTCACGTCCGATCGGACGGCGAAGACGGCCCTGCTGACCGGCGACGTCGCCCATCATCCCTGCCAGATGGCGCATCTCGACTGGTCGTCGACCGCCAATTCCGACCCCGTGCAGTCAGCGGTGACGCGGCGCGAATTGTTCTCCCGTTTCGCCGATACCCCGACCCTGGTGATCGGCGGACATTTCAGCGCCGGGCACATCAGGCGCGACGGCGACGCTTTCAAGTTTGTCGTTTAGCAGCCCTGCAATGCGGCGCGCAGTCGGCAGTTGAATTTCACCGCGCGCTGTTCCATGAAGCATCCAAGCAACGAAACAGCCACACCAGGGAGTAATGAGAATGAAGCTTGTTCGTTACGGGGCGATTGGCCAGGAAAAGCCCGGTCTGATCGACAAATCGGGTCAACTGCGCGACCTGTCCGAACAGGTGAAGGACCTCAACGGCGAGGCCTATGCGCCGGCCTCGCTGGCCAAGCTCGCTGCCCTCGACCCCGCCAAGCTTCCGGCGGTCGGCGGCAAGCCACGGATCGGCGCGCCGGTGACCGGCATTTCGAAATTCGTCGCCATCGGCCTGAACTACGTCGATCACGCCAAGGAGACCGGCGCGCAGATTCCGACCGAGCCGATCTTCTTCCTGAAGGCCAACACCGCGCTGAGCGGCCCCGACCGATCCGGTGCAGAAGCCGCGCGGCTCGACCAAGCTCGACTGGGAAGTCGAAATCGCCGCCATCATCGGCACCCGCGCCAAGTACGTATCCGAGGCCGACGCGCTCAACCACGTCGCCGGCTACTGCGTCTGTAACGACGTATCCGAGCGCAATTTCCAGATCGAGCGTTTGGGTCAATGGACCAAGGGCAAGTCGCACGACACCTTCGGTCCGCTCGGACCCTGGCTGGTGACCAAGGACGAGATACCGGACGTGCAGAAACTGTCGATGTGGCTCGACGTCAACGGCGAGCGCCGTCAGACCGGATCGACCTCGACCATGATCTTCTCGATGGCGAAATGCATTTCCTACGTCTCGCAGTTCCTGACGCTGTTGCCGGGCGACATCGTCACCACGGGCACGCCGCCGGGCGTCGGCTCCGGCATGAAGCCGCCGAAATTCCTCAATGTCGGCGACGTGGTCACGCTCGGCATCGAGGGGCTCGGCGAACAGCGGCAGGAAATCATCGCGGCGTAATGGCGACATTCGCCAGCGCCGTCAGTGCATGAGCCAACGGCTCGTCATTGCGAGCGAGCGCGAGCGACGAAGCAATCCACCCTTACTTCGTGGCCCTATGGATTGCTTCGCTCCGCTCGCAATGACGACGGAATCGGTCGAATATTCCTAAGGACATCCAATGAAACTCACATTCTCCCCGGGCTCGCCATTCGCGCGAAAGGTGCGCATTGCCGCGATCGAACTCGGCCTGATCGACAAAATCGAATTGATCCCGACTACCCTGGCGCCGGCCCAGCCCAACGACGAATATTCGCGCATCAACCCGGTGAAAAGACTGCCGGCGCTGATAACAGACAATGGCGAGGTCATCGTCGATTCCTATGTCATCGTCGAATATCTCGACGACCTCGCCGGCGGCGGCAAGCTGATCCCGGCGTCCGGCGCCACGCAGATGGAAGGTCAAGAGCGATCATTCGCTGCTGCAGGGCATGCTCGATTCGATGCTGTTGTGCCGCTACGAGAAAATGGTGCGGCCGCAGGAGCTGCGCTGGCAGGCGTGGGCCGACGATCACTGGAATCGCGCGTGGAACGGCATGGCGCATTTCGAGAAGCAGACAGAGATGCTGTCGCGGCCCCTCGACATCGCGCAGATCGCGCTGACTTGCGTGCTCGGCTATGCCGATTTCCGCTTTGCCGATTGCGGCTGGCGCAAGGCCTATCCGAAGCTCGACGCCTTCCACGAGAAAATGCTCACCCGGCCCTCGGTCAAGGTGTCGGTGCCGCCGCCGGCCTAATAGCCGCAGGAGTTGCCATGAGTCTCACGCTCAGCGTCGGCGATCTCACCATCCACCGCATCATCGAGCAGGAAACCACCTTCCTGCCGGCCCTGGAGATGCTGCCCGGCCTGACGCCGGACCTGCTGGCGGAAAACCGGCCGTGGATGCGGGAGGCGGCCGCGCTCGATGCGCAAGACGTGCTGATCCTGTGTTTTCAGTCCTATGTGGTGAAAACGCCGCATCACACCATTCTGGTCGACAGCTGCATCGGCAACGACAAGCCACGGCCGACGCGTCCGAAATGGAATATGAAGACCGACGACACCTATATGCGCGCGCTGGCGGCGGCGGGCATTTCCGTCGGCGACATCGATTTCGTGATGTGCACGCATCTGCACGTCGATCACGTCGGATGGAACACGCGGCTGGAAAATGGCCGCTGGGTGCCGACCTTTCCGAACGCGCGCTACGTATTCGCCAAGAACGAATTCGATTACTGGACCGAACAACACGCGAAGACGCCGGTGCCGCCCTTCAACGACAGCGTGCTGCCCGTCCTCGAAGCCAAGCGGGCCGACATCGTGGGCAACGATTACGAGATCGGCGATCATGCGCGCATCCTGCCGACGCCCGGCCATACGCCGGGACATGTCGCGTTCACGTTCGGCCGCGGCAGGGACGACGCGGTCGTCAGCGGCGACCTGATGCACTCGCCGCTGCAGGCGCGCTATCCCGAATTGTCGGTGAAATTCGATGTCGATCAGGCGCAGGCGGCCGGGACGCGGCGCGATTTCCTGGAGCGCTACTGCGACACCGACACGCTGTGCTGCACCGCGCATTTCCCCTCGCCCTCGACCGGGAAAATCCGCCGCTGGGGCGACGGATTTTCCTGTGAGGCGATCTAGCCGCTTGTCACTTTCGGTGCCGGCGCGTCACCTCGCCCCGCTTGCGGAGAGAGGTCGGAATTCTCGCATCGCGAGAATTTCGGGTGAGGGGACTCACGCGGCGACTTGTGCTTGAGAGCTTGCGGAGACGGCCCCTCATCCCAACCCTCTCCCCGTAACGAACGCGGAGAGGGAGAAGTATTCACTCGAACAAGTCGGCGTGTGATTGACGTAAGCGCCCTCGATCGCCAGCATCTTGAGCTTGGTGGTGACGCCGCCATTGGCGGAGAAGCCGCCGGGCTTGCCGCCGGCGGCGAGCACGCGGTGGCACGGCACCACGATCGGACAGGGATTGCGCCCGAGCGCCTGGCCGACATCGCGCGACAGCTCGACGCCGCCGAGCCGTTTTGCAATATCGCCATAGGTCATGGTCTTGCCCGGCGGGATGGTGCGCGCGATGTCGTAGACGCCGCGGTTGAATTCGGGAACGTCGTCGAGATCGAGCACGACGTCCCTGAGATCGTTCGGCTTGCCCGCGAGCAATTCGACGATGCCGTCGATCGCGCTTTGCACCTCAGCCGGCGGCGGCGCCTCCGCGAGTGTCGCCATGGCGCTGGCGGATGCGGGTGCGGGTCTTGTCCTCATTGGACATCGGCAGCTGCACCGCATTGATGCCGCGTTGGCTCCAGACGATGCCGCAACGGCCGATCGCGGTGTCGAAGATTGCAAAATGGTGGCCGGTCATGGCTGGCTCCAAATCCTATCGCCCCATGTCGTGAGCTTGATCCTGGCATGGAATCTAGGCTTGGAAATTGTTGCTATCCACCCGAATTCCGGGGAATTTTGTGCCGTCCAACGGAAAGAACCTGGGAGCGCCGAGGATTTCCCCCACTCCACGCGTCGTCCGCCGCGGGTTGGTAAACCCCTCCCCCGGTGCTAGTCTTTCCCTCAAAAAAACTACGGGCTTCGCCCTAAAAACGCGAGGAGGAACCTATGAAACTGACCCAGCAACAGATCGACGATTTCAACCGCGACGGCTGGTTGTTTCTACCCGAATTGTTCAGCCAGGAGGAAGTGAACCTGCTGGCGCGCGAGGCGGAGCGCATCTACGACACCGACCGCCCGGAGGTATGGCGCGAGAAGAGCGGCGCGCCGCGCACCGCCTTTGCCGCGCATCTCTACAACGAGGCGTTCGGGCTGCTCGGCGCCCATCCGCGCATGATCGATCCGGTGGAGCAGATCTTTGGCGAGAAGGTCTACATGCACCAGTACAAGATCAACGCCAAATCGGCTTTCACCGGCGACGTCTGGCAGTGGCACCAGGATTACGGCACCTGGAAGCGCGACGACGGCATGCCGGAGCCGCGCGCGATGAACATCGCGATCTTTCTCGACGAGGTGATGCCGATCAACGGTCCGCTGATGCTGGTGCCGAAGAGCCAGCATGCCGGCGACCTCAAGGCCTCGCACGATCTCGAGACCACCTCATACCCGCTGTGGACGCTGGATGAGGAAACCGTGACGCGGCTGGTGAAGGAAGGCGGCATTGTCGCGCCGACCGGCAAGGCCGGCGGCATGCTGATGTTCCACGGCAATCTGGTGCACGGCTCGGCCGGCAACATCACGCCCTATCCGCGCAAGATCGTCTATCTCACGCTCAATGCGGTCTCGAACTACATCCGCACGCCGACGCGGCCGGAATATATCGCCCATCGCGATTTTACGCCGATCAAGACGGTGGACGACGATGCGCTGCTGCGGCTGGCGCGCAGCCATCGCCAGGCGGCGGAGTAAGCCGGTTCAAGCTCGTATAGTCAGCCGTCATTCCGGGGCGACGCGTGAAGCGTCGAGCCCGGAATCCATAACGCACCGATCGGGAGTCTCGGATTCCGGGCCCGCGCCGACAGAGGCGCGCCCCGGAATGACGAAGACTCAATCCGATCGGATCACCCCTCCATGAACCTTCATCGTCTGCTCAACGCCCGCCGCGCGGCCGGAAAACCGGTCCGCGTCGCGCTGATCGGCGCCGGAAAATTCGGCTCGATGTTTCTGTCGCAGGTGCCGCATACGCCGGGGCTCGAGGTGCCCGTGATCGTCGATCTCGATCCGGAGCGCGCGCGCGAAGCCTGCCGCACCGTCGGCTGGGACGCCGCGCGGATCGCAGCGACCACATTCACCGCCGACGCAGCTAAAGCGACATCGGGCGATATCGAAGTGATCGTGGAGGCCACCGGCAATCCCGCGGTCGGCATCAAGCATGCGCGCGCGGCGATTGCGGCCGGCAAGCATATCGTCATGGTCAATGTCGAGGCCGACGTGCTGGCGGGGCCGCTGCTGGCGGAGGAAGCGCGCAAGGCCGGCGTGGTCTATTCGCTGGCCTATGGCGACCAACCGGCGCTTGACCGCCGAGATGGTGGACTGGGCGCGCGCCACCGGTTTTCGCGTCGTCGCCGCCGGCAAGGGGACAAAATATCTGCCGGCCTATCACGACGTGACGCCCGGAAGGGGTCTGGGGCCATTACGGGCTGACCGCCGATGAGGCGCAGTCGGCCGGCATGAACCCGCAGATGTTCAACTCGTTTCTCGACGGCACCAAGTCGGCGATCGAAATGGCGGCGATCGCCAATGCCACCGGGCTGGATGTGCCCACCGACGGGCTGTTGTTTCCGCCCTGCGGCGTCGACGATCTGCCGCATGTGATGCGGCCGCGCGACAAAGGCGGCGTACTGGAAAAATCCGGCGTGGTGGAAGTGGTGTCGTCGCTGGAGCGCGACGGCCGTCCGGTGTTTCGCGATTTGCGCTGGGGCGTCTATGTGGTGCTGGAGGCGCCGAACGATTATGCCGCGGATTGTTTCAGGCAATACGGCCTGAAGACCGACGCCAGCGGGCGCTATGCGGCGATGTACAAGCCCTATCATCTGATCGGGCTCGAGCTGAACATCTCGATTCTGTCGGCGGCGCTGCGTCGCGAGCCGACCGGGCAACCTTTCGATTTTCGTGGCGACGTCGCCTCAGTGGCAAAGCGCGATCTGCGCGCGGGCGAAATGCTCGACGGCGAAGGCGGCTATACGGTGTGGGGCAAACTGATGCCGGCGGCGGCAAGCCTCAAGGCCGGCGCGCTGCCGATTGGCCTCGCGCACCAGGTGAAGCTGAAGAACGACGTCGCGCACGGCGCGGTGGTCAGGTGGAGCGATGTCGAGATCGATGCCGATAACGAGACCGTCAAGACGCGGCGGGCGATGGAGGCGGCGTTCCGATCGCGGCGGTAGCTGAATTATGGCAGCAGACGGCTCGAGCGCGCCTGCCTGAACCATTTACGGAACATGTCTTCGGTATCCATCATCTCGGTGAAGCCGCACCTGTTGATCTTCACCGTCGAGACGATCGAGGGCGGCCCCGATTGGGTCTGGCCATAGCGCATGCTGTAATCGGCATATTGAAACGACAGGCCGACGAACGCTTCGAGGCCGGGCGATATCAG
>CAVUYV010000059.1:0-72500 GCA_963745785.1 uncultured Alphaproteobacteria bacterium | reverse complement strand
CACACTTGCCCCAAGATCGAAATCCTGGAGGCGCGCACCCTCGATGAATGCTGCATGCGGCTGGACACTGATTAGAAAGACCAGCTTGCTTCGTAAGATCAACCCGATGATGAGGCGGTCAAGCTTCACCAACAAGGACATTTACAACTCGATCATCTTGCGATGAACGAGCGCCGAAACGTCCCGGAGATAGTGATTGCGATTCCGCGAATTGCTTCGCAGATCCCAAACTCGGATCAATCTCCTCTTTACGATGTCAGAAATCCCGCACGTCCATCCGATAAGGATGCAACGTGCGAAGTGATGTTTCGCGGACGATTGTTTTGGCTTGATAGTCGAGCCCGTCTTCGCTCTTTCGAGCTACGCCGGGCACGCTTCGATCGGCTATGCCCGGCTGCGCCACGCATAGCCGAAGGCGAAGCGTGGTGGAGCCAGACGGGATCGAACCGACGACCTCATGCTTGCAAAGCACGCGCTCTCCCAGCTGAGCTATGGCCCCGTACCAGAAGACGAATGCTTTTGCGCGCTCGCCTTCGCTGGCGCTATGGCGCAGCAGCCTTCGTTCAAGAGGGCCTGCCGAGCCGAAGCTGCAGAGCAGCGAAGGCTGGTGGGCCTGGGAAGACTTGAACTTCCGACCTCACGCTTATCAAGCGCGCGCTCTAACCAACTGAGCTACAAGCCCCTAACGCTTATCCCAAAAGGGAAACGGGAACTTGCTCGCGCGCAGCCGGCTTCACGCCGGATGGTCAGCACAAGCGCAGCCCCTGGCGCGTGTTCGTCCGCGAAGAAAGAGAAACGAAGACGGCGAAATCCCGCCAATGGAGCTCAACAATCCTGAAACTGTTGGCCCCTGATGTTTCTGAAGAGGTTCGATAGAAGCAAGCTTCTGAAGAACCATCCTTAGAAAGGAGGTGATCCAGCCGCAGGTTCCCCTACGGCTACCTTGTTACGACTTCACCCCAGTCGCTGACCCTACCGTGGCCGGCTGCCTCCCTTGCGGGTTAGCGCACCGTCTTCAGGTAGAACCAACTCCCATGGTGTGACGGGCGGTGTGTACAAGGCCCGGGAACGTATTCACCGTGGCGTGCTGATCCACGATTACTAGCGATTCCAACTTCATGGGCTCGAGTTGCAGAGCCCAATCCGAACTGAGACGGCTTTTTGAGATTTGCGAAGGGTTGCCCCTTAGCGTCCCATTGTCACCGCCATTGTAGCACGTGTGTAGCCCAGCCCGTAAGGGCCATGAGGACTTGACGTCATCCCCACCTTCCTCGCGGCTTATCACCGGCAGTCTCCTTAGAGTGCTCAACTAAATGGTAGCAACTAAGGACGGGGGTTGCGCTCGTTGCGGGACTTAACCCAACATCTCACGACACGAGCTGACGACAGCCATGCAGCACCTGTCTCCGGTCCAGCCGAACTGAAGGACTCCGTCTCTGGAATCCGCGACCGGGATGTCAAGGGCTGGTAAGGTTCTGCGCGTTGCGTCGAATTAAACCACATGCTCCACCGCTTGTGCGGGCCCCCGTCAATTCCTTTGAGTTTTAATCTTGCGACCGTACTCCCCAGGCGGAATGCTTAAAGCGTTAGCTGCGCCACTAGTGAGTAAACCCACTAACGGCTGGCATTCATCGTTTACGGCGTGGACTACCAGGGTATCTAATCCTGTTTGCTCCCCACGCTTTCGTGCCTCAGCGTCAGTATCGGGCCAGTGAGCCGCCTTCGCCACTGGTGTTCTTGCGAATATCTACGAATTTCACCTCTACACTCGCAGTTCCACTCACCTCTCCCGAACTCAAGATCCTCAGTATCAAAGGCAGTTCTGGAGTTGAGCTCCAGGATTTCACCCCTGACTTAAAGACCCGCCTACGCACCCTTTACGCCCAGTGATTCCGAGCAACGCTAGCCCCCTTCGTATTACCGCGGCTGCTGGCACGAAGTTAGCCGGGGCTTATTCTTGCGGTACCGTCATTATCTTCCCGCACAAAAGAGCTTTACAACCCTAGGGCCTTCATCACTCACGCGGCATGGCTGGATCAGGCTTGCGCCCATTGTCCAATATTCCCCACTGCTGCCTCCCGTAGGAGTTTGGGCCGTGTCTCAGTCCCAATGTGGCTGATCATCCTCTCAGACCAGCTACTGATCGTCGCCTTGGTGAGCCGTTACCTCACCAACTAGCTAATCAGACGCGGGCCGATCTTTCGGCGATAAATCTTTCCCCGTAAGGGCTTATCCGGTATTAATTCAAGTTTCCCTGAGCTATTCCGAACCAAAAGGTACGTTCCCACGCGTTACTCACCCGTCTGCCGCTGACGTATTGCTACGCCCGCTCGACTTGCATGTGTTAAGCCTGCCGCCAGCGTTCGCTCTGAGCCAGGATCAAACTCTCAAGTTGGACTTGAAACTTTAAACCGGCTGATCACAACGTTTGACGAGGTCCCACCATATTTATTGAACGCGATTCACATCGCGAACAACGATGGTGTAACCTATGTAAACGTGTACCGCCGAAGTCTTTCGTCCAGCCTCAATACTTCAAAACCCAGGTTCTTTTGGAACCTGAATCTTCAAGCCATCGAGACTCGCAAGGACTCCGCCGTCCACGTTTCTCTTTCTTCATCTTCACTTGTCAAACAGCCCGGGGCCCCGAAAAACCCCTCCCCCATCGCTGGGAGCTTTCCATCTCTGGAACCTTCTTCCCGAGCGGGAAGCCTTCCGAAGACCCCATTCGACGGCAAATGACAACCGATGGTGATCGGCTGTTGATTTACTCATCTTAGTGAGGAGCTTCACGGGCACGAAAACATGCCTTGGCCAAGGGCCAAGACAGCGCCGCGCTCAGTGGGCGGTTTATAAGCCCGCCCAATCGTCATTGTCAACGGTTGTTGCCAACAAATCGTCGCGTCACCGCGGACAATCTTGCACTGCGAAGAAGTCTCGATATTTAGGGACTTTGCGCCGTACTTGAGCCACAATCCTGCGACGTTCTGGCACTATGTATGCGTTGAATCGCCGGATGCCAAGTGGGGGCTGCCGGCATTCATCTACTCAAGGGATCGGCGATCATCCATGAACCCGTCGCCTTTTCCTTGCAGCCGAGAAACATCGAGAGATTTGCAGACCATTGTTGTTCGAGATTCCGGCCCGTCTTTTGGCCTTTGATTCCCGGACATCCGTGCGGCACGCCATGTTCCGCGATCACCCCTCAAGAGGGCGAACGTGGACCAGGGATGAGCGAAGGTCTCGTCGAATGTGGATGGAATTTGGGGGGACGGCGGGTTGAACCAACGGACGTCACGCGGGGGCGGCTACGGACGCGAGACCGGGATCATTGATCTTGGTCACGAGCCGCCGCTTTCCGTCGATGGCTCCGAAGCCGCGGTGATCGATCGCCGCCGCGTCTCCGTGCAATGGTTTAGCGGTACCATCCTGACAGGTCTGTGCGGCGCGGCTCTCATCGGCGGCGCCGTTTTTGCGTCGCTCGACGGCGAAATGACCTTTGCCAAGGTACCGGAACGCGTCGAGGGCGCGCTGCGCGGCGCGTTCGGCGCCAACGACAAGAATGCCAGCCTGCGCAAGAGCGATCGTCTGCCGCCGCCCGGCGAGGCGACCGCCGCGCGCAATGTGGTGCGGGTTTCGACGGTCACCCGCGTCGGCAACCGCGACGTGATGCGGGTGCGGCCGTTCATCCGGATTTCCGGCAATCTGTCGATGACGACCAGCGATCTCAGCGCCAAGATCCCGCCGTTCAACGCGCAGCGGATGCTGAGCGATGTCGGCGCCGCGGTTCCCGCGGCCTCCGACGCTCAGAACACCGCCGACGCGGTGGAACCCGATGCCGAGGTTTCGTTCGTCACCAAGGACCTTGCGCCGATCCTGCCGAGGGCGAAGCTCGCTGCGGTGGTCGCGCTCGACGAGGTCCTGCTGCGGGTCCGCGATGCCTCGAACTGGCGCGGCGGCACCGGCGTGCGTTACGCGCTTGCCAATGCGACGGCCGACGCCAGCGGCGCGCAGTCGACAAATTGGCGTACGCCACCGAGGGCACCGCCGCCGATCCCTATGCCGGCTTTGAGACCCGGGTGGTCCCGGAAAACGTCACGCTGCTGCCGAAGACGAAAGATCAGGCCACCGGCGGCAATCCATCCAACGAACGCGTTCACATCGTCAAGAAGGGCGATACCGTCACCTCGATCCTGCGCGATCAGGGCGCCACGCCGGAAGAGGCGAAATCCATTGCCGCGACGCTTGGCGCCCGCGGCCGCGACGGCGGACTGAAGGAAGGCCAGAAGCTTCGCATCCTGATGGCCCCGGCCGCTCCCGGTCCCGGCCAGCGGCTGCAGCCCTACCGCGTCATCGTCGCCAACGATTCGACCGTCGAAGCGGTGGCCGCGCTGTCGGACCTCGGCAAATACGTCGCCGTCGACGTGCAGAGCATGAACACCGTCGCCGAGGCCGCCGACAACAGCGACGACGACGATGACGACGGCAGCGGTGTGCGGCTCTATCAGAGCATCTATGAGACCGCGCTGCGCAACAAGGTGCCGGCGAGCGTCATCGAGGACATGGTGCGCATCTACTCCTACGACGTCGACTTCCAGCGCAAGGTGCAGCCCGGCGACTCCTTCGACGTATTCTTTGCCGGCGAAGACGAAGGCGCCACCATCACCGAGAAGACCGAGGTGCTGTTTGCTTCGCTCACCGTCGGCGGCGAGACCAAGAAATATTATCGCTTCCAGACCCCCGATGACTCGGTGGTCGACTTCTACGACGAGACCGGCAAGAGCGCGAAGAAGTTCCTGGTGCGCAAGCCCGTCAGCAACGCGATCATGCGCTCGGGCTTCGGCAGCCGCCGCCATCCCATCCTCGGTTACGTCAAGATGCACACCGGCGTCGACTGGGCCACGCCCTACGGCACGCCGATTTTCGCCTCCGGCAACGGCGTCGTCGAGAAAGTCGGCTGGGAAGGCGGCTACGGCAAATATGTCCGCCTGAAGCACAACAACGGTTACGAGACCGCCTACGGCCACATGTCGGCCTTCGCCAAGGGCATGGAGCCCGGCAAGCGGGTGCGGCAGGGCCAGGTGATCGGCTTTGTCGGTTCGACCGGCAGTCGACCGGCGCCCACGTTCACTACGAAATCCTGGTCAACGGACGCTTCGTCGATCCGATGCGCATCAAGCTGCCGCGCGGCCGCTCGCTCGACGGACCGCTGATGGCGAGCTTCGAGAAAGAGCGCGATCGTCTCGATGCCATGATGAACAATCGCGGCGGCGCGGCACGCGTCTCCGATGCCGCCGGCACCGCCGGTGTGCGGCAAACCAGCAATCGCTGAAATCGCCGGTATAACGCATCCGCAATATTGAACCCGACGCGGTCGCCAGCGGCATGTCAGTTTTTGGCAGCGACGCCGGCCGGCTCCGCCGGCCCGAGAATAGGCTCCGTGCGCCGGGACCGTTGGGCAAGCGAACGAGAGCAAGAGCGGCCTGGGAGCGGCGCTCGAAAACCGGCAACCCGCGACCACCAGAGCCGATTTTCCTTAAATATCATGAAGCTGTCATGGAACTCGGACGGTCGGTTTTCGTTTGATCGATCAGGATAACCTTCAATGGAGGGTGTCATGGAGAACTGGAATTGGACGAACGCAAAACTGTGTGACGTCGCGAATCTGGTCCTCGGCGCGTTCCTCTTCTTTTCGCCCTGGATGTTCGGATTCGATGCCGGAAAGATCTCTCAGAACGCCTACATCGCCGGCATCGTGATCGCGGTGCTGGCGATCGCGGCCCTTGCGGCATTCGCAGTCTGGGAGGAGTGGCTGAACCTGATCGTCGGATTGTGGACGCTGGTTTCGCCCTGGGTATTGGGCTTCCAGGGAACCAAGGCGATGACGGTCCACGTGGTCATCGGCGCTGCCGTAGCGATCCTGGCGGCCATCGAGCTCTGGATGATGTCCCAGTTCCCTCCGCGGCTGACCATGGGCCGCTGAGCACTGCATCCGCGCTCGCCGCCGCCGGCGGACGGCACCGCAGCTTGAGGGGATGAAGCCATGACGCGGCTCACTCGTGATGACGTTATCAAGGCGGTTGGCCGGGTCGACGATGTGACCATCGCCGAAATCATCGGAACCGGTGCGACCGTCGACGAACTGGCGGAGGCTCAGGCCTGGATCGTCAACGACGATCCGTTGATGAACGCCGGCAAGCCGCTGGCCGAGGGCCGCGTTCGCGAACTGATCGATATCCTCGCGGAGCTTGAGCCGAGCGAGGAGGACGACAAGGAAGCCGGGCCGGTGGTCGGTGAGGTCTGAGATGCCCCGGGCGCGTAAGCCGCGCTCGGGAGATGCGGATCAGTTCAGTTTCCGTTTCGGCACCGGTGCCTCGAACTGCGCGATCTCGGCGGTCTTCGGCGCCTTGCCGTTGAAGGTCAGCACGTTGCCTTCCGCCGAAATGACGACCCGATCGCCGTCCTGAACCTCGCCAGCGAGGATCATCTCCGCCAGCGGGTCCTGCAGATAGCGCTGGATCACCCGCTTCAGCGGCCGCGCGCCATAGGCCGGATCCCAGCCCTTGGCCGCCAGCCATTCGCGCGCCGCGGCATCGAGCGTGAGCGTGATCTTGCGATCCTCCAGGAGCTTCTGCAGCCGGCCGAACTGGATCTCGACGATCCGGCCCATCTCGCTCTTCTGCAGGCGGTGGAACAGGATGATCTCGTCGACGCGGTTGAGGAATTCCGGGCGGAAATGCGCGCGCACCATGCCCATCACCTGCTCGCGCACCGCCGAGGTGTCCTCGCCTTCCGGCTGGTTGACCAGGAACTCCGAGCCGAAGTTCGACGTCATGATGATCAGCGTATTGCGGAAGTCCACCGTGCGGCCCTGACCGTCGGTCAGGCGGCCGTCGTCGAGCACCTGCAGCAGCACGTTGAAGACATCGGGATGCGCTTTCTCGATCTCGTCGAACAGCACCACCTGATAAGGCCGCCGTCGCACCGCTTCCGTGAGCGCGCCGCCCTCGTCATAGCCGACATAGCCCGGAGGCGCGCCGATCAGCCGCGACACCGAATGCTTCTCCATGTATTCGGACATGTCGAGGCGCACCATCGCGTTCTCGTCGTCGAACAGGTATTCGGCCAGCGCTTTGGTCAGCTCGGTCTTGCCGACGCCGGTCGGGCCCAGGAACATGAACGAGCCCATCGGGCGGTTCGGGTCCTGCAGGCCCGCGCGCGAACGGCGCACGGCGGTCGCCACCGCATGCACCGCTTCGGCCTGGCCGACCACGCGCTTGCCGAGCATTTCCTCCATCCTCAGCAGCTTGTCCTTCTCGCCCTCGAGCATCTTGTCGACGGGCACGCCGGTCCAGCGCGATACCACCTGCGCGATGTGATTGGCCGTGACGGCCTCCTCCATCATCTCGCCGGCGTTCTCCCTGGCCTCGATCTCGGCGAGCTTCTTCTCAAGCTCGGGAATCCGGCCATAGGCCAGTTCGCCGGCGCGCTGATATTCGCCGCGGCGCTGCGCGTTGGCGAGTTCGATGCGCAACGCTTCGAGTTCGGCCTTTAGCTTCTGCGCGTTCGAAAGCTTGTTTTTCTCCGCGCTCCAGCGCGAGGTCAGGTCAGCCGCCTTCTCTTCGAGATCGGCAAGTTCCTTCTCCAGCGTCTGCAGACGGCTTTTCGAGCCGGGGTCGCTTTCCTTCTTCAGCGCTTCCTGCTCGATCTTCAGCCGGATGATTTCGCGATCCAGCGAATTGAGCTCTTCCGGCTTGGAATCGATCTGCATCTTCAGCCGCGCCGCCGCCTCATCCATCAGGTCGATCGCCTTGTCGGGCAGGAAACGGTCGGTGATGTAGCGGTTCGACAGCGTGGCCGCCGCCACCAGCGCGGAATTGGTGATGCGCACGCCGTGATGCTGCTCGTACTTGTCCTTCAGGCCGCGCAGGATCGAAATGGTATCCTCGACGGTGGGCTCGGAAACGAAGATCGGCTGGAACCGGCGCGCCAGCGCCGCGTCCTTCTCGACATGCTTGCGATACTCGTCCAGCGTGGTCGCGCCGATGCAATGCAATTCGCCCCGCGCCAGCGCCGGCTTCAGCAGGTTGGACGCGTCCATCGCGCCGTCGGCCTTGCCGGCGCCGATCAGGGTGTGCATCTCGTCGATAAACAGGATGATACTGCCTTCCGCCGCAGTGACTTCCTGCAGCACGGCTTTCAGCCGCTCCTCGAACTCGCCGCGGTATTTTGCACCCGCAATCAGCGCGCCGAGATCGAGCGCCAGCAGCTTCTTGTCCTTGAGGCTTTCCGGCACGTCACCATTGACGATGCGCAGCGCCAGGCCTTCGACGATCGCCGTCTTGCCGACGCCGGGCTCGCCGATCAGCACCGGATTGTTCTTGGTGCGGCGGGACAGCACCTGAATGGTGCGGCGGATTTCTTCGTCGCGGCCGATCACGGGATCGAGCTTGCCGTCCCGCGCCGCCTGCGTCAGGTCGCGCGAATATTTCTTCAGCGCATCATAGGCGTTTTCAGCCGTCGCACTGTCGGCGGTGCGGCCCTTGCGCAGGGCTTCGATCGCCGCGTTGAGGTTTTGCGGCGTGACGCCGCCGTTTCGCAAGATACGGCCGGCCTCGCTGTCTTTCTCGAGCGCCAGCCCCAGCAACAGCCGCTCGACGGTGACAAAACTGTCGCCCGCCTTCTCCGCGGCTTTTTCCGCGGTGTCAAACGCGCGCGCCAATTCGGGCGCGAGATAAACCTGTCCGGCGCCGCCTCCAGAAACTTTCGGCAGCTTGTTGAGGGCCTCCTCGGTGGCTTTGAGGATCGCGCGGGAATTGCCTCCGGCGCGATCGATCAGGCCGGCGGCAAGGCCTTCGCTGTCGTCCAGCAGCACTTTCAGCACATGCAGCGACGAAAACTGCTGGTGGCCTTCGCGCATCGCGAGCGATTGCGCCGCCTGGATAAAACCGCGCGCACGCTCGGTATATTTTTCAATATCCATAGGTCATCCCCTCAGCCCGCGGCTCCGCCCGGAGCGCGATCAGCAAAAGCCGATACGGGTTTTGCGTCCGATCGCGCGCCGAATTGGGAGCGCAGGATCTGGTCGCCAAACCGCCCATACTTCGGCGGATCATGCGCGAGGCACGAATTCAGCATATTCATTGGGTTTCCGCCGGCCGCATTGACATTCCTCAACCGGCGGTCTCTTCGCCGACGCTTCCGCCGACTTCAGGCAAATGTGGGAGCAGGGTTCCGGAAACGGAAGAGGCAGGTTCACAAATTCGTGCGCGGTGGCGCCTGCCCCCGGAATCTCTTAATAAGCCGCATGTCCCCCATCCCGCCCGCCCAGATCGCCAGCCTCTATCGCTATCCCGTCAAAGGCCTCTCTCCGGAGCCGCTGCCACACGTCGCGTTGCGCGTCGGCGAGACGCTTCCGGCCGACCGCCGCTACGCCATCGAAAACGGACCCAGCGGCTTCGACCCCGCGGCGCCGGTGTGGATGGCGAAGTCCCACTTCCTGATGCTGATGCGCGACGAGCGGCTGGCGGGGTTGCGCAGCCATTTTGAGGACAACGGCAATCTCCTGACCATTCGTGAAAACGGCATCGTCGTCGCGCGCGGCGACCTGGAAAGCGCGGAGGGACGCGCCGCCATCGAAGCGTTCTTCGCCACCAATTTCGCCGGCGAGTTGAAGGGGCCGCCGAAAGTCATTTCAGGCGGCGGCCACAGCTTTTCCGATGTCGCCAGGAAAGTCGTTTCCATCATCAATCTCGGCAGCATCGCCGCCATCGAAGCCATTGTCGGCCTGCCGGTTCATCCGCTCCGGTTCCGCGCCAACCTCTACGTCAGCGGCTGGCCGGCATGGCACGAATTCGAACTATTGGGCCAAACCCTCGCGATCGGAGACGCACGGCTGAAAGTGGTGAAAGCGGATCACCCGCTGCGCCGCCATCAACGTCGACCCGGAAACCGCGGCGCGCGACCTCGACATCCCACCCACGATGATGCGCCGCCTCGGCCACAACGAATGCGGCATCTATGCCGAGGTGACCGCCGGCAGCACCATCGGCATCGGCGATGCGATCGCGACGGAAGCGCCGAAGCTCGTGTAAGCAGGCAGAGCGGTCATCGCCTTCATCCTGCTGAAGAGCATCAAGATCGCCAGCGCCGTGTATCAGCCTGACAACATCGTGATCCGCGGTAACTCTTGGTCGATGCGTGGCGAAGTAGCAGATGGCAAGCGTCACGTTTGACGCAGAAAATTCGATCACGGAGTCCCGTTCGATGACAAAATTACGAATACTTGCGGCAATGGCCGCTGGCCTACTCGCTACAACGCTCGGCGGAGTTGCGACCAACGCCCAGCCGGCCGCGCCGGTCGAGGCGCGCAACGTCGTGCTGATACATGGAGCGTGGGCGGACGGCTCCAGCTGGGCTGAGGTGATCCCGCTGCTCCAAGCCGCCGGCCTGAACGTCACCGCCGTGCAAAATCCGCTGACCTCGCTTGCCGATTCTGTCGCCGCGACACGCCGCGCGCTGGCGCTGCAAGATGGCCCGACCGTGCTGGTCGCCCACTCCTGGGCCGGCACCGTCTTGAGCGAGACGGGGATTGACCCGAAGGTCACGGCGCTCGTCTATGTCGCCGCGCGCGCACCGGATGCCGGCGAAGATTTCGTCGCCCTTTCCGCAAAATTTCCGACCGGAGCGGTACGAGCGGGCGTCCAGGAGCACGACGGTTTCACCACACTATCCGAGGATTCCTTCCTTAAATATTTCGCAAACGGCGTCGAGCCCAAGAAAGCCAAGGTGCTCTACGCCGTGCAGGAGCCGACAGCCGCCTCCCTGTTCGGCGGACGAACCACTGCAGCTGCCTGGCACTCCAAACCATCATGGTATGCGGTATCGAAGCTGGATCAGACGATCAATCCTGACCTGGAGCGATTTCTGGCAAAACGCATGAACGCGACCACGGTGGAGCTGGAGGCAGGTCACCTGTCTCTGGTGTCTCATCCCAAAGAGGTCGCCGATTTGATCCTGGCTGCGGCAGGCCGGCGAAACTAGGCGACGTCAATGACCGTGATTTCTGCGCAAAGCGGTGTGATAACCCTTTGAGCGGCGAGGAGCCTGTCATCGGGCGCGCATTCGCGCGACCCGATGGCCCCGGCCAAGCCGTTAGGTCTCGCCTCATTGCAGCCGAGAACATTAACTGCGATTTTTCGCGACCGGCCCATGAGAAGGAACAGCAAAATGCCCTATGCCGTCACGACCGACAATGTCCGGCTCTATTTCGAGGAAGCAGGCCAGGGAACACCGATTATCTTCCTGCACGAATTCGCGGCCGACTACACCAATTGGGAGCCGCAGATGCGTTACTTCTCGCGCGGACACCGCTGCATTGCCTACTCCGCGCGCGGCTATACGCCCTCGGATGTGCCGCCGTCGGCCGACGTTTACACCTACAAACACTTTTATACCGATGCGCTTGCGGTGCTCGATCACCTCAAAATCGAAAAAGCGCATTTCGTCGGCCTGTCGATGGGCTCCTATTCGTCTCTGCAGATCGGCCTGAACGCGCCGGAGCGTGCATTGTCGCTGACGCTGGCGGCCGTCGGCTCGGGCTCAAGCCTCGAAAATCTCGACGCCTTCCGCAAACAGTGCCGGGCCAATGCCGAGCAATATGAGACAATGGGCGCAGCCGAGGTGGCGAAAGCGACCCGCGAGGCACCAAGCCGGATTCCGTTCTTGCTAAAAGACCCGCGCGGCCACGCGGATTTCTACGACGCGCTCGCCCGCCACGATGCCAGGGGCTCGGCCAACACCATGCGCGGCTTTCAGGGCGGCAGGCCTTCGATCTACACGCTGACCGAGACAATCCGAAAAGTCCCGACGCCTACTTTGATCATCTGCGGCGACGAGGATGACAGTTGCATCGAGCCCAGCATGTTCCTGAAAAAGCACCTGCCGGCAGCGGGACTCACATTCTTTCCGAAAACGGGCCACGTGCTCAATCTCGAGGAGCCCGCGCTGTTCAATGAAATGGTTGAACGCTTCATCGCCCTGGTCGAAGCCGGCCGCTGGCCCCCGCGCGACCCTAGGTCGATCATGTGAGGTGTCATTCCGGGGGCGCGTCGAAGACGCGGAACCCGGAATCTCGAGATTCCGGGTCTGCTCCTTCGGACCATCCCGGAATGACGGCCAAATCTACTTCGCCTTCTCGGCGCGGCTCAGCAAAAACACGCCCTGCTCGCCGAACATGTTCCAGAACCACCAGGGCAAATTGACCCGCAGCGGCCGGCCATAGAGATCGAGCGCGACCGCGCGCTCCATCTTGACGTTGATCTCGTCGCACAGCTGCACGAAATCCTTGATGGTGCAGAAATGAATGTTCGGCGTGTCGTACCAGGTCGCCGGCAGATTTTCGGTGCGCGGCATATGGCCGCCGATCAACAGTTGCAGCCGCATCTTCCAGAAGCCGAAATTCGGAAACGACACGATGGCCCGCCGCCCGATCCGCAGCAGATTTTCCAGCACCACACGCGGCTGCCGCGTCGCCTGCAAGGTCTGCGAGAGGATCACATAGTCGAAGGCATCATCGGGGTAATTGACGAGGTCAGTGTCGGCGTCGCCCTGCACCACCGCGAGACCCTTGGCGACGCAGCGGTTGACACCCTCGCGCGACAGTTCGATGCCGCGTCCGTCGATGCCGCGCGTCTCCAGCAGCTGCAGCAAGTCACCATCGCCGCAGCCGACGTCGAGCACCTTCGAGCCGCGCTCGATCATCTCCGCCACCAGCAGATGATCGCCGCGATAGTGCCCGGTGTCCCGCGGCCCGATGCCGGGTAGCGGCAGAACCTGTTGCTGCATGGTCATGCCGGCTTACCGGTCAGGCCGCGCGCCGTGCCGGCGGATTGCAGGAACGCGCGCGAGATATCGAAAAATTCCGGCACGTCGAGCAGGAATGCATCGTGGCCGCGATCGGTCTCGATCTCCGCGAACGATACCCGCGCGCTCGAGGCGTTGAGCGCATGCACAAGCGCGCGCGACTCCGAGGTCGGAAACAGCCAGTCGCTGGTGAACGACACCACGCAGAACCGGGTCTGGATGCCGCGAAACGCCTGCGCCAGCACGCCGTCATGATCGGCGGCGATGTCGAAATAATCCATTGCCCGCGTCAGGTAGAGATAGCTGTTGGCATCGAACCGCTCCACGAAAGACGAACCCTGATAGCGCAGATAGCTTTCGACCTGGAAATCGGCGTCGAACGAGAACGTCGGCAACTCGCGGTCCTGCATCCGCCGGCCAAACTTGCGGTGCAAGGCGGCGTCCGACAGGTAGGTGATATGCGCGGCCATCCGCGCGACGCCAAGGCCGCGGTGCGGATGCGTGCCGTTTTCGAAGTAGCGCCCGCCGTGCCAATCCGGATCGGCCATCACGGCCTGGCGGCCGAGTTCATGAAACGCGATGTTCTGCGCCGAATGGCGGGTGCTGCAGGCGACCGCCAGCACCGAGAACACGCGCGCCGGATAGGCCGCAGTCCACTGCAGCGCCTGCATGCCGCCCATCGAGCCGCCCACGACGCAGAACAGCGTGTCGATCCCCAGACGGTCGAGCAGCATGGCCTGAGCCCGCACCATGTCCGGAATCGTGATCATCGGAAAATCCAGTCCCCACACTTTGCCGGTGGCGGGATTGGTCGATGCGGGCCCGGTCGAGCCCATGCAGCCGCCGATCACATTGGGGCAAACGATGAAGTAGCTGTCGGTGTCCAGCGGGCGGCCGGGACCGACCATGGTTTCCCACCAGCCGGGCTTGCCAGTCAGCGGATGGATGTTGGCGACGTGCTGATCGAGGGTCAGCGCATGGCAGATCAAGATGGCGTTGGAACGCTCGGCATTGAGTTCGCCATAGGTCTGATAGGCGATCTGGAATGGCGCCAGATCGATGCCGCAATCGAGCTTCAGCGGCTGGTCCTTGCCGAAGCGCGCCAGCAGCGAACTCGGATGGTCCGCCTCATGGGCGCGCTCGTCGGTATGGATCGCCGGACTTGGGATCGACTGCACGTTTACCATCTTGCTACCGACCCCTTGAGGAGGTTTCGAGGACCGCCACGGAAATCAGGCCATAAAAAACCCGGCCTGAACATAAGTTCGACCGGGATCACTTCTGTCCCCGGCCTGTTTAGCGAGTTGTTTAACGTGGCTGCAAGCCGGCCGGCTCAAATGACCACGGAACAAGTTAACATTAGTTCCCCATGCTCATTTCGTCAAGACAAGCCTGGGGTTAACAAGGGCCTCAATCATTGGTGACCAGCAAGACCCGCGAACGTTTTCTTTGCATTTAGCTAGCGTCTTACCTAATCAATGCGCCTGCCCGGCGCTTGGTCGTGCTTTCTCAGGGTTTTGAAGATGTCGCAACCGCCCCCCGCCCCGCCCTCGCTCGAGGTGCTGCGCAAGGAAATCGACGCCATCGACGCGCAGGTCCACAGCCTGTTGATGGCGCGCGGCGACATCATCGATCGCCTGATTCAGGTGAAGCAGACGCAGGAGGTCGGCTCGGCCTTTCGTCCCGCGCGCGAGGCCGAGATGATGCGCCGGCTGGTCCAGCGCCATCGCGGCATCCTGCCCCTCGACACCGTCGAGAGCATCTGGCGCGTCATCATCTCGACTTTCACTTTCGTCCAGGCGCCGTTTTCGGTGCATGCCGATGTTTCGCTCGGAGAATCCGCAATGCGGGATTCGGCGCGGTTTCATTTCGGCTTCACCGTGCCCTATGTCTCGCATTTCAGCGCGCCGGCCGCGGTCGAAGCGGTCGCCAAATCCAAAGGCGATCTGGCGCTGGTCTCCGCCATCTCCAGCCGGACGCCGTGGTGGATCGCGCTCGAAGCCGATAGCGCACCGAAGATCATCGCGCGGCTGCCGTTCGTCGAGCGCGCCGATCATCCGGCGGCGCTGCCGGTCTTCGTGGTCTCGCGGGTGTCCGACAGTGCCATGGTGACCGAAGTCGAGATGTGGAGCGTGCGGGTGTCCGGCTGGAATGCCGAGATCGCCCGCGCATTGTCGCCGCTGGCCGAAATCGTCGCGGTGCCCGATACCGCCTTCGACGGCGCCGCGCTATTGGTGTCGATCGCCGGCCCAAACAGCCTGGAAAAGATCAAGTCGGCGCTGGTCGAGGCCGGGGCATCGGTGCGTTCATCGGCACTCGTCGGCAGCCATGCAACGCGCTATACGGTGCCCCCGAACGGGACGGCCAAGTCTTAAAAAGGCCGCCCCGCTAATCCGGAGTTCAAGATGTCCCGACCCGTGCCGAATCCCGGCATTCTCGATATTGCGCCTTACACGCCCGGCAAGAGCCCGGTGCCGGAGCCGGGCCGCAAGGTATTCAAGCTGTCGGCCAACGAGACCCCATTCGGGCCCTCGCCGAAGGCCATCGCGGCCTACCAGGAAGCGGCGGCGCATCTGGAGGACTATCCGGAAGGCACCTCGCGGGTGCTGCGCGAGGCAATCGGCCGCGCCTTCGGGCTCGATCCGAACCGCATCATTTGCGGCGCCGGCTCCGACGAGGTCCTCAATTTGCTGGCGCACACCTATCTCAGCCGTGGCGACGAGGCGATCTCCACCACCCACGGCTTCCTGGTGTATCCGATTGCGACGATGGCGAACGGCGCCACCAACGTGGTCGCGCCCGAAACCAATTTCACTGCCGACGTCGATGCGATCCTGAAGCTGGTTTCGCCGCGCACCAAGCTGGTGTGGCTCGCCAATCCAAATAACCCGACGGGGACGTACCTGCCGTTCGACGAGATCAAGCGGCTGCGCGCCGGATTGCCGCCGCATGCGCTCCTGGTGCTCGATGCCGCCTACGCCGATTATGTGTCGCGCAACGACTACGAGCTCGGCATCGAACTGGTGGCGACGACCGACAACACGGTGATGACGCACACTTTTTCGAAGATTCACGGACTGGCCGCGTTGCGGGTCGGCTGGATGTTCGGTCCGGCGCATATCGTCGATGCGGTCAATCGGATTCGTGGACCGTTCAACGTCTCGACGCCAGCGATGCTGGCGGCGGTCGCGGCACTCCAGGACACCGCGCATCAGCAGATGTCAAAGGCGCACACCGAAAAGTGGCGCAACTGGTTGACGGAGGAAGTAACAAAACTTGGCCTCAAGGTGACGCCGAGCGTCGCGAACTTCATCCTGATCCATTTTCCGCTCGAGAAGGGCAAGACCGCGGCTGATGCCGATGCGTTCCTGACCAAGCGCGGCCTGGTGCTGCGAGCGTTGAGCAATTACCGGCTGCCGCACGCATTGCGCATGACCATCGGCACCGAAGAGGCCAATCGCCTCGTGGTCGAGGGCTTGCGCGACTTCGTGGTGTCCCAGTGAACGCCGCGCCGCCATTCAAAAGGATCGCGCTGATCGGCTTCGGGCTGATCGGCGGCTCGATCGCGCGTGCCGCGCGCGAACAGGGGCTGGCAGGAGAGATCGTCACCACCGCGCGCTCCGGAAAAACCCGCGCGCGCGTCAGGGAGCTCGGCATCACCGATTCCGTGGTGGAGACCAACGCGGAAGCGGTTGATGACGCCGATCTCGTCATCCTGTGCGTCCCGGTCGGCGCCTGCGGCGCGGTCGCAGAGGAGATCGCGCCCCATCTCAAGCCGGGCGCGATCGTCTCCGACGTCGGTTCGGTCAAGGGCGCGGTAGTCCGGGACATGGCGCCCTATATGCCCGCCGCCGTGCATTTCGTGCCGGCTCACCCTGTGGCTGGCACGGAGCACTCCGGCCCGGATTCCGGTTTTGCCGAGCTATTCATCAACCGCTGGTGCATTCTGACTCCGCCTGAAGGTACCGATGCGGAGGCAACCGAAAGACTGCGCGCGTTCTGGACAGCGCTTGGCGCCAAGGTCGAGATCATGACGCCGGACCATCATGATCTGGTGCTCGCGATCACCAGCCATCTGCCGCATTTGATCGCCTATACCATCGTCGGCACCGCTGACGAGCTCGGCCAGGTGACCTCATCGGAAGTGATGAAGTTCTCCGCCGGCGGTTTTCGTGACTTCACCCGCATCGCGGCTTCCGACCCGATCATGTGGCGCGACGTATTCCTCGCCAACAAGGATGCGGTGCTGGAAATGCTCGGCACCTTCAACGAGGACCTCTCAAAACTCACCCGCGCGATCCGCCGCGGCGACGGCGAAGCGCTGTTCGAGCATTTCACGCGCACCCGCGCAATCCGCCGCGGCATCGTCGAGATCGGCCAGGATTCGGCTGCGCCCGACTTCGGCCGCCCGCACGCGCATTTGGTGAAGAACGCAGAGTAGAGTCCCGGCGCGCGCTCGCTTGGCTGGGACGACGGGGCTGGCTAAAACAACGCCGGCACCTGCCCCACCTTCAACGGGCCCAGGAACACCGTGCCGTCGACAAAGCGCAGCGGAAAGGCCCGCGCCTTCTTGCCTTCCAGCACCGCCTCCTTGCCGAGCGCGTTGATCCCGACGGCAACGCCGACATTGGCGTTCTGCTTCACCACCTTGCCGAGGCCGGGAATCGCCCGGTCCAGCGCGCTGAACAGATTGTTGACGTCGGATGTCTTGACGCCCGGCGCGACGCGATCGAGCGTTGACTGCGGCACGCCTTCATCCAGCATTTTTTCAATACCGAGTGCAGGGATAACCTTCTCGATGCCGGCGACCGTCATCTGCAATTCGCCATCGAGGCGGCCATTGGCGCTGAGGCCCAACGTGCCGGCGGCGACCGCGACCAGGTCGCCCTGCGCAATCCGGGACTGCACGATCTCGACATGCCCGCCGGCGGCCTGGATCTCGCGAAACCGCTGCGGCCAGGGTTTTGGCGAAAAATCCTTTAGGCCACTCAGCATGGTCCGCGCATCGGCATCGAACGGCTCCGCGAGCAGCGGATGCACCTCCTGCACGCTGCCGCTTTCGATCTTCAGCACGGTTTCAATGACGGGGCGATCGAGGGCTGAGCCCTCGGCGAGGCGGCCGTGCAGCTCAATGTGCTTTGCGCGCGCAAGCGGAGCCTGCACCGTACCGTTGACGCGATCGATCGAGGAGTCGTCAAACACGATGGAGGCGCGTTGCGGGACGCCTGGCAATCCCACCACGCTGGAGCGGGCGGTGCGCCAGTTCACCGTCATCGAGGGCTGCTGGCCGCGATCGTAGATCGTTGCCGGCGCGGCAAATTCCGCGATCAGCAATTTCGGATCATAGACCTGCGCCACGACAAGGATTTCGCCGAGCTTTGCGGTGACCGGCGCTTGCGTCGCGACTTGTCCCGCGGTCTGCGACGAGAGCGACACGCTGACGCCGTCGCAGCGGACTTCGAGGCGGAACGGAAAGCCGGCCACCGAGCGCTTCGCGCAATCATAGACCCGCCCGGATTTTGCCTCGCGGGCGCGCCAGGCATCGGATGCACTATCGACCTGGGAAGCCGAATAAAACCAGAACGCGCTCCAGCCCAAGGCGGTGACAACGAGCAGGATGGGCATAATGAACAGGCGCCAAAGCGGGCGCCGGCGCGGCGCGAAGCTGATATCGGGCATGCGGCGACCTTTGGCTGATGATTTTGTCAAATGTAAGCGGGTTGGCAGGGCAGCGAAAGGCGTGAAATTTGCTTCGCTTCACTTCGAGGTTCTGCTAGCCGTGCGCGCGATGCCAGCGAAAACCCTGTCCGAAGCGGAATCGTCCAAAGGCGACCTCTGGGTGTTCGGCTATGGCTCACTGATGTGGCGGCCGGGCTTCGAGTTCCTCGAGCAGGTCCCGGCGCGGCTGATCGGCGAGCACCGCGCGCTCTGCGTTTATTCGTTCGATCATCGCGGGACGCCGGAAAAACCCGGCCTGGTGCTCGGGCTCGATCGCGGCGGCGCCTGCCGCGGCATCGCGTTTCGGGTGGCGGCCAGGCACCGCAACGACACCGTGCAATATTTGCGCAGCCGCGAGCAGACCACCAACGTCTATCGCGAAGTGATGCGTTCGGTCTGGCTGGAAAATGAAGCCCGGCAACGGGTCAGCGCGCTGACTTTCGTGGTCGATCGCGGCCATGTGCAATATGCCGGCCGGCTGTCATTGGCCGAGCAACTCCGTCACGTGCATCAGGGGCACGGGCGTTCCGGAAACAACCGCGACTACGTCCTGTCGACCGTGAAGTCGATCGAGGCCCAGGGCTTTCGCGACCAGCAATTGCATCAGCTCGCCCTGATGCTGCACGACGACACGCCGCTGCATCTTCACCCTCCTTTGCAGGAAGGACGGTAACACCGTCTTAGGCTTTCGCCGACGCCGAACCCGGCACGCGTCCGAACAACTGCGCCTGCTCGCCACGCGCGGTTTCAACCAGCCGCCTGGTCGCGTCCTCGATCACGCTTGAGATGCGCGCGATAAATTCCCGGCGCGGCAGGCCGGGCGGCAATGGATCGAGAAATTCGACCACGAGCGTTCCCGGATAGCGCATGAATGTCCGTCGCGGCCAGAACAGCCCGGAATTGAGCGCCACCGGCAAGCAAGTCACGCCGCAATCGACATAGATCTGGGCCACGCCGGTCTTGTAGTGCGGCGGCGCATCCACGGCGGTTCGCGTACCCTCGGGAAAGATGACCAACTGACGGCCGCGCCGCACTTCCTCCCCGGCACGGCGCGCCATCGCCAGCAGCGCGCGGCCACCGGCGCTGCGGTCGACCCCGATCATGTTCGACTTGCTCAGATACCAGCCGAATAGCGGAATCCATTTCAGCTCGCGCTTGACGATAAAAAGCGGCTGATCAAAGAACTGCAGCAGCGCGAAGGTTTCCCACATCGACTGATGTTTCGATGCGACGATCAGCGGTCCTTTCGGAATTTTCTCTAGTCCGCGATAGTCCACCTTGATGTTGCAGATCGCGCGCATCAGCCAGATGCTGCTGCGCGCCCAGTATCTGGCAATATTCAGGATGGCCCAGCGTGGCATCAGATAGGTGGGGATTGCAACGATCACCCAAAACACCAGCAGCAGGTAGAACAGTACGTTGAAGACCAGCGAACGCAGGAAAATCGAAACCATCGAAAACCCGATCAGTTGGCTTGAGCCGTGGCCGGCCTGCGCGGCGCAAGCGAACCGGCCGGCTGGTCGGCAAGCTCGGGCATCAGCTCGAGGCCGGCATCAGCCAGCCGCACCCGCAACTCCGCGGCGACGTATTTCGCATACTCCGATATCAATAGCCGCAATGTCGCGCCACTGGTCCACCATGGTTCGTCGCGCCATTTGTCGCCAACCACCGCGAACGGGATCAGTACGATATCGGGCATGGCGTGCGACAATTCGACGATTGCCCGCGGCATGTGGTAATTCGATGTCACCACGATCAGCGATTTGAAGCCCCGCTCGTGCGCCCAGCGCCGCGCCTCGGCCGCATTGCTGCGGGTGTTGACTGCGGAACGGTCAAGATCGACGCAGCAGCGCAAGAGCGACTGATTGTCGGGCAGCGAACGGGAAATGTCGCTGGCCGCGTTGGTCGGATGGACGCCGGAGATCAAGAGCCGCTTGCCGTAGCCGGCGGCCAGCAATTCCATCGCATCGGAAACGCGCGACGAGCCGCCGGTGAGCACCACGATGCCGTCGGCTCTGCGGTTCGGCGTAATCTCGGCGCCGCGCAACTGCGAGAGGAAAGCGACGAAGCCGAGCGCCGCGCCGACGAACACAATCGCCAGCACGAGCACGACAGCTGCGGCCAGCCACCGGCGCGGCGCGCCGGTCTGCGCCTTCGGCAGTCTATCGTCGGGCGGCAGAGTCATGGGGTCTTGGCCATCCTTCTCCTTGGCAAGCTTAGAACGTTTTCAGACGAAATGGAGTCAGTCTATATCGTCCAACGTGGCAAACAGCGTTCGCCGCGATGCCCAGGCGGTAATCCCCGCGATCAGCATGGCCTGGGCCGCCAGCGCCAGATAGCCCGACAGCCGCAATGAAAACGTCCCCAGCAGAGCCGCAAATTGATCTCCGACCGGCGTGCCCGAGAACCAGCTGGCGATCGATTCAGAAAATCCAAAGGCCAGCATTGCGACGCCGCCCCCGATCACCCCGCCTTCCACCCCAAGTCGCAGAAAATGCCGAAGAAACCGGTTGGCGATGTAACGGTCGCCGGCACCGACGAAGTGCAGGACCTCCACAATCGGGCGATTTGCCGCCATCGCGCCGCGGGTTGCGAACGATACCGAAATGATGGTCGCAATAATCACCAATGCGAGGATGCCGATGCCGGCGAACACGGTAGCCCCTGTCATCGACCGCATCCGCTCGATCCAGGCGCGGTGGTCATCGACGCTTGCAGACGGCGCGACCTGCATGACCCGGCTGCGCAGCGCGGCGAGATCGGGCACGGTTCCGGGCTGGACCCGCGCGATAATAACGCGCGGCACCGGCAGGTCGTCGAGCGAAAGCCCGCTGCCAAGCCAGGGTTCGAGCAGTTTGGCCAACTCCTCTCTGGTGAACGGCCTGATTTCGACGATGCCACGCTGCGCGCGCATCGCTTCAGCTACCGCCGCCACATCGCGGTCGATATCGCGCCCGGCCATCGGGCGCACCTGGATGGTGATTTCGCTCGCGACCTCCGCCTGCCACTCCGCCGCCGACGCGCTCACCAGCAGCACCGTGCCGGTAGTGATCGAGGCGAGGAACGTCATGATGGCGACGACGGCGACCAGCGCCCGACCGGCGATCGAGGCGCGCGGCACGATCGGTGACAGATTGCGCGCCCGCGCCGGCAGTTGCGGCCGCTCGCGCCCGAGATCCACCAGCGGGCCATGCTCGTCGCCAGCTCTACTCATAGATATGCAACCGTCCCTGATGCAGCACCAGCCGCCGCGCGTCATACTGATCCATCAGCGTGATGTCATGGGTCGCGATGACAACCGCGGTGCCCGACTTGTTCAACTCGATGAACAGCCGCAGCAATCGGCGCCCCAGCGTCGGATCGACGTTGCCGGTCGGCTCGTCCGCCAGCAATAGCTGCGGCCGCGAGATCACGGCGCGCGCGATCGCGGCGCGCTGCTTCTCGCCGCCGGACAGGATCGGCGGCAGGGCATCCATTCGCTCACCGAGGCCGACCCATTTCAGGAGATCGATCACCTCCTTGCGATAGCTGGATTCCTCCCGCCCCATTACGCGGAACGGCAACGCCACGTTTTCGTAGGTTGTCATGTGATCGAGCAGGCGAAAATCCTGCAGCACGATGCCGATCCGCTTGCGCAGATCGGCGATGTCATCCTTGGCCAGCAGCGAGACGTCCTGGCCGAACAAATTGACCAGGCCGCGCGTCGGCCGCAACGACAAGAACAGGAGCCTGAGCAGTGAGGTCTTGCCGGCGCCGGATGGACCGGTGAGGAACTGGAAGGAATGGGCGGGGATCAGGAAACTAAGGTCGCGCAGAACCTCCGGGCCAAGCCCGTAACGCAATCCGACATTTTCGAACCGAACCAAGCTCAGCTCCGTTCGATGTGGGGTGCGATCGGAACCCGGAAACCGAAGGCGTGGGGCTCGCTGGTTTCGCTGCGGCTGCGAACCGAACAAAATGGTTGTGCTTCGATTATGGTTTCCAATTCGTTAACGGTCGCCTTGTAGCATCCCGGCAGGTTCATTGTGGAGATTGGCTCCATGCACATCGTTTGCCCCCATTGTACAACGTCCTACGCCATCGATCTGGCTACCTTGGGCACGGCTGGCCGCGCCGTCCGTTGCTCCCGTTGCAAGGAAGTCTGGCTGGCGCGGCCGGAGGACGCCGCCGAGGTCAAGGCTCCCGCACCTGCAATGGCGGAGGCCGGGCACCAGGCCGCGAATGCGGACGCCACCGCGGAATGGAACGTTCTCGCGCGCCACGACGACAGCGGGGCACAGCAAATTCCCGTCGTCGACAGCCCCTCAATATCGGCCGACTGGCCGGCTGACGGCGAAGGCTCGTCACGCCGCGTTGGGCGCGACTGGCCGTCGATATCCCACGATGTCGAGGGCGCCGGGGCGGCGCGCCAACACCAAGCCTGGTTCCAGAGGCTTTTAAGACCGCAGGCGCGGCTTCGCCCGCCGGGCAAGCCATTTATCAGCCTCCCCACGGTCTGCGCCGCCATGGGCGCGCTGGTGCTGGCGCTGGTGATCTGGCGCGTCGACGTGGTGCGGCTGGTGCCACAGGCCGCCGCATTCTACAAACTGGTCGGCCTTGAGGTGAATGTGCGCGGCCTCGCGTTCAAGGACGTGAAGATCACGTCCGAAACCATGGAGGGCAAACCGGTGCTGGTGATCGAGGGCGTGATCGTCGGCCTCGCCCGCAAGCCGGTCGAATTGCCGCGACTGCGCTTCAGCGTTCGCGACGCGCAAGGCGCCGAAATCTACGCCTGGAACGCGCTGCTGGAGCAAGCCGTGCTCAATCCAGGCGAAAGAGCCTGGTTCAAGTCACGCCTGGCTTCGCCGCCCCCCGAAGGCCGCAATATCGATGTCCGCTTCTTCAGCAAGCGGGACATCGCCGGCGGCAACGCATGAACAGGGAAACGGGGCTGCGCTCGCGGAAGGTGGCTGCTCGATGCCGCGTGTGCTGATCGCCGACGATGAAGAATCCATGCGCACGCTGGTGGCGCGCGCTGTTGCCATGGACGGTCACGCCACCGTCACCGCGGAGGACGGCGCCGAAGCGCTGGAGATCCTGAGCCGCGAACCGCGCGCATTCGATCTGTTGCTCACCGATATCCAGATGCCGGTGATGGACGGTATCGCGCTGGCGCTGACCGCCGCCCGTGATTTTCCTGAACTGACGATTTTATTGATGACGGGCTTTGCCGATCAGCGCGAACGCGCGCACGGGCTTAACGCGGTCGTGCACGACGTCATCACCAAGCCGTTTTCAGTGGCCGACATCCGCGCCGCGGTAGCCGCCGCGCTGGCGGCGAAGAAAGCGGGCTAGCTGCGGTCGGTCAAACTCGTCCATTCGTCATGGCTGGGCTTGACGGTTTGTGTCTGGATGAACCTCTAATAGTCCTTCAGCAGCCGCTCGATGTAATCGAGTTCGATCTGCGGGCGCTGCGGATCGGAGAGGCGGCGGCGGAGTTCTTCCAGAATGCGGCGAACCCGCTGCACATCGATTTCGCCGGGGATCTTCACCGAATAGTCGTCGCTGTATTCGTGCCCCTGCAGCGGCCGTCCGAGCGGATCGGTACCATTGGCGCCGCTCTGCTGCCTGCCGACGCGATTGCCGGGACCATCGCCCTGTCCCTCGTCGCCCTGCTGCATCGCCTGCGCGAGGCTCTGGGCGCCCTTGCGCAGCGCATCCAGCGCGCGGCCTTGCGAGTCCACGGCGCCATCGGCGTTGCCCTCGCCGAGCTTGCCGCTGGCATCGCCCATCGCGCTGTCGGCTTCGCCGAGGCCGTCCTCGCCCTCGCCTTGCTCGGCGTCCTGGCCCGGCTGCCCCTGCTGACCCTTCTCGCCGCGCTGGCCCTGTCCCATGCCGCGCTTGGCAAGCTCCTGCTGCAACTTCTTGAGCCGATCGCGCAAGCCTTCCTGATCCTGCTGCAGATCGCCCATGCTTTGATCGCCCTGCTTGCCGCGCATGCGATCGCGCCGCGAATCCTGACCCTGCTTGAAGGTCTTGTCGCGCAACTGCTGCTGCTTGCGGATCATGTCGCCAAGCTCGTTCAGCGCCTGCTCCATGTCGCCGTCACCCTGGCCGGGCTGCGCCATCTGCAGGTTTTCCAGCATCTGCTGCAGCTGTTCGAGCAATTGCCTGGCGGCGTCCTTGTCGCCGGAGCGCGACAGCCGCTCCATGCGCTCGATCATGTTGTTGAGATCCTGCTGGCGCAGCACGCGGGTATTGGGATCGAGCGGCCGTGCCAGTTGCTGCGGATTGTTGCGCAGTTGCTCGGCGAGCTGGCGCATGAAATTGTCCAGCGCGGCGCGCAGGTTCTCGGTAAGCTTCTTGATCTCTTCGTCGCTGGCGCCGCGTTCCAGCGCCTGCTTGAGCGCCTCCTGAGCGGCACGCAAGGCCTTGTCCACATCGGTGATGTTGCCGTCCTCGATGGTGACCGCGAGCGCCCACAGGTTGGCGACGACCTCGCGCATCGCGTTGTCGGTGCGGGCGGCCTCCAGCTGCCGCGCGACGCTGTGGAGGCCGAGATACTGGCCGGCTTCGGGCGTGAACAATTCCGGCGCGATCATCAGCGCCTCGAGCGCCGCATACACCTGCGAGTTCTGATTGGCGTCGAGCGCCAGAATGCGGCGCTGCTCGATCAGCGCCCGCGCCAGGGGTTTGGTGAACAGCCGCTCCGGGAGCCGCATGCTGAACGGCTCGCTGCGGCCCTCATTGCCGGCCTCGTCCTTCGCCGAGAGGGTCAAGGCGACGTCGGCGCCGGCATAGGGATCCTCGCTGAGATCCTTGACCATCTGTCCGACCCCATTGCGGGTCCGCGCATTCGGAAGCACCAGCGAAAATTGCGGCGGGTCGAACAAGGGCCGCGGCTCGGTCGAACTTTTCTCGCTCGCGCCTTTGGGCGGCTCCCCGGGACGGAGCGCGAAGCGCGCCTGCGCTTCGGTGACCCCATAATCATCCTCGATCTTGTAGGACAGCTGCAGCGAGCCGCGGGCCTGACGTTCCGGGTCCTTCGAAAGCGCGATGGTCGGGGCACGATCGGCGACGGCGCTGAATTTCCATTGCGGCTGACCCGAGGGCGCGCGGACATGTGCCGTGCCATCGCCAGCGATGGTGAAGTGCCGTTCGTTGGTGCCCTTGGGCGCCTGCTCGGCCGGTACGGCTTCGGTCACACCGCCACCAGCCACGACATCGAGGCTGCCCCCGCTCGAGCGCACGATCAGCGTGCTGCCAGCCGGCACCGGCAGCGGTCCCGCGGCGGGCGTCGCGGCTTCCTTGTTCGCCGCCGACAGAATGATCGGCGGCTTGGCGGTATAGACCGGCGGCGTCACCCACGCATCGACCCTGATATTGGCCGGCGACAGTACGCCGTTCCAGTCGAACGCCGCCGCGACGCGCAGCATGCGCTCGTCGCCCGCGGCAACATAGGCCGCCACCATCATCACCGCGACCAGCGCGCGCAGCGCCCAGGGATCGTGGAACCGAAGCCGCGGCGACGGCAGGCCGGCGCGGATGCGCTTGATCGATGCCAAAGTGCGTTCGCGTTGCGCCTGCCACAATGCCAGCGCCACCGGATCCTGGGTTGCAAGCGTGTCGGTGAGCGCCGTTGCCGGACGATGGCGGATGCCGGTGCCGCGGTCGAGCCGGCTCAGCCCCTCTTCGCGGCTCGGCCAGCGAAACCGGAGCAGCGGAAACAGCGCGCCCAGCGCCAGCAGCACGAACAGTCCGAGGCCGATGGCGCGGGCAATAAACGGTAGCGCCAGCCACAATCCGGCCCAGGACGCCACCAGAAACAGTCCGACGATAGTGAGCAGCCGGGCCAGATGCGGCCAGCTTCGCTCCCACGCGATCGCATATTTTGCCCGCTGCAGCGCCTGCGTCAGCTTAAGCCGCGAAACGGCAGCAGGGTCGCGCGCTGGCTCTGACGGGTCGGGGTGGGCGCCGCTCAACAAACTCTCCGGGTTTTCAAATCAGGACTCTAGCACAACGGCGGCAATGAGGCACCCGTTCCGGAGCCGGTAGCCCCCACCTGAAAATGCGCATAACCAGAAGGAAAATGCGCATAACACGAAGGCGTGACTGCACGGCCGCGACCTCGTAACGTCGGCCATCGGACCATCAGGGACCTCGAGGAAAGACTATGGACAAGAAAACGCACGACAAGGGGCTGGAAATTCGCAAAGCCGTGCTGGGCGAGGCCTACGTCTCGAACGCGCTCAAGAATGCCGACGATTTCAACAAGCCGTTTCAGGAACTGGTCACCGAATACTGCTGGGGCGCCGTATGGGGCCGGGAGGAATTGCCGCGCAAGACCCGCAGCATGCTCAATCTGGCGATGATCTCGATTCTGAACCGGCCGCATGAATTGCGGGTGCATATCAAGGGCGCGCTGGTCAACGGCGTGACCAAGGACGAGATTCGCGAAATCTTCATGCAGGTGGCGATCTATGCCGGCGTGCCCGCCGGCGTCGACAGTTTTCGAATCGCGCGCGAAGTGTTCGCCGAACTGGACAAGGGCTGAGGCAAGTGAAGCCGTCATTGCGAGCCAACGGGTCGCGCGAACGCGCGCCCGATGACAGGCTCCGCGAAGCAATCCACGATTGGACTCGGCGAGAGCCGGATTGCTTCGCTCCTCGCAATGACGGCTAAAATAGACTCTAGGGATAAACCATCATGGACATCGGATTCATCGGCCTGGGCAAGATGGGCTTTCCCATGGCCCGCCGCCTGGTCGAGGCCGGGCATCAACTCGTCGTGTTCGACCAGCGCAAGGAGGCGGTCGACAAACTGGTTGCGCTGGGCGCGCAGGCCGGCTTCCTCCCCGAAAGAAGTCGCCGACCGCGCCGAAACCGTGCTGGCGAGCCTGCCGTCGCTGCAGGCTTCGCTCGAGGTCGCAACCGGCGCGAGCGGCGTGATCGAGGGCAAGCGCGCAAGACGCTTCGTCGACCTCTCCACCGTCGGCTCGCACATGGCGGTGCGCATTCACGATCTTTTGGCGAAGCGCAACATCGTGCAGCTCGACAGTCCCGTCAGCGGTGGTGTCGGCGGCGCCGAAAAAGGAACGCTTGCGGTCATGGTGTCGGGTCCTCGCACCGATTTCGAGGCGGTGAAGTCCGCGCTCGACGTCATCGGCAGGGTATTCTTCATCGGCGAAAAACCCGGCTCGGCGCAGACCATGAAGCTCGCCAACAATCTTTTGTCGGCGACCGCCGTCGTCGCCACCTCGGAAGCGGTGGTGATGGGCGTCAAATCGGGCCTCGATCCCAACGTCATGATCGACGTGATCAACGCCGGATCGGGCATGAACACCGCGAGCCGCGACAAGTTTCCGCGCTCGATCCTGCCGCGCACCTTCGATTTCGGTTTTGCCACCGGGCTGATGGTGAAGGACGTGCGGCTCTGTCTGGAAGAAGCGAAGGCACTCGGGCTTTCGATGGAAGTCGCCGAAGCGGTCGGGCGTCTCTGGGAAGTCGTGATCCGCGAAATGGGCCCGGAGTCCGATTTCACCTCGGCGATCAAGCCGATCGAAAAGGCGGCGGGCGTGGTGGTCGGAGGAAAAGGCGGCCACGCGGCGAAGTAAGGCCGCTCACAACCTCTCCAGTCCGTCGTCCCGGCCAAGCGAAGCGCGAGCCGCGACCTATAACCACCGCTGGGTCAGTTGTGAAGAAAGATGCCAGCAGCCGGTGAAACAATTAACGCCGTGGTTATGGGTTCCCGCTTTCGCGGGAACGACACTAACTCACAGCCACGGCGCGGGCTTGTCCATCGCGATCAGGTCATCGACCTCGACGCGCGGCCGCACCACGGCGTACTGGTCGTCCTTGACCAGCACTTCCGGCACCAGCGCGCGGGTGTTGTAGGTGCCGGACTGCACCGCGCCGTAGGCGCCGGCCGTCATGATCGCCAGGAGATCGCCGGGCTTGGGCTCGGGCAGAGTCCTGTCGAGCGCGAGATAATCGCCGCTTTCGCAGACCGGTCCGACCACGTCGGCGGTGATGGTCGGCGCGCCCGCTCGCAGCCGCAACGACCGGCAGGATGTCGTGATGGGCTTCGTACAATGTCGGGCGGATCAGGTCGTTCATCGCCGCGTCGATAATGACGAAATTCTTCGCCTCGCCGTGCTTCACATAGATCACGCGGGTGACCAGGATGCCGGCATTGCCGACGATCATTCGTCCCGGCTCGAACATCAGCGTGCAACCGAGATTATGCGTCACCCGCTTGACGACAGCGGCATAGGCGGCCGGCTCCGGTGGCGCTTCCTGATCCAGATAATAGGGAATGCCGAGCCCGCCGCCGAAATCGACATGGGTGATGGCATGGCCATCGGCGCGCAGCGTTTGCACGAATTCGGCCAGCAGCCGGAAGGCTGCTTCCAGCGGCACCAGATCGGTGATCTGGCTGCCGATATGCATGTCGACGCCGGTGACGCGAATGCCCGGCAGTTTCGCGGCGCGGGCGTAGACTTCGCGGGCGCGGGCAAGCGGCACGCCGAACTTGTTCTCGGACTTGCCGGTGGAGATTTTGGCGTGCGAGCCGGAATCGACGTCCGGATTGACCCGAACCGAGATCCGCGCGGTGCGGCCGGTCTCGGCGGCGAGCCGCGACAGCAATTCCAGCTCGGGCTCGGATTCGATGTTGATGCAGAGAATGTCCGCATCAAGCGCCGCGCGCAGCTCGGCTTCGGTCTTGCCGATGCCCGAGAACAGGATTTTTTCCGGCGGAATGCCGGCGGCCAGCGCGCGCTTCAACTCGCCGCCCGAAACCACGTCGGCGCCGGCGCCGAGTTTTGCCAGCGTGCGCAGCACCGACTGGTTCGAGTTGGCCTTCAGGGCGTAGCAGACCAGCGCCTTCTCATCGGCGAAGGCGTCGCTGAACACCCGGTAATGACGTTCCAGCGTCGCGGTCGAATAGCAATAGAACGGCGTGCCGACCGCATCCGCCAGCTCGATCAGATTCACCGCCTCGGCGTGCAGCACGCCGTTGCGATAGTCGAAGTGATTCATGGCGGGCTCAGTCGTTGAGGAGCGGATCGAGAATGAAAGGTGTCTTGCGGCCTTTGGTGGCGGCCGGCGGCGCGTCGGTCCCGGAATACGGATTGAACACGCCTGGCCTGCCCGCCACTTCGGCGTCGGTATCGGCCGGTGCCGCGACGGCCGCCGATGATGCAGCCGGCGGCAGGTCGAGGCCGCCTTTGCGGCCGCAGCCTGCGAGCGCGACCACGACCGCGCTCAAAAGGATGATGGCCCATCCCGAAGGTCTCGGGCTGTAGTTGCGATTCACGATAAAATCCCCAATGCGGCGGCACCATACAAAGATTGCCCTGTTCTGGCGAGGCCTGCACAAGCATGAAATTGCAGCGAAATTCCTGTGCTCAGCCCAATTTTCGCTCTTTTTCCAGCCGCTTGAGCCAGCCTTTCGCTTGCGCCAGCACGTTCTTCGGCGCCGTCCCGCCATGGCTGGTGCGGCTTTTCACCGAGGCTTCCACCGAAAGCACGTCCAGGACCTCCGCCGTGATTCTCGGCTCGATTGCCTGCATGTCTTTCAGCGGCAGCTGGTGCAGCGGCACGGCTTGCTTCGACGCCTCGGCGACGATGCGCCCGGTGACGTGATGGGCATCGCGGAACGGCATTTTCAGCGTCCGCACCAGCCAGTCGGCAAGATCGGTGGCGGTGGCATAGCCCTCGCCCGCGGCGGCTTTCATTCGCGCCTGGTCCGGCACCATGTCGGCGACCATTCCGGTCATCGCCCGAACGGCCAGCGAGAGCGCGCCGAACGCTTCCATCGCGCCCTGCTTGTCCTCCTGCATGTCCTTTTGATAGGCCAGCGGAAGACCCTTCATCACGATCAGCAATGCGGTCAGCGCGCCGATCACCTTGCCGGTCTTGGCGCGGACCAGTTCGGCTGCGTCGGGATTGCGCTTTTGCGGCATGATCGACGAGCCGGTGGTGAACTTGTCGGAGAGTCGCACCAGTCCCACCAGCGGCGAAGTCCAGATCACGATCTCCTCGGCGAAGCGCGACAGGTGCACGGAGGCGATCGCCGCCGCCGACAAGGTTTCGAGCACGAAGTCGCGGTCGGAGACCGCGTCGAGCGAATTGGCCATCGGCCGGTCGAAGCCAAGCGCCTTTGCGGTGGCGTCGCGATCGATCGGAAACGAGGTGCCGGCCAGCGCCGCCGCGCCGAGCGGCGATTTGTTGAGGCGTTTTCGCGCATCGGCAAAACGGCCGCGGTCGCGCGCCGCCATTTCGACGTAGGCCAGCAGATGATGCCCGAACGTCACCGGCTGCGCGGTCTGCAGATGGGTAAATCCCGGCATCACGGTAGCGGCATGTTCGCATCGCCCGTTCCACCAGCGCGCGCTGGAACGAAGCCAGCGCCGCATCGGTCTCGTCGATCATGTCGCGGACATAAAGCCGGAAATCGGTTGCGACCTGATCGTTGCGGGAACGCGCGGTGTGCAGCCGGCCCGCGGCGGGCCCGATCAACTCACCGAGCCTGCTCTCGACATTCATGTGAATGTCCTCGAGCGCGCGCTTGAAATCGAACGATCCCTTGCCGATTTCTGACAAAATCGTGTCTAGACCCTTCGCGATATTTTTCGCATCGTTCGCCGTGATAATGCCTTGCGCGGCGAGCATCGCGGCGTGGGCCTTGGACGCGGCGATGTCCTGGGCATAAAGGTGACGATCGACGTCGATGGAGACGTTGATTTCCTCCATGATCGCATCGGGGCGTTCGGTGAACCGGCCGCCCCACATCTTGTTGCTCATGACTTGTTACTCATGACTTATTATTCATGATTTGCCACTCATGGTCTCGCCCGCGGACCAGCCGCGCTGCGCCGTTACCGGCTCAACCCACTGCAATCCAGGCTCTGCATAGCCGTATCTGATACAGGATGACAAACGATATGCCTGAACGACCCTCGCCCCACGCGGCTGCCATGCGCCGGATCCCCATCACCATCGGGGCGGTCCTGATCGGGGCGGCGATTGGATTTGCCGGGGTATACGGGATTGGCGGGCTGAAGCGCAGCACGGCCGGCGATCCCGCCTGCCGCGGGGCGGTCGACGCTGCGCGCCGCCTCGCCCCTCTGGCGCATGGCGAGGTGGCCGCGCTGACCATGGCGACCGCGCCATTGCGGCTGCCGGACCTCGCCTTCCAGGACGCCGAGGGCAAGCCCAAAAAGCTCTCCGAATGGCGCGGACGCACCGTGCTGGTGAACCTGTGGGCCACCTGGTGCGTGCCCTGCCGCAAGGAGATGCCGGCGCTCGAGAACCTGCAAACCAGGCTCGGCGGACCGAATTTCGAGGTCGTCGCCGTCAACATCGATACCCGCGACCCGGAAAAACCGAAGAATTTTCTGAAAGAGGCCAATCTGACCCGGATCGGTTACTTTAGTGACCCAAAAGCCAAGGTCTTTCAGGACCTTAAAGCCGTAGGCCGGGCGCTGGGAATGCCGACCTCGGTCTTGGTCGATGGCGAGGGCTGCGAGATCGCCACCATCGCCGGACCGGCGGAATGGGACAGCGAGGACGCCGTCAAGCTGATCACGGCGGCCGTCAGGCCGGCAGACTAAGGTCGTCATTCCGGGGCGCGAGTGAAACGAGCGAACCCGGAATCCACAGGTTGTCAGCGCGAGATTCCGGGTTCGCGCCAAATCAGCGCGCCCCGGAATGACGGAAGAAAGGAATTAAGCCGTTACGTCGAGATTGCCGCCGATACCGGCACCGAGATTGGCCAGCGAAGAGGAGCCCGGCGATGGCTCGCCCTACCGCGTCGGGACCGGCTTGTCGCCGCGATAGTCGTAGAAGCCGCGCTGGGTCTTGCGGCCGAGCCAGCCGGCCTCGACATATTTCACCAATAGCGGACACGGCCGATACTTGGAGTCCGCGAGCCCCTCGTGCAGAACCTGCATGATCGAAAGACAGGTATCGAGGCCGATGAAATCGGCAAGTTCGAGCGGCCCCATCGGATGGTGCGCGCCGAGCTTCATCGCGGCGTCGATCGCCTCGACGTTTCCGACCCCCTCATACAGCGTATAAATCGCCTCGTTGATCATCGGCAGCAGGATGCGGTTGACGATGAAGGCCGGGAAATCCTCGGAAACCGCGACCTGCTTGCCGAGCCGGGTGACGAATTCCTTGGCCGCATCGAAGGTCGCATCATCGGTGGCGATGCCGCGGATCAGTTCGACCAATTCCATCAGCGGCACCGGATTCATGAAGTGAATGCCGATAAAGCGTTCGGGACGATCGGTGGACGCGGCAAGCCGGGTGATCGAGATCGACGAGGTGTTGGAGGCGACGATGGCCTCCGGCTTCAGCACCGCGCAGACATCGTGAAAAATCTTGCGCTTGATCTCTTCCTTCTCGATCGCGGTCTCGATCACCAGATCGCAATCGGCGAGACCGTCGATGGTCTCGGTGGAGACGATCCTGGTCAGCGCCTGCTTGCGCGCATCTTCGGTGATGATTTTCTTGGAGACCTGGCGCGACAGATTGCCGTTGATGGTCGCCATGCCCGACTTCAGCCGATCGGCGGATACGTCGTTGAGCACCACGTCGAACCCGGCCAGCGCCGCCACATGCGCGATGCCGTTGCCCATCTGGCCCGAGCCGATCACGCCGACCTTCTTGATCATAGCCGCCATCTTGTCATCTCACCGGGGCGATGCTTGCGCACCTGCCCTCCCTTGCATAAACACCGGCCGAAGTCCGCTTCATCCGGCCAGCCTTTCATCCATCGTTACTTTCCAAGCTTGCCAAGCGCCTCGGTCAATTCGGGAACCGCCTGATAGAGATCCGCGACCAGACCGTAGTCGGCGACCTGGAAAATCGGCGCGTCCTCGTCCTTGTTGATCGCGACGATCACCTTGGAGTCCTTCATGCCGGCGAGATGCTGGATCGCGCCGGAGATGCCGATCGCGACATAAAGTTCCGGCGCCACCACCTTGCCGGTCTGGCCGACCTGCCAGTCGTTCGGCGCGTAGCCGGCATCGACCGCGGCGCGCGAGGCGCCGACGCCGGCGCCGAGCTTGTCGGCGAGCGGCTCGATATATTTGGCAAAATTCTCGCGGCTCTGCATGGCGCGGCCGCCGGAGACGATGATCTTGGCCGACGTCAGTTCGGGACGGTCGCTCTTGGCAACTTCCTCGCCGACAAAACTGGAGAGGCCGGGATCGGCCGCGGATGCCGCATTTTCCACCGGCGCGCTGCCGCCATCGCCGGTCGCGGCGAAGGTGGAGGTCCGCACCGTGATGACCTTCTTGGCGTCCTTCGATTTTACCGTCTGGATCGCGTTGCCGGCATAGATCGGCCGCTCGAAGGTATCGGGCGAAACCACCTTGATGATTTCCGACACCTGCATGACGTCGAGCAGGGCGGCGACCCGCGGCATCACGTTCTTGAAGCGCGAGGTCGCGGGCGCGACGAAGGCGTCATAGGAGGGCGCCAGCGCGACGATCAGGGCGGCCAGCGGCTCGGCGAGGTCGTGGGCATAGGCGTCGCCTTCGGCGAGCAGCACCTTCTTGACGCCGGCGAGTTTGGCCGCGGCCTCGGCGGCAGCCCTGGTACCGTCGCCGCCGCCGGCGACGAGGACATGGACTTCGCCGCCCAGCTGGGTCGCAGCCGTCAGCGCCTTGTTGGTGGCGTCCTTCAGGGTGGCGTGGTCGTGTTCGGCAAGCAACAGCGTGGTCATCTAGAGAACCCCGGCTTCATTCTTGAGCTTCGACACCAGTTCGGTGACGTCCTTGACCTTGACGCCTCCCTTGCGGCCCGGCGGTTCGGATGTCTTGAGAATTTCGAGATGGGCCGTGAGATCGACGCCATAGTCGGAGGCGCTCTTGTCGGCGATCGGCTTCTTCTTGGCCTTCATGATGTTGGGCAGGCTGGCGTAGCGCGGCTCGTTCAGCCGCAAATCGGTGGTGACGATCGCCGGCCCCTTCAGCTTGACGGTCTGCAAGCCGCCATCGACTTCGCGCGTCACCTTGAAATCGGAGCCGTCGACCTCGAGCTTGGAGGCAAAAGTCGCCTGCGACCACCCGAGCAGTGCCGCCAGCATCTGGCCGGTCTGGTTTGAATCGTCGTCGATCGCCTGCTTGCCGAGAATAACCAGGCCGGGCTTCTCCTCGTCGGCGATGGCTTTGAGAATTTTCGCCACCGCCAGCGGTTCGACATTGCCCTCCGCCTTGACCAGAATGCCGCGGTCGGCGCCCATGGCGAGCCCGGTGCGAATGGTTTCGGCCGCCTGCGCGGGGCCGATCGATACCACCACGACCTCGGTTGCCTTGCCGGCCTCTTTCAGGCGCAGGGCCTCCTCGACGGCGATTTCGTCGAACGGATTCATCGACATCTTGACGTTGGACAGTTCGACGCCCGATCCATCGCTTTTGACGCGGACCTTGACGTTGAAATCCACCACCCGCTTGACCGGCACCAGAACCTTCATCGATCCTCTTCCGCTTGAATTTCACCTTTGAGCAGCTAAGGCGCGGAACCTAAAGGTCCGGCCAACCCCGGTCAACGCGATAAGGCCAAAAATCGCTACCGGGCAGGCGTGCTTAGCGGTTCTGGCCGGGTACCCACAGCACGTCCCCGGCGCCGTTGTCGTTCACCGAACGGCTGGCGACGAACAGGAAGTCCGACAGCCGGTTCATATACTGGATCGCGGCATCGCTGACCGGTTCGTTGGGCTTGGCCGCGAGTTCCACCATCATCCGTTCCGCCCTGCGGCAAATCGTACGCGCCAGATGCAGATACGCCGCGGCTGGCGTGCCGCCGGGCAGCACAAACGAGGTCAGCGGCGCCAGCCGCGCATTCAAGCTGTCGATGTCGTGCTCAAGGCGTTCGACCTGGCTGGACAATATCCGCAACCGTTCCGCCTTGCCCTCGCGTTGGGGCACCGCGAGGTCGGCGCCGAGATCGAACAAATCGTTCTGGATCAGGCCCAGCATCGCATCAAGCTCGCGCGCATCCGCCAGATAAAGCCGCACGACGCCAATGGCGGCGTTGGTCTCGTCGACGGTTCCATAGGCACCGATGCGCAGATCGTATTTCGGGCGGCGTTCGCCGCTGCCGAGCGCCGTGGTGCCGTCATCGCCGGTTCGCGTGTAGATACGATTGAGAACGACCATTGTCTGTCTCCTCTAGATCGTGATCCGATTAGAATCGAATCGGATCATGATCTCATCTCTTTGTTGAGCATGATCTCCGCGCAAACGCGTTCCGCGTTTGTCGCGAGGGAAAACCGGTTTCCACTTTTCCGGATCATCCTCTAGCGCCCCATCGCCCAGACCGCGAGCATGGTGATCACAATCGCGACGAATTGCAGCAGCACCCGCAGCCGCATCAGTTTCTGCGAGCGGTTGGGCGATCCGCCCCGCATCATGTTGAGAAGGCCGAGCAGCAACACCAGCGCGACGGCGCCCACCGCGATCGGGAGTATGATCGTGCTCAGGAATGAAGCCATGGCCGTACATAACACCGCGCCAGGCGGTCCGCCATCACGCTCGCGCCGTACCCAACGATCTGGCTTTTTGTCCAATAATATCAGATGGTAGCTTGTTCGCCGGTTGAATGCGTCTTCTGCTCCATCAAGGTGAAATGTGAAGCAGCTTCGCTACGTCTTCGATGTCGTCATCGACGCGTTCTACACGTTTCTCGCCGATGACGGCTGGGCGATCGCCAGCCATATCGCGCTGTCGACCCTGATGGCGCTGTTTCCGTTTCTGATCGTGCTGACCTCGCTGGCCGGCTTTTTCGGCTCAAAGGAACTCGCCGATCAGGCGGCGGGGCTGATGCTGCAAGTCTGGCCGAGGCAGGTCGCCGATTCGCTGTCTGGCGAGATTCACGACGTGCTGACGACAACCCGCGGCGACGCGCTGACCATCGGCGCCGTGCTGGCGGTATATTTCGCCTCGAACGGCGTCGAAAGCCTGCGCGTGGCGCTCAACCGCGCCTATTCGGTGATCGAATCGCGGCGTTGGTACTGGCTGCGGCTGGAATCGATCGGCTACACCCTGGTCGCCGCCTTCACATCGCTATTGATGGCGCTCCTGATCGTGCTGGGCCCGCTGTTGCTGGAGGCGGCGAGGCGCCACGTTCCACTGATCGTCGAAACCAACGAGAATTTTCTCAACGTTTCCCGCTACGGCATTACGATTACGGCAATGATCGTCGCGCTGTTCATTTTGCACGCCTGGCTTCCGGCGGGGCGGCGCGGCTTCCTGCAGATCCTGCCCGGCATCGTCTTCACCCTGGTGGGGTCGCTGATATCGGGCATCGTGTTCGGCCAGTATCTGGCGCGCTTCGCCAACAACTACGTCACGATGTATGCCGGCCTTGCGTCGGTCATCATCGCGCTGGTGTTCCTTTATTTCATCGCCGCGATCTTCGTGTATGGCGGCGAATTGAACGCGGCGATCATCAAGTCGCGGCTGCCGCATGGCGTGTCGCTTCAAGCAGCGCAGTCGCTAGAGCCCTTGGACTCACAGGCTTGAGCAGAAAGGCATCGGCGCCGGCGGCGCGCGATGCCGCTTCGTCATCGCCGCGGCCCGACACCCCGATGATCGGGATGCGGCCGAGCGGCGGGCTTAAGCTTCGTAATCAGCTTGATCGCCTCGATGCCGTTGATGCCCGGCAACACCATGTCCATCAGCACCGCGTCGAAGCCGCCTTGCGCGATCCGCTCGGCGGCGGCCTCGCCTCGTCCGATGAATTCCGCCTGATGACCGAGTTCGGTGAGGATGGTGTTGAGCACGACGCGGCCGAACGGATTATCCTCGACGCTGAGGACGCGCAGCCCCTGCACCGCATCCGGGGCCACGCCGGCATCCGAATTTGAGCTGGCGGCGTGGGAAGCCTTTGCGCGGCTCAAGGTCACGGTCAAGGTGAAGGTGGTTCCCCCACCCCGCCGTGGCGCAACGACGATGTCGCCACCCATCGCGCGCGCCAGCGCTTTTACCGACGACAGTCCGAGCCCGGCACCGCCGAAGCGTGACGCGATGCTGACATTGGCCTGGGAGAACGGCCGGAACAGGCGCTTGATCTCGTTGAGCGTGAGCCCGATTCCGCTGTCGGAAATCGCAAACGAAACGGCGACCTTGCCTCTTTGGCCGAGCATCGGCTCCACCGCCAGCGCGACGCCGCCGGTTTCCGTGAACTTCACCGCGTTGTCGATCAGGTTTTCCAATGCGGCGCGCAGGCGGACCGGGTCGCCGACCACCAGCGCCGGCAGCTTTTCCGAAATATCGACCTGGGATTGCAGACCTTTCGCCGCCGCCCGCCCCGCAAGCGAATCGCCGGCGTTGCGCGCCAGCACCCGCAGATCGAAGAAATCCTGCCGCACACCGGCCGCGGCGTTGCCGCCCTTTGCGGCATCGACGAACAATGTCGCCAGACTGGCGAGATGTTCCGCACCGGCCTTGATGGTATCGACCCAGCGCCGCTCCCGCTCGTCGAGGTCGGATGTCGCCAGGAGACCGCTGATGGCCAGAATTCCGGTGAGCGGCGTGCGGACCTCATGCGCGAACGCCGCGAGCGCTGCCTCGACGATACCGGGCGCGGCAGGCACGGCGGCGCGCTTGCGCGCCTTGTCCGCGGTAACGCGGGAAGCGCGTTTTTTCGGCGCCCGCCTTTTCGGCGGCCGCTTGGTGCGCTGTGAGCGCGATTTTGGCGCCATGATTCCCCTGACCCTGGCCGCCCCCACCATGCCATGGCCGGGCTGGCGGAGTCACGCCGAAGGCGTTTCGGTTTGCGGCGTGCCCACGGCAAACCTGTGGCAATCAAGGCAGGCCGACCAGGCGGCGGATGTCGGCCGGCGTCGCACCTCCGGCGCGGAGTTCGCGCAAGCCGGTGGCCTCGGTCGACTTCGAGAGTTTCCGTCCCGCAGCATCGAGGATGAGGCGGTGGTGGCGGTAGGCCGGCTCGCGGCAGGCCGAGCAGCTGCTGCAACAGCCGGTGGACGCTGGTCGACCAGAACAGGTCCTGACCCCGCACCACCTCGGTCACCCCTTGCAAGGCGTCGTCGACCACCACCGAGAGGTGATAGCTGGTCGGCGTTTCCTTGCGCGCGAGGATGACGTCGCCCCACGCTTCCGGCCGGGCGGCCACCGCGCCGGCCTCGCCATCGGGACCTTCGCCGTGCTCGGTCCAGACGAGATCGCCGGCGCGCGCGCAGGCTGCCGCCATGTCGAGCCGCAGCGCGTAGGGCGCATCCGATTCGAGCAATCGCGCACGCTCCTCGGACGAAAGCAATTTTGCCGTGCCGGGATAGAGCGGCGCGCCGTCGGGATCGCGCGGCCAGCGGCCGCTCGCCTCGCGCTGCGCCACCAGTTTTGCAATCTCGGCGCGGGTCTCGAAACTCGGATAGACGAGGCCTTGGGCTGAAAGTTTCTCGAGCGCCTCGCGATAATCGGCGAGATGCTCCGATTGCCGCCGCACCGGATGTTCCCATGCAATCCCGAGCCAGGCGAGGTCCTCATAGATGGCGGCCTCGAATTCCGGCCTGCAGCGGGTCACGTCGATGTCCTCGATGCGCAGCAGCAAGCGGCCGCCGGTTTGACGCGCCAGATCGAAATTCAGCAGCGCCGAAAAGGCGTGGCCGAGATGCAGATAACCGTTCGGGCTCGGCGCAAAGCGGAAGACGGGTGGCGGCATTGATTCTCAACTCTCGTCATTGCCGGACTTGATCCGGCAATCCATCCTTCAAGAGTTTGTTACGATATGAGATGGATGCGCGGGTCAAGCCCGCGCATGACGGCCCTAGCAAGTTGATCCTGCAATGCTCATCCACCTCAACACCCAGGCCGACCTCGAAGAGGCCATCCACGCGCTGGTCAAGCAGGACCCGCGGCTCAAGCCGATCTTTGAGCTGGCGGGCATGCCGGCGCTGCGGCGGCGCGAGCCCGGCTATGCCGGCCTGGCTGCGATCATCTGCGGCCAGCAACTCTCCACCGCCAGCGCCGCGGCGATCTGGGCCCGCATCAGCGCCGCGTTCGATCCGTTTCACCATGACGCGTTGCGCCGCGCCCGCGCCGACCGGCTGGGCCGGCTCGGCCTGTCGGCGGCGAAGATCAAGACCTTGAAGAATCTCGCGCGCGAACTCGCCTTGGAACGGCTGAATCTCGAGGTGCTGGCCAATGAGGACGCCGACGCCGCGCACAATACGCTGACGGCATTGCACGGCATCGGCCCGTGGACCGCCGACGTCTATCTGTTGTTTTGTCTTGGCCATGGCGACGCCTGGCCCGCGGGCGATCTCGCCGTGCAGGAGGCGGTGAAAATCGGGCTTGGGCTAAAGACGCGGCCGACCGCGAAGCAGATGGCGCCGCTGGCGGAACCGTGGCGTCCATTGCGCGGCGCCGCGGCGCATTTGTGGTGGGCCTATTACCGGGCGGTGAAAAAGCGCGAGGGCGTGATCGGCGGCGAGCCGAAAGCGAACGCTGTTTTAAACAAGATACCTGTTGCAAAACGGTCATCGGCAAAAGCAAGAATCACGGAAGGAAAACTGCCGGGATCGAAAACATGAAATCCACCGACTTCGTCGTTGCGCGCCATGATCTGCAGCAATGCAAATTCATCGAGACACAACTGCCGGACGCCGCCGCGTTGCCGGATGAGGCGCTGCTGATCAAGATCGACCGCTTTGCCTTTACCGCCAACAACATCACATACGCCGTTCTCGGCGACCAGTTGAAATACTGGCAGTTGTTTCCGGCGCCGGAAAATTTCGGCAACATTCCGGTGTGGGGATTTGGCGAGGTGATTGCCTCGAAGCATCCGGGCGTCGCAATCGGCGAACGCCTGTTCGGCTATTTCCCGATGGCGACGCATCTGGTGATCGAGGCTGCCGACGTGAGCAAGCGCGGCTTGCGCGACGCCGCCGCGCATCGCCAGGGCGTGGCGCCGGTCTACAACGCCTATGCGCGCGTCAGCGGCGATCCCGCCTTCGCCGGGCGCCAGGGCGACTATCAGGCGCTGCTGCGTCCGCTGTTCATGCTGTCGTTCCTGGTCGACGATTTTTTGGCGGAGAACGAGTTTTACGGCGCGCGGAGCGTGATGCTCTCCAGCGCCTCCAGCAAGACCGCGTTCGGCCTTGCGCATCTGTTGCATACCTTGCGCAAGCCGATACGGGTGATCGGGCTGACTTCCGCGGCGAATACCGATTTCGTCAAGTCGCTCGGCTGCTATGACGAGGTGGTGACCTATGACGGCGTGACCTCGCTGCCAGCCGGATCAGCCGGTCGCGTTGGTCGACATGGCGGGCAACAGCGAATTGCGCGCCAGGTTGCATCGGCATTTCGGCGACCAAATGAAATATTCCGGGCGGATCGGGCTCACGCACCGCAGCTCGTCGCCGGATGAACCGCCATTGCCGGGCGCCAAGCCGGCATGGTTCTTCGCGCCCGACCAGATTCGCAAACGTGCCAAGGAATGGGGACCGGGCGGCATCGACACCAGGTTCGGCGCGGCGTGGGCGGGTTTTGCTCCGATGCTGGACCGATGGCTCAAGGTCATCGAAGGCCGTGGCGAAGCGCCGGTGAAACAGGTCTATCTCGACACGCTGGACGGGCGTGTTCCGCCGGATCAGGGGCACATCCTGTCGCTCCTGGCATAGCGGAGTTCTTCTTGCACCCTTTCTGCGCGATCCCGACCGGTATAGGCTTGGTTTGGCAAAACGCGGCAAAGACGGCCGGCCAAGAGAAACGCCAATGCTGGACAGAACCGACGACATCTCGATTGCCGCGGAAAATTGGCTCGCGCAATTCGAAACAGCGCTCGCAGAACCCGATGACGGCCTGCTGAAGACACTGTTTCACCCCGACAGTCATTGGCGCGATGTGCTGGCGCTGAGCTGGAACCTGCAGACCATCAACGGCGCCGATGCGATCCTCGCCGAGCTGAAGGCACATCGCCCGCCGCGCCGCTCCCGGCGCCTTTCAGATCGATCCCGACCGCGCCGCGCCGCGCCGGGTGACCCGCGCCGGCACCAACGCGATCGAAGCGATTTTCAAATTTGAGACCGCGCAAGGCCGCGGCAGCGGAATTCTGCGGCTGATCCCCGACGTCGGCGATGGCAACAGGCTCAAAGCCTGGACGCTGCTGACGGCGCTCGACGAATTGAAGGGTTTTGAGGAGCAGCAGGGACGATCGCGACCCAAGGGCGAGGCCTATTCGCGGGATTTTCGCGGCCCCAACTGGCTCGACCTGCGCAAGGCCGCGGCCGAATATGCCGACCGCGACCCGGTCGCGCTGGTGGTCGGCGGCGGACAGGCCGGACTCTCGATCGCGGCACGTCTCAAGCAATTGCAGATCGATACGCTGATTGTCGACCGCGAGGCGCGCATCGGCGACAACTGGCGCAATCGCTATCATGCGCTGACGCTGCACAACCAGGTGCAGGTCAACCACCTGCCCTATATGCCGTTTCCGCCGAACTGGCCGGTCTATATCCCCAAGGACAAGCTCGCCAACTGGTTCGAGGCCTATGTCGATGCCATGGAGCTGAACTACTGGACCGGCAACGAGTTCGCGAGCGGCGCTTACGACGAAGCCGAAGGGCGATGGTCGGTGCTGCTGCGGCGGACCGACGGCAGCAAGCGCGAGTTGCATCCGCGGCATGTCGTGATGGCGACCGGCGTCAGCGGCATTCCGAACCTGCCGGATATTCCCGGCTTGAAAGATTTCGCCGGCACGGTGCTGCATTCCAGCCAGTATGGCGACGGCGAGGCCTGGCAAGGCAAAAAGGCGCTGGTGATCGGCACCGGCAACAGCGGCCATGATATCGCGCAGGACCTCCATTCGAGCGGCGTTAACGTGACGCTGGTTCAGCGCAGCCCGACCCTGATCACCAATATCGAGCCATCGGCGCAACTGGCCTATGCGGCGTATAACGAGGGCACGCTGGAGGATAACGACCTGATCGCGACCTCGATGCCGCTGCCGCTCGCGAAAAAAAGTCACCAGTCCATTACGGAGCTGTCGAAGGAGCTCGACAAGGACCTGCTTGATGGCTTGCGCCGCAAGGGTTTCAAGCTCGACTACGGTGAAGACGGCACCGGCTGGCAGTTCAAATATCTCACCCGCGGCGGCGGCTACTATTTCAACGTCGGCTGCTCTGACCTGGTCGTGCGCGGCGAGATCGGCTTGCGGCAATTTTCGGATATCGAATCCTTTGTCGCCGAAGGCGCCCGGATGAAGAGCGGCGAGACGCTTGCCGCCGACCTGATCGTGCTGGCGACCGGCTACAAGGGCCAACAGCATCTGGTGCGAAAACTGTTCGGCGATGAAGTCGCCGGCCGCGTCGGCCCGATCTGGGGTTTCGGCGAGGGTCAGGAACTGCGCAACATGTACACCCGCACCGCGCAGCCGGGGCTGTGGTTCATCGCCGGCAGCCTGGCGCAGTGCCGGATCAACTCGAAATATCTGGCGCTGCAGATCAAGGCGATCGAGCAAGGCCTGCTGCCGCGCGGCGCGCTTTCTTCCCCTCTCCCCTTGTGGGAGAGGGTGCCTTCGCAAAGCGAAGGCGGGGGAGCAGACCCCCATCGCTCGTGCTCCTCGGTCCCCAGCAATCTGCCCGGACGCCTCGCTCGTTGACCGTCGCGCGACGATGAGGGGTCTGTCTCCGCGGATGCAGACCCCTCATCCGCCCTCGATGCTTCGCATCGAGTGCACCTTCTCCCACAAGGGGAGAAGGAAGAAAGGAAGCACACATGCCGGTCATTCTCGGCTCGGGCGAACACCGCTACCGCGTGGTGGAGAATTGGGCGAAGCTGCCGGAGGGGTGGAATCTCACTGATGTCGCCTCGGTCGCGGTCGACAGCAAGGACCGCGTCTACGTCTTCAATCGCGGCGCCCATCCGATGGTGGTGCTCGACCGCGAAGGCAATTTCATCACCAGCTGGGGCGAAGGCCTGTTCAACCGCGCGCATGGGCTGCACATCGACACCGAGGACAATCTCTATTGCACCGACGACGGCGACCATACGGTGCGCAAGTGCTCTGAGCGACGGCAAGGTGAATGCTGACGATCGGCATCCCGAACAAGCCGGCGCCCTTCATGAGCGGCGAGCCGTTTCATCGCTGCACCCACACCGCGCTCTCGCCCAAGGGCGAAATCTACGTGTCGGACGGGTACGGCAATGCCTGCGTCCACAAATTCACGCCCGACGGCAGACTGATCAAAACCTGGGGCGAGCCGGGCACCGATCCCGGGCAGTTCAACATCGTCCACAACATCGCAACCGACGCCGACGGCTTCGTCTATGTCGCCGACCGCGAGAACCACCGCGTCCAGGTGTTCGACGGCAACGGCAAGTACGAGACGCAGTGGAATAATTTGCACCGGCCCTGCGCGCTGTATTGCTGCGGCGGCAAGCAGCCGAATTTTGTCATTGGCGAACTCGGTCCGGGCATGCCGGTCAATCGCAAGGTGCCGAATTTGGGTCCGCGCCTGACCATCGTCGACGCGAAGGGAAAGCGCATCGCGCGGCTCGGCGGGGAAAATGGTCCGGGACTCGAAGCCGGCAAATTCCTGGCCCCGCACGGCATCGCGCTGGATTCCAGGGGCGACATCTATGTCGGCGAAGTCGGCGTCACCGACTGGAAGACGAGTTTCCCGGATACGCCGATGCCGACGGAGGTCGGCGTGGTCCGCTGCCTGCAGAAGCTGGAGCGAATTTGAGGGCCGTAGTGTGGCGCGAATACACTTGCCAAGCCGAAAGCGGGCATGCTCCGATCGCCCGGGGGCAGTGACGATGAAGCGTTTCTTTTCAGACGTGATGTCGATCTTGCGATTGACCGGCCTTGCCGTTTTGGCCGCGGTGGCTTGCTGCGATCCGGCCGCTGCCGCCGATTTGCCCGTGAAGGCGCGGCCGTTGGCGCCGGCTGACGCGGGCCGGTTCTGGGCCGAAATGGAATATCTGGCCTGGAGCGTCAAAGGCGACAGGCTGCCGCCACTCGTCACCACCAGCCCGACCGGCACCCCGCTGCCACAAGCCGGAATATTGGGATCTTCGAGCACAACGGTGCTGTTCGGGGATTCCAGCGTCAATGACGGTTGGCGCTCGGGCGGCCGACTGCGCGCCGGGTACTGGTTCGACCCGCAGCACCAATCCGGCATCGAGGCGAGCTTCTTCGGCCTCGAACACGCCTCGACCGGATTCAGCGCAGGCTCGGCAGGCAGCTCCGATCCTGGCGCGGCCATTCCTCGACCCCACCACCGGTCTGCAAAATGCAGCGCTGATCGCTTTTCCCGGCCTGGTATCCGGCGCGGTGACCGCGAGCGAAACCTCGCGCCTTTACGGGGCCGGCGCGCTTTACCGCCGCGACATCGGCTCTTACGCCACGCCCTTGGGGCGCCGAGCGCTTCAGTCTGCTGGTCGGCTATCGGTTCCTGCACGCAGTCCGACCGATTGGACATCGCCAGTCAGTCCACCGCGCTGCGCCGGCGGAGCCACTCCTGCGGGAACAGTCTTTGCCCTGAGCGACTCGTTCCACGCCCGCAGCAATTTTCACGGGCTCGATCTCGGCGTTGCCGGCGAGTTTTCGCGCGGCCCGTGGATGCTCGAATGGCGCGCCAAGGTTGCTCTCGGCGCCAACTTCAATGAAGCGCAGATCAACGGCGCGACCAGCATCACCGCCGGCGGCGTTACAACGATGTCGCCGGGCGGATTGCTGGCGCTGTCGAGCAATATCGGCAGCTACACGCAAACCCGCTTTGCCGCGGTTCCGGATTTCGCCGTGAAGGGCGGATATCAATTCGCGCCGGCATGGCAGGTCGTCGCGAGCTACGAGGTGCTCTATTGGACGGACGTTCAGAGGGCCGGCGGCCTGATTGACACCACGGTCAACCCGGCCCTGATTCCACCTGCCGTCGGCGGCGGCCCGCAACGTCCGCAAGCGCAATTCGATACGTCCTCGCTGCTGGCTCACGGATTCAGCGTCGGGATCAAACACGAGTTCTAGCGATCGCCCGGCTTTTGCCACTTCATTCCGCCTTGAGGTTGGCCGCCTTGATGATCGGCCACCAGCGTTCCGCCTCGGCTTTCTGGAATGCACGCAACGCTTCCGGCGATTGCTGCGCGATCGGCGTGATCTCGATGCCAAGCTCCTCGAAGCGCTTTTGCACCGAGGGATCGGCGAGCACCTGCACCATCGTCGCATTCAGCCTGGCGATGATATCCTTTGGCGTATCCTTGGGCACCCAAAGTCCGTACCAGAGCGAGGCAAGAAAGCCGGGCAGTCCCGCCTCGTCCGCGGTCGGAATATCCGGCGACGAAGGCAGCCGCGCCCTGCCGGTGATCGCATAAGGCTTGATGCTTCCGGCGCCGACCAGTGACTTGAAGTTCGACGATGGCTCGATCATGAAATCGATCTGCTCCGCCAGGAGGTCCTGCATGGCGGGGGCGTTGCCGCGATACGGCACGAATTGAAATTTGGTTCCGGTCGCTTTCTGAAAGGAAATGCCCGTGAGATGACCGGTTGCGCCGACACCGGCGATGCCGGCCGACGTCTTGTCGGGATTGGCCTTGAGATACGCAATCAGTCCCTTCAGATCGTCCGCCGGCAGGCTCTTCCTGCCCACGATCAAAAGCGGCTCGCTGCCGATCAGAATGATTGGCTCCAGATCTCTCAACAGATCGAATTGAAGCGCGTAGAGGCCGCCGGTCAGCATGTGCGTGGTGGAGGTGCCGATGCTCAGCGTGTAACCATCGGCGGGTGAACGAACGGCGCGGCCGACGCCGATGCTGCCGGCTGCTCCCGCTACGTTCTCGATGATCACGGCTTGACCGAGAATTCCCCGGATTTTCTCGCTCAGGAATCGGGCCAGCGTGTCGGTTGCGCCGCCGGCGGGGAACGGCACGATCATGGTAATCGGGCGCGTCGGATAGTTTTGGGCGGCGGCCATGTCGATCGATCCACAACCAAGCAGCGTCGCGACCAAAACCGTCAGCAGTCGGCCCATGGGGCTCCTCCCGAATTGAGCGCAGGGATACATGTTTAGGGCGTGATGGCTTTGAGTTGAATCGGCGCGGATGTTGGCTCACCTCGCCCCGCTTGCGGGGAGAGGTCGGATTGCCTCGGCGATGCGAAGCATCGTCCGAAGCAATCCGGGTGAGGGGGACTATCCGCGAGTCCGGTCGCGCCGAGAGAGCCCCTCACCCCGACCCTCTCCCCGCAAGAGCGGGGCGAGGGAGAAGTGGTCCGCCGCTTCAACCTAAACTCATCATGCTCTAGCGTAATTTCTTCGCCCTTCTCTGCCGCGCTGCTCAGATTTCGCCGACGGCCTCGCGCCGCCGTTGTTCGGATTCTTCCGCATAGCGCCGCATCGCGTGGGCTTCGGTGAGGATTCCGATCGGCCGGTATTCGTCGCCGCTTTCGACGACAACAAGCGATTCTGCTTCCGCGGCGTCAAAGACCTCGATCGCTTCCTGGATGTTCATGACGGGGTGCAGCACGACATCGCGATGATGAAGGATGCCGTCAAGGCCGCTCTTCGTATCGATACCCGGCGCGTGCGCGTCGGCCACCAGCGCCAGTCCGACGTAGCGGCCGGCGTCGTCGACGGCCACCACCTTGGTCTTTGAGCCCAGCGGAAACTTGCCGCGGAATTCTTCAATCGGCATGTCGGCGTTCACGGTGGTAACGTCCGGCCGCATCAGGCGCCGCACCGTGAGATCGCGGATCCAGCCCACATCGGCGGCGCTGCGGATGGTCTCGCCGCGCAAGTGGAATCGCCAGGTCGCGAACGAGTAACCGAACAATTCCCGGGTGATCTGGGTCGAGATGATGACCGCGACCAGCACCGCGGTGGTGAGCCAGAGATTGCCGGTGGACTCCAGCGCGATGAACGCCATCGTCAGCGGTCCGCCGATCACCGACGCCGATAGCGCACTCATGCCGACGATCGCATAGACATTCGGATCGAGGTTGAGACCCGGCCAGATCATGTCTATGCCGGCCGCGAACAGGCGGCCGCCGAGCGCGCCCAGAAACAGCGTGGCGAAAAACAATCCGCCGCGAAAGCCGCTGCCAAGCGATATCACCGACGCCAGCGCTTTCACCACGAACACGGTTGCGATCATCGCCAATGGCATAGAAACCATACTGGTAAAATGCAGCGCGCCGTGCCCCGACGACATCACTTGCGGCGTCAGCAGCGCGAGCAGGCCGACGCCAAGACCGCCAAGCGCCGGGCGCAGCGGCAGCCAAACTCCGGTCTTCGCCAGCAGCGACTCGCACAGCGCCACGCCGCGCATGATGGCGATGCCAAACAGCGCCGCCAGAATGCCAAGCAGCGCCGCAAGGGCGAGATCGCGCCCGAGCACGTCGCCGACCGGACCGACGCCAATGCCAAGCGACAGCGCGGCAAATCCATGGGTGACAAAATAGCCCGCGACCGCCGCCACTCCGACCGCCGTCAGGCTGGCCGGGGTGTAGCCCCCGATCACCAGCTCAAAGGCATAGAAGGCGCCGGCGAGCGGTGCTCCGAACGCGCCCGCGATCGCGGCCGCGGCGCCGCAGCCGACCATGATGCGCTGATCGGCGCGGCGCAGATGAAAGGCGCGGCCCAGGGAAGCGGAGATGCCGCTGGCAAGCTGGGTGTAGCCGGCCTCAAGTCCCACCGAGGCGCCGACGCCGCTGGACCAGACCGTCTGCAATGCCACGATCACGCTGCCGCGGAACGACATGCGCCCGCCATGCAGGGCATTGGCCTCGATCGGATCGATCTCGCGCGCCGGCCGCCATCGCTGCAGCAGAAGCAGGGCCAATCCCAGCACCAGCCCGCCCAGGCTCGGAACCAGCACGGCGCGCAGCGGGTCGATGCCGAGCTGGCTCGAAAGACGGTCCCTGATATCGATGTTGAACAGGACCGCATGAAGCGCGGCAACCGCAAGGCTCATCGCAAGCACGACCCACCCGCCGATGGTTCCGACCAGCGCCGCAAGGACCACCAGACTCGTTTCATGCGCGCGCACGAAGGCCCGCAGCCGGCGCGGCGCCTCGAGATAGCGTGACGTGGTGAGCATCTTGCTGCGTCCGAATGCGGCCAAAAGGTGCCGTCCGCCTCGTTTAACGGTCTTTGCGCCGATCGTGCAATCCGCAGGTGACCCGCGCGGCGGCGGATAAAAGCCGCCAATGCTCTTCACAATCCCGTCACGCTGCCTGTAGTATGTCAACGCATGCTGCTTCGCAGCTAATATGGGGGCCAGGAGCGTTACTTGAACGCACACGTCTCGCAAGGCGGTTGGCCGGTTCTGGTACTGAATGCGGACTTCCGGCCGCTGAGTTATTATCCGCTGTCTCTCTGGTCGTGGCAGGACGCGATCAAGGCGGTGTTTCTCGATCGCGTCAACATCGTCGAGCACTATGACCGCGCGGTGCGCAGCCCCTCGTTCGAGATCCAGCTGCCGAGCGTGGTGTCGCTGAAATCCTTCGTCAAGCCTTCCACGCATCCCGCCTTCACCCGGTTCAACGTGTTCCTGCGCGACCGCTTCGTGTGCCAGTATTGCTCGTCCAACGACGATCTCACCTTCGATCACATCATCCCGCGCAGCAAAGGCGGCCATACCACCTGGGAAAACGTGGTCGCCGCGTGTTCGCCGTGCAATCTGCGCAAGGGAAACCTGACGCCGCAGCAGGCGCGGATGTTTCCAAGGCAGTTCCCGTTCGCGCCGACGGTGCATCAGCTGCATCGCAACGGCCGGCTGTTCCCGCCGAACTATCTGCACGATAGCTGGCTCGATTATTTGTACTGGGATACCGAGCTCGATCCGTAACGGCTGGCGCGCGGGCCGGTCTCGCAAGGCTCGCTCCGGTGCAGTTTCCGATTCGATTTTCAAACAGCCGAGATAGTTTTAAGTCGTCATTGCGAGCGAAGCGAAGCAATCCATGTCGCCGCGCAAAGGAAGAATGGATTGCTTCGTCGCTTTGCTCCTCGCAATGACGGGGGTTGTAGATGTGACTCCGCATTCTCGCGGCGGGATGCGCCCGAGGTTTTGCGAATGTTTGCCCCTCCTGAAGATCAGAGGGCGCAGGGAATGCCGGGTGCCCAATGCACCCGCAGCCTCGCATGCAAAACAAAACAAGCATACGAGTTAGTCACCACGGTCACACCGGAATCATCCCGGCATTCCCCGCGCAATGGTTTTACGGCTTACTTCGCGCTCTCCTCGGTGACCACGCTGTTTGACACCGTCGCCTGCGCTTCTTCTCACAGGCTTGACGCCAAGGATTGGGGCGTCGGAACCACACGACTTCGGCCGTACGCAAGCAGACCGCGCTCGTCTCGCGCGCTGCCGCGTCCACCGCATCCCGCTCCACGTTGATGACGTTGCGCAACGCCCCTCTATCGGAACGGGACGGGCGAATCAGTGAACTGATTTGGGTCAGAGGAAAACAGAAATATTTTTGCAAACGGGGCTTGACACGACTTCGGAAAATCAGAAGTGATTTGCCCGTCGGGCAAAATCACGGGACTTGGCCCGGGACCAATCTCGCCCCTTTGCGACGCAGGTGGGCTCGCTCGCATTGTACCGGCTGGGCTACCCCGGCCTAAGGTCGGACGGCATTGGAATAACGCGGTGACGCGAAGGAAAATTTATTGGCCGATATTTGGAGACAGCGTCCATTCGATTGATGACGGATTCGTGGATGAACGCATCTTCCGGAATCGGGCGGGGCTCGGCATCAGGAATGTGGTGCCCAAGGTAAGATTGCCGCGATTTCCATTCTTTATACTTGTCCGCTTTCGGGAAGTACTCGAGCAAACGCCAGCCGAGCGACATCGAATCATGCGGGTCGCATAAAAAGTCGGGAGCGACGTAGCTGAATGGGCTGCCTTTCCTCTGCACGCCCCATGCCAAATGTCTGACGGTTTGTGGATTGACCGCGAGACCGCATTTCTCGGCCTCATCGATCATCCAGATCAGAGGAAATTTTGAAAGACCACTTTCTTTTTCGGGGTAGCCACCGCCAATATCCGCGTGCACGCCAGCGAACCAGACCTGCATGCTATCCTGTGGCTCCGCGTTGTTGGTCTTGCTAAATCGATTTCGCATGAAGATTTGGCCTTCGTCCCATGGCTTAAGGCGGAACATCCTCCGACGCTCATCAATCGAAATGGCATGGCGAAATGTTTTGACACTTGGGTTGTTCTGGGTAAACGCAAGCTCTTGGAGGCTCGGCAGGTAAAACCGGTCGGGCCGAGGGACGATCACGCTCGCAACCGTGTCCCACACGCCGACGAACCGAATAGTTGGCCATCCCGAGGAAAGGATGCGAGCGAACTGCGCCGCCTGATCGTCTTTTGTAACAGGGCCAGCTCGGTCAGCCTCGCCGGCGCCATCGACAAGCTGATACGGATCAAATCCGGGACCCGGCTGCATATTGCTGCTGCTAAACTGCTTGTAAGCTGTCAGGCCGGCGCCCGCGAGATTGATCTGCTGCGGCGACACCAGTCCTACTTTTTGGACGAGCCCCGCGAGAACCCGCACGGCATAGGCGCCGCGGCTGAATCCGAACAGATAGATGTCGTCGCCTTCTTCGTAGTTGTTGACGAGAAACTCGTATGCCGCGAGCACATTGTCATCGAGGCCATAACCGGTCGCCAGACCGAGAATGGTGATCGTATCCTGCCACACCTTCCGCCACGGGTCCGGTCTCGCTAATGTGCCGACGCCGGGATCGTAGAACACGACTTGATGCGGCTCGGTCTTGCCGGTTTTCCTGAGCATCCGGTACAGCTTGAGAACGTTCGAAATGTTCTCGCTGATTTCATTTCCCGTGCCGTCGCAGCAGATAACGATGTTTTTCATTATCAGGGCCTCCATTTTGGAGCCGAACTTGATTGCGCGGATTTGTCAGGTCGACCAGATCGGACCGGTGGACGAGGAATCAGAGTTATGGCGCGAGACGGAAACTAAGTGGGATGGACCTTAAATGACTACTGGTAGTAATATCCATCGCAACAACCCATTTGGGGATTATCATGGCGAAAGGAAAGCCGGTTGTCTTGTCAAAACGTACGTTTCCTACTAGGGGAGCGGCGTCTGAATTTTTCAGTAGTATGCTGCACAGCTATAAGCCGGGTGATCGCGTGACTGATGCAGATGCTGTGGACCTCGCAAGTGTTCTTGATCGGCATCCTAGCCGGAATGAAAAGGTCGGCACGGGTATCGATCACTTCGAGGTACAAAGTGCCGATTTTGGTTCCCAGTGCTTTCGGGTCGTCCGTACGGACGGTACTTGGGCTCGCTTCTCCTACAAGGCGTGCATCACGCCATAGATAGGTTGAATTGTGAATCTCACGTCGCTGCAGCGTTCGCCAATACTCGTTCAATATCAGCCCGCACAATAGGCGAAGCGATAATTGCTTCTAGGAGCCTGTCCAGATAGGCATTGCGACGGGCATTTGTTGCAGGTTAACCGGCTCAGGCTGCCTTTGCGAGGGTGAACAGCTTCAGGAGGTTGTGGGTGGTGCAGATCAAGGCCCATTCGGCACGCACTTTCTCTACGCCCCGCAACAGGAACTGGCGGAAGCCGCGCGCCTGTTTGATCTGTCCGAACACCGGTTCCACCACTTGCTTTCGCAATCGGTAGGGTGTTTCGAAGCCGCCGTCGTCGATCTTCTTTCGCATCCGTTGGGTCAACGGTCCGCCGATTTTTCCGTTCGCTGCTGTCGGGTGCTTGGCGCGTCCGGGCGCGACATAGCCGTCGACGCCGTGTGCTTCGAGCGCTTCGAGATTGGATTCGCTGCAGTAGCCGGAGTCCGCTGAGGCCTGCTCCGGCTTGCGGCCGAGATTGGTCTCGATGGCCTCGATCAGGGGCACCAGCTGGCCCTGATCGTTGCCGCACTGCGTCAGTTCGTGCGCGACAATGATCTGGGCGCCTGCGTCGACCGCGGCCTGTGCATTGTAGGCCTGAACGAAGCCATCCTTCGACTTCATGATGCGGCTTTCCGGATCGGTGAAGTTGCGTTGCGACTTGGGATCGGGCTGGTCCGACGGCGGCGCCGCCGGTTTGCCCGGCTTCTTGCGGCCTTCGGCTTGGCGCTGCTGTTCCTTTTCGGCCTCGATACGACGCTCTTCCTCCGCCGCCAGCCTGGCGTCCGCCTCCAGCGCCGCCATCGCTTGCTGGATCTTCGCCAGCCGTTTCTGCTTGTCGCCGGCCCAATCCGGCATCTCGTCGCCGCGCTTGTCTTTGCCGAACGTCTCGTCCTCTTCGGAATCCGCCGCCTCGGCGGCTGCCAGCATGCGAGCGACCTCGGCTTTCAGTTCTGCCTCGCGTTTCTTCATGCGCTCATAACTCATCGCTTTATGTTTCGACGCGTTCGCCTTGATCTTCGTGCCATCAAGCGCGACATGGCCAAGTTTGACCAGCCCTGCCGTCTCGCACAACTTCAGAACCTGCAGGAACAGCGCGCCGAGCGCCTTCAAATGCCGCTTGCGGAAGTCGCTGATCGTGCGAAAATCCGGCGGATCCAGCGCCACAATCATCACAAAATCGTTCCGTTCGCGGCAGGCCTTCGCGATCCGCCGCGACGAATACAGCCCACTCGCATAGCCGTGCAGCAGAAGCGCCACCATCATCCGCGGGTCAAACGGCGGTTGCCCGAGCCCGCTCACATAGCTGCCCGTGATCTCCTTGAGATCAAGGCTCTCCCGCACCAGCTCAACGATAAACCGCGAGACATGGCCTTTCGGCACGAAGTCCTGCACATTCGGCGGCAGCAGCAGTGTCTGATCGATATTCCAGGGGCGAAAATACTTGCTCATAGCCCAAGGTTAAATCAAACTCGCTCAGAATTGAACAGCGACTATTCGGACAGGCTCCTAGGTTCTGACTTCTGAGCCACTCAAGTGCCGCGGCGGGTCCCATCTCCTTATCCATCAAAAGCTCGGTGAGCATCCGGGCAGTGATTCGAGAAACACCTAAATTTATGAAGCTAATCATTGTCTGATCAGAAGCACCCATTTCCAGAAACGTAGACAAAGGTGAAAGGCTACTCAAATATTCTGAGTGGTCCGCCGATTTGAGCACATATGCAAGGATCGCAATGTAGCACGATGTTAGACGTAGATATTTGAAGCGGATCTCCTGTTCAATGTCGTTTAGTGTCCCTCGGATATTGGACGAGAGCCTTCCTCCGTTTCGCTTGTGGTTCTCGTCAATGATCTCGGGAAGGGGTTCTCCTCTCATCCACTTAAGGGAAATCGCAGCCATGCGAACGTGGAGTCGGGGTGCTATCAACGTGAGAATTTGCTCATGGCAAATACGATATATTTCTGAGAGTGCTCGAAAGGAATCGGGGTCGCGCGGGTGATGCGGGAGAATCTCTCTTAATCGAGCGATACCGCCACCTTTGATTTCCAACGTGAGGTAGTTGGCGAGCCGTTGTTGACGAATTGCGGAAACGGTCGGTGAGGCCGCGATTACATCAACCGGTAGCGTAACTCTGCCCCGAGCGATTTCTAGGGCGATCCTCAGTCGGTCCTGCCCTGCCGAAGGCACGTCGCATTGATTTAATGTTTTGGTGAGCCGTCCTTTCATGTGATCAGCAAGTAACCTTGCAAACGCTGCCTCTACATCGGCCCGTGCGCTAGTCTCTAATTTTGGGTTGTCCTCTAAAGCGCATGCTTCAAGTTCGTTCAGGCTTCCTGCTAGAGTGGATTTTAGGTAGCCTTGTATTTCAATTTCACTTGTCTCATTGGCTGGTGCCGTGGCCCAGGTGTCGTAGTCAATCAAAAAAATGTTTCTTTGGAATTCTTTGCCTAACCGTCCGGCCCGTCCGGCGAGGTTCCAAAACTCTCCAGCGTTCAAAGGGGCGGTCTTGCCTTTCTTGGGCTGACAAACAAAGAGGTTTCCTGCTGGGAAATTTACTCCCTGGATGAGGGTACTTGTAGTTACGAGATATCTTATCTCGCCGTCAGCGAAGGCAAATTCGACGCCTCGTCTCACCAGCGCTGGTATTCGTCCGTAATGATAGCCAACACGTCGCAGCAAGCATCGCGCAAGGTCGTATTCCTTGTGGACCGCCACTTTCACAAATGCGGCAAGTTCCTTCAGACGGTCGCTCGGCTCTACGTTTGAGAAAACATCGGCAAGCCCGAGGGCTACGCCTTCGGCGTCGGATGGCCCATTTGCATAAACGATTGACGGTTTGGCCTGTCCAAATCGCTCGGCCACCCGCACTAGACGTTCTTTAATGCTTGGAAGGGAGCGCCCTATGTTTGTGGCACCGAGTTCGTTTCTTTCTGTCGTGGTGAAACGCTCGAGAGAAAGGTGTCCCTTAATTCCGGATCGTGTATTTACGACCACGAGATTTTGTACGACGCTAGGCGACCGGCTTTGAACCTGCTTCAAATCGCTCAGGTTAAATATCTCGCTGAAGGCAGAAAGATTCCGGATGTTGGGGCCAGCAAAGACTAACTGCGCGCCGTCTGCTCGAGACTGTAACTCGTCGACAACGTTGTGAAGCAGCATGCCCCTCGAACCATCTTGAAGGGTCTGCGCCTCATCGCAAATGATAATTGCTGGCGCAAAGTTAGGATGAGTTCCGATGATCGCTTGCGCGCGTTCTTGGGTAAGAATGTAAATGGCCGGATCTGATAATTCGACTTCCTCTATCAGCGGTACATTTATGATAGAGATTTCGCGCAGACGGTCCTCCAATCTCCATTTCGAGATGGCATCGGTCACTTGCGCTATCAGCGCCCGACTAGGAACGAGGTAACAAGCCGACGATAAGCGTTTTTCCCGGGCGAGTTTGCGTAAATAGGCTTGCAGAACGAAAGATTTTCCGGCCGACGTTGGAGCTGAGATCGCGACGCTTCTTCCTTCGACAAGAATGTCCCATAGGCGCCTTTGGAAGTCGGTTAGTGTCAGAGTAATTCCGCCCGCATCTACTTCATTCGACGTTCGGCGTGCTTCTTCCGATACTGCTACTCTAGTAGGCAAGCGGTGAAAGTTGTTGACCGCTTCGGCAGTTCCGATTGCGGGAAAATTTCCCATCCGAGTAAGGACGACTCGAAGCGCGCCCGCTAATCCTGGTAGATGAGAACCTTTAAGGTCGTTCGCGCAAGCTGCAATACTATATGCCGCCCTCTGGCGCGTTGGATCGTCGCTCATTGCGAGTATGGCTGCAGCTTGTACACATCGTACGATGTCTGTGTCAGAAACGGCGACCGTTGTATCCATCGTCAATTCGCGTTGGAGCCAAGCTCGGTTCAGGTCTGAAAATCGATCGCGAAACCCGGGACTTTCCCAAACGCGGTCGGCCAATGCATCGCTCACGGGACCCATCCAATCTTATCTTGGAACAAGTCACGCATCTTTTCGACGGACGGAACGGGTAAGAAGAAGACCTCGATCGAGTGCTTCATCACCCCATATTTTTCGAAGGCCTTATCAAGCCTTGCTGCATAATCGGTCAAAGCGGTACAAAGCTCGGCCGAGAACTTTACTTCCACTTCGTCGGGATCAAGCTTGTTGAGTGCAGCGAACGCCGCGAAGTCAAACGCGATGAATACTACCGAAACATCGGCGCGCTTGTTGTAGTTTTCGTCATAAGGATTCAAAAATGAGAGAATCGCCTCTCGAAACTCCTCTGGAAATCCCGCCAGGTCGAAATACTGCTCCACGAGAAATAGTTCGTGGGTTAACTTGTCGTGCTCTAAGTTTTCCGCAATCAACTCGGCGGCTTTATCGATTGCGCTCAGGACCGAGGCGTAGCATTTCAGATTCCCCCCAATAGAGGCTCAATTTTCCGGTTTGCTCGTCATAGCCGAGGTGTATCCCGTCGGAGCCGTGTACGGGCATTTGAGAATTTGTCTTGAGGCTCATTTTGGCGACGAATTGCGGAGCTTTCAAAACGGATTCTATAAGCAGGTAAGTTATGAGTTCGCCAAACTCTCCGTTGCGGTTCGTTTTCTTATTAGCGCGCTTAAATAATTCGAGCGCCTGTTGATGAAGTTGAACCGCTCGCTCCTGGATCTTGCCGGGCGGCAAGTTCTTCCAAGAGCTCTGTACTTGATTGATGTATTTTCGGTGCAGACAGAACGGCACAAGCTTAAACGACAATATTTCAACAAACTCGGCCACGGTTGGTTGCCCTTCACGAAAGGCCAAGAAATGCGCGTGCAGCTTTACGCGTTCGTCTTTGCTCTTCACGGAGTGCGAGACTATCCGAATACCTGCGCCCAAATCGTCGTGCCCCTCCGTAAGGGAGGCAACGAATGTAGTCATGGAGCTTGGTGGCATCTGGCTTACCAAAGGTTCCGCCCGCGCACGTGATCAATTCGGGCGCGTCTAAGCTAAAACTACCGGTTGTACCGAGGTAGCCTAGAATACGTTATTTCCCCACTTCCCCGTGCCCAAAAGCAAAAACAGCCGGGTCTTTCGACCCGGCACCACCACATCTTTCGAATTTGCGGAGACAGCCCCTCACCCCGACCCTCTCCCCGCAAGGGCGGGGCGAGGGAGGGCAGCACCTCTAGGAGCCTGTCCAGATAGGCATTGCGACGGGCATTTGTTGCAGGTTAACCGGCTCAGGCTGCCTTTGCGAGGGTGAACAGCTTCAGGAGGTTGTGGGTGGTGCAGATCAAGGCCCATTCGGCACGCACTTTCTCTACGCCCCGCAACAGGAACTGGCGGAAGCCGCGCGCCTGTTTGATCTGTCCGAACACAGGTTCCACCACTTGCTTTCGCAATCGGTAGGGTGTTTCGAAGCCGCCGTCGTCGATCTTCTTTCGCATCCGTTGGGTCAACGGTCCGCCGATTTTTCCGTTCGCTGCTGTCGGGTGCTTGGCGCGTCCGGGCGCGACATAGCCGTCGACGCCGTGTGCTTCGAGCGCTTCGAGATTGGATTCGCTGCAGTAGCCGGAGTCCGCTGAGGCCTGCTCCGGCTTGCGGCCGAGATTGGTCTCGATGGCCTCGATCAGGGGCACCAGCTGGCCCTGATCGTTGCCGCACTGCGTCAGTTCGTGCGCGACAATGATCTGGGCGCCTGCGTCGACCGCGGCCTGTGCATTGTAGGCCTGAACGAAGCCATCCTTCGACTTCATGATGCGGCTTTCCGGATCGGTGAAGTTGCGTTGCGACTTGGGATCGGGCTGGTCCGACGGCGGCGCCGCCGGTTTGCCCGGCTTCTTGCGGCCTTCGGCTTGGCGCTGCTGTTCCTTTTCGGCCTCGATACGACGCTCTTCCTCCGCCGCCAGCCTGGCGTCCGCCTCCAGCGCCGCCATCGCTTGCTGGATCTTCGCCAGCCGTTTCTGCTTGTCGCCGGCCCAATCCGGCATCTCGTCGCCGCGCTTGTCTTTGCCGAACGTCTCGTCCTCTTCGGAATCCGCCGCCTCGGCGGCTGCCAGCATGCGAGCGACCTCGGCTTTCAGTTCTGCCTCGCGTTTCTTCATGCGCTCATAACTCATCGCTTTATGTTTCGACGCGTTCGCCTTGATCTTCGTGCCATCAAGCGCGACATGGCCAAGTTTGACCAGCCCTGCCGTCTCGCACAACTTCAGAACCTGCAGGAACAGCGCGCCGAGCGCCTTCAAATGCCGCTTGCGGAAGTCGCTGATCGTGCGAAAATCCGGCGGATCCAGCGCCACAATCATCACAAAATCGTTCCGTTCGCGGCAGGCCTTCGCGATCCGCCGCGACGAATACAGCCCACTCGCATAGCCGTGCAGCAGAAGCGCCACCATCATCCGCGGGTCAAACGGCGGTTGCCCGAGCCCGCTCACATAGCTGCCCGTGATCTCCTTGAGATCAAGGCTCTCCCGCACCAGCTCAACGATAAACCGCGAGACATGGCCTTTCGGCACGAAGTCCTGCACATTCGGCGGCAGCAGCAGTGTCTGATCGATATTCCAGGGGCGAAAATACTTGCTCATAGCCCAAGGTTGAATCAAACTCGCTCAGAATTGAACAGCGACTATTCGGACAGGCTCCTAGCCCGTCTTCGCCGGCATGATTTCGGCCGCACCCTTGACCGCCATCGCCGCGCCGCTCGACAAGCCGGGCGCACCGACGCGGCGAATGGACCATACAACCGCCGTTAGAACCGGATGTCCCTTGTGATATCAAGTACGGAAGAGATTCAGGTGAGCCCATGTGGAAGCAGCGCTGGAAAAAGTGGACCCTCGACAAGCCCGCGGCTTTCGGGGACTGGCTGTGGGAAGTCCTTGTCGTCGAGCTGGCTGTGCTGCTGGACCGCCTGACGCTGAGGCGGATCATCGCGTTCATCCCGATCCCAATCCTTTTCCTGGCTTATGCCCACAGCATACCGATCCCACCTGAACTGATGCTGCTGGGCGACCTGCTGGCCTACATCGATATCTACGCGGTGATTTTCCTGATCGGCATGATAAGCCGCTTCTCGACCGTCGTATTCATCCTGAAACAGGCGGCCGCGCATGCCAGGAGAATCGCCGGCAATCTGCTGGCCGGCGCGAAGGGACTCGATTTCCGCCACCGCCGCGAGGGTGGCGCGAATAGCCGGAAGGGATTCGCAAGCCGGGCCAAAAACGAGAACGACGACCCTGCCAGCATTTATGGCCTCGCCTGGGCCTAGGGCATCCCGCTTTCGCGCAAGGCTTGACTCCCGGCGACCGTCGTTGGTGAAGTGCCGGCGGTGGCAGGACGCCACCACATCGGAAACGAGTGCGCCATCAAAGGCGGCCCAGGAACGGAAACGCCTGATGCTGATCCCCATAGCCGACGTGCCGCGCTGGTACGCCGAACGCAAGCCGAAGGACGCGGTTGCGATCAGTCATGGCGCCGACACCCTGACCTGGGAGCAGCTCGAGCGCGGCGCCAACCGCCGCGCCCGCGCCTTTGCCGACAGGGGTGTGAAGGCGGGTGATTTCGTCGCCATCGGCCTGCCCAACGGCAATACCTTCTTCGAGACCACCTTTGCGGTGTGGAAGTGTGGTGCGACGCCGACCTCGCTGTCGTGGCGGCTGCCGCGCGGCGAAGCCGCGGCGGTGCTCGAAATCCTCCAACCTTCGCTGGTGGTCGGCGGTGAGGCCGACTGGAACGCGCCCAATCGCCTGCCTTCCGATTTCGTGCCGGAGGGTTTTTCGAACCAACCGGTCAACAATCCCGTGGCGCGCTACTGGAAGGCGATGACCAGCGGCGGCTCGACCGGCCGGCCGAAAGTGATCCTCGATCATCAGCCCGCGGTGACCGACACCGCCGTGGATCAGCGGCTCGGCATCGCCCGCGACATATCGCTGCTCAATCCCGGGCCGCTCTATCACAACGCCCCGTTCATCCTGTCGCATACCGGACTGTTCGCGGGCGGACGGATGACCGGGATGGTGAAATTCGACGCCGAGGAGGCGCTGCGCCTGATCGAAGCCAACCGCGTGCAATGGGTCAACTTCGTGCCAACCATGATGCATCGCATCTGGGCGCTGCCGGACGATGTGCGCAACCGCTACGACCTCTCCAGCCTCAACGTCGTGTTTCACATGGCAGCACCGATGCCGCCCTGGCTGAAGGAAAAATGGATCGAGTGGCTGGGTCCGGAGCGGATCTGGGAGCTCTATGGCGGCACCGAAGCGCAAGGCGCCTGCGTGATCTCGGGCGTCGAATGGCTTGACCACAAGGGATCGGTCGGCAAGATCGGCGAAACCGCCCGCTTGCGGATCATCGGCGAGGACGGCAACGACGTCGCGCCCGGCGAGACCGGAGAAATCTATTTCCTCCCCAACGACGGCGCCGGCACCACCTATCATTATCTCGGCGCCGAGCCGAAACGCCGGCCCGACGGCTGGGAATCGCTCGGCGATATCGGCCGGCTCGATGCCGAGGGCTATCTCTATCTCGGCGACCGGCTCGCCGACATGATCTTGCGCGGCGGCGCCAACATCTATCCGGCCGAAGTCGAGGCCGCCGTGAGCGCGCATCCGAATGTAGCCTCCTGCATCGTGGTCGGCCTGCCCGATCCGGAATTCGGGCAGCGCGTCCACGCCATCCTCGAACTCACGGATGATGCCGAGGTGCAATCGGTGATCGACGGCATGGGCGAGTTTCTGGCTGACCGGCTCAGCCGCTACAAGCACCCGGAAAGTTTCGAAGTCGTCCGCGCCGGCTTGCGCGACGACGCCGGCAAGGTTCGCCGTACGTTAGTGCGCGACGAACGCGCAACGTGGCTGAAGGAAAACCGTGCATTCCGGATCATGCCGTCCAGGAGCAGCCGGGTCACGGCCCCGGCGAGGTTGCGAGGGACCGCAACCTAGCGCATGATGGCTTTGAGTTGAATCGGCGCGAACGTTTGGCTCACCTCTCCCCGCTTGCGGGGAGAGGTCGCGAGCATCTTGCGAGCGGGTGAGGGGGACTATCCGCGAGCGTAGTCTGTGGAGAGTGCCCCTCACCCCGACCCTCTCCCCGCAAGAGCGGGGCGAGGGAGAAGTGGTCCGCCGCTCCAACCTAAACTCATCCCGCTTTAGCGGGCGAGCAGGCCGAGCGTCCGTCGGTCCGGTGTGCCGCCATGGAATTTCCCGAGAGCCTCGGCGAACTCCGGATCCGAAGACAACGCGCCGAACAAAGTCATCGACGAACAGAATTTCAGATCGTCCGGACTTCCGAGTATTTCCCGGATTGTTCGGCCCTTAACCGCATTGACGAGCGCCGTGCACTCGCGAAGCCGGGGTCCCAGGACGGCGTGGCCGAGATAGGCCACGGCTTCCTCGCGAGAGGCAATGGCAAATCGCCGCGCCATCGGGCTGTGGCCGAGGCCTGCGAGCTGCGGAAAAATGAACCACATCCAGTGACTTTGCTTTTCGCCCTGACGCAATTCCGCGACCACGCGCCGGTAGACCGGCGCTTGCGCATCGACAAAGCGCTGCAGATCGAAGGGGTCGGTCATGCGCGGCTTATCCCGGATTGGCCCGAACGTTCGGCGAGCCGGTCGAGAAAGGGCCGCTGGCCGTCGAGTATCTTGCCATGGGCGAGAGGCAGATCGAACCATTCGGCGCGGTCGATTTCCGGAAAGGCCTGCATCTTTCCGCTTCCCGGCGGCCACTCGATTTCGAAGCTGTTGCTTTTGATGGTCTGAACGTCGAGGTCGCCTTCGACCGCGAAGCCAAGCACACGTTTGCCGGCGCGCTGACGGATCTCGCCCAGCGGTTCAAGCGATCCCGTGAGTACAGTGCCGGTTTCCTCGGCGAACTCCCTGATCGCGGCGGTAGCGGCGGCCTCGCCTGCATTCATTTCACCTTTCGGGATTGACCATGAGCCATGGTCCTTGCGGCGCCACCAGGGTCCGCCCGGATGCACCAGAAGGACTTCCAGTTTCGATCCGATGCGCCGATACATCAGGATTCCCGCGCTTGAGGCCGAGCGGCGAGTTGATTTCAACGGACTTTCCCCTGGTTGCCCTTCAATTCGCGAAGGAACGGAATCGTGCGACAATTGTTCCTCCCTCCCCTGTTGCCGGCACGCAAGCCGGCTTATTTCGTTGACGGCACCCTTCCATTCGTCGCCAGACAAATCCCATGACGAGAGACTTTCAAGACCCTGGTTTGCGACATAGTATCGATATGGCTTTCGTGCGCCGCCATCCGCCGGGATTTGCGCGCGCCGATCGGCCAGGAGATTTTCCATGCCCTCTTTGACTGAATGGAAAGTGCCGCCGGCGTATCAGCCCCGCGCCGGCGACTACAGCTTCGATCTCGATCGCGTGCTTTCTTCGGTGGTCGGCCTGCACTCGATCATCCCGCCCGACGCCTTCAGCGCCGACACGCTGGGTACCGAGCGCGCCGGCAATGGCGTGGTGATCGACGACGGGCTGGTGCTGACGATCGGCTATCTGATTACCGAGGCGGAAGCCGTCTGGCTGCATCTTGGCGACGGCCGCGTGGTGGAAGGCCACGCGCTCGGCTTCGATTCGGTGAGCGGCTTCGGCCTGGTGCAGGCGCTGGGCCACCTCGATCTCGATCCGCTGCCGCTTGGTTCCTCCAGCGCGGCCGAAATCGGCGACCGCGTCGTGGTGGGCGGCGCCGGCGGGCGCACGCGGTCGGTCGCCAGCCACATCGCCGCGAAACAGGAGTTCGCCGGTTATTGGGAGTATCTGCTGGACGAGGCGATCTTCACCCATCCCGCGCATCCCAATTGGGGCGGAACCGGCCTGATCTCGAACCGCGGCGAGTTGATCGGCATCGGCTCGCTGCAGCTCGAGCGCGAGCGCGAAGGCAAGGCCGAGCATGTCAACATGATCGTGCCGATCGATCTGCTCAAGCCGGTGCTCGACGATCTGCGCAAGTTCGGCCGCGTCAACAAGCCGGCGCGGCCCTGGCTCGGGATGCTCACGACCGAGATCGACAACAGGGTCGTGGTGATCGGGATCTCCGCGAAGGGGCCGGCGGCGCGCGCCGAACTCAAGGCCGGCGACGTCATCCTGGCCGTGAAAGGCGAAAAGATCTCAAGTCAGACGGCGCTTTTACCGAAAACTCTGGGCGCTCGGATCTGCCGGCGTCGACGTGCCGCTCACCGTGTTCCACGAGGGCGTCACCTTCGACGTGGTGTTGACCTCGACCGATCGCGCCAGGCTGCTCAAGGGGCCGCGGCTGCATTAGAGCGCGATGACTTTTCTTCGAATTGTCATCCCGCTCTATCTTTTTGTTTGAGCATGATCTCCGCGCAAACGCGTTCCGCGTTTGTCGCGAGGGAAAACCGGTATCCACTTTTCCGGATCATGCTTCTAGAAGGAGCGCGCGATGAGCGAGGCCGTGGTGGATGACATCGTGGCCGTGCTGCCGCCGCTGCTGCAATCGCTGGAAGCGCTCGGCTTCGTCGCGCGCCATCTCAATCCGCCGGATTTCGATTCCGTCATGGAGGCCGCCGGCTCGCCGGATCAGGAGCTGCGGGCCGATCCGTTCGCGGCTGGCCGATTGGCCGGAGCAATTCGCAAGCGTACGGAACTCGCTCGAAGCGGCCAGCGATGCCGCGCTGGCGGCTTTTACCGGGTTGCGCGAGGTACAGCACGGCAACGGTGACATGATTGCCGTGTTTCGCGCGCTGCGTTACGCCGCCGCGCGCCCAGGAGGCGCTTTATCCGCTTGCCGCAAAACTGCCGCCGGTAAGCGATTTCTTCGTCGATCCTCGCTTGCGCGAAGATGCCGAGCTAAAGGCGCGGCTCGCCGCACCTGCCAAGGAGAACACCGGGATCATCCACGACCACAACGAGCCCGGCAGCCGCGGCGGCTTCTCGCTCTATGTGCCGGAATATTACACGCCCGACCGCGCCTGGCCGCTGGTGATGGCGCTGCACGGCGGCAGCGGCAACGGCCGCGGCTTCCTGTGGAGCTGGCTGCGCGACGCGCGCAGCCGCGGCGCCATCCTGGTGGCGCCGACGGCAACCGGCAATACCTGGGCCCTGATGGGTGAAGATACCGACACCCCAAACCTCGGCCGCATTCTCGATTTCGGTGCGAAGCCGCTGGAACGTCGATCCCACAAAACTGCTGCTGACCGGGATGAGCGACGGCGGCACCTTCTGCTACGTCACCGGGCTCGAGAGCTCGTCGCCTTTCACCCATCTTGCACCCGTCGCCGCCACCTTCCATCCGCTGATGGCGGAAATGGCCGATGCGGAGAGGTTGCGGGGCTTGCCGATCTATCTCGTGCACGGCCGGCTCGACTGGATGTTTCCGGTGCAGGTGGCGCGGCAAACGCACCAGTTGCTGTCGGCGGCGGGCGCCGATGTGACCTACCGGGAGCTCGACGATCTCAGCCATTGCTATCCCCGCGAGATGAACGCGGCGATCCTGGACTGGCTGCGCGGCGAATGAACCGTGACGACATCGCCACGAACGTTGCGCAAAACATCTCGGCGCCGGCGCGCTACGTCATCCTGAGGCGCCAGCCGACTTCGGCGAGCTCGAGGATGATCCGCCCGTTCCATCCTTCGAAACGCGCGCGAGCGCGCGCTCCTCAGGATGACGCCGGTACGTGCCGCTCCCGAAGGGAACCATCCCCGGCCCGACCGCGTTGTCAGCGATCATCGGAGGTTTGCCATGCCGCGTTTTTCTGGGAATGATTCTGGGGGCGCTGATGCTGGTTGCGGGCGTCTATATCTACGACTCGATGCAGACATCAACGGTCGCCAACGGCCAGGTGGCGCAGGCCAATCGCACCATCGTGAATTGGGACGTCGCCGCCCGCGATTGGGACGCGCTGAAACATCGCGCCCATGACGACTGGATCAAGCTGTCGTCGAAGTAATCGCGTCAACGTTCAACATTGCAAAGTCCAGCGCCCTCGCGGTTTGCGAGGACGCTGTCGTTGTTATTTGCTCAGCGATGCCGCTGCATGCTTGTCCATGATCGCCGCCATGGGCGGAGCCGCTAGATGCGGAGCACCAGCGCCATCAGCGTGCCGGTCATGGTCGCGATCAGAGTTTCGGAGCCGTCAGCTTGCGCGAAGGCCCGCGCCTCGCACACCGTCAGTGTGCGGCCGGGCTTGACGACATAGGCGCGGAACGCAAAGCGCTCGCCTTTGGCGGGCGCCAGCAGGTTGGTCTTGAATTCGACCGTCAGGATGTCGCAACCCGGCGGCATCAGCGTAAAGGCGGCGATACCGCAGGCGGTGTCGAGTTCGGCCGTAATAATTCCGGCATGAACGAAGCCGTTCTGCTGGGTCCAGGCAGGAGAGTACGACATCGACAGGTCGACCTCGCCGGCCTCGAGCCGTGAAATCGAAATCCCGAGCGTCCGCATCGCCTGCTGGCGGTCGAACGTCGCGGCGGCGATGGCCCGGTAGTCTGCGATTCTTCGGCTCGAAGCGCGACACGTTTTGTCCTACGCTACGGCCGGCTCGGGAAAGGCGATCAACCTTGCGGCAGTCCTGCGGATCGCCTCGGCAAAGGCTACAGCCTTGCGCGCCTGCCGATCCAGGTGAACAGCGGTGATCTCGCAGGACGCAGCGATCTCGCCGGTTTCGACGTTACGCATGTCGTGCCTGAAACGGATGGAATTGTCGCGAAGCTCGAGCAGAACGCTTCTGATCTCGACGATGTCGCCGGCCAGCAGTTCGCGCTTGTAGCTGATGTTCTGCTGAACCGCGGCCATGCCGTGGCCGGATTCGCGCAGATAGGTCGGGGTTAGCCCGACCCGGGCAAAGAGATTCCAGTTCGCCTCGTCGAATTTGCCGACGTACCACATGATATTCATGTGGCCGACGTGGTCGCATTGCCACGGATAGACCGTGCCGCGATAGGTCGCTTCCGCTTCCATCGACCGCTCCCCGCTTTTGATTTTGATACGGTAGCGTATCATGACGGCCGGCGGGTTAGCAATACGGTACCGTATCGGATCATCGGTGAGGCACGAACCATGAGCGAGGTCACCCACGACCGCTGGATCGAGGCCGGGCTTGCGGCGATCGCCAGGCATGGCATCGAAGGCGTGCGGGTCGAGGTTCTGGCCAAGGACCTCGGTGTCACCAAGGGCGGCTTCTACCGGCGTTTCAAGGACCGCGCCGCGCTGCTCGACGGCAATCCAGCAAAACTGGAGCGCGGGGAGAATTGCCGCGATCGAGCAACAGACGAGCCTCGACGGTGCAACCGCGCGCGACCGGCTAAGGGCGCTGATCCGGCTCTATTCCGAGCGCATGAATACCGCGGGCATTGCGATCGAACTGGCGATCCGGCAATGGGCTCGATCCGACGAAGTGGCGGCCACAGCCGTTGCTCGGGTCGATGCCGCCCGGCTCAAGAACGTCGGCCAGCTTTATCGCGCGACCGGCCTTTCGGGCGACGAGGCGGATGCGCAAGCGTTCCTGTTTTATTGCTTCATCTTCGGCCAGAGCCTTTTGTTTCTCGAACGTGGTCCGCGCAAGCGCGCGCAGCTGATCGCGAAAGTCGGCCGAAAAATTGCTCGACGAATAGCGCGGCCGGCGGCAATTTCGCCGGCCGCGCCGTCACGAGAGGCTCTAGCCCTTCAGCTTCTTGGTGCACTCGCTGTAATAGCCGCCGCCCTTCTGGATCCACTTCAAGCCGCCATTGGCGTTGGCGGCCTTGTTGGCGTTGTACTGATCGACGCAGGTGTGCATCCGCGCCTTGCCGGCGCTTTCCTTGGAATATTTCGGATCGACCGCGGACGGGAACACCGCAGGCCCGGCTGGCGCGGCCGGCGCCGCGGCGGGAGCGGCTTCCTTCTTCGCCGCGGCTTCGGCGCGGCTTCGGCGCTGCCGGTGCGGCAGTGGCGCCAGGTGCGGCAGCCGGCGCGGCGGCGGGTGCCGCGGTGGCGTCCGCTCCGCACTGGGCTTTGCGGAAATCGTTCCATTTCTGGTCGCCGAGCGTGCCGGCGGCCTTCGCGGCCTTGTATTTCGCACTGCATTCCTGCGTGGTCAGGGCCTGCGCCGGCGATGTTATGGCGAGTGCGGCAAAACCCGACACCGCAACAGCGCACAATAATTTTGCATGAATGGTCATCCTGGTCTCCTTCGGGGCATGGCAATCTCAAGTTCCCCATCCTAGCGCGGCGACGGCGGGTGACAACGAGCGATCGATCGTTGCACCAAAATATCGTTTCGCGAATTGGCGGCGCAGCTCGCTTTATTCATCCGCGGTTCAGCATCGCAACGCGACCTTGCCCGATCTTCAACCCGAGGTGCTTTCGATGACGACAATTTCTTCCCGCGTGGCGGCGACCGCCTTCGCATCCATGCTGCTGGTGAGTTCGGCGTTCGCCCAAACCACCGCGCCGGCTACTCCCGCGCCAGCGCCGGCGCCGAAAATGGCACCCGCGGAAAAGAAAGCCGATAAACCGGCGCGCACCGCGGCCTCGCTCGAATGCTCGAAGGAGGCCGACACCAAGGGGCTTAAGGGCAAGGAGCGCAAGAAATTCCGCTCCGAATGCAAGAAGGCCGCGGCTGACAAGGCGAAGTGACCGCAGCCGGGCCCGCCAAGGCGGGTCCCGGTGGCGGAGAATGACAGCCTGCTCGAGGGCAGCGCGCCGCTTGCGATAGAGCACGCATTGCTGCATGTGCGTGATGCATTTGTCCGCGGTGCGGGGATTTGCCATAAGGCGGCGTGAGCCTGATCCCTGCATCGATGGCGTCCGCCATTCCCAGCCGCGCCAAAATCCTCAACGCGCTCGAAACGCTTGTCATCGGCACCGCCGGCGGCGTGCTGTTTCTGTGGGCAAACCTTCCGGGCGGGCTGATTTCCGGGGCCATGATCGCGGTCGGCATCGCCGCCATCGCAGGCCGGCCGCTCGCCGTGCCGCCGATCCTGACCCAGACCGTGCTGGTGCTGCTCGGGATCTCGCTGGGCTCGCTGGCGTCGTGGCAACTGCTGCAGCACATCGGCGCCTATCCGCTGACCATTGGGCTGTTGGCCGTGGCCACCTTCTGCTCGACCTTCGGCAGCAGCCTCTATCTGCAGCGCATCCACGGCTGGGACCAGACCTCGGCGCTTCTGGCGGGAAGCCCCGGCGCGCTGTCGCAGATCACCGTCCTCGCCGCCGAAAAAGGCGCCGACGTGCCGGCGATCGCGGTGGTGCAGACCATGCGCGTGATCATTCTCACCGCGGCGCTGCCGCTGGTCCTGGCGCTGACCGGGATAGCCCCGTCGTCGCCGCCGGCCGCGGCGGGAGCGATCGCCTCTCCGCTCGAGCTGACGGAGCTGATCGCGGCATCGCTGGCGGCGGCATTGCTGCTGCGGCTGATAAAATTTCCGGCGAGCTGGATGTTCGGCGCGATGATCGGCTCAAGCGTGCTGCACGGCACGGGATGGATCGAGGGCGGCCTGCCGGCCTGGGTGCGCGGGGTGGCGCTGGTCGGGATCGGCGCGCTGATCGGCGCGCGGTTCGCGCGCATGAAGGTGAAAACGCTGCTCGGCCACGTCAATGCGGCGCTGGGATCGTTTGCCATTGCCATCGTCATTTCCGCGATCTTTGTCGCGGTGATCCTGCTCACCACCCATGTGCGGTTCGCCGACATCGTCGTCGCCTTCGCGCCGGGCGCGATGGACGCCATGCTGGCGCTGGCGCTGACGCTGCACATCGACCCGATCTTCGTCGGCGCGCATCATCTGTCGCGCTTCGTGTTCGTCACCATCGCCACGCCCGGCATCATCCATCTGTTCGGACGGCCGCAGGAAGATGTCGACGATTGAGCCTCGCCCAGAAACGCGACGCTAAATTTTTCTTTATGTCACGTTCGTCAACGGCTGCGTGAAGCAGGCTCGCATTGCCGTGCCGCGATGCGCATCTTTCCCGCATCGGGAAGACTGACACAGCAAGGAAATACAACCATGATGAAGAATCTCGCTTTAGCCGCATCGATCATCGCGATGGCTGCGGTCTCGGGACAGGCATTTGCGCGCGCGACCGGATCGAATACCCATTATGGGCCGGAAGCGGCCATCTCCTCAGACCAGCCGGCGGTGTCCGCTTACGACGCTTTCGACTATCAGGCGAGCGCGAGACGGCCGAGCCCGATGCGTACCGTTATCATGGCGGACCAAAATACAACGATTGACGATCGATGTTTTCGGCATGGCTCTCGCCAGCGCGAGGGCCGTGTCAGCTCCGCGCGGAACGCGCGATGCCCCATGCCGCGATCGCGGCCATCAACAGCGAGATCAGGAAATTGTAGCCGGCGAGCGACAGGCCGAGGAAGCGCCACTGCACTTCGTCGCAGCGGATCACCTTCACGCTGTCGAGACGCTCCAGCAAATTGCCGGCGCTGCCAAGATTTCCGACCGGGCCGGTGCAATCGGTCGGCCCCTGCCAAAAACCCCACTCGACGCCGGCGTGATAGGCCCCCAACCAGGCATTGCCGAGCGCGGCAGCCGCGAGAATGGCCAGCCCCACATACAGCACCGCGCGCGGCGCATCCCTCGCCGCGGCAACCGCAATCAAGGCGCCGAGCGGCACCGCCAGATAATAGGCGTAGCGCTGCTCGAGGCAGAGCGGACAGGGGCGGATATCCAGCACCAGCTGAAAGAACCACGCGCCCGCCAGGGTCGCGGCCGCGATGACGGTGACGGCAAGCGCCGCCGCGAGCGCGGGGTTGGCGTCATGGCGCGCATGCGAGGGATTTGCGGTGGTGCCAGAACGTCACGTTGATCTCCTGGAGCATGGCCCGGAAAAGCAGGTCCGGTTTCGGAAAGCATCATGCTCAACAACCAAGCAACAGCGTCCTATCCCGCGCGCGCAGCGCTGTCGAGTTGAGAGCCTATCACATACGCGCGGGTTGACCCGGGCAAGCGGCCCGCTATATTCCGCCGGCTTCGCGATGCCGGCCTCTCAGGCAAGCCTGCGAAGGCCCCTGTGGCGGAACTGGTAGACGCGCTCGACTCAAAATCGAGTTCCGCAAGGAGTGCTGGTTCGATTCCGGCCAGGGGCACCAAGAGCTCGTCCGCCCGCGTCCGCCGACGTCCAACTTATCCAATAAATACGGGACAAAATGCCGCTTTGATGTTCGTGCACATCCGCGACGTTCTGTTGGTATCCGACGATTTTGTCGGTATTATTGTTGGTATCCTAGGGGTGTGTTGGTATCGCCCCTTTTGACAGGAACCGAACCGATGACGGCTCGAAGCGATGTTGCCTTCCGTAGCGCCAAACCGCGTCAAAAACCGTTCAAATTATCGGATGGCGGCGGTCTCTATTTGTTGGTGCAGCCGAACGCTGCCAAACTGTGGCGGCTTGCTTACAGGTTTGACGGCAAGCAAAAGCTCCTGGCATTGGGACCCTATCCGGTAACATCTCTGTCCGATGCACGCGCCAAGCGCGATGAGGCGAAGAAGTTGCTTGCCCAAGGATCTGATCCATCGGTCGAGCGCAAAGCCGAACGCGGCGCGGCTCGATTGTCGCGCCGTAACACTTTCGCGGCCGTGGCCGAAGAACTTTTCGACAAATGGAAGGCCGAGGGCGACGCGGCAACGACACTTAAAAAGAAAAAATGGTTGCTTGGTTTTGCCAACGCCGAACTCGGCAATCGCCCCATCGCTGAGATAAAGGCGCCGGAATTGCTGGACGCTCTTCGCAAAATTGAAAAACGCGGCCGTTACGAAACCGCCGGCCGCGTACGCAGTACCGCGGGCGCCGTTTTCCGCTACGCGATAGCTACTGGCCGGGCAGAACGTGATCCGTCCGCGGATTTACGCGGCGCTTTGATCACCCCGACCGTCACGCATCGTGCCACCATTGTTGAGCCCGGGCAGATCGGCGCACTGTTGCGCGCCATCGACGGCTTCGAGGGACAACCAGCCACCAGAATTGCGCTTCAGTTAGCACCTCTCCTTTTTGCACGTCCCGGCGAATTACGAACGGCTGAGTGGGCCGAGTTCAACATCCCTGAAGCGGTTTGGCGCATCCCTGCACGAAAGATGAAAATGCGCCGCGAACATCGCGTCCCCCTTGCTCGACAGTCGTTGGCTCTCCTGCGCGAATTAAAGGACGTATCCGACAATTCAAAATTTCTCTTTCCCTCGGTTCGCTCATGGCATCGGCCGATGAGCGAAAACACACTGAATGCGGCGTTACGCCGACTGGGCTACGACCAAACCGAAATGACAACGCATGGCTTTCGCTCAATGGCGTCTACGCGGCTCAATGAGACTGGAAAATGGAATAGGGACGCAATCGAGCGGCAGCTTGCTCACCAGGAGGAAGACAAGGTCCGCGGAGCCTATACTCACGCTGCGGAATATTGGGCCGAGCGTGTACGTATGATGACGGCGTGGGCTAACTATCTCGATGAACTTCGCATTCATGGGCGCGTTATGCCTTTACGGGCCTAACAAGACTTCCCCCAGCATTTGAGGACCGGCGTGGTCACAAAATTAAAATGGAGGTCGGGGGACCATCCATCTTTGGCAGGTTCGCCCCGGGCGTCGTGGCCACAAACCTCAGCGTTATCAGTCTTCGCCCTCGCCCATCTTGCCGATATGATGCTGCGCGTAGAGCTCAAGGCCGACCCTGCCGACGAGATCGAGCTGCGTTTCGAGGAAATCGATGTGGTGTTCCTCGTCCGCCATCAGCTTCTCGAACAGGTCGCGTGTCACATAGTCCTGCGCGGCGTGGCAGTACGTCGCGGCTTCCTGGTAGAGCGTGCGGGCGGAAATCTCCGCCGCCAGGTCGCAGTCAAGCACCTCTTTGACGTTCTGACCGATGCGCAGGGGATCGAGCAGTTGCAGGTTCGGGAAACCTTCGAGGAAAATGATACGCACGACCAGCTTGTCAGCGTGCTCCATTTCTTCGATCGATTCCTTACGCCACTGCTTGGCCAGATCCTTGTAACCCCAATTGTCGAGCAGCCGGTAGTGCAACCAATATTGGTTGACCGCGGTCAATTCATGCCGCAGCGCCTTATTTAGAAATTCGACGACCTTTGCATCACCCTTCATAACCACGCTCCTGTTTTGGCCATGGTTCAGACTCTAGAAAATTTACTCTGAACTTCCCACAGCACCATCGCGCGATCCCACTGGATGGCGGCACCATTGAAGCCTAGGGCTGCTTGTCCGCGGGCGCAGCGAGTACGGCGCCGCCATCCGCATGACCGACTTTCGCTCCGTCAAAAACCTCGTCCATGATTTCTCGGATGTTGCGGGCGCAGCGACCGCAGCGGGCTCTGCAGCCAAGGCAGCTATAGACATAGCTGGTGGTTCGGCGCGTCGCAGTGTTGGCGACAGTTCGCACCTCGGTGTCGCTTAGGACGTTGCAGGAACAAACGATCATCGGAAGCCCGCTAGCTCAATTCCTATGTCTGCTTTATCGCTAGAAGCTGACATTCATCACGACGACGGTGACGTCAGCTTTGTGCCAATAGGCGAAATCATTCGATCACCTCGTCGGCGCGAGCGAGCAGCAACGGTGCAATGGCTGCGCATGCGCTTTCGCGGTCTCCAGATTTAATCTAGCATCGTCGCTCGCTTTGCAGAAG
>CAVUYV010000058.1:0-57027 GCA_963745785.1 uncultured Alphaproteobacteria bacterium | reverse complement strand
CAACCATTTGAACAATGCTGTCACGATATCTCGCCTGCGGGTCAGGTAGATGACAGCCGTCAAGCTAGCCAATCCAACGGCCGAGAATCAATCTGTTCCGCGACTGCCGATATCGCCCCGTCATGCGTCATTATTGCACTGCAACGTAACCTAATCAAATCTCGAATGGTCTACCCCCTCATGGTGAGGAGGCGCGCTCTTGCGCCGTCTCGAACCATGAGGCCCCGACTCTGCCCATCCTTCGAGACGCGGCCAACGGGTCCGCGCGAAGCGCGGCCCGATGATAAACTCCGCCGCCGCTCCGCAGGATGAGGGTGTGGCAGCTGACTCAGTGGCTGTGCGGGCGCATCTCGTCGGGTATCCCGCCCTGTTCCAGACCGCTTTGCGCCAGCCAGGCGTCGGTGCTGTGGATAGCGCGCTCGATATGGTCGGCCGTGCGCGAGAAGTCGTACGGCGATCCCACCAGCGGACATAATGGCGGCACCACGAAGTATTCGACGCTGGGACCCAGACCCTCCAGCTCGCTCACCAATTGCCGCGCGATCAGGAGCGTCAGCGCATGCAGTGCATTTGCCACCGCGCCGACCGGGGGCGCGTGCGTCGCGCAGGCGTAACCGGTCGGTAGAACGATCAGCCGCCGCGCGCCCTTCGCGACCGCGACCCTGACCGGCGTGTTGGAGGAGATCGCACCGTCAGCCAGATAAAAATCCTTGTAGCGGACCGGTGCAAAAGCGCCGGGGATTGCGGTTGAGGCGACAATCGCTTCGGCAGTCGAACCTTCCGACAACACGATACTGTCGCCCGAGATAATATCGGTGGTGACGATATGAACCGGGAGCTTGGCATCCTGCCAGGTTTCGATAGGGAATATGGTCGTCGATCAGTTTCCTGATGCCGTCATGCGGGATCAGGAAATCCCGGCGCCAGAGAAATCCCAATAGCGTCCGCCACGTCACCGGGAAAACGTCGCGCCGGTGCAACCCGCGCCAGATGGTTTCCAGCTCGCAGGACGCCCTTGAGCGTCGGATCGCCCGCATAGTAAGCCCCGTTCAGGGCGCCGACGCTGGAGCCGACCACCATATCCGCGGAAATTCCGTGCGCGGCGAGCGAATGCATCATGCCCACCTGAATGGCGCCAAAGCTGCCGCCGCCTGCGAATACGAAGGCGGTTTTCGCAGGGCTGCCTGGTTCGATACGGACAAAGTTTTGTTCGCTCCCGCCATCGTCGCGTTGGCGAACCGCCACGCGACGTTCGGCTGCGGTTATAGCAGCGGCCGGGCGGGCTGCACCATCAACATTGGTTGTGGAGATACCATCGTCATTCCGGGATGGTCCGAAGGACCAGACCCGGAATCTGGAAATTACCATCTCGAGTCCCGGGTTCGCGCTGACGCGCGCCCCGGATATGCCACGCTCGCTTGTCCGAAACGGAAAGACCTACCGTTCCACGAACGCCTTCTCGATCACGAAATGACCGGGCTGGCTGTTATTGCCTTCGGCAAAACCGCGCGCTTCGAACATCTGGCGCAGTTCTTCCAGCATGGCCGGGCTGCCGCACATCATGATCCGATCGGTCTCGATATTGAGCGGCGGCTGGCCGATATCGTCGAACAATTGCTTTGAGGTGATCAGGTCGGTGATGCGGCCGCGGTTGCGGAACGGCTCGCGGGTGACGGTCGGGTAATACACGAGCTTCTCGGTCAACAGCGGTCCGAACAGTTCGTCGTCCCGCAATTTGGCCACCAGCTCCTCGCCATAGGCCAGTTCGGATACCTGCCGGCAGCCGTGAACCAGAACGATGGTTTCAAATCGCTCGTACACTTCCGGATCCTTGATCAGGCTCGCGAACGGCGCGAGGCCCGTCCCGGTCGACAGCAGCAGCAAGCGCTCTGCCGGGGATCAGATTGTCGGCGATCAGCGTGCCGGTCGCCTTGCGTCCGACCAGGATGGTGTCGCCCTCCTTGATCCTTTGCAGCCGCGATGTCAGCGGACCGTCGGCGACCTTGATGCTGAAAAATTCCAGCTCGTCCTCGTGATTGGCGCTCGCCATGCTGTAGGCGCGCATCAAAGGGCGGCCGTCGACCTCGAGCCCGATCATCGCGAACTGGCCGTTCTGGAAGCGAAAGCCGGAATTGCGGGTGGCGGTGAAGCTGAACAGCGTATCGGTCCAGTGCCGGACAGAAAGAACCTTCTCTCGATGGAATGCGCTCATGTGTTTTGTTGTTTCCGGTTGCCTGACAGTAGAACGATCGAGTTGTGTGGCTCGCGAAGCGGCGAAAAACCCCTGCGACGATGGAGGATTTAGCGGCTGAAATACCGTGATGTTAGAGATAGTCAATATGGGCGGAGGTTCAATTGAGAGCTCAAAAAAGCGCCGGTTTTGCTGGCAAAAAAGTCCTTGCTGTTTGGCCGCACTTCTGAGCAATTAACTTGCCGAAATCCGCCGGCATCGAGCAGTTAATTGCCGCGCCCTGATAAAAATTTCGTTAGAGATGTTTGGTCGAAAATCGAATGCCAGATCGCCGGATATTGCATGCGAAGCCTTAGCGAGTTTCGATCGGGAAAGCCCGGCTTCTATCCGGACCAATCGGTCTACGCGGAATATGCCTGCGCTGAATTTGGCCTGTCGTTTCAGGACATCGACGGCGGATCGGGGCTTCTGTTCAGGGTCGCATCGAAGAGCAGCAGCGTTCATTTCGGCGCCGGGCGATGTTCATGGTATCCGCAAAACAATGCCACCGCAGCGACGCTGGCATCGGACAAATATTTCACCAATCGGATCCTGGAGGATGCCGGCGTTGCGACGCTCGGCGGCGACTATTTCTTCCTGCATGAACGGCGCCGCAGCCACCGCGCCCCGGGGCACGAGCGCGAAGACGCATTCGCATATTTGAGACAACTCGGCGGCACAGCCTTCGCCAAACCGCTGTTGGGATCGCGCGGCGACTTTGCCAAAGTCATTGGCGGCGAGGCGCTGCTTGCAGGATATCTCGACGAGGTTTCGCAATACTACGATTCGATACTGATCCAGCCGGTTGCAACAGGAAACGAATACCGGATTTTCCTGCTCGACGACGAGGTCGTGTATTGCGCCAGAAAATATCCGCCGTTTGTGTCAGGCGATGGCGTGCGGTCGATTGGCGAGTTGTTGATTGCGCATGATGAAGCGTTGCGCTCGCGCGGCCTGTCGCCGGTTTCCGCAACCCCCGACGCTGCGCTCGACATTGTGCTGCCCAAAGGCGGGCGCTGGTCGATTCCCGGACGCATGAATCTGAGCGCGGGCGGAACGATGGTGCTGGAGGCGCCTCCGTCCGATGCCGCGCCGGTACTGGCGAGGAAGGCCGCGCGGGCGCTCGGGCTCCGCGTCGCCGCCGTGGACATGTTTACCGGAATCGGCGGAGAGCCGGATGCGATGCGGGTGATCGAAGTAAACTCCAACCCCTCGATCCGGCTGCTGGAAGAATCCGGCCGCGGCGACCTGATCCTGAAAATCTGGCGTCACACATTTTCGGCGATGGGGCTCTTTTAGTGTTCGATCTTCCAAAATACGGCGACGGGGTTTGTCTGGCACGGATGGCAGACCTGCTCGACGCTCTCGCGGTGGACCGGGCCAGGCTCTCGCGGATTTCGGTTGTGGTGACGGGCTCCAATGGCAAAGGCTCCACCGCTGCGTTCTGCGCCGGTATCGCCCGCGCCTGTGGCCTGCGAACCGGTCTGTTCACCTCGCCGCATCTGTATCGTTGGAACGAACGGGTTCGGGTCGACGGCGCCGATATCGGCGATGACGAGCTGGCGCGGCTGAAGGCGCGGATCGAGGTGGCGATCGCCGAAATCTCGCGGCGTAGCGGAGAAAAATTCGGCGCCTTCGAGGCCCTGTTTGCGCTGGCCTGCCTGTATTTTCAGGAGCGGGATTGCGGTTTCGCGGTGTTCGAGGCCGGCATCGGCGGCCGTTACGATCCGGTGCGCCTCGTCGGCGCGCAACTGACCTGCGTCACGTCAGTCGATTACGAGCATGTCGAACTGCTCGGCAATTCGCTGCAACTGATCGCTTCCGACAAGAGCGACGCCTGCGCATCCGGCGGCACGATCGTCTATGGCGAGAATTGCCGAAATTTGAGGCCGCATCTGATCGAATATAATCGCAATCGCGCGATCGCTTCGCGCTTTGTCCGTGACGAGATCGGCATATCCGGCGAATCCCTCTCGACGATCAGGGCAACGGTTCGATTTCCAGTTCGAGGCTCACCAATTTCGGTCGCTCGAAATGAGCCTGCTCGGAACGTTTCAATTCAACAATGCCGCGATCGCGGTCGCTCTCTTCCTGCTCTGGCTGGAACAAGCGCGGCCCGGAGAAGATACCGACAACATAGAATCCGCCGTGCGCTCGGGCCTTCGCGCGACGCGCTGGCCCGGCCGCCTCGAGCTTATCGCGCGAGACCCGCTTACCGTTGTCGACGTCGGCCACACCCCCGATGGCATCCGGCAGTCGCTGGCGAGCCTTAAGGCGATCCATGGCGCGGAAAACTGGATTCTCGTGATCGGGGTTTCCTTCGACAAGAACACGGGCGAGATCGTCGCCGCGCTGGCGCCGTCGTTTGACACCATCCTGTGCAGCTCGGCGCACCACAAGGGAGCGGACGCCAAAACCGTCGCCGCCGCGGTCCGCAAGGCCAATCCGCAGGCAGAGGTTCACATCGCCGCAACGATCGAGGACGCCGTTGCTGTCAGCCAAAGGCTCGCCGCGTCACAGCACCGGAAAATATACGTGGCTGGCGGATTATTCCTGGCGACCGAATACGCCGTTGTCGCCAACGGCGGCCGTGCGCAGGATTTGAGGTTTTTCTGACCAGGACCTCTCGTCATGGCCGAGGCTTGTCCAGGCTTGTCCCGGCCATCCACGTCTTTTTTCTCCAGCAGCCGCCAAAGAAAGACGTGGATGCCCGGGACAAGCCCGGGCATGACGGAGAGTCTAATTACTCGTCCCCTCGGTGTCGTTGAGCACCTTGAACGCCTCCTCGAGCTGCGGCGAGATCGCGACGTTGAGCTTCTCGCCGGTCGGCAGGCGCGAGACGAACCATTTGTTGTAGAGCGGAATCAGATCGCGATTCGAACCGAGCTTGCGGAAGGTGCGTTCCACCACGGCAGCGAGTTGCGGCTCACCCTTGCGGAACATGATGCCGTAGGGATCGTAGGACAGATATTCGCCGGTGACGCGAAACCTGTCCTGCGCCTTGTGCCGCGCGATCAGGCCGTAAAGCAGGATGTCGTCGGTCGCGAACGCATCGGCCTTGCCGTCCACCAGCATCTGATAGGACTGCTCGTGATCGGGCGACGCAATGATGTTGAGGCCAAGCGCAAATTTCTTGTCGACGGCATGCATCGCCTGCTCGTTGGTGGTGCCCTTTGTCACCACCACGGTCTTGCCCTTCAAATCGGCCGCGCCCGAGACGGTCGAGGCCTTCGGCACCATCAGCTTGGTGCCGGCCACGAATATCAGCGGCGAGAACGCCACCTGCTTGCCGCGCTCCGCATTGGCGGTGGTCGACCCGCATTCGAGGTCGATCTTGTTCTGCACCACCGCCGCAATGCGGTCGTCGGATGTGACCTTGACGTATTCGATCTTCAGGTTGGCATCGTCGACCTCGACACCGATCTCATCGACAATCGCCTCGCAGAGCTCCAGGCTGTAGCCGATCGGCCGGTTGGCCTGATCGAGAAACGAAAACGGCGGCGAGCTCTCGCGATAGCCCAGGCGCACGACATGCGCCTTCTTGATATTGGCAAGCGTCGGGCTCAGCCCTTCGCTGCCGCCGGTCTGGGCGACTGCCGCCGTGGCCAGCAAAACCACCGCGGTCACCAGGCCTGCCGCCTGCGCGCAGCTCCTCGGAGGATAGCCCATGGCTCGCCTCCTATGCGTGGCCGGGCTGCATTCCCGGCACCTCGCCGGGGATCATGTCCGGCGGCACGACATCGTCGGGGCCGAGCGCGTGCTCGGGCGCCAGTTCGCCCTCCCACTTCGCCACCACCGCGGTCGCCAGCGAGTTGCCGATCACATTGGTGGCGCTGCGTCCCATGTCGAGGAACGTATCGATGCCCATGATCATCAACAGCCCCGCCTCGGGAATGCCGAACTGGCTCAGCGTCGAGGCGATCACCACCAGCGAAGCGCGGGGAACGCCGGCGACACCTTTCGAGGTGATCATCAAGGTCGCGAGCATCGCAAGCTGGGTCGCGAGCGACATTTCGATGTGATAGGTCTGCGCGATGAAGATGCTGGCAAAGGTGCAGTACATCATGGTGCCGTCGAGATTGAACGAGTAGCCGAGCGGCAGCACGAAACTCGAGATCCGCGACGATGCGCCGAAGCGATTGAGGCCCTCGAGCGTTTTGGGATAGGCCGCTTCCGAACTCGCCGTCGAGAACGCGATCATCAGCGGTTCGCGGATCAGCCGCAGCAGATGACTGTATCTCGGCCCGAGCACGACAAAGCCCACGACGACCAGGATGGCCCACAGGATCAGCAGCGAGAGATAGAAGCCGCCCATGAAGACGATCAGCTTCCACAATACGCCGAGGCCGTTCTTCGACACCGTCGCCATGATCGCCGCCCACACCGCAAGCGGCGCAAACAGCATGACATAGCCCGTCACCTTCAGCATGATGTGGCCGAGGTCATCGATCACCGAAAGTATCTGCTTGGAGCGCTCCGGCATGGCGCCGAGCGCGACCGAGAAGAACACCGCGAAAACCACGATCTGCAGAATTTCGTTCTGCGCCATCGCATCCGCGATCGAGGTCGGGATCAAATGGGTCAGGAATTTTTCGATCGAGAACTGCCGACACCGGCAATCCCGTCGATTGCAGCTTGTCCGGCAGGGTGCCGGGAAAATTCGCGCCGGGCTGCAACAGATTGACCATGACCAATCCAAGCAGCAGCGAGACAAACGACGCGCTGACGAACCAGCCCATGGTCTTTGCGAAAATACGCCCGAGCTTGGAGCCGGTCCCCATATGGGCGATGCCGCCGACCAGGGTCGCGAACACCAGCGGCGCGATGATCATCTTGATCAGGCGCAGGAACAGCATCGCGATCAGGTTTACGTCGGCGGCGATTTCGACCCGGCTATCGGGAAGATAATTGAAAACCAGCGTCCCCATCACAATGCCGAGCGCCATCGCGATCAGAATGTATTGCGTAAACCTGTTGGACATTTTCTTACCCCCCAATTTCCGGCGTCCTGAGTTTGCCAGAATCCGGGAGCGACGCAACACGCTTCAAACGTCAGTGCCTTTGCCACAATCTTCCCATTGTGGAATGAGCGCCCGCCGACTAGCGTCGGGACGCAGCGCATGCCGGGCAGTTGAGCGTCGCAACCGCGGCCGGCTGCATCAAGAATCGATACGTCAAGGGAGGGAACGCCATGAACGACACCGTCAATCGTCAGGTCTTGCTGGTTGAGAAGCCAGCCGGGAAACTTGGGCCCGAGCATTTCAAAATGTCCAAAAGCGGCATTCCCGAGCCGAAGGACGGCGAGGTGCTGGTGCGGGTGCGCTACATCTCGCTGGATGCGGCCAACCGGGCCTGGATGCATGGCGCGACCTATCGCGCGGCGGTCGAGGCCAACACCGTGATGGCCGGCGGCGGCATCGCCGAAGTCGTGTCCTCGAAAGCACCGGGACTGGCGCCGGGCGACATCGTGTTCGGCGATACCGGCTGGCAGGATTATGCGGCTGTCCCGGCAAAACATCTGAACAAGATGCCGAAGATCGAACCGATGACGCATCTCCTGAGCGTTTACGGCATCGCCGGCCTCACCGCCTATTTCGGGCTGCTCGATGTCGGCAAGCCGAAAGCCGGCGAGACCGTGGTGGTCTCGGCCGCCGCCGGTTCGGTCGGATCGATCGTCGGCCAGATTGCAAAAATCAAGGGATGCCGCGCGGTCGGCATCGCCGGCGGCAAGGACAAGTGCAACTGGCTGACCTCGGAGCTCGGCTTCGATGCCGCGGTCGACTACAAGGACGGCGCGGTGTTCAAGGCGCTGCGGGCTGCGGCGCCCAACGGCATCGACGTCTATTTCGACAATGTCGGCGGCGACATTCTCGAAGCCTGCCTTTCGCAGATGAACAACCGCGGCCGCATCGCCTGCTGCGGCGCGATCTCGCAATATGACGGCGTGCCGTCGGCGACCGGGCCGCGCGGCGTGCCCGGCCTGATCGTGGTCAAGCGCCTCACCATGCAGGGATTCATCGTGATGGACTACATGGATCAGCGCGACAGGGCGTTGAGCGACCTGCAATCCTGGGTCAAAGCCGGCAAGTTGAAAGTCCAGGAGGACGTGATCAACGGCCTGGAAAATACGCCGAAGGCGCTGATCGGACTCTTGGCGGGCGAAAACCGCGGCAAGCGGATGGTCAGGGTGTAGCGCCCGGCGCCTGCGGCATCGGTTGCGGCGCCGCCGCGTTGCCCTTGCGCTGCTTGAGCCAGTTCTCGAACCGCTGGATCACGACGAAGAACGCCGGCACGAACAAGACCGCGAGGCAGGTCGAGGCGATCATGCCTGAAAACACGGTGATGCCGATCGACTTGCGGGCGCTGGCGCCGGCGCCGGTCGCAAGCACCAGCGGCACCACGCCGAGGATGAAGGCAAACGACGTCATCAGAATCGGCCGGAACCGCGCCCGCGCCGCCTCGATCGCCGAATTCGAGCAGCGGCTTGCGGTCGCGCACGTGGTGCTCGAGCGCGACCTCGACGATCAGGATGGCGTTCTTCGCCGACAGCGCGATCAACAGGATGATGCCGATCTGGGTGTAGAGGTTGTTCTCGATCCGCAAGCCGGTGAGCACGATCATCGGGCCGAGCAGCGACAGCGGCACCGCCAGGATCACCGAGATCGGCGCGTACCAGCTCTCATATTGCCCGGCCAGCACGAGGTAGACCAGCAGCAAGGCCAGGCCGAATGCCAGGTAGATCTGACCGCCGACGACCTTCTCCTGGTACGACATCGCCGTCCATTCATAGCCGGTGCCCGGCGGCAGGGTTTTGGCGGCGATCTCTTCCATCAGCGTCATCGACTGGCCGGAGCTATAGCCGGTGGCCGGTAGGCCGATCACCGTGGCGGATGGATAGAGATTATACAGGCTGACGAGCGATGGACCCACCGCCGGCGTGATCTTCGCCACCGTGCCGAGCGGGATCATGGCGCCCTGGCTGTTGCGCACCATCAGGTTCTCGATATCACGAAGCGTCAGCCGAAACTGCGCATCCGCCTGGGTGTAGACCTGGAAGGTGCGGCCGAACTTGTTGAACTGGTTGACGTAGGTCGAGCCCGTATAGGAGGACAGCGTCGAGAAAATCTGGTCGGTCGTGACCTGCAGGGTCTGGGTCTTGATCCGGTCGACGTCGACGTCGAACTGCGGCACCATCGAGCGGAATGACGAGCTGACCCGCTGCAGGGCGCTTTGCGTCTGTGCATTGGCGACGATGGCGCCGGCGATGGCCTGCAGTTTGCCGAAATCGGAATTGCCGTCACGGAGCTGGACCTGCATGGCAAAGCCGGCGGCGTTGCCGATGCCCTGTATCGGCGGCGGCGGGATCACCAGAATCTGCGCCTCCGGGATCGCTGCCATCTTCTCGTTCAGCCCGACGAACAACGATCGCAGATCCTGGCCCGGACCACGCGCGCTCCACTCCTTCAGCACCAAATAAGCGACGCCGGCGTTGGCAAGGCTCGAAGAGTTGTCGAGCGCCGATATGCCGGCGATGCTGATCACCTGATCGACGCCCGGGGTCTTGCCGGCCAGTTCCGAGATCTGGTCGAGCACGCGCTGGGTGCGGTCGAGCGCGGCGCCGTCGGGCAGTTGCGCGGCAACCAGCAGATAGCCCTGGTCCTCGATCGGGATAAAGCCGGTCGGCACCCGCGACAGGCCATAGCCGCCGACGCCGATCAGGATCAGCGCGACGATGACCGAGACATTGCTGTGCGCCACCAGGCGGCCGATCAGCCTGGCATAGCCGTTCTCGAGGCGGTTATAGACCGCGTTGAAGCCGCGATAGAAGAAATTGCGCTGTTCCGGCGGCGCCGGCCGGCGCAGCCACAATGCGCACTGCGTCGGTTTCAGCGTGGCGGCATTGATGGCGCTGAGCAGTGCGGTCGCAGCGATCACCAGCGCGAATTGCGAGTACATCCTGCCGGTCAATCCCGGCAGGAAGGCCGAGGGCAGGAACACCGAGATCAACACCAGCGTGATGCCGATGATCGGCGCGAACAGCGCGTCCATGGCGCTGATGGCGGCGTCATGGCCGGTCATCCCGCGCTCGATATTGTGCGCGGCGCCTTCCACGACGACGATGGCATCGTCCACCACGATGCCGATCGCGAGAACGATCGCAAACAAGGTCGATATGTTGACCGTGAAGCCGAGCGCCGCCATCGCGGCGAAGGCGCCGATGATGGTGACCGGCACGGTCGTCGCCGGCACCAGCATCGCGCGCCAGTCCTGCAGGAAGATCAGGATCACGAGGAGCACAAGCAGGCCGGCCTCGATCAGCGTCTTGTAGACCTCCTTGATCGATTCCGAGACGAACTTGGTGGTGTCGAACGGCGTGTCGTACCTGATGTCCTGGGGAAATCCCTTCGCCAGCGCCGCCATCTTTTTCTGTACCGCCTGCTCGACCTCAAGCGCGTTGGCACCGGGCGACTGGAACACGCCGATGCCGGTCGCCGGCTTGTTGTTGAGCGAAAACGTCTGGCTGTAGGTCTGGGCGCCGAGCTCGACCCAGCCGATGTCGCGCACGCGGGTGACATCGCCACTATTGCCGGTCTTGACGATGATGTCCTCGAACTGGTCCTTGTCATCGAGCCGGCCGTTGACGTTGAGCGTCAACTGGAAAGCCTGCCCCGGAGGCGTCGGCGGCATGCCGATCTGGCCCGCGGTCACCTGCTGGCTCTGCTGCTGGATCGCGGAAATGACGTCCTGCGGCATCAGGTTGCGCACCTGCAATTTGTTCGGATCGAGCCAGACCCGCATCGAATACTGGCCGGCGCCGAACACGGTGACGTTGCCGACGCCGGGCAACCGCGACAGCTCGTCGCGAATGTTGATGGTGGCGTAGTTCGACAGGAACAGGCTGTCATAGGTCTTGTTCGGCGACGTCAATGTCACGAACAACAGGATCGCCGTGGACCTCTTCTGCACGGTTACGCCCTGGTTCTGGACCGATTGGGGGAGCTGCGACAGCGCGCTCGACACCCGGTTCTGCACCAGCACCTGCGCGAAGTTGAGATCGGTACCGATCTTGAAGGTCACCGTCAGCGAATAGGTGCCGTCGGCTCCGCTGTAGGACTGCATATAGAGCATGTCCTCGACGCCGTTGACCTGCTGCTCGATCGGCAGCGCCACGGTATCGATCACGGTCTTGGCGCTGGCGCCGGGATAACGCGTGGTGACCTGCACCGTCGGCGGCACGATGTCGGGATATTGCGCGACCGCGAGAGAAAACAGCGACACCCCGCCGATCAGGATCATCAGGATCGCGATGACGTTGGAAAGCACCGGCCGCTCGATGAAGAATTTCGAAATCATGGCCGGTCCTATTTGGCTGGCGCCGCCGAGGCTTCGATCTTCTGCAGTTGCGGATCGACCTTCTGGCCGGGGATCGCGCGCAACAGCCCGGCGGTGACGACGCGGTCGTCCGGTTTCAGGCCGCTTTCGATCACGCGCAAATCACCTTCCAGCGGGCCGAGCTGCACCTTGCGCTGCTCGACGACGTTGTCGCCATTCACGACCAGCACATATCGTCCGGCCTGATCGCTGCCCAACGCGACATCAGGGACCAGCAGCGCACCCTCCTGCCGGTCGGTCGGAACGCGGACACGCACGTAATATCCGGGCAACAACACACGATCGGAATTCGGCAGCACGCCGCGTACCGCCAGCGTCCCGGTCGACTGGGTGATCGTCGGCGCCGCGTAGTCGAGCTTGCCCTTGTGCGGATAGCCGGTTTCGTTCTGCAACCCGACCTCGACCGGCACTTGCCTGAGATCGTCCGCGGTCAACCCCTGCCGCACGGCTTCTGTCCGAATGCGCAGGACATCCTGTTCGTTGACGTTGAAATTGACGTAGATCGGATCAAACTGAACGATGGTGGCGAGCTGGGTCGGCGACGCTGCGCCGACGAGCTCGCCGACCGAGACGAGATGCGCGCTGACGATGCCGTCGAACGGCGCGACGACATTGGTGTAGCCGTAATTGACCGCTGCGATCTTGGTGTTGGCCTGGGCCTGCTGCAGACTGGCCTGGGCGTTGTCGCGGGTGGACGTGGAGGTTTCGAGCGTCGACTGTGAGACCGCCTGCTTTTGCACCAGCTCCATCTGGCGCTTGAAGTCGGCCTCGGTCTGTTTCACCGTCGCGTGCGCGCCGGCCTCGGCGGCCTGCGCTTGCTCGAGTTTCAGCTTGTAGGTTTCGGGCTCGATCGTGAACAGCGTCGTGCCTTGCTTCACGAAGCTGCCGTCCTGGTAGTTGATCGACTGCAAGAATCCCTGCACCCGCGCGACCAGATCGACACTCTTGATGGGGGCGGTGTTGCCGGTGGCCTCGAGAAAACGCGTGACGGTCCGCTTTACCGGCACCCCGACCTCGACCTTCGGTGGCGGCGGCGGCACAAAACTATTTTGCTCGCAGGCAGTCAAAACGACAAACAGCAATATGGTGACAGCAATGCGGGAAACTGCCGCGGCTCTGCGCCGCGCTCTGCCATTTAACCTGCCGGTCAACGAATGCGTAGGCTTCATTCCCGCGTCCCAATTCATTTTGTTCCAGAGAAGGGTTTTCGGAGAGCGCTTTTCGCCGCCCATGAATAGCAACAATCCACTTGCAGTGAAACCCGAAAGAGAAAATGATCCCCGCTCGCGAAGATTTGTATCTCCCTGCTGAAAATTTTGCTTCGGCTGAAGCGGCGGCTGCAGCGCGACAACGAGAAGGATTTCTTCAAATGGTCAGCATGTTGAGCCGAACTGCGGCTCTCCTGGCGTGGATTGCAACCGTCATATTCGCTGTCGCAATGCCGGCATTTTCGCAAGCGCCGACCGATGCGCAGCGCGACGCCATCCGGTCCGAGTGCCGCTCGGACTATGAGGCCCATTGCGCCAGTGTTCCGCCGGGCGGCGCGGCGTCGCTGCAATGCCTGCAGAAAAACATGTCGAGCCTCTCCGCGGGCTGCCAGACGGCGGTACGCGCGGTGGAGGCACCGGCGGCGTCCAAAGCGGAGTCCGCGCCGGCCGCACCCAAGGCAGAATCGGCTGCCCCCGCAACAACAGCCAAGCCGGGTACCGAGAGCGCAGCCCCCAAGGCAGCGACCACGACGGCCAAAAAGCCTAGCGATGCGCAGGTTGCCGCGATCCGCGGCGCGTGCCGCTCCGACTATCCAAAAGTCTGCGCTGGCGTGCCGACCGGAGGTGCTCCGGCACTGCAATGTCTGGAAAAGAACAAGTCGAAGGTTTCGGCGAACTGTGAGAAGGCGATCAGCGCGGCGAGCGGTGGCGCTGCTGCAGCTGCGGCAGCCGGGGCTCCGGCAGCCACGGCTACCGCCGCTCCTGCTACCGCCCCCGCCGCTGCGCCCGCCCCGGCGCTGGTGCTGCGGCCGCTGCGGCCGCGCGAGGAGATTTTCGTCTTGAGGTCCGCCTGTGGCGGTGATGTTCGTTCCCTTTGCGGCGGCGTTCAACCCGGCGGTGGCCGGATCGTGCAATGCCTGGCTACAAAGGCAGCCTCACTCTCGCCGGCCTGCAAGGAAGTTCTGAGCCAGTTCGCTGCGCGATAGGCTCAGATATCGTGATGCTCGGCAGAAGGTGTTGAACGGGTACGTCGCTGCCTATGACGCAGGCCGGGTCTAGGCTCACTACGAAGCCTGCGTTGCGCAAATGAACAATCGCGCGGCTGTTGCGATTAACCCGCAATTCAGACCAACACGGCTGTTTCTTGCTCGCCTCTCCGCGGCAACGTGCTAGAATTTATGTATCTTGAAAGATCAATGACACCGCGCGAGCCCACCGTTTTCGTTGGCGCCTCGGTTTCAGCTCGCCGGAACAAAGAAAACAGCGCAGGCTCTCGCCACCGGCGCAAGGGAGGACATCAAGATGCTCGAGAAAGCCCCGAACGGAAAAATCACCAGCTTGCTCAACGCGCTCGACGAGGCGCTGTCGGCCGGCGACGTGGACCGCGCCGCCGATCTGTTTCAGACGGACTGCTACTGGCGCGACCTCGTGACCTTCACCTGGAACATCAAGACGATGGAGGGCAAGGAACAGGTTCGCGACATGCTCAAGGCGCGGCTCGCCGACACCAAGCCATCGAACTGGAAAATTGCGGACGGTGAGGATGCTTCTGAAGCCGACGGGATTACAGAGAGCTGGATACAATTCGAAACCGGGGTTGCCCGCGGCTTCGGCCACATCCGCCTGAAGGACGGCCGAATATGGACGTTGTTGACGACCATGAGCGAACTCAAGGACCACGAAGAGCCACTTGGCTTCGACCGTCCGATGGGCGCCAAACACGGCGCCGAACGCAATCGAACGACGTGGAAGGAAGATCGCGAGGCGGAAGCGACTGAACTCGGCTACTCGCGTCAACCCTATTGCGTCATCGTTGGTGGCGGTCAGGGCGGCATCGCGCTGGCAGCCCGGCTACGCCAGCTCAATGTGCCGACGATCATCGTCGAGAAAAACGAAAAGCCCGGCGACAGCTGGCGCAAGCGCTACAAGTCGCTCTGCCTGCACGATCCGGTCTGGTACGATCATCTGCCCTATCTGCCGTTTCCCCGGAACTGGCCGGTGTTCTCACCGAAGGACAAGATCGGGGACTGGCTCGAAATGTATACAAAGGTGATGGAGCTCAATTACTGGGGCTCAACCGAGTGCAAGAAGGCATCTTACGACGAGAAGAGCCGCGAATGGACCGTTGTCGTGCAGCGCGACGGCAGGGAAGTCGTCCTCAAGCCAAAACAGCTGGTGCTTGCGACGGGAATGTCAGCCAAGCCCAACATGCCGAAATTTGAAGGCATGGATATTTTTAAGGGCGATCAGCACCATTCGTCGCAGCATCCGGGGCCGGACAAGTACAAGAACAGCAAGGCCGTTGTGATCGGCTCGAACAATTCCGCCCACGATATTTGTGCCGCGCTCTGGGAAGCCGGAGCAGACGTCACCATGGTTCAGCGCTCGACGACCCATGTTGTGAGGTCGGACTCGCTGATGGAGCTCGGTTTGGCCGCGCTTTACTCCGAACAGGCGGTGCAGTCCGGAATGACGACGGCCAAGGCCGACCTGATCTTTGCGTCACTCCCCTACAAGATTCTGCATGAGTTCCAGATCCCGGTCTATAACGCGATCAGGGAACGCGATGCCGATTACTACAAGCGTCTCGAGAAGGCAGGCTTCCTGCTCGATTATGGTGACGACGATTCCGGCCTGTTCATGAAGTACCTGCGACGGGGGTCAGGATACTACATCGACGTTGGTGCTTCGGAACTGATCGCCAATGGCAGCGTCAAACTGAAGAGCGGCGTCGACGTCAAAAAACTCACGGAACATTCCGTCATCCTGAGCGACGGCACCGAGCTGCCGGCCGATCTCGTCGTATACGCCACCGGCTACGGTTCGATGAATGGCTGGGCCGCGGACCTGATCTCGAAAGAAGTCGCTGACAAGGTAGGCAAGGTCTGGGGACTAGGCTCGAATACGACGAAAGACCCGGGTCCATGGGAAGGCGAGCAGCGCAACATGTGGAAGCCGACGCAGCAGGAGGGGCTCTGGTTCCATGGCGGTAACCTGCACCAGTCTCGGCACTACTCGCAGTTTCTGTCTCTCCAGTTGAAGGCGCGAATGGAAGGCATTGCCACACCGGTTTACGGTCTTCAGAAGGTCCACCATCTGAGTTGATCCTCCTACAGGGAGGTCATACGCGACGGCGCGAGGTCTTCGCACCCTCAGCAACTCGCCGGCGAGCTAGTTGAATAGGTAATGCGGGGTTTCGCCGCCTTGACGGCGCGCGCACTTGCTGGTCCGCTCGGGTCAACAAACCTCGGGAGGAAAAACATGTTCCGGTCACGCCACCTGTTGCCGCTCGCCGCGCTTGCGGTCGCCCTGGCCTACGGCGCGCCCGCGCCCGCCCAGAACATCGTCGACGAGTGGTCGAGCGTGAAGCCGCCGCCTCCGCCCGAGCTCAAGCCGGTCACGCTCGATCCCAAGACCACCGCGCTTCTGACGATGGATCTGATCAAGCAGTTCTGCAACACGGAACTGCGACCGCGTTGCGTTGCCTCCATTCCCAGGATCGAGAAGCTGCTCGCTGACGCCCGCGCCAAGGGCGTCACGATCATCTATACCCTGGTCCCCACTGCGGGACCCAACGTTCCTGCTCCGGTGATCGGCGACACCCTCCCTGCGGTCGCGCCCAAGGGCAATGAGCCTGTCATCGTCGCCTTTGTCGACAAATTCATGCTGGGCGACAAGGACACCGGTCTTGCGAATATCCTGAAGGACAAGGGGATCACCACCGTCATCGCGGTCGGGACCGCGGCCCATGGCGCCGTGCTTTACACCGCGAGCACCGCGGCGCTGCGCGGCTTCAACGTGATCGTGCCGGTGGACGGCATGTCGACCGTGGGCCAGGACATCTATGTCGAGCAATATGTCGCTTATAACCTGACCCACGCGCCGATCTTGTCACCCAGGATAAGGCTGACCCGGACCGACATGATCAGCTTCTCGAACTGAACGCGGAGCTGGCGCAGGGATCTCTCGGATTGATAGCGCTGCCGATGGCGCGCAGCGCCGTTGAGGGGAGGCGAAATTGCGTATCGCCGTGATCGGCGGCGGCCCGGGCGGCCTCTATTTCGCCTATCTCTGGAAGAGGCGCCACCCGGACGCTCGGATCGATCTGTTTGAGCAGAACCCCGCCGGCGCCACCTGGGGTTTTGGCGTGGTGTTCTCCGAGCAGGCGCTCGAATTCCTGCGCACCGATGATCCCGACACCGTCGACACGATCGCGCCAAGGATGGAGAGCTGGAACAACATCACCCTCAACCTGCGCGGCGAAAGCGTCGAGATCGACGGCGTCGGCTTCTCCTCGATCGGCCGGCTCGAGCTGCTCAGGATTTTGCAGGCGCGCGCATCCTCGGTCGGTGTCGCGCTGCGCTACGACACGCTGATTGCATCCGTCGACCAGTTGACCGGCTACGATCTGATCGTGGGAGCTGATGGCCTGAATTCGCTGGTCCGGCGCAGCTTCGAAGGCGATTTCGGCACCTCGCTGTCCTATTCCGCCAACAAGTTCGCCTGGTACGGCACCTCAAAACGGTTCGAGACGCTGTCGCAGACCTTTGTGGAAACCGGGCTCGGATCGTTCAACGCGCATCACTATCGATATTCGCCCGACATGAGCACGTTCCTGGTCGAATGCGATTTGGCGACGTGGCAGCGCTACGGCTTTGCCGACAGGACGGCGGAGCAATCGAAAGCCATCTGCGAGCAAGTGTTCGCGTCCACGCTCGACGGCCATTCGCTGGTGTCGAACAAATCGGTGTGGCGCAATTTTCCCTGGATCTGGAACGAACGCTGGTCGTTCAAGAACATGGTGCTGATCGGCGACGCCCTGCATTCGGCGCACTTTTCCATCGGCTCGGGTACGCGGCTCGCGATCGAGGACGCGATCGCGCTGACCAAGGCGCTGGAGGCGGAACGCGACATTGCCGCAGGCCTCGCCCGTTACCAGACCGGGCGCAAGCCGATCGTGAAAAAGCTGGTGACGGCGGCGCGCACCAGCGCCGACTGGTACGAAAAATTCCCCGAGCATATGAAGCTCGGCCTGATGGATTTTGCCTATAGCTACATCACCCGCTCGGGACGGATCGACGATGCGCGCTTGCGCGCGATGTCGCCGGCGTTCATGGCGAAATACGAGGCGTCGAGGCAGCCGTTGCGGCAAAGCGGGGGCAAGGCATGACATCGCCAAAGGCGGATACAGCACTTGAGATCGCCGACGCCGTTCCCCCCGACAGCCCGGGCGCGTTGGATTTGTCAAGGCCAACCTGCTGCCCTACAAATATCCGCGCAGATAAAATTCATCGACGAATTGCCAAAGACCGGCACCGGCAAGATCGATCGACAGGCGGTGATGAGGATGTAGCCTCTCACGGCTTCGACAGCACTCGATGTCGTCCCCGCGAAAGCGGGGACCCATAACCACAAATGTCCGTTGTTGCGTTAGGATAGCCGCTCCAGCATTCGCCTAATTCACGGTGGTGGTTATGGGTCCCGGCCCGCGCTTCGCTTGGCTGGGACGACGTGGGAGTTTTGGCCCTAACCCCCCAGCCCCGTCCCACCGTAAAGCCAGGCGAGATCGTTATAATAATCTTCCGACGTTTTCGCGCGCATGATCGCGTTGCGGATGCGGGCGTGTTCGCCTGCGGGATGATAGATGTGCTCGCCGATGGCGCGGGATAACAGCTGCACGCGCGCGGTGCGCGGGAAACGCTGCGAGCGGTAACGCTCCAGCGCGGTGGCGTGGTCATCGGGGTATGCGCCCAGCATGTGCGACAGGCACACCGCGTCCTCCATCGCCTGACAGGCGCCTTGCGCGAAATACTGCAGCGTCGGATGCGCGGCATCGCCCAGCAGCGTGACGCGGCCGTCAACCCAGCGCGGTAGCGGATCGCGGTCGCACAATACCCAGAGCCGCCAGTTCTTGCCGTGGCGAATGATGTCCTGCGCGCGCGGATGCACATGGGTGAAACCCTGCATCACTTCGTCGTCCGATACCGGCTTTCCCGCAACCGGCTCCGGCGCGTCGTTGTGATAGGTGACGACGAGGTTGAACACCTTCCAGCCCGACAGCGGATAGTGCACGATGTGGCATTTGGGACCGGCCCATAGCGTCGCCGCATTCCAGCGCAAATCTTCCGGCATCTCTTCGGTCGGGATCACCGAACGATAGGTGGTGTGACCGGAAACCCGCGGCGGCCCGTCGGCTGCCACTTGCTTCCGGATATTCGACCACAGTCCGTCGGCGCCGATCAGCAGCGATCCCGTGACGCGCTCGCCGGAGGCAAGCCGCGCCGTCACCGACGAGCCGTCCTGATCGTAGTCGATCACTTCCGAGCTCACGCGCAGATCGATCAGGTCGTGATCCCGGCAAGCTTTGATGAATACGCCGTGCAGATCGCCGCGATGCACCACCGCGTAGGGGTTGCCGAAGCGCGCGCGGAAGGCATCGCGCAAATCGACGTGGGTGATCTCTTCCGCTGTGAGCGCATCCATCAGCCGCAGCTGATCGATATAAACAGCCATGCCGCGCGCGGCTTCGCCGACGCCGAGATAGTCGAAGGCATGGAACGCATTCGGTCCAAGCTGGAGGCCGGCGCCGATTTCGCCCAGACGGGAGGCCTTTTCGAGCAGAATCGAGGCAATCCCCTTTTGCGCCAGGCCAAGTGCTGCGGCGAGGCCGCCGATGCCGCCGCCCGCGATCAGGACCGGCCGTGCGCCGAGCGGCGCCATCAGCCCGACTTCCCAAGATGTTCGAGCGCGTCTTCGGCGCGCAGCGGCACCCGCGACGCCTCGTTGTTGAGATCGACCAATTGCGTCAACAAAGCCATCAGCGTCTTGCGGTCGGCCGGTTTCAAGGGCTGCAGCATCCGCGCCTGCGCGCGATCGACCGAGGGCATGATGTCGCGCAGCAATGCTACGCCCGCCCTGGTCAGATAAAGCAGTTTTACCCGCCTGTCCTCGCGCGACGGCTTGCGCTCGATCAGTTGCTTGGCCTCCAGCCGCTCGATCACGTTGCCGAGCGTCGAGCGGTCGAAGGCGATCACAGCGGAAAGCCGGGTGGCATCGATGCCGGGATGGGTGCGGATCGCGACCAGCGCGGCATACTGCACCGGCGTCAGGTCGTACGCCCTGCATTCCTCGACGAAGATCGCGACCGCGATCTGCTGCATCCGCCGAAACAGATAGCCCGGCTTGGCGTAGACGGCATCCATCGTGAGAGGCGCGGACTTATTCTGCATCGGGCTGCCGCTCCGGTGCGGCGTCCACAAACGCCTTGATGTTTTTTGCGGCCGCTTCAGCCTTCGAGCAGGCGCGGAAACGCCTCGACATCGACCCCAAAACGGCGCGCATTGCCAAGCTGCGGCACCAGGCAGAGATCGGCCATGGTCGGCGCCGCGCCAAAACAGAATGGCCCGGGCTCATCGGCGATCAATCTTTCGCAGGCCGCAAGACCCTCGCGGTTGGCCCATGCCGCCCAGCCCGTCACCTGTTCTTCGGGCAGGCCAAGCTCGCGCAGCCGCGCCAGCACTTTCAGGTTCTGCACCGGGTGGGTATCGCAGGCGAGCGCCATCGCGAACGCGCGGATTTTTGCGCGGCGCAGCGGATCCTTCGGCAGCAGCGGCGGTTCGGGATGGGTTTCGTCCAGCCATTCGATGATGGCGAGCGACTGGGTGAGGATCGCGCCGGCATCGTCCTGCAGCGTCGGCACCAGCCCCTGCGGATTGATCGCGAGATAGGCGGGGTCGCGCTGTTCGCCCTTGCGAAGGTGGTGCGGCAGGTGATGCGCGCTTAACCCCTTAAGATTCAACGCAATTCTGACCCGATAGGACGCGCTGCTGCGGAAATAGCCGTGCAGCTTCATCGGAACCTCCCTCGATTCTCGTTGTTTGCTTTCGTTGCCGTCATTGACGCTAGCCATATTGTAAGTATGCTGTCAATCTACGACCAACAAGAACGACGGGAGGCCCGCCATGGAAGCCGTACAGAAGACGCCGGAACGCGAGGCGTTCTACCGCAAGATCGACGGCGAAAATCTTTCCGCCTTGTGGAACGTGATGGGCGAGCTGATCACGCCGGAGCCGAAGAGCGCCTGCCGGCCGCATCTGTGGCGCTTCGATGCGATCCGCGACTACATGACCGAAGCGGGCAAGCTGATCACCGCCAAGGAAGCCGAACGGCGGGTGCTGGTGCTGGAAAATCCCGGGCTGCGCGGCCAGTCGAAGATCACGACGTCTTTGTTTGCCGGCGTGCAGATGGTGATCCCGGGCGACGTCGCGCCGGCGCACCGGCACAGCCAGTCGGCGCTGCGTTTCGTGCTCGAGGGCAAGGGCGCCTATACCGCCGTCGATGGCGAGCGCACCGCGATGGAGCCCGGCGATTTTGTCATTACGCCGTCGATGACATGGCATGACCATTCCAACGAAACATCCGAGCCGATGTTCTGGCTCGATGGGCTCGACATCCCGATGGTGCAGTTCTTCGACGCATCCTTCGCGGAAGGCTCGAACGAGGACCAGCAGAAGATCACGCGGCCCGCCGGCGACAGCTTTGCCCGCTACGGCCACAATCTGCTGCCGGTCGATGAGAAGCGCGCCTCAAAAACCTCGCCGATCTTCAACTACCCCTACAGCTACACCCGCGAGGCGCTGGAACAGGCGAAGGTGAGGAACGAGTGGGACGCCTGCCACGGCCTGAAGCTGAAATTCTCCAATCCCGAAACCGGCGATTTCGCGATGCCGACCATCGGCACTTTCATCCAGCTGCTGCCGAAGGGATTTGAGACCGCGCGCTACCGCTCGACCGACGCCACGGTATTCGCGGCGATCGAGGGCAAGGGGCGTTCGCGGATCGGCGAACAAACCTTCGAGTGGGGCCCGCGCGACCTGTTCGTGGTGCCGAGCTGGCACTGGGTCACCCACGAGGCCGAGGATGATTTGGTGCTGTTCAGCTTCTCCGACCGCCCGGTGCAGCAGAAGCTCGATTTGTTCCGCGAAGACCGCGGCAACGCGTGAGGTGCGGCGTCGACCCAAGCCGTCATGGCCGGGCCTGTCCGGCCATCCACGTCTTTTTTGCCGCGACACTGTTAAGACGTGGATGCCCGGCACTTGGCCGGGCATGACGAAGCCCGTCATTGCGAGCGAACGGGTCGCGCGAATGCGTCAGCCCGCCGCCCAAGGGACCTGATCGGAAAAGAGTAGGTTTTAGCCCCACCGAGAGGTTAGGATTTGGAGTAGCGCTCGCTTTTCCCAGGAGGTTCGACCATGACACGGCACCTTTTCTTCGCGATCACCCTCATCGGCACCGGAGGGCTCCTCAACTCACCGGCAGAAGCAGTGACAGCCGCGCGATGTGAGGATCAAGCCGCAAATTGCGTGGGCAGATGTGCCAACCCCACGGGTGGGGCAAATCAGAACAAATGCATGCGCTACTGCGACCGGCAGGTGACCAGATGCTTGATACGCACGACGCAATATAGCGCGGCCCGGCGGTGGTAGCCCGGACGCTCCTTCCGGACTACGAGAGCGGGCTAACGCCAATGCAACAGCCGCGTTTCCAGCAGATTGATCAACTTACCGACCGCGAGCCCGAACAGCGACAGGATGACGACGCCGGCGAGCAGCTGATCGGTCTGCATCAGATTGCCGGCCTGCAAGACAAACGCGCCGATGCCGTATTCGGCGCCGATCATTTCGGCACTCACCACCAATAGCAGCGCGACGGAAGCGGTGATGCGGAATCCGGCAAGGATCGACGGCAGCGCGCCGGGCCAGATCACCCGGCGCACGATCGAATGAAACGGCACGTTAAAACTCTGCGCCATCCGGATCAGGTTGCGCGGCACATTGTCGACGCCGCTATAGACCGAGATCGCGGTGGAAAAGAACACCCCGAGCGCGATGGTCGCGATCTTCGGCTCCTCGCCGATCCCGAGCCACAGGATCAACAGCGGCAATAGCGCGATTTTCGGAATCGGAAACAGCGCCGAGATGAAGGTGATGCCGACGCCGCGCGCCAGGCTGGAGAGCCCGATCGCAAAGCCGACGATGACGCCGGCGACCGTGCCGAGAATCCAGCCGGTTCCGATGCGCATGACCGAAACCGACAGATGGTGCCAAAGCGCGCCTGACAGCGCGAGCTTGTAGATTGCGACCGCGATCGCCGATGGCGCCGGCAGAAACAGCGGATTGACGAGAGCGGCGCTGCCGGCCAGCTGCCAAAACCCGATCGCCAGCACCAGCGCGATCCAGCCGGAATAGCGGCCGGCTCCCGGCACAAAACCCGCGCCGCGAAATTTTACCGGCCGCGGTTGGGTGTCGGCATCCGCTTGCGGCGAGGCCGCCGGATCGTTGGCGCGGTCAAGCATGCTGGACCTCGCGCTCGGCGTCGATCGCCTGCTCGCGGATCAGCGACCATAATTCGCTCTGCAGCGCCAGCAATTTGCCGCGGGCGGCGATGTCGCCGCGTTCGCCGCGCGTCAGCGGGATGGTGACGACCTCTCGGATACGGCCGGGCCGTCGTGACAGCACCACGATGCGATCCGCGAGCCGCACCGCTTCCTCGAGATTATGCGTGACATAGACCGCGCCCATCGAACCATCCGCGAGCAGACCGATAAAATCCTCCATCAGCAATTCGCGGGTTTGCGAATCCAGCGCCGACAGCGGCTCGTCCATCAAGAGGATCGCGGGCCGCACCGCCAGCGCGCGGGCAATGCCGACGCGCTGGCGCATGCCGCCGGACAATTGTTTTGGATAGGTGCCGCGGAAATCCGAGAGCGAGGTGCGGCGCAGGGCGTCATCGACAACAGCGCGGCGCTCGCTGATGGCGAGGCCGGTATGCAGCAGCGCGAATTCGACGTTTTGCTCGACGGTGAACCAGGGCAGCAGCGCAAAATCCTGAAACACGAAGGTCAGCGGATTGAGACTGCCCGGCGGCGGCGCGCCGCGCAATTGCGCGGCCCCCGCGCCCGGCTGCAACAACCCGCCGAGGATCGACAGCAGCGTGCTCTTGCCGCAGCCGGAGGGACCGACGATCGCAACCACCTCGCCCGATCGCACCGTGAACGACACGTCCTCGAGCACCTCGAGCGCGCCGAAGCGATGGCTGATATGGTCGGCGATCAGATCCATTTGGGGCTCTGTTTCCGAGTCGTTTTAACTCGTCATGCCCGGGCTTGTCCCGGGCATCCACGCCTTAACGGCGCAGCGGCAAGAAGACGTGGATGGCCGGGTCAAGCCCGGCCATGACGAAATCCGTCATTGCGAGCCAACGGGTCGCGCGGATACGCGCCCGATGACGGGCTCCGCGAAGCAATCCAGAGCGCGGCATAGTAACAATGGATTGCTTCGTCGCTTCGCTCCTCGCAATGACGGCTTCAATTGGCATCTGCATCAATCCGGCTTCACATAGTCTTTGGCGATGATGGCGTCGACGTCAAATCCCTTGTCGACAAAACCCTGCTCCTGCAGCCAGCCGATCTGGTTGCCGACATTCCTGACGTCGAGCCTGCCGTCGGGATCGATATAGGCGCAGTTGCCGACCACCTGCTCGACCGGCAGGTTGGTGTATTTCGCGATGATCTCCAATAGCGGTTTTGTCTTGTCGTTGATCGGCGCCTTGCCGTCGGCGACGCTGGCCAGGATCACATCGTGATATTCGCGATCGGCGCGGGTAAGCGCGCCGAGAAGTTTGGTCACCAGCGGCTTGTCGGCCAGGGTCCTGGTCGAGGCGAACACGGCGCCGAGCTGCCACGGCGTCTCGTCGCCGACCCAGCCCAGCAGTTTCGCGCCGCCGGCGTCCATCAGCGTGCGCGCGGTCGAGACCGGCAACAATGCGGCATCGACGGTCTCGCCCTTCAGCGCGGCGGCGGCGTTCGACAGCGATTGCAGCGGCAGCACTTTTACGTCTGCGAGCTTGAAGGCGTATTTGTCGGCGAGCAGGCCGAGCGAATAATGAAAGCTGGAGCCGACCTGGGTGACCGCGACGCGTTTTCCCGCGAGATCCTTCGGCGTTTTCAGGCCCGCGGCATAGGCATTGTTGCTGGCGAAATAGCCGATCAGGGGATAGCCCGGCTTCTCGCGGCTCATGCCGCCGATCACCTTCAGCGTGCCCTTGCCCGCGAGGTTATAGAGCCCGGCGGTGAAGGCGGTTACCCCGAAGTCGACATCGCCCGAGGTGGTCGCGACCGCGATCGGCTGCGCGGCATCGAAGAATTTCAGCTCGATATCGAGTCCGGCCTCGCGGAAGTAGCCCTTGTCCTGCGCAATGAACACCGGCGCCGACGACGACAGCCTGAGCACGCCGACTTTTGCTTTCAACGCGTCGTCGGCTCGCGCCTCGGGGGATGCGGCCAAGGCCAGCATCGTCAGCAAGCCCGCGAATACGAGCCGCGCCCTAAGGGCGCGAGAACGCAACATCATCAAGTCTCCTCCGTCGTTTCTTATTTCCGTACATCCACCTTGATCTGAAGCATTGCCGCGCTGATGCATCGGCGCTCGAAGTGACGACGGCCCTCTTGCCGCTCGTCCTTCGAGGCTCGCCGCGAGCGGTGCAGTGCATCGCAAGGCTCGCACCTCGCAGCGATCGACGGCGATGCCGTCTCCGCAGGGAGAGGGTTTGCCGAGTACGCGGATCGATCCAATTTCATGATTCCGAATCTACAACCCCACCGGCACCGCCTGATCCTGCCCGATGAAAGCCCCCTGCTGTTTCAATTGCTGCTGCAGCTTTTCCACCGCGATATCGCGCGGCAGCGCGTTGCCATCAAGCGCCAGCGCTGCGGCGGTGCCTGCCGCCTCCCCCATCGCAAAGCAGGCGCCGGAGACGCGCGCGGCCGACTGGCCGTCATGGGTCATCGAGGCGCAGCGGCCGGCCACCAGCAGATTGTCGATGCCCTCGGGCGTCAGCATCCGATAGGGCAGCTCATTGAAACCGCGCGATTCCGGGATCGGCGGAAACGTGAAGATCACGTCGCCCGCGACATGGGATTCCATCGGCCAGCCGTTGACGCCGATCGAATCGTGAAACGCGGCGCAGCCGAGCACGTCCTCGCCCGAGAGCATATAGCCGCCGACCACGCGCCGGGTTTCGCGGATGCCGAGCTGCGGCGGCAGGTCGACGATGTAGGATTTTTCAAATCCCGGCACCGTGCGCAGGAAATTGAAGGCGTTGACGGCCTGGCGGCGGCCGTCGATCTCGCCGCGCGTCAGATCGTCGGGCTCGAGGCCGTTGATCGCGGTGCCATCGCTCCGCGCGAGCTGGGTAAAGTTCACCCGCCATTCGATCTGCGAGCGCTGCGGCCGCACGATCGCTCCCTTGCGCGGGAAATGATGCGTGCCGGCGGCTTCGGCCTGCTCCATCAGCGCCGGGATCGTCCGCCAGGCGTCGCCGGCCTTTTCCGGATCGATGCCGTTGAGGCGGAACATCATCGAGGGGTAGAGCATGCTGCCGGCATTGTCGCCGACCTCAAAGCGCGCGCCGGCCCAGGCGGCGAGATCGCCGTCGCCGGAGCAATCGATAAAAATGTCGGCGCGCACCGCCTGACGGCCGGCCTTGGTCTCGACCACGAGCGCGTTGATGCGGCGCGCGTCATGCATCACCACGCCGGCGCCGAGCGCATGGAAGAGAATGTCGACCTTGTGGCCCAGAAGCAGATCGTCGGCCGCGATCTTGTAGGCCGCGGTGTCGTAGGCCTGCGCCAGGATTTTCCCAAAAATCAGATGCGGCGCGTTGAGCCCGCCGAGCCGATCGATGCGCGCCAGCAGATCGGACGCGATGCCCTGCACCACCCGATGCATCTCGCCATGGACATTGGCATGCAGCCCGCAGAAATTGGTCACCCCCGCCGCCGTGCCCATGCCACCGAGGAATCCATAACGCTCGATCAACAGCGTCCGCCGTCCCGCGCGCGCCGACGCCACGGCAGCCGCGATCCCGGCCGGCCCGCCGCCGAGGACGGCGACTTCATACTCGCCGTATAGCGGCAGCTGGCGTGCGGGTTCTTCGATGGTTTTGGCGGGCAATGTGGGGTTCCCGGATGATCCGCGGGTGATCATGCCTTGGCTGGCCGATTTTAGCTATCGCGCCAAAAGGCCTGAGGCTGCTCAAGCCAGAGCAATTTGAGGAGATATCGCCTCCGAGGCGCGCCGGATCGATCGTTGCGAAAATTATGTTTTGCCCGCCGCCCAGTTGGCCGCGCGTTTTTCGGCGAACGAGGCAAGGCCCTCCGAAGCCTCCCTGGTCTGGCGCTTGGCCGCATGCATCCGGACGAGGCGCGCATAGGCGTCGTCTTCCACGCTCATTCCGCCAAACGAGCTTTCCATCGCCAGTGCCTTGGTTTCGGCCAAAGCCTCGGGGCCGTTGGCCAGCAATTGCTCCACGACTTTGGCGCCGGCGGTTTCCAGATCAGCGAGCGGCACCACCTCGTGCACGAGACCGATGCGCCGCGCGTCCTGCGCGCCGAAACGCTCGCCGGTCAGCGCATAGCGGCGGACCTGCCGGACGCCGATGGCGTCGCACAGTTGCGGGATGATGATCGCGGCCGTCAGCCCCCATCGGACTTCCGTGATCGAGAACACCGCATTGTCGGCCGCGATCACCACGTCGCAGGCGGAAATCACGCCGGTGCCGCCGCCGAAGCAACCGCCCTGAACCAGCGCCACGGTCGGGATCGGTAGCCTGTTCAGGCGCTGCACGGCTTCGAAGGTGGCCCGCGACACCGCCTCGTTCTCATCAGGCGATTGCGGCCTCACGGCGTTGATCCATTTCAGGTCGGCGCCGGCCTGAAAGTGCTTGCCATTGCCTTTCAGGACAACGACGCGAAGCTGCGGCTTCCTGCCAAGTTCATCGATCGCCGAGAGCACGCCCTGAATGAGGCCGGCATCATAGGCGTTGTTGACCTCCGGCCGGTTCAGCGTAACGGTCGCGACCCCTCGTTCATCGAGGTCCCATAGAACTGGATTGCCAGGCATTGACGGTCCCTTTGTTCGGTATTTGCGATTTTTCAGGTCGGGCAATATGCCGAGAACTACGGCATTGATCTATCACGTTCCGCGCGGCCAGTGCCGCCGATCGCATGACCGGTTGCGCTGCGATGCAAGCTTGTGGAAACTAGCACCTCGGGCCGCCATCATCCCAACAGGACCTCCCCATGCGCATATGCATCTTTGGCGCGGGCGCCGTCGGCAGCCATTTTGCGGTGCGGCTTGCGCTCGCCGGGCATGACGTCTGCTGCGTGATGCGCGGACCGCATCTCGAAGCGGTGAAGGCAAACGGCCTGACGCTTCGCGTCGGCGACGCCGAGTTCGCGGCACGCGTGAAGGCCTCCGACGATCCGGCGGCGCTTGGGCCGCAGGATCTGGTCATCAGCACGCTGAAGGCGAATTCGTTGGGCAGCCTGGTCGCGGGCCTGCCGCCGTTGCTCGCGCGAAAACACGGCAATCGTGTTCGCGCAGAACGGCATTCCCTGGTGGTACGACATCGGCCTGCCCCCGGATCATCCGCCGCCGCCGGACCTTGGCTTTCTCGATCCCGGCGGCCGCTTGCGCGCTGTCGTTTCCAGGGAGCGGATCATCGGCGGCGTGGTCTTTTCGTCGAACGAAGTCGTCGCGCCCGGCGTCGTCGAGAATCTCTCGCCGGACCGGAACATGCTGCTGGTCGGCGAATGCGACGACCGCGCGAGCGATCGGGTCGAGCGCCTGCGCGCCGTGCTCAATCAAGCCTCGATCCAGTCGCCGCCGGTGATGCGGATCAGGGAGGCGATCTGGTCCAAGCTGATGACCAACATGTCGATGTCGGTCCTGTGCCTGATAACAGGGCAAACCGCCAGGGGCGCGAGGGCCGAGCCCGCGCTGCGCGATGTCGTGCCGCGCCTGCTCGAAGAGGCGCAGGCGATCGGCCAAAGCTGCTACGCCAGCGTCCAGCGCGTCACCCGCACTGGACCGGCGCCCGACCACAAGCCGTCGCTGCTGCAGGATTTTGAGCGCGGCCGCCCGATGGAGATCGATGCGCTGGTGCGGGCGCCCGCGGCATTTGCCCGGGCCGCCGGACTATCGACGCCGATGCTCGACCTGCTGGCTGGCCTCGCGATCCGCCAGGCGCGGGACAAGGGGCTTTACGAGGGTTGACCTCTTTCGTCTGCCCCCGCGTCGGACAGAAATGATTAAATTCATCGACTCCGCATCCTCGGTGCACCTCTCCCCTTGTGAGGAGAGCGTCGGCTATGTCGCATCTTACAGATGCGATCCGGGTGAGGGGTTATCGTCCACGATAGACCGTGACCCTCTCACCCTCAACGCGACTCCTCTCCCACAAGGGGAGAGGGAGTTCACTGCCGTTGCCGGAACAACGAGCCAATGCTTCAATCCTGGAAAACGCGGCTAACTGAAGGACCAAATCTTGATTCGCTTCGTTTCGATTATGCTCGGCCTCATGATCGGCGCGGCTCCCGCTGCGGCGGCGATCGAGCAATGCCGGTTCATCCAGGCGAAGCCCGAGCGGGAAGCCTGTTATCAGCGTCAGGCCATTGCGCTTGCCGCGAAACGCAAGCCCGAGCCCCGCGCCGACCCGACCATGGAAACACTGCAGCAAATGCGGCGGGACGACGACGAGGTCTACAAAAGCCTGCGCAGCATCTGCCGCGGCTGTTGAGCGGCTTTCGCCGCCGCATTCGCGATTCAAGCGATCTTGCCGATCCACGCAGCGAACGCATCCAGAATTTCGTTCATGACCTCGCGGTCGTTGCGGCCCGAGCGCGCCGGCACGTGGAAGGAATGATCGGCCGCTTCGACGCGATGCAGCGTCGCCGATCGCCCAAGGCTCTTGACCACGGGCTCAAGCAGCTTCAGCTCCGCAAGGCTGTCGCGGGTGCCCTGCACGAACAGCATCGGGATTTTGACATCGGCGAGATGTTTGGCGCGATCGCTGGACGGTTTTCCGGCCGGATGCAGCGGAAAGCCGAAAAACGCCAGTCCGTGGACGCCATCGAGCGGCGCGATCGCCTGCGCCTGCGAGGTCATGCGTCCGCCGAACGATTTGCCGCCCGCGATCAGCGCCAGTCCAGGGCAGCGTCGCCCGGCTTCGGCCACGGCGGCGCGCACCGCGGCATGCGCGATCGGCGGCGGGTCCGGCCGCTTGCTGCCTTTTTCCATGTAGGGGAACTGATAGCGCAGCGTCGCAATGCCGCGGTCGCCGAGGCCGGATGCGACCGTCTCCATGAACGGATGGGTCATCCCGGCGCCGGCGCCATGGGCAAACACAAAGCACGCGCGCGCTTTTGGCGGCCGATCGAGAAGCGCGGAGACCGAACCCGCCTTCCCGACCGCGATGTCAAGCTTTTGCGCGCTGGCGATTTTCATCTGATCCAACCGGTATTCGCTGCGTGACCGGCTGGCGCACGGCCAGCAGCGCTGCAATCAGCGGGCCACTGTTCGGGAAGTTCATGCTGGTGGAAAGGCGTCATGGCTCCTCGTAGGCGACATAGCGGACGATCTTCCAGCTGCCGTCCGGTTGCCGGCGAAACACATCGAGCCCGGGCTCTTTCGATTCCACCGCGTTCGCGGCGCCAGCGACCGTCACCTTGAGCGTCCAGACAAGGCGAACGACGGCGAGATCGCCCGCGACGATGATCTCCTTGATGTCGAGCGAATAGGCGAATTTTTTCGTCTGGTCGGCCAGTGACCGGCGCAGCAGGCTGCACAGGGCTTCATAATCGCGTTCGGGAAATCCGCGATAGTCGTATAACAGATCCTTGGCAAAGAGGTCGCAGATGTGCGCGGCGTCGCCGGCGTTGAAATCTTTTGTCCATCTCGACAGGGCATTGCGTATCGCCGTCGCTGCCTCGCCGGCAGGCTGCGCCGACACCGCAGTCGCGGCGGCGATCAGCAAAAATCCGCACCAGGCCGACAGGGCGTTTCACGCGATCCGGCCGCTCGGGCCGCCTCCTGCAGATATCGGCCGCAGCGGAGGAGGGCCCGTTATCGTAACGCCGTATAATACGGCTAAAATAGCTGGCGATCCCGGCATGACTCGAACATGCGACCTACGGTTTAGGAAACCGCCGCTCTATCCAGCTGAGCTACGGGACCGTGCGCACCGGCGCGAAGCGCCGACCGACTGCGGCTTCTTAGCAGGGCCGGGCTTTGATCGCTACCCCTGCGACAGGATTGAAACGCGGGGCGCGATCCGGCCTGATCTGCCGTCGGCCTTAACCGCCGGGTCGCAACGGCTAAGGAGAAAATGAAACAGGAGGGTTCAATCCATGATCGAGAGTATCAGCGCGATTACACTCGCCACCCACGAGATGCCACGCGCGGTCCGGTTCTATCGGGCCCTGGGATTTGAGATTTTGCATGGCGGTGAAGGTTCGTCCTTCACCAGCTTCCGGGCCGGGCCGAACTATCTCAACGTGATCGCCCAGCCACCGGAGCGGCGCTGGTCGTGGTGGGGACGCGTCATCTTCTACGTCAGCGATGTCGATGCGCTTCACCAGCGCGCGCTGGCGGCGGGATACCGGCCGAGCACGACGCCACGCGATGCCGAATGGGGCGAGCGCTTTTTCCACATCGATGACCCCGACGGCCACGAGCTCAGTTTTGCGCGGCCGTTGCGGTCGTCGATTTGATTCAAATCTCGAGCGCTGTCATTTGCTGCGGGCTGCTTGGGCAGTTGGTCCCGCGCAATGCGGGACTTTTTCTCTAGTTCCTGCCGCTGGTGCCGGGCGACGAGCCGCCGAACTGCGAAGAACCGGTTCCGCTCAGCGTGGTCGGACCGTCTGGATCGCCATTCGGATTGCCGTAGTTCGGATGCAGCTGGACCATGCCGGCTGTACGGTGATGGGTCTTGACCTCCGGCCTGGGGGCTGCGTTTGCAAGTGCGATCGTGGAGAGCGCGAATGCGGAAGCTAATGCTAGTGTCGTAAGTTTCATGATTGTCTCCTTTGTTTTTAGATAAGAGACAACCGCACCATCACCATTAAAATCTGCTTTAGCGGAAGATGCCAAGCGCTCGCTTTCAAGACTTCCCCGCAAGCGCGCGAGGGGAGCCAAACCTCCGCGCCGATTCCGGCTCAGCCGTGCGTGAAGTCGCCGTGTTTCAATCCGAGCGCCTTGACGGCCGCCTCCGGAAGCCGGCCCCACGCTTCGACCTTCTCGTTCGGCGCCATCATGGCAGCGATGATTGCGGTGGCCGTCTCCGGATCCTGCTCGGCGACGAAGTAGACCGAGCGGACGGGCGAACCACCGTCCAATGGTTCAGTTGTCACCAGCACGACCTGACCATCTGCCATGTGCTTTGCTCACGAAGAGGAGCGGAGATCGATCATAAGGCCAACCGCTCAAGCCGCATATAGCTCGACCGGTTCGTGAAAACCCTTCAACTGATACATCTTGGCCTGGCTGCCCGCGAGGTCTGACGCGGCTCGATAGCCTCCCGGCATTCGGCGCTCCGAACGCGAATGTGTCCCGTTCGCCACAGGCAAGAGGGAAGCTTCTCGCATGTGGGAAAATGTGTGGGCAAAACGCAAAATTGGCGTGGCGAGACGAGTGCCCCGATAATGGCCACAATCTGCAGGAATTGTGTTGCAGGGAACTTGGGGAATTTGTGATGGTACCGCGTAAATCCGCGCTACTGATTGCCGCGATCGCCGGCGGCGCCGCGTTAGCGCCTTTATGCGTGCAAGCGCAGTGGTGGTCGCGCGCGCCCGCCGATTTCGAGGAATGCGCCGACAAAGCGGAGAAGGCGGCGAGCAAGGAAGCGAAAACCTCGGCGCTCACCGAATGCAACGCGAAATTTGCCGGACGGCGCAAGCCAGGTGGCGGCTATACCTATTTCGATTTCATGCAGAACCGAAGCTTCGATATCGCGGGCCCGAATCCGACGCCCCAGGAACAGAAGCAAATCGACCAGCAATATATCGCTCCATCTCGACCGTCAGCGGCGCAGCGCCGCCGAGGCGGAGATCGCTGCAAAACAGCAGCAGGAGCAGTTGCAGCAAGCCAACTTCAGAACCGAGACTGAAAGGACGCCGTTGCCGCGGGAGAAACCCAGGTCCCCGGCTGCGACCAACGATTTGAGGTCACGCACAAAAAATTGCGCGCAGCCTTCATTCTCCTGCGAATGGCCGCGGCTTTCGGAAAGCATCAACGAATTGAAGAAGGCGCTGTTCGGCCCTCCGCCGAGAAATCCTGAAAAAGGCGCCCAGAAAAAAGGCTGAGGCAGGTCGGCAATAGACGATCGCATCGGTTGCGACGAACAAAACACCTGCCGGTGAAACATTGAAACCCCGCTCCCCGGAACCCGGGGAACGAGGCTTCAACTGGAGGAACGCGAGGTATGACGTCGCGCTCCCATAAGATATCGGCCGAATTCCAAAACGTATGTCCGGTAGCGGACTCTTGCACGCACTTGTGTAGCGGAACCTTACCCGGATTGCTTCGCAAGACATCTCACAGGGATCGCGTCGGCATCAACAATGCTTAATGCGCGCCGTGGTGAACCCGCTTTGCGCGGTGCGTGAAAACCGGCTTGCGATAACGCAACCCCGGTTCATAAACGGCCGATGCGGCGGCTCTCTGCTCCTGCAGCCGCGCGTCATATCCCGGCGACGGCGTCACGGTCGGCGGCGCGGCACTCGCCGGCGCCACGACGGCCCAGCCGCCGAGAGCCATCAGCGCCAGCAACGGACAAGGCGTGGATAAAATCGTTTCATGTCGTTTCTCCCGGCGCGATCGCGGCGCAGCCGCGCACCGCCGCTCTTATCCAGATGGCCTGCGATCGCCGCCATTTCAAGCCAAGGTTCAATTTGCGATTTTCCAATTACTCGATCGCGCGGATATGCCAGCTGGCATGACGAACCGCGGGCTGACCCGCCAGGCTGGCAACGACGGCGTCGAGCTCATGCGGTTCGATCGACTGGCTAACCAGTGTGGCTACGATTTCGGCATTGTCTCCGGGCCGGTATGCCACGTTGGTATCCCGCACCGGGTAATTTGCGGCCTCGAGCTTTTCGAGTAAAAATTCCCGAACCGTTGCGACGGAACCGGCGTCGGTCGTCACCAGCACATCATAGCTTGCTTCCGAGGATTGCTCGTCGATTGGAATCCGGTCGATCGCGTTGACCAACGGACGAAGCAAGGTGTTGCCGCCAAGCACGAAGATCGTCAGCAGCGCCGCCTGGGCGACCATATCTGCGCCGGCGCAGCATCCTACCGCCGCCGAGGCCCACAGCGTGGCTGCCGTGTTGAGACCCCTGATGTTCATTCCTTCTTTCATGATCACGCCGGCACCGAGAAAGCCTATTCCCGAGACGACATAGGCGATCACGCGAACGCTTCCCTCCGATCCCGTCAGGTGATTTGCAAGATCGACAAACGCCGCCGCTCCGACGGCGACGAGGACATTGGTTCGCAATCCAGCGCTTCGCTGGCGATATTGCCGTTCGGCTCCAATCAGGGTCCCAAACACAAACGCGGTCAAAAGACTGACCAGCGTGTCCAGAAAGTCGTAGAGCTGAAAGGTTTGAAGGAAACGCATGGTTCATCTCGATCGGTATCAGACGGACCTGATCCGGTTTTCACGGCCGTATCTGCTCCGGCGTCAGCCCTGGCGAGCCCTCGCCTTTGGCCTCGGCGCTCTTGATCAGCGCGACGACGCGGCGCGACAGCGGCACCTGCAGCCCGTGGCGGTCGGCGATCTCGGTGATGAGCCCTTGCAGATAATCGATCTCGGTGCGCCGCCCGCGCTGCAGATCTTCCCACATCGACGAGCGCGCCTCGGGATCGATCTTCATCGTGCTTCCCAACAGCATCGCGAATATGGCGTCCGGCAGCCGCAGCAGATGCGGCGTCAAGCCGCCGGGACCGGGGTCGACGACACCGGCTTGATGCCCTCCGCCCTGAGCGCAGCCAGGCCTTCCGCGATCTGGTCCGCGAACAGGCGGCGCCACGCGCGCTGCGCGAGCTGCCGGCGCAGCGGCAGATCGGCCAGCGCATTGAGCGCGTTGTTGAGATTGACGAGCAGCTTGCCCCATTGCACGCCTGTCATGTTCGCACTCGGGCGCAGCTTCAGGCCCGGCACCGAAAGCTGATTGGCGGTGCCGGCGTCGTCCTGCTCGATGACGATGTCGCCCGAGGTGGCGCGATGAAACCGCCCCTCGCCGGGCGCGATCACATTGAACGGCACCATTCCCGCCAGCACGCGCCGCCCCGGCAACGTTGGCGCAGCACCGCGACATTGCCGACGCCGTTCTGCAGGCTGACGATGACGGCGTCGGCGGGCGCATGTTGCGCGATGGTGTCGGCGATCCCAGCCGTATCGGCGCTCTTGACCGTGACCAGCACCACGCCGGTATCGCCGAGGATCGAGGGATCACCCGACAGCGTCAGCTGGTTCGAGGCGATCCGCTTCTCAAACCCCTCAAAACTCGTCAGCCGCAGCCCGTTGGCTTCGATCTCCTCGATCACGCGCGGGCGTGCCAGCAACGCGACGCGGCGGCCGGCGGCGGCGTACATGCCGCCGACAAAGCAGCCGATGCTGCCGGCCCCGGCGATGCCGATCGGTTTGTCCAGGATCATTCCGCGTGCCCTCGCTTGACCCGCAGCTTCGATAGCAGATTTTTATGTTCGCTGTCGAAAGCACGGTCGCGCCGCGGTTGGCCTAACTCGCCTTGTAACCGTCATGGCGCGTCGTTATCCTTGCGGCCGGGCTGGCATGCACCAGGAGAGAACAATGGGTTTACTCGATGTACTCAACGGAATGCAGCAAGGCCCGCGCGGCCCGAGCAATCCCAATGCCCAAAGCAGCGGGGGAATGTCGCCGATGACCATGGCGATCCTTGCGCTGCTCGCCTGGAAGGCGGTCAAGCATTTTGGTGGCAGCCAACCCGGTGCAAGTCCGGCGCCGGCGCCACCTCCCGGCAACGTCAATGCCGGCGCGGGCGGCGGCGGTCTCGGCGACCTTCTCAGGGGTGGATTGGGCGGCCTGCTCGCGGGCGGTGCCGCGGGAAGCGTGATCAGCGGCGGGCTCGGCGACCTGCTCAAGCAATTCCAGCAGAACGGCCAGGGCGACGTCGCCAATTCATGGGTGGGCAAGGGCGAAAACAAGCAGATTGCGCCGGGCGATCTCGCCAACGCGCTGGGCGCCGACCAGATCAATTCGCTGGCGTCGCAGAGCGGATTGTCGCGCGACGAATTGCTCAGGGGTCTCAGCCAGTATCTGCCCCAGGTGATCGATCATCTGACGCCCGAGGGACGGCTGCCGACCGAAAAGGAAATATCGGGCCGGCTTTGATCTCGACGCCGACACCTCCGTTTTGCGACTTTGCTTTTGCTAGGAAAGGACGACAGAAATGGGCGGCATTCTCTGGATTATCATCGTCGGCTTCGTTGCGGGAATTATCGCGCGATTGCTTTCGCCGGGGCCGAACAATCCCAGCGGATTCATCCTGACCACGGTGCTCGGCATTGCCGGCGCGTTTCTGGCGACCTTTATCGGTCAGGCCGTCGGCCATTACGGGCCGGACCAGGGCGCCGGTTTCATCACCGCGACCATCGGCGCGCTGGTGGTGCTGTTCATCTGGAACAGGCTGGTGGCGAGCGGAACGATTTCCGATCCGGGGAATCGGCCGTAGGCGACCTGCCCCGTCATTGCGAGCGAAGCGACGAGCAATCCATGCCACTGAGCAAGAAAATAGCTGGATTGCTTCGTCGCTTTGCTCCTCGCAATGACGAGTCAAATCGCTCACGTAACAAGATGCAGGCCGGCGTCCATGCGCACCAGTTCGCCGGTCATGTTGCTCGATTGCGGCGTGGCGAGAAAACACACCAGCGCTGCGATATCTTCCGCGCTTGAGGCGACCTTGAGCGGCACTTTCGACACCACCATGTCGCGCACCTGCTTGGCGCCGGCCTCGCCGCGGCCCTTGGTGAACCATGGCGTATCGATATAGCCGGGACATACGGTGTTGACGCGGATCAGCGGCGCCAGCGCGCGCGCCAGCGAAAAGGTGATGGTATTGAGCGCCCCCTTGCTCGCGGCGTAGGCGATCGAAGAGCCGATGCCGCTGATGCCTGCGACCGACGACACATTGACGACCGCGGAGGCGCGCCCCGAGGCCTTGGCGCCGGCTTCCAGCAAGCTTCTCGCCGCCCGCACCATCTGGAACGGGCCGATGGTGTTGACGCCAAACAGCCGCTGAAAATCCTCCGCCGACAATCCGTCCAGATTCTCGTGCGCCATGTGCTTGGTGGTGCCGGCATTGTTGATCAGCGCGTCGAGACGCCCCCAGGGAGCTGCGGCCGCGACGATCTTCCTGCAATCCTCATCGCGCGACACATCGCCCTGGACCACGACCGCTTCGCCACCCGCCGCGCGGCAAACATCGGCGGTCTGTTCGGCTTCCTTCTGGCTCGAGGAATAGTTGATCACGATGCGCGCGCCGCCTTTGGCCAGCATGGCCGCGGTCGCCGCCCCCAGGCCGGACGCAGAGCCGGTAACAATCGCGCACAAGCCATCCTTCGACATCCGCATTTCCTCATGTGATCTGGAGCCGGCCGTTGAGACGCACCATATCGCGCCCCAAAACGCCTGCAAATCGCCAAAACTCCGTTGCGCGGAATTAATGCTGGCGGCGGCCGTTCCCTTCATGTCGCCGTTGCAGGGGCGCTTGCGGACATCGGCGCTTGTCATGGCAATGGCTTTTCCCCATCATGCGCGTGCAAGAAAAGACGCAGCCGATGCCTGGGTGAGTTGCCAAGCGGATTTGCGCGATCGAAAAAACGGGGAACGCTGTGGCGGAGAGTGAGAACATTGTCGCCGAGACCGCGGAGAAGATATTTTCGGATCTCGCCGACGCGCAAACCATCAACCACGACAAGAAAGGCTCCTGGAAAGCGCCGCTGTGGCAGGCGCTGACCGACGCCGGCCTGCCGCTGTCCTGGGTCGCGGAAGATTGCGGCGGCTCCGGCGCCAGCCTGGCCGAAGGTTTTAGCGTATTGAGCGCGGCGGGGCGTTTTGCCATCGCCGTGCCGCTCGCCGAGACCATGCTGGCGGGATGGCTACTGTCGCAAGCGAAAATTCCCTCGCCCGATGGCGCGATGACGGTTGCGCCTGCAAGTCCGAAAGACCGCATCGCGCTGCAACGCCGACGGCACCCTGTCAGGACGCGCGCGCGGCGTTCCCTTTGCCAGGCAAGCCAAGCATATCGCCGTGCTCGCGAGCGGCGCCGGCGCTCTCTCGATCGCGCTGGTCGATGCCGCCGGTTGCCGGATCGAGGCCGGCCTCAATCTCGCCGGCGACGACAGCGATACCGTGACGTTCACCAACGCTGCACCCACAGCGATCAAGCCGGCGCCAAAAGGCTTTGATCAGACCTCGCTGATGCTGATGGGCGGGGTGGCGCGAAGCCTGCAGATCGCAGGCAGCCTGGAATCGATGCTCGATATCAGCGTGCGTTACTCCAACGAGCGCGTCGCGTTCGAGAAGAAGATTTCGAAATTCCAGGCGGTGCAGCACAATCTGGCAAAACTCGCCGGCGAGTTGGCGGCGGCGCTGGCGGCGGCAACCTCGGCCGCGGACGCCATCGCCAGCAGCAAAACATTCGACGACGAGGTTTTTCTCGAAGCGGTATCCGCAAAAGTCCGCTGCTCGGAAGCCGCCGAAAAGGGTGCCGCGATCGCCCATCAGGTCCACGGCGCGATCGGCTTTACGATCGAGCACATCCTGCATCGCTACACCTTGCGCGCGCTGGCCTGGCGCGACGATTTCGGTTCCGAGAGCTACTGGGCGGTCGAGCTCGGCAAAATGGTCGCCGCGCGCGGCGCCGATGAATTGTGGCCGCTGGTGGCGTCGCGCTGAGCAATAAATTCGTCTGTACGAAAGTCGAGACCTGAAAAATGACCGCAGCCCTCCGTTTCGATCCGATCCGCCTGCCGCCCGAATGCGAGAAGCTGCGCAAGGAAGTGCGCGCATTTCTCGCCGAGGAAATCGCCGCCGGCACCTTCGATCCGCACAAGCCCAATCGCGAAGACACCGATGCGCCGGAATTTTCCCGCCGGGTCGGCGCCCGCGGCTGGCTCGGCATGACCTGGCCCAAGAAATATGGCGGCCATGAGCGCAGCTTTCTCGAGCGCTATGTCGTGACCGAGGAAATGCGCGTCGCCAACGCGCCGACGCGGCGCTTTTTCGTGGCCGACCGGCAGAGCGGCCCGGTGCTTTTGAAATACGCCCCCGAGCACATCAAGATGGACATCCTGCCGCGCATCTGCCGCGGCGAAGTGTGCTTCTGCGATCGGCATGAGCGAGCCGAATTCCGGCTCCGACCTGTTCGCGGCCAAGACCAAGGCGACCAAGACCGACGGCGGCTGGCTCATCAACGGCACCAAGATCTGGACCTCGTCGGCGCATATCGCCGATTACATGATCGCGATCTTCCGCACTTCGCCGCCGACCAAGGAAAACCGCCGCCACGGCCTGACGCAGTTTCTGGTCGACATGAAGACGCCGGGCATCAAGGTCAATCCGATCGGCCAGATCACCGGTCAATTCGAATTCAACGAGGTGGTGTTCACCGACGCCTTCATGCCCGACGATCATGTGCTGGGTGAAATCGATGGCGCCTGGAAGCAGGCGACCAGCGAACTCGCCTATGAGCGCTCGGGGCCGGAGCGCTTTCTGGAAACCTATTATGTGCTGACCGAACTGGTCCGCGCGGTCGGATCGAAGCCGGACACCCGCAGCGCCGAAGGCATCGGCCGGCTGGTGGCGCAGCTTCACACCATGCGGCGGATGTCGGTTTCGGTCGCGGGCATGCTGCAGGCCGGAAAGGAGCCGGTGGTCGAAGCCTCGATCGTCAAGGACATCGGCACGGTCTGGGAGCAGCAACTGCCGCACCGGGTGCGCGATCTGGCGGCGTTCGTCGATCCCGATGCGTCAAATCACGAAACCCTGGAAAATCAGCTGTCATTCGCGATCAAGACCGCGCCCAAGCTGACCATCCAGGGCGGCACCACCGAGGTGCTGCGCGGCATCATCGCGCGCGGGCTTGGATTGCGCTAGGCGCGCGGCCTGGCTTGCGCTAACTCATTTCAATCGAGGACTACCCATGAGCAAATATACGGACATCGGTGTCGAAAAGCACGGACATGTCGGCCTGATCGAAATCCGCAAGCCGCCGCTGAATTTCTTCGACGTCTCCCTGATCAACCAGATCGCCGACGCGCTGGAGGAATTCGACCGCGATATCGAAATCCGGGCTTCCGTTCTCGCCGCGCAAGGCAAGGCGTTCTGCGCCGGCGCCAATTTCAACGACCCGGCGCGCCAGGAACAGGAAGAGCGCGCCAAGTCCGATCCCGCCTCCAACCTGCCGATCAACCACCTTTACGTCCAGGCAGTGCGCATCTTCCGCAACAAGAAGCCGATCGTCGCCGCCGTGCACGGCGCGGCGATCGGCGGCGGGCTGGGACTTGCGGTTGCCGCGGATTTTCGCGTCACCTGCCCCGAGGCGCGGTTCGCCGCCAATTTCACGAAACTCGGCTTCCATCCGGGTTTTGGGCTGACCGCGACGCTGCCCGAGCTGGTGGGGAAAAATAACGCCGAGCTGATTTTCTACACCAGCCGCCGGGTCACCGGCGAGGAAGCCACCCGAATGGGGCTTGCGAATGTGTGCGTGCCGCAGGATCAGGTGCGCGCCGAGGCCATGAAGCTTGCGCAGGAAATTGCCGAGTGTTCGCCGCTCGGCCTGGTCTCGACCCGCGCCACCATGCGCGCCGGCCTCGCCGACCGCGTGCTCGCCGCCACCAATCACGAGCTGGTCGAGCAAACCAAACTGCGCGCCACCGAAGATTTCCAGGAAGGCGTCAAAGCCACCGCCGAACGCCGCGTCGCCAATTTCAGGGGGCGGTGAGGTTCAAAGGGCGTCGTCGACGCCAATCTCCACCATCGTCATTCCGGGATGCGCGCTTCGCGCGCAGACCCGGAATCCAGAAGTTATTTGCCGAGATTCCGGGCTCGCGCTTCGCGCGCCCCGGAATGACGCGTAGCCCGGATGAAGCGCCAGCGAAATCCGGGGCAATGCCGCAAATGGATCGGCCGGTCCCGGATTGCGCTTCGCTCCATCCGGGCTACGAGGCGGACTTCCGCACCACCAGCGCGTCCACGATCGTTACGCCCTGACCCTCGGCGTGCACCAGCACCGGATTGATTTCGATCTCGGAAATCTCGCCGGCTATGTCGCGCAGCCAGCACCGACACTTGCGAGATCAATTGCGACAGCGCCGGAATATCGGCCTGCGCGGCCCCGCGAAATCCATTGAGCAGCGGCGCGGCCTTGAGCTGGGATAGCATGGTTGCGGCTTCCGTCGCGCTGACCGGCGCGGGCCGGTAGATCACGTCCCTGAACAGTTCCGTGGTGATGCCGCCGAAACCGACCATGATCATCGGACCGAAGGTTTTGTCCTGCATGGTGCCGATGATGATCTCGACGCCCTTTTTTGCCATCGGCCCGACCAGCACGCCCTGGATCGCCGCGTCGGGGCGATGCCGGCGCGCGCTTTCGAGCAACGCCTCGTAGGCCAGGAATACCTCGCCCTTGGTCTTGATATTGACGCGCACGCCGCCGACTTCGCTCTTGTGCGGGATATCGCGCGACTGGATTTTCATCACCATGGGAAAGCCGACGCGTGCCATCGCATCGTCGAGCGCGCTTTTCTCCGTCACCAGCATCTCGTCCGGCAGCGCGATGCCGGCGTCGCGCAGCAGCGCCTTGCTGTCGGACTCCGAAAGCGTTGCAGATGTGAGATGCGCGGAGATATCGCGCGTTGGCAAGGCCGCGGCATCGGCCGGCGGCGCCAGTTCGAATTTGGCGCGCTCGACCATCCGCCGCATCGCGACGCCGACATGCGTCAGCCCAGACAACACGATCGCGCCCGAGGCCGCGAGTTCCTTGCGCGCGAAGTCGGACGGCAGCGTATAGGAGTAGAACACGACCGGCTTGTTCTGCGCATCGAGCACCGGCTTCAGCTCGGCCTGCTTGAACGGCATCCTAGTGTCGCTCGACAGCGACAGCACCACCAGCATGGCGTCGACCTCGTCGGATACGTCGAGCAGGTCGATGCTCTTCTGCAAGCCGCCGCTGTGCACGCCTTGCGCGGTGACGTCGATCGGATTGCGCGTCGCGCCATAGGACGGCAGCAGTTTGCCGATCTCCGCCTGGATCGTTTCAGACAATTCCGGCACCTGCAGGCCCTGCATCGCAACCGTGTCCGCGCCCCAGATGCCGGCGCCGCCCGAGACCGTGAGCACCGCGACGCGGTCGCCTTTGGGCATCGGATTAGTCGTGAGCACGGCGGCGATGGTGACGGCTTCATCGAGATCGTTGGAGACGATAAAGCCGTACTTCGCGAACACCGCGTCATAGGCCGCCGACCAGCCGGCCATGCTGGCGGTATGCGAGGCGGCGGCGCGCTCGCCGGCGCCGGAGCGGCCGACCTTGGTCACGATCACGGGCTTGCCGATTTCGGCGGCGCGGCGGGCGGCGGCGAGAAATTTCTCGACGTCGCGAATGCCCTCGATGAACAACAGGATCACGTCGGTGGAAGCATCCTGCACCATATATTCGAAAAACTCGCCGGCGCCGAGGTCGGATTCGTTGCCGGCGCTGATGACGTAACTGAGCGCGATGCCGAGCGCGCGGGCGCGGTGATAGATCGCAAAGCCGATGCCGCCGCTCTGCGCCACGATGCCGATCCGCCGCCTGGTCGCGATCAGCCGCGGCTCATTGGGCTTTGACATCGACGGTCGGACTGAACGTGGCAGCGACGCGCTGGACTTCGCTGTAAAATCCTTCCGCATTGGGACCGGAAATCCGCATGCCGGTCTTTTTCGCAAGCTCCGCGATGGCATCCTGCATCGCGGCGCTGTCGCCGCCTTCCTCGGCAAATCCCGACGAGATGATCACCGCGTTCCTGACGCCGGCGGCGGCGCATTGCTCGAGCGCGCCGAGAACGGCCTTGGCCGGAATGATGACGATGGCGAGATCGATCGGTTGCCCGACATCGGCGATCGAGGAAAAACATTTCAGGCCATCGATATCGCCGTAGTTGGGATTGACCGGAAAAATCTTTCCCGGAAATTCGTTCTTGCGCAGCATCGACAAGAGCCGGCCCGGGATTTTCTCCTGGTCGCGCGACGCGCCGATCAGCGCGATGCTGCCGGGCGAGAAGAAGCTGTCGAGCGGGTGCGGCATTCCGGATCCTTATTCTAGCGTAGCGCACAATGGCACTGGATTGAGGCCGCGTGCTCGATGTATCTCCGTCGTCATTGCGAGGAGCGAAGCGACGAAGCAATCCATTCTTTCTTTTTGCGGCGAGATGGATTGCTTCGCTGCGCTCGCAATGACGACAGGGATGACGCGTTAAGGTGATGACGGAAGGCCTCACGCCACCAGACTGAAAGTGACGCCACCACAGATCGAACCCATCGCCCGACACCGCGCAGCCCCTCGCCTTGGCCGCATTGCGCACCTTGGCGATATCGACGACCCGGAACGTCAGGCCGCTCATGATCTCGCTTTCGCCGCTGACAAAGCGGAAGCGGCAATTGGGCAGCTTGAGCTCAGGCTCACCGGTCTTGCTCTTGCTTACAGGTATCTCGATGATCTTGCCCCAGTGCTCGGCCAGCGCTGCCGGCTCCGGGCTTTGCATCTCGACGCCGATCAAGGCCTGCGTCACGTCCTTGGCGATCGATTTCTGCCAGTCCGGCCCGGCCGGCGGATAGGGACCAAAAATGTCGTCGCTGCCGTCGGTGTGATTGAATTCGATGAACGCCGCGCGGCAATCGCGCGGATGCAGTTGCACGCCGTGATAGGGCGCGTGATCGATGACGTTGGCGACGCGCACGCCGATCTCCCTGGCATGCCGGCCGCGCTGGTCGGGATCGTCGCAGCAGAAGATCGCCATATAGCCGCCGCGGCCGCCGGTCTTGTCGAGAAAGCGCCCGGCCGCGGTGCCCGGTTGTGTCGGCGCCACCACCTCCAGAAGGATGGTATCGACCGGCAGCAACGCGTTCTCCAGGCCGTATTTGGCGACGTTGCCATCGCGATAGCAAACGTTGAGCCCCATGATGGCGGCGATGTCGCCGACGACAGGTTCGAGATGCGGCGCCACCAGGCAGATTTGCCGCAGCCGGATATAGCCGGCCATTTCCGTGGCCTCGGCCATTTCAATGGCCCTGGAAGACGGGTTTGCGCTTCTCGACGAAGGCTTTCGCGGCTTCCTTGTGATCGGCGGTCTCGCCGGAGCGCGAATGATGGATCGCCTCGGCGTCGAAGCAGGCCTCCAGCGACAGGTGTTCGGCGTTGTTGATGTTGCGCTTGATGTAGCCCAGCGTCACCGACGGCCCCTGCGCCAGCGACATCGCCAGCTCGTGCGCCGCGGATTTCAACTTCGGCGTCCGGAACCACGCGCGTCACGATGCCAAGGTCGAAGGCTTCCTGCGCCGTCAGCACCGGCGACATCAGATAGAGCTCGCGCGCCTTGGCGCTGCCGAGCAGATGGGTGAGAAAATAGGTGCCGCCGTAGTCGCCTGATAGCCCGACCTTGGCGAAGGCGGTGGTGATCTTGGCCGAGGCAGAGGCGATGCGGAGATCGCAGGCCAGCGCGATCGAAAGCCCGGCGCCGGCGGCCGCGCCGTCGACCTGGGCCACCACGGGTTTTGGCATCTCGTGCAAAATGCGCGAGACTTCCATGCCGCGGCGAAGATTTGCCATCTTCGCCTCGAACGCCAATGGCGCGCGTCCTTCCGCCATCGATTTGACATCGCCGCCGACGCAGAACGTGCCGCCGGCGCCTTTCAGCAGAACCGCGCGGACCTCGTGGTCCTCCGCCGCGCGCCGCGCCGCCTCGACCAGACCGCGCGTCATGTCCGGATTGAGCGCATTGCGCCGATCGGGACGGTTCATGGTGATGGTGAGCAGCCCGGAATCGAGCTTTTGCAGGACCATTTCATTGCTCATGAGGTGTTTGCCTTTGTTTGCTTGTTGTTGTCGTTGTCCGTCATTGCGAGCCACCGGGTCGCCGCAACGCGCGCCCGATGACAGGCTCCGCGAAGCAATCCCGTCTCCGTCATTCCGGAGCGATGCGAAGCATCGAACCCGGAATCTCGAGATTCCGGGTCTGGTGCTTACGCACCATCCCGGAATGACTTCGTCATTTCTTAACCAGCGGGCAGCGTGACAATTCGAGCGACTGGAACGCCTCGTTGCCGGGGACGGTCCCGAGCAGTCTGTAGTCGTCCCAGCGTCCCTTGGATTCCGACGGCTTCTTGACCTCGAACAGATACATCTCGTGCACCATGCGGCCGTCCTCGCGGATTTTGCCGTTCTTGGCGAACATGTCGTTGATCGGGGTGTCCTTCATGACCTTGATGACGGCCGCCGAGTTGGTGGTGCCGGCGGCCTTCACGGCTTTCAGATAATGCATCACCGACGAATAGACGCCGGCCTGCGCCGCGGTGGGCATCCGCTTGACGCGCTCCATGAAGCGCTTGGAGAAAGCGCGGGTGTCGTCGTTGAGGTCCCAATAGAACGCTTCGGCGAGCAGCATTCCTTGCGCGGTTTCAAGGCCGACGCTGTCGATATCGGATATGAATACCAGGAGCGGGGAGAGCTTCTGGCCGCCGCCTTTGGTCAATCCGAATTCGGCCGCCTGCTTGATCGCATTGATGGTGTCGCCGCCGGCATTGGCGAGCCCGACCACCTTGGCTTTCGAGCTTTGCGCCTGCAGCAGGAATGACGAAAAATCCGAGGTGTTGAGCGGGTGCCTGACGCTGCCCAGCACTTTTCCGCCGTTCTTCAAAACGACGTTAGTGGTGTCCTTTTCGAGATCCTGTCCGAAGGCGTAGTCGGCGGTCAGGAAAAACCAGGTGTCGAAGCCCGCCTTGACAGTGGCGAGCCCGGTGACATTGGCCTGTGCGAAGGTATCGTAGGCATAATGCACCGTGTAGGGACCGCAGGCCTCGTTGCTGAGGCGGATCGAGGCGGGGCCGTTGAACATCACGATCTTGTTGCGCGCCTTGGCGATCTCGCCGGCCGCCAGCGCGGTTGCGGACGCCGCCACGTCAAAGATCATTTCGACGCCCTGATTGTCGAGCATGTCGCGGGCGATGTTTGCGGCAAGATCGGCCTTGTTGAGATGATCGGCCGCTATGATCTCGATCTTGCGGCCGAGCACTTCGCCGCCGAAATCTTCCGCCGCCATCTTCGCAGCCATCTCGCTGCCGGGCCCGGTGATGTCGGCATAGAGGCCGGACATGTCGAGGATGCCGCCGAGCTTGAGCGGAGGCTTGCTTTGCGCGAACGCTGCGGTCGCGGCAACGGCCAGCACCGAGGCGAAAACCCCGGAAAGAACTCGTTTCATCAAAACCTCCCAATCGCTGCCGCGATTGCTTTCGCATGCTTTCGCAGCCCTTATTCCGTTGCCTCGATCATGCCGCAAGCAGTTGAGCGCAGCAAGCCGCGCGCCAGAGGCGACCGTCATGCGCTCACCCCCCATCCGTGCATTTTTCCGCAAAGCGGAATGGTCAGTGAGTGCCCCCCGACCCCGATCAGGCAGGCCTGCCAAAGGCGCCGGAATATGCTACAATGTCTTCGTGGCGAAGCAGAAAAAACCCGTCGCAAAGGGCAGCAAGGTGAGCGGATTCGTGGTTGGCCGCGCGCGCTTTGCCAAGATCAGCGCGGTCGAGGGGATCGAACTGACCGACGTCACGGAAAAGCGCGCCTCCGATGCTGACCGGAAGGGCGTGACGGCCGAGGAATATCGCCGCAGGATCGTGCGCAGTTGGCGGGGGTTTTAGCCCATCGTTGGCCGCGAATTCCACTCAGGTAATCCTTAGACAGGCTGCAAGCCCACCGTCACAGGTCGAGGACGATCTCTTTGGTATCGATGCCTCGCCTGTCGCTGAGCACGACCGTCACGCCGACGTTGAGAAAGGCGAGGCCGCGAAGACGGTGCTCGAGTATCGAGAAGTCGAATTCGGTTTTCGTGAATATCTTGCTGCTCGGAAGAAATGTGATCTCCGTCCCGCGGCGCCGATTTCCATCCGGCTCGTCGGCCGTGCCGACTACGGCTATCGGCGCGTCGGCCACGCCCATGCGGCAACGCATAAAGTGTTTCTTGCCATTGCGCCAAACGTGCAAATCGAGCACTTCCGAAAGCGCGTTTACTACCGCTACGCCGACGCCGCGTAATGCATCGGGAAGTCTCCGTGTGCCTTGCGGGAATGCGGCAGCCCCTGGGAAGTGAGTCATGATGACCTCGGCCGCCGATACGCCTTCGCGCGGGTGGATGTCGGTAGGAATGCCGCGACCACTATCGCGCACCGTCGCCGATCCTCCGACATTCAATACCACTTCAATGCGACTGCAATGCCCCGCCAGAGCCTCGTTGATGCGTTGTCCACGACTTCGAAAAGCATGCGGTGCAGTCCCGAGCCGTCGTCGGTATCGCCTATGTACAGGCTCGGCCGCTTATGCACATCTTCGAGGCTAGGCAAAACTGTCCCCCTCTTCATATTCGCGGAAGTCGGACCTTCATGGTCGCACCCGGGGCGGATGGCTCAAATTAGCTTCAATAATATACCATGGCTCGAGACCAAGCGGAGATCCATCCACCTGCGCCGCGGAAACCTTACGCCAATAGCCCCTTTCCCGGAACATGGTTGAGCTCCAGCCTTATTCCGTCGGGATCCTCGAACAGCAGCGAATAATATCCCGGCGCCCATTGATCCTCGCGCGGCGCGCGAATGATGGTTGCGCCGAGCGAACACAAGAAGCCGTGCAGTTCATCAACGTCGGCGCGCTCGCGGGCGCGAAAGCAGAGATGGTGCAGGCCGACGCGATTTTGCTCGAACGCGGCTCCTGCATGCTCGGAGGCCGGCGCGTTGATCCCGACCGCGGTGCGACCGCCGACGCAGTAAAAGCTGGTGTCGCTGTCGATCACCGGCTTCAGCCCAAGAAACGGCAGCAGCTTGCGGTAGAATTCGCGCGAGCGCTTGAAATTGGACGCGGTCAGAAAAATATGCGCGATGCCGTTGACTTCCATCTGGCCCCCTTCGTCACCAGGACGATCTCGGATAAACAGCCCTTGCGGATCGCCAGCATAGCGCAATTGATCCGGACAGAGAGCAGCGTGATGAAAGGCGTGACCGGAGGAGCAAGGCGTTGCGGCGGATGGGCCGCAGCGCTGTCGACGTGCAGTCTCATCCTTGTTGCCGCCGCCACTGGTCCGGCCTCCGCCGCGGGATGCGCATTCGAACCGCAAGGCGAAGGCCGCGTCGTCGAGATCATCGATGCGCGCACCTTTCGCCTGGCCGACGGCCGCGAGGTCGTTCTTGCCGGCATCGAGCCGGTCGTGACCGAAAAGGCCAGGCGCACATCGGCGCTGTCGGCGATCCTGGCCGGCCGCGACGTGACGTTGCGCGGCGAGGATGACACGCCCGACCGGTACGGCCGCCAGCCCGCCTTCGTGTTTCTCGCGCCCTCCGAGACCTCTGTGCAGGGGCAGCTTTTGGCGCAGGGCGAGGCGCTGTTCTCCGGCGCCGTGACCAACAAGGACTGTGCCTCGGTCCTGATGGCCGCCGAGGCCGAGGCGCGCCAGGCCAAGCGTGGAACCTGGGCCGATCCCACGGCCATAAAAAACGCGGAAAGTCCGGGCGATATTTTGGCCGGGATCGGGCGCTTTACGGTGGTCGAAGGCAGGGTGTTGTCCGTCCGGCAGGCGGGGGCAACGACTTACCTGAATTTCGGGCGGAACTGGACACGGGGCTTTGCTGCGACTATTTCGAGGCGCGTGGTGTCGGCCTTCGAGGCTGCCGGGACCAGTGTTAAGTCTTTCGAAAATCGACGGATTCGCGTCCGCGGCTTCGTCGAGGCGCGGACCGGGCCGCGAATCGAGTTGTTGCGGGTGGGGCAGGTTGAGTTGCTGGGTGGGAATTAGTTCCCTGGACAAACAAAGAGTAGCCGCTGTGGCAGGGTTTGCGGGACGGCGCGAGAAAGGCACGAGCCGCCGCCTTTGGGCTGCGTCCGCCCTGCTGTGCGCGGCTTTTGCGCTGGCCGCCTGCGGCGATATCAACCGGTTCCAGACCGCCTCCCCGGCGGCAAGTCCGATCAAGCCCAACCGCACGGTCGCGCAGACGCCGGCCGCCGAGCGCGAGCATGAGCGAATTCTGTCCTCCTATGGCGGCGGCTATGACGATCCGAAGCTCGAAGCGCTGATCACTAAAACGGTCGACCGCCTGGTGGCGGCGTCGGATCGTCCGGATCAGGCCTACAAGGTGACGATCCTCAATTCGGGTGCGGTCAACGCGTTCGCGCTTCCGACCGGCCAGCTTTACGTGACGCGCGGGCTGATCGCGCTCGCGAGCGACACCTCGGAATTGTCATCGGTGCTGAGCCACGAGATGGCGCATGTGCTGGCAAAGCACGCATCGATCCGCGAGGACCAGGCGCGCCAGGCCGCGATCGTCACCCGCGTCGTGACCGACATGAGCAACGATCCGGATTTGACCGCGCTGGCGCTGGCGAAAACCAAGCTGACGATGGCAAGCTTTTCCCGCGCCCAGGAGTTCGAGGCCGATGGCATCGGTGTCGGCATTTCGGCTCGGGCCCATTTCGATCCCTACGGCGCGGCGCGTTTCCTGGCGGCGATGGAGCGCAACGCCGCGTTGAAGGTGGGAAAGACCGCCTCGCTCGATCCGCGCGCGCAGGACTTTCTGTCCTCGCACCCGGCAACGCCGGAGCGCGTACAGAACGCGCAGAACTCCGCAAGGCAGTACCGGGCGCCGGAGGGCGGCGAACGCGATCGCGAAACCTATCTCGGCGCCATCGACAACATCGTCTATGGCGAGGACCCGAGCGAGGGATTCGTCCGCGGCCGGCGCTTCCTGCATCCCAAGCTCGGCTTCACCTTCGCAGCCCCCGAAACCTTCACGCTGGACAACACCGCCCAGGCGGTGATCGGCGTGCGCGAGGGCGGCACGCAGGCGATGCGCTTCGATGTGGTGCGGGTGCCGGCGGAACAGACGCTTGGCGAATATCTCAGTTCGGGCTGGATGGAAGGCGTCGACAAGGCCTCGACCGAGGATCTGACCATCAACGGCTTTCCTGCGGCATCCGCGACGGCGCACGGCGATCAGTGGCACTTCAAGGTCTATGCGCTGCGTTTCGGCAGCGACGTCTACCGCTTCATTTTCGCCGCCAAGCAGAAGAGCATCGAGAGCGACCGCAACGCGCGCGAAACCGTGAATTCGTTCCGCCGCCTGACGCTCGAGGAAATTCAGGCGGCGCGGCCGCTGCGGATAAAAGTCATTACCGTGCAACCCGGCGATACCGTGGAATCGCTGTCGCACCGCATGGCCGGCGTCGACCGCCCGGCCGATCGCTTCCGTATCCTGAACGGGCTCGATACCCACGCTCAGGTGAAAGTGCGCGACCTCGTCAAGATCGTGGTGGATTGACCCCACCATCGTCGTCCCGGCCAAGCGAAGCGCGCGCCGGGACCCAGACCACTGATGCCAGTGTTTGCACAAGGCTGGGGCCGCCCACGGATTCAACAACACGCATTCGTGGTTATGGGTCCCCGCTTTCGCGGGACGACCTCGTTGACAAAAATCGCCGAATGACAGCAAACAAAAAAGCCCGGTCTTTCGACCGGGCCTTTTCTTAATTCGATCCGCAAAATTGCTTAGGCGGCTTCATCCGCTACCGCGGCATCGTCGCCATCGGCATCAGGATCGACGTCGCCCTCGGCATCAGCGTCCGCCTCGGCTTCGGTCTCGGTCTTGGCGCCGCGGCGCGGGCTCTTGGCGAGCTGGCTTTCGACTTCCTTGACCGCCTCGGTTTCGGTCACGTGCTGCACCACGGCGATTTCCCGCGACAGCCGATCGAGCGCCGCCTCATAGAGCTGGCGTTCGCTGTAGGACTGTTCGGGCTGCGATTCGGAGCGATAGAGATCGCGCACCACTTCGGCGATGGCGACGATGTCTCCCGAATTGATCTTGGCTTCGTATTCCTGGGCCCGGCGCGACCACATCGTGCGCTTGACGCGGGCGCGGCCTTTGAGGGTTTCCAGCGCGCGCTTGACCAGAGCCGGCTCCGACAGCTTGCGCATGCCGACATTGGCGACCTTGGCGGTCGGCACCCGCAGCGTCATCTTGTCCTTCATGAAGTTGATCACGAACAGTTCAAGCTTGGCGCCGGCAATCTCCTGGTCCTCGATGGCCAGGATCTGGCCAACGCCGTGGGCGGGATAGACCACGAATTCGTTGGTCTTGAAGCCCTGACGCTGGGTCAAAACCTTTTTCGGCTCCTCGACGCGCGGCGCCACGGCCGCAGGCTTTGCGGCGGGCTTGTGCGCGACCGGCTTGACCGCGGCCTTGGCGGCAGTTTTGGCAACGGTTTTCGGAGCAGTCCTGGAGGCGGCGACCTTCGACGCAGTGGCCTTCGAACCGGTCGCTTTCGCGGCAGTTTTTGCAGTCTTGTTTGGCATTATGCTTCTTTTGTTTTTTGAGGATTTCGCAGCCGAAGCCTTGCTGGCTACCCGGGCAGACCTGAGAGAAGCCCGGGCACGGCTTTTGGTTGCGCTGCGGCTAGCCGCGGCGGCTTTTTTGGAGGTTGTTCTTGAAGCACTCGTTTTACGCGTTTTCTGTGACACAGCCTGCGCGCGGAACTGCCACGCCCCTGTTCGATGGTTTCACGGGAACCCATAGGGGCCATACACGCGGCTGACGGGTTCGGCTTGTAATGTGCCCAATATAGCACATTTTCCGCAAAAATCAATGATTTACGCCCCAATTCGGACGCTTTGCGGGGCATTCCAGCCACATCCCCGCGATCAGGGTTAAGTAGAACCCAGTATTCCGTTAGTCGCCGGTCCCCGGCGCTGGAGAAAAATATTTCTCAAATTTGCCTTCCATCCCCTCAAAATCTTTCGCGTCGGGCGGCGATTCCTTCTTCTGGGTGATGTTCGGCCAGCTCTTGGCGTATTCGGTATTCACCTCCAGCCATTTCTCCAGGCCGGGCTCGGTGTCGGGCTTGATGGCGTCGGCGGGACATTCAGGTTCGCACACGCCGCAATCGATGCATTCGTCCGGATGGATGACCAGCATGTTTTCGCCCTCGTAGAAGCAGTCCACGGGGCAGACTTCAACGCAATCGGTATATTTGCATTTGATGCAGGCTTCAGTGACGACGTAAGTCATCCAAAACTCCGAAACGGACGAATTTTACGTGGGTTGCGTAGCCCAGGAACTCCGCAGCCGCAAGGAAAGACGGCACTTCCAGGATGCGTTTTCGAGCGGTTCTGAACCAGGCTGAAATCGATCGCCATGTAGATAGTTATTCTTGCCGATCCTGCAAATCGTCGTAGAGCACGCGCGCCGCCGCCGCATCGCCGCGCCGCTCGGAAAATCCGACCACCTTCAGGACGCGCACGCTGCGATCGAGCCCGATCGTCAGCACGTCGCCAACCTTCACGCCATGTCCCGGCGCCATCTCGCGCACGCCATTGATGCGGACATGGCCGGCCTCGACCAGCGCCGCGGCGCTGGTGCGGGCCTTCACCACCCGCGCGTGCCACAACCATTTATCGAGACGTTGGCGCTCCACGCAATCCCACTTCGAAAATGGACCGACTTCCCGCCAGGGCTGGATCAGTTTGAGCTGAACCGGCACGCTCATCTCAGACCCGTCATCCTGAGGTGCGAGCCTTGCGGTGCACTTGCACCGCTGGGCGAGCCTCGAAGGATGGACGGCCCCGCCCGTCGTCCTTCGAGACGGGCTAACGCGCCTCCTCACAGGATGACGGGGATAGTTTGAGTTTGCCGCTTCGAACTAATCTCATCCAGCGTTAGCGATCCTTGCGGTTGGCGGTGAGCTGATCTTTCAGCGCCGCCAGTTTGGCAAAGGGCGAATTGGGATCGATCGGGCGATCGCGTTCGCGCGGGGAGGCGCTGGTGGCATACTGCCGGTGCGAGGGCCCGCTGTCGCGTCCGCCCTTGTCGCGTCCAGCTTTGTCACGTCCGCCTTTGTCGCGGCCGCCATTGTCGCGCCCGCCCGCGAATTTGCCCTTGCGCTGATCCGCGTCCGTTGTCCTTGTCCCTGCCCCGAAACCGCTCGCGGGAGGGGCGACCCTTGTCCTCGCGCGGCGCGTGAACCGCCGCGCTGTCGGCCGCAGGCGCGGCGGCTTCGAGCGGCGCATCGGTGCCGGGTTTGCGGAATTCATGGTTGCGATCGCGCCGGCCGCGCCGGTGCCGCTCGTGTTTCACGGCCTCGCCGGCCTCGCCTGCGGCAGCGGCGGCAGGCGTGGCACCTTCTTTGGGGCGATCCTGATGACGATGACGGCTACGATCATGACGCGGCCGGCGCTCGTCCGACCGGCCACCGGGCCGCCAGACCTCTATCAGTTCGGGAATGGCAACCGCATCGGGCGATGCCGCGGCGACCGCATCCACCGGTTTGCTATCGCCCTCGGCAGCGGTCTCGGTGGTTGCTTCCGCGGCAGCCTGACCCTGCGTCGCTTCTACTGGCGCAGCTTCTACGGACGTCGCTTCTACTGGCGCAGCTTCTACCGGGGTCGCTTCTACTGGGTCGCCTCTACCGGCGTCGCTTCGATCGAAGCCACAGGCTCCGGCAAAACTTCAATCGATTTGCCTTCGGCAGGCTTGGCTTCGACCGCGGCCGGTTCGTCCGCAGTGGTCGCGGAGGAAAATGCGACGTCCGGCAGCAACGTCGCCGATGGCGCACGCGCTGCGTCTTCTGAAATCGGAGGAGCATCGCTGGTAGCGTCGGCGTCGTTGACCTCGGCCGCAACCAGCGCGTTCTCGGCAGCCAGATTCGCGGTTGCCGCCGCGGCCTCGATCGCCGCAGCTTCCGACAGCGTATCCGAGGCGGCTTCCGACAGCGTATCCGAGGCGGCTTCCGGCGGATCGCCTCCGCAGTCGTTGCAACCACCACCGGCACAGGTTTCGGCGGCAGCGGCGGGCGGCGCTCCATGCGATAGCCTAGCGCGCGCAGGATCGAGGCGAAATCCTCGCCGGCCGAACCGGTCAGCGACGTCATCGCCTGCGTCACCACAAAACCGCGGCCGTCGAACGCGCCGGCCGGCTTTTCGCCGGGCGAAGTTTCGCGCCAGGACAGCGCCGGACGGATCAGATCGGCGAGCCGCTCCAGAATATCGACTCGCACCGCGCGCTCGCCGCACTGCCGGTAGCCCAGCACGCGATAGGCATCGCGGGGAAGCTGCTTGTCGACCGGGAACGAGGTGCGGCCTGATCCCGCCAGATGCTGCGCCCCCGACAGCGCCGCCAGATCGACGTTGTCCTGCCTCTCGGCCCACAACAGCGAGGCCAGCGCGCGCGCCGCCGGCTTCAAGCAGCGCCGGCAGGTAGATGTGATAGGCCCCGAAGCGCACGCCGTATTTGCGCAACGACGCCCGCGACGGCTGATCGAGATCCTTCATCTCGGCCGCGATCTTCGAACGCTCCAGCACCCCCAGCGCCTCGATCAATTGAAACGCGATGCCGCGCGCAATCCCCGTGACGTCCTCGGCCTTGGCAAGCTCGAACAGCGGCCCCAGCAGCTTTTCGATGTGCGTCTTCAGCCACAGATCGAGCCGCGCCTGGACTGACTCGCGCGGCGCGCCGCTCAGGCGCTCGTCGGAAATGATGCGCAATCGCGGATGCAGCGCGTCGTCGGCGGATACCAGTTTTGCCACCGCATCGCCGGTCCAGCGGATGGTGCCGTCGGAGGTCAGCACGAACTGATCGTCGGGAGCGGCGGAAAGTTTTTCGGCGCGGGCATCGATCTCGCCGGCCAGTGCCTTTAGCGCGGTCGCCTGCAGCGCCTTGGCATCGGAGCCGGCTTCCGCCGCGTCGGGCGCGAAGGTGAAGCCGTCGAGCCGGCCGATCACATGGCCCTCAACGGTCACTTCGCCGGTCTTGCCGATTTCCGTAGTCAAAACGGTATTCTCCCGCAGGCGGCGCATCAATACACTGGTACGGCGGTCAACGAAACGCTCCGTAAGCCGTTCATGCAGCGCATCGGACAATTTATTTTCAACTTCTCGGGTGATTCCCTGCCAATGCTCGGGGTCGGCCAGCCAGTCCGGACGGTTGGCGACAAAAGTCCAGGTGCGGATTTGCGCGATCCGGCCCGACAGCGTGTCGATATCGCCGTCTGTGCGGTCGGCCTGCTCGACCTGGGCTGAAAACCATGCGTCGGGAATCCGACCTTTCTTCATCAAAAATTCGAACAGCGTCGTCACCAGCTCGGCATGCGCGGCCGGCGCGATCTTGCGGTAATCCGGAATCTGGCAGGCGTCCCACAGCCGTTCCACCGCAGCTGCGCCATGCGCCATCTCGCGCACGTCGGCGTCGCGCGCGGCGTGATCGAGCACCCGCAGATCTTCGGCGATCGGGGCGCGGGTCAGCGCCTCATGCGAGGGCGTCAGCGCCAGCGACACCTGCAGCGCGCCCAGCGAGGAAAAATCCAGTTTTGAATTGCGCCATTGCAAAACCTTCACACTGTCGAAGGTGTGGTTCTGCAGCGCGTTCACCAGCTCCGGCTCGAACGGCGCGCAGCGGCCGGTGGTGCCGAAAGTCCCATCACGCGTGGCGCGCCCGGCGCGGCCGGCGATCTGCGCGAATTCGGACGGATTGAGCCGCCGGAACTGATAGCCATCATATTTGCGGTCGGAGGCGAAGGCGACGTGATCGACGTCGAGGTTGAGCCCCATGCCGACCGCGTCGGTTGCGACGAGATAATCGACATCGCCATTCTGGAACATCGCGACCTGCGCGTTGCGGGTGCGCGGCGACAGCGAGCCCAGCACGACAGCCGCGCCGCCATGCTGGCGGCGGATCAGTTCCGCGATCGCGTAGACTTCGTCGGCTGAAAACGCGACGATCGCGGTGCGCCGCGGCTGCCGCGTGATCTTGCGGTCGCCGGCGAATTCGAGCTGCGACAGCCGCGGCCGCGTCACGATCGACGCGCCCGGCAACAGCCGCTCGATGATCGGGCGCATGGTGGCGGCCCCTAACAGCAGCGTCTCGTCGCGGCCGCGCCGATGCAGAATGCGGTCGGTGAAGACATGGCCGCGTTCGAGATCGGCCGCGATCTGGATTTCATCGACCGCGAGAAACGACACGTCGAGATCCCGCGGCATCGCCTCGACGGTGGAGACCCAGAACCGCGGCCTCGGTGGCTTGATCTTTTCTTCGCCTGTTATCAGCGCGACCGAATCGGGGCCTGCGCGATCGGCGATCTTGTTATAGACCTCGCGCGCCAGCAGCCGCAGCGGCAGCCCGATCACGCCGGAGGAATGCGCCAGCATCCGCTCGATCGCGAGATGGGTCTTGCCGGTGTTGGTCGGCCCGAGCACGGCGGTGACGCCGGAGCCGGGAGCCCGGTCTTGGCCGAACGAAGAAGAGAAAGTCATAATTTCTGAGTGTTCCGTAGCCGATAAGGCGATGTCAGTTCCGTCATCCTGAGGAGCGCGGGAACGCGCGTCTCGAAGAATGGACGGCCGAGATTCATCCGCGCGTTTTGAGTAAGCATCCCTTCTGCGGAGCGAGCGAGGCCGTCGCCCTTCGAGACGGCCGCATTGCGGCCTCCTCAGGGTGACGGCGGTAGAGTGCCGCTTCGGTCTTCATGCGTTAGCGCCAATTTGCGTTAGCGCGTATTGAGCAAAAATGGGTAGCGGTTTTGCGATCAGAATACGCGCCAAGGTTAGAAGTGTCTCACAATGCGACGCGTTTGAGGTCGCGGCTTAAGCTCTGGAACGGTTGCGGAACGAATCGCGCCCGAATCGGTGACTCGCGTGCCCTCCGGCTTCGTTCACCGCAACATCTCGCGGTGGCGCTTGGGTTGCGGCACTAGATCAAGTTTGGCGCGGCTCCACAAGGGACCGATTGGCGGTGCATTCCTTAAACGTTTTGCGCATCGCGAGTCGAATCAGAACTGACAAAGAGTCAACAGGATTCCTTCTTTTCTTCGCCGCGACGGACTCCTTCTCCCTCGCCCCGCTTGCGGGGAGAGGGTCGGGGTGAGGGGGACCCTCCACGGAGTTGGACTCGCGGAGAGTCCCCCCTCACCCGGCGCTACGCGCCGACCTCTCCCCGCAAGCGGGGCGAGGTGATCCGAGACAACATCTAACAAGGGCTCAC
>CAVUYV010000057.1:0-191218 GCA_963745785.1 uncultured Alphaproteobacteria bacterium | reverse complement strand
AAATCCGAGCAATTGGTCACGCTTTTTGTAATTTTTTTTTTTTTTTTTTTTTTTTTTTTTTTTTTTTTTTTTTCGCGTTTATCATTCGTCGGTTACATACTCGGTTCGCGGAACATGCCCTGCACGTGCGGGAAGCAGGCTCGCGCTGCCGAGGAACTTCATCTTGCGTGCACAGTGCTCGCGGCCCTCGCGGCAATAGTCGCAGCGGCCGCACGCATGCGACGGCGACACGGCGACCTTGTCGCCCACCTTGACGCGCGTGACGCCGGCGCCGACCGCCGGCGACGACGCCGGACGCCTCGTGGCCCGGGAATCAGCGGCTCGCGCACGACGAAGCTGCCGTTGCGGCCCTCGAAATAGTAGTGAAGGTCCGAGCCGCAGATGCCGGCGGCGCCGAGGCGCAGCAGCACTTCGCCGGGCCCGGCGTCGGGCGTGTCGACGGGTTCGATGCGCAGGTCTTCCTTCGCGTGAATTCGGCAAGCGAGCATCTGTCGTCTCCTTCACGATTGCGAGCGTTACTTGCCGTCCGCCACGCTGTCCCAGCCGGTGCTGAAGCGCTTGTAGGCCTGGTTCAGATGCCGCTGCATCGCGGCGCGCGCCCCGCGGCGTCCTTGCGCTGCGATCGCCTTCAGCACGGCGCGATGCTCGGCCATCGCGGTGCTGCCACAGCGCCGGGCGAATCGTAATGATGCTCGAGTTGCTTGTACAGCGGTCCGGTGCGCTCCTCCCACAGCATGCTTGACCACCGCGACCAGCGCGCCGTTGCCCGTGGCCTCGGCGATGCGCAGGTGGAACAGCCGATCGCCCGCCAGCGGCTGTCTGCTGCCCGTCGAGTTCGCGCTGCATCTGCGTCGAGCGCGTCCTCGATCGCCTGCACCTGCGCCTTCTTCGCCGACTTGGCGGCCAGCGCCGCGCATTCGCCTTCGATCACGTAGCGCGCGCGCAGCAGCTCGAACGGCCCCGCCGTCGCGCCGTCGTGCGCTCTGCGATCGGCCGCGTGCCGCCGCGTCCGCCTCCGCGCGCATTCGGCGCTCAGCACGTAGATGCCCGAGCCGATCCGCACCTCGACCAGGCCCTCGACCTCGAGCGCGATCAGCGCCTCGCGCACCGACGGCCGCGAGACGCCGAGCTGCTTGGCGAGATCGCGCTCGGGCGGCAGGCGCGCGCCCGGCGAAAACTCGCCGCTGCCGGATCAGCGTGCGGATCTGGTCGGCGATCTGCCGGTACAGGCGGCGTGGTTCGATGCTCTGGAACGGCATGGCGCGGCATGACGCGCATCGAAAGCGGCGCGCATTACGACTGGCGCTCGGGCCGGAAGGCTAACCGCCCGCCCGGAAACTGGTCAAGTGGTATTACCAATTCGCCGCGCGCTGGGTTAGAATCCAGCGATCGCTCGCCCGCGACTCGTCCGGCACGCGCCGCGCCTTCGCGCTTCTTCCACGTCGCATCGCGCCATGACCGCCACCACGATCGCCGCGATTCGCGCCACGCCGGTCACCGTGCCGCTCGAGGCGCCGCTGCTGCACAGCAACGGCGCGCACTGGGGCCGCTTCGTGCGCACGATCGTCGAGGTCGAGACCGCCGACGGCTACGTCGGCCTGGGCGAGATGGGCGGCGGCGGCGAGGACGCGACGCGCGCGTTCGCGGCCTCGATGTCCTACCTGCGACGGCCACGACGTGTTCGCGCTCGAGGCGATGCGCTTCACGATCTGCAATCCGACCGCGAGCCTCTACAACAACCGCACGCAGCTGCACGCGGCGATCGAGTTCGCGTGCCTCGACATCATGGGCCAGAAGCTCGGCGTGCCGGTGCATGCGCTGCTCGGCGGCAAGCTGCGCGACGCGGTCGAGTTCGCGAGCTACCTCTTCTTCCGCTATGCCGAATCCGGAGACCGGCGAGCGGCGAAGTGCGCACGCCCGAGCAGCTGGTCGCCGACGCGGCGCGCGCTGAAGGCGGCGCACGGCTTCACGTCGCACAAGCTGAAGGGCGGCGTCTATCCGCCGGCGCACGAGCTCGCGTGCTATCGCGCGCTCGCGGCAGTCGCTGCCCGGCGAGCGCTTCCGCTACGACCCGAACTGCGCGCTGTCGCTCGCCGACGCGATCGAGTTCGGCCGCGGCATCCTCGACATCCGCAACGACTATTTCGAGGACCCGGTCTGGGGCATGCCGCAGCTTGCAGCGGCTGAAGGAATTCGTGCCGCTGCCGACCGCGACCAACACGGTCGTCGTCAACTTCGAGCAGCTCGCGGCCAACGTCGCAGTCCGGCGCCGTCGACGTGATCCTGCTCGACACCACGTTCTGGGGCGGCATCCGGCCGTGCATCAAGGCGGCCGGCGTCTGCGAGACGATGGGCCTCGGCGTCGCCGTGCACAGCTCGGGCGAGCTCGGCATCCAGCTCGCGACGATGCTGCACTGGGCGCGGTCGTGCCCAACCTCGGCTACGCGGCCGACGCGCACTACCATCACCTGACCGACGACGTGATCGTCGGCGGGCGGATGCGCTACGAGAACGGCGCGATCCGCGTGCCCGACGCGCCGGGCCTCGGCGTCGACGCTCGACCGCGACAAGCTCGCGCGCTATCACGAGCTCTTCCGCGAGCTGGGCGGCTATCCGTACGATCGCGATCCCGGGCCGCCCGGGCTGGTATCCGCTCGTGCCGAACCGCGACTGGGCCGATCCGGCGTCTCGCTGCGCCCCGCCTCGCTGAACCGAGCGCGCCGCTCACCGCAGCCTCGGATCAAGGAGAACGTACATGAGCGGACGCCTCGCGGGAAAGACCGCGCTCGTCACCGCCGCCGGACAGGGCATCGGCCACGCGACGCGCGCTCGCGATGGCGCGCGAAGGCGCCACGGTGTACGCGACCGACGTCAAGCCGAAGCTCGCTCGACGACCTTCGCGGGCGTCGGCGAACGTCATCGACGCGCCGCTCGACGTGCTCGACGACGCCGCCGTGCGCGCAGACGTTCGACGAGCTGCCGCCGCTCGACGTCCTGTTCAACTGCGCCGGCTACGTGCACCACGGCACGATCCTCGACTGCACGCCGAAGGACTGGGACTTCAGCTTCAACCTCAACGTCGCGCGCGATGTACATCGCGATCCAGGCGCGCGCTGCCGAAGATGCTCGACGAAGTTCGAGAAGACGCGGCAGCGGCGCGTCGATCATCAACATGGCGTCGATCGCCGGCTCGATCAAGGGCATGCCGAACCGCTTCGTCTACGGCGCGAGCAAGGCCGCGGTGATCGGCCTCACCAAGGCGGTCGCCGCCGACTTCGTGCAGAAGGGCATCCGCTGCAACGCGCATCGCGCCGGGCACCGTCGACACGCCGTCGCTCGGCGATCGCATCAACGCGTTCGCCGATCCGGTCGAGGCGCGCAAGATGTTCATCGCGCGCCAGCCGATGGGCCGCCTCGCCAAGGCCGAGGAGATCGCGCCGATCGTCGTGTTCCTCGCCTCCGACGAAGCGGCGTTCGTGACCGGCAACGTGTATTCGTGTCGACGGCGGCATGACGATCTGATCGTCATCGCTCACCGCATCGACGCTTCGCATCCCAAGGAGAACGATCAATGAAACTCGTACGCTACGGTCCCGCCGGCAAGGAAAAGCCCGGCCTGATCGACGCCGACGGCAAGCTGCGCGACCTGTCGCGCAAGGTCAAGGACATCGACGGCGCGACGCTCGCGCCGGCCGAGCTCGCGAAGCTCAGGAAGCTCGATCCGAAGAAGCTGCCGCTGGTCAAGGGCAAGCCGCGCCTCGGCGCCGTGCGTCGCGACGCCGTCGAAGTTCGTCGCGATCGGCCTCAACTACGTCGACCACGCGAAGGAAACGCGGCACGCCGATTCCCGAGCATCCGGTCGTCTTCTTCAAGTCGCCGACCTGCATCGTCGGCCCGAACGACAACATCGATGGTGCCCACGCGACTCGACGCAGATCGACTGGGAAGTCGAGCTCGGCTTCGTGATCGGCCGCACCGCGCGCTACGTCGACGAGAAGGACGCGCTGAAGCTACGTCGCCGGCTACTGCGTGATCAACGACGTGTCGGAGCGCGAGTTCCAGATGAAGAAGAGCGCGTCGCAGTGGAACAAGGGCAAGGGCTGCGACACGTTCGGCCCGATCGGCCCGTGGCTCGTCACGACCGACGAGATCAAGGATCCGCAGAACCTCGACATGTGGCTCGACGTCAACGGCGAGCGCCGGCAGACGGGCAACACGAAGCACGATGATCTTCGGCGTCGCGCGAGCTCGTCGCCGACGTCTCGAAGTACATGACGCTGCTGCCGGGCGACGTCGATCACCACCGGCACGCCGCCGGGCGTGGGGCTGGGCATGAAGCCGCCGCAGTGCCTGAAGGCCGGCGACGTCGTCACGCTCGGCATCGAGGGCCTGGGCGAGCAGAAGCAGAAGGTCGTCGCGTTCAAGGGCGAAGTAAGCGGGCCGCTAGGCCGGCGGCGCGGGAATCGCGCCGCCGCCGGCGCGCGCCGCCCGAACAGCAGCAGCGCGACCGCGCCGACGACCGCGAGCGCGGCGCCCGCGCGCAGGACGATGTTGATCGCCGCGGCGTCGCTCGCCGCGGCCTGCGGCGATCCCGCGATCAGCTCGAGCATCGCCGCGGCGATGGCGACGCCGACCGCGCCGAGCATCACGAGCGCGGTCAGCGTGACGCCTGATGCCGCGCCGACGTATTCGAGCGGCACGACGGCCTGCGTCGCCACGTTGCGACAGCGCCCAGCCCAAGCCCGAGGCCGACGCCGGTCACGAGGAACAGCGGCGTGTAGAGCCAAAGCGACGTCGACGCTCGTCAGCCCGACGATGCCGGCGGCGCTGATGAGCATGCCGATCGCCATCAGGCGATCCGCGGGAAATTTCTCCGCGAGCCGTCCCGAGTAGAAGCTCGCCGACCCGGCGCCCGCCGACAGCGCGAGGAACACGAGCCCGGCATTGAACGGCGACATGCCGCGCGCCTGCTGCAGGTAGAGCGCCGAGAACACCGCGACCAAGCAGAACACCACGTTCGACAGCGAGCCTGCGATCACCACGGCGTCGAACGCGCGATTGCGGAACAGCGACAAGCGAGACGAGCGGCGAGCGCACGCGCCCCTCGATCACCACGAACAGCGCCAGCAGCACGACGCCGCGCGGCGAGCGTGCCGAGCGTCGCCAGCGACGTCCATCCCCACGCCTCGCCGCGATCGAAGGCGAGGCTGATGCACACGAGCCCACCCGTCACCGTCAGCATGCCGGGGATGTCGATGTGGCGGTCGGCCGCTGTCGTCGCGCGTCTCCTTCACGTAGCGCAGCATGAGGTAGATCGCAGCGATGCAGAACGGAATGTTGATGAAGAACACGCCGCGCCAGTTGAGATACTCCGAAAACGTGCCGCCGACGAAGGGACCCAGCGCCTGCCCGATCGCCGCGACGCCGAGCACGACGCCGATCGCGCGCGCCTGTCGCGCGCCGCTGAACGTGCTCGACACCACGGCGATCGACACGGGGAAGATGAGCGCCGCGCCGACGCCGTGCACCACACGCGCGATGATGAGGTACGACTCGTCGGGCGCGGTGCCGCAGATGAACGACACGACGCCGAAAATCGCGAGCCCGATGACGATGATGCGGCGCCGGCCGAAGATGTCGGCGAGCCGGCCCGCCGTCACCATGAGCGCGCCGATGGAGAGCATGTAGCCGCTCACCACCCACTGCAGGTCGGTGGACGGCGACGTTGAAGTGCTCGGCGATGGCCGGGATCGCGAGGTTCAGCGCGAACCAGTCCATCTGCACGATCAGCATCGAGATCGCGCACGCCGGCGATGACGAGCTTGTCGTCGCGCGAGAAAGGGCCCCCACGCTTGCGGCTGACGCCGCTGCGCTGCCCCCGAGGGGGCGGAGTTCGGGCCTTGGGGCGGCCCGTCGACCCTCACGGGACCATCGCGCTCGCTCACAGCACGCCTCGCCTCGCCAGGCTTTGCATCAGCGCTCCGGCGCCGAACGTCCACGGCGCGATCTTGTCGGACGTGTTCACGCGATTCACCAGCGCGCCGACCTTCGGCGTCGCGATGGTGACGATGTCGCCCACCACGTGCGTGAAGCCCTGCCCGGGACCGTGGCGGTCCTTGGTCGGCGCGAACATCGTGCCGAGGAACAGCACGAAGCCGTCGGGATACTGGTGGTTCGGCGCCGATCGCCTGCGCCACGAGATCGAGCGGGTCGCGGCTGATCATGCGCGATCGAGCTCGATGCCGTCGAGCGCGAAGCCGTCCGGCCCGTCGACGCGCATCGCGAGCTCGCACGTGCGCACGTCGTCGATGCGTGAAGTGGTCGTCGAACAGCCGGATGAACGGGCCGATCGCGCACGACGCGTTGTTGTCCTTCGCCTTGCCGAGCAGCAGCGCGCTGCGGCCTTCGAAGTCGCGCAGGTTGACGTCGTTGCCGAGCGTCGCGCCGACCGTGCGGCCGTGGCTGCTCGACGACGAGCACGATCTCCGGCTCGGGATTGTTCCACTCCGACTTCGGATGGATGCCGATCTCGGCGCCCGTACCGACCGCCGACATCAATGGTTCTCATGTTTATGTCTGCTTGGCTCGCGTACGTGTTCCGGGTCGAGCGCAGCGAGATCGAGTTCTCTATCGTGCTGCGGGACTCGTCCATCACCGGCGTCCGCCGGATCGAAGCGTCGCTGATCGGTCGCAACGTCGAGGTCACGCCCGGCCCCGGCCGTGCCCGCCGCGCACCGTTTCGTGCTCGGCGATCACAGTAAGGTGCAGATTTCCAAATGACCTCGACGCACCAAGATCCTGGTCACCGGTGGTGCCGGCTTCATCGGCTCGCACTACGTCCGCACGCTGCTCGGCGCCCGACGGCCGCCGGCGGACGTCGCAGATCACCGTGCTCGACAAGCTGACCTACGCCGGCAACCCGGCCAACCTCGACGCGGTGCGCGGCAGCGACCGGCTTCGCGTTCGTGCAGGGCGACATCTGCGACGCCGAGCTGGTCGACAAGCTCGTCGGCGAGCACGACGAGGTCGTGCACTTCGCGGCCGAGTCGCACGTGGACCGGTCGATCCTCGGCGCCGACCGAGTTCGTCCAGCACCAACGTCGTCGGCACCCAGACGCTGCTGGACGCGGCGCTGCGGCACGGCGTCGGACCGGTTCGTGCACGTGTCGACCGACGAGGTGTACGGCTCGATCGACGAGGGCTCCTGGCCGGAGACCGATCCGCTCGCGCCCAACTCGCCCGTACTCCGCGTCCAAGGCGTCCAGCGACCTGATCGCGCTGGCCTACCACCGCACCCACGGCCTGGACGTGCGGGTCACCCGCTGCTCCAACAACTACGGGCACCACCACTTCCCGGAGAAGGTCATCCCGCTGTTCATCACCAACCTGCTCGACGGGCAGAACCGTGCCGCTCTACGGCGACGGCCTGCAACGTGCGCGACTGGCTGCACATCGACGACCACGTGCCGCGGCATCGAACTGGTCCGCACCGGCGGCCGCGCCGGCGAGATCTACAACATCGGCGGCGGCACCGAGCTCGACCAACCAGCGAGCTCACCGAACTGCTGCTCGACGGCGTGCGGCGCCGGCTGGGACCAGCGTCGACCTACGTCGACGACCGCAAGGGCCACGACCGCCGCTACTCGGTCGACTGCACGCAAGATCCGCGACCGAGCTCGGCTACGAGCCGCGCAAGGTCGTTCGACGACGGGCCTGGCCGAGACCGTCGCGTGGTACCGGGACAACCGCGCCTGGTGGGAGCCGCTCAAGGCGCGGGCGGCGCTGCTGACGCAAACGACGGCGAGCACGGCGTGGCTGGTCACCGGCGCGGGCGGGATGCTCGGCCGGGACCTGCTGGCGGCGCTCGTCGCCGCTCAGGGCACCGCGGCGATCGGGCTGGACCGGGCCGCGCTCGACATCACCGACGCCGGCCGCCGTGCGCGACCGCGGTCGCCGCACCGCCCGCCGTCGTCGTCAACTGCGCCGCCTGGACGGCCGTCGACGACGCCGAGTCGGCCGAGGCGGCGGCGCTGCGGTCAACGGCGACGGCGCCGCGCACCTCGCCGCCGCCTGCGCCGCGGTCGGGGCCCGGATGCTGCACGTCTCCACCGACTACGTCTTCGCCGGCGACGCGGACCGCGCCGTACGCCGGAGGACGCGCCGACCGGCGCCGCAAACCGCGTACGGTCGGACCAAGCTCGCCGGCGAGCAGGCCGTGCTGGCGACGCTGCCCGACAGCGGCTACGTCGTGCGCACCGCCTGGCTCTACGGCGCCGGCGGCGCCAACTTCGTCCGCACGATGATCAAGCTGGAGGCGTCAAGGACACCGCTCGACGTCGTCGACGACCAGCGCGGCCAGCCGACGTGGACGGTCGACCTCGCCGACCGGCTGGTGCGGCTCGGGCCGCGGCGCGCTGGCCGGCACCGCGCCGGCCGGTGTCTACCACGGCACCAGCGGCGGCGCGGCGACCTGGTGCGACCTGGCCCGCGAGACGTTCCGGCTGCTCGGCGCGGATCCGGCTCGGGTACGGCCGACGACCAGCGCGGCGTTCGTGCGGCCGGCGCCGCGGCCGGCCTACAGCGTGCTGGGCCACGACCGCTGGCGCGAGGCCGGCATCGAGCCGATCCGCGACTGGCGCGAGGCGCTGGCCGAGGCGTTCCCGGCGCTGCACGCCAGCGCTGGTTGATCATCAGCCGGCACGTTAGGCGCCAGCTGCGCACGCCGATGTAGCGCCGGCATTCGTCGTACGACGGGAGCAGACCCTGCGCCCGGGCCTCGGACAGGCGTCGGCGCGGCGGCGTCGCGGCTCGGACAGCATCGGCTCGACGTCGAGCGGCCACTCGATCGCGAGAGTCGGGTCGAGCGGGTGGACGTGTGCTCGCGCTCCGGTGCGTAGCCCTCGGAGCACAGGTAGATCAGCGTCGCGTCGTCGGTCAGCGCCATGAACGCGTGCCCGAGGCCCTCGCTGAGGTAGATCGCGCGGTGCGTGACGTCGTCGAGCAGCACCGAGTCCCACTGGCCGAACGTCGGCGAGCCGACGCGGATGTCGACCACGACGTCGAGCACGGCGCCGCGGGCACATTTGACGTATTTGGCCTGGCCGGGCGGTACGTCGGCGAAGTGGATGCCGCGCAGCGTGCCGCGCGTCGGACACCGAGCAGTTGGCCTGCGCGAGGTTGAGCCGGTGGCCGGTGGCGCGCTCGAAGTCGGGGGCCTGGAACCACTCGTGGAAGCTGCCCCGGTCGTCCGGGAACAGTCGGGGCTCGAAGACCCAGGCGCCGTCGATCTTCATCGGGTTCCACGACGTACCTCTTCCGCTTCGGATGCACGGGCGCAGCCGATTCTGCCAGGGTTGTCGACGTCCGGCTCTGGCGCGGGGGTGTACCGGCGCGTAACAATCCGTACTAGATCCACGGAGCGGGTGGACAAGGCGCCCAGGAGGTCGACGATGACCACACTCTCGTACGTGAACGGCCCGTCCACGGAGACCCTGCTCGGTCAGACCATCGGCGAGAATCTCGCCGCAGACGGTGGCGCGCTTCGGATCACGGGAGGCGCTCGTCGACGTACCGTCCGGCCGCCGGTGGACCTATGACGAGTTCGCGCCGACGTCGCCGAGGTGGCGAAGGGCCTGCTCGCGATCGGCGTCGAGAAGGGCGACCGGGTCGGCATCTGGGCACCGAACGTGCCGGAGTGGCTGCTGGTGCAGTTCGCGACCGCACGGATCGGCGCGATCCTGGTCAACATCAATCCGGCGTACCGCAGCCACGAACTCGCGTACGTGCTGCAGCAGTCCGGCATCCGCACGCTCGTCTCCGCCGAGGCGTTCAAGACGTCCGACTATCGCGGCATGATCGACGAGGTCCGGGGCGAATGCGACGCGCTGCGCGACGTCGATCTACATCGGTACGCCGAGCTGGGACGACCTGATCGCGGCCGGCGCCGACGTGACCGACGACCAGATCGCGGCCCGCGAGGCCGAGCTGTCGTTCGACGACCCGATCAACATCCAGTACACCTCCGGCACCACCGGCTTCCCGAAGGGCGCGACGCTCTCGCACCACAACATCCTGAACAACGGCTACTTCGTGGCGCGTACCCAGCGATGGTCCGAGCATGATCGGGTCTGCGTGCCGGTGCCGTTCTATCACTGCTTCGGCATGGTGATGGGCAACCTCGGCGCGGTCACCCACGGCGCCTGCATCGTCATCCCGGGGCCGGGCTTCGAGCCGGCCGCCACGCTCGCCGCCGTGGCCGCGGAGAAGTGCACGGTGCTGTACGGCGTGCCGACGATGTTCATCGCCGAACTGGCCGATCCGTCGTTCGCCGACCACGACCTGTCGTCGCTGCGTACCGGCGTGATGGCCGGCTCGCCGTGCCCGGTCGAGGTGATGAAGCGCGTGATCGCCGAGATGGGCATGACCGAGGTGACCATCTGCTACGGCATGACCGAGACGTCGCCGGTGTCCACGCAGACGCGCCCCGACGACGACCTCGACCGCCGGGTCTCCACCGTCGGCGCCGTGCACCCGCACCTCGAGGTCAAGGTGATCGACCCGGTGACCGGGCTGACGGTGCCGCGCGGCACGCCCGGCGAGTTCTGCACCCGCGGCTACAGCGTGATGCTCGGCTACTGGAACATGCCCGACCGCACCGCCGAGGCGATCGACGCGGCCCGCTGGATGCACACCGGCGACCTCGCGGTGATGGACGACGACGGCTACCTGAGCATCGTCGGCCGGATCAAGGACATGGTGATCCGCGGCGGCGAGAACGTGTATCCGCGCGAGATCGAGGAGTTCCTCTACACCCACCCGGACATCGTGGACGCGCAGGTCATCGGCGTGCCCGACGCGAAGTACGGCGAGGAGCTGATGGTCTGGGTACGCATGCGGGACGGTGCCCCGGAGCTGACCGCGGAGGCGCTGCGCGAGTTCTGCGTCGGGAAGGCTGGCGCACTACAAGATCCCGCGGTACGTGAAGATCGTCGACGCGTTCCCGATGACGGTGACCGGCAAGATCCGCAAGGTCGAGATGCGCGAGGTCTCGATCTGCCGAACTCGGCCTGTAGCCCGAGCGCAGGCTCAAGACGCCGGGGAGCGCACCACGATCACCCGATCGGCCTGGGTCAGGTCAGTCGGGCGTCGAACGGAAGGACCGCTCCGGCGCGTACCACGGCGATGATCTGATCGCGGGCCGGTGACCGGCGGCGCGCCGATCTCGTCGGCGCGGACCGTGCGCTCGACGATCTCCAGACCGGAGCCGTGCACGAGCAGGTCGGCGAAGACCTGGCTGATGCCGGGGGAGAGGGCGGCGAATCCGAGCAGGCGGCCGGCCGCCTCGGCGGACGTGATGACCGCGTTGGCGCCGCTCTGCAGCAGCAGCGGCTCGTTCTCGGACTCCCGGATCGCGGCCGCGATCACCGCGGTCTTGTTGAGCTGCCGCGCGGTCAGCGTGACCAGGACGGCGGTGTCGTCACGGTCCGGCGCGATCACGACGTAGGCCGGCCTCGTCGACCTTCGCCTGCAGCAGCACGCTGGTCCGGGCGGCATCGCCGACGATGCCCGCGACACCGTCCGCATTTGCCTCGGCGATCAGCTCCGGCTGACGGTCCACGACGATGAAACTTTCACGGGCGTGACCGTTCGCGAGCAAGGTGGCGAGCGCGCTGCGCCCCTTCGTGCCGTAGCCGATCACGACGATGTGGTTGTGCACCTTCGACCTCCATCGCTGGATCCGGAACTCATCGCGGGTGCGCTGGGTGAGCACCTCGAACGCGGTGCCGACCAGGATGCCGAGGAACAGCACCCGCAACGGCGTGACGACCAGGCTGGTGACCAGGCGCGCATCGGTCGTGACCGGCACGATGTCGCCATAGCCGGTGGTCGAGATGGACACGGTCGTGTAGTAGAACGCGTCCAGCAGCGAGACGTGGCCGTCCGCATTGTCGGTGTATCCGCCGCGTCCGAGAGCCACGATCACAAACATGATCAAGAGCACGACCAGTGCGTACGCGATCCGGCGCGCGAATGCCCGCCACGGTGACCCGTGTCCGACGTGGCAGGCGAATCGTCGTTTTGGTCCGCCATGTCCGAAATCTTAACTGATCTTGGGGTACGTCTTGAACCGGGCACCAGTCAGGGGATACTTCGCCTGGTCGATCCGATTGGCGGACGCCGATCAACGCGGTCGCAGCAGACGCCCCCGATCACCAGCCAAGCAATACGTGGGGGGGGGGGGGGGGGGGGGCTTTTTTTTTTTTTTTTTTTTTTCTCTCTCTCTCTCTCGCTCAGTTACGTATTGCTAGTCATCGCCGAACGGCGCCGCCGCGCCGCCGGTGGTGATGCGCACGTCGATGTCGGGCTCGTGTTTTCGAAAATCCGCCAGCCGCGGAATAAACCATCTCATGGCAAAGGTCGGGCCGACGCCGATGGTCAGGACCCGCATGGCGGACGGGGCTGTCACCTGTGCGGTCAGGCTCGCCAGCGCATCGAAGATCGGCGTCAGCCCGCTCTGATAGGCGCGTCCCGCTGGCGTCATCGCCAGCCGGTTCGCCTTGCGCTCGAACAGCGCCACCCCGAGCCGCTGCTCCAACAGATGCACCATGCGGCTGACCGCCGCCGCCGAGACGTTGAGCTCCGCACCCGCGCCGGCAAAGCTTCCGCTCCGCGCCGCGGCCTCGAATGCCTTGATGCCGTTGAGAAACAGCAGCCGCCGCATCCTACCCCCACCCTCAGGAAAACTGATGCCAGGCCAAGATAACTCAGTTTGCGCGCCAAGTCCAAGCAAGGCAGAAATGCTAAAGGAGATTCGCATGACGCCGCTGATGATTGCAGCCCTTGGCCTGCTGATGGTCGCGACCGCGTTCTTGTCGGGCCTGTTCGGCATGGCCGGCGGGCTGATCCTGATCGGCGTGCTGCTCACCATCCTGCCGCTTCCCTCCGCCATGGTGCTGCACGCAATCACCCAGATGGCCTCGAATGGCTGGCGCGCCTTTTTGTGGCGCAGCCACATCAGGTGGCGGCCGGTTTCGATCTACATGATCGGATGCGCGCTGGCGCTTGGCGCGTGGTCGATCACCCGCTATGTGCCCGACAAGCCGGTCGCGCTGCTTTTGCTGGGGGTGACGCCGTTCATGGCGCGGCTGACGCCCGCTGATCTGAAGCCGAATCCCGACAGCATCTGGCAGGGCACCTTCTACGGCTCGATCTGCATGGGGCTGATGCTGATGACCGGCGTCTCCGGGCCGCTGATGGATACCTTCTTCCTCGGCGGCAAGTTCGACCGGCGCGGGATCGTCGCGACCAAGGCCACCTGCCAGGTCGCCAGCCATTTCGTGAAGCTGATCTATTTCGGCGGCATCATCGATCAGGCCGCCACGCTCGATCCGGTTCTCGCCGCCGTTGCGGTCGCGGCCTCGATGACCGGCACGACGCTGGCGCGGCGCATCCTCGAGGCCATGACGGATGCGCAATTTCGCACCTGGGCGGGACGGCTGATCACGACGGTTGCCTGCTATTACATCGTCTATGGAAGCTGGCTGCTTTTGGCGCGCAGCAACGCGCTGGCGTTTTGACGGATGGAGAAAGCCCGATGGCCGATACGGCAGATCCGCTGGTGCTCGATTTCGTCGAATGGATCGCCCGCGAGCCCAGACCTTACTCCGAGGTGATCGCGACCTGGCGGACGTCCTGCCCGCGGCTGACGATCTGGGAAGACGCGGTCGATGGCGGCTACGTCGCGCGCGAGTCGGTCGCCGGAGCTGGCGTGAGGGCGGCGATCACCGAGCGCGGCGAAAAATTCCTGCGCGAGCACGGCCGCGTTTGATGACCTGATCGCGCAAACTGACCTGGCCGCGCCAACTGATCGCGCGGCATCCGGAACTTTTCGGACCCGAGAGATCAAGCTGACCGTGTCCGTTTATCGCGGGGTGGTCTCAACCGGTCGACGCAACACTTTATCTTAAAGGAGATGGAGTGTGCTTTGATTGGTGAAAGACTTCATAGAGGGTTTACTGCGGCAGAGAAAACGGAGTTATGGGATCGCTGGAAGCGCGGAGGGTTGCTGAAGGCGATCGGACGAGCTTTTGGTAAGCCGTCATCATCGATCTATTTTTTGGTGGCTCCGCATGGTGGGATTGCGGCTATGATCGTTACCGAGCGACCCTTGCGGACGAGAATGCCTGGGCGCGAGCTCGTCGTCCAAAATATTGTAAATTGGCGAACAATCCGCGGCGACAGAACTTGGTCCGCAAAACTGGCTTAATAGTGAATATTTCGCGGCTCCATCGTAGAATTGCGGCGACGGGCTCGTGGTAACAAGCACAGGCGGCGCCGGGTCATACGATTGGCGTAAACGTTGGAGATTAAGACAAACATCACGCGTCGCCTTTCGGCTCGGAGCAAGAAATGACCGATGAACAGCTCGCAGTCGTGCACAGGTTACTCGCCGAGCACCACCGCAATCTCGCCAAGGAAGCGGTGCTCGACGTCCAACAACAGTATCACGCCGATCTAGCGCAACGGTTTGCGGATGAGGCGGCCCTGATACCAAGGCGCAGGGCGATCTTGGAACGCCTTCACGAACGCGAACAGCAACAAAGGATGATGACGACATCAACAAATGATGTAGACGCGCATGGCGTCCTTCATTATTCGGCCACGAGCGCTACCCGCCCTTAAGATGCCCGAATCGCAATCGTACCTTGCTTGCGTCGGACGCGGCGGCGCCGATATGCTCCCGTGACTTCGCCCCATCGCGATCAATCTCAACCACTGACTTGGGGATGGGGCGATCTCTTTCGTGGTTTTGGGGACGCCAGAAGCTGAAAGAGACCAATGCGGGCTGCAACGTGGTGAAATGAAAGGTCCCCCACACTCGAATGGGTACGAACCCCATGAAAAGTCCCGACCAAGACATACTTATTCTCATTCGTGCCGTGGACGACGCCAGGCGCATCCTGAGAGAGTTTATCGAACCTGGGCCGAGTGATGCGATGCGAACGGTAGAACGTTTGCTGATACTACTCGACAGGAACGACGTCATGCATGCACTTGATCGAACAAAGCGGCGCAGGGTGATACGACTAGTCGAGTGAAAGAAAACCCCCCACTTTGGTCGGTTGGGCGCATGCTCTGCGCCAGTTCGTGAGGCGTCGGTATCAATTCCGCCCAAAGACGGCAGACGCCATCATGGCTAACACACCGAGGCGAGAAAGCACGCGAAGGCCGTTAGCCGTCGCGCGATGAGGGATAAGGGAGAGATCCAAAGCAGACCCGTTCAACGCATCGGCGGGCCGTCTGCGCATGCCGCTACGGCATCTTCCCACTCTCGAACAGGGAGCTCTCCCACGAGGTTCGATAGCTCGACCGCAAGCGCCCGAAGCCGGGCATTCTCCTCGTGCAGCGACAGAACGTTGCGGATTCCCTGACGTGGCGATTCTTTGTCTCGAAGAGCCTCTTCAAGCAGCGGCGACAAAGCGTTGAAAAATTCGTCACTCCGATGTCGCAGAGGTACAACGTTGTCGGCACCCCGAAGCAACACACCGAGGCGGTCTTGCTTGTTGTGCGGCGGATGTCTGATGCCCATGGCAAGTCCCCCAATTCAGGACGTGCCCCCAGTCGTTCCCAACAGCCTCGATTAAGTCGCGGGCGAATTTGAAGTCCAAATTGGGACTAGCACCATTTGGTCATCCCTCAGTGCTCCAGAACTGATGATCCGCATGTTGGTCATTGGATACTAATCGGATCGCAAGCTCGCGCATTATCGATCGGATGGGTTATTTGAAGCAGTCCGGCGGCCCACTGCTGCATCAGATGTTGAAAATTAATCACTTGTTAACCCTACGGTCGCCTAATGCGAACGACTGGAGAGAATTAGATCACCATGTCGGCCCCTGCGACGCGACCGAAGTCGATGCCTTTTTCGGCCGATCTTACCTTTCGTTCGTTTGCCAGGCTGGCGGTTCGCGTTACGGCTGTCCTACGCGGAGCAAAAAAATGTTCGGAAAGAACGACTTAGTGGACAATCTCAGCCGCAATCTCGATCGCGCGCGCGGAAAACGCGACGCACTTGCATCCGATGTCACGACACTGACGGCTCAGATCGCCGAAATCGAAGCCCGCCTTTCTGAGGAAAAAAACCGGCGGGAACGTGATCGCGTTTTAGGCGAAATCGAAGCGATAAAAAAGCGAATCAAACAAACTGCCAGCGCGTTTGCACCTGTTATCGGTGAGCTCTGCGAGGCGACCGAGATGGCGGCGGCAGTCGTGCCCGAAGCTCGCGAGCTTAATAGTTTTCTATTATCGGTTGCGACCGAAGTCGATACCGTAATCGATCCCTTATTGCGCGAACTGGACCGACGCGCGGATGCGGTGCGAGTCGGCCACGCTGCACTAGATCTCCCGTGTTTAGCCAATGAGGCGCCGACCGAGCTGCCAAAAGACAATAATGATCGCCTACTTCGTTTTCCAATATGGCTGTCTCGCAACAAGGAGGTGGGAAAAAAAGAAACAGCGGAGAACCCGCGCAGCACAGCAGCGTAGCGAGCCGCCCGGCTGCAATCGTTGGCCCCTCCCCTGTTCCCGGCCTGTCCCCGGTAGAGTATTTCCCAGCGATCCCGAAGAGTCGCGATCAGTACTTCGATCGCGTGTAAAAGTTTTCCGCTTTCCGGTGATCTGCTGTTCCGCATTCTGCATGAGAAGGGTGCGGGACCAGACCGGGGAGCCGAGTTGCATCCGCGCGCAGCTTTGACGGTGGACTTTTTGAAGTCGCGTCGCAGCGGTCTACTTCCGGCACTTGGAAACGAGTTACTTTGGTTCTTACGACGGCTCAGTTGGCCTTGCGGCGCAGGAAGGCCGGGATATCGAGAACGTTTTCCTCGATCGAATTGCGCACAGGAGAGGAGCGGCCGTACGGATCGAGGCCCTGCGGAGCCGCATGGCGCGCATATTCCGAAATCGGCTTTGCCGGTCGCCCTTCGGGGTGGCGGGCCGTCGGGCGGAGCGGCGGACTCTCTAATTGCGGCAGCGGTGCACTACGCTCGATCCGGTCGGCGATGCGACGGCTGTCGTTGCGCAGCCTGCCGGCGAGTTCCGTGAGTGAGCTTTCCGCTGGTTGCGTCTGGCGCGCCGGGTCGAGATTATCGATGCCGGTCGCCACCACCGAGACGCGGACGATACCTTCCAGGCTTTCATCGAAAGACGCGCCGACGATGATGTTGGCGTCCTGGTCGGCCTCTTCGCGAATGCGGGTAGCAGCTTCGTCGACCTCGAATAACATCAGGTCCTTGCCGCCGGTGATGGAGATTATGAGGCCACTGGCGCGCTTGATCGAGGGGTTCTCGATCAATGGATTGGAAATCGCGGCCACAGCGGCGGTGAGCACGCGCTTCTCGCCAGAAGCCTCGCCCCTGCCCATCATGGCCTTGCCCTTCTCGCGCATTACGGCGAGAACGTCGGCAAAATCGAGATTGATCAGACCTTCCTTGACTATAAGGTCGCTGATGCAGGCCACACCCGAATAAAGCACCTGATCGGCCAGGGCGAAGGCATCGGCGAATGTGGTCTTCTCGTTGGCCACCCGGAACAGGTTCTGGTTTGGGATGATCAGCAGGGTGTCCACCACCTTCAGCAGTTCCGCGATGCCGGCTTCGGCAAAGCGCATGCGGCGCTGGCCCTCGAAGTGGAATGGCTTGGTGACGACACCGATGGTGAGAATGCCAAGCTCACGCGCGGTCTTGGCGATAATGGGCGCTGCCCCGGTGCCGGTACCGCCGCCCATGCCGGCAGTAACGAACACCATGTGTGCGCCGGTCAAATGATCGCGGATCGCATCGATTGCCTCTTCGGCTGCGGCGCGCCCCACTTCGGGCTGCGAGCCGGCGCCAAGGCCTTCGGTCACCTGGGTGCCCATCTGGATGATGCGCTTGGCCTTCGACATGGTGAGCGCCTGTGCGTCGGTATTGGCGACGATGAAGTCGACGCCTTGCAGCCCGGCCGCGATCATGTTGTTGACGGCATTGCCGCCGGCGCCGCCGACCCCAAACACGATAATGCGCGCCTTCATCTCGCGAATATCGGTGATGTTGGTCATTTTTGCCTCACGGTTGCTCCGGCAGCTGGAAGGAGGACACGGATTGCTACCTACAAGCCTTGCGGTCTGCTTCCACTATGGTCGCGGCTAGATGTCCCAGTCGGCGTGCAGCTTGTCCGTGGCTGTCGATCGAGCCGCCAGCTCGGCCACCGGTCCGCAGAGCCGCCACCTCACCTTCAAGCCGTGCCGTCGCCTCCTTGGCTGCCATAGTCTCGGCAGTCGCCTGCAGCAGCTCAACCGTCAGGCGATCGGCGCGCTCGCGCTCGCGCTCGAAATCTGCTCTGTGATCGGCTGCCCTTGCTTCGAGCCGCGCGATCTCCGCCTTCAATGCCTCGATCTTTGCCGCTAATAGGGCGATGTTGCCTGCCTGGCGACCACCTGGTGGCCGGGGCGTATGCCGTATTTCAGCGAGATCAACGCTCACCAGGGCTTTGCCATCATCCGAAAGTGAGCGCGGCAACCGGAGTCGCTTGGCAAGCGAACGAGCGGCCTCTGGCGAGATTTTCAGGCGGGCACCTAGAGCGGCATATGTCAGCGTCTCAACGGACATCGGCTGTTCTCCTAGAACGAACCGGGCGGTAATCGGCTGATGATGACCGGGCGATGACCGCAGGCTAGGCTGCGTTGGTTAATAGACTGTTAACGGGCGAGCGGCGATGCTGCCACTTGAGCGTGCCGGGCCGGGATGTGTCAAATCCGCCTTCAGGTTTCTCGGCGATCCAGCGCTCAAGCTCCGCAAAGCTGTCCGACTCCGTTTCGGCTTGCGCGGCCGCTGCATTGATACTGCCCTTCCACCACGAGTACACGCGCAACGACTATCGCGGTTCGCGGACGTCGGAATTTGTGACGAACTTCCGCGGTCTCTGACGGGCGAGCGTGTGGAACGGCGACTTGTGGCAGTTCTGAGTTCGAAATCTCTTCGGGCCCGCCACTTCGGTACAAAACTGGGCACTCCAAAACCCGGCGTTTTTGCGCTTGAAGCGGCGACGAACGTGCGCAGGAGGACGCTTTATTGCGATCAGCCCGACTTGCGGACAGCCTGCGGACCGCTCGTTGCCGCCGATAACTCTAAAGTCGCCCTTACAAAGCGTTGCGGCCGATCGCCTACAGCGGCGGTTGAATGCTCAAACTGAACGGTCAAGCATGAGGGCCTACCCAAAATCAAGGAGAGCGATCGTTGGGGCAGTCGTCGGGTTTGCGTACGGATCTGTTCTTGCATTCCTGTCATTGCTCGCGGGCGGCGCAGGCCACGGCACCTGGGTTCCTTTCCTCCTGTCATCTGCGCCGTTTGGGGTCTTGGTCTTCTTCGGCGACTTCGGCTTCTACGCGGCGTTCATTGGGGGTGCGCCGGTTGTCTGGGCAACGTTTGGGGCATTGCTTGCGCCGTCCGGCCGCGCGAAGTGGCTCAGGCTCACCCAGGTTCTGGCACTGTTGCACTACGCTTCCGGGCTCGCGCTCATCGCAGCGACGGCACAATACGACGAGCTTGCATATCTGGCGCGCGTGCTGGAGGTCATGCTTGTGTGGGCGGCGGTCTACCTGGCTGGGCAGGTGGCGTTGTGGTGGCGGGCAAGCAGGCACGGCGAACATGGACCAACCGTCTAACTACCGCGTGCAGTGGACTCGGTTTGAGGCCTGCGGACGCGGCGTGTCTCCTCGGCTCGTTTGGCCCGTCACGTCGATCCCGGGACTACAAGGTTACGCTGACCAGCATCGACCTGATCAGTTTCGCAAACTGAAGCGGCCATTGAACCGGATTTGAGGCTCGCGCTCGCCAAGCCGCGCTTTCGTTGATTACGATCCACGTAATCCAGCACGCGGCTGCAGTTCAAAGCGTTACGTCAACGCGCGCTGAAGGTGAGGCCGGCGCGCTCCTTCAGACGCTTGCGCAACGCCGGACCCATCAGCGCGCCCGGCGTCCAGGCGCCGCCCTCGCCCTGCACATCGCGCACCAGGCAGAGAGCGCTCTCGGCGATCATCTTGCTGGTCGAGCCGTAGCCCGGATCGCGGTCGCCCGTGACTACCGCCTCGACCCGTCCGCCATCCGGCAGCTCGCCCAGGAAGAGGATGTCGTAGAAGCCCTTCTCGCGCTCGTCCCGGAGTTCGGGCCTGCGCCGGGTTTGAGACCGCCGGTCCGGAACAAGGAAACCATCGTGGCGAACGTCTCCGTCGACACGCGAGCGATTTCCCCAAATCCCGGCGCGACCATCATCTCGTCGTAAACGAAGTCAGTGCCGTAGGGATGACCCAACAGGAAATTCGTGCGGTGCACGTTCTTGGTGTTGATCGGCGCCATTGGGAACGGCACCAGCCACGCGTTCATGCTCGGGTCGTATCGGGGGATGAGGCCCGACGGCTGCGACGGGCCGGTGAACCCCGGTGTCAACGCGAAGGGATCGGTCAGCAGTCGGATCAGGGCCGGGTCGCGCGCGGCGGCGGCCAACGTCGCTTGAGCGCTCGCCGCGGTGCCGCCAGACATGCCGCCTTTCACGTTACGCAGGCGAGCTTTGACCCGCCGCGCCGGGCGTCCGAATTTCTCGCGCGCCTTCTCCTGCAACGTGAGCACGCCGAGATCGAACGGGATGGAATCGAAGCCGCAGGAGAAGACGATGCGCGCGCCGGTCCGTTTCGCCTCTTCGTGATGGGCGTCGATCATGCGCCGCATCCAAGCCGGCTCGCCGCACAGATCAACATAGGCCGTGCCCGTGGCGGCGCAGGCCGCCACAAGCTCAGCACCGTGGAGCTGATAAGGCCCGACCGCCGTGATGATCACGGCCGCACGCTCGCACATCGAACGCAGGCTGGCCGGCTCGGCGCCATCCGCCCTAACCAAAGGCAAATCGTCTGGTGCGCCGATGTCGGCACGCACCTTCTGGAGCTTGTCGGTCGAGCGTCCCGCGATCGCCCAGGACGGAGCATCGTCGCCGCGGTAGGACGTCGCCAGATATTCGGCGATGAGACGGCCGGTGTAACCCGTCGCGCCATAGACGATAAGGTCGAAGTCTCGCTTCACGACGTTGGTCCTCCTCGAGACTCGGGAGAGCTATCTTTAGATCCGTGTGCAATCGCTCTGTACGCTTCGCGGCCGCTGTCGCCAGGGTCCACGCAACATTCGCTACAAGCGGGCGCTACCCCCTTACTCGGACCGGTCTTCCACCGGCTGGATTGCACCAGCCTGCCTAGGCTCATTCGATCACCTCGTCGGCGCGGGCGAGCAGCGCCCGTTGATCGGGGTAGACCCGAAGTGAGTAGAACCCGTATCGTCAATTTGGTCTAGACGCGAATGCTACGTTTTTGTCGGGCACTTTTCGGACCTTGCGCGATGTCCGACCTGAGTCCGGAATGCGCTCCAAAACGGACGTCACGACCTCTGAATTTGCGGTTTGCGCTCTGCTCCAAAGTTACTCAGCACAGTTCCTGGCCATAGCGCAGGGAACGCCGATCAACTCGCCGCGATGCCATTGACTCGGTCGGCTCGATGCGGTGAACTTCATGCAACCGCATCCAATTTGCAGTGCCGGTCGGCACCCGAAAGCAGCACAGGAACGCGCCATGATCGACCTTTATTACTGGACCACGCCGAACGGCCACAAGATCACGATGTTTCTCGAAGAGGCCGGGCTGAAATACAAGATTTTCCCGATCAATATCGGCAAGGGCGACCAGTTCAAGCCGGAGTTTCTGGCGGTCGCCCCGAACAACCGCATTCCCGCGATGGTCGACCACGAGCCGAAGGGCGGCGGCAAGCCGATCTCGATCTTCGAATCCGGTGCGATGCTTTTGTATCTCGCGGAGAAGACCGGAAAATTCCTCCCCGCCGACATCTACGGCCGTTACGACGCGATCCAGTGGACGTTCTGGCAGATGGGCGGGCTCGGCCCGATGGCAGGACAGAACCATCACTTCTCGAACTACGCGCAGGAAAAAATCAAATACGCCATCGACCGTTATGTGAACGAGACCAACCGGCTCTACGGCGTGCTCAACAAGCGTCTCTCCAATCGCGAGTTCATCGCCGGCGACTATTCGATCGCCGACATGGCGAGCTATCCCTGGGTCGTGCCGTACAAGAACCAGAGCCAGGACATCGACGACTTCCCGCATCTGAAGCGCTGGCTCGAAACTATCCGCGAGCGGCCGGCGACGTTGCGCGCCTACGCCCTGGCCAAGGAGGTCAATCCGAATTACGGCCAGCCGGCGATCCGCACCGAGGAAGAGCGCAAGCTGCTGTTCGGCCAGACCGCCGCGGTGGTGAAGTAGAAGACGGCGCATTCAATTTGTCATACGCGGGCTTGACCCGCGTATCCATCCTCTTGAAGAAGGATGGATTGCCGGATCAAGTCCGGCAATGACGACACAGTTTCACGCGCTGATCTTCGCAAGGATCACTCCAATGCCGCTAAAACTGTTCGAACTGGTCGGCACTGACGAGCAGCGCCCGTTCAGCCCGTACTGCTGGCGGACGCGGATGGCGCTGGCGCACAAGGGGCTGTCGGCGGAATCGATCCCCTGGTGCTTTACCGAGAAGGAAGCGATCGCTCCGCACAATTCCGAAAAGGTGCCGGTGCTGATCGATGGTGAAACCTCGGTCGCCGATTCCTGGAAGATCGCGAACTATCTGGAAGACAGCTATCCCGACCGGCCGTCGCTGTTCGGCGGCGAGGGCGGCCGTGCCATGGGCCGGATGCTGAACTGGTGGGGCGACGTCACCGTGGTCGGCGGCATGTTCCCGCTGATCGTCGCGGATATTCCCGGAAACCTGAAGCCGGTCGACGCGGTCTATTTCCGAAAGACGCGCGAGGCGCGCTTCGGCAAGCCGCTGGAAGAAGTCGTCGCCGGACGCGAAAAATCCGTCGAGGGTTTTCGCCGGGCGCTGGAGCCGATGCGGCTGACCTTGAAGACGCAACCCTATCTCGGCGGCGAAAAGCCGAACTATGCCGACTACATCGTGTTCGGCCCATTCCAGTGGGCGCGCGTCGTCAGCCCGTTCAAATTGCTGGCGGAGAACGATCCGGTCCATGCGTGGCGCGAACGACTGCTCGACGCCTTCGACGGCATGGCGCGCAAATCGCCGGGACATCAGGTGTAGAATTTTCCATCATGTCCGGTCGCGCCCACACGATCTCCACCAAAGCCCCGCGGAGAACTTCGAGTGATTTGGACTGAGGAGGTGCCGATGGATGCTGTCCTTCCTTACCGTGCTATGGCCTACAACAATGGCTGGGCCAACCATCGTCTGCTCGCGGCCTGTGTACGGCTGCCGCAGGCTGATTTCGTGGCGCCGCGGACCGGTTTCTTTCCAAGCCTGCGCGCGACGCTCAATCACATCCTGATCATCGATCGCTTTTACGTCGATGCAATGGAAGGCGGCACACTTGGGCCGGCAGCTTGGGCCGACCCGGAGCCTTGCGAAACTGCAATCCTGCTCCGAAATGCGCAGCGGGAGGTGGACCGACGACTGATTGCTGTCGTCGAGCACCTGGACATGGCCGATCTCAATCGTGTCGTTGACATCCACCGCGGCGATCGCATTCAACGCGAGCGGATCGATCGGCTGCTGCTTCACCTGTTTCAGCACCAGATTCATCATCGAGGTCAGGCGCACGCGATGTTGAGCTCTACCGAAATCCGCCCACCGCAGCTCGACGAGTTCTTCTCTGCAGGAGAGGCGCCGCTGCGCGCAACGGAATTTGCAGAGCTGGGGTGGACAGAGGATACCGTGTGGGCCAGCTGAGCTACGGTCGCTCCGCCCAGAAACGCGAGCAAGACCGGATTGCTTCGTCGCTCGCGCTCCTTGCAATGACGGCAATCGGTGCTTCAGGATACAGCGCTATTTGAAACTTGCCCCGCCGCCATCTTCCGCAGGCAATCGCGGCACAGGCAGTCGCCGCCATCGAGCGGCATCGGCAGCCGCGCCACTTCCTCCGCGCACCAGCACGTTGCCGTCAGCGTGCAGGTGAATTCCGTTCCGCAGCCGGAACAAGCGAGCCGCCGCGGTGGTGGATTTCCTAACCGATTTGTCATGTAGCGAACCGGGTCGTGCCTGCGCTTTTCATGTCGGGTTCATGTCGAACGGCGGTATAACTCGCAACCGCATATACGCCCAGCAAAATCCAAAGGAAGTATAAAGGGAAATCCGATGGCCCGCGATCCGCAAGCCGCCTTGGTCGCGCTCAATCGCTTCGGATTTGGCGCGCGCGGCGGCGCGGCAGGCGATTTTGTCAACGCAGCGTCCGATCCGCGCGGTTTCGTCAAAGCCGAGCTAAATCGCCCCAATGGTGGCCTGCTCGAGGTGCCCGGACTGTCATCGACCCCGGCATTGGCGAGCGCGGTGTTTGCATATCAGCTGGAGGTCCAGCAAGCGCGCGCCGCCGCGGCGAAATCAGGCGCGCCCGCGTCAGAGACCGCGCCGCCATCGCCGGACACCAAGGCGCAAGGACGCAATCTTTCGCTCAACAGCATCGCCATGGACACGCCGGGAAAAGAAGGCGCGATGCAGGGAAAGATGCAGGGAAAAGAAAACGGCGGCGCCAATACGGCGATGGCGCCAGCCGGGCCGATGCAACCGGACGCCGCGCAGCCCAACGCACCAAAACCGCCGCCGCAGCCGCTCAACATCATTCAGAAAACCTACCGCGCCGAGGCGCTGGCGCGGCTGCAGCGCGCAATGATCGCCGATTGCGGATTCGTCGAGCGGCTGGTGGCGTTCTGGTCCAACCACTTCTGCATTTCCGCCAACAAGGGCGAGCTGGCGCGGATCTGGGCCGGCTCGTTCGAGCGCGAGGCGATCCGGCCGCACGTGCTCGGGCGATTCGGCGACATGCTCAAGGCGGTCGAGCAGCATCCGGCGATGCTGTTCTTTCTCGACAACCAGCAATCGTTGGGGCCGGATTCCCGCGCCGGACAAAACCGCAAGCGCGGCTTGAACGAAAATCTCGCCCGCGAAATCATGGAGCTGCATACGCTAGGTGTCGGCGGCGGCTACACCCAGGACGACGTGACGTCGCTGGCGCGCATCATCACCGGCTGGACCTTTGCCGGACGGCAAGGACAACTCGGCGTGCCCGGCAGCTTCGTCTTCAACGCCAATGCGCACCAGCCGGGCGCGCAGCGGCTGCTCGGCAAAATCTATGAGGACAACGGCGTCGCGCAGGGCGAAGCGGCGCTGGCCGATATCGCGCGCCATCCTTCCACCGCGAAATTCATCGCAGCCAAATTCGCGCGCCATTTCGTGGCCGACGATCCGCCGCCGGCGCTGGTGGCGCGGCTGCGGGACGTGTTCCGCAAATCCGAGGGCGACCTCCGGGCGTTGACAGTCGCCCTTCTGGATTCCGACGAGGCCTGGCAGGCGCCGCTGACCAAGCTGCGCAGCCCCTACGAATTCCTGGTGGCGACCGGCCGGCTGCTGGCGCAAATTCCGGAAGATCCCACCCGATATCTCGGCGGCCTCAATGTGTTGGGCCAGCCGCTGTGGTCTCCGGCCGGACCGAATGGATTTCCCGACAGCAATGCGGCATGGGCGGCTCCCGAGGGGATGAAGCTGCGGCTGGACATCTCGGCGCAGATTGCCTCCCGTCTCGCCGCCAATGTCGACCCCCGCGATCTCCTGCAACTCGCCGCCGCCGATGCGGCCTCGGTGGAAACGCGGCGCACCATCGAGCTTGCGGAATCGCGGCAGCAGGCGCTGGCGCTTTTGTTGATGTCGCCGGAATTCCAGAGGAGATGACGATGGATTGCTGCGAAAGCCGGACATCACTCGACAACATCGCGACGCGCGCTGCTGCTCGGCGGCGCCTCGTTCGCCGCCTGGGCGTATTTGCCGAAATTCGCGCGCGCCGCCGACGGACGCGACCCGCGGCTGATCGTGGTGATCCTGCGCGGCGCGCTCGACGGCCTCGCCACCGTCGCGCCGACAGGCGATCCCGATTACGCCGGCCTGCATGGTTCGATTGCGCTCAGTCCCGACGGCCCGCACGCGGCGACGATGCTCGATTCCTTCTTCGCGCTGCATCCCGCGATGCCGGAATTCGCGCGGATGTATAAAGCCAAGCACGCCGCCGTCATCCATGCGGTGGCAACGCCCTATCGCGACCGTTCGCATTTCGACGGCCAGGACGTGCTCGAAAGCGGCTTTGCAGGCCCGGGCCGGGTGCAATCCGGCTGGCTCAACCGCGCGCTGGAAGCGCTGCCGAAGGGCGAGCGCGTGATGAGCGGGCTTGCCATCGGCGCGACCGCGCCGCTGGTGCTGCGCGGCGCGGCGCCGACGGTCGGCTGGACGCCGGTGGCGCTGCCGCAAGCCGACGACGATACCGCGATGCGCCTCGTCGACCTCTATCATCATCGCGATCCCGCGCTGGCGTCGGCGCTGTCGCAGGGCCTGCGGCTCGGCAAGACCGCGCAAGGCGACGACATGAGACCGAAGCCGGGCACCAACAATGCCGGCGCGATGCGGCTGGTGGCGCGCGGCGCCGCCAAGCTGATGGCGGCCGATGACGGCCCGCGGATCGCGGCGCTTGCCTTCGACGGCTGGGATACCCACGCCAATGAAGGCGGGCCGGTGGGTCGCCTGGCGCTGTTGCTGTCAGGCCTCGACGGCGCGCTCGCCGAATTCGAAAGCGGGCTCGGCGAACGCTGGCGTGACACCGTGGTGGTGATCGCGACCGAGTTCGGCCGCACCGCGCGCATCAACGGCACCCAGGGCACCGATCACGGCACCGGCACCATTGCGCTGCTCGCCGGCGGCGCGGTGAAGGGCGGACGGGTGATTTCCGACTGGCCCGGGCTGAAGCCCGCCAGTCTCTATGAGGGCCGCGATCTTGCGCCGACCACCGATCTTCGCGCGGCCATCAAGGGCGTGCTGCACGATCATCTCGGCGTCGCCGAGCGCGTGCTGGCGGAGACGGTATTTCCCGACAGCGCGCCGGTGAAGCCGATGAAGGGCTTGGTGGGGTAATTTGCGTTGCTGGCAACGTCCAACACCGATGTCGTCCCGGGGCGAACGAAGTACGAAAGCCGCGGAAGCTGCGAATTTCGTTGATGGCGGCAATTGCGCATCCGTGAGCGTCCGCCTTGGGCCATCTCCGGAATGACGGGCCTACTTCGTAATCCCATCGATCTCCGCGAGCTCCTCCGCGCTCAGCGTCCAGCCGATCGCCTTGACGTTCTGCTCGACCTGCTCGATGCGGGTGGCGCCGGCGATGACGCTGGCGACCTGCGGCCGCGCCAACAGCCACGAGAACGCCAGCTCGAGCAGGGTGTGCCCGCGCTTTTCGGCAAACGCCTTTAGCTGCTCGACGATGTCCTCGTTGCGCGGCGTGATATAACGCTCGCGCAACGCAGGAGCTTTTCCGAAGCGCGTGTCCTCGGGGGCAGCAGTGCCGCGCTTGTATTTTCCGGTCAACAAGCCGCTGGCCAGCGGAAAGAACGGCAATAGCCCGAGCTTGTATTCCTGCGCCGCGGGCAGCAGGTCCTTTTCGATGTCGCGCACCACCAGGCTGTATTCATCCTGGCACGACACGAACCGGCTGACATTGATGGCGCGCGCGGTGAATTCGGCCTCGGCGACACGCCATGCCGGGAAATTCGAATTGCCGATGTAGCGCACCTTGCCCTGCCGGATCAGGTCGTCCAGCGCCCGCAAGGTTTCCTCGATCGGCGTCAAGGAATCGTAGTCGTGCTGCTGGTAGAGATCGATGTAGTCGGTCTTCAGCCGCCTCAGGCTGGCCTCGACCGCGGACATGATGTAGCGCCGCGACGCGCCCTGCCTGGTGCCGTCCTGGCTCATCGGCTTGGAGAATTTGGTCGCCAGCACGATATCCTTGCGCCGGTCGCCGAGCACCTCACCCAGCACCGTCTCGGAGCCGCCCATTCCCGCATAGATGTCGGCGGTATCGAACAGCGTGACGCCGAGATCGATCGCCCTGTGAATGACCTTGCGCGAGGTTTCGAGATCGGTGCGCTGGCCGAAATTGTTGCAGCCGAGACCGACGGCGGAGACACGCAGCCCGGAGCCGCCGAGATTGCGAATTTGCATGGACCAATCCTGTGGGGATGAAAGCGAGACAGACCGCATTGTGACCCGCGGATATCCAGGCCGCAAGGCGCGGCCCGCCTGCCATGCCGTACACGCGGGTCAGGCCGCAACGCCACCCATGAGGCAAAAAAATGCGGCCCCGGTCAGACGCGGCGACTGACGGGGACCGCTGGGGCGCGTGATCTGTGACGGGGGGCCTGATCAGACGCGGCCGGAACCTAACCGCGCTTTGTTACGTGGCCATGACAGGGGAACTTATCCACAGTCCGGATTGTGCCGGCGGGACGCGGCTATTCCGCGGCGCGCAAGTGCCGGGCAACGCTGCGACCGCGGCTGCCGCGCAGCGACCGGTAGTAATCGGCCCTGGCGGGATCGTCGGTACGGCGGACCAGCTCGGTCACCGGCGTGTAGCTCAGCATTCGTCCGCCGTCGGGCAACGCCGTGCAACTGAAACGCAGCACCTGTCCGTCCGCGAGGTTGATGTTGATCGGCGTTGAATCGCCTGATCGCATCATCTCCGTGCGCTCGCGCGATGAAGGCATTCAATTCCTCCTCCGGCAGTTCATAGGCGCCGGTATCGCGGCCGTGATACATCAGCGCGATGAACGGCGGCTTGCTGTCGGCCTTGTCGTCCGGCAGCGAGAAATAATCGCGAAAGGCGCGGTTGATGAACTCGGCGCGGGTGTCGGCGTCGAGCAGCACGATGCCGATGTCGACCTGATCGAGCGCCGCCGACAGACGCGCCGCGGTGGCGTGGTGCCTGCGTTCCCACGCGATCGCATCCATCCATCTTTTCCGCAACAGCCCGGTGATGGCGGCGGTGCCAATAGCCGTCAACGCCAGCAGAGACAGGCGCACCAGATCCGCGGTGTCGTAGCCGGGAGTTGCGCGGTGGTTGAAGAAGAACAGCGCGGACGCAACCGATGGCAATGGCGGCGGTGATCATGCCCGAGGCGAGGCCGCTGAGCGAGGCTGCAAAAGCCACGATGCAAACCAACAGCGGGGCGGGATTGGGAACGGCAATAAAATAGCGATCGACAAGGATGGCGATCAGAGCCGTCGCTGCCGTCAGGGCCGGACCAGAGATTGCGCGCCAGTCGAACTGCATGCCTGTTCTCGTTCGCCCACGAGAGTAAGGCGTGCAGCTTGAACAATGGTTGCAGTCATAACGGGCTTTCGTGCCGCATCCTTAAAAAATGATTTATCGAGCCGGCCGGGCTTTCCGATTTGTTGGATCAAATGCTATCTGCGGAGGGCCCCGCTGGGAGTCCGCGCTCATCTGTTAGCGCCGAGATTGCGAAAGGATATCGATGCGAGTCATTCCGCCGTCGCTGTTGCCGGTCCTGATGCTGTTTGCCTCCAATGTCTTCATGACATTCGCATGGTACGGCCATTTGAAGTTCAAACACACCTGGCTGCCGCTCGCGGTCGTGGTGAGCTGGGGCATCGCGTTCTTCGAATACTGGCTGGCGGTGCCGGCCAATCGCTGGGGCAGCGCGGTGTATTCGCCGGCGCAGCTCAAGACCATGCAGGAAGTGATCACGCTGGTGGTGTTCGCCGGCTTCTCCGTCTTGTATCTCAAGGAGCCGCTGGCGTGGAATCACGCGCTGGGATTTTTGTTTGTCGCCGTCGGGGCGTTTTTGATCTTTCACAAATGGTCGTAGGCCCGTAAACGTGCACGCGGTGAATGACGCGTTGCGGCGCGCCACACGTGGTCGTCATACCCGCGAAAGCGGGTATCCAGTACGCCGCGGCGTTGCAGCTATATTACCAGCGCTTTGGAATACTGGATCACCCGCTTTCGCGGGTGATGACACTATTCGTGTGCACTCACTTCGCCGCCGGCGAGACCCGCAAAATCCGCCCTGCCGAATTATCGGTGAGCAGCCATAGCGCTCCGTCGGGCCCCTGCCGCACATCGCGGATTCGTTCGTTCAAATTCCGCAGCAGGCGTTCTTCGCCGGTCACGGTATTGCCGTTGAGCGCCAGCCGCACCAGCATCCTGCCCGCGAGCGCGCCGGTGAACAGGCTGCCGGTCCATTTCGGAAACAGGTTTGCGCTATAGAACGCCATGCCCGACGGGGCGATCGACGGCACCCAGTATTTGATCGGCTGCTCCATGCCCTCCCTGGCCGTGCTCTCGTGAATTTTTGCGCCGCTATAATCGATGCCGTAGCCGATCACCGGCCAGCCGTAATTCTTGCCCTTGCCGATGATGTTGACCTCGTCGCCGCCGCGCGGGCCGTGTTCGATCTCCCAGAGATCGCCCGAGGCGGGATTGATCGCGAGACCCTGTTCATTGCGGTGGCCGTAGCTCCAGATTTCCGGCTTCGCGTCGGCGCGGCCGACGAATGGATTGTCTGCGGGCGCCGAACCATCGGGCGCGATCCGGATCACCTTGCCGAGGTGATTGGCAAGGTTTTGCGCCTCGTCGCGATAGCTGAAATGTTCACCCAGCGTGACAAACAGATTGCCATCGCTCGCCTGCACGATGCGGCAGCCATAGTGATTGCCCGACGACAAAGGTCCTTCCTGCCGGAAGATGATTTTGACCTCGTCGAGCCGGCCATCGGCATCGTTCAGCTTTGCCCGCGCCACCGCGGTACGGCCGCCGCCACCGGTTCGCTCGGCAAAGCAGAAATAAATAGTCTTGTTTTGCGCATAGGATTTGTCGAGGACGACGTCGAGCAATCCGCCCTGGCCTGAGGCCCAGACCTCGGGCACGCCCTTCAACGGCGGAGAAAGCTGTCCCTCCCTCGTGACGATACGCATGCGACCGGGGCGCTCGGTGACCAGCATCCGGCCATCGGGCAGGAACGCCAGCGCCCAGGGGTGGACCAGCCCGCTGGCGGCGGTCTGCACCTCGAGCTGGCCGGCCGACGACGCGAACGAGGTGTCTTCGCCGCGCGTTCCCGTGGCGATCAGGAACGACGCCGCCAACAGCGTCGCCACCGTCAGCGCGGCGGTGACAATTACGACAGGTGTTTTCATCGTTGCCCAACCGCCATGCCGATCATCGCGCGCGGTCTCGCGCAAAAATTGCCAATGGCGTGGAAAAAATAACCTTGCTTAAGCCGGTAACGGCATCGCCATGGTGACCTTGATCGAAAGCACCGTCAGCGTGACGATCAGGCACAGCGACAGCGCACCGATCGCGAGCGAAGCCGCGACGGTGTCGGTCAGTCGGGACGAGGCGACAGGCGCGGAGCGGCCATCAAAGCCTGCTCCGCCGTGCGACCGTGTCATGGCCGAAATCCTTCGTTGCGCGGGCGAATCACCTGCGACATCCGGGGATTGCAACAGCCACCACCGGCAATATTGCGGCGGCACGCCGTCCAAAAGTGGCGAAATGACGGCAGGAGGAGCGGTTATGCCCGCTATTCCCGTTGTTCAAGGCCGGTTTCGGGGTCAAGCCTCGGCGGCGATACCGGCCCGGTCGTCGACCTCGGCGCCGGGCCGCCAGTCCATGGCGACGAATCCGGGCGTTTGCTCGACCCGCCGCAACCACGTGCGGATCGCCGGGAATGTTGCGAGATCATAATCGCAGCGGTCGGCGACATGAGTGTAACCGTAGAGCGCGATATCGGCGACCGTGAGCTGGCAGGCAGCGAAGTATTCATGGGTCTTGAGGTGATTTTCCATCACCTGCAAGGCGGCATAGCCGCGCTCCATCCAGTCTTCCAGCGCGTGGGTCTGCAGGTCGCGGCCGCCCTTGACCAGCGCCAGCCAGAAATAGGCCGCGCCGATGTTCGGCTCCAGCGCGTGCTGTTCGAAGAACATCCACTGCAGCGCTTCGGCGCGCTCGATCCGCGATTCCGGCGCCAGCGGCGTGCCGCCAGCCACGTACCAGAGGATGGCGTTGGATTCGGCGAGATAGCGTCCTTCCGCGACTTCCAGCAGCGGCACCTGTCCGCTGGGATTCTTCGCCAGGAAGTCCGGCGTCCGGCTTTCGCCGCGCAGGATGTCGACCTCGATCGCGCGATAGGGAGCGTTGAGCAGCGCGAGCGCAAGGCGGACCTTGTAGCTGTTGCCGGAGCGCTGCATCGAATAGAGCTTGTACATTCAGGATTTCGTTCAATCGGTGGAGGCCGGCCAGCGCGGCTTGCGAGTGTGGTCGTGTTGTCACCCCGCAACGCGGCTAAAGAATGATGTCGATGCAAAGGTCTCGCAAGGGTTGCAGGATAGAAAAGATCGAAAACTCTACCGCACTGCAACCGAGCAGAAGAACTTGCCAGAATTGCGATAACAAATCGGATCACGCTTGCGCGATTTTCGCCATGGCAGCGCGGCGGAGCCTGCACGCTCTTTTGCCGCACGCCGAAAGGTGAAAGCGCAAATTGCCGGCAAGACAAACAGACCAGAGGGCATGGCGGTGTCACCGGCTACCCCCACCGTGCCTGCGCGGCGGTTGGCGCTGGCCGGCTTGCACCCCTTGCCAGATATGAGTCATTTCGCCGCGGAATTTTATCAATGTTGCGCGGATCTGCCGGCGCGCTTTTAACGTTCGCTAAAGTTGGGCCGCATCGAACCAAGCTTCTTGCGATGCAGCGTGGCGCCCTTTAGGGTGCGTCGATCCCAACAAAAGAGTCGTGGATCACCGTGAACGCTTGGTGTGTTCGCGCCGTCTGCAAGGAGATGACGATGCCGTTTCTGTCCGCTGCGCTCGACCGTGTGAAGCCGTCCGCGACCATCGCGGTCACGGATAAAGCACGCGCGCTGAAAGCGGCCGGCCGCAACGTCATCGGCCTTGGCGCCGGCGAGCCCGATTTCGACACCCCCGCCAACATCAAGCTGGCGGCGATCCGTGCCATCGAAGCCGGCAAGACCAAATATACCGATGTCGGCGGCATTCCCGAGCTGAAGGAGGCGGTCATCGCCAAGTTTCAGCGCGAGAACGGCCTCGGCTACAAGCCGAACCAGGTCATCATCGGGACCGGCGGCAAGCAGGTGCTCTACAACGCGCTGATGGCCACCATCAATCCGGGCGACGAGGTCGTCATTCCCGCGCCCTATTGGGTGAGCTATCCGGAAATGGTGGCGCTCGCCGGCGGCGAATCGGTGCCGGTGGTTTGCACCGCCGAGCACGGCTTCAAGCTGCAACCCGAGGCGCTGGAGCAGGCGATCACGCCGAAGACCAAGTGGATCATCCTGAACTCGCCGTCGAACCCGACCGGCGCCGCCTATACGCGTAGCGAGCTGAAGGCGATCACCGACGTGCTGGTGAAGCATCCCAATGTCTGGGTCATGACCGACGATATGTACGAGCACCTGGTCTATGACGACTTCGTGTTCGCCACGCCCGCGCAGGTCGAGCCGAAACTTTACGGCCGCACGCTGACGGTGAACGGCGTGTCGAAAGCCTATTGCATGACGGGCTGGCGCATCGGCTACGCGGGCGGTCCCGCCGAGCTGATCAAGGCGATGGCGACGATCCAGTCGCAATCGACCTCGAACCCGTCGTCGATCTCGCAATGGGCGTCGGTCGAAGCCCTCAATGGTCCGCAGGATTTCATCCCGGCGAACAACAAGGTGTTCAAGGAGCGCCGCGATCTCGTGGTGTCGATGCTCAACCAGGCCAAGGGCATCGATTGTCCGCGGCCGCAGGGCGCGTTCTACGTCTATCCGTCCTGCGCCGGCACCATCGGCAAGGCTGCGCCGTCGGGCAAGGTGATCGCCAACGACGAGGATTTCGTCACCGAGCTTCTGGAAAACGAAGGCGTCGCGGTGGTGCAGGGTTCGGCGTTCGGGCTCGGACCGGCGTTCCGCATTTCCTACGCGACCAAGACCTCCGATCTCGAGGACGCCTGCAAACGCATCCAGCGCTTTTGCGGCAATTTGCGATAGCCTGTTCCGGCTCAGGCAATCAACGAGGCCCGCGAAAAGCCGGCCTCGTTTTTGTTGACCTCGTCATTCCGGGGCGCGCCAACGGGTCGCGCGAATGCGCGCCCGATGACAGGCTCCGCGCGAACCTTCAGATGTGCGTCGCACATTGGGGAATCTCGAGATTCCGGGTTCGCTCGTTTCACTCGCGCCCCGGAATGACGGTGATTACGGCAAATCTGGCACGGCTGCCGATGTTGTGGCATAGCAAACAGCAGCGCCGGGATTGCGGCGCTTTCCTGATTCCCTGCTCGCATCACACTTCATCCGCCGGAGATTTCTTCATGCGCCGCTCATTCATCCTTGCCGCGATTGCCGCCGCCATGCTGGTTGCATCCTTCACCGGCGCCAATGCGCAGCAGCCGATACAGCGCGTGCAGGTCGGCATCCTCGAATGCCGCGGCGCTGCGAGCGTCGGCTTCGTCGTCGGCTCGGTGACCAACCTCGGCTGCGTGCTGCGCGCCGAGGGCATGCCGGAGGACCGCTATGTCGCGACCATCCGCAAGGTCGGCCTCGATCTCGGCATCACCCAGGAAACGGCATTGGCCTGGGGCGTGTACGCGCCGGTGGCGCGGCTCGGGCCGGGCGATCTCTCCGGCGACTACGTCGGCGCGCAGGGCAGCGCGTCGGTTGGCGTCGGGCTCGGCGGCAACGTGCTGGTCGGCGGCTCGGCGAATTCGATCGCGCTGCAGCCGCTCAGCGTGCAGGGCCAGGTCGGTCTCAACGTCGCGGCCGGGCTGGAAAGCCTGGAACTTCGCCCGGGACGGTGAGTCAGATCACTTTTGCCGTCATTGCGAGGAGCCAACGGGTCGCGCGAATGCGCGCCCGATGACAGGCTCCGCGACGAAGCAACCCAGTTTGCGCATCTGCTCTCTGGATTGCTTCGCGGAGTTTATCATCGGGCGCGCATTCGCGCGACCCGTTGGCTCGCAATGACGCTGTGGTTGGCCCTGCGCCTTGCGACGACTGCCATATGCGAAACAATGCCCGCAGCGACGTTTTTCCGGCTTGCCAAATCCCTGATGTCGAGAGAGCATCCAATCCGCCGACCCAATCAAGGGCCGAGCTCCAGATAAAGGAGGCGGCGATGGGACAAGACGTCAGAAGTCCCCGCGGTCCCCGGTGCATCGCGCTGGTGGGCCCATTCCAAAGCGGTAAAACCACACTTCTTGAAGCAATATTGGCGCGGACGGGCGCAATTCCCCGCGCCGGCAGCGTCGATGCCGGAACCTCGGTCGGCGACGCCAGCCCGGAGGCCCGCCATCACAAGATGGGCGTCGGCCTCACCGCCGCCACCACGACTTTCATGGGCGACAGCTACACCTTCATCGATTGCCCCGGTTCGGTCGAATTCACCCACGACATGCGCGCCGCGATCCCGGCGGTCGACGCCGCGGTGGTGGTCTGCGAGGCCGACGAGAAAAAGCTGCCGCAGCTTCAGATCATCCTGCGCGAGCTCGAAGATCTCGGAATTCCTCGCTTCCTTTTCCTCAACAAGATCGACAAGGCCAGCAAGCGCATCCGCGAGACGCTCGCGACATTGCAGCCGGCATCGCGGATTCCGCTGGTGCTGCGGCAGATTCCGATCTGGAACGGCGAATTGGTCGCGGGCTTCGTCGATCTGGCGCTGGAACGCGCCTTCGTCTATCGCGAACACAAGGCTTCCGAAGTCGTAGCCCTCGAAGGCGGCGATCTCGACCGCGAGAAGGAAGCCCGCTTCTCGATGCTGGAAAAGCTCGCCGATCACGATGACGCGCTGATGGAGCAATTGCTCGAGGATATCCAGCCGCCGCGGGATGCCGTGTTCGACGACCTAGCCCGCGAGTTGCGCGAGGGATTGATCTGTCCGGTGCTGCTCGGCTCGGCCGCGCGCGAGAACGGCGTGCTTCGCCTGATGAAGGCGTTGCGCCATGAATCGCCCGGCGTGGCGGAGACGGCAAAGCGTCTGGGCGCTGCTTCGGGCAAGGATGCGCTGGCCTATGTATTCAAGACCGTGCATTTGCAGCACGGCGGCAAGCTGTCGCTGGCCCGCCTGCTGGCCGGGCACCTCGACGACGGCGCGACGCTGCAGTCCTCATCCGGCGAGGCCGCCCGGTTGTCGGGGATATCGGCGGTGAGCTGCGCCCATGACACCAAGCGCCCCGCGGCCGAGGCGGGCGATGCAGTTGCGCTCGGCAAGCTCGACGCCATCAAGACCGGCGATACGCTGTCGAGCGGCAAGACCGCGCCGCCGGCGCTGGTGCAGGTCGAGCCGTTGCCGCCGGTGCTGGCGATGGCGATCGCGGCAACCGACCGCAAGGACGACGTCAAGCTCGGCCAGGCCCTGTTGCGGCTGAACGAGGAGGATCCCTCGCTGACGATGATCCACAACCCCCGGACCCACGACATCGTGCTGTGGGGACAGGGCGAGATGCATTTGCGGGTCGCACTTGAGCGCCTGCGCGACCGCTTCGGCGTCAACGTCAAATCGCAGCCGCCGGCCATCGGATATCAGGAAACCATCCGCAAAGCGGTCACCCAGCGCGGCCGGCACAAGAAGCAATCCGGCGGCCACGGCCAGTTCGGCGATGTGGTGCTGGAGATCAAGCCGCTGCCGCGCGGCGGTGGCTTCGAGTTTCATGAAAAGGTCGTCGGCGGCGCGGTTCCGCGAAATTATATCGGCGCAGTGGAAGAGGGCGTGGTCGATGGCTTGCTGCGCGGGCCGCTCGGCTTTCCCGTCATCGATGTGCAGGTCACGCTGATCGACGGTTCGTATCACAGCGTGGATTCCTCCGATCTCGCGTTCCGGACCGCGGCCCGGATCGGCGTCAGTGAAGGGTTGCCGCAATGCCAGCCGGTGTTGCTGGAGCCGATCCATCTGGTGGAGATCGTCTGCCCCACCGAGGCCACCGCCAAGATCAACGCCATCCTGTCGGGGCGGCGCGGTCAGATTCTCGGCTTCGACACCCGCGAGGGCTGGCCCGGATGGGATCGTGTCCGCGCCATGATGCCGGAAGCCGAGATCGGCGAGTTGATCGTGGAGTTGCGCTCGGCCACCGCGGGCGCCGGCAGTTTCACCCGGCAGTTCGACCGCATGGCCGAGGTTACCGGCCGGGCCGCCGATCAGATCATCGCCGCGCATCGCGTCGCGGCTTAGCTTCGTCTCTTACCGGCCTTCAGCGCCGCCGTTCCTGCCACGCAGGAACGACGGTGCTTGTGCCTGCGGCAAGTCCTGCTTGCGGTATGATGTTTGCACCACTTGATATATCATCCCTGTAGATTGATGCTTGAAGATGGTATTCACATGGTGTAAGCATATTTGATTGAGAGCAACGATATTCATGATTTCTGCCAATCAACTCAGGGCTGCGCGCGCGCTCCTGAATATCGATCAGCGGCAAATGGCTGATCTGGCGGACCTTTCGGTACCCACGATCCAGCGCATGGAAGCCAGCGACGGTGTGATCCGCGGCAATGTCGATTCGCTGATGAAGCTGGTTTCGGCGCTTGATAAAGCGGGCATCGAACTGATCGGTCCGGGCGTCGCGAGCACGAATGGTGGCCGAGGTGTGCGGCTGAAGGAGCATGTCGCAAACGCGAAGATCAAGAACGTCCGGCAAGCAAGGCAGTCCTCCTCGCGAGCCCTGGAGCGGGCCCGGTGAATTCATGATGTTGCGGCGCCTGCATCCACCCGGTCGAGTAGCGCGAGAAGACCTTGCAGCATGGCCATGGGAGTAGGGGGACAGCCGGGAATGTGGAGATCGACCGGGATCACTTCGGAGACGCCTCCAACGACTGCGTAGCTGCCGGCGAAACACCCTCCATCCCGGGCGCAATCTCCGATCGCGACGACCCATTTGGGATTTGGGGTCGCCTGATAGGTGCGCTCCAGCGCTTCGCGCATGTTCTTAGTCACCGGACCGGTCACCATCAACACATCGGCATGCCGCGGCGAGGCCACGAAGCGCAGCCCGAAGCGCTCGACGTCGTAGTAGGCGTTGTTCAACGCGTGGATTTCCAGCTCGCACCCATTGCAAGAGCCGGCATCGACCTCGCGTATCGACAGACTTCGGCCGAGCCGCCGCCGCGCCGCGTGACCGACCGCGGTTGCAAGTTCGGTCACTGCGGCATCGTCCGGCGACGGCGCCGGCTCGGTGAAGGGCCGGCGAAACAGGCTTTCAAAAAGCAGCTTGCGCATCTTTGCCGTCCCTAGAGGTCGTGCCCCGAATAGGAGCAGTTGAACGACTTGTTACAGAGCGGAAAGTCCGCGACGATATTGTTCTCGATGGCGGCCTCCAAGCAGCGGCCACTGAAACCAGGATGGGTCGCGCAGATGGCAGCGCACGACGGCGTCGCCTTCCAAGCTCACCCAGACCAACACGTCGCCCCGGAACGCTTCGGCGACTCCGAGACCCTCGCGGCCGCCGGCCGGATTGAGGCCGATGCAAACCGGTCCAAGCGGCAGCCGGTCGAGGATTTGCTCGATCAACGACAAACTCTGGTCGACTTCGCGAATACGAATCCAGACGCGGGCATCGACGTCACCGGCATCAAGCAGCGGAATGTCGAAGCTGAGCTGGTCATACGGCGGGTACTTCAAGTTGTGCCGCGCATCGAAGGCGCGGCCGCTTGCACGGCCCACATAGCCGCCGGCGCCGTACTGACGCACCAGCGACGGCTGCGCAAACCCGGCGCCCACGGTCCGATCCTGGAGCGACGCGGTGTTGTCGTAGAGCTCCACGAGCCGCGGAAACACCTTCCGGATTTCAGCGATCAACGCGCGCAGTTGCGTTTGTCCATCCGGCGCGATGTCGCGCGCAAGGCCGCCCGGCACGATGCGATCCATCATCAGGCGATGGCCGAAGCAAATGTCCGCCGCCCGCAAGCAGCGCTCGCGCAGGATGCCGGTCTGCGCATGCATCAGGGCGAAAGAGGCGTCGTTGCAGATCGCGCCGATATCGCCGAAGTGATTGGCGAGCCGCTCGAGTTCGGCCATCAAGGCGCGCAGAAAAACGGCGCGCTCCGGAACCTGCACCTCAGCCGCGGCTTCGACGGCATTCGCAAACGCAAATGCGTACGCGACCGTGCTGTCGCCGGACGCGCGCCCCGCGAGGCTCGACGCCTTCTCGATCGAGGCTCCGGCCATGAGCGCTTCGATACCCTTATGAACGTAGCCGAGACGCTGCTCGAGGCGGACCACGGTTTCGCCGTTAACGGTGAAGCGGAAATGACCGGGCTCGATGATACCGGCATGCACCGGACCAACCGCGATCTGATGCAGGCTTTCGCCCTCCGACGGCAAAAATTGATACGCCGTCGAAATCGAAGGCGCTTCGACCCGAGCGCCAAGTGGGTGCTTCACACCCCAGCGGCCATGATCGAGCCAGGGCCGCTGGTCTCGAAGGTCGGGCGATTCTGACCCGCAGAGGTCATGGATTGCGCGTTCGAGGCGGATCGCGGGCGGATGCACCTGTCCGACCGACGGGAACTTGCCGTCCCGGCATTCGATCGTCACGACGACGATCTCGGCGTCCTGCAGCAGCGCCATGTGCACCTTATCGGCGTCACCCCAAAGTCCGAACAACGTCATGCGGCCTGCCGCAAGCTCCCCGGTGAGCATACGCCACGTCTCGGGGCTCACGATGACGCGCGGCGCGGGCTTGTGCCCTTCGACCCTTTGACCCGGAATTCTGTCGATCAGCATGGGCCTATCCTAGAAGCTTTGCGACGTTCTGGAACCACGTGACCATTTGCGGAGGCAGGTAGACTCCAGCCATAAACACCAGCGCCAAATGGATGAACATCGGCACATAGGATGCCTTTGCTTCGGCGCTCGCGCCGCGCGGCTCGCCGAAAGCGATGCTGTTCAACCGCAGGAACAAGGCACCGAAGCCGATGAGCAAGCCGACAACCAGCACGATAGCGAGCAGCGGCTGGCGGGCGAAGGTGGAACTGACGATGAGAAACTCGCTCATGAAGATACCGGCGGTGGGAAGGCCGGCAATCGCGACGACGCCAAGCACGAGACCCCAACCGAGCACGGGGTTGGTTTCAGTGAGTCCCCCCATCTCGGCGATCTTCTGCGTGCCTTTGGCCTGCGCAATGTGACCGACCGCAAAGAAGATCGCCGACTTCGTCAGCGAATGCATCACCATGTGCAACAGCCCGGCGAAATTGGCGATCGGCCCGCCCATGCCGAAGGCGAACACGATGATGCCCATGTGCTCGATCGACGAATAGGCGAACATGCGCTTGATGTCGCGCCGCCGGTAAAGCATGAACGCCGCGAAAACGACCGAGACGAGGCCCATTGTCACCATCAGCGGGCCAGATGCGAGAGCGGACACGTTCACCGCGAGCAGCATCTTGAAGCGCAGCAGCGCGTAGAGTGCGACGTTGAGCAGGAGCCCCGACAGCACCGCCGAAATCGGCGTCGGACCTTCGGCATGCGCATCGGGCAGCCAGGCGTGCAGCGGCGCCAGCCCTACCTTGGTGCCGTAGCCGAGCAGCAGAAAGACGAACGCGACGTTCAGGAGTTCGGGGCTGAAGCTGCTGGCGTTCTTGATGAGCGTCGTCCACACCATGGCGTCGGCACCTTCTCCGATCACCGGTCGCGCCGCCATGTAAACGAGGATCGTTCCGAACAGCGCGAGAGCGATGCCGACGCTGCCAAGGATGAAATATTTCCACGCAGCCTCCAGCGCTTCATGGGTGCGGTAGATTCCGACCATCAATACGGTGGTGAGGGTGGCGAGCTCGACGGCCACCCACATCAGGCCGATATTGTTTGCGACCAGCCCGAGGTTCATGGCGAACATCAGGGTCTGATACATGGCGTGGTAAAAGCGCAAATGATTGGGCGTCAGTCGGCCGATTTCCAACTCGTGAGCGATATAGCTGGCGCTGAATACGCTGGTCGTGAAGGCGACGAAGGTCGTCAGCACGATAAAAGCGTTGTTCAGATCGTCGATGAAAAGGTAATCGCCTGCCGGAGGCCGATCGAACAGCAGCCATACCGCTGCAGATCAGAGTGACGAAGGTGGCCAGCACGTTGAGGCGAGCCGCCACCCAATAGCTGGGCAGCAGCGCCAGCACCGCCGCAGTCACCGCGGGAATGAACAGTACCGCCGTCAGCGGCTCGATAGAAAGTTGGGCGAGTAAATTGTTCACCGCCGCTCTCCGCGAAACTCGTCGAGGGCCTGAAGTTCGACGGAATCGAACCGCTCGCGGATGCGGAACAGGAACACGCCGATCACGATGAAGGCGACCAGAACCGAGAATGCCACGCTGATCTCGACGACGAGCGGCATGCCTCTGGCAGCCGTGGCCGCGAGGATCAGACCGTTCTCGATCGACATGAAACCGATGATCTGGCTGACCGCGTTGCGCCGCGTCACCATCATGAGCAGGCCGAGCAGCAGGATCGACAGGGCAAATGCGAGGTCCTCGCGCGCCAATGGATCGGCCGTTTCCGCCGCCTTGAGCATGACGACCATCGAGAGCGCCGTAAGCCCGACGCCAAAGAGCAAGGTCGGCCCAATGCCGACGACAGTCTCGATGCCACGGTGGATGCCGAGCCGGATCACGACGCGGTGCAGCGCGACCGGAATGATGATGCCCTTGAGCACGAGCGCGATCGCGGCGGGAACGTAGAGATGCGGTGCATTCTGAATGTGAGCCTGCCAGGCCACCGAGGCGGAGAGCACCACCGCGTGCAGCGCAAAGACGTTGAGCAGTGCAAACATACGGTCCTGGTAGAGCAGCATGAAACTCACCAGCACCATGGTGCCGGCCAGCATATGCGCGACATCGAGGGGAAAGGTATTCATCAGAAGCTCCGTGACACGAAGAGCAGAAGCATGCCCAGCAATCCCAGCATCAGGGCGATGCCCAAGAAATCCGGAACACGGAAGACGCGCATCTTTGCGATCGAGGTCTCGAACAGGGCGAGCAGAAAGCCGCCCACCGCGAGCTTTCCGAGGTAGCTGACCAAGCCGATCGCATAGGCTTCCAGGCCGCTGCCAGCCAGCGCCAGTCCCCATGGCATGAAGATGCAGGCGATCAGCGAGAGATAGAGCAACAGCTTGAGGGCGGAGGCAAACTCCAGGACCGCGAGATGCCTTGCAGAATATTCCAGCACCATGGCCTCGTGCACCATGGTGAGCTCGAGATGGGTGGCCGGGTTGTCAACGGGAATGCGAGCGTTTTCGGCCAGCGCCACGATAACGAGCGCAATGAGCGCAAGCCCAAGCGAAACGCGCAGGCTGGCGTGAATTTGCATGAATTCGGCGATCACCGAGAGCTGAGTTGAACCGGCAAGGAGGGCGAGAGTGAACACGATCATGATCATCGCCGGCTCGGCGAGCGAGGCGAACATCATCTCGCGGCTCGAGCCGATGCCGCCGAAGCTGGTGCCGACATCCATTCCGACAAGCGCCAGGAAGAACCGCGACGAGCCGATCAGCGCCGTGAGCGCAATCAGGTCGGCGGTCCAGCTGAACTGCAGTTGCACCGCGAAAGTCGGGACCAGCGCGGCGGCCACCCACGTTGCGGCAAAGATCAGGTATGGGCCGCTGCGGAACAGCCAGGACGCGTTCTCCGCCAGCACCGCCTCCTTGCGGATCAGACGCAACAGGTCGCGGTAGGGCTGCAGGACTGGCGGTCCGCTGGCGCCGCAGCAGGCGCGCCTTAAGCTTGCGCGTATAGCCCAGCAGCAGCGGCGCCAGGATGAGCACGAGCATCATCTGCGCGCCTTGAGCGATGAGATTGAGGATCAGGTCCATACCAGCATCACCAGCATGAGAAAGAACAGGAGGATGACGAGCAGCGCAAACACCAGGCTGAGGTATTTGCGAATGGTCAGGAACTGCAGATGGCTGAGCCTGTCGGCAGCGAACCAGATGGCGCCGCCGACCGGTGCATAGAGCATCTCCCAGGTGAGGTCGCGTAGCCTGACGGTGAGCCGCGCGGCCGCGGTCTCGCCGGGCGCCGGCATCACGACATCCTCGCGCGCGTCAAACAGCGAGCTGAAGACGCGGCGGATCGGCTGGGCGAAGCCGCCGGCGGTGTATTGCGTGGCCGGGCTCGGATCCGGAAAGCCGCAGTCCCAGGCCGGACCGCGGCGCACCGCGCGCGAGGCAAAGCGGTGGATGATCTCGATTGCGGCGAGCGTCGATATGGTGATGAAGACGAAGACCAGGAGCCCGTTATAGGAGCTGCGGCTCTCGGCGATCGGGACGATCGACAGCCACGGGTCGGCGGACTGCAGCGGCATGCGCTCGGCCACCAGCGTGTTCACGACCGGCGCGAGCGCGTCGATGATCGGGGCGGGGATGATTCCGATCAGCAGACACAGGCCTGCGAAAATGAACATCGCCGCGAGCGACCAGCGGTCGACCTCCTGCGCGGCCTGCCGCAACGGTTGTGCGCGGCCGCCCGAGGAAGCTGACGCCGAACGCCTTGACGAAGCAGGCCGCGGCGAGCGCCGCCGACAACGCCAGCATCACGCCGACCGCAGGCACGATCAGCTTGATGCCCCAGGACGGGACGTCCGGGCTCAGGAGGATCGCCTGGAAGATGAGCCACTCCGAGACAAAGCCGTTGAGCGGCGGCAGCGCCGAGATCGCCATGCATCCGACGAGGAACGTGAAGGCGGTGAGCGGCATGCCCTGAATGAGGCCGCCAAGATGCTCCATGTCGCGCTCGCCGGTCGCCGTCAGTACGGCGCCGGAACCGAAGAACAGCAGGCTCTTGAAGATGCTGTGATTGAGGACGTGGAGCAGCGCCGCGGTCATGGCGAGCGCGGCTGCCGCCGGCATGTTATGCGCCGAGAAGGCGAGGGCGAGACCAAGGCCGATGAAGATGATGCCGATATTCTCCACGGTGTGGTAGGCGAGCAGGCGCTTGAGGTCGTGCTGCATCAGCGCGCTGAGCACCCCGAGCACGCAGGTGATGCCGGCAAGCGGGATGATGACGATGCTCCACCACCAGGCCGGTGCGCCGCTGAGGTCGAAGACGATACGGATGAAGCCGTAGACCGCGACCTTGGTCATGACGCCGCTCATCAGCGCCGACACATGGCTCGGCGCCGCGGGATGCGCGAGCGGCAGCCAGACATGCAGCGGCACCAGCCCCGCCTTCGAGCCGGCGCCGAGAATGGCCAGGATCAAGACCAGTCCGGAGAGCGCGGTCGGAGCGCTGCGCATCTCGTCAAATGAATAACCGCCGCTTCCGCCCGCCAGCAATCCGAACCCGAGCAGCAGGCTGAGCGTACCGAAGCTCGCCATGACGATGTAGACGTAGCCTGCGTGCCGGTTATCGGGATCACGATGGTGCGCCATCACCAGCGCCCAGGAGGATAGCGACATGAATTCCCAGGACACCAGGAAGGTGAAGGCGTCGTCGGCCAGCACCACAAGGTTCATGCCGGCCAGAAAGGCCGCATAGAATGGGAGGACCCGGCCGGGCGCTTCCTCGTGCCTGCCATAGCCGATGGCGAAAAGGCTCGCGCTGGCGCCGCCCAGGTTCACCACGGCGAGGAAGAACGCAGCGAGCGCATCGATCCGAAAATGCGCGCCGACCCACGGCAATCCGAGGGGCAGACTCAGCGCTGATACCGTACTGCCGGCGCTCAGCAACTGCGTGAGCGCCACGACCAAGATCACCAGGCAAACGACAAGACATGCCCCGTAAATCGGGCGCGTCGCGGCCGACCATCGCATCGCGGCCGCCGCCAGCAAGGGCAGGCCGAGGAAGGCCGACACGCTGCACAGGGCGACGACGACAGGCGTCATGCGATCTCTTCTCCGCCATCATGGCAGACCATCCGCAGCCGCGGATCGGGAATCAAGGCCATATCGACACCCCAAGCAGCAGGGCGATGAGCGCCACGAATACGAGGCTGAGGTAATTGCGGATGGACAGGAACTGCAGGTGATTGAGATTATCGGTCGCGAACCAGACGGCGCGGCCGACTGGAGCATAGAGCATCTCCCAGGCGAGGTCGCGTAGCCTGACGGTGAGCCGCGCAGCCGCGGTGTCGCCAGGCGCCGGCATCGCGACATCCTCGCGCGCGTCAAACAGCGAGCTGAAGACGCGGCGGATCGGCTGGGCGAAGCCGCCGGCGGTGTATTGCGTGGCCGGGCTCGGATCCGGAAAGCCGCAGTCCCAGGCCGGACCGCGGCGCACCGCGCGCGAGGCAAAGCGGTGGATGATCTCGATTGCGGCGAGCGTCGATATGGTGATGAAGACGAAGACCAGGAGCCCGTTATAGGAGCTGCGGCTCTCGGCGATCGGGACGATCGACAGCCACGGCGTCGGCGGACTGGACCGGCATGCGCTCGGCCACCAGCGCGTTCACGACCGGCGCGAGCGCGTCGATGATCGGGGCGGGGACGATTCCGATCAGCAGACACAGGCCTGCGAAAATGAACATCGCCGCGAGCGACCAGCGGTCGACCTCCTGCGCGCCTGCCGCAACGGTTGTGCGCGGCCGCCCGAGGAAGCTGACGCCGAACGCCTTGACGAAGCAGGCCGCGGCGAGCGCCGCCGACAACGCCAGCATCACGCCGACCGCGGGCACCAGGAACTTCAGGCCCCATTGCGGCAGGTCCGGGCTCAGGAGGATCGCCTGGAAGATGAGCCACTCCGAGACGAAGCCGTTGAGCGGCGGCAGCGCCGAGATCGCCATGCATCCGCAAGGAACGTGAAGGCGGTGAGCGGCATGCCATGAATGAGGCCGCCAAGATGCTCCATGTCGCGCTCGCCGGTCGCCGTCAGTACGGCGCCGGAACCGAAGAACAGCAGGCTCTTGAAGATGCTGTGATTGAGGACGTGGAACAGCGCCGCGGTCATGGCGAGCGCGGCTGCCGCCGGCATCGCGTTCGCCTTGAAGGCGAGCGCAAGGCCGAGCCCGACGAACACGATGCCGATATTCTCGATCGTGCTGTAGGCCAGGAGTCTCTTCAGGTCGCCCTGGAGCACGGCCGAGAGCAGGCCGATCACCGCGGTCGCGCCGCCGAGCATCAACATCGGTACGCTCCACCACCATTGCGGCGGGCCGAGAAGGTCGAACACCACCCGCACGAAACCGTAGATCGCGACCTTGGTCATGACGCCGCTCATCAGCGCCGAAACGTGGCTGGGGGCGGCTGGATGGGCGAGCGGCAGCCAGACGTGCAGCGGCACAAGGCCTGCCTTCGATCCAGCTCCGAGCAGCATCAGGATCAAGACCAGCGTGGCGACATACGGCGTATGTTGAGCGGCGCGAATGGCCGCGAATCCGTAGCCTCCTGCCGGCCCCGCCAACAGCCCGAAGGCCAGCAGCAACGCCAGCGTGCCGAAGCTTGCCATCACGAGATAGACGTAGCCAGCCCTGGCGGTGCCGGCTTCACGGTGGTGCGCCATGACCAGCGCCCAGGAAGCAAGCGACATGAATTCCCAGCAAAGCAGAAAGGAAAACGCATCGTCCGCCAGCACCACCAGATTCATGCCGGCCAGATAGGCCGGGAAAAAGGGCAGCACGCGTTGCGGCGCCGGGTCGTGATGGCCGTAGCCGAGACCATAAAGGCTTGCGGATGCCCCTCCGAGATTGACGACAACAAGGAAAAACGAGGCCAGCACGTCCAGGCGGAAATGCGCGCCAAGCCACGGCAATCCGATCGGCAGGGTCATTTCCGAGGCATTCGCCTTGCCGCCGACCAGCCAGTAGAGCGAGCCCGACAAGGCGGCGACGCAAATCGCCAGGCTGGCGCTGTAAACCACTGAAGTGGACATCTTCGAGCGGCTCAGCGCTACCGCGAGGATCGCGATGGCGAGCAATCCCGCGACACACCACATTTGCAAGATGACGGCAGAAATCATGTGCGCGCCCTGGTCCCGCCCGATGCCTTGTTTGCCGATCGAACGTCCACAGGTTTTTTGGCCGAACCCGATTTGATCCTGAGCCGTACCCCACGCCCCTGCGAATTGCTAACGGCGCCTTCGTCGATCATCTCGATCCCCGCCGCTTCGAATGCGGCGATCAGCTTGACCAGCGAATCGACATTGCCCCGAACCATCGTTTCGCTAGCCTCCATGCGCTGAATGGTTGGCACCGAGAGCCCCGACAATTCGGCGAGCCGGCGCTGATCGACGCCGAGAAGGGCCCTGGCAGCCCGCAATTGAGCTGCCGTGATCATTGACCTGCCTCACTGTCGGGACCCCAGTCGATATTGGACATCATCTTTGCATCATAATTAATGATGTTAAAGTGTCAATAAATGATATCTGAGATATCTAATCTAAGGGATGCTTCCCGGCTGTAATCTGCTGGTTTTGAAGGATCGCGCATGCCATTTACTGCGCGGCCGACACGCCGCCTGCTGGTCACCCACGGTGCGACCCCGTCGCGCGCCAAGGATCGCGAAACCATTGCGCGGGCCATCGCGGACATCAAAGGACATCGCGGCAAGCCTGCCGCCGCCGCGGAGGGCTCGCCGCAGGTTAGCCCGCTCGTATGAGCGGGCTTGGCGTGGCCGCGCTTTCCAAGTCAGCCGCTTTCAGTGAACACTGTCGCATGTCGCGACGATGGTGCGCGGGACGATGCTCGATACGAGCCGCAACATATTCTTGGCCTGCGCGCTCTCCGCGCTGGCCGGCTACGTCGATGGCATCGGCTTCCTTCATCTCGGCGGCCTGTTCGTCTCTTTCATGAGCGGCAACTCGACGCGAATGGGCGTCAGTCTCGCCGAGGGGCAGTGGTTGAGCGCGGCCCAGGCGTTCGGCCTGATCGCGCTGTTTGTGATCGGCGCCGCGGCCGGCAGCCTGATCGTGCTCGGCCGCGGCACCAATCGCCAGCCCTGGCTGCTGCTGTCCGAGGCGTTGCTGCTCGCCGCCGCGGCGCTCTGCTATGCCTTCGGCCTGTCGAATGTCGCGGTCGCCGCGATTGTCGTGGCGATGGGACTGGAGAACGCGGTGTTCCAGATCCGCGGCGGCGGCGGTCTCGGTCTTACTTACGTCACCGGCGCGCTGGTGAAGGTCGGCCAGCAGGCCGCCGCGGCGCTGACCGGCGGCGCGCGCTGGGGCTGGGTTCCGAATTTGCTGCTATGGGTGGCGATGGTGATGGGTTCCCTGTGCGGTGCGCTCGCCTATTACTGGATCAACCTCGCGGCGATCTGGTTCGCCGCCGGAGCGGCACTGGCGCTAAGCGCGATCCTGGCGGCGACAACCCACCGATAGCATTGACAGCGAACGCGGCTTGCCCTGATGATTTTAGCAGCGCGACGCCTGTTTGGAGGGGCGCTGCAACAGGGTTGGCAGATGACAGCCGAAGCAAAGGTCCGCGCCGCATGCCTGATCGGATGGCCGGCGGCGCATTCGCGCTCGCCGCTGATCCATCACTACTGGCTGCGGAAGCTCGGCATCGCGGGCGGCTACAATATCGAAGCGGTGCCGCCCGAAGGCTTTGCCGAGTTCGTGCTGCACCTTTCGACGCACGGCTTCCTCGGCGCCAACGTCACCATTCCGCACAAGGAGCGCGCGCTGATCCTGTCGAAGCCGGACGCGCGCGCCCGCGCGGTCGGCGCCGCCAATACGCTGTGGTATGAGGGCGACGAACTGCGCTCGACCAACACCGACATCGAGGGTTTTATCAATAATCTCGATGCCTGCGCGCCGGGGTGGGACGCCGCCACCGATGCGCTGGTGCTCGGCGCCGGCGGCTCGGCGCGCGCGGTGGTGTTCGGATTGATCGAGCGCGGCGTCAAGCGCGTGCATCTGGCAAACCGGACCCTCGAACGGGCCCGCGCGCTGGCGGCTCAATTCGGCGCCAGCGTCGATCCCGTTTCATGGGATGCGATCAGCGATCTGCTGCCGCGCGCGGGCTTGCTGGTAAACACGACTTCCCTCGGTATGCATGGCCAGCCGCCGCTCGAGGTCGACGTCGGCCTGCTCCCGCCGCATGCCGTTGTCGCAGACCTGGTATATGTGCCGCTGCAGACGCCGTTGCTGTCAGCGGCGCGGGCGCGCGGACTGAAGCGCGCCGATGGGTTGGGCATGCTGCTGCACCAGGCGGTGCGCGGGTTTGAATTGTGGTTCGGACAGCGCCCTGAGGTTACTTCCGAGCTTCGTGATCTGGTCGAGGCCGATCTCACAAAGGGTTGAGGCCGGAATAACCATTGAAGCGCCGGTGTCCATTGTTACGTGGTGCCACCGGAGTCCAGTTCATGCCCGTTCATCGTTCAACGCTTACGCGTCCGCTTGTCATAGTTGCAATGGTAGTCGCGTCGTCGCTCTACGCAATCGCCCAACAGCCACCCACGCCGTCGCGCCTTCGCGGCACCATCGAAGGCGTCGACGGCGATGTGCTCTTCATCAAATCGCGCGGCGGCGAGGACGTCAGGCTGCGTATGACCGGCGACATGCGGGTGGTGGGGATCATCAAGATTTCACTGGCGGATATCAAGGTCGGCTCCTTCATCGGCACCACCACGGTGCCGGGACCCGACGGCGGCGAAAACGCAATCGAGGTGCACGTGTTTCCGGAAGACATGCGCGGCACCGGCGAGGGGTCGCGGCCTTTCGATCTGCGGCCGAACAGCACCATGACCAACGCGACCGTGGCAGAGAGCGTCGCGGGCAAGGATGGTCACACACTCTTGGTCAAATACAAGGATGGCGAGAAGAAAGTCGTTGTCTCACCGGATACGCCGGTTGTGACCTATGTCCCCGCCGACAAGTCCGAGTTGAAGGCCGGCGACAAGGTGATCGCGGCCATGAAAAAGCTGCCGGACGGCTCGTTCGAGACCAACCGCATCAGCGTCGGCCGCGACGGGCTGACCCCGCCGATGTAAGGATGGCGCTCAGCGACCGCGCGGACCATGGAATAGCTTCCGGGTCCGCGGTGTTTTCTCCTTTTGGCGGGGAAAATACCTTGGGAGGAAGAAGCCATGCCGAAGACTTCATTGATGTCGCGCGTGCTCCCGGCTTCGCTCATGGTTATGTTCGTGCTGGGACCGGCGTGGGCACAGCAGTCGCCAACGGTTCGTATCCGCGGCACCATCGAGGCCATCGACGGCCCCCTGCTTGCGGTGAAATCGCGCGACGGAACCGAGATCAAGGTTCGCCTCACCGACAATGTGGCGGTGTTCGGCGTCGCCAAGACCGCGATCTCGGAAATCAAGCCGGGTTCTTACATCGGCGTGTCCGCGATGCCCGAGCCCGACGGCAGCCAAAGGGCGCTCGCCGTTCAGATCTTCCCGGAAAGCCAGCGCGGCGTAGCCGAAGGTTTCCGGCCCTGGGATCTTCGTCCCAACTCGACCATGACCAACGCCACCGTCGCCGAGACAGTCGCGGGGACCGACGGCGAGATCATTCTGGTCAAGTACAAGGACGGCGAAAAGAAAGTGCTGGTGCCGCCGGATACGCCGATCGTCAGCTTCGTCGCCGGCGACAGGTCCGAGCTGAAGCCGGGCGCCAGGATCATCATCTTCAGCGCCACCCGGAAAGAAGACGGAACGCTGGAAGCCGCCCGCGTCAACGTCGGCCGCGACGGCATCACGCCGCCGATGTGACTTGCCAGCGCAAATCTCTCAACGAGTTGTCCCCGCGAACGCGGGGACCCATAACCACCGGTGCTTGAATTGAGGAAGGCCTCGCTTCGAGTCAAATCGAGAGGACACGGAGTATGGGTCCCGGCTCGCGCTCGCGGTGCTCGCTTGGCCGGGACGACGAATGAATCAAATCGCCAGCACGTGGTCGTCGATCTCGGCGATGGTGTTGACGCCGCACAACCCCATGGTGGTGAGGAGCTCGTTGCGAATGAGGTCGATCGCCTTGGCGACGCCGGCTTCGCCGCCGCCGCCGAGGCCGTGAACATAGGCGCGGCCGATCATGCAAGACTTTGCGCCAAGCGCCAGCGCGCGCATCACGTCCTGGCCCGACCGAATGCCGCTGTCGAACATGATCTCCATCCGCGAGCCGACCGCGTCCACGATCTCGGGCAAGGCCTCAATCGACGACGGCGCGCTGTCGAGCTGCCGGCCGCCATGGTTGGAGACCACCAGTGCCTGCGCGCCGGTCTTGACCGCCTCATTGGCGTCCTCGACGTCGAGGATCCCCTTCAGGATCAGCTTGCCGGGCCAGATGCTGCGGATCCAGTCGATGTCTTTCCAGTTCAGCGTGGTGTCGAACTGCGTCGCGATCCACGTCCCCAGCGCGGTGATGTCGTCGGTGCCTTTGAGATGACCGACGAGGTTGCCGAAGGTGCGGCGCTTGCCGCGCAGCACGCCGGCTACCCAGGCCGGCTTGCTGGCGAAATCGAAGAATTTCGACAGCGTCCATTCCGGCGGCACCGTCATGCCGTTCTTGATGTCGGCGTGGCGCTGCCCGATCACCTGCAGGTCGACGGTCAAGACCAGCGCGCTGCATTTCGCGGCGATCGCGCGCTCGATCAGCGCCTTGATGAACCCGCGGTCCTTCATGACGTAAAGCTGAAACCAGAACGGCTTGTCGACGTTCGCTGCAACGTCCTCGATCGAGCAGATCGACATCGTGCTTAGCGTGAACGGAATGCCGGCGGCCTGTGCCGCCCGGCACGCGATGATTTCGCCGTCGCCGTGTTGCATGCCCAACAACCCGACCGGCGCGAGTATCAGCGGCATCGACGCGGGCTCGCCGAGAATCGTGGTGGAGAGATCGCGCTTGGAGACATCGACCAGTACACGCTGGCGAAACTTGATCGCTTCGAGATCGGCGCGGTTGGCGCGCAGCGTGTCCTCGGAATAAGAACCGCGATCGGCGTAGTCGAAAAACGCTTTCGGCACGCGGCGCATGTGCAGCTGGCGCAGATCCTCAATGCAGGTGACATGTTTCATCGACGTTTCCGGCCCTTCTTGTATTTATCGCTTTGACGGTCATCTAGCATGGTTGGGCCATCCGCCAAATCGCTCGGCGGAACGGGGGCAACCAGGAGGCAGCCATGACCGAACCACGCTCCGCGGCCGAGGACGCCAAAAGCGCCGAGAAGCGCCGGCTCGATCAGGCCCTGGAGGAGGGGCTGGAAGAGACCTTTCCGGCCTCCGATCCGGTCAATGTCACCCAGCCGCCGCCGTCGAAACAGGATCGTCACGTCAAACGGAAGGATTAACGCCTGCGGCCCTAGGGTCCAGTTTCCGACATAATTCGTGCGTTAACAATATCTTAGCAGCCAGCCACCGGATTGACCGCCGGTAATGATTCATCATATTTTTTGAGGCCATTCTGGCGGTGAAAGCATTATAAGCCTACACGCTATGATGGCGGGCGTTCGGGGCTTCTTGGCGGGGGGCGTGAGAAGCCCTGACGATATCGGGGGTCACATGAGCCGCAAATATTTCGGTACGGATGGGATTCGGGGCCGTGCCAACGGTCTGATCACTCCGGAGCTGGCGCTCAAAGTCGGGCAGGCGGCCGGATTGGTGTTTCAGCGCGGCGACCATCGCCATCGCGTCGTCATCGGCAAGGACACGCGGCTTTCCGGCTACATGATCGAATACGCAATGGTGGCCGGTTTTACCTCGGTCGGCATGGATGTGCTGCTGCTCGGCCCGATGCCGACGCCGGCGGTGGCGATGCTGACCAAGTCGATGCGCGCCGATCTCGGCGTGATGATTTCGGCGTCGCATAATCTGTTCGAAGACAACGGCATCAAGCTGTTCGGTCCGCAGGGCTTCAAATTATCCGACGATGTCGAAAAGCAGATCGAGCAGCTGATGGACGAGCGGCTCGACAAGCGCCTGGCGCAGAGCGCCAGTCTCGGGCGCGCCCGCCGCATCGACGGCGTCCATGACCGCTACATTGAATTCGCCAAGCGCACGCTGCCGCGCGATCTCTCCTTCGACGGCTTGCGCGTGGTGGTCGATTGCGCCAACGGCGCGGCCTACCGGGTGGTGCCGGAAGCGCTGTGGGAGCTGGGCGCCGATGTTATCTCGATCGGCGTCGAGCCGGATGGATTCAACATCAACAAGGAATGCGGATCGACCTCGCCGGAAGCACTGAGCCGCAAGGTGCGCGAAATGCGCGCCGACATCGGCATCGCGCTCGATGGCGACGCCGATCGGGTCATCCTGACCGATGAACGCGGACACCTGATCGACGGCGACCAGCTGCTCGCGGTGATCGCGCAAAGCTGGAAGGAAGACGGCCGCCTCGCCAAGCCGGCCATCGTCTCGACGGTGATGTCGAATCTGGGATTGGAGCGTTTCCTCGAAGGCCAGGGCATCGAGCTCCTGCGCACGCCGGTCGGCGATCGCTATGTGCTCGAACGGATGCTGAGCGGCGGCTACAACCTCGGCGGCGAGCCCTCCGGACACATTATTCTGTCAGACTACGCCACCACCGGCGACGGGTTTGTCGCGGCGCTGCAGGTGCTCGCGGTGGTGCAAAAACTTCGCCGGCCGGTGTCGGAGGTTTGTCATCGCTTCGATCCGTTGCCGCAAATCCTGAAGAATGTGCGTTATCGCAGCGGCAAGCCGCTCGACGACGCCGAGGTCAAATCGGCCATCGACGCCGGCGAAAAACGGCTCAACGGCCATGGCCGCTTGCTGGTCCGCTCATCCGGCACCGAGCCTGTGATCCGCGTGATGGGCGAGGGCGACGACCGCATCCTGGTCGAGGAAGTGGTCGATAACATCGTCACCGCGCTCGGCCAGGCCGCGGCCTGATCGCAGATCGCATCGCAGCCATTATTTTATGGTGCTGGTCGAGGCCCCGCGGCCATCGTAGGAAACCTGTGTCGCCTGCGAATTTCTTCTCGGGAATCATGCCTTGAACAAGCCGGTCGTCGTCTCCGAAGAAGCGCTGGTCGCGCCGGTGATCGTGCCGGATGTGACCTCGGCTTCCGCCGCCAGGGCCACCGCGGCGGGGCCGGCTTACATCGTGCTCGGCGGCATCAGCCTGTCGCATTTCCTCAACGACACCATGCAGTCGCTGATTCCGTCGGTCTATCCGATCCTGAAAGAGAGCTATGCGCTCGACTTCGCGCAGATCGGACTGATCACGCTGGCGTTCCAGTTCACCGCCTCGCTGCTGCAGCCGGTAGTCGGACATTTCACCGACCGCAAGGCGCAGCCGTTTTCGCTCGCGCTCGGCATGGGATTTACCTTCTTCGGCCTGCTGCTGCTCTCAGTCGCGCAGCATTACGCGGTCATCCTGGTTGCGGCGGCCCTGGTCGGGCTCGGCTCGGCAGTGTTCCATCCGGAATCGGCGCGGATCGCGCGGCTCGCCTCCGGCGGGCGCTACGGCTTCGCGCAATCGGTGTTTCAGGTCGGCGGCAGTTTCGGAACCTCGATGGGTCCGCTGCTCGCGGCCTTGATCGTGGTGCCGTTCGGCCAGTCAAGCATCGCCTGGTTCTGCTCGATCGCGTTCGTGGCGATCGTTATCCTGTGGCGGATCGGATATTGGTACAGGCCGCAGATTGCCGCGAAAAAGCTGGCGCCGCTCCATGCGCATCCGGACGCGCCGACCTCCCGTCGGGTCATGATCGCGCTCGTGGTGCTGGTCGCGCTGTTGTTCTCCAAGCAGCTCTATGTGTCGAGCCTGTCGAGCTATTACATATTCTATCTGATCGACAAGTTCGCAATCTCGACCCAGGCCGCCCAGCTCTATCTCTTCATCTTCCTGGCGTCGAACGCGGCGGGGGCCTTCTTCGGTGGACCGCTGGGCGATCGCTTCGGCCGCAAATACGTGATCTGGTTCTCGATCCTCGGCGCGCTGCCGTTCACGCTGGCGCTGCCCTATGCCGGCTTGCACGCCAGCGCGGTGCTGACGGTGTTCATCGGCTTGATCATCTCGTCGGCGACTTCGTCGATCATCGTGTTCGCGCAGGAATTGATGCCGCACCGCTTCGGGATGATCTCCGGGGTGTTCTTCGGATTTGCGTTCGGCATCGGCGGCCTCGGCGCCGCCGTGCTGGGCAAGATCGCCGACCATACCGGCATTGCGTTCGTCTATCAGGTCTGCGCCTTGCTGCCGGCGATCGGCCTGCTCGCGGTGTTCCTGCCGAGGATGCCGAGAGACGCGCGCTGACGCGGACGGGCCGCGCAATCCTTTCGCGCCTTTTGTCAATACATTGTTAGCGATTGTGGTGAGTTCGCGATTTTTCGCGCGCTCGATTCCATCGACGAAAAACATCTTCAGGGATTATCAACCTTAATAATTAAGGTTAAGCGGCGCTTAAGGATTCGGTGACATCGTCCGGCGGTGAGTTCTGGATGTGAGGCCCCCGTTGCCGGCCTCACCGCACAAAAGGGCGAAGCCGATGCGTAGCGTCAAGTCTCTGGTTGCCGCCGGAGCGGCATCATTGTTGTCGTCGATGGCATTTGCCGCGGACATGACCATCGCGCCGCCGCCAATGTATGTCCCGCCGCCGGTCGAGGATTTCGGCGGGTGGTATCTGCGCGGCGATATCGGATTCAGCAATCAGCGCGTCAAGCGGCTCAATAACGCGCTCGACGCCGCCAACACCTCGTCAAGCCAGCGCCTGGGCTTTAACAGCGCCGGCATCTTCGGCCTCGGCGTCGGTTACAAGTTCAATCCCTGGTTCCGCGGCGATGTTACCGGCGAGTATCGCGGTAATTCGAATTTCGACGGCTTCGATCTCATCAGCTTTCCCGGGGGCTTCGGCGCCCACACTTTTCACGCCACCAAATCCGAATGGCTGGCTCTCGCCAATGCCTATGTCGACCTCGGCACCTGGTGGGGCGTAACGCCGTTCATCGGCGCCGGCGCCGGCGGGGCACGGGTCTCGATTGCGAACTTCAGCGACCTGGCCGTCACCAGCGCCGGCGGACTCCCGGGGCTGGCATTCGGCGACAATGGGTCGAAATGGAATTTCGCCTGGGCGCTTCATGCCGGTCTTGCCTACAGGGTCTCGCCGAATTTTACCGTCGAACTCGCCTATCGCTATCTCGACATGGGCGACGGCCTGACCGGCGATCTCAGGGCCGCGGACGGCGGCAACACCATCGTCAATCCGACGACGTTCAAGAGCCTGACCTCGCACGATCTCAAAATGGGCGTGCGCTGGCAGCTCGACAGCCCGCCGGCCGAGGTGCCGCCGCTGCGCAGGGGCTGATCGGCGGGGCATTGATCTTAAGACTTCTTAACGGCGCGGGATCTTCCCGCGCCGTTTTGGCGCGCTTTTCGGGACAAGATCATGCCTTCGCAGCGCGGCGACAACGATTGGTTAAGGTTAACAGGCGATGATCAGCACCGGGTTGAAGTCCGATGGAGCGTGGGGATGCGTAGGTTTCTGCTGGCGGCGATGATATCAGGAGTGGCGGCCGGCGCGCAGGCGGCCGACATGCCCGATTTTCCGATTCTTCGCGGTGGTTTCACCGAAGGGCCGGCCGCGGCAACGGTCAACTGGCAGGGCTACTACATCGGCGGGCAAGGAAGCTACGGAACAATCACGTCAAAGCTGCATTCCGGTAGCAATAGCGGTCTGCAATCGGCGTTCGTCCCGCCAGCCTGGCAACCGTCAGGACAGCTGCTGCACGGCGAAAACGGCGGCGGTGGCGCGTTTGCCGGTTACAATTCGCAATGGGACGATGTCGTCGTTGGCATCGAAGCAAACTATCTGCATGGCGGATTGCGCGCGTCCTCCAATTCTCCGGGGGTTACCGTTGTCAACAACGTTACTGCAGTGACCAATTCCAACCTGACGGTGCAGGTGTCGGACTTTGGTTCGTTGCGCGTTCGTGGCGCCTACGTCATTGGATGCTTCCTGCCTTATCTATTTGGCGGCGCCGGGCTTGGTAGCCAGAAGGTCGAAGGCAGCCTTTCGGCTTATCCTCCGGTGGTTGCGTGGAACGCCGACAAGACGAAACTAGTGTATGGATACTCCCTGGGTTTCGGTGTCGACATCATGCTGGACAGAGGATTGTTCGCACGAGTTGAATACGAATATCTGCGTGTGACGTCGAATTTCGATTCCAATGTGAACAGCGTGCGTGCAGGTCTCGGCTACAAATTCTGATCTCGCCGCCTGACCGGTCCGTCTGATCCTGTTGACAGAATTGCCCTGGACTGTTGCACTGTCGCCGTAACCACGGCAGCGGCGGCCATGAAAATCTACGGCGATAGCAATTCGGGCAATTGCCTGAAAGTAAAATGGGTCTGCGACAGGCTGGCGCTGCCCTACACATGGATCGGCGTCGACACGCTCAAGCGCGAGACCCGTACGACGCAGTTTCTCAAGCTCAACAGCGCGGGCCAGGTGCCGACGGTCGAGTTCGAGGATGGCCGCGTGCTGGCCGAATCCAATGCCATCATTCGCTATCTCGCCCGCGGCAGCGATCTCATCCCCGCCGACGCATTTGCGGCCGCGAAGATGGACGAGTGGCTGTTCTGGGAACAATACAGCCACGAGCCCTATGTCGCGGTGTGCCGCTTCCAGATGGTGTATCTCGGTAAAGCCTCATCGGACCTCGATCCCGACAAGATCAAGCGCGGCTACGCTGCGCTGGCGCGGATGGAGCACCAGCTTGCCGCGACCAGGTTTCTGGTCGGCGACGCCTTCTCCCTCGCCGACGTCTCGCTGCTGGCCTATACGAGGCTGGCGCATGAGGGCGGTTTCCACCTCGACGGCTATGCCGCCGTGCGTCGCTGGATCGGCGAGGCCGAACGGTCCCTTGGCCTGCCGCCGGCGCGCTGAGGTCAAGCGGAATTATCATGGCCGGGAATTCCTCGATTACCATCCGGCGCGCGCGCCGCGACGACGTCGGCGTCATCGTGACGATGCTGGCGGACGATCCGCTCGGCAGCGCACGGGAACGCCTCGAAAACCCGCTGCCGCCGTCGTATTTCCACGCCTTCGAAGCGCTCGCCAGCGATCCGCGCATCCAGCTTGTGGTAGCGGAGGATGGTACAGGCGCCATCGTCGGTTGCCTGCAGCTCTGCATCCTGCCGGGGCTAAGCTCGCAGGGCGCCTCGCGCGGCCTGATCGAGGATGTTCGCGTCGCCGCCCATTGCCGCAGCCGCGGCATCGGAGAGCGCATGGTGCAATGGGCCATCGCGGAAGCGCGCGCCAGGGGCTGCAAGCTGGTCGAACTGCTCACGCATAACACCCGCGTCGATGCGCAGCGATTCTACGCGCGATTGGGATTTCAGCCGAGCCATGTCGGGATGACGCTGCGATTTTGATACAGCCAATCGTGGGCGCCGATCCGCGCGGCGTTGCGTCCATTGCGAAACGTGTTTTGCCATTCATTCCGGTTAACGCGCGATAAACTAACTGGCCCTTCGTAATTTTTTTTGCGGAGCGATCCGTGACAACTTGACGTATCCCGTGAGGCGGCTCGGGCAGCTTTGGGGACCCCAGATGAAAAATTATTCGATTGTGAGGATCGGCAACGAGTACGTCGTGCAGGCGAACGAAAAGAGCGTCTTGAAAATCTCCAGCAGGAGAAAGGCGGCCAGGCTTGTCACCGACGCGGCCGAACTGTTGGATTCGCAGTCGCCCCCGCTGGCGCCGCCGGACCAGGACGCCGAGCCATCAACCGCCCGTGATCCCGGCGTCATACCTGATCCATCCAAAGTTCCTTGACGATTTAGGCTGATTCCCTTATGCACCGCGGCGGGAAACCTCTCCCCACCGAGAGGCAGCTATCTGGAAGGATAGGTCATGACTGCAGCGAAGCCCGCTCTGCGGCCGAATGTGCCGCATTTTTCGTCCGGCCCCTGTGCCAAGCGCCCCGGCTGGAACGCCCAAAATCTCAAGGATGCCGCTCTCGGCCGTTCGCACCGCGCGAAAATCGGCAAGGCCAAGCTCAAGCTCGCGATCGAGCTGACGCGCGAAGTGCTTGAAGTGCCAGCCGGTTACCGGATCGGCATCGTGCCGGCGTCCGACACCGGCGCGGTCGAAATGTCACTGTGGTCGCTGCTTGGCGCGCGCCCCGTGACCACGATCGCCTGGGAATCCTTCGGCGAAGGCTGGGTCGGCGATATCGTCAAGGAGCTCAAGCTCAAGGATGTCACCAAGCTGCACGCCGGCTATGGCGAAATTCCCGACCTGAGCAAGGCGGATCCGGCTTCCGACATCGTCTTCACCTGGAACGGCACCACCTCGGGCGTCCGCGTTCCCAATGCCGACTGGATCAGCGCCAACCGCGAAGGCCTCACCATCTGCGATGCGACCTCGGCAGCATTCGCGCAGCCGCTCGACTGGCCCAAGCTCGATGTGGTGACGTTCTCCTGGCAGAAGGCGCTGGGCGGCGAGGCCGCGCATGGCATGCTGGTGCTCTCACCGCGCGCGGTGGAGCGGCTCGAGAGCTACAAGCCGGCATGGCCGCTGCCGAAAATCTTCCGCATGACCAAGGGCGGCAAGCTCAACGAAGGTATTTTTGAGGGCGAAACCATCAACACGCCGTCGATGCTGTGTGTCGAGGATTATCTCGACGCGCTGAACTGGGCGAAATCGATCGGCGGCCTCAAAGCCCTGATCGCGCGCGCCGACGCCAACACCAGGGCGCTCGCCGACTGGAAGGCGAAAACACCGTGGATCGATTTCCTGGCGAAGGACCCGGCGATCCGTTCCAATACCTCGGTGTGCATGAAGGTGGTCGATCCCGCGATCACCGCGCTTAACCCGGACGCGCAAGCCGACTTCGCCAAACGGCTGGTGGCCCTGGTGGAGAAGGAAGGCGCGGGTTACGATTTCGCGCATTATCGCGACGCACCGGCGGGTCTTCGCATCTGGTGCGGCGCCACGGTGGAGGCCAAGGACGTCGCGCTGCTGACGCAGTGGATCGACTGGGCGTTCGCCGAGACCAAGGCTGCGCTTCCCAAGGCCGCGTAGGTTTTCTCAGTCGTCGTCCCGGGCAAGCGGCGTTCGCCCTGCGACCCGGGACCCATAACCGCCGTCACGGAGTATGGGTCCCGGCTCTCCGCGCCAAGTGGCGCTTCGGCCGGGACGACGTTTCATTTTTCAAGGAAACATCAAATGTCCAAACCAAAAGTTCTCATTTCCGACGCCCTGTCGCCCGCCGCCGTGCAGATCTTCAAGGACCGCGGCATCGAGGTCGATTTCCAGCCCAATCTCGGCAAGGACAAGGAAAAGCTCGCCGAGATCATCGGCGATTACGACGGGCTTGCGATCCGCTCCGCCACCAAGGCCACGGCGAAAATCCTCGAGAGGGCCAAGCGGCTGAAGGTGATCGGCCGCGCCGGCATCGGCGTCGATAATGTCGAGATACCGGCTGCCACCGCCAGGGGCATCATCGTGATGAACACGCCGTTCGGCAATTCGATCACCACGGCCGAGCACGCCATCACCCTGATGCTGGCGCTGGCGCGCGAAATTCCGCAGGCCGATGCGTCGACCCAGGCCGGCAAGTGGGAGAAGAACCGCTTCATGGGGGTCGAGATCACCGCCAAGACGCTCGGCGTGATCGGCTGCGGCAATATCGGCTCGATCGTCGCCGACCGCGCGCTCGGTCTGCGCATGAAAGTGATCGCGTTCGATCCGTTCCTGTCGCCGGAGCGCGCCAAGGATATCGGGGTCGAAAAGGTCGATCTCGACGATCTGCTCAGGCGCGCCGATTTTATCACCTTGCACACCCCGCTGACCGAGAAAACGAAAAACATCATCGACGCGGCGGCACTGGCGAAGATGAAAAAGGGCGTGCGCCTCATCAACTGCGCGCGGGGCGGCCTGGTCGACGAGCAGGCGCTGGTCGCGGCGCTGAATTCCGGCCATGTCGCCGGCGCAGCCTTCGACGTGTTCATCGAGGAGCCGGCCACCTCCAACGTGCTGTTCGGCCATCCCAACGTGATCTGCACGCCGCACCTGGGAGCAGCGACCACCGAAGCGCAGGAGAATGTGGCGCTGCAGGTGGCCGAGCAGATGTCGGACTATCTGTTGAGCGGCGCGATCTCCAACGCGGTCAACTTCCCCTCGATCACGGCGGAAGAGGCGCCCAAGCTGAAGCCGTTCATCGCGCTCGCCGAAAAGCTCGGCTCGTTCGCCGGCCAGCTCACCGAGAGCGGCATCCTGAAGGTGCAGATCACCTATGAGGGTCACGTCGGCGCGATGAAGATCAAGGCGCTGACCTCGGCGGTGCTGTCGGGCCTGCTGCGGCCGATGCTGGGCGACGTCAACGTCGTCTCCGCGCCGGTGGTTGCCAAGGAGCGCGGCATGGTGGTCGACGAGATCGTGCGCGCGTCGCAGAGTGACTATGAAAGCCTGATCACCGTCACCGTCACCACCGAGCGCCAGGAACGATCGGTCTCCGGCACCGTCTATCACGACGGCAAGCCGCGGCTGGTGGATATCAAGGGCATCCGGGTCGACGCTGAGTTCGGCAAGTCGATGATCTACGTCACCAATGAGGACAAGCCGGGCTTCATCGGCCACTTCGCGAGCCTGCTTGGCGATGCCAGGATCAACATCGCGACATTCCATCTCGGCCGCAACAAACCCGGCGGCGACGCCATCGCCCTTGTGGAGGTCGATGGCGCGGTGCCGGCGGACGTGCTCGCCAAGGTGCAGGCGCTGCCGCAGGTCAAACAGGCCAAGGCCCTGACATTTTAAGCCGGTGAAATTCTGAGACGCGGAATTTCGAAAGCGGCTCGCGGCCGGCCGCGACTTGCGGTGTTTACAGCCTCCGCTCCCTGCGCTGACGGAGGCGGGCCCGCCGGACGGTATTTTTGTCGCCTCCGGTAAAAAATGTGTACGATTGCTTCTTCATACGCGCCATAATCGGCCACCTCAAAGGGAGAGAAAAAAATGCGTGAAGCCGTTATCGTTTCCTATGCACGCACGGGGCTGGCGAAATCCGGTCGCGGCGGGTTCAATATCACCCCACCGATGTCGATGGCCGCCCACGCCATCAAGCACGCCGTGGAGCGCGCCGGCGTAGACAAGGACTACGTCGAGGATTGCTATCTCGGCAATTGCGCTCATGGCGCCCCCAATATCGGCCGCCAGGCCGCGCTGCTCGCCGGCATGCCGAAATCGACCGCCGGTGTCTCGGTCAACCGTTTCTGCTCGTCGGGATTGCAGACCATCGCGATGGCGGCAAACAGCATCCGCTCGGACGGCGCCGAATGCATCGTTGCCGGCGGTGTCGAAAGCATCTCGGTCCCCGGCGGCGGCTCGCCGAAGGAATCGATCGATCCGGAGTTATTGAAGGTCGCACCCGATATCTTCATGGCGATGATCGACACCGCCGATATCGTCGCCGAGCGCTACAAGGTCAGCCGCGAATACCAGGACGAGTACTCGCTGGAATCGCAGCGCCGCATGGCCGCCGCCCAGCAGGCCAACAAGTTCAAGGACGAAATCGTCCCGATGAAGACCAAGATGAAGGCGGTCGACAAGGCAACCAAGGCCGAGAGCATCGTCGACTATGTCGTCGACCGCGACGAGTGCAACCGGCCCGACACCACGATGGAGGGCCTGTCCAAGCTCGAGCCGGTGAAAGGCCCCGGCAAATACATCACCGCCGGCAACGCCAGCCAGCTTTCGGATGGCGCGGCCGCCGTCGTGCTGATGGAAGCCAAGGACGCGGAAAAGCGCGGCCTGCAGCCGATGGGCCGCTTCGTCGCGTGGGCGTCGGCGGGCTGCGAGCCGGACGAGATGGGCATCGGCCCGATCTACGCGGTGCCGAAGCTGTTGAAACGTCACGGCATGAAAATCGACGATATCGATCTTTGGGAGCTCAACGAGGCGTTTGCCAGCCAGTGTCTCTATTCCCGTGACCAGCTCGGCATCGACCCCGACAAGTACAACGTCAACGGCGGCTCGATCGCCATCGGCCATCCCTTCGGGATGACCGGCGCGCGGCTCACCGGCCACATCCTGCAAGAGGGTCGCCGGCGCAAGGCCAAGTGGGCCGTGGTGACAATGTGCATCGGCGGCGGTCAGGGCGGCGCCGGATTGTTTGAAGTCTATAGCTGAGTTCGCTTCGGCATCGGCCGGCACAGCAAGGTGCCCTTAGTCACCAGCAGCGCGGCGCGATAATCGCCGCGCTGCTTTTTCTTGATCAGTATCGGTGTACGAGCCGGCGACAAAAGTCGTCGACAACAAAGAGCAGTTGCCTAGCTGTTCGGGCCGCGGTCCATGCTGACGGGTTGCCAGCGCCGCAGCGCGGTGTTTTGCAGCACCGACGGATTGACGCAGCTTACCGGCCACAGGCCGGACAGAACCAGCGACAATTCGTAGCCGACGCGGCGCTTGCGCGCCTCGTCGAAACGTGCCGAGGCCGAGGCGACGTGGGCCGTCAGCGTCACGTTGTCCATGCCCAGCATCGGATTGTTGTGCGAAGGCGGCTCCTTCTCCAACACGTCAAGGGCGGCATGCGCGATCCAGCCCTCCTGCAACGCCTTGATCAGCGCTTCCTCGTCCACCGTCGCACCGCGCCCGGTATTGATGAAAACGGCGCTCGGCTTCATTTGCCTGAAATGCTTTTCGCCGAGCATGTGATGGACCTCGGGACGCGCCGGCGCGTGCATCGATACGAAATCCGATTGCGAGAGCACCTCCGACAGGGTCGCCGGTATCACGCCGTGCTCGGAAATCAGCGTTTCCTGAATAAACGGATCGTAGGCCATCAGCCGCAACCCGAACGGCGCCGCGCGCTTTGCGACGGCGCGCGCCACCCGCCCGAACGAGATGAAGCCCAGCGTTTGCCCCATCAGCCGTGGAATCTTGAGTAGCGCCGGGCGGCCCTCGGACCAGCGTCCCTCGCGGACCATTTTGTCCTGCGCGACCAGCCGGCGGAAGCCCGCCAGCAGCAACATCATGGCGTGATCGGCGACTTCCTCGATGAAGGTGTCGGGAATGTTGGTGACGGGGATGCCGCGCGCGGTGGCGGCCTTGACGTCGACGCTGTCGACGCCGACGCTGCCGAGCGTGATGACCTTGCAGTTTTCCAGGGCATCGATGATGGTCTTGGTGATCGGCATGCCCTTGGCGTAGATGGCGTCGGCGTTGCGGGCCGCGGCGATGAACTCGGTTTCATTGGCCGGCGCCTCGACGATCTCGGCGCCGATCGGATCGAGCGCTTCCTTCTCGAACCCATAACCGCCGCCGGCGACCGTAAAACTCGCGCCTTTCGGCGTCACAATTCTGAACTTCGACATTTCATCTCCCGATTGATTTTCGGTGTTGCAGGGATCGCGATGTTATCGTCACTGCTTCTCGATTCCAGCGTTTTTGATCAATCTCTCCCACAACACCAGTTGCTCGCCCACGAACGTGCCAAGCTGTTCCGGCGTGCCTGAAAACGCGTCCATGCCGAGCGTTGCGAGCTGCGCCTTGATTTCGGGCTTCTCGACGATCTTGCGGATTTCGGCGTTGAGGCGCGTGACGATTTCCTTCGGCGTGTTCGCGGGCGCGAAGTAGCCCTGCCAGGACGTGATGTCAAAATCCGGCACGCCCGCCTCCTGCATCGACGGCAATTCAGGCAGCAGCGGCGATCTTTCCTTGGTGGTGACGGCGAGCGCGCGCAATGCGTTGCCCTTGACGTGCGGCAGGCCGGTGAGCACGTCGATGAATATCATCGAGATGCGGCCGCCGATCACGTCGTTCAGCGCCGGAGGCGAACTCTTGTAGGGCACGTGCAGCATGTCGATGCCGGCATTGTGCGCGAATGTCGCGCCGGACACGATGCTGGATGAGCTGCCGCTGGCGTAGGTCAGCTTGCCCGGGTTGGCCTTGCCATAGGCGACCAGCTCCGGGACGCTTTTGGCCGGCAGGTCGGGATTGACCACCAGCATGAACGGAAGGTCGCCGGTGCGCGCGATCGGCGTGAAATCCTTGACCGGGTCATAGGTCAGGGTTTTGAGCAGGTACGGATTGGCGGAGTGCGTGGTGTTGGTGGTGACGAACAGCGTGTAGCCGTCGGGGGCGGCGCGCGCGACGTAGGTCGCCGCGATCATGCCATTGGCGCCGGGTTTGTTGTCGATGACGATGCCGACGCCGAGCGCCGCACCCAGGTGCTGCGAAATGATCCGCGTCGTAGTGTCGGTGCCGCTACCGGCCGCGAACGGCAACACCAGCGTGATGGTTCGGTTCGGATAGGCGGTTTGCGCCGAAGCGGCGGAAACGAGCCCCGCGGAAACCAGTGCGCATACCGCGGCCGTCCGCAAGCGTTGTATCATCAGCGAAATCATTCTGTTCCATCCCATAAGGCTTCTTGATCGGCTTCTTGACGGGGCAGGCTAGCCTGCCCGAGGCGAAAGCGGAAGGCGATTGAGCTCTCCGCGGGGAAGTTCAAGCAGCCGATGCCGGCCGCGACGCGATCACCACGCCCGCCAGCACCAGCATATAGCCAACGAGATGATACAGCCGCGGCTGCTCGCCGAGCAGCAGGATCGCCATCGCCGAGCCGAACACCGGCACCAGATGAAAGAACGGCGCGGCGCGGTTCGGTCCGATCAGCGCGATGCCGCGGTTGAAGAACAAATAGGCCAGCGTGGAGGGGAAGATCACGACATAGATCAGGGTCGCGGTCGTCAACGCGTCGAACTTCAGCGTAAAGCCGGTTGAGAATTCCCAGATCGAGAACGGCAACAGCAGCAGCGCGCCGCAGCCGGTGGTGAAGGAAATCAGCGACAGCTGGTGCATCTTCGGCCGGCGCAGCATCAGTGCCGAATAAAGTCCGAACACCAGTAGCGCCGCGGCGAACATCACGTCGCCCTTGTTGAACTGGATGCTGGCGAGCGCGGCAAAATCGCCGCGCAGGACGATGGTCAGCACGCCCGCAAGCGAGATGGCAATGCCGGCGAGCTGTGCCCATGTCAGCCGCAGCCCAAACAGCAGCAGCGACCACAGCGCCACGAACAACGGTCCCGACGACTGGATCAATAGCGCGTTCAGCGCCTGGGTGTGTTGCAGACCCCAGTATGACAGCGCGTTGTTGAGGGCAAACCCCGTCGCCGACAGCACCACCATCAGCGCAAGATGGGAGCGCAGCACCGGCCAGTCGCGTCCAAGATGCCCCCATGCGAACGGCAGCAATATCAGGAATGCCCCGATCCACCTGACGCAGGACAGCGTCAGCGGCGGCACGTGGCCGGCGACATATCGCCCAAGCACGATATTGCCGGCCCAGAACAGCGAGGTCAGGCTCAAGAGCAGATAGGGCTGGTTATTGAACCATCCGAGCGGATCGCGGGCAGTGCGGCGATGGTGCGGGAATCGTCATCGGATCGCATTAGTTGTGCCGGATTCACGGGCCGCGACAAGTCCCGCCCTTGCAATGCTACAATGTCCGGACCTTATCGACAGCGATCGTGGAGAACGTCATGGGCGTGGATCTACTGAATATCAACGGCCTCAAGGAGCTGGAGCATCAGGGGCCGATCGTGATGGTGAACCTTATGCGATTCCGTGAGCGCTCGCTCGATGGCGACGGCAGCGGCTGGGATGCCTATCTGCGCTACAGCGCCCTGACCGTGCCCATGATCAAGGCGCGCGGCGGCACGTTGTTGTGGACCGGCAACGCCAAGGCGGTTGCGCTCGGCCGGCAAGACGGCAACAAATGGGACTATGTGGCGCTGGTGTATTATCCATCCGTTGCGGCATTCGTCGACATGATGACCTCGGCCGATTATGAAAACCTGAGCGATCCGCATCGCCGCAGCGGCTGCGCCGAGCACGTCATCATTGCGACAGCCGAGGCCTACAGCAAATTCAAGATCGGGTAGGTTCAGATCGTCATTGCGAGCCATCCAGGCAAAATGGAGACGTTGCATGTGCGAGGTATGTCGTCGCGAAAGTCCATCTCATCAGGTTCAACCCTCACGCCGTGGTCTGCTCCGACTATTAGGCGGAGCCGCCGCCGGGCTCACATTGGCCGGAACGGTCAACGCGAAGGAGGCCAAGAAACCGCCAAAACCGCAAAATGTAGTGTCGCCCGATGCTTCATTGGAGCTGTTGACGAAAGGCAACAAGCGGTACGTCGATGGAGTTGCCAGGCGTCATGACTTCAAGAGCGAACGGGAAGCGCTGGTTGGGGGACAGAATCCCTACGCCGGCATCCTGAGTTGCGCCGACTCGCGCATCGCGCCCGAATACGCCTTTGACAGCGGCAGAGGCGACCTGTTCGTCTGCCGGGTGGCCGGCAATTTCGCCAATGACGATACGATTGCCAGCATGGAATATGCGGTTGCCATCCTGCACACGCCCCTGATCATGGTACTTGGCCACGACGCCTGCGGCGCGGTTGACGCGACCATCAAGTCGCTCAAGGACAACACCACGCTGCCGGGCCATCTGCCCTCCCTGGTCACAAGCCTCGCACCCGCGGTGAAAGCTGTTTCGGGGAGGCCGGGCGATCTGCTCGACAATGCTATCAGGCAAAACGTCATCGATAATGTCGCTAAGCTGAAATCTGCCACCCCGATCCTGAATTCCGCCGTCGAACAGGGCAAGCTCAAGGTGGTAGGCGGCATCTATCGGCTTAGGGATGGTCGGGTCGAAATGATCTCATGAGCGGGCATCCCGGAGGCGATCCGGCGAACATGTGAACGAAACTCGTGAGGGCGAAGATCAAGTCGAGGCTAGCGCTTGCTCGCCGGTTTTCGCGAGGCAACGAAAACGCCGGTCAGCACCAGCGCAAAGCCGAGGATGTGGAATAGCTGCGGGCGTTCGCCGAGAAAGACGATTGCCATCACCGATCCGAACACCGGCACCACATGGAAGAACGGCGCGGCTCGGTTGGCGCCGATCAGCTGCACGCCGCGATTGAAGCACAGATAGGCCAGCGTCGAGGGAAACACCGCGACGTAAAACAGCGTCAGCAGGTTCATCGCGTCGAGCTGCATCAACGGCCGCGACAACAGCTCCCAGATCAACAGCGGTATCAAGCAGGCCGCGCCGCAGCCGAAGGTGAAGCCGACAAACGACAGGCCGTGAATCTTCGGCCGCTTCAGCGACAGCACCGAATAGAGACCGAAGATCGCCAGCGCCACGATGAAGATGAGGTCGCCCCTGTTGAGCTCGATGTTGCTGAGCGTCGTCAGGTCGCCGTGCAGCAGGATCACCAGCACGCCCGTCAGCGACAGCGCGATCCCGCTGGCCTGGGCCGGCGTCAAGCGGACCCCGAGCAGGATCAGCGACCACATTGCGACGAACAGCGGTCCGGCCGACTGCAGCAGCAGCGTATTCAGCGCCTGGGTATATTCGAGTGCCCAGTATTGCAGGGTGTTGAAGGCGCCGATCCCGGTGACGGAGAGCACGATCATGGTGCCGAGCCGGGCGCGGATTGCGCCCCAGTCGCGCTTGAGATGCTTCCACGCGAACGGGAGAATAATGAGAAACGCAAGCGACCAGCGCAGGAACGACAGCGTCACCGGCGGAATATGGCCGGCGGCAAGACGGCCGACGATGGCGTTGCCGGCCCAGCACAGCGCGGTGATGGAGAGCAGCAGATAGGGCTGATTGGCAAGCCAGCTGCCCGGGGCGGAGGCGCTCGGGGTGGGATCGGAGGCAGACATGGAGCGGTCGTTTTTGGCCCGGGTTCAATGACGCCGCGGCCGCGCCCGGTGTCAGGCACCGGGCCGGAATTCTGGCCCGGCCTGCTTCACAGACACGGATTTCCACTACGCAGCAAGGCGCAAGATGCATCGCGTCCATGCATCGGGTAATCCGGGAACAAGACATCGGCAAGCCTCCGCGGCGCGCAACCGCCGCAGAGGTCAGCCCGTGATCTCCAGCACGATCGCATCGAGCGCCCTGACGGCGTCTGCGGGATCGATCTCGATCTGCAACCCGCGCTGTCCGCCGTTCAGGTAAACGGTCGCTTGCGCCAGCGCGCTCTGTTCGATCGCCACCGGCACCCGTTTCTTCTGGGCGAATGGGCTGATGCCGCCGACATGGTACCCGGTCAACCGTTCGGCATCGGCCGGACGCAACATGTTCGCAGCCTTGCCGCGAAATGCCGCCGCAAGCTTTTTCATGCTGACTTCGCGATCCGACGGCACCACGACGCAGACCGGCTTGCCGTCGACTTCCGCCATCAATGTCTTCAGCACCGTTGCGGTTCAATGCTCGCTCCACCGCATCCGTTCTTCTGGCGAGGCTGATGCCGCCGACATGTCCTGATCTCCCCTCCGTCGGTCAACCGTTCGGCATCGGCCGGACGCAACATGTTCGCAGCCTTGCCGCGAAATGCCGCCGCAAGCTTTTTCATGCTGACTTCGCGATCCGACGGCACCACGACGCAGACCGGCTTGCCGTCGACTTCCGCCATCAATCTTTGCGCCGAACTCTACCCTGTCTTCAGCACGCGTTGCGGTTCAATGCGGAGCGCCTGCGCGGCCTGCAGGCCGATCCGGTCAGCGCCTGGATCGTAGTCATAAGCGTGCAGCGCGAATTTGATGCCCAGTCTGGTGAGCGCGAGCGTCGCGCGGGTAGTTTTCGACATGGCGCGGTCGCTCCATGGTTCCGTCTCGCAGAGACGGACGATAGCAACCTCGGGCAAGGGCCCGCGAGCCCCGCCGGGTTTTCAATTGAGGTGGCGGCCGCCGCCCTCGTGCCGCCACAAATTTTCAGGGGATATCAATAGGTTGAACCCCGCTCCGAGCCCGGCCGAGGGCCCGTTCTTGCTTGCGTCGATAGCCCGCTTCCTTTATCCGATTGTGGGCCTCGCATGCGAGCGGCCCCGGCCGTGATTAAGGCTGGGCGCCTGATCCGGAAATGCATGCCCTCGGACGTGGGTCGGCGCCGGTTTTCCGAAGAGATCGTGCTTGAACAGTTAGAGTTGCAGAGGGAATACCCGCGAAATGGCCAATGTTGTCGTCGTCGGCGCCCAGTGGGGCGACGAAGGGAAGGGCAAGATCGTCGACTGGTTGTCGGAGCAGGCCGACATCGTCGTGCGCTTCCAGGGCGGTCACAACGCCGGCCATACGCTCGTGATCAACGGTGAAACCTACAAGCTGGCGCTGCTGCCCTCCGGCGTATTGCGGCCTTCCAAATTGGCGGTAATCGGCAACGGCGTGGTGTTCGATCCGCAGGCGTTCCTCGATGAGGTGGCAAAACTGAAGGCCCAGGGCGTTGCGGTCAGTCCGGAAAATCTGCGCGTCGCCGAAAACGTCACGCTGATCCTGCCCTTGCATCGCGACCTCGACGCGATCCGCGAAATCCGGTAACGCCATCACCGCGATCGGCACCACCCGGCGCGGCATCGGCCCGGCTTACGAGGACAAGGTCGGCCGCCGCGCGATCCGGCTGATGGACCTCGCCGATCTCGACACGCTGCCGCACAAGATCGAGCGCCTGCTGGCGCATCACAACGCGTTGCGCCGGGGGCTTGGTCTGGAAGAGATCGACGGCGGCGGAATTTTGAAGGAGTTGACCCGGCTTGCGCCGCAGCTTTTGCCTTACGCGGAAACCGTGTGGCGGCTGCTCGACCAGAAGCGCCGCGAGGGCAAGCGCATCCTGTTCGAGGGCGCGCAGGGCGCGCTGCTCGACGTCGACCACGGCACCTATCCTTACGTCACCTCGTCCAACACCGTGGCGGCGCAGGCTGCGACCGGCAGCGGCCTTGGGCCAAGCGCGGTCGGCTATGTGCTGGGCATCTGCAAGGCCTACACGACCCGGGTCGGGCAGGGGCCGTTCCCGACCGAACAGGACAACGCGATCGGCCGCAAGATCGGCGAGCGCGGCCGCGAGTTCGGAACCAACACCGGCCGCCCGCGCCGCTGCGGCTGGTTCGACGCCATGCTGGTGCGCCAGACCGTGCGGACCTGCGGCATCAACGGCCTGGCCCTGACCAAGCTCGATATTCTCGACGGTTTCGACTCAATCGAGGTCTGCACCGGTTACCTGCTGGACGGCACGGAAATCGACCATCTGCCGGCGGGCGAGGGCGCGCAGGCCCGGGTGGTGCCGGTCTACGAGACCATCGAGGGCTGGAAGGAGCCGACCGCCAATGCCCGCTCATGGGCGGATTTGCCGGCGCAGGCCATCAAATATGTCCGCCGGGTGGAAGAACTGGTGGGCTGCCCAATCGCCTTGCTTTCCACCAGCCCGGAACGCGAGGATACTATTCTGGTCCAGAACCCGTTCGAGGCTTAACGGGATGTTACGGAAAGCCCGCAATGTTGAATAGAGATGGCTGATTACTACCCGCTGATCGCCCGCGCTATTGCCGGACTGGATCCCAGTGCCCCCGGCGAGAGCCGCCGCGCGCTTTATGAAAGGGCGCGCGCCGCGCTGATCGCGCAGCTGCGCAGCGTGCAACCGCCGTTGAGCGAGTCCGAAATCACCCGCGAGCGGCTGTCGCTGGAAGAGGCGGTGCGCAAGGTCGAATCCGAGGCCGCCCAGCGCGTCCGCGACGCATCGCGCGCCGGCGGCGATCGCGCGCGCTCCGGCGACGCGTTCCGCGCCAGCACCCGGCCCAATGCGCGGCCGGGCGAAGCGGCGCCGCCATCGACATCGCAAGGCCCGCGCCCGCGCCCGCCTTCGCCGCAAGCGCGCAACGAGCGGCCGCCCGGACAGGAAGATCGGCAAGACCAGCGCCCGCCGCGCAACCTTCGCGCCGATGCGCCGCCGCCATCGCGGCCGCAACCGCCCAATTCCCAGCCGCAAGTCCCGATGCCCGACCCGCAGCTGCCGCCGACCCGCGAGCGCGCGGGCGCGCCGCGCCGCGGCCCCGACAACAGCGCCCAGCAAGCCCCGGGCGTGCGCGGATTCCGCGACATCGCCGCCGACGCCGACGATCTCGGCCGCGCCGCGGCCCAGGCCAACCGCGCTGCGCGAAAGACCTATGCCAACGTGCCCTCGCCCTCGCCGGAGTTCGACCGGCTCGAGCCGAGCATGGAAGACCGCGGCGCCGATCCCGACACGCCCTATTCCTATGACGAGTCGGTCGAGGAAGCGGAGCGCTACGCCCAGCCGCCGCCGCCGCGCCCGCGGCTTGCGCCGGACCGCGAGCCGAAGCGGCGCGCCCGCACCGGAGCGGTATTTCCGTTCAAGAGCGCGATCGCGATCGGCATCGTGCTGATCCTGGTGGGCGCCGGGATCCTGTGGGGCAAGTCGGTGGTGACCGCCGTCACCGGCCTGTTCAAGCCACAGCCTTCGGTGGTGGAAGCGCCAAAGGATGCCTCGCCGCTTTCGAAGCCGAAAATTCCCGATCGCGTCGGCCAGCCCTCGTCGACCGAGCAGCTCGCGCCGGTGGCGCAGCGCGTCGTGCTGTATGACGAGGATCCCGCCGATCCCAAGGGCAAGCAATATGTCGGCTCGGTGATCTGGCGTACCGAACAGATCAAGGCCAGCGCCGGCCAGAAGGCCGATATCGCCGTGCGCGCCGACGTCGATATTCCCGACCGCAAGTTCAAGATGACGATGTCGTTCCGCCGCAACACCGATACGTTCGCTGCCCGCAAGCCATACCGCGGAGCTGACGTTCATCCTGCCGCCGGATTTCTCCGGCGGCGGCGTCGGCAACGTGCCGGGCATTCTGATGAAATCCAACGAGCAGGCGCGCGGCACGCCGCTGGCGGGCCTCGCGGTCAAGGTCACCGACGGCTTCTTCCTGGTCGGTCTGTCGAATGTCGATGCCGACCGCCAGCGCAACCTGCAGCTCCTGAAGGAGCGCTCGTGGTTCGACGTGCCGCTGGTCTATGTCAACCAGCGCCGCGCCATCATCGCGATCGAAAAGGGCGCCCCCGGCGAGCGCGCGTTCAACGACGCGTTCGCGGCGTGGGGCGAGTAGGGACGGCGCGGTTTGCGTCCGTCATTGCCGCGCTTGACCCGCAATCCATCATAAATCGGCAAAGGCCTTCTCATCGGCCTCGGATCTCCATTCGGAAAACGCTGCGAACGGGTCGCCCGCTTCAGTCGCCTTGTCGAGTAGTATGCCTTTGTCGGTCAGCCGAAAGCGCAAGGTATCGCCGTGCCTGAGCTTCAGTTGTTCGCACACCTCGCGCGGAATCACGGTCCGGCTATTGACCGAGACCTTCGAGAAAGCGGCGAACGGACGCGAAGGGGGTTTCATCATGCGAGTTTACCTTCGGTCTCGCCATTCTCAAGTTTGAAAATGGTTTGAGGGTTCGGTAATGGGAGCGCGCAGACATTGACCGCCGCTGGCGCAATGGCGAAACTACCATCCCTGACAAGGCGCGAGGAGGCGGCATGAAGCGGTACCTGATCTTTGCGCTGCTGGGGCCGCTGCTCGGCGGGTTTTTGCTGCTGTTCGCGACCACCTATATGTCCGGCTACTGGACCGAAACCAATTTGGCGGAGGTCAAAAAGCTCTTTGTCGTCTTCGCCAAGACGCTTCAGTACAGCTATCTGTTCGGCATCGTGCCGTCGCTGATGCTGGGTGCGGTCGATGATATTCTCTGGCACGTCAAAAGAATTGGCCCGGTTGTCCGGATGCTGATCGTCGGCGCGCTCGCCTTTGCTGCCGCGGAACTGCTCTACGGCTCCCGCGGGCCGGACAGCGGCGCTGGTCCAGTTCATCCTTTATGGCCTGGTCGGTTTTATTCCCGCGACGCTCTCGTCGTGGCTGGCGCATGAGGCGATCGACGACAAGCCGGCGCCAGCGTAAGGACGGCGCTGAAGCGCGACCGCGTGACGCAACTTGCGGCGGCCTCGGACGTTACCATCTGATGGCGATGTCGAACGAAGATATTTTATCCCCCGGCACGGCGCGTGCCGGGAAAACCTCCCGCGCAACCTTTCGTGGGCCGGAGGCGCGCGGCCCGATCATCGATCAGGATGGACGCGAAATCCCGGCGGAATCGCTGGGTCCGCAGTTCCAGCGGCTTCCAGTTCGATTTCGGCAATGCAAATGCCAATCCGTTCGGCAATCTCACCCGCGAGCAGCGGCTGGCGCGGCTCGATGCGCTGGCCAAGCTTCTGGACGTCGCCTTCATCCTGCCGGGCACCAACATCCGCTACGGCATCGACGGCCTGATCGGATTGATTCCGGTGGTCGGCGATATCATCACGACCGCGATTTCGCTGTGGCTGGTGCGCGAGGCGCGCGCGCTCGGCGCGCCGTGGCACCTCACGGCGCGCATGCTCGGCAATGTCGCGCTCGATGGCGTCGTCGGGATGGTGCCGCTGGCGGGCGACGCATTCGACGTGATGTTCCGCGCCAACATGCGCAACGTGCGGCTGCTGCGGCGCTGGATGGACAAGCAGCCGCGCTAGCGCGAGATCGGAAAAGCTTGCCCTCGGACTGGATCCGAGGGGATCGATTGATGCGTGGAATTACGCCGCGTCGGCGTCGGCTTTGTCGCCGGCGGGCGCGGGCTCAGGCGCACGCGGGCGGCGCGGCAGCGGAAAATCCTGGCTCTCATACAGCGTGCGGATGCCGCTCTGGTCGAAGCGGGCTTCATCGACCTGCAGATAGGCGCCGTTCAGCGAATCCGCCGGCAGTTCCTCGATCGCGAAGCGGACCGCTTCGGCCGCGGTGCCAAATCGCCGATACGCAAAGCCCGCCCGCTTCTTCTTGCGGATCGCGGCGGGAAACAGTTCGGCGGCAGTGTTGAAGCTGAAGGAAGCCATGGTCAGGGACCTCTGATCTTTTAGTGAGAACTTTTTTTAGTGAGAACGCGAAGAAAATCGCGAACAGGTCGCACGGGCCCGCCCAAGGGCGGCACCGGTGCACGTCATTTCAGGACAGCCCCTAATATAAGCTTGTTTGACAGAAATGCAACTCCTGACCGGCCTGATAATGAATCCAGGCATGGCAGGGCGTTGTGCGTAAAAAATCCTGTAATTTCAATAGCTTGTAGGACTCAGAGCTTGCCGAGCAGCACCAGAACGAGCAACACGACCAGAATGACGCCGACGAGGCCCATTCCGGAGTGGCCCGTAGCCGTAGCCGTAGCCGCCGAACCGGCCGCTGAAGCCGCCGAGCAGGAAGATGATCAGGATGATGATGAGTATCGTTCCGAGCGACATGGCATTCTCCCCAAGCAGGCGAAGCGAATAGACATCCACCTGCCTCGCCGCTTGAAGAAAAGCACAGTCCGGCCGTTGGTTCCATCAAAGGAACCCGGTTCGGCCTATTTCGGCTCCAGTTTCAGCGCTGCCGAATTGATGCAGTAGCGCAGTCCGGTCGGGCCGGGCCCGTCGTCGAACACGTGGCCGAGATGGCCGTTGCATTTCGAACAAAGCACCTCGGTCCGGATCATGCCGTGGCTGACGTCGCGCTCCTCGTCGACGTGGCTCTCCACCGCCGGTTGCGGTAAAGCTCGGCCAGCCGCAGCCGGAATCGAACTTGGCGTCGGATTCGAACAGCGTCTGCCCGCAGCCGGCGCAGGTGTAGGTGCCGGGCCGCTGCTCATGCTCGTATTCGCCGGAGAACGGCCGCTCGGTCGCCTTCTCGCGCAGCACCGCATATTGCATCGGCGTCAATTCCTTGCGCCACTCCGCCTCGCTCTTCTCGATCTTGCCGGGCATCGTCCTGGTGTCGGGCATGGAGCCTCCGTGATCCTAGTTGGTAACCTTTGCGCTGCTTACCAGCGTCGGCTTCTCGATGTAGTTGTCCGCGAAAATCTTCTTCAGGTTCTCGACCTTGGGAATGTCGTTATAGGCAATATAGGGCTGGTTCGGGTGCAGCGTCAGGTAATCCTGATGATAGGCCTCCGCCGGATAGAACGCTTCCAGCGGCCCGACCTTGGTCACGATCGGCTTCCTGAAAACCTTGGCGGCATTGAGCTGCGCAATATAGGCCTCCGCAACCTTCTTCTGCTCGTCACTGGTGGTGAAGATCGCCGAGCGATATTGCGTGCCGCTGTCCGGCCCCTGGCGGTTCAACTGGGTCGGATCGTGGGCGACCGAAAAGAAGATCTGCAGGATCTTGCCGTAGCTGATCTTCTTCGGGTCGTACTTGATCTCGACGGATTCGGCGTGGCCCGTGGCGCCGGTGGAGACCATGGTGTAGTCGGCGGTCACCTTGCTGCCGCCGGCATAGCCCGACACGGCGTTGACGACGCCGGCGGTATGCTGGAACACGCCCTGCACGCCCCAGAAACACCCGCCGGCGATCACCGCGGTCTGGATGCCATCGGAGGCCTGAACGTCTGCGGTGGGAGCGGGGATGACCACGGCGTCTTCGGCGGCGCGCAACGGCGCGACCTGGAATGCGGTGATCGCGAGCGCGCCGACGGCGGCGCAGAGCGAAAGGCGGCTGAAGTGGCTGCGGGACATGGGGCTTCCTCTTGAGCGTTCGTTGGGCGGATTGAAGGAGCAGTTTAGGGCGCGGGCCGGGCTTCGCAAACGGCGCCCGTCTGTCAGACATCCCAAGATACGCGGCGGGACCGGCATTGTTACCGCGGAAAGGACACGAGTTCGTGAATATATCCCGCTTGTCCAACGGGCGCCCACGCATGGCGCGGCCCGATGATTGCTGCGGCTGATTAGATCGTTATATGCCGAGGGGCTGTCTTAGGACAACGAAGGGCGCCTGAAACGGCAGTCCATGCGCGGAGGCCTGTTGCCATGAGCGAACATCCTCCCCCGCAGGCCGCGCATTGGCCGGAGGGCGCTATTTTCACCCTCGGTCATTCGACGTTGCCGATCGAGCGCTTCATCGCCTTGCTGCGAGCCTACGGCATCGAACGCCTCGTGGACATCCGCACGGTGCCCCGCTCGCGTCACAACCCGCAATTCAATGACGCCGCGCTGGCCGGCACGCTGAAGACCGAGCACATCGAATATGTGCCCATGCAATCGCTGGGCGGTTTGCGGCACGCCCGCAAGGATTCCCACGAACACCGGATGGCGCAACGCAAGCTTTCGCGGCTACGCTGACTATATGCAAACAGAGCCATTTCAGGACGCGCTGCAAACGCTCATTGAGATGAGTCGTCAGAAACGCGTCGCCATCATGTGTGCCGAAGCGGTGCCATGGAGGTGCCATCGTTCTCTGGTTGCCGACGCGCTCAATGCGCGCGCCGTGCCGGTGATAGAGATTCTATCAGAGAGCAGCTATCGCACGCACAAGCTCACGCCGTTCGCGCAGGTGGAAGGAATGCGGGTTAGCTATCCGCCCGAGCAAGCGAAATTATTGTAATTCAGCAAGCTGCTTTGCCTCGCAGATCCGCCTTGGCGATCGGTTGTACAACCGGCTTGGCGGGAGAGCTTCATGACACAATTCAAGGTCTGAAGTTATAGATGGCTCACTTTGCGCCCAGCCTCTTTAAAGCCGATCCTTTATGCATTGCGATATGGTCTGTCTTATCGCTTTTGATTTCATATTGCGGCTCATCAGGGTTGGCGTGATGCGTGTGTCCTTTGTAGTCGATGTCCTTTATATGGACCTTGATAATCCTGCCGCTGACACGTCCGGCCTCGGAATTCCAGGTCACATGATCGCCGACTTTGAAACGTTTCTTCATGTCCCTCTCTGTCGCACCGCCTCACACCACCACGCTCAGCCGTTTCGCCGCGCGCGTAATGCCGGTGTAGAGCCATCGCGCGCGGCTGTCCTGGAACGCAAAGCTCTCGTCGAACAGCACCACGTCGTCCCATTGCGAGCCCTGCGATTTGTGCACCGTGAGCACGTAGCCGTAATCGAACTCGTCATAGGGCTTGCGCTGCTCCCACGGGATGGTCTCGATCGCGCCGCCAAAACAGTCGCCGCGAACCGAGACCTTTGTCACTTTCGATCCAAAGTCTTCGTCAGGCGACAGCCGCATGGTGATGATTTTCGATTTCGACTGCGCGCGCGACTTCACCCGCCACAGCCCGCCGTTGAACAGGCCTTTCTTGCGGTTGTTGCGCAGGCAGACCAGCTTGTCGCCGGCGACCGGCAAGGGATCCTCGATGTGCTGCTTTTGCCGCATCCGCATGTTGTAGGAGCGCCGCGTATTGTTGCGTCCAACCAGAACCTGATCGGCGCGCATCACCCGGTCCGGGTCGAGCTCGGCGCGCGAGACGACTTCGCTTTCGCCGTAGCGGCCGATCTCAAGTTCGCGGCCTTCGCGAATATCCATCGACATCCGCACGATTGGATCGTTCTGCGCCTGGCGATGCACCTCGGTCAGCATCGCGTCGGGCTCGCAGGCGGTGAAGTAGCCGCCGCCCTGGATCGGCGGCAGCTGTGCGGGATCGCCGAGCACCAATAGCGGGCATTCGAACGACATCAGGTCGCGGCCGAGCTCGGCGTCCACCATCGAGCATTCGTCGATCACGATCAGTTTTGCCTTCGAGGCCGGCGCATCGTCCCACAGCTCGAAACTCGGCTGCTCCACCCCGGATTCGCGCGCGCGATAGATCAGCGAGTGAATGGTCGAGGCGTTGTCGCAGCCCTTGTTGCGCATCACCAGCGCGGCCTTGCCGGTGAAGGCCGCGAATTTCACCTCGCCATCGACGCCGTCGGCGATGTGCCGCGCCAGCGTGGTCTTGCCGGTTCCGGCATAGCCGAACAGCCGGAAGATCGGCGGCGTTCCGTTCTTGCCGGGTTTTGCCTTGAGCCAGCCGGCAACGGCCTTAAGCGCGGAATCCTGGTGCGGCGTGAAAGTGGGCATGGGTTCTCGGTGGGGAGGTCGTGCACGGAGCGACGACTCAAACGAGCCCGCAAACCTAACCATTCGTGCGGCCGGTGCAAGCCGCCGATTTTCTAAAGGGCTACTGCCAGCCCGGTATTCCGCGCATGTCTGGCAGGTTGTGGGCGATTCCCTTGTGGCAGTCGATGCAGGTCTTCTCAGCCGTAAACAGGAAACGTTGATGAGCGACCGAAGCCCGCGGCGATTGCTTGGTGATGTCCATCGACTGCGCGCTGTGGCAGTTGCGGCATTCCAGCGAATCATTGGCCTTGAAGCGCGCCCATTCATGCAGCGCCAGTTCGAGTCCGGTGATCGACGAACTTCTCGCGGCTGTTGATGCTGCCGAACAGATGGCCCCAGACTTCCTTGGAGGCCTGCATCTTGCGCGCGATCTTGTCGGTCCAGTTGTGCGGGACATGGCAGTCCGGGCAGCTCGCGCGCACCCCGGAGCGATTGGAGAAATGGATGGTCGATTTCAGTTCCGCGAACACGTTATCGCGCATTTCATGACAGCCGGTGCAGAATTTTTCGGTGTTGGTCAGTTCCAGCGCGGTGTTGAAGCCGCCCCAGAAGATGATGCCGGCGACGAAGCCCGCGAGCACCAGCACGCCGAGGCCGAACACCGAACTCGGCCGTCTCAGCACATCCCACAATTCGACGACGAACCTCCATATCTGCGTCAGCCACGAGCGACGCGGCGTAACCGGGTCGACCGCGCTCATTGACGTCCACCCGGCGCTGCGCGGCTGAGCATGGTATCGATGTCGACGAAATCATTTGTCACGGGCGGGGTCACCACATTCTGCGGAACGTGGCACTCGGTACAGAAGAATCGGCGCGGCGACACCGAGGCGAGGAACTGGCCATCGCGGTCCATGAAGTGGGTGATCGAGACCATCGGGGCCTGAGATTCCGCGGTGCGCGCGCGGGCGTGGCACGACAGGCATTTGTTGCCCCGGATGTCGATCTGGTAGCCATCGATGCTGTGCGGGATCACCGGCGGTTGTTCCGGATAGTTGCGCGTCTCCTTCTCCGCCGTATTGCGCATCGGCGTCATCGGCGCCGCCGGCCCCTCCTCATTGAGTGGAGTCGCGCCGCGAAGAGCGGAATTGAGCGTTTGCGCCTCAAGCAAGCTCGATCCAGCCGAAAGGGCGATCACCAACAAGAAAATTCCGCGCTTCCCAATCATGGTTTTCACACCCGCTCGATGCGCACCGCGCATTTCTTGTAGTCGGTCTGCAACGAAATCGGGTCGGTGGCATCCAGCGTCACCTTGTTGATGAGCTGCGCCTCGTCGAACCACGGCACGAATACAAGTCCGCGCGGCGGCTTGTTGCGGCCTCGGGTTTCGACCCGGGTGCGGATATAGCCGCGGCGGGATTGAACCTTGACCTCGTCGCCGCGCCGCAGCTTGAGTTCTGCCGCGTCATCCGGATGCATGAAGCACACGGCTTCCGGGAATGCCTTATAGAGTTCGGGAACACGGCGCGTCATGGTGCCGGAATGCCAGTGTTCCAGCACACGACCGGTCGAGAGCCAGAACGGATATTCGCTGTCGGGAGATTCCGCCGGCGGCTCGTAGGGCAGGGCGAAGATGCGCGCCTTACCATCAGGGAAGCCATAGAACTCCATGCTCTTGCCGCTCTTCACGTAGGGGTCGAGGCCCTCACGGAAGCGCCACCGCGTTTCCTGCCCGTTGACGACGGGCCAACGCAGGCCACGCACCTGATGATAGGTATCGAACGGCGCGAGATCGTGCCCATGACCGCGTCCGAAGGATGCGTATTCCTCGAACAGGCCCTTGTGCACGTAGAAGCCAAAGGCTTTGGACTCGATCGTTCGCATAGCCGGTTTCGATGTCGGCCAATGGATACTTGTCGACCTGGCCGTTCTTATAGAGCACGTCAAACAGCGTCTTGCCGCGGTATTCGGGCTTCTTGGCCAGCAAGTCCTCGGGCCAGACCTCCTCGATCTTGAAACGCCTGGAAAACTCCATCAACTGCCAGAGATCCGACCGCGCCTCGCCGGGCGCAGTCACCATCTGATGCCAGAACTGCGTGCGCCGCTCGGCGTTGCCGTAGGCGCCCTCCTTCTCGACCCACATCGCGGTGGGAAGAATCAGATCGGCCGCAAGCGCGGTCACCGACGGATAGGCGTCCGAGACGACGATGAAGTTTTCGGGATTGCGGAATCCCGGATAGGTTTCCTCGTTCGCATTAGCTCCTGCCTGCAGGTTGTTGTTGACCTGAACCCAATAGGCGTTGAGCAGTCCGTCCTTCAGCATCCGGCTCTGCAGCACCGCGTGATAGCCGGGCTTGTCGGGAACGGTGCCCTCGGGCAGATTCCAAATGCGCTCGGCGATGTCGCGGTGCGCCTTGTTGGTCACCACCATATCGGCCGGAAGCCGATGCGAGAACGTGCCAACCTCGCGCGCGGTGCCGCAGGCCGAGGGCTGACCGGTGAGAGAGAACGGGCTGTTGCCGGGCTCGGAAATCTTTCCGGTCAAAAGATGAATATTATAGACCAGATTGTTGCACCAGACGCCGCGGGTGTGCTGATTGAAGCCCATTGTCCAGAAGCTGGTGACCTTGGTTTTGGGATCGGCATAGAGTTCCGCCAGCGCCTCGATGCGGTTGAGCGGGACGCCAGACATTTCCGCCGCCTTCTCCAGCGTGTAGTCGGAGACGAATTTTGCGTATTCCTCAAAACTCATATCGCTGGCGTCGTTGGCTTTGGCGGCGCCCGTCGCCTTCTTCTGCAGGGGATGTTCGGGGCGAAGGCCGTAACCGATGTCGGTCTGTCCGCGCTTGAACACGGTGTGGGCCGCAACAAAATCCTTGTTGACGCGGCCGGTCTTGATGATGTGGTTGGCGATGGCGTTGAGGATGTAAAGGTCGGCATGCGGTTTGAAAACCACGCCGATATCGGCAAGGTCGAACGAGCGGTTCTCGAACGTCGACAGCACAGCGACGCGCACATGCGGCGCCGAGAGACGGCGATCGGCCACCCGCGTCCACAGGATCGGGTGCATCTCCGCCATGTTGGAACCCCACAGCACGAAGGCGTCGGCGGCTTCAATGTCATCATAGCAGCCCATCGGCTCGTCGATGCCGAAAGTGCGCATGAAGCCCGCGGCGGCGGATGCCATGCAGTGGCGCGCGTTTGGATCAATGTTGTTGGAGCGGAATCCGGCCTTGAACAGTTTTGCCGCGGCATAGCCCTCCCAGATCGTCCATTGGCCGGATCCGAACATGCCGACGCCGCTCGGCCCGCGCTTGTTCAACGCGGCCTTGAACTTCTCCGCCATGACATCGAAGGCTTCGTCCCACGACACCGGCGTGAACTCGCCGTTCTTGTCGTATTTGCCGTTCGCTTTGCGCAGCATCGGTTTGGTCAGGCGGTCATGGCCGTACATGATCTTGGAGAGAAAATAACCCTTCACGCAATTGAGCCCGCGGTTGACCTCCGACTTGATGTCGCCGTGGGTCGCGACCACGCGATTGTCCTTGGTCGCGACCATGACACTGCAACCGGTGCCGCAGAACCGGCACGCGGCCTTGTCCCACTTTAATTCGCTCGCATCACGCTCGCTGACGAGATTGGCTGAGATCGCGGTCGCCGGCATTCCTCCTGCCAATGCTGCCATCGCGGCGGCCTCGAGCTTCAAAACCTGACGGCGGTCGAGTTTGGGCGCGGTCATGACAATTCTCCCCCGGCGCGGGTGTCAGCCAGCCCGATGGCGTGAAAGACGAGTGAGGCGGAATAGACATCGGGCAGCAGCGCGATGCGGTTGAGCGTCGTTCCCAATGCGCCCGCGTCCGGCGCATCGACGACGACGACGAGCTTGCCCCTGGGATCGCGGCCGTGGATCTCGCATCCCGCCAGCGCCACAATGGCGGTTTCCACGTCGGCGAGGCGCTCCGGCTTTGCCTGCACGAGAATGCTCGCGATCTCGCCGCCGGGCGGCGTCACCACGCGATCGGGATTGAGGATGCGACCGGTGATCAGGGCGCGGCGGTCGATTGCGGTGTAAGGGGCGGCCATGGAGCTTGTCCTTTGCATTCGGTCAGCGCGAGGGAGGGCCAGGCGGTCCGGCGGCAATCTGGTAGATCCAGACCGCCAGGCCGTAGCTGCCGACCACAGCAACCGCGAGTGCGGGCATCAGCAGCGCGGTGAGAAACAGGAACGCGAAGATCTCCATGCGCCTGCGGCGCGGCCGACTGTCTTCGCGAGCGGCGGACATGCTGTGTCTCATTTCAAGTTTGGGAATGGACGGCATCAGGGCCGTTGCCTGCCGAAATAATAAGCAGCAGATCGACCATGGCGTTGATCTAGATCAAACGTTCGAAATCGGGCCACCTCGAGTCAGCATTGGTGCCGGGCCTTTCGCGTCGAAAGCTTTGGCTTGGCGCCCGCGGCCTGGCGCCATCCCCGCGATCGAAACTTCGCGCCGGCACAAGACTTATCCCGTCCAGCGGAATAGGCCGGAGGCTGGACTCCTCCTCCCTCCGCAATACACTGCATAGAAACAGCAAGCCGGCCACGGGAGCGACGTCATGAAATTCGGCATCTTTTATGAGCTGCAATTGCCGCGCCCGTGGCAAGCCGGCGATGAACTCAAGCTTTACCAGGACGCGCTGACGCAACTGGAAACCGCCGACCGGCTTGGCTACGACTATGCCTGGGTGGTGGAACATCATTTTCTCGAGGAATATTCGCATTCGCCCTCGCCCGAATCCTTTCTCGCCGCCGCCAGCCAGCGCACCAAGAATATCCGGCTTGGCCATGGTATTTTCCAGCTCACCACCAATCATCCCGCGCGCGTCGCCGAGCGCGTCGCGGTGCTCGATCTCCTCAGCCAGGGACGCGTTGAATTCGGGATGGGCGAGAGCGCCTCGATCACCGAGCTGACGCCGTTCGGCCGCGACATGGAAACCAAGAAGGAAGTGTTCGAGGAAGCCGTTCGCGCGATCTTTCCGATGTTCAGGGAGGGCGGCAGCGAGCATCACGGCAAGTATTTCGATATTCCGTTGCGCAACGTGGTGCCGAAACCCGTTCAGAAGCCGCATCCGCCGTTGTGGATGGCGTGTTCGCAGCTTCCGACCATCGAGCGCGCCGGCCGGAACGGCTTTGGGGCACTCGGCTTCCAGTTCGTCAGCGCCGACGCCGCGCACGCCTGGGTGCACGCTTACTATAATGCGATAACAAAACGGCTGAAGAAGCTCGCCGACTACGAGATCAATCCGAACATGGCGCTGGTGTCGTTCTTCATGTGCGCGAAAACCGACGAGGAAGCGCGGGCGCGCGCCGACGGCGCGACGTTCTTCCAGTTCGCGCTGCGTTTTTACGGCGCCTCGCAAAACCGGCAGCGTCCGGCGCCCGGCACCGTCAACATGTGGGACGAATACAACAAGTGGAAACGCGAAAATCCGCAAGCCCAGGAGGCGGCGCTGCGCGGCGGCCTGATCGGATCGCCCGAAACCATCGCCAAAAAACTGCGCCGTTTCCGCACCTCGCATATCGACCAGGTGATCCTGCTCAATCAGGCCGGCAAGAACAGCCACGAGCACATCTGCGAGTTGCTCGAACTGTTCGCCAGGGAAGTGATGCCGGAGTTCAAGACCGATCCGGAGCACGATGCATGGAAGGCCGCCGTGATGAGCGGCGCGATCAAGCTCGAAGAGATCGATACCGAAGCCTTCACGGATCGCTACGGCAAGCTGGCGGTCAACGTCACGCCAAAGCCGAGCATTGCAGCGGCGGGGTAGACGCCTGCGATTGACTTCGCCCAGCCATTTTACGACGGCGCCACGTCGCTCGCGCCTTGGTCCATCAGCCGCGCACCCCTATTCAAGGGGAGTGGCTGGTCGCCAAGCATCGCTTTAACGACGACGTCGCGAGCCTTTCCCGCATCAAGCGCATGCCGGGTGATCAGGTCGCTGCATTCGGAGATGATCTGATCGGCATCCTGCATGATTTTGAGCTGCTTGTAACGATCTTGCCGATGCAGCCCCATGCTCTCGCCGACCACTTCCAGGATGTTGATGATGCGGAAGGGCCAGTCGCGTTCGTGCGCGCAGAGCTCGCGATGATCGGAATGATAGACCGCAACCAGAGCATCGACGCCCGCGTCGCGTGCTGCCTGGAGTTCGTCAAGCTGCAACTCGCGCTTGAATGCGGGAAGCACGCCGACACTGGCGCTCTGCAAGCCGACTGCCGGCTGCTTCAGGTCGACGAGCTCAACGCCAGGAATTGCCCCCAGGATTTCAGCGGCGGCTTCCATGACGCCGGATACGCCGGGATGTCGATGCAGTGCGACCCGCATTTCGACCCGTCGCTGCAAGTACGGCTTCAACTGAGCGAGCCGGCCGTTGAGGAACCGCATGAATGGCGTGATCTCGAACGGTCGCGAGCCACCCTGTCGCTCGATCGTCGGCAGTGTCAATTCTGTAAACTGGACGTAGCAGCTCGGGCACCAGGAGATGACCTGACCGGACTTGGAGCGCGACAGCTTCTCCATCGTGCTCGAGCCCATGCGCCCGGACATCTCGATGTCGCCAGGGCGCAGCTGCATGATGCCGCAACAATGGCTCGGTCCGCCCATGACCTGGTAAGTGACGCCGAGCACATCCATGATATCGAGGGCAAGCAACGCGATATGCGGCGTCTTGAGCACATTGCAGCCAGTGTAAAATACGAAGTCCGGCGCCTCTGTGGGCGTCGATACCGATGCCGATTTCTGACCTAGCCGTTCCAGTACCTCGCCATCGAGCTGCAAACGCGAGAGCACCGTCACATCGCGGCTGAGATCGCGGTATCTCTCCACTCCCTGTCGGCGCCGGTCAGGCAGCTCGTGCTCGGCCTTCGCGATGCCGAGGCGCGCCATGGCCAGCAGGAAGCGTGGATTGACACCGTAGTCGCACGCCTTGATGCATTCTCCACTGAGCATGCAAGACGCGGCCCATTTGCGCGACGCCTCGGGACCATCTCCGCTGCGCACAAGGTCCAGCACGCCGCTGATGATGTCTTCGGACCGCGTGTCCGAGATGCCGGCGGGTTTCACGCTCGGACAAACCTCGACGCACTTGCCGCATCGCGTGCAGGCGTCGAGCATGTCTTCGACACGTTCGCCCAGAGCCGTCTCGAAAGAGATGTCGCTCATCGGCTACCTATCGTTCCTTCGGCCAATGCGGATGAAACCAGCCACGCACGGCGATATTGACCCTGGGAGGTTAGCCCACACGCGGTGAGGCGTAAATGGAAAGCGGCAACCCGCGTTTCGCGCCCGACGAAGCGTGCGCGGCACTCGACAAGCGCTGAGGGTCACTCGCGTGCCAATATGCCCTACGGACCACCCCGCGGCATCGAGCAAGGTTGGCTTTCCATCGCAGTGGCGATGTTCAGCACCGCTAAAGGCAGGATTGTCAGGAACATCTCAAGCGCGTCTGGAGAATAAATCGTCGTTTTCTCAAAGTTTTAATAGCCGGGAACGGGCATAGAGGGAAACGGGGGGAGCGCCAGCTCTTTCGAAGGAACTAGACATGACGATGCTTAACAATACCTCGCCCTATGCTGTGACCGCTCCGGGAATGCGGAGAGGAGTCACCATTTTTCTGGCGCGCCTCGGCAACCTTATCAACCGGTGCGTTGCCGCCGTAATCGCGCATCGCGAGCGCCAGGCAGCGCTGGTCGCGCTACGCCATCTCAGCGACCGCGATCTCAAGGACATCGGCCTCTACCGCAGCGACATCGATGACGCGCTTGCGGAGAAGGCAAAGGACCGATTGCGGATGCAGCATTCCGAGTGGTCCTGATCGAATGCAAACTCTCGCGGGCCAATGATCTTGGCTCGCGGTTGGCTTGTCCTGTCGGCGCGAGAGTAGCGGCGGCGACGCGGAAAGGTAGGACATCGTGATCGAAGATAGACTTGGACGCATCGACTATGACGAAAGCGGAGAGGGGCCGACGATCGTACTCGTGCCGGGATCCTGCAGCACCGGCGTAGCCTGGCGGCCCATCGTCTCGCAGTGGAAGGACAGCTTCCGCTGCGTGACGACGAGCCTGCTCGGATACGGCGGAACGGCCGAACGCCGCACGGATCTCGATGTCGATATTTCTCATGAGGCCGCGATCCTTGAAGCCGTTATCCGCCGTGCGGCCTGTCCGGTGCATCTGGTCGGCCATTCCTTTGGTGGCCTGACCGCGCTCGCCGTGGCGCTGCGGAACAAGGTGCCGTTGCTAAGTCTGTCGATCCTCGAGGCGCCCGCGCCGGAAATCCTGCGGCATGTGGGAGAGCATGGGCACTACGGCGCATTTCGCGAAATGTCCGACTCCTATTTCAGGGCTTTTCATGCCGGCGAAAAGGCAGCGATTGAACAGATGATTGATTTCTATGGCGGAGCCGGCACTTTCGGCGGCTGGCCGCAGCGCGTTCGCGATTACGCCGTTGAAACCACGTCGGTCAACATTCTGGATTGGAAAACGGCATATGATTTCCTGCCGACGTCCGCTGCCCTTGCCTCAATCAACATCCCCACTCTCGTCTTGTGGGGTGGCAACAGTCATCCGGCGGTCCAGCGCGCCAACGAACTCCTGGCCCGGTTCACGACTGCAAAGATCGCCATCATCAGCCAAGCGGCTCACTTCATGATCTCGACCCATCCCGAGGAAACCGCCGATGTGCTCGCGCAACACGTGATGGCGGATAATTGGAGAAAGCCGGCTATGGCTCTCGGTGCTGCGACCCACGCGTATTAGGGTCAAGTCTCATTACGCGTGGCAGAGAAGGCCGCGCAGCGGCCAGGAGAGCGAGCTGGCGCTAGACTCGGCTCCGGGGCGGCCATCAAACCCACCGCCGCACCCGCGCCTTGTAAGTGCGATACGCATCCCCGAACTTTCGCTCCAGGTAGCGCTCCTCCCGCGCGATGACGCCGGTATTGATGACTCCCAGCAGCGGGATGACGAGCCCGATGGCCCAAAAACTTCCCGCCGCGACGCTCAAGCCCAGGTAGACGAGGGTCGCTCCCAGATAGAGCGGGTTCCTGGTTCGCCGATAGATGCCGTCGACGACCAGCGCCGTCGTCGGCAGGTTCGGCGGAATGTTGGTGCCGGCGGCCTGAAAGCGCCGCGTGCCCATGACGATCATGACGAAGCCGCACGCCGCGAGCGCGGCGCCGGCCAGATAGCGGGGAAAAGCATGCGCGGCCAGGACGGGGAGCGGAACGACCGCCTCGAGGACGGTCGCCGCCGCCAGGAAGCCGAGAAAGATCAAAGGCGGCAGCGCGATGACGCCGGCCACGTCGGGCGCGCCCGATCCTCCCGCCGCCGACGCCTCCCCGTCACCCGATCGCGGCGCCTCCGCGCCGCCGTCCGCACCGCCCGCATGGCGAGACGAATGCCGAACATGATCGACAGGACGGCGGTTCCGCCTGCCAAGATCATCACTGTTTCGGAAATGGCCATGATGTGACTCGCGAATTAGTTCTTTCAAGAATTTATTTCAGCCTTCGGGATTTGCAGGCCGACGCGCGAGCAGAACGCCGCGTTGCGCGCCACCCTATCAGCCCTGCAAAGCCGCGAGCAATTCGTCCGGCCGCTCCACCATCATCATATGGCCGGCGCCGCGCAGCACCACCGTGCGCGAATTCGGCAGCGCTGCGGCAAGTGTCTTGCCGGCTCTTGCCGGTGTCATCATGTCGCGTTCGCCGAGAACGAGCGTGGCCGGCACGGCAATCTGGGCGGCAGCAGCGAGCGCCCCCTGATAGGCGTTGCAGGCGGAAAGGTCATTGAACAGCACGCCGGGCCGGCACTGTTCGAGCACGCGCTGCGCGCCGCTATGCATCCATAAACCGGGCGCGAGGCTGCCGCCGAGTTCGGCCTGAAATCCAAGGCCCCAGATCGACACCATATCGATGGCCGACCGATCGTTGGCTTCGGCGGCCTTGAGCAGATCGGGCCGACCGTCATGGTCGCCGCCGGTCCGATCAGGCCGAGCGCGGAGACTTTTGCCGGATGCCGCGCCGCGGTCTCAAGCGCAATCAGCGATCCCATCGAATGACCGACAAGTTTCGCCTTTGCAGCACCGGCGGCATCGAGCAGCGCGGCGGTCCAGTCCGCCATGTCGGCGATCGTAGACAGTGGCGCGCCGGAGGAGCGGCCATGGCCCGGCAAATCCGGCGCCAGCACGCCAAAACCGTGATGGGCGAACCACCGGCTGTGCAAGGCCCAGATCGAATGGTCGAAGCCGGCGCCGTGCAGCAGCACGACGGTCGGTTGCGAGGTGTCGAACTCCCGCCCGCCGGTGGCGACGAAGGTATCCTTGCGGTTTATGGATAACTGCATGGCTCAAGCCTTCTGCGAATGACGGAGCGCCTGGCCGAGGTCGTCGACGATGTCGGCGGCGGCTTCGATGCCGATCGACAGCCGCACCAGCTCTTCGCCGATACCCGCGGCCTTGAGCTGGGCCGCATCCATCTGCTGATGGGTGGTGCTGCCGGGATGAATGACGAGTGTCTTGGCATCGCCGACATTGGCCAGATGGCTGATCATCCGCAAGCTTTCGATGAATTTCCTGCCGGCGGCCCGGCCGCCCTTGATTCCGAAGCTGATGATCGAGCCCGCGCCTTGCGGCAGCAATCGTTTTGCCAGCTGATAGTCGGGGTGACTCTCGAGCGCGGGATGCAGCACCCAGTCGACGGCTTTGTTGGCGCCGAGGAATTCGAGCACCGCGTGGGTGTTTGCCATGTGGCGATCCATGCGAACGCTGAGCGTCTCGACGCCCTGCAGCAGGTGAAACGCGTTGGTCGGCGAAAGGCAGGCGCCGAAGTCGCGCAGGCCTTCGGTGCGCGCCCGCATGATGAAGGCGGCCGGGCCGAATTGCTCGTCGAAGACGATGCCGTGATATCCGGCATAGGGCTCGGTCAGCACCGGAAATTTGCCGGAGGCCCGCCAGTCGAACCGGCCGCCGTCGACAATCACGCCGCCGATGGCGATGCCGTGGCCGCCGATCCACTTGGTCGTGGAATTCATCACGATATCGGCGCCGAGTTCGATCGGCCGGCTGAGATAGGGCGTCGCGAATGTATTGTCGATCAGCAGCGGTATTTTTGCATCGTGCGCAATCTGCGCCACCTTTGGAATATCCAGCACTTCGAGACCGGGATTGCCGATGGTCTCGCCGATCACCAGCCGCGTATTGGGCCGGATCGCGGAACGGAATTCCTCCAGCGCGCGCGGCTTCACGAAGGTCGTGGTGATGCCGAAACGCGGCAGCGTATGCGTGAGCAGATTGATGCTGCCGCCATAGAGCGAGGAGGAGGCGACGATATGGTCGCCGGCGTTAAGCAGCGTCGCGATGGCAAGGTGCAGCGCGGCCATGCCGCTCGCCGTGCAGATCGCGCCGACGCCGCCTTCCAGCGCGGCAAGGCGCTCTTCGAGCACCGCCGTGGTCGGGTTCGAAATCCGCGTGTAGATGTGGCCTGCGCGTTCGAGATTGAATAACGCCGCGGCGTGTTCGGAATCCTGGAAAACGTAGGATGTGGTCTGATAGATCGGGACTGCGCGCGCTCCGGTGACAGGGTCCGGATGCTGGCCGGCATGGAGACTTAAGGTTTCGAAAGCGGGCGGCTTGGGTGCGGGCATGTTGAACTCGAAAAACAATTTGGGTTTGGGCGGCCCACGGTGTGCCACAAAAGCACTGCGATTGTTAGCCCAAGGTTTCTGGGGTGTGGTCGCAGGTGGCCTTTTCTCCGCTTGCAGCCTAACATCGGCCGGAGACGAGACCGCAATGGAACGCCGATTTCTTCAAAGCGCCTTCGCGCTCACCAGTAGCATCCTGAGCTGATGAAACGTATCGCGACCTGGGCTTTTTACGCGGTCGGCGCGCTCGCGATCGCCTATCTCGCGCTCTACGCCTATGCGGCATTCACCGGACGCGAACTGCAGCCGGGCGATCCGATCCATATTTTTCGCAAGCCCGACGCACCGGATTATTCGTAGCGCGCCTTGAGCTTGCTGCCGTCATTGCGGGAAAACGGAGCAATCCACGTTGGCCGCGGGTCAGACGTCGGATTGCTTCGTCGCTTCGCTCCTCGCAATGACGATAGACGTCCCCATCACGCCGTCGCGGCGCGGTGATATTCACCGGCGCCAGCGGGCGTAATCGGCAATCCGCCGTCGGCATATTCGTTCAGCTTGTTGCGCAGGGTGCGGATCGAGATGCCGAGGATGTTTGCGGCATGGGTGCGATTGCCGAGGCAGTGCTTCAGCGTCTCCAGGATCAGATCGCGCTCGACGTCGGCGACGGTGCGGCCGACGAGGGCACGGGTCACCTGTTCGGCGGCGAAGGTGGCATGCGCCACCGCCGGCACGGTCTTGGTCGTATCGAGCCGGTCGCCGTCCGGGGTCAGGATGGCATCGATGCCGATTTCGTCGCCTTGCGCCATCAGCACCGAACGATGGATGGTGTTCTCCAGTTCGCGGACGTTGCCCTGCCAGCGGCTGGAGGTCAGCACCCGCCTTGCATCGGCTGAGATCGGCCGCACCGGCACGCCGTTGGCGTCGGCATATTTCTTGGCGAAGTGCTGCGCCAATTCGAGAATATCCGCCGGGCGTTCGCGCAGGGGCGGGATCTTCAGGTTAACGACGTTGAGGCGGAACAGCAGGTCCTCGCGGAAGGTGCCTTCGCGCACGGCGTCGGCCAGGTTGCGGTTCGAGGTCGCGATGATGCGGATATCCACAGGGACCGGCCTTGTGCCGCCAACGCGATCGATCACGCGCTCCTGGATCGCGCGCAGCAATTTGGATTGCAGCCGCACATCCATTTCGGAGATTTCGTCGAGCAGCAGCGTGCCGCCGGTGGCCTCCTCGAATTTTCCGATTCGGCGCGCAACCGCGCCGGTGAACGCGCCCTTCTCGTGGCCGAACAGTTCGGATTCCAGGAGATGCTCGGGGATCGCCGCGCAATTGATGGATATGAACGGCTTCTTGGCGCGGTTGGAACGGGTGTGGACATAACGCGCCAGCACTTCCTTGCCGGTGCCGGATTCGCCGGTGATCATCACCGAAGCGTCGGAGCCCGCGATCTGCTGCGCCAGTTTTATCACCTTGGCCATCGCCTCGTCGCGGTAGACCAGGTCGCGGGAATTGTTGGCCACCGCGGCGAGCACCGCGGCGATCAATTCCGGATCGGGCGGCAGCGGGATGTATTCCTTGGCGCCGGCGTGGATCGCGGCTACCGCGGCGCGCGCGTCGTTGGAGATGCCGCAGGCGACGATCGGCACGTGAATGTGCTCGGCTTCCAGCCGCATCACGAGGTCGCGGATGTCCAGCCCGACGTCGACCAGCAGCAGGTCGGCGCCCTTGCCGCCGCGCAGCACGCGCATCGCCTGCTCGTGGTCCTCCGCATGGGTGACGGAAGCGCCGTTGTCCATGGCGATCTTGGTGGCTGTCGTAAGCTGGCCCTTCAATGTGCCAACGATGAGAAGCCGCATGGTAATCTCCTGTTCGTCTGTTCGCAGCCCTGGGGCGCCGTATCCTTAAAAGAGCCGCTAGCTGCGTTCGGCCTTGATGATTTCCGTCATGGTCACGCCAAGCTTGTCTTCCACCAGCACCACCTCGCCGCGCGCCACCAGACGGTTGTTGACGTAAATGTCGATGGCTTCGCCGACGCGGCGGTCGAGCTCGAGCACGGTGCCGGGTCCGAGTTTCAACAGTTCGCCGACATCCATCTTGGAGCGGCCGAGCACCGCCGAAACCTGCACCGGCACGTCAAACACCGCTTCCAGGTCGGCGGCGATGCGCGAGGCCTGCTCGTCCTCGTTGTAGGCCACGTCATCGGTCGCCGGCACGTCGGCGGCGTTGAGATCGGGAAGCGGAACCTGTGCGTCGGTGTCACTCATGGTTCAATCCTCATGGCCTTAAGTCGCGGCCTGATCGCGGGACGCCATATAGCGTCCGACAAGTTCGTTGATCTTTGCTTCGATCGCCGCGCGCTCCAGCACGACGCCGCCATCGGCCCACTCGATCTTGCAATCGCCGGTGTCGATGTCCGGCTCCGCCAGGATCACGAGACGGCCGGCGAAGCCGCTTTGCTTGGTCAGCCGCTCGATCCGCTCGCGCGCGGCCTCGTAGAGCGAATCGTTGATCCGGACCACGAGATGCGGGGTCGAGACCAGGTGCGAGAAGCAATCGCGCACCAGCGCGCCGATCTCGCCGAGCGGTTCGCGGGAAATCAATTCGCTGGTGAGCTTGCGCGCCACCGCCACCGCGACGTCGACGGCCTCGGTCTCCATCCGTGCCGCAACGCCGGAAAAGCCTGCCGCGATGCCCTGGAGAGCGATCGCGATCTCCTCAAGCGCCAGCGCGGTGCGGCGGTCGCTTTCCGCCTTGGCCTCGCGCTGTCCGGCCTCGTAACCGTCGCGATAGGCGCGGGCCTCGGCAGAAGCGATCCTCTGCGCAATTTCCGACGGCGTCGCTGGCCGCTCGCGCCCCTTGTCCGGGGCGGAGAAGTCGATGTCGAACAGGAATTTTGCGGGAGCGGCCATCAGTACACCAGCTCATCGTCGGCGCGGTTCTTGGTCAGCATGATTTCGCCCTTGGCCGCGAGGTCCTTGGCGAGATTGACGAGCAGTGCCTGCGCCTCGTCGACGTCGCGCAACCGCACCGGTCCAAGTGCCGCCATGTCGTCGAGCAGCATCTTGCCGGCGCGGGACGACATATGGCTGAGGAAGAAGCCGCGAACGTCCTCGTTGGCACTCTTCAAGGCGATGCCGAGCTTGTCCTTGTCGATGTGGCGCATCAGCGTTTGCGCCGAGGCGGAATCGAGCTTGACGAGATCGTCGAAGGTGAACATCAGCGCCTTGATGCGTTCGGCGGATTCACGGTTTTCCTCCTCCAGCGAGGTGATGAAGCGGGTTTCGGTCTGGCGGTCGAAATTGTTGAAGATCTCGGCCATCACCTCGTGGGCGTCGCGCCGGCGGGTCTGCGACAGGTTCGACATGAATTCGGTGCGCAGCGTCTGCTCGACGCGCTCGATCACTTCCTTCTGCACCGCCTCCATCCTCAGCATGCGGTTGACCACGTCGAGCGCCATGTCCTCGGGCAGGATCGCAAGCACCCGCGCGGCGTGCTCCGGCCTCAGCTTCGACAGCACCACGGCGATGGTCTGCGGATATTCATTCTTGAGATAGTTGGCGAGCACCTCTTCCTGAACATTGGAGAGTTTCTCCCACATGTTGCGGCCGGCGGGTCCGCGAATTTCGTCCATGATGCCGCTGACGCGGTCGGAAGGCAGGTATTGCTGCAGCAGCCGTTCGGTGGCGTCGAATGTTCCCATCAGCGCGCCCGACGCCGACATCCGCGACACGAATTCGAGCAGCAGGTCTTCCACCACGTCGGCCTCGACGGTTCCGAGCGTCGACATCGCCATCGACAGTTCGCGCACCTCGTCGTCGTCGAGCAGCGACCAGACCTTGCCGCCATATTGCTCTCCCAGCGCCAGCATCAGGACCGCGGCGCGTTTTGGACCGCTCATCGGCGGGCCTTTCGGGCGGTTACCCTGACGGCTCGCCAGGTTGGCGATGACGCTGGTGATATCGTGGGCGTTTGTGGTTTGCGGTACGGACATGTCAGATCACGCGGCCGGCTCGGCGAGCCATTGACGAAGAATGGAAGCGGTTTCGTTCGGGTTTCGCTCGGCCAGTTCGCCGACGCGATGCACCGACTGCGCGTGGACCTGGCCCTGAACCTGGGCGACATCGATCATCTGCGCGGTGGCGTTGGGGATAAGGCTCTGGCCGGGAATGCCGGCGGGTTGCGCGCTGGCGTCGGTCAATGCCGGCACCGACCCGTCGCCGATCAGCGAGGAGATCTCCTCGGAAGCGAGGATGCGCTTGACCAGCGGCCGGATCACCATGAACAACACTACGAGGCCGAGCAGCATCATGACGCCAAGCTCGATGACATACATGACGTCATCCTTGGTGAACTGAAGCATGCCAAGCAGGCCGGTCGGCTCGCCGACCGAAACGACAAGCGGTGCTTCGGCGAATTTGAGGTTTACGACCTCGACCTGGTCGCCGCGCTTCTGGTCGAAGCCGATCGCCGAGCGCACCAGCGCCGCGATGCGGTCCAGCTGTTCCTTGCTGCGCTCCTGATAAACCATCTCGCCTTTGTCGTTCTTGGCATAGCTGCCGTCGACCAGCACGGCGACCGAGATGCGGTTGACTCGTCCGGCCTCGGTCACTTCGGTCTTGGTGGTGCGGGAAATCTCGTAATTGTTGGTTTCCTCGGTTTTCTTGCTCTGGTCGCGCGCCGGCGCGGCATTGTCCCTGTTCTGGTTGCCCGGCAACTCGTTGTTGACGGTGACCTGACCGTTGCTCTCGGCGGTCGCCGAGGATTCTTCCCGGGTCTGGCTCGAGCGCAGCACCCGGCCTTCGGGATCGAAGCGGTCCGAGGTCTGGGTGATCTTGTTGTAGTCGAAATCGGCAGAGAGCTGGACGCGGGCGCGGCCGGCGCCGACCACCGACGACACGATCGCCTCGACCTGACTGCGCATCCGCTTCTCGAAGCCGGCGCGGCGCTCGTCGGCGATGGTGTTATCGGCGTCGCCGGTAGCGCCGTCGGCGAGCAATTGACCGGCTTCGTCGACGATCGACACCCGCTGCGGCTTCAGGCCGTTGACGGCGGAAGCGACGACGTGGCGGATGGCGCGAACCTGTTGCGGTTCGAGCGAACCGCGCACCCGCACCACGATGGAAGCCGACGGTTCGGGCGTCTCGCGCGAAAACAGCGGCCGCTCGGGCAATACCAGATGCACCCGCGCGGCCTGGATGCGGTCGATGGCGCGGATGGTACGGGCAAGCTCGCCCTCGAGCGCGCGCAAATGATTGATGTTCTGGACGAAGCTGGTGGTGCCGAGCGCGTCGGATTTGTCGAAGATTTCGTAACCGACGCCGCCGCCCTTGGGCAGGCCGCCCTCGGCAAGCTTCATGCGCAGCCGCGCGACCTTGTCCTTCGGCACCAAGATCACGGCGCCTTCGTTGCGCAGCTCGAACGGGATCGCCTGGCGTTCCAGGTCTTTGACGATGCCGGCGGAATCCTCGACGCTGAGATCGGTAAAGAGGGTGGTCATCTGCGGTGTGGTGACGCGCATGATGACAAAGGCGAAGAAGCCGATCAGCGCGGCTGTTACCGCGACCATCGCCATCAACCGCGACGCACCCAGACCTTTTAGGAAATCTGCAAGACCCTGCAACCGACCGCCCCTCAAGATTCGGCTCCAAAGCGCCGACTGGGCAATTATTGCCTATGGGATGGTTTCGATATGGTTAACGAAGGTTAAGGGCTGGGGCGAAAGTTCAGCATCAAAAAAATCGGCTTCGCAAAACGAAGCCGATTTTCATCAAAATAGTACGGGTTCTGGCGGGGTGCTTATTGGCGATATTGCTGGATGCGGGTGGTGCGCAGTCCGGCAAGGCCATGCTGATCGATGGAAAACTGCCAGGAAAGGAATTCGTCGACGGTCAGCGTGTAGCGGCTGCAAGCCTCCTCGAGGGAGAGCAGGCCGCCGCGCACAGCGGCAACGACTTCGGCCTTCCGGCGGATCACCCACCGTTTGGTCCCGGGCGCGGGCAGATCCGCAATTGTTAACGGACTACCGTCAGGCCCGATGACATATTTTACCCTCGGGCGATGGGGTTCTGTCATGGCGTACTCACAAACTCTCAACCACTAACTCACGCAGCAACCTACGCCCGGCGGCTTAAAATTTGCCTAAGCCCAAGGCTTCAATAAGAATCTCCTTCAAAATGCCGCAAAGGACTTCGGTGCGACGGTCTGGAGATACCGCGCCGAAGCAAATTGTGAACGAACCGCTACCGCAGCGCCGCGCGGCGGACTAGTTGGCGATGCTCTTGATCTGGTTGACCGTGTAGTTTTGGCCGTTGATCGACAGCAGCGGCGGCGACTGGGTGAGATCGACCGAATCGACCACGCCCTGTATCTGGGTCGAGACAGCCACCGAATTGGCCGCGCTGTCGGTTGCGGTCGCGGTCAGCTTGTACCTGCCATCCGGCCACTGCGTGCCGTCGTTGCCTCTGCCGTTCCAGGTGAAGGGCTGATTGTTGCCGGCGTTGACGGCGTAGCTGCCGGTGAAGACGGTCTGGCCGGTGCTGTTGGCGATCGAGATGGTGACGTTGGCATTGGTCGGGACACCCAGTTCCCAGGTCGCCGAACCATTGGTCAGGGCCGCGGTAGAGCCGTCGACCACCGCGGTCTTGCCGACGAAGGTCAGCGCCTGCGTCGATTGGGCGGTCTGTTGCAGCGAGACCAGCGTGGTCAGCTGATCGTTGGTCTTGAGTTGCTGCTCAACGGAGGCGAACTGCACCAGCTGCTGGGTGAACTGGTTGGTGTCAAGCGGATCGAGCGGATTCTGGTTCTGCAATTGCGTCGTCAACAGCGTCAGAAAGGTTTGAAAGTTTCCGGCGAGCGTGGCGTCGGTGGTCGAGCTCAAGGAAGATCCCGAGGAGCCGGACGAGGATGAAGTCGGTAGCGGCGTCGTTCCCGAAACCACCGGGGGAGCCAAGCCTGATGCTGCTGTCATGTCGCTCTCCTCAGACCCTGATATCCACGCCGCCGCTCGATCCGGGCACGCGGCCATAGGTTCGTCCCGCGACCGCCGCGGGGATCGTCTCGTCATCGCTGATCACCAGCCGCTGCGCGTTGCGGCCGGTTTCTTTGCCGTCCTGTCCGGACGAGGACTGGTCGCGCAGGCTGAATTGCAGGCCGCCATTGCCGGTCTTTAGTCCGGCGTCATCCAGCGCGCGTTGCAGCTGCGGCGCGTCCTGGCGCAGCATCGACAACGTCTCCGGCTTTTCCACCGTCAGATGCGAGGTGACCCGGCCGCTGCGATCGACATCGATGCGAACATCGATGCGGCCGAGATCGGCCGGATCGAGCCGGATCTCGAAACGGCTCTTGCCGCTTCGTGCCGAGACGGCGATCTCAAGCGCGAGCCCGCTCAATGGCACCACCGCATTGGTTGCCGCCGTCACGCTCAAGGATGCCGCGGGAGCGGCCGTGGCGGAAGCGCCCTGCGGCTGGACCGTGCCCGTCGCTTGCAGGCCTGCATCCGATGAACCGGTTGGTCGCATGGGCCGCCGCGTTGACCGGCGAGTGCTCATGGGCCGGTTCGGCCGCTGGGCTTGCCGGCGAGGGACTGGCCGAAGCATCCGCTTTCGCCGTTTGGCCGTTGCCACCATCCGGCCTGGCTGCCGGGGTTGGCGCGACGATGTGTCTGAGGTGTTTCGGCCGCCTTGGCCGCAGCGGACGGATCGGGCGCACCCGAAGCGTCATCTGCGGCGCTCGATGCCGCGGTCTTCGCCGGTGCGGCGACCGGAGGCTTGAGCAGCGTGGTTTTCGCTTCGACCGGCGCCGCCACCGCAACAGCGGCCGTCAACGCCGGATCGGTGCTTTGCGTTGTCGCTTGCTGCACGGGCACAGCGACTGCCTGACTAGCCGCTGCTTGAACAGGGACCTTTGCATTCGCAGCCGCATCCGAGCTGGTCGTGGCGACGACTGCCGGTACGCTCGCCGCTGCCGATACCGTGACGCCGGCCGCTGCCGATGTTGTCACAGCGGCCAATGCATCTGTATCGCTCTGCGCTGGTGATGCAGCCGGTGCGGCTGACGCTGGCGAGCTGGCAGCGATTGCCGCCGCGGCAATCGCGAGCGGCGCGGTGGCATTGCCGGACGCAGGCGTCGCCGGGCATATCCGTCGCGACGTATGGCAACAGCGATTGCAGCGGCGATCGGGTTCGGCGTTGTCACGGAGGCTGCGTCCCGCTGCGACAGGCCGCAGCAACAACTCGAAGAATCGGGTGCAGATGAAAAATCAGGCGCAGAAGCAGTGTCTGAAGTCACTTTTGGATCGGTCGATTTCTTTTCGATTGGCTTCGCGGTGTCGGCCTTCAAGGTCGCTTGGTTTCGGCGTCGGACTGCTGAACCGCGTCTGTGTTGGCGTTGGCTGTCGGCACAGTCGGAGCTCTGCCTGGAGGTGGCGTCGCGATCCTCGGAATTATTTCTGCCCGCTTGGTCGGCAGGGCCGGCATCGCGCGATCGTTTGGTGTCGGCGGTGGCCGGCGCATCGTCCGCGCGGCGCTGCGAGACGGGTTGCTGTTGTGCCGCTGCGTTTGCCCGATCGTCAGCGGTATCCGCGGCCGCGGTGCTATCGATCAGCGCCTGGAAACGATCATTTCCCTGCGACGGATCGGGCTTGGCCGATCTTGGCGGCGGGGCCTGAAAAGACAGGCTTGCTGCTGTTTCTGACGTGACGCTGAACACCGGCGGCCTCTCGCAATGAAACTGGACCATTGGATCAGCAAGGACCGGGCCACCCCGAGTTTCAAAAAATATCGATACAATTCAATAGCTTACGACCATATCGCGGAAACCACGGAGCGCCGGTCGGCGCCCCCTTTTCTGCCCGGCGGCAAGATTTGCCGTTTGCGTTGCCAATGAGCGGAGCGTGATTGCCTCACGGGAATACGGCCTATATTAAAGAGCAGCTTTTAAAGCCGTTCCGACCAGGCCAACGCTGGCCCGGAACCGCTCCTGACGTTTCCTGATCGCGAAGCCCCTCGATGCCGCCGCGATCGCAGCAATGACCGGAACCATGCTCAACAGTCTGGATCTCAAGGGCCGTCCGCAGGACACACAGGGTCGTCGTCGCCATGTCCGGCGGGGTCGATTCCTCGGTGACGGCTGCGCTGTTGAAGTCCGATGGGTACGATGTCGTCGGCATCACGCTGCAGCTTTACGATCACGGTGCGGCTACCCATCGCAAGGGCGCCTGCTGCGCCGGGCAGGACGTTCACGATGCCCGCAATGTCGCTGAGCGGATCGGCATCCCGCACTACGTGCTGGATTACGAGAACCGCTTTCGCGAGTCGGTGATCGACAATTTCGCCGACAGCTACGCTTCCGGCGAGACGCCGGTACCCTGCATCGAGTGCAACCGCTCGATCAAGTTTCGCGACCTGCTCAAGACCGCGCGCGAACTCGGCGCCTCCGCGCTCGCCACCGGTCACTATGTCGCATCGCGCCGCACGAGCGATGGATCGCGCGCGCTGCTTTGCGCCGCCGACGCCGATCGCGACCAGAGCTACTTCCTGTTCGCGACAACGCGCGAGCAGCTCGACTATTTGCGCTTTCCACTCGGCGATATGACCAAGCCGCAGACGCGTGAACTGGCGCGGCGCTTCGGCCTAACCGTCGCCGACAAGCAGGACAGCCAGGACATCTGTTTCGTGCCCAGCGGGCGCTATACCGACATCATCGGCCGCTTGCGGCCGAATGCCATTGAGCCCGGCGATATCGTCGACCTCGACGGCCGCGCCATCGGCAGGCATCAGGGCATCGTTCATTTCACCGTCGGCCAGCGGCGCGGATTGGGCATCGCCGCCAGCGCGCCGCTCTATGTGGTGCGGCTGGATGCAGCGAGCCGCCGCGTCGTGGTGGGTCCGCGCGAGTCACTGCGGATGGATCGCATCGCGCTGCGCGATGTCAACTGGATCGGCGAGGGCGCGCTCGACCGCGCGGTCGGCGAGGGCCTGGAGATTTTCGTGCGGGTGCGATCGACCCGCGCGCCGCAGCCGGCGTGGCTGCGCTCAGCCGATGGCGGCTATGAAGTCGAACTGGTCGCGGGCGAGGAGGGCGTATCCCCCGGCCAGGCTTGCGTGTTCTACGATGCACCTTCCGGGCAGGCGCGCGTGCTCGGCGGCGGGTTCATCCAAAGCGCGACCGCGAAGCGCGCAACGGATCAAGCCGCGTTGCGGCGCCCGCAGCCGCTGGTCGAGGCCGTGCGCGGATAAAAATTTCAGGGCGGGGGCATGGCTGCAGACATCGACCGCGCGGGGGTCGCAAAGGCTTATGAGCGCTGGGCGCCGGTCTACGATCTGGTATTCGGCAAGGTTTTCGAGCACGGCCGCCAATCGACGATAGCGGAAGCCGACAAGATCGGCGGCCGGATTCTCGATGTCGGCGTCGGCACCGGATTGTCGCTGTCGGATTATTCGCCAGCCACGAAATTGTGCGGCGTCGATATCTCCGAACCGATGCTGCGCAAGGCGCAGAGCCGCGTCCGTGCGCTCGGCCTTAAAAATGTCGAGACGCTCGCGGTGATGGACGCCAGGAATCTGGCGTTTGCGGATTCATCCTTTGACGCGGTGGTGGCGCAATATGTCATCACCGCGGTGCCCGATCCCGAAGCCACGCTCGATGATTTCATCCGCGTCCTGAAACCCGGCGGCGAACTCATTCTGGTCAATCACATCGGCGCCGAAAGCGGTCCGCGCCGCGTCTTCGAACTGGCGTTCGCGCCCTTGGCGCGGCGGCTCGGCTGGCGGCCGGAATTTCCATGGGAGCGTCTGGCCAATTGGGCGGCGAAACACGGCGGCGTCAGCCTGACCGAGCGCCGCCCGATGCCCCCAATGGGGCATTTCTCGCTGATCCGTTACCGCAAATCCTGAGTGGTATCTGCCTCTTCCGGCATGCGCGAAGAGTTAAAGATGGGCTTGATCGGGAACTTGCGCGCTCGCCGGCCGTTTTCCAGGCATGAGAACCAAACCTCAGTTCTTTCTCTCATGCGTGCTGATGGCGGCGTCAGGCGTGGCGAGCGCGCAAGCCCCGCCCGCGCCGACGACGCCTCCGGCCCGGACGGCGCCACCTGCGGTCGCGCGTGCCACTGATTGCGCGCCGACGCAACCGGTGCCGCAGCGAGGCACCGTTGCGCCCGAAGGCACCACGACCGGCCAGCGGGCCGAGCCGCTCGGCGACAAACTGGCGAGATCCGACGGCGTGTTGTGTCCGCCCCCCGGCGTTGATCCGGAGATCCGCGCACCGACACCCGACGCCGGCAACACACCGGTGATTCCGCCGCCCGGCAGTCCCGGCGGCGATCAAACCGTGCGGCCGAAATAAGCGCTGTTTTGCGGGCGTTTGATCGAAGGGGCGGGGTTGCTTGACAGGCCCAAGACCGGCTTCTTATATGCCGCGCGTTCCGACCGCGGCACACTATATAGAAGCCGTGCGGGCGGACGCCGTGGCGGGGTAGCTCAGCTGGTTAGAGCACGGGAATCATAATCCTGGGGTCGGGGGTTCGAGTCCCTCTCCCGCTACCAATTTCTGTAGTGTCCAGCCCGGAGACATCGGTAACAGAACGCACCTAAGACATGGGCGACAACCTCGTGCCGAACGGGTTGTCGAGGGGTTGCAAGGTGTCCGGTACGAATTGTCACCTATGTCTAGGGCCGCTCACACGGTCTCTCGAAGAACGTTCGCCGCGCGCGAGCGTCTGTTCGCCACGGGACCTGCTTCCTTGTCGTGCGTGTGCAGCGCGATTGGGTTTAATCCAGGATCATATCGGCCGGCCAGTCATCGTGCGTTGTAGCCTCGCTTTTCCAGCGGGGCGCGACGCTATGAGACGCGATGCGTGGCTCGAACGTCGAATGGCGAGATGCGTTTGCCGTTTGCTCACTGGAACAATAGTTAGCATCATGGCATGCGATCCGCGTCGCGAGCGCAGGCGAACCGGTCGAGCGCCAACGCCGAAAGAAGCGCCGCGGCGGTGAGGGACTTGAATGAAATCATATTGGTTTCTCCATTTATCGCGATTGATGTCGAGAATTCGCGGAACGCGCGCACGGCGGCTACGATTCATCGCGCTGACGTGCTGTCGCGGACGCGAACTCAAGGTTGAGAGCATTTGAGCGGTTGAGAGCATTTGAGCGCTTCGGATGCAGTCGAGCTACATGTAAAGCCGGCGGCGACATCGCCCCACTAAACTGCGCTTCATAAAACTAAATTCGTCTTGAGACGCGCCCTCTGATGCTTGCCAGCAACCGTTCGGCTACCGCGAGTCGCCGAACACTCAAGCGTGATGAGCGTGGTGCTTGTTTCTTCCTACATCAGGAACCGAGCGGCCAATACCCAGGGTCGTTAAATCTGCCGCGGCGGAAAGTGTTGAACCAGCCTTCATTGTCCAGGCAGGCCTGGCAGGAAGTCGTCAACAAGATGATCACAGCCTACAAGGCCCCTGTCAGCCCAGACGACGCCAAAGCGATCGTGGACTATCTGGTTCGCACCAAAGGCATCGATAAGGCGAGTGATGCACGCGCTCAGCAATAGCATCCGCGCGCCTCTAGTGAAGTGGAATAGACCCGCAATGAAGAAACTGGCAATTTGCATTGGAACGGTAACCACGCTGTTCTGCTTCTCGGTCGGGGCGCAGACCATCAACGTAATGACCCTCGATCAGGCCGGCGCCGAGACGGTGCTGCAAGCAGCGAGGGAGAGCGCGCAGCAGCGCAACGCGCCCTCGGCGATCGCAGTGGTTGACCCCGCCGGGGATCTGCTGGCTTTCCAGCAAATGGATGGTGTCCGCCCGGCAAGCGCGGACCTCGCCATCGAGAAGGCGCGAACGGCGGCGCGGCTGCAACGGCCGACGGCGGAGATCGAGGACAATATCAATCAGGGCCGAACCGCATTCGTCACCGCCGGCATCGCGGCACTGCGCGGTGGCGTACCGATACGCGTAAACGGCAAGGTCGTGGGCGCGGTAGGCGTTGCCGGATTGAGCAAGGAGACCGACACCGGAATCGCAAACACCGCAGCGGCGGTCCTCGGCGCTCCCGGAAGAAAGCTCGACTAGACCAGGTGACGAGTTCGTCGCCGTCTCAATTCATCGGGAATCCCGAACAAGGTCGATCGAAACGTGGGAAACCCACGCGCCCGGCGAATCCATCACGAAAGTCTGGCGGTTGCCCCTGGTGCGAACCGTCAGCAAGGCGGTGATGGTGTCGCTCTCGACTTTCGCTTCGATAACACCGTTGACGTTTTGCCCCGAAACCTTGCCGCCCTGGCGATACTGGCTTTCAAACCAGTTGCCGGAAAGCGCCGTGCCGTTTTGATCGATATTGGCATTCAAATCCATTTTGTAGGCATCGCTGGCGCAGCGCACATTCATTTTCACCGACTGACCCGCGTTCTTCGGAGCGTAGTCGATCTTGCAGCGGACACGCTCGCGCGGTCCATCCGAGGGTTTCATCGAGCCGCCACCTGACCATGAACCGGCAACGCTATCGAAGCTCTGCTCGGCGTAGGCCGGAACCGCCGCAAGCACGGTCATCAAGAGGAAGCATCGCAGGATGCGATGCAAAATTGCCCGATTGCGAAACATTGATCCTGTCCTTGCCGGCGCGATTGCCATCGGCCCGGTTAGCGCTGCACTACGACAAAATTGAGAAAAAGGGGGTCAATAGGCCGGTGCCGAACCGCGCATGCGCTGTGCAAATCGATCGTTCGATCGATCGATACGGATCGATCCGTCAAAAAATCTCGCGAAAGTTCGGCGATTTGTGTGAGCCGAATGGCTGGCTGTGGGCCGGTATGGCTCGCTGTGGCCGGTGAGGAATGAGCGGCAGCATACGCCCACTCGAAACTTTGCCCACCGAGCGGGATAGAACCGCTCGGTGGGCACTGTTCAGAAAACCGGGCTTTCCCCAGCTACTTGCTGGACAGCCCTCGCGCTTTCTCAAAGCGCTCAAAGGCGCGGCTCGTCAGGCTACCAGTAGCCTGGGCCGACGCCGACGCTGAACCCCGGTCCGCGAATGCCGACGCCCGGCCCGCGATGGTAATAGCCGTCGTCGTAGTATCGCCGGGGCGCGTAATAATTGTCTCCGATGATCACGCGACGATCACCCCGGGTATGCCAGCATTGGCCGGTGTCGTTACAAACCAGTCTTGCCTGGTGAAGCAGAGGTGAGCTGTCTCCGATTTGAATTTCGTCGGCTGCATAGGCGCTCGAGGCAATGAGGGCACCGGCGCCGGCAAGCAATGTCAGTGTCAGCTTTCTCATGTCCATCTCCTTTACGGGAGCCCCAAGAACGAACGTCTCAACCAAGGCGCCGTTCCCGCAAAAAATTGGCATGGGTCGTCGACATGGACAAAACTTCACGGAACCAGCGCAAATGTTCCCGCTGGGGAACGAGGTGTCGGAACCTTCAGGCCTTCTCAACAAGGTTTTTAATTCAACAAGGCCTTCATCTTTTCCGTTCGGCAAATTCTGCGTTGAAGTTCTCTCGGGCGATCATCATGGCCGCAACGGCGATCGCGCCGTCATCTTCCCAAATGCTTGTCACCGGCAGCAGCAACGCCGCGCCAGGCAAGACCAGCATCGTCGTGTTGCTGAAAAATATCGAAAGCGAAGCTCTCGACATCAGCATCGATCGGCGGAATGCATCCGTGCGGACCAATTATCTCGCTTGCAGGAGGCCCGGAGGCGCAAGCGCGCCGAAGCTGCATTTGCATTCCGGCACGGGCTGGCCCTATCTTCCAGCCCGGAGATCAGGCGCTGGTCCCGCGGCTCGAACGGAGCGTAAGTGGTGGCAATTCGACTACGGATAGGCACGCGCAAGAGCGCCATGGCGCTGGCGCAGACCGAGGAAATTGCCCGGCTTCTCGCCGCGGTTGCCCCCGATGTCGAGGTCGAGATCGTCAAGTTCGAAACCACGGGCGATCGGGATCAGACCAGCAAGCTCTTGCCGCATGGCGGCAAGGGCGGCGCATTCGTTGCCGAAATCCGCAAGGCGGTTATCGCCGGCGAGCTGCAGGCCGCGATGCATTCGCTGAAAGACATGCCGGGCAACGAAGACACCCCGGGGCTTGTGATCGGCGCGACGCTGCCGCGCGATCCGCCCGGCGACGTGCTGGTGACGCGAGCCGGGGTTTCGATCGAGGATATCCGGCGCGCGCGCGGCAAGGGATTCAAGATCGGCACCAATGCTGTGCGGCGCGCGGCTTATGCGCGGCGGCTGTTTCCGGAAGTCGAGGTGATTCACTATCGCGGCGCCGCCGACACCCGTGTGCGCAAGCTCGACAATTCGGAAATGCAGCGGCTTGCCGATGGTGGCGCGGTCGGCCCCGCGGACGCGCTGATCATGGCGCGCGCCGGGCTGGAGCGCGTCGGCCTCGCCAGCCGGATTGCTTACGAATTTTCAATTCAGGAGATGCTGCCGGCGGTCGGGCAAGGCATCGTCGCGGTGGAGTGCGCGATCGATGACTGGGAGACGCGGCGCATTCTCTCCCGTATCGACGATCCCGCCTCGCATAAAAGCGCCGATGCCGAGCGCGAGGTGCTGTGGGTCCTCAACGGCCATTGCAATTCGCCGATCGCCGGATTTTCAACCATTCAGGGCACGCAGATGTCGCTGACCGCCTCCGTGCTGGATGAAGCGGGCGACCTGTTCATCGAGGCCTCGCGCTCCGGGCCCGCCGACCGTCCCCGCGAACTCGGCCGCGCCGTCGGGCTCGAACTGCTCGCCAAGGGCGCCGCCGCGATCATCGAGCGCAGCCGGCCGGGAATCATTGACGCATCGTAACTTTCCGCAACTATGCTGTCATCATCCGCGAAAGCGGATGATCCAGTACGCCGGGACGTTTCGATTCCAGCACAGGTCGGTGATTACTGGATACCCGCATTCGCGGGTATGACAGCGAGGGTTTGCGGCTCACCCCCGATACCCCCGAACCCGCTTCAGCATCTGCTCGACATGCGCGATCGGGGTTTCCGGCAGGATGCCGTGGCCGAGGTTGAAGATCAGCCGGCCGGGCGCGTAATTTGCAAGCACGTCGTCGACCGCCAAATCGAGCGCCGCGCCACCGGCGATCAGCGCCAGCGGATCGAGATTGCCCTGAATGGCGACGCGGTTCTGCACCCGCTCGCGGATCAATGACGGCTCGGCCGCCCAGTCGATGCTGACGGCATCGACGCCTGTCGCGCTCGACGTAAGCCGGCAGCAGCGCGCCGGCGCCTCGGGGAAAGCCGATGATTTTCGCGTCCGGCACGTTTTTGCGCACGCCTTCGACGATGCGGCGCGTCGGTTCGATCGACCAGCGCTGAAATTCGCGCGGCGGCAGCACGCCGGCCCAGGTGTCGAAAATCTGCAACACATCGGCGCCGGCCTTGAGCTGCCCCAGGAGATACTGGACCGAGTTCTCGACCAGCACGTCGATGATTTTCGCGAACGCCTCCGGATGGCGATAGGCCATGATCCGCGCCGGCGCCTGGTCCGGTGTGCCCTGTCCGGCGACCATGTAGGTCGCGACCGTCCACGGCGCGCCGCAGAAGCCGATCAGCGCGATGTTCGGATCGAGTTCGCGGCGCACGCGGCGCAGCGCTTCATACACCGGCTCGAGCTTGCCGAAGTCGGCCTGCGGCGCCAGCGTCGCGACCTTCTCCGGGGTGTCCAGCGGATCCAGCCGCGGGCCTTCGCCGACCTCGAAACGCACCTCACGCCCGAGCGCGTAGGGAATGACAAGAATATCCGAGAAGATGATCGCGGCATCGAAGTTGAAACGGCGGATCGGCTGCAGCGTGACCTCGGCGGCAAATTCCGGCGTAAAGCACAGATCGAGAAAGCCGCCGGCCTTGGCGCGGACTTCCCGATATTCCGGCAAATAGCGGCCGGCCTGCCGCATCATCCAGACCGGCGGCACCTTCTGCCTGCGGCCGGAAAGCACTTCCATCAAGGGTTTTGGCGGCGGATTTCTCGGTCAATCGATATTTTCCCTGCTCGCAGACGAGCATGTTCCGGTTCCTGATACACTGCCGATGTCGGATTGGCCAAGGCGATAGATGGAACCGCGGGGATTCCGGGGCGTTATCCTTGCAATGGAGGCGTCCCATGGCTGAAAAATTCAATCCTGCGGCGCATGACAAGCACGCCGCCGATCCTCGCGAGGCCGCCAAGGCCGACCGGGAAACCCATGCGAAGCTGGAAGCCGGTCTGGTCGATAGTTTCCCGGCCTCCGATCCCGTCAGCGCGGCACAGCCCGCGCCATCGAAGCATGACAGCGAGCGCGCCTCGCTCTGGGACAAGATGCTGGCGATTTTCAAATAGATCGGACGGGCGTGCGGATGAAGAGCGAATTCAACCACGCCGCCAACGATTCGCCGCGAAGCGGAAGTTCGAAGCAAGTCACGCCGCTGGTGTGGTGCGCAATTATCGTTGCCATCGTCGCAATCGCGATCTGGTTTGCATGGAAGCCCTGACGTTGCTGCGATCTTCACGTCGCAACTTTCAATAATGCGGCGGCGGTTCGTCCCTTGAACCCGGCGCAGGACGCTCGGCCTCCTGCAGGCGCTCGCTCAACTCCGCGACCCGGCGCGTCAGCGCGTCGATCTTGAGCCACTGCTCGGTGATGGTCTTGTTCAGCGTCTCGATGGTCTCGTCCTGAAACATCAGGCGGGATTCGAGCGCGTCGATACGCTCGCTGAGCGTCTTGGCGTCACTCATCGGAACTGCTTTGCCTTGAACGTTCGCGCAGCCCATGGCCGAGCGCGACGCGGTCGTCGAAGACAAAACATTCGCCACGCCAGCGGCTCTCCGCTTCCGGCACGCCTTCCAGATACTTCAGAATTCCGCCCTTGAGGTGGTAGACCTGCGCAAAACCGCGCGACAGCAGATAGGCGCTGGCCTTTTCGCAGCGGATGCCGCCGGTGCAGAACATCGCCACTTTGCGGTGCTTCACCGGGTCGAGACGGCGCGCGGCAAATTCCCTGAATTGCCCAAAGCTCCTGATGCCCGGGTCGATCGCGCCCGCGAACGTGCCCATCGCGACCTCGAATGCATTGCGGGTGTCGATCAGGAGCGTGTCCGGCGCCGCGATCAGCTCGTTCCAGTCGGCGGGGTCGACATAGACGCCGGCCTGCCGTGTCGGATCGGCCCCAGCTATCGCCGAGCGTGACGATTTCCTTCTTCAGCCGGATTTTCAGCCGTTGAAACGGCATCGTGGAAGCGTGCGAGAACTTCAGCTCGAGGTTATCGAGCCGGCCGCCGAACAGGGCGCCGGATTCGCAATTCCGCGACCAGCGCGGCAACCGCCTCCGCACTGCCTGCGAGCGTGCCGTTGATGCCTTCATGGGCCAACAGCACGCTGCCCTTCAGCTTCAGATCGGCGCAGATCGCGCGCAACGGCTCGCGCAGCTCCCGGAAATCCGGCAGCGCGGTGAATTGATAGAAAGCGGCGACCTGGCAGGGCATCGGCGGTGGTTTATCAGGAGGGGTGGGACGGGGAAAGCCCCGACAATCGTCGTCGTCCCTGCGAAAGCGGGGCTCATACGTCGCGTCTCGCAATTGACAGGTCCGGCCCATTGCCTTGCTGCAACGAGATCGGTGGTTGTAGGTCCCGCTTCGCAGGGACGACATGTGACGCGTTGCATTGAGCTATGCGCCTTGCACCATTGCCCCCCGCTACATGAATGTGCCATGTAGGCCCGCCCCTGGCATCGGCCCGAAAATGCAGAAAAACAGCGATAAAGCGATAAAGTGAGCAACCTGGAATGAGGAATTTCCATCTCCCCGGCCGATCGACGGTCCACGCCCAGAACGCGATGGTGGCGACCTCGCATCCGCTTGCCGCGCTGACGGCGATCGAGGTGCTGCGTGCCGGCGGCACCGCCGCGGATGCCGCGGTGGCGGCGTGCGCCCTGCTGGGGGTGATCGAGCCGCAATCGACCGGCATTGGCGGCGATTGTTTCGCGCTGATTCAGCCGAAGGGCGAGGGCAAGATATCAGCCTATAACGGCTCCGGCCGCGCGCCGATGGCCGCGACGCCCGAATGGTATCTCGAGCACAACATCAAGGCGATCCCGCTGACCTCGCCGCATGCCGTCACCATTCCCGGCGCGGTCGATGCCTGGACGGTCATCCTGCGCGATCACGGCAAGTTCGGGCTCGACAGCTTGCTGCAGCCCGCGATCAAGGCCGCGGAAGAGGGCTATGTGGTCGCGCCGCGCATCGCGTTCGACTGGCACAACCAGTTCGAAAAACTGAAAAAAGGCACCAATACCGGACGCTATCTGCTGCCGCATGGCCGGCCGGCGGTGGCTGGCGATGTGATCCGTCAGCCCGAGCTTGGCCAGACGCTGCGGGCGATCGCAAAGGACGGCCGCGACGCGTTTTACAAGGGCCCGATCGCCGAGGACATGGTCGAGACCTTGCGCGCCATCGGCGGCCTGCACACGCTCGACGACTTCGCCGCGCACACCACCGAGACCACCGCGCCGATCGGCACCATGTATAAAGGCCTCGACGTCTGGCAGTGCCCGCCGAACGGCCCCGGCATCACCATGCTGGTGATGCTGAACATCCTCTCGCGCTTCGACTTGACGAAATTCCCGGCGATGAGCGTCGAGCGGTTTCATCTCGAAGCGGAAGCCGCGCGGGTCGCCTACATGATGCGCGAACAGCACGTCGGCGATCCCGCCTTCGTCAAGGTCGATGTCGCCGGTATCTTGAAGGAATTCGCCGAGCAGTACGCCGGCAAGATCAGGATGGACCGGATGCTCGATCTGCCGAAAGTGTCGCCGCCGATGCATCCCACCACCGTCTACATCACCGTGGTGGACAAGGACCGCAACGTCTGTTCGTTCATCAATTCGATTGCGCATGCCTTCGGTGCGGCGATCGTCTCCAACAAGACCGGCGTTCTCCTGCAAAATCGCGGCGCCGGCTTCCGCGTGCAGCCCGGCCATCCCAATTGCATCGCGCCGGGCAAGCGGCCGCTGCACACCATCATTCCAAGCCTTGTCACCAAGGCCGGCCGCGCGCTGATGCCGTTCGGCGTGATGGGCGGGCAGTATCAGCCGGTCGGGCAGGTGCACGTGCTGACCAACATGCTCGATTATGGTTGCGACGTGCAGGAGGCGATCGATATGCCGCGCGGCCTGCATTATGAAAATATCTATCAGCTCGAGGATGGCGTGCCCGCCGATATCGTCGAGGGCCTGAGGAAGCTCGGGCATCAGACCACCCGTTTGGTCTCCCCGCTCGGCGGCGGTCAGGCGATCTGGATCGATTGGGAAAAGGGCACGCTCACCGGCGGCTCCGATCCGCGCAAGGACGGTTGCGCGCTCGGCTATTGAGCAAACTAGCTCCGCATGCGACTTCTCGCCCGTTAACAAGGAAACCGAATAAGATGCGACGTTTCCAGTTTCGAAATTTTTCGATCGCCATTGCCATGGCCATGGCTGGCGTCCTTCTCCTCGCGCCGTCAGGCGCCTCGGCCCAGACCGCAGGAAAAACCATGACCACAGCTTCAGGCTTGCAGATTATCGACACCACGGTTGGATCAGGCGCGACCCCAAAGCCCGGCCAGATCTGCGTCATGCATTACACCGGCTGGCTCTACGAGGACGGCAAGAAGGGGAAAAAGTTCGACTCCTCCGTCGATCGCAAGGAGCCGTTCGAGTTTCCGATCGGGCAGCGCAAGGTGATCGCCGGCTGGGACGAGGGCGTCGCCACCATGAAAGTCGGTGGCAAGCGCACCCTGATCATTCCGCCCGCGCTCGGCTACGGCGCCCGCGGCGCAGGCGGCGTGATTCCGCCCAACGCCACGCTGATGTTCGATGTCGAATTGCTTGATGTGAAGGGTTAGGCCGCGCTAGCCTCGGCGAAAGATTTTCTCGGGAGCAGCGATCATGAAAAGTTCCCACGATCATAGCCACGAGGACGCCGAGCGCTGGAAGCATGACGGCGTCCGCGTCATCCCGGGCAACCAGCTCGATCCCAACGTGCCCTCGACCCCCGGCATGGACCGCAAGGCGGCGATCAATTTCGCCCGCGCCGGCGCGCAGAAATTGTGGGCCGGCACCGTCACCATCAAGCCCGACGCCAAGACCGGCGCGCATCACCACGGTCACCTCGAGAGCATCATCTATGTGGTCAAGGGCAGGGCGCGGATGCGCTGGGGCGAGCACCTGCAATTTGTGGCGGAGGCCAATCCCGGCGACTTCATCTTCGTCCCGCCCTACGTGCCGCATCAGGAGATCAACGCCAGCCGCGACGAGGTGCTGGAATGCGTGCTGGTGCGCAGCGACGGCGAGGCGGTCGCGATCAACCTCGACATCGAGCCGGTGGAGAAGCCCGAAACCGTGCTGTGGGTCGATCCCGTGCATCGCGATCCGGCGGAGACGAAGTGACGAAGTCATTCCGGGGCGACGCATGAGCGTCGAACCCGGAATCCAGGGATTCCCCGAGGTGCAATTGCACATCTGAGGTCCGGTCCTTCGGACCATCCCGGAATGACGTCGGACCAACCGATCACGTCCATAAAAAAATTCAAAATCGGCTGTCGGATCGGCACCCGCCCGTTCGTCCTTCGGCCGAAACCGCCGAAAAGGAGCTGCCATGGCCAAACTGATCTTCGTCAATCTGCCGGTCGCCGATCTCGCCCGCGCCACCGCCTTCTACCAGGCCGTCGGCGCCGAGAAGAACGAGCAATTCTGTGACGCAACCGCATCCTGCATGGTGTTTTCCGAGACCATCCACGCCATGCTGCTGACCCACGACAAGTTCCGCCAGTTCACGCCGAAGAAGATCGCCGATGCGAAGAGTTCAAGCGAGGTGCTGATCTGTATCTCCGCCGACAGCCGGGACGCCGTGGACGACATGGTCCGCAAGGCGGAGGCCGCCGGCGGCGGCGTCGATCCGTGCCCGAAGCAGGACTATGGCTTTATGTACGGCCGCAGTTTCGAGGATCCCGACGGCCACATCTGGGAAGTGATGTGGATGGATGTCGCCGCGGCGAGCGCAGCGCAGCCCGCAACGGCCGACGCCTGATCTCAAACCCATCACGCAAGGAGCTAGCTCATGTCAAAAGTCTCACCCTGCCTGTGGTTCGACGGCGAGGCCGAGGAGGCCGCAAAGTTCTATGTTTCGTTGCTGCCCGACTCCAGGATCGAAAACGTCCAGAAGAACACCGTCGATAGCCCCGCCGGCAAGGCAGGTTCGGTGCTGGTGGTGGATTTCACGCTGGCAGGCCAGCGCTTCATGGCGCTGAACGGCGGCAAACCTTTCGACTTCACCCACGCGATCTCGTTCAAGATCGACTGCGCCGATCAGGCCGAGGTCGACCGGTTGTGGGATGCGCTGTCTGCGACGGCGGGTCGGTGGAACGATGCGGCTGGCTCAAGGATCGCTACGGCGTATCCTGGCAAATCGTGCCGACCGCGCTCGTGCAATATCTCGGCGGTCCCGACCGCGCCGGCGCGCAGCGGGCGATGCAGGCGATGTTGGGAATGGTCAAACTCGACATCGCCGGCCTCAAACGAGCCTACGAGGGCAAGTCGGCCGCCTGATCCGGAACCGCTTGCTGAAGCGGAAAGCAGGGACGCCGTCAGCCGCCGGTGACGGCGAGAACGGCTTCCTTGATCTTGGCCACGGCGTAGTGGCCGACCTGCTCGAGATCGATATGCGGCATGTTCGGCATCTCGTCGGCGACGACCACGGCGTCGACGATGGCCGGGCCGTCGACGGCAAGCGCTTCGCTCAGCGCCGTCTTCAATTCACCCGGCTGTCGCGCCGTAAATCCGTGACCGCCGCAGGCGCGGGCCAACGCCGCGAAGTCGGGATTCGGAAATTCGATGGCTTCGCGGAACGGCACGAGCCCAACGCTCTCGGCTTCCAGCGTGATCAGTCCGAGCGCCGAATTGTTGTAGACGACGACCTTGACCGGCAGCCGGTGATGTACCGCGGTCATGAATTCGCCCATCAGCATGTTGAACCCGCCGTCGCCGGTCAGCGCGATCACCTGGCGCGAGCGATCCAGCGCTTGCACGCCATTGGCCTGGCCAAGCGCGGTGCCGACGGCGGCGTTGTTGAACGAGCCGATGATCCGCTGCGATCCGGTCTGCCGAATCCAGTTCCCCGACCACAGCGTGTTCAAGCCGGTGTCGAGAACAAAGATCGCATCGCGGCGCGCCGCGTCGCTGACCGCGCGGGCCACGGCTTGCGGGTGAATGCGGTCCTTGCTCCGCTTCAGATCGGATTGCTTGTCCAGCATCTCATCCCATTTCCGCCGCTCGTTGGTGACCTTGTCCCAGAACCTGGTGTCGGTCTTGGCCGAGACGCGTTCGAGCAACAGCTTCAGGGTCGGACGCGCCGATCCGGTGACGCCGAGCGCCGTCGGCGCCCTTCGCCCCAGCACCTGCGGCCGTTCGTCGATCTGGATCACGCTGCCCTTGGTCGGCAGGAAATTGGAGTAGGGGTAGTCGGTGCCGATCATCACCAGCAGGTCGCAATTCTGCACGGCGTGATAGACGGCCTTGGTGCCGATCATGCCGAGCCCGCCCATCCAGCGCGGATCGTCGTAAGCCATCAGTTCCTTGCCCCGCAGCGTGTGGACCAGCGGCGCCTTCAGCCGGTCCGACAGGGCGCGCAGCAAATCGGCAGCGCCGCGACATCCGGCGCCGCACATGATCACCACGCTGCCGGCGCGGTCGATCCGTTCGGACGATCCTGGCGATGTCGCCTTCCGCGGCGGAGAATTCGGAGCGCGGTCTTCAGGGTGGCCAGGCTCGACACGGCGCCTTCGGCCTTCGCCGACAGCACGTCCTGAGGAAGCGTGAGGTGCGCGACGCCGGGGCCGGCATAGGCGGCCGCGATGGCCTGGTGAATGACGCCGGGCGCCTGTGCCGCGGTCGCGATGGTTTCGGTGTAGAGCGAGACGTCGCGAAACAACAGGTCCGGCTCGGTGGTCTGGATGTAGTCGGTGCCCTGCAATGGGCGCGGCATCTCGCCGGACAGCGCCAGCACCGGGGCGTGGTCGCGGCTCGCCTCATAGAGTCCCGCGACCAGATGATTGCTGCCGGGGCCGGTGGTGCCGGCGCAAACCGCGAGCTGCCCGGTGAGCTTGGCCTGGCCGGCGGCGGCCAGCGCCGCGCCCTCTTCGTGCCGGACGCCGATCCATTCGATCTGGCTCTGCCTCACCGCATCGGCGAGCGGATTGAGGGAATCGCCGATCAATCCGAAGATCTGTTTGACGCCGATCTGTTCGAGCACGGCGACCAGTTGGCCCGCAACCGTCTGTGACATGGTCCGCTCCTGAAGTGGGTACGCCCAATCGCGGCGAGCAGGCCCGCCGCATTCGATATTGCCATAATCTGGAAATCGAATGCAGCGTTACGGTGACGTCCGGGTGGCAACATGTTGTGATGCCGGCTGCTCGCGATTGGCGGGGAACGGAGTCGCGGTTGCCACATCCGAAAATGAACGCAAGACTGACGTGCCGGGAGAGCGTGCGCAAATCCGCCCGCCGCGGGGCGGCAGGCGGATTTGCATTTTGCAAGCGTCACTTCGACGCGGTCTTGGTGTCCATGTTGACGACCTGGACGCGGCGGTTGACCGGGTCCATCGGCGCGTTCGGATCCTTCGGCTTGGTCTTGCCATAGCCGACGGTGACCAGATCGGTGCCATTGATGCCGTATTTCTCGGTGAGGTACCGTTTGATGGTGTCGGCGCGGCGCTCCGAGAGGTCCTGGTTGTAGGCTTCGCCGCCGATCGCATCGGTGTGACCGGCGACCACGAATGTCGAACCCTTGAGGTTGGCATCCGAGAGCGCCTTGCCGAGCGCCTGCACGGAAGGCATCGAGGTCGTGGTGATCTTGTCCGAATTGTAGTCGAACTGAATATCGAGATCGATCTTCGGCTTGTCCGAGGTGATCGCCAGGATTTCTTCGCGCTCGCCGAGCGACAGCGATCGGGTCTTCCTGTTGCGCAGCGTCTTGATGAAGCTGATTTCCTTGGCCTTGACAGCGGGATCGGCCTGTGGCCCCGCCGACATGCCACGCGTCAGCTGCTTGGGCTGCAGGGCATTCAGGATTTGATCGCTCGAGACATTTTTGCTGTCGGCAATGGCAAGACCGGCCGTCATCGACAGCGCGGCACTCAGCGCAATCGCCTTTAGGCTGGAAAATTTGTGAAGCCTGGTCATCGTCTTGATCCTCGCTGTTGACGCCTGATAGCGCTTGGATGCTGCGAGGATAGAGGAGGTTCAATGCAGCGATGTGATCTGGGTCACGTTGGGCGAAAGGGGCGGCGGCTTACGTCGTTACAAAGCGGGGTGGGAGCCGTCATGATCACTGGGGTGGCGGCGAACCCCGCCGGACTGTTTTGCTGGCTCGAAGCGTCGCACTGGTCCAGCAACGTCGCGGCAACGTTTCACGGTCGCAAAGCCGTCGCCGGAGCGCCGATGTGCTGACAATAATTCGGCCAGATGCGCGCTTAACAATACCGCTCGCGAAAAAAGCAAAGACAGCGAAAGCGACCGGGGCCTTGTTTCAGTCTTCGAAAAGACAAAGCGAATATCAGGGGTATCGTGGGGCCACGCCGGAACGCATCGGAAACCCGATGCCCCTCCTGATCGGCGCAGCCATGATCGCCGCGGCGATCTTGCTGTCGACGCTGATTACGGCTGTCGGAACCAGATTCACCGGCATGGAGAGTCCCAACGAGGAGAATCTGTGGCTGATCGATCGGCTCACCGGCAGCGTTTACAAATGCCAGGCTCCCGAGCGCGGCAAAGCCGCCTGCGAGGCCGAGGTCGCAACGGGCAGCATCGGCGAGCGGTCCAAGCGCTGAGCAGGTTGCAGCGGAACGCGTGTCGGCCGCGAACACCCCGGGGATCCCGGCGTGACGGAATTTAGCCTTTCGCGCTGCATTGCAGCACACAAAAATATCGCCTTCTGGAAACGGATCGGGCGCCCTGCGCGTATTCCGACAGCCAGCACTGCGCTGGTTTCATTCCTTAGGGAGGTCCGATGAAAATTTTGATCATTGCAGCCATGTCTTCGGCTCTCGCCTTCACGCCCGCTTCCGCGAAGACCAAGAGCGAAGGCAAGGCGACGGCATGCTCGGGAGAAAACATGGCCAAGACCAGTGCCGGGATGCGACAATGCCGTACAGCCCGGGCAGGATGGCCATGGACAAGGAGATGGGAATGGTCAACACGGAAATGAGCAAGGGCAACATGCGAGCGGCTTGCGCGCACTACATGAATGTCCAGAAGATGAGCTCGGCGAAATAAGACCGGAAATCTAATGGCTCAGCCGCGCTGCCCTCGGGCGGCGCGGCTTTTTCTTGCGCTTGCGAGCTTTGCTCCTTTCACCGCAGACCTTCTGAAATCTGCGTCTGCTCCGGCCCGCGAATCCGGCTACATTCGCGCACCATGTCCCCCGCGCGTAAATCGCATCCCCTGTCCAGGGCCGAGGCCAGGCGGATCTGGCTCCGCGCGCAGCGGCTCGACACGGCGGCGCCGTTCGGCGAGGGCGCGCAGGCGACCGCCGCCGCCGTCGGACATCTCGGTTATGTGCAGATCGACACCATCAACGTCATCGAGCGCAGCCACCACCATATTCTCTGGAGCCGGATCCCCGAATACAGGCGCACCGATCTGCGCCAGGCCCAGAGCGTCGACAAAAGCGTGTTCGAATACTGGACCCATGCGCTGTCCTACGTGCCGACCGGGGACATGCGCTTCTTCATTCCCGCCATGCGGCGTCACCAGCGCGAGGGCCATAAATGGCTCTCTTCGGTCAAACCTGCGGATTTGCGCAAGGTGCTGAGGCTGATCCGGCGCGACGGCGCGCTGACGATCCGCGACATCGACGACGACGTGCTGGTCGACAAGGAACACCTGTGGGCGAGCCGCAAGCCCTCGAAGCGGGCGCTGCAGCTTCTGTTCTATACCGGCGTGCTCACGATCTCGGAGCGCAACGGCATGCTCAAGACCTACGAGCTGACGGCGCGGCATTTCGGCTGGGACAAGCCGCCGAAGGGCGCTTCGGCCGGGGAAGCCACCGCCTATCTGCTCGACCGCGCCCTTCGCGCGCAAGGCGTCGTCAGCCTGGATTCGGTCTGTCATCTCGATGCGCCGAGCAAGCCTTCGGTCCGGCGCCTGATCGAGGCAAGAATGCGCCGCAAGGAGTTGGTGCCGGTCGCGCTGGAAGGCGCGGGCAAGCAGGAGCATTGGGCGCGGCCCGAGACGCTGGAGAACTCCGGCGGCGAGCCATCGGAACTCGTGCACATCCTGTCGCCGTTCGATCCGCTGATCATCCAGCGCAAGCGCACCCATCTTTTCTTCGGCTACGAGCATCGCTTCGAGGCCTACGTGCCGAAGGAGAAGCGGGTGTTCGGCTATTTCGCGCTGCCGGTGCTGGTCGGCGACGACATCGTCGCCGCGCTCGATCTCAAGACCGATCGCAAAAGCCGAAAACTGCTGCTGCAGAAATGGAATTGGGTCGGCAATGGCGTGCAGCGCGGCGCGCGCAAGGACTTGAAACGCCGCATCGAGCAAGCACTGCACCGCTTCGAGCGGTTTCAGCTCGCGGAATGAGGGGCCGCTTAGGCGCTGTAGCCAGCTACGCCGGAGGGGAGCCGTTCAGCGGCCATCATTCTTTGCCACCCGAAACTTCAACTCATCCAGCTTCGATAAAAGAAATTTCAGCAGCGGGGATGTGTTGGCCTCATTGTATCCGATGACGAGATCGACGGTAGGAGGTGCGCCCTGTATCGGCCGGCTGACAACCGTTTTTGGCAACAGGTTTTGAGCATATAACGGAAGCAGGCCCACGCCACCGGTGGATGCGATCAGCGAAATCCCCATCGCTATATTCTCGGCCTGATGGTCGGGCTTTACGGCGATGCCGGCGCGCTTGATGTAATCATTGATGACAGCCCACAGGGTCGGCGCCCGGATCGGGGATACGCCGATAAATGGCTCGCCGGAAATATCCTGCGGGCGAATTGATTTTCGCGCAGCCAACGCGTGATCGCGCGGCATCAGGACGATGAGCGGATCTTTTCTTAACAGCTTGAATTTCAGACCGGGCGCCTGCTTTTCCGGCCGCAGAAAAGCCAAATCGATTTTGCCTCGAATAAGACCTGCTGCGAGGTCCGGCGAGTCCTGGCTATGGATGACGACTTCGGTGCTGGGCAACTCGGCGCGCAGAATTCCCATCACCACCGGAAGCCAGTCCATCTCATAGCCGGTGAGGAAGCCGATCGCGAACGAGGCGCGGGCGGATTGCGCGGCTCGCCGCGCGGCCTCGCCGGCCGCCTCGACCTGCAGCAGCGCCACGCGAGCGTGATCGAGAAACACTCTTCCCGATGCGGTCAGTTCGACGCCGCGCGGCCCGCGGACCAGTAGCTGAACGCCAAGCTCCAGTTCGAGATCGTGAATCTGCCGGCTTAGGGATGGCTGCGCCGTATGCAGCCGCTTTTGCGCCGCGACCGTCAGGCTGCCTTCCTCGGCCACGGCGACGAAGTATCTGAGGTGCCGCAGCTCCATGGGCCATCCCTGAAAAGTATGGCTGCGATCCTACAAAGTCTTTCTCCCGCGCGCCAGCACGACCCACATCCCGAGCAGCGGCAGCCGAAATACCCCAATCCGGCAACCACGCCACTCAGGATCGGGATTTCAGGCAAGGCCCAACAGGCATACGTGGCAATCGAAGAGGAAATTGTGACCAATGAGCCAGTCAACGGAATCAAGGAACAAGGCGCTCGTGCTTGAGGCATTCGAGACCTTGTTCAACAAGCGAGACTACGCGGCCGCTGAACGCTTCTGGTCGTCCAACTACATCCAGCATAGCGCCCATATCGAGCCGGGCCGCGAAGGTCTCTTCAACCTCATCAAGGGCGCTCCCGCGTCTCTCAAGTACGAGCCAGGCGTGATCGTGGCCGACGGCGACTTTGTCATAATCCATGGACGGTTCTCTGGAATGGGACGCCCGAGGAACTGGATCGCCGCTGACGTCGTACGGGTCGCCGACGGTGTGTTGGCCGAACACTGGGATGTCCTCCAGGATGAGGCGACTCGCGCAGAGTCAAAGAGTGGTCTGCCAATGTTCGGCACTCAGTTTCGCGAGTGAGCGCGGACCGAATCCGGAGCAGAGGATATGCAATCGCCGTCGGGGTTCCGGCGGCCCCCAACAAAAGGATCGTAACATGAGCACTCAGGTTGTCTTGATCACCGGTGGACTCACCGGCATTGGGCGCGCCGCCGCCGTCGCCTTCGCCAGGAAGGGCGCCAAGGTGGTGGTTGCCGGTCGGCGTGATGAGGCCGGCAAGGCGCTCGTCAACGAACTGCGCTCTTTCGGTTCGGAGGCCGAGTTCATCAACGCCGACGTCCGCAACGAGGACGAGGTCCGCGCTCTGGTCGACAAGACCGTCGCGCGGTTTGGCCGCCTCGATGTCGCGGTGAACAATGCCGGCACCGAAGGCCGGGTTGGCCCGATCACGGACCAGACCGCGGAAAGTTATGCCGCGACGTTCGACACCAATGTTCTCGGCGTGATCCTGAGCATGAAGCACGAAGTGCGCGTCATGCAGGGACAGGGAAGCGGCAGCATTATCAACATTTCCTCGACCTACGGGCACGAGGGTGCGGCGGGGGCCTCCATCTATGTCGGCAGCAAGCACGCCGTCGAAGGCATCACCAAGTCGGTGGCGCTCGAGATCGCCAAGTCGGGCATCCGTGTGAACGGCGTGGCGCCTGGCCCTACCGACACCGGGATGCTGACCCGTTTTACGGGCACGGCCGAGAACAAGGCGGCTTTGGTCACGAGCGTTCCGATGGGTCGCCTCGGCCTCTCGGAGGAGCTTGCCAACGCGATCGTCTTCATCGCGTCGGACGAGGCTTCATACATCACCGGCCACATCCTCAACGTCGACGGTGGCAAGACCGTGAACTGACCTGTCCGGGCGCGGAGGGTTTGCCCCGCGCCCGTTGTTTGCCAGTGAGCGGTGTTCCGCAGCGGCGGCCACGGACGTGTCGGTTGGATCGAGACTTCCCCAACGGAACTCTTCACGAAATCATGATCAGTGACGAATGTTGACAATCGTCAGTAAATAATCAACACTCCCCTCAGCCTTAATCGAGGGAAGCTGTCATGTTCGTCCGCTCTATTTTAGCGAGCTATAACAGGCTTTTAGCAGGTATCGTGCTGGCGGGGCTGGCGATTGTGCTGGCCGGCTGCAACGAGCTGGCCGCCGAAAAAGTGGCGCCATCGCGCCCGGTCCTGGTGGCAACCGTGCACTACGAGGCCGAATCGCCGGAGCGCAGCTTTGTAGGCACCATCAAGCCCCGGATTGAGACCGATATGGGCTTCCGCGTCCCGGGCAAGGTGGCAAAACGCCTGGTCGAAGTAGGCCAGACCGTCGATGTCGGCCAGCCGCTGGCAACCCTTGATGAAGTCGATCTGAAACTGCAGGCCGAGCAGGCGGACGCGGAGTTGCACGCCGCCACCGGCGTGCTGGCGCAGGCCGCCGCCGCCGAGCAGCGCGCCAAGGATTTGCGCACGAAGGGATGGACCACGGACGCCCAATTGGACCAGGCCACGGCCGCCGCCGACGAGGCGCGGGCGCGGCTCAATCGCGCGCAACGCTCGGTCGAGCTCACCAACAACTCTTTGTCTTACGCAACGCTCGTGGCCGACACCCGCGGCGTCGTCACCGCCACCTTGATCGACGCCGGGCAAGTCGTGGCGTCGGGCCAGACTGCGATCCGCGTCGCGCGCTTTGCGGAAAAGGAAGCCGTGGTCGCGATCCCGGAGACGCTGTTGGGCCGCGCCAAGGACGGCGTCGCGACCGTGACCCTTTGGTCGGAGCCGAACAAGAAGTATGCCGCAAAACTGCGCGAGATCGCGCCCGCGGCCGATCCCGCGACCCGCACCTATCTGGCAAAGTTTTCGCTGCCCGACGCGGGCGAGAACGTTTCGCTCGGCATGACCGCGACGCTGACCCTTGCCGATCCCGCAACCGAGCGCGTCGCGCGGCTGCCATTGTCGGCGCTGTACAACCAGGGCGGCAGTCCGTCGCTCTATATCGTCGATGGCTCGGGCGACGTGACGCTGAAGCCGGTCGCGGTCAAATCCTACGAGAGCAATGACGTCGTCATATCCGGCGGCGTCGAGGAAGGCGCCAAGGTCGTCGCGCTTGGCGTGCAGAAGCTCGATCCGACCCAGAAGGTCAGGGTCGTCTCGTCATTGTCGTTTTAGCCCCGTCATTGCGAGGAGCGAAGCGACGAAGCAATCCACACTTCCTTTGCCGCACGATGGATTGCTTCGCTTCGCTCGCAATGACGATCTTTTTGTAAGCTCTGGAGAGGCGCGATGAAACATTTCAATCTTTCAGGCTGGGCGGTCAGCCATCCCGCACTGATCCTGTTCCTCGTGGTTGCGCTCGGCGCCGCCGGCTTCTTCTCCTACGAGCGGCTCGGCCGCGCCGAGGATCCCTTCTTCACGGTCAAGGTCGTGAACGTCTCGGCGATCTGGCCCGGCGCGACCGCTGCCGAAATGCAGACCCAGGTCGCGGACCCCATCGAGAAGAAGCTGCAGGAACTGCCTTACTTCGAAAAGGTGCAGACTTATTCAAAACCGGCGTTCACGGCGATGCAGGTCACCTTCAAGGATTCGACGCCGCCAAAGGACGTGCCGTACCTGTTCTATCTGCTTGCGCAAGAAGATCGCCGACGTACAGGGCCAGCTTCCGGCGGGCCTGCTCGGCCCGGTCGTCAACGACGAATTCTCTGACGTCGACTTCGATCCTCTATATGATGACCAGCGATGGCGCCGACTACGCGCAATTGAAGAAGGCCGCCGAAGGCATGCGCCAGCGGCTGTTGAAGGTGCCGGGAGTGACAAAAGTCGATCTCTACGGCACCCAGGACGAGAGGATTTTCGTCGAGTTCTCGCATGCCAAGCTGGCGACGCTCGGGATCACGCCGCAGGCGCTGTTCAATTCGCTCGCCAAGCAGAACAACGTGGTGCCGGCGGGCACGGTCGAGACCTCCTCGCAGCGCGTGCCGCTGCGCGTCACCGGCGCGCTCGACGGCGTCAAGGCGGTGGCGGAGACGCCGGTCGAAAGCAATGGCCGGGTGTTTCGGCTAGGCGATATCGCGACCGTCACCCACGGCTTCGTCGATCCGCCGAGCTTTGTGGTGCGCCAGGAAGGCAAGCCCGCGCTCGGCATCGGCGTGGTCACGACCAAGGGCGCCAACATTCTCGAACTCGGCAAGGACGTTGCCGACGCCACCGCGGAATTCATGAAGGCGGTGCCGCAGGGCATCAACGTCCAGCTGATCGCCGATCAGCCCAAGGTGGTCGAGCACGCCGTCGGTGAATTCGTGCACTCCTTCATCGAGGCGCTGGGCGATCGTGCTGTTCGTCAGTTTCGTGGCGCTGGGCTGGCGCACCGGCATCGTGGTGGCGCTGTCGGTGCCGCTGGTGCTGGCGATCGTCTTCATCGTCATGAACGCGATGTCGCTCGATCTGCACCGCATCACGCTCGGCGCACTGATCATCGCGCTCGGACTGCTGGTCGATGACGCCATCATCGCGGTCGAGATGATGGTGGTGAAGATGGAGCAGGGCTGGGACCGTGTCCGCGCCGCATCCTTTGCCTGGGAATCCACCGCCTTCCCGATGCTGACGGGAACGCTGGTCACCGCCGCCGGCTTCCTGCCGATCGGCTTCGCCAATTCCGCGGTCGGCGAATATGCCGGCGGCATTTTCTGGATCGTGGCGATCGCGCTGGTCGCCTCCTGGTTCGTGGCGGTGATCTTCACGCCCTATATCGGCGTCAAGCTGCTGCCGAACATCACGGTCAGCCACAACCACGATCCGCACGCCGTCTATGAAACGCGCCTCTACCGGATTCTGCGCAGCATGATCCAGTGGTGCGTCGACCACCGGGTCAAGGTGGTGCTGGCGACCGCCGGCGTGTTCGCGCTGTCGATTCTGGCTTTCGGCCACGTGCAGCAGCAGTTCTTCCCGCTGTCCGAGCGGCCCGAACTGTTCCTGCAGCTGCGGCTGCCGGAAGGCACGGCCTTCAACGTCACGGAAAAATCCGTGAAAAAGGCGGAAGCGCTGCTGAAGGACGACGAGGATATCTCGACCTACACCGCCTATGTCGGCCAGGGCTCGCCGCGCTTCTGGCTCGGTCTGAATCCGCAGCTGCCGAACGAGGCTTTCGCCGAAATCGTGATCGTCGCCAAGAACGTCGAGGCGCGCGAGCGGATCAAGGCGCGGATTGAGAAGGCGGTCTATGACGGAACGCTGACCGAAGCGCGCGTCCGCGTCGATCGCTTCAATTTCGGGCCGCCGGTCGGCTTCCCCGTCCAGTTCCGCGTGATCGGCCCCGATCCCAACACGGTGCGCGACATCGCCTACAGGGTGCGCGACGTCGTCAAGCAGAACCCCAACGTCAAGGATCCGCAGCTCGACTGGAACGAGCAGTCGCCGTACCTGAAGCTGGTGGTCGATCAGGACCGCGCCCGCGCGCTGGGCCTGACCCCGCAGGATGTGTCGCAGGCGCTGAGCATGCTGATCTCGGGTGCGCCGGTCACGACCATACGCGACGGCATCGAGAAGGTCGGCGTGGTCGCGCGCGCCGTGCCGTCCGAACGGCTCGATCTCGGCCGTGTCGGCGACCTCACCATCACCTCGCGCAACGGGGTCGCGGTGCCGCTGACGCAGATCGCCAAGATCGAATACGCCCACGAGGAGCCGATCCTGTGGCGGCGCAACCGCGACATGGCGATCACGGTGCGCGGCGACGTCGTCGATGGCGTGCAGGCGCCCGACGTCACCAACCAGATCTGGCCCAAGCTGCAGGAAATCCGCGACAGCCTGGGGCCGGCCTACCGGATCGAGAAGGGCGGCGCGTTCGAGGAATCCGCCAAGGGCAACGCGTCGATCTTCATCCTGTTTCCGCTGATGGTCATCGTCATGCTGACGCTGCTTGATGATCCAGCTGCAGAGCTTCTCGCGGCTGATCCTGGTGTTCCTGACCGCGCCGCTCGGCATCATCGGCGCCTCGCTCGGGCTGAATGTCGCCAACCAGCCGTTCGGCTTTGTGGCGCTATTCGGATTGATCGCGCTGGCCGGCATGATCATGCGCAATGCGGTGATCCTGGTCGACCAGATCGAAACCGACGTGGCCCACGGCCTGACCCGCAAGGAGGCGATCGTCGAGGCCACGGTCCGGCGCGCCCGCCCGGTGGTGCTGACCGCGCTTGCCGCGATCCTGGCGATGATCCCGCTGTCGCGCTCGGCGTTCTGGGGCCCGATGGCGATCACCATCATGGGCGGCTTGTTTGTTGCAACCTTCCTGACCTTGCTGTACCTGCCGGGCCTCTATGCCCTCTGGTTCCGCAAGAGCCTTGAAGAAAGCGGCCGGAGTGAGCATCTTGATCTTGCGCCGCAGCATCAAGCCCAATCGAAGCCCGCATTTCCGCTTGCTGAAGCCGCGGAATAATTCGACATTGAGCCAATTGAATCGAGCACCGCAATGACCCTGGTTTCCGAACATGTCGAACACGACACCCGAGAACGGATTCTCGTGGTGGCGGAGCGTTTGTTTCGCGAAATCGGCTATCAAAAGACCACCGTCGCCGACATTGCCAAAGTGCTGCGAATGAGCCCGGCGAACGTCTATCGCTTTTTCAATTCGAAAAAGGCGATCAACGAAGGCGTCGCGCGCCGCCTGATGGGCGGCGTCGAGGATGCGGCTCAGGCCATCGCCGCCAGGCACGAACCGGCGGCTGTCCCGCCTGCGCGAGCTGGTGACCACCGTCCACCGCATGAATTCGCGAACGCTATGTCGGCAATTCCAAGCTGCACGAGATGGTCGAGATCGCGATGGAGGAGAGCTGGGAGGTCTGCCTTCCCCACATGCAGCGGATCACCGAGACCATCGCCGCGGTCATTGCCGATGGCGCTGCGTCGGGCGAATTCGAGGCGCCCGACGTGCCGCTGGCGGCGATGTGCGCCTGCACCGCGATGATGCGGTTTTTCCATCCGCAGATGATTGCGCAATGCGCCAACAAGCCGGGACCGTCGCTCGACCAGATGATCGATTTTGTCCTCGCCGGTCTCACCCCGCGCGGCAAGGTGACAGTCAGGCAAGTTAAGATCGCGAAGGCCTAGTCCGTCATTGCGAGCGCAGCGAAGCAATCCATGGACACCGCGCAATGTAAGATGGATTGCTTCGTCGCTTGCGCTCCTCGCAATGACGGCTAGAGTTGAGCTCACTCGGAAGGGACAGCACAGTAGTGAGACCCACGAGCCGACAAGGACCTGCACTATTACGAGCCGGCGAGCGGCCACGGCCTCAAGCACGATCCGTTCAATGCCATCATCGCGCCGCGCCCGATCGGCTGGATCTCGTCCCGCGATGCCAAGGGCAACCTCAACCTGGCGCCCTACAGCTTTTTCAACGGCTTCAATTACCACCCGCCGATCATCGGATTTTCCTCGACCTCCTGGAAGGACAGCGTCGCCAACATCCAGCAGACCGGCGAGTTCGTCTGGAATCTCGCGACCATGGATTTGGCGCAGCAGATGAATGCCACCGCCGCCCATGTCGCCCACGACGTCAATGAGTTCAAGATCTCCGGGCTGACGGCGGCGCCGAGCAGACGCGTCAATGTGCCCCGGGTCGCCGAAAGCCCGGTCTCGTTCGAATGCAAGGTGTCGCAGATCATTCAGCTGCAGGGCGCCGATGGCCAGAAGGTGCAGGCCTGGCTCACCCTCGGCGAGGTCGTCGCCGTCCACATCGACAAGGCCATGATCAAGGACGGCGTCTACCAGACCGCGCTGGCGCGTCCGATCGTGCGCGCCGGCCGCCGGGGCGACTATTTTGAAATTCGGCCTGACGCCATGTTCGAGATGACGCGGCCGGATTGATTCGTTATCTCCCTCGCCCCGCGCTTGCGGGGTCGAGACGAGCGAAGCTCGCTCTTAGAGGGCGGGGTGAGGGCTCTTCCATCCGCGGAAGCTGAATTCGCGACAGGTATCGTGCCTTGCCCCTCACCCGAAATCGCTACCGCGAATTTCGACCTCTCCCCGCAAAGAGCGGGGCGAGGTTAGCAGCCCCGCAAGCGGGAAAGGCCCAGGTGAGCGAGCCCGGAACCGATGCGGTATTTTGTCGTTGTCAGGCGACTGTCGGTCGGATCAATTTCGCTTATTTTCCGTGCGAAGTATCAAGTGCATCCCGCGCTTTCTTGCTAGATTGCAGCCGCCCCTTCAGCGAAGGCCGGCCTTCCGGCTCGCCGCCGCTCCGACCAGGAGGACATCGCCATGAGCTCCCAAACCTTCCGCCGCGACTTCATTACCAAGCCGATCTTTTCCTGGGCGCGCACGGTGTTGCCGCCGATGTCGGACACCGAACGCGAGGCGCTGGAGGCCGGCGACGTCTGGTGGGACGCCGACCTCTTCACCGGCAATCCCGACTGGTCGAAACTGCTTGGCTACGCGCCGGCGACGCTGACGGCCGAAGAGCAGGCGTTCCTCAATGGCCCGGTCGATGCGCTCTGCGCGATGCTCGACGAATGGCGGATCAATTGGGAATTGCGCGATCTGCCGGAAGAGGTCTGGGACTTCATCAAGCGGGAAAAATTCTTCGGCATGATCATCCCGAAGGAATATGGCGGGCTCGGCTTCTCGCCCTACGCCCATTCGGAAGTGGTGCGCAAGGTTTCGTCACGCTCGCCGACCGCTGCCGTCACCGTGATGGTGCCGAACTCGCTAGGTCCCGGCGAACTCCTGATGCGCTTTGGCACCAAGGATCAGCAGCAGCAATGGCTGCCGCGGCTTGCCGACGGCCGGGAAATTCCCTGCTTTGGCTTGACCAGCCCCGAAGCCGGCTCGGATGCCGCGTCGATGATCGACAGTGGCGTCATCTGCAAGGGCAATTTCGAGGGGCGCGAAGTGCTCGGGCTGCGCCTCAACTGGCACAAGCGCTACATCACGCTCGGCCCGGTCGCGACGCTGCTCGGGCTGGCCTTCAAGGCCTATGACCCGGATCATCTGGTCGGGCCAACGGAAGAACTCGGCATTACCGTCGCGCTGATCCCGACCCATCTGCCCGGCGTCGAAATCGGCCGTCGCCATTTGCCGGCGATGCAGGTGTTTCAGAACGGCCCGAACTGGGGCCGCGATGTCTTTATTCCGATGGACTACATCATCGGCGGACAGGAGCGTCTCGGTCAGGGCTGGAAGATGCTGATGACGGCGCTCGCGGCCGGGCGCGGCATCTCGTTGCCCTCACTCTCTGCCGCGGGCGCGGCTCTCGCGGCGCGCACCACCGGCGCCTATGCGCGGATCCGCGAGCAGTTCAACGTGCCGATTGGAAAATTCGAAGGCGTCCAGGAGCCGCTCGCCCGCATCGCCGGCACCGCCTATCTGCTCGATGCGGCGCGGCGGCTGACCTGCGCCGCGCTCAATCAGGGCCACCATCCCGCTGTCATCTCCGGGATCATGAAGCTGCACGCCACCGAGCGGATGCGGGTCGCGATCGACGACGCGATGGACATCCACGGCGGCAAGGCCGTGATCGACGGTCCGCAGAATTACATGGGCAACCTCTATCGTTCGGTGCCGGTTGGCATCACCGTCGAGGGCGCCAACATTCTCACCCGCAACCTGATCGTGTTCGGGCAGGGCGCGATCCGCGCGCATCCCTATTTGCTCGAAGAGATGAACGCGCTCGGCGAAGCCGGACCGCGCCAGGGGCCTGGACGCCTTTGACAAGGCGTTCTGGAAACATATCGGTCACAGCGTGACGACGCTGTTTAGGGCCTGGGGCCGGAGCTGGAGCGGAGGCGCGTTCGCGCCGGCGCCTGACGCCGGAGCGGCGACCCGATTCTATCGCCAGCTCTCGCGCTACTCGTCGGCCTTCGCGCTGTGCGCCGACATGGCGCTGCTGACGCTGGGCGGCGCGCTAAAACGCAAGGAAATGCTGTCGGCCCGGTTCGGCGATATCCTGTCCGAACTGTATTTGCTGTCCGCCGCGCTGAAACGCTGGCAGGACGAGGGCCGCCAGCAGGCCGATTTCGCCGCGCTCGAATGGTGCATGGCGAGCGGCTTCCGCACCATCGAAAACCGCTTCTCGGAAATTCTGGCGAATTTGCCGAACCGGTTTGTCGCGGTCATCCTGAAATTCCTGGTCCAGCCGTTCGGCGCCCGCGTGCTCGGTCCTTCCGACCGTGTGGTCCAGCAATGCGCGGAGCTTGTGCTGGAGCCGTCGGCGGCGCGTGACCGCCTGACCCCTGACCTGTCGCTCATCGATGATGACCGCGGGGTGGCGCGGCTGGAGAAGGCGTTTGTTCTGGTCACCGGCACCGAAGATATCGCCAAACGAATGCGCGCCGCCCATATTCACGACTGGCGTGAGGCGGTGAAGAACGGCGTCATTACCCAGGCCGAGGGCGATCAGCTGGCGGCGGCGCATGAAGCTGTCGCGAAGGTGATTGAAGTCGACGACTTCCCGCCGGAGGCGCTGTCGCCGCAATACAAGAAACCTGCCGAAGTGCATCGGTTTTTCCAGGAGCTTGGTGAGCAGAGGGCGGCAAGCTGATGGCGCGACCGGTTTTCATCGTCGACGGCAGCCGGACGCCATTTCTGAAAGCGCGCAGCGGACCCGGCCCGTTTACCCCGGTCGATCTCGCCGTGCAGTGCGGCCGGCCGCTATTGGCCCGGCAGCCGTTCGCGCCTGATGCGTTCGATCAGGTGATCCTCGGCTGCGTCAACGTGATCGCCGACGAGATGAACCCGGCGCGTGTCGCAGCCCTTCGGCTCGGCATGGGCGAAGCGATGGTGGCATTCACCGTGCAGATCAATTGCGGCTCCGGCATGCAATCGATCGACACCGGCTACCGCTATATCCGCGAAGGCATTTCCGACTTGATCCTCGCCGGCGGGGCGGAAGCGCTCAGTCACGCGCCGCTGGTGTGGCCGCAGCAGGGCGTGCGCTGGTTTGCCGGATTCGCCGGCGCGAAGGGAATTTTGGCCAGACTCGCGGCGCTCGCAAAAGTGCGCCCCTCCTATTTCAAGCCGATCATTGGGCTCGAGCGCGGGCTGACCGATCCGATCACCGAGCTCAACATGGGCCAGACGGCCGAAGTGGTCGGTCACCTCTTCGGCATCACGCGCGCGCAGTCCGACGCCTATGCCGCCGAAAGCCACAAGCGGCTTGCCAACGCGCAAGCGCAGGGTTTTCTCAAGGGTGAGGTCGAGACCGCGTTCGCCCGCGACGGTAAATTCTACGACCACGACGACGGCGTGCGGCCGGATTCCACGCCCGAAACCCTTGCCAAACTGAAGCCGGTATTCGAGCGGCCCTGGGGCCAGGTCACCGCCGGCAATTCCTCGCAGATCACCGACGGCGCGTCATGGACCATCCTTGCGTCGGAAGACGCGGTCAAAAAGCATGGCCTGACGCCAAGGGCCGTGATCGTCGACAGTCAATGGGCCGCGCTCGATCCCTCCATCATGGGCCTCGGCCCGGTGCTGTCGGCGACCGAACTTTTAAAGCGCAACAAATTGGCGCTCGGGGATATCGAGACCTGGGAATTGAACGAGGCCTTCGCGACCCAGGTGCTGGGATGCCTCGCCGCGTGGGACGACGAAAAATTCTGCCGCGAGATTTTGGGACTTGATGGCGCCGCCGGGCAGATCGATCATGCCAAACTCAATGTCGATGGCGGCGCGATCAGCCTCGGGCATCCGGTGGGGACCAGCGGCAACCGCATCGTGCTGCACCTCGTCAATGCGATGAAGCGATTGGGGACCAGGCGCGGCATCGCCACCGAATGCATCGGCGGCGGGCAGGGCGGCGCCATGCTGATAGAGACGGTGTGATCATGGATTCAAGGATCATGAACGTTCTCGCCGACCGCGTGCTCGAGCTTGGGCCGAAGCCGGATGCTGATAGCCCCTACCGCCATTTCAAGCTGACCCGCGATAGCGACGGCATTGCCTGGCTGCTGTTCGACCGTGAAGGCGCCAGCGCCAACACGCTGTCGGCCGATGTCATGGAGGAATTCGACACGCGTGCTGGCGGCGCTGGAAAACCAGCGCCCGACCGGCCTTGTCATACGCTCGGCGAAGAAATCCGGCTTCATCGCCGGCGCGGATGTCAACGAGTTTCGCGGCGCGACCGATCCGCAAGCTGTCGAGACCGCGATCGGCCGGGCGCATGCGGTGATCGACCGGCTTGAAGCTTTGAAGATTCCGACCGTCGCGGTGATTCACGGCTTCTGCCTCGGTGGCGGGCTCGAAATCGCGCTCGCCTGCCAGTCACGTATTGCGATCGACGGCGCCCGCTTCGGTTTTCCGGAGGTGATGCTCGGCCTGCATCCCGGTCTCGGCGGCACCGCGCGCTTCACGCATCTCGTCAATCCGATGCAGGCGATGACGCTGATGCTGACCGGCAAGACCGTCGATGCGCGGAAGGCAAAGTCGCTCGGGCTGGCCGATGCCGTGACGCAGGAGCGCCACGTCCGCAATGCCGTCAACGACGCGGTGTTCGGCCGGCTGAAACGCGCCCGGCCCGGGCTGCTGAATACAATCCTGAATCTCGGTCCTGCGAGAGGCTTTCTCGCCTCGCGCATGCGCAGCAGAGGCCGAAAAAGCCGCGCCCCGTGAGCACTATCCGGCGCCTTACGCGTTGATCGATCTCTGGGAGAAGCACGGCGGCGACAAGGCCGCGATGCTGGCGGCCGAAAAGACGTCGTTCGCGAACCTGATGGTGACGCCGACAGCGCAAAACCTGATCCGGGTGTTCTTTCTGCGCGAGCAGATGAAGAAGCTCGCAGGCTCCGGCAACAGGATCGGCCAGGTTCACGTCATCGGCGCCGGTGCGATGGGCGGCGATATCGCGGCATGGTGTGCCGGTCAGGGCCTGCGGGCCTCGGTCGGCGACGTGAAGCCGGAGCCGATTGCCGGCGCGATCAAGCGCGCTTCCGATCTGTTCGGCAAGATCATGCGCAAGCGCACCGACATCCGTGACGCGTTGGACCGGCTGACGCCCGACCTCGACGGCGAGGGCGTGCGCAACGCCGATCTCATCATCGAAGCGGTGCCGGAAAAGCTGGAGCTGAAGCAGAAGGTCTATGCCTCCCTCGAGCCGAAGCTGAAGCCGGGCGCGATCCTCGCCACCAACACCTCGAGCATTCCATTGGAAGACCTGCGCTCGACGTTGCAATCGCCGCGGCGCCTGCTGGGCTTGCACTTCTTCAACCCGGTCTCGCGGCTGCAACTGGTCGAGGTCATCAGCCATGACGGCACCGATCCCGCGATGCTTAAACAGGCGCTGGCCTTCGTCGGCGCCATCGATCGGCTGCCGATGCCGGTCAAGAGCTCGCCGGGCTTCCTCGTCAACCGCGCGCTGACGCCCTACATGCTCGAGGCGATGGTGATGCTGGATGAGAGGATCGACAAGCTCGCCATCGATGCGGCGGCGGAAAAATTCGGCATGCCGATGGGCCCGATCGAGCTCGCCGATCAGGTCGGCCTCGACATCTGTCTTGCGGTCGGCGACATGCTGCGCTCGAAGTTCGGCGATCTGTTGCCGCCGACGCCGGCGTGGCTGCGCGAGAAAGTCGCGAAAGGCGAGCTCGGCCGCAAGACCGGCAAGGGCTTTTACATCTGGAAGGGCGGCAAGCCCGACAAGAGCTCCCGTTTGCCAGACACGGCGCAGCCGACCGGCGAAATGATCGACCGGCTGGTCCTGCCGATCTCGAATGTCTGCGTCGCCTGCTTGCGCGAGGGCATCGTCGACAATCCCGACATGGTCGATGGCGCGATGATCTTTGGCACTGGTTACGCGCCGTTCCGCGGCGGCCCGCTGAATTACGCGCGGACCCGCGGGGTGGACAACGTGGTCTCGACCCTGCGCGCGCTGGCGCAAAAATTCGGTGGCCGTTTTGCGCCGGATGCGGGCTGGGATAGCTTCAAATAATCCGATTTTTGTCAGGGGGCTCCGCCATGACCGACAGCCAAGCCGTTCACGCCCCATTGAATACGGAAAACGAGCCCTGCGGCGACCTGTCGATCCGCACGATGGCGATGCCGGCCGATACCAACCAGAACGGCGATATTTTCGGCGGCTGGCTGCTTAGCCAGATGGATATCGGCGGCGGAATCTTCGCCTCCAAGATTGCAAAATCGCGCACGGTCACGGTGGCGATCGAGGCGATGAATTTTCGCAAGCCGGTGTTCGTCGGCGACGTGGTTTCCGTCCACGCCAATCTGGTGCGGATCGGCAAAACCTCGATCACCGTCCACGTCGAAGCCTGGGTTTTGCGCCGCAAGGAAATACATTCGATCCTGGTGACCGACGGCAATTTTACCTACGTCTCGATCGACGATCAGGGACACCCGCAAGTCATCAAGCGGGACGAGCCGCCGATTTCGGCGTAAGTGTTTTCGTCATGGCCGGGCAAAAGCGCGAAGCGCGTCTTCGCGCTAGATGTCCCGGCCATCCACGGTTTTGTCTCTCTCGAAAGAAAGTAAGACGTGGATCACCGGGACAAGAAGCCCGGTGATGACGATTTGGTGTTGTGACGCTCCGAGTCTCGTGATTTCTCCCCCGGAACTTTTCAGCGCCTGCATCGTTGTTGGCCCGCACTGAGGAATAGGACGCGGAATAGGCGCGGAAAGGAATGTCGGACAGTTACATCATCGAAGTCGGCTCGAAGACGGCGGGAATCGTGGTGCGGAATCCGGAGGGCTACCGGTTTTTCGCGGCCACGAATCGCTTCAATGCATTGGAAGGCCAGTTGTTTCGCAATGCACGCGAGGCCGAGCGGGCGGCCGTTCGCCTGGCCAACGGTGAATCTCGAGCTAGCCGCCTAGCTGCCGCCGCCGCGCGTCGAATTCAGCTTGCTCGATCTGGCCTCCTTCGCGGGCGGTGACGGCCCTGATCAGAGCGGGGTAGCCGATCGGGACAGAAGCTTCCACTCCGCGCCCTGTTTTTGCCAGTTCATCAGGATGTGGTGGTTCTGAGGAACTTTCTTGCCGTCGGCCGTAAATTCCTGCTCACCGACAAAGTTGAAGCGCACGATGGCGGCTGGACCGACGATACGGATCGTGGGATTCTTGTATTCGAGCGACGTCCATTTGTATTTTGCGTTGGTGACGCCCGCCAGGAGAGACGCCTTGTCGTCGACCTTGCCGCTGGAGTGGCTGTAGCTGAGTTCGGCCGCGCAGAGCCCGGCGAGCGCCTCGGCATTGCCGACCGCCTGCGCCGCGCGGAAGGCCTCGAGATTCTTCGGCGACGGCCTCTTCATCGGCGCCAGCGAAGGCCGGGACCATGCTCGCCGGAATCACGCTCAGTAATCCCAGCGCAAGCGCCGGCAAGATCAGCTGACGACGATCGATATTCATCGTTTCCTCCGTTTTTTGGTTGGGGGGCAGTTTTGCAGCCTCGCTCAGTTTTGTCGAGCACCCACTTTGAGCCCGTAAAAGACCGCGCATGATGCTGCGTCTGCGAACGTATTCCCATCATTGCGAGCCAACGGGTCGCGCGAATGCGCGCCCGATGACCGGCTCCCCGAAGCCATCCCGGACATTGACGCCGGTATCCTGGAAGGTCTCAATAAGCGTTCGTCGATCGACCAAAGGATGTGTTTCTAGCCCACGGTTTCCTTAAAGCCATCGACTGCGAACCGTGAACGCATTGATTGCTTGGCGGCGCGGTCTTTCGCAACACCTCCGATGTCGCCTCTCTACCCTTGGCGCGATACCCAACAAGACAAGATGCCCAACACGACAAAATGGATAAGGCACGATGGTCAATCAGGATAGGGCGCCTTTCTCGCACGCCGTCGAGCGCGACCTCCGGCTCGATCTCTTCCGCGGCATGGGGCTGTGGATGATTTTCCTCGATCACATTCCGCACGACATCGTTGCCTGGTTGACCCTGCGCAACTACGGCTTCAGCGATGCTGCCGAGTTCTTCGTGTTCATTTCCGGCTATCTCGCCGGATTCATCTACGGTCCGATTGTACGCGGTGGCCATTTTCTCGCCGCCACCAAGCGGCTGGTGATGCGGGCCTGGCAAATGTACGTTGCCCACATCATGCTGTTCCTGCTCTTTACGGCACAGATCGCCCGTACGGTCAGGAAGTTCGACAACCCGATGTACGAGGATGAATTCAATGTTCATAATTTTCTCCAGCACCCCGACGTGCTGATCGGGCAGGCGCTCTCGCTGCGTTACAAGCCGGTCAATCTCGATGTGCTGCCGCTCTATATATCGCTGATGCTTGCTTCGCCGCTGATCCTGTGGTGCCTGGTACGCCGCCCAAACTGGACCTTGCTTGGCTCGGCCGTCCTGTACGTCCTGGCGCGCTGGTTCGACTGGAATTTCGCCTCATATCCACCCGGGACAACCTGGTACTTCAATCCGTTTGCCTGGCAATTGCTGTTTATATTCGCGGCATGGTGTGGTGTCGGAGGTGCCGCCCGGCTTCAGTTCCTGATCCGGTCTCGCGTGGTGCTGGCATTGGCCGTTGCGTGGATTCTCTTTGCCCTCCTGATCGTTATGACCTGGCACGTCCCGTTCCTGGAATCATTGGTGCCGAAATGGATGATCAAGGCGATCTATCCAATCGATAAAACTGACCTCGATATGCTGCGTCTCACTCACTTCCTCGCTTTGGCGGTCGTAGTCACGCGATATCTGCCACGCAATTGGGCGCCGCTCACCTCCAAATGGCTGCGTCCGCTGATCCTGTGCGGTCAGCACTCGCTTCCGATCTTTTGCATCGGCGTATTCCTGTCCTTTGGGGCGCATTGGATCCTGATGCAGTACACCCGAGGTGTCTGGGAGCAACTGGTCGTCAGCGCCGCCGGCATCGTGATCATGGTTGCGATTGCGTGGCTCCTGGACCGGGCTGCGAAGGTCCCCAATTTGTTCGTCGCGACGGCCGAACTCGAAGCAGCCAAGACGGCGACAGAACCCGGGAAGGCGTGATCCCGTGCTGGCGTTCCAGGGAGGCTGCGGCAGAAGCCGGGGCTCTAGCGCGCAGTGACCTGTGCCCCGCACAACGTGCCATCACAACTTGTGCCCTTTCTGGCGCAGCGCTTCGGTTAAGCGCGTGCGCAGATCCTCGGCCGCCTTGCGACTCACATCCTGACCGACCTGCATGCTCTGCTGCGTGAGTGCTTGCGCCTTTTCGAGAAACTTTTGCCCGACCGGCTGACGATAGAACGCCTCTATTTCACGCAGCTCGCCGGCCGTAAAATTGTTGGCATAGATGGTGGCGATGCCATCGACCATCGCAGTATAGTATGGAGTAAACGCATCTACTATCATTGGCATCATCGCATCGTAGTCGCGTTCAATCTCCGGCCTGTCCTGTACTAGCGCGGGCTTAAGGCTTAGCAGGATAGCTGGCAGAAGCGCCTTGTACTGATCGGACAACTTCATTGTAGTCACCAGGCTACGCGCAGCTGTCATGGCGTCGGGCGACGGCGTTTGCGCCGGTGAAGCGCTAATTGAAAACACAAGCATGCTGGCGATGATCAATAGGTGTCTGGACATGGGTTCCTCCGATGACAGATCGCGCGCATGATACTCGAAAATTGAGTTTCCCCACATGAAGCAACGTTTCGCGCGTCACAATGCCTGCACCTCGCCCTTCGCCCAGAGTTCGCGCAGCTTGAATTTCTGAATCTTGCCCGACCCTGTCAGCGGAAAAGTCTCGACCAGGAACCAGTGCCGCGGGGTCTTGTGCGGGGCGAGCGAGGCGCGCATGTAGGCCGACAATTCCTCCTTGTCGATGACGGCGCCGGGCGCGGGACGAATGAAGGCGGCGACCTCTTCGCCCCATTTTTCGTGCGGCAGGCCGATCACCGCGACCTCGCCCACCTTGGGATGACGAAACAACAGTTCCTCGAGTTCGCGCGGATAGATGTTCTCCCCGCCGCGGATGATCATGTCCTTCAGCCGACCCTCGACCGTGCAATAGCCGCGCGCGTCCATCGCGCAGAGATCGCCGGTATGCAGCCAGCCGTCGGAATCGATCGCGGCGGCGGTCGCTTCCGGCATTTCGAAATAGCCAAGCATGATGTGATAGCCGCGGGTGCAAAACTCGCCGATTTCGCCGATCGCGGCGGTCTTGCCGGTGTCGGGATTGATGATCTTGGTTTCCATGTTCGGCAGTGGCAGGCCGATGGTGCCGGCCTTGTCCGCGATGGTGTCGTTCGTCATGGTCTGGGCCGCTACCGGCGAGCATTCCGTCTGCCCGAACACGATCGTGAACGGCGCCCCCAGCTTTTGCTCGAACAATGTGACGAGCGCGGCCGGCACGGTCGAACCGCCGGAACAGATCGCCTTGACCGATGAAAGATCGGTCGATGCGAAAGAGGGATGTTCGAGCATCGCCACCAGCATGGTCGGTACGCCGACCATCGCATTGCCGCGATATCTGGCGAAAAGTTCGAGCACGAGGCCGGGTTCGAATGCTTCCAGCAACACCTGCGTCGCAGCCTTGGATACCGAACCGAGCACGCAGCAGACGCAGCCGCCGGTGTGGAACAGCGGCATGGTCGTGATGAATACGTCGCCCGGATCGATCCCCATGCGCTCGACGGTATCGGCGCCATTGTTGGCGAGACCGCGATGATGCAGCAGCGCGCCTTTCGGAAAGCCGGTGGTGCCGGAGGTATACTGGATCATTACCGGATCGGTCGGTTTGACCGCGGGAAGGGCGATGCGCTTGTCGTCGCCGGTGGCGATGAAAGCTGCCCAGTCGTCGAAACAGATGATCTCCCGAAGTTCGGGGCAGCGCGGGGCAACCTCGCGTACCGTCTCCAGCATCGGATTGCCGCGGAAGGCAGTGACGACGAACACGCCGGCCGAGCGGGATTGCTTCAGCACATATTCCAGTTCGTTGGCCCGGAAGCCGGGATTGACGGTGACCAGCACCACGCCGGCCAGCCCTGCGCCGAATTCGAGCATGATCCATTCGGGCAGGTTCTGCGCCCAGACCGCGATCCGCTCGCCCGGCTTGAAGCGGTGGAGCAGGGCGCGCGCCGTGCGTTGCGCTTCGCTGTAGAGTTCGGAATAGGTCCACTGGCGGCGAAGCGCGGGATCGGGGACGCCGGCGATCAGCGCAAGCCGGTCGGGCGCCGACCGCGCGGCCTGTTCGAGCAACTGCCCGAGTGTGATGTCCCGTAGGACCGGGGCCGTCGGTCCCGCGACATAGGATTCCGTCAAGGTCATTGGCCGCTCTCCCCCATGCTGGCCTTCGCCGGCGTCCAGTGCCGCCGCGGTTTTTCCAACTATGACATCAGGGGCCTGTGATTGCAGCCGTCCAGCGAAGATTTAGTGCGGGCCGCGCCCTTAACCGTAACCCGACCTTCGAGCGCGGATCCGCCCTGAAACCGATCTGCCGCGTTGACCGGATGCCGGAACGGCCGCACCATGAGGCAGCTTCTGTCCGGGGTGCCGTCATGACTGGCCTTACCCACCGCCAAAATGAAATCCTCAACCTCGCCCGCGCCTTCGGCCGGGTGATGGTGGAGGATCTCGCCCGGCGGTTCGAGGTTTCGGCGCAGACCATCCGCAAGGACCTGAACGACCTGTGCGACCAGCGCTCGCTGACGCGGATTCATGGCGGCGCCATCATCGCCTCCGGCGTCGAGAACCTCGCTTACGAAGCGCGCCGGTTCGTTGCGGCGGAAGAGAAGAAGGCGATTGGCGCTGCCGCCGCGGCAAAAATTCCGAACGGCTGCTCGCTGTTCATCAACATCGGCACCACCACGGAGGAGGTGGCAAGCGCGCTGACCTCGCATGAGGATTTGCTCGTCATCACCAACAATCTCAACGTCGCGATGCTGCTCTACCGGCATCCGCGCATCGAGGTGATCGTGGCCGGCGGGGCGGTGCGCCGTGCCGACGGTGCGGTGATCGGCTCGACCGCGACCAGTCTGATCGGCCAGTTCAAGGTCGATTACGCCATCATCGGCGCCTCCGCGATCGACGAGGAGGGCGCGCTGCTCGATTTCGACTATCGCGAGGTGCAGGCGGCCCAGGCCATCATCGCCAATGCGCGCAGCGTGATGCTGGTCGCGGACTCGACGAAACTGCGGCGCAGCGCGCCGGTTCGCATCGCCCATATCAGCCAGATCCAGACCTTTGTCACCGACGCGGCGCTGCCGGCGGGGCTTGCAAATATCTGCCATACCCGCGGCATCGAGGTGATCGAGGCGATGCCCAAGCCATCCGCCGATCTCGACGAGCCGGGCGTCGAACCTGCGTCGACCGTCACGCGCCTGCGATAGGCGGTGAACCAATGAAACCGCAGGCGTTGGCGGACGTCCGCTTTGGTGCGCATTGCGCACTCAAGTCGGACATCATTCCAGGTCCGAAAAATGACAAACCGGACTCATGTCACTGTGACAAAGAGAAGCCTGTTCGATCACTGCGTCGGCACGGCCGAGCAATGGCCGCGAGACGCGGTTAGCCACGGTCGATCAACTTCTGCGCAAAGCGCCAGCCGTGCTTGACGCCAGCGGCACGCCGGATGGTTTCAATAATCTCGGAGGCGTAATATCATGGATAAAATCTCTTAGCGCCTCGGTATCGAACGGCTTGCGTAGTATTCTCAGGTTTGAGGGAGCTGCTTTTGCCGCATCGCTGTAACCGGTCGTAAGGGCCACCGGCAAATTGGGATATCGCGAACGGATTTCTCTCGCAAGCCCGACGCCGTCGATGGTCCCTGGCATGACGATATCGCTGAAGACGAGATCGATCTTCGTACCGGCTTCAAGCAGTTTTAATGCCGCTTCGGCCGACTCTCGATAGATGGTCTCATAGCCCAGATGCTCGAACAGCGAGGATGTCACTTCCGCCACATCAGCGCTGTCGTCGACAACGAGGACCGTCTGCCGTTGCGAATGCCGTGTTTTTGTTCTAGCAGCGGAGACCTCTTTGCTGGTGATTTGCTCGTCCGCACAAGACGGCAAATAGACTGTAATCGTTGTTCCTTGTCCGACCTTGCTGTCTGCCGTCACCGTTCCGCCGGCCTGGTGCGCAAAACCATAAACCTGCGACAAACCGAGCCCGGTTCCTTTGCCGACCTCTTTGGTTGTGAAAAATGGATCGAACATCTTGGACAGAAGATTTGGCGGAATACCAGTGCCGGTATCGCTAAACGCTATCGCAAGGAAGGTTCCTTTAAGGCGATTATCGCCGATTTCCTGATTTACCGTCACGTCGTTGACGGATAACGTGAACGTGCCGCCGTTTGGCATCGCGTCGCGGGCATTGACGGCGATATTGACAATCGCAAGTTCCAGTTCGGCGAGGTCCACTTTAACCGGCCAAACACCGTCACCAATATTTTCGTCGTACACGATGTTCCCGCGCAGCGAGCTTTCAATCATGGTCCGCATGTTCTTTATGGAAGCATTCAAATCGACGACCGTCGGGCTAAGATGCTGATGACGAGAGAATGTCAACAATTGGCGCGTGAGACTTTCTCCGCGTTTGGCCGCGGTCTGTATGGCTTCGATTGCTTTTGGCAGTTTCGGATCAAGCAGGCGTGCAAAGATCTGAGCACTACCTCCAATGATCATCAATAGATTGTTGAAGTCGTGCGCAATCCCGCCAGTCAGTTTGCCGATTGCCTCCATTTTCTGCGACATCGCGAGCTGCTCGCGTGCCTGGACCAGTTTCTCCTCCGCGTCGCGTCGCTCGGTTGCGTCCCGGAGTATATTGATAAAACCGAGCAGATTTCCTGCGTCATCACGGTTCGAAGAGACCGAGCCGGTGATGAAAAACGGCGTGCCATTTTTTCTGATACGCCAACCCTCAACTTCGTGCTTGCCTGCTTTGGATAGCCAATTCCAATGCGCGGTTTGGTGCGCCCGCGCGGCGCTCATCCGGTCGATAAAATATTCCAAAATGCTTGCCGATAATTTCTTCCGCGGTGTAGCCCATGATTTTTTGTGCGGCGCTATTCCAGCTTGCAACGTGCCCTTCCTTATCGAGCGCAAAAATTGCATAGTCGACAACGCCTTCGATTAGAGTTTGGAAGTGGCGTTTAACGCTGTTGAGCACCAAATTTTTCCGTTCAATCTGACGGTTCAATTGGTCCTGCACAGAAAGCAAATGGGCTTCGGTGTTTTGGCGTGTCGCAATTGCTGCAGCCAAAGCGAGAGGCGGCACTGATACGCTGATCGAAAGCACGAGTAACGATAATAGGGCTCCATTCAGATCCGTTTTCGGAAATGGATCGCTACCCGCCGAGAAACCCCACACGGCGATTCCGAAGAAAATGAGCGCGGCCGTGGCGACGTTGCGTTGATTGCCGCGCAAACCAGCCCACATCAACGGTAGTAAAACCAGAAAGCCAAGAAGGCTCCGATACGGCAGCAGCACGTTGAGGTCATTGCTGATGAGGTTACTGCCGATGAGCGGGCTGTAAGCAACGATCCCGATGACGCTCACGAGAATAGAGACTGCGACCGATTCCAACAGGTTCCATTTGGAAAAACTACGTAAAGGCATCATCGCCCAGAGCACGACGACCGGAGCAATAACCAAGGTCCCAGCCGCGTCTGCAAGCCACCAGGTTAACCAGGTGACGACAGAATCGGAAAAACTTGGTGTGTTGGCGAGAATGAATCCTGCCAGGGCGATGGTTGAACTAATTATCGTGGTCGGCGCAAAGGAAATGATTGCAAACTTTGCGATATTAGAGGGGGTACCAAACGTCTGGTGACCGTTCGACCAGCGACTAATCAGCCATGTCCCGGCAAACGCAGCGAGGAGAGTACCGATCCCGACTGAGCCCAACTCCAAGAGCGATCGGCCGGCCATGAGGTAAGGAGAGAGAGACCCCGACTAAAATCGCGGGCCAAATCCGGTAGCCGCGCAGCAGGACCAGCGCGAGCGCGAACCCGGTTGGTGGCCACAACGGTGTCGCGGCCGGATTAATCGCGGGTAGCAATAGCGCGGACTCGGCAAGGCCAATGTAACTCGCGGCGACTATTGAAAGTTCGACCAAGTAGGTCGCAGCACTCCGAGCGCTGCCAAAAGCGGAAATCTTGGCTTTACCAAACCTTGCCCTTTCCATCACAAACCCCTTTGCGGTGGGGCACCTCAGCTCCAAGGTGACAGTCTATAGGTTCAATGGCGTGCTTTGACAGGGGACAAACCCGGCAGCAAGCTGTTCATCGGTCATGGTCTTGCTCCGAGCGCCGTAATTCTACGATGGAGCCACGAAATATTCACTATTAAGCCAATTTTGCGGAACTAAGTTCCATCGTCCTATTGGATACCCATTAGGAGCATCACATGAACTTTTTTAGTGCTCGCAGGCTGACCGGCGAAGAGACTAAGGAAGAACTCAAGTGCATTCGCTGCGGTGATCGGCCCAACATCGTTCAAGTAATGCTTGACCCGCGCAGAGGCAAAACCCTTCGCATGTACGAATGCCGGTGCGGTGAGCGCATTTGGGACGATTAAGGCCGCCGCCTGCGCTATCGCAAGTCGGCCAAGTATTACTTGGACCGGACGGGTCTCAGTCTGGTCTCCCCTTCGCTGAGACGCGGGGTTTGGGCGGTGAGTGGTGGCGGCGATGGACGGCGTTTTCTGGGCGGTTACCCTCACCGCATTTCTGCGCCTTCGCGATGTCCCAATCCGTCAGCCCGGCGCGGATGCGCACCCATGCGATCTTGAACTTAGCCTTGCAGTTCTCAAGATCCGTGCCCTGTCCGCTATCGCGGCTGAGCGATGGTTGGCCGTACACATTGCAGCCCCACGACCACTGATCGATATGAGCAGGAAGACCGGGATTCTTCCTGATCCGGCCAATCGGTAAGCCGCGCCACATCACCGTGTAGTCGTTACGGTAGCTTTTCCCATCAATCTTGGTGACGTGGAGGATAACGGTCTCGTTGTCGAGCATCGGAGCGCTTCGCGTAAGCGCAACTCAGACGTCGCTTGTAACGTTACGGAGATAGCAACGTTGTCGATTGAAACACGACGAAACCGTGGCCCAGCAGCGAGACCGGCTGCGATAAACAAATCCAGTGCTCACAAGGTCACAGCCCGAGCAATCCAGACACCCCGTGCATCCTGGCTGGTCCGGTGCCAATACCCTGTGGACAGTTTTGCGTTTCTTGGATCGCGCCCCGGAACGGACAGTTTTGATCTGTTTGTTTTGTGTTGGGCCACATCAGCCACCGCTGTGCCCGTGGCCCGGCACGGTCCTGTCTTACTTCGAACCCCTGCACCAAGGGCGGGACCGTGCTTCTGCCGGGACCGCTGGGACGGCTACCCCGATCGCGTGCAAGAGCTTTCTGCTTCCGTGATCTGCGCGTCAAAACACCGATTGACCGTGCGCCGGTTACTTTCGGTCTTCGCCGGTAAGCGGACATTCTCAGCTTGCGACGGCACGTCTCAAATGTGCCCAATACGAAGCGTTTTTGGTCGACCTCGAGATGTTGGTGATGACGCCGGGAGGCCCGGGAGCGTACTCGCAGCGAATCTGCAAGACTGCTATCCGATACTCAATTTAAGCTTGCGAGAGTTATACCGACCGCGTCCCCACTCAGCATATTTGAGGCGGAGGCAGTCTGGGACGCCGTGTTCTGTCGGGGTTCGGGCTGCGAATCTCAGTTGGGCGCCAATTCGGAAGTCGGCGGCTCTCATACACCTCGTCGGCGATCAGCAGAAAGTCGCGACTGATGGTCAAACCAAGCGCTCTAGCCGTCTTCAGATTAATAACCAACTCGAACTTGGTCGGCTGCTGTACTGGCAATTCAGCCGGTTTTGCGCCTTTGAGGATTCTGTCCAGATAAATTGCGGTCGCGCCGGACAGACCGGGCAGGTTTACTCCATATGAGACCAGGCCTCCGAGGTCTACTCCTTCCCTCGCGGCATACATCGCCGGCAGGCGGTTGTCTGCCGCGAACGTCACGATGCGTGAGTACTGGCTAAAAAGCATCGGACTGGGAAATAGAATCAGAGCATCAGCTCGCTCTGCAGTCATCGCCACGAAGGCGCCGCCGAGATCCGCAGGACTGGCCGCAGGCACGAGTTGAAGCTTTGCTCCGAGGGATTGGGCGGCGCTCTCGATCTCCTTCAACATGCCGGCCATTGTGCGCTCGCCGTATACACGGGGGTGCCACAACACTACGACGCGTGAGAGACCCGGGACAATCTCTTTAAGCAATTGCAGCCGTTTGGATACCAGTTCTGGACCAAGAAACGTCGTCCCAGTCACATTCCATCACCGGCTTCGCCAAGCTTGAAGCAAGCTGATCCTCGACGGGATCCGCCATGCCTATGCCGACAATTGGGATGGCAGAAGTCGCTTTCTTGGCCGCGTGAACAGCTGGCGTAGCAAGAGCGACAATGGCATCAACCCGGTGCTCGACTAGTTCCTGCGCCAGCTCGCTGAGCTTGTTCGCATCGCCATCTGCGAACTTCCGCTCAAACGCGATGTTCTTTCCTTCGATGTAACCAAGCTCACCCAGCGCCGGCACTAACGCGTCGAGAGTTGCGAGACTTGCGTCGGATTTGTCCCCGCGGCCAAGCGACAGGACGCCTATCTGGGGAAGCTTCGTTGCCTGCTGGGTATGCGCGGCGATCGGCCAGCTAGCCGCCGCGCCGCCGACCAGTGTGATGAACTCGCGCCGCTTCATTGCCAACCCCAAGCTCAGGAGAGGCATCTTAGCGCCTCAAACACGTCCGCTGATAGAGCTAAAACCGCAATCAAGAGCACTGCCGCCGGGCACGGCCAATGTCTCAGTTGGGTCAAACTCGGACCTCGGGCCGCGTCTCAGCCAGGTCCATTCCTCCCCCGACATGCGTGCACTGCGCCGAGCCCAAACTACCTGTCGGATCGGCCAATGACGTCCATCAGCTCGGAAATCTTCTGGCGCTGATCGGATTTGTTGCCGCTTGCAATCGCGTGTTCAACGCAATGTGACACGTGATCCCTCAGCACTTCTTCCTCGACGCGCCGCAGCGCGGCGCGCACGGCCGAGATCTGGGTGACGATATCGATGCAGTAGCGGTCCTCATCGACCATTTTGGACAGGCCGCGAACCTGGCCCTCGATCCGGCTCAGGCGTTTTTGGCAGGATGTCTTGATGTCTTTTCGCATGGGCCCTATATACCCCTACAGGGTATGGGTTGCAAGTGGGCCGTGGTGGAGAGTTCGATGACCGAAGACCGAAAACGCGGATGCCGGCAGCGCTGCAAAGGATTCCGGCTCCGGCGGAGGTCACGATCACTCCGGTCATGGTCATCATGACCATCACGCTGACGGCAAGGCCGACCGTGCCGGAAGGCACGATCTATACCTGCCCGATGCATCCGCAGATCCGCCAGATCGGTCCCGGCAGCTGCCCGATCTGCGGCATGGCGCTGGAGCCCGAAGTGGCATCGCTCGATGCGCCGCCAAATCCCGAGCTCGCGGACATGACGCGGCGCTTCTGGATCGGCCTTGCGCTCTCGCTTCCGGCGGTCGTCCTGGAAATGGGCGGTCATCTTGCCGGCGGTCACGGCTTGATCGACCAGACCCTGTCGAACTGGATTCAGCTGGTGTTCGCCACCCCTGTCGTGCTGTGGGCCGGCTGGCCGTTTTTCGTGCGCGGCTGGCAGTCGCTGGTGACGCGCAATCTCAACATGTTCACCCTGATCGCGATGGGCACGGGCGTGGCCTATGTCTACAGCCTCGTCGGCACCGTCGCGCCAAATATCTTCCCGGCGACTTTTCGCGGGCATGACGGCGCGGTTGCGGTCTATTTCGAGGCCGCCGCCGTCATCACCGTGCTCGTCCTGCTCGGCCAGGTTCTGGAACTGCGCGCGCGCGAGGCGACCTCCGGCGCGATCAAGGCGCTGCTCGAGCTGGCGCCGAAAACCGCGCGTCTCGTCGATGAGGATGGCGCCGACCACGAGGTCCCGATCGACAGCCTCAAGGTCGGCGACAGACTGCGCGTGCGGCCGGGAGAAAAAGTGCCGGTGGACGGTGTCATCCTCGAAGGCCGATCGACCCTCGACGAGTCCCTGGTGACCGGCGAATCGATGCCGGTCACCAAGGAGACCGGCGCCAAGGTGATCGCGGGCACGCTCAACCAATCCGGCGGTTTCGTGATGCGCGCCGACAAGGTCGGGCGCGACACCCTGCTCTCGCAGATCGTCAACATGGTCGCGGACGCGCAACGCTCGCGCGCGCCGATCCAGCGGCTGGCCGATCAGGTCGCCGGCTGGTTCGTGCCGGCGGTGATCGTCATCGCGGTGGTCGCGTTTGGCGCCTGGGCGTTGTTCGGACCGGAACCGCGGATGGCGTACGGCCTGGTCGCAGCCGTCAACGTGCTGATCATCGCCTGCCCCTGCGCGCTCGGCCTTGCCACGCCGATGTCGATCATGGTCGGCGTCGGGCGCGGGGCGCAGGCCGGCGTCCTGATCAAGAATGCCGAGGCGCTGGAGCGGATGGAAAAGGTCGACACGCTGGTGGTCGACAAGACGGGGACGCTGACCGAAGGCAAACCGAAGGTCGTCGCGATCGTTGCGGCGAGCGGATTTCAGGAAAGCGAGATTCTGCGGCTCGCGGCCAGCGTCGAGCGCGCCAGCGAACATCCGCTCGCCGACGCGATCGTGCGGGCGGCGAAAGAGCGCAATCTCGATTTGAGCAAGGTCGAAGAGTTCGAATTCGCCGACCGGCAAGGGCGCCACCGGCAAGGTCGACGGCAAGACCGTTGTTCTCGGCAATTCGAACTTCCTGGAGTCTGCTCGGTATCGATACCGGGCCGCTCGACGAACGAGGCCGAGCGTCTGCGCGAGGACGGCGCAACCGTCATCAACATCGCGGTCGACGGCAAGCTGGCCGGGCTGTTTGCGATTGCCGATCCGATCAAAGCCGTCGACGCCGGAGGCGCTAAAGGCGCTGGCGGCCGAAGGCATCAAGGTCATCATGCTGACCGGCGACAACCGGACCACGGCCAACGCCGTCGCACGAAAGCTCGGGATCACCGATGTCGAGGCGGAAGTGCTTCCGGATCAGAAGATTGCCGTGGTCGCCAAGCTGCAGAAGGCCGGGCGGATCGTCGCCATGGCCGGCGACGGCGTCAACGACGCCCCGGCGCTTGCCGCGGCCGATGTCGGCATCGCCATGGGAACCGGCACCGACGTCGCGATGGAGAGCGCCGGCATCACCCTGCTGAAAGGCGATCTCGGCGGCATCGTTCGCGCGCGGCGGCTGTCGCAGGCAACCATGCGCAACATCCGGCAGAACCTGTTCTTCGCGTTCGTCTACAACGCCGCCGGCATCCCGATTGCCGCCGGCATCCTCTATCCGAATTTCGGCATCCTGCTGTCGCCGATCATTGCCGCCGCCGCCATGGCGCTGTCGTCGGTGAGCGTCGTCGGCAACGCATTGCGATTGCGCGTGACGCCGCTGTAGCTCCATCGCCTCCAGACGTCAGGCGGCCGCGGCGGAAGTCCTGCCAGGCAATCCCGGCGCGGGCGAGCCCGCCATAGAGCGGCTCGCCCGGCATTTCCGATCGCAGGATCGAGCGCACCGCGACCAGCTTCTCGATGTCGATGCCGGTGGCAAAACCCTTGCTCTCGCACAGAAACACCAGATCCTCGAACACCACATTGCCGGTCGCGCCGGGCGCAAACGGGCAGCCGCCGAGGCCGCCGAGCGAGCCGTCGAGAATGCGCGCGCCGGCATCGAGCGCGGCGGACGCGTTCGCAATCCCCATGCCCCTGGTATCGTGCAGATGAACGCAGACCGGTTTCGCGCCGGACATTTTCACGATCGCCCTGGTCAGCTCGCCGACCTGCTTCGGGCCGGCATAGCCGACGGTATCGGCGACGGCGACGAAATCGACGCCGGCCTCGAGGCATTTTTCGGCCAGTTTCATCACTTCCCGCGGATCGACCGGACCGGTAATCGAACAGCCCAGCGCCATCGAGATCGCGGCATTGACGATCGGCTTGTGCGGGCTGGCATCGCGCAGCTCGCAAAGCCGTTTGACGTTGGCGATGGCCTGCTCGCGCGAGCGGTTGGCATTGGCCTGGCTGTGCTCTTCGGTGGCCGAGACCACCGAGGCAATTTCGGCAACGCCGGACGCCAGCGCCTCGTTGACGCCGCGCTCGTTCAGCGCCAGCGCGATGCCGTGCGCGCCGGGCAAGCGCCGCCACCGTGCGCGACGACCTCGCGCACGTCGGCGAATTGCGGAAAGGTGCTCGCGGGCAGGAACGAGCCGACCTCGAAATGCCGCACGCCGGCGCCGTATTCGTCGCGGATCCAGCGCTGCTTCGCCGCCGTCGACGGAAAGGTTTTTACCAGTTGCAGGCCGTCGCGCAGGCCGACCTCGCGCAGGATGACGCGATCGTCGGGATAAACGTCTTGAACGTGGGTCATGCGAGCCTCACAGCGGTTTTGCCGGTTGGAGAAAATTCCTGCGCCTCGAGCTCGGAGCGCACGGCCGCGGTATCGGCGCCGAGCACCGGCACTTTGAGCCCTTCGCCGATGCTGGCGCCGTTCCACTCGATCGGAAGCGCGGGAACGCGGAACGCCTCGCCATTGGCATTGATGTTGTTGACGAGGCCGCCGGGGCGCAGCACATGCGGATCGTCGAACAGATCCTCGGGCCGGTTGATCGGCGAGAAGCAGATGTTGAGCCGGTCGAGCGTCGCGGAAAGCTCCGCCGAGTTCCAGCGCTTGATCACTTCGGCGACGCGCGGAATGATTCTGGCGCGCGCCAGGATGCGGTCGGTGGTGGTGCGCAGCGCCGGATCGTCCAGAAATTCCGTGCAGGCCGAACTCGCGGCAAAAACTCTGCCAATGGCCTTCGGTGACGACGCCGATGAAGATGCGCTCGCCGCCCGCGGTCTCGAAAATATCGTAGATCGGCCAGGCATGTTCGCGCTCCGGCATCGAGCGCGGTTTGTTGCCGGTCATCTCGTATTCGACCATGTGCTGCGCCACCAGGAACAGGCAGTTCTCGAACAGTCCGATGCGGATGTCGGCGCCGTCGGCGCGCCGCCGCGCTTCTGGTAGAGCGCGGCGAGGATCGCGATCGCGCCGAACATGCCGCCCATGATGTCGTTGGCCGACGAGCCGACGCGCTGCGGCTTGTCCCTGGTGCCGGTCATGGCGGCGAGCCCCGACATCATCTGCACCACCTCGTCGAGCGCCGGGCGATGCTCGTAGGGACCGGACAGAAAACCCTTGTGCCCGGCGACGATCAGATGCGGATATTTGCGGCGCAGTTCGTCGGCGCCGAGCCCCTGCTTGTCGAGCTGCCCGTCGCGGAAATTTTCCAGAAACACGTCGGCGCTGGCGAGCAGCCGGTGCATGGTCTCGCGGTCCTCGGGCTTGGCGAAATCGAGCACGACGCTGCGCTTGCCGCGGTTGAACAGCGGGAAGAACGACGTTCCCATGCCGCCGAGGCTGCGGGTCTTGTCGCCGCGGGCGGCTCGACCTTGATGACCTCGGCGCCGAGCTGCGCCAGGATCATGCCGCAGGTCGGCCCCATCACCATGTGGGTCATCTCGACGACCCGGACGCCTGATAGCGGCAGGTCCTGCGTGCTCATCGGCGTCTCCCGGTTCCCTCGACATCGCTTTGTAGAGCAAATTAGGCTTTCGAGCGCTGTCTGCAAACATAATAGCGCGGCGATCAGAAGCGCGTCAGACAACGCAGCAATGCGTCCGGCGCTCGAAGAGAAACCCGCTGGCGATCACGCGTTGGCGCCACGCCTTCGCCCTTGCCGAAGCCTGCGCGCATGTCTACCTCTCGCGAGGCTTTCGAGAGAGGATAAGACCATCATGCTGGATGCCGCCGTCAAGGCGCTTTCGCAAATCCTGTCGCCGCCGATGCGTTCCATCCTGTGGCGATCGATCGGGCTGGCGCTGGTGCTGATCGTGGTGCTGGCGATCGGCCTGCAGCGGCTGCTGAGCTGGTTTGCGACCTACGGCGAAGGCTGGGCCGAGGCGATGCTCGGGCCCGGGCTTTCACACCCCGCTCAACATGCTGGCCTGGATCGTCTCGATCGCCGCCGGTCTCGGCGTCGTGTTCGGCGCGGTGTTCCTGATGCCCGCGATCACCTCGCTGGTGGCGAGCGTGTTCGTCGACGAGGTCGCCGACCATGTCGAGCGCGAGCACTATCCGGCGGAACGTCCCGGCACGGCGCTGCCGTTCGGCCTCGCCATGACCGAAGGCGTCAAGACCGCGCTGCTGACCATCCTGGTCTATCTGATCGCGCTGCCGTTCGTGTTCGTCGCCGGCGCCGGCTTCATCGCCTTCTTCATCGCCACCGCCTGGCTGCTGGGCCGGGAATATTTCGAACTCGCGGCGATGCGGTTTCGCCGCCCGGCGGAAGCCAAGGCGATGCGCAAGCAGAACGCCGCGATCGTGTTCACCGCCGGGCTGGTGATCGCGGCGTTCGTGTCGATCCCGATCGTCAATCTGGCGACGCCGCTGTTCGGCATGGCCTTCATGGTCCACATGCACAAGCGGCTGTGCGGCCCGCGGCCGGAACTGATCGAGCCGGCGCGGAAGACCGAGCGTGCCGGTGGGGTGACCCCTCATGCGTGAGGAGCGCGGCTTCGCACGTCTCGAACCATGAGGCCGATCCGTCGAGACGCCGCGCAAGGCGCGGCTCCTCAGGATGAGGCTCACACCGTCTTTTCCGGCCAGCGGCAGAGATCGTTGATCAGGCAGACCTCGCAGCGCGGCTTGCGCGCCAGGCAGGTGTAGCGGCCGTGCAGGATCAGCCAGTGATGGGCGTGCAGCATGAATTCGGACGGGATCACGCGCTCGAGGCCAAGCTCCACCTCGAGCGGCGTGTTGCCCGGGCGCAAGACCGGTGCGATTGCCGACGCGAAACACATGGGTATCGACCGCCATGGTGTGTTCGCCGAACGCCATGTTGAGCACGACATTGGCGGTCTTGCGGCCGGCGCCGGGCAGCGATTCGAGTTCGGCGCGGGTGCGCGGCACCTCGCCGCCGAATTCGGCGATCAGCTTTTCCGACAGCGCGATGACGTTCTTCGCCTTGTTGCGGTAGAGCCCGATGGTCTTGATGTAGTCGCGCACCTTTCCTCGCCGAGCGCGAGCATCTTTTGCGGCGTGTCGGCAACCGCGAACAGCGCGCGCGTCGCCTTGTTGACGCCGGCGTCGGTCGCCTGCGCCGACAGCACGACCGCGACCAGCAGCGTGTAGGGGTTGAGATGTTCCAGCTCACCCTTCGGCTCGGGATTGGCTTTGCGAAAGCGGCTGAAGGCCTCGTGGACCTCGGCCGGTGTCCAGGGCTTGATCGCCTTGAGCGATTTCTTTGTCGCGCGCGGCTGGCCCGGTTTGGCTGCGGGTTTTTTCGCGGATTTGCGTCTCGCCCGACCGGCCGCGGTCGATCGCGCGATTTTTTGACGCGTTGTGGCGGCGTGGGTTTCGATTTCGGCAGCGGTCTGCGGGTGATTTTCGCCATGATCCGGGTATACTGACACGCGATGACCGCAGGCAACGATTTTGATCCGGAGCCAGCGCAGCCGGAATTGTTTTCGGCGCTGCTGACGCCGCACCGCTCGCTGAACCGCACCGGCTTTCTGGTGCTGATGGTGTTTCTCAGCGTGGTCAGTTTCGCCGCCGGCCTTGCGTTTCTGCTGATGGGCGCCTGGCCGGTGTTCGGCTTTTTCGGCCTCGACGTGCTGGCGATCTACTGGGCGTTCCGGATCAATTTCCGCCGCGCCAGGGCCATCGAGGAAATTCCGGTGACGCCGTCCGAACTGCGGGTGCGCCGGGTCAGCCACCGCGGCCATGTGGTCGAATGGGTGCTCAATCCGCTGTGGGTGCAGCTCGACCAGAAAACCCATGCCGAATTCGGCATCGAAAAGCTTTATCTGGTCTCGAAAGGCCGCCGCGTCTCGATCGCGAGCTTTCTGGGGCCGGACGAAAAGGCGAGCTTTGCCAAAGCCTTACTGGCGGCGCTGCAGGCCGCCCGGCGCGGCCCGACCTATAATCCGGTCTCGTGACGGCAAGTCGGGAATCGGGTGGTTTGGACACGCGCGTCCGGCCTACATCAGAGCCATGATGAACCTCGCCATGAATGAGCACCGCCTCACCAAACCGGGCCCCCAGAACGCCGCGCTGCGCGACTATGATTCGGTGCGCCGCGCCATCGCCTTCATCTCGGAGCACTGGCGCGCGCAGCCGACCATCGAATCGATGGCGGATGCGGCCGGCGTGACGCCGGACGAGCTGCACCATCTGTTTCGCCGCTGGGCCGGGCTGACGCCAAAGGCCTTCATGCAGGCGCTGACGCTCGATCATGCCAAGGGCCTGCTGCGCGATTCCGCCAGCGTGCTCGACGCCGCGCTCGACTCCGGGCTTTCCGGTCCGGGACGGCTGCACGATCTGTTCGTCACCCATGAGGCGATGTCGCCGGGCGAATGGAAGAACGGCGGCGCCGGCATGACGCTGCGCTACGGATTTCATCCCTCGCCGTTCGGCACCGCGATCGTGATCGCCAGCGGCCGCGGCCTGGCCGGCCTTGCCTTCGCCGATCCCGGCGACGAGCAGGCCGCGCTCGCCGACATGCAGCGGCGCTGGCCGCGCGCGACCTATGTCGAAGATCGCGACGGCACCGCCGCGCTGGCGCAGCGCATCTTCGACACCAGGATGTGGCGCGCGGATCAGCCGTTGCGCGTGGTCCTGATCGGCACCGACTTCGAGGTGCGGGTGTGGGAGACGCTGCTGAAAATCCCGATGGGCCGCGCGGTCTGCTATTCCGATATCGCCAGCAAGATCAAAAGCCCCAAGGCGTCACGCGCGGTCGGCGCCGCGGTCGGAAAAAACCCGATCTCGTTCGTGGTGCCCTGCCATCGCGCGCTCGGCAAGAGCGGCGCGCTGACCGGCTATCACTGGGGCATCACCCGCAAGCAGGCGATGCTGGGCTGGGAAGCCGGACAGGTGGGGATGCACTAGGATCTCAGTCATTCCTGGATGGTGCGTTAGCACCAGACTCCGTCTCGAAACTCCGGGTTCGATGCTCGCATCGCCCCGAATGACGGTCTTTATCGATCACCTCGCCAGCCGCTTCCACATGATCGCGGTGTCGCAGAGCCGGCCATCGGGAAACAGCGCGTAGTCCGGCACAAGCCCGGTCTGCGTCCAGCCTGCGCGCAGATAGAGGCGATGGCCGTTTTCGCCCGGCACGGTATCGAGCACCAGAAGCCAGCGGCCGCGCCGCCTGGCTTCTTCCTCGACCTGCGCCATCAACGCGGCGCCGACGCCGTGGCCGCGCGCCGAGCGATGCACCAGCAGCTTCTTGATGTCGGCGCGGTGCGGCTGATTGGGCGGCGTATCCAGTCCGAGTTGCACCGTGCCGACAATCCTGCCGCCGAGCCGCGCCGCCAGCAGCACGGTGTCGCCCGAGGCGACCGAGCCTGCGACTTTGCGAAAGAACGCCAGCGCCTGTCTGATGCGAGAACGGCGACATGAAGCTGACGCTGGCGCCGCCCTCGACGCAGTCGACCAGTACATCCGCCAGTTGATCCAGCGCGGTATCCGCAACCGGCGCATCGAGAGAAGTGATTTCGGACTTCAGCGCTCACCGCCAGATCGAGCTTCGAGGCAACGGTGGCGTCGGCATTGAGCCGGTAGATCACCGGCGCGCCGGTGGCGAGTTCGCGCGCGAGAATTTCCTTCGGCGAAAGCTTTTCCAGCACCATGATCAGCGCGCGCAGCGAATTGCCGTGCGCCGCGACCAGCGTGCGCTCGCCGCGCAGCACGCACGGCAAGATCTCCTGGACGTAATAGGGCAGCGTGCGCGCCAGCGTATCCTTCAGGCTTTCGCCGCCGGGCGGCGGCACGTCGTAGGAGCGCCGCCAGACATGGACCTGCTCCTCGCCCCATTTCTTGCGGGCATCGTCCTTGTTGAGCCCCGACAGATCGCCGTAGTCGCGCTCGTTGAGCGCCAGGTGTTTCTTGACGGGAAGATCGGTCTGGCCGATCTCGGCCAGCATCAGGTCGAGCGTGTGCTGCGCGCGCTTGAGCACCGAGGTAAACGCGATGTCGAACGATCAGCCCCTGCGCCTTCAGCTTGCGGCCGGCGTCCTTGGCCTCGGCGATCCCCTGCTCGGTGAGATCGGGATCCTTCCAGCCGGTGAAGAGATTCTTCAAGTTCCATTCGCTCTGGCCGTGACGCACGAGCACGAGAAGACGGTCGCTCATTTTCTTGATTTCCGTTCAGATCTTCAGAAGTCGCCGAGCCCGAGCACGTCGGCCATCGAATAGAAGTCCGGGCTTCTTGCCGTGCGCCCACAGCGCCGCCTTCAGCGCGCCATGCGCGAAGATCATCCGGTCCTCGGCCCGGTGCGACAGCTCGATGCGCTCATAGGGACCGGCAAAGATCACGCTGTGATCGCCGGTGACGGTGCCGCCGCGCAGCGACGCAAAGCCGATGTCGCCGGCTTGGCGCGCGCCGGTATAGCCGTCGCGGCCGCGCGCCGAATGTTGCCCGAGCGCGATCTTGCGGCCCTCGGCGGCGGCTTCGCCGAGCAGCAATGCGGTGCCCGACGGCGCGTCGATCTTGGCCTTGTGATGCATCTCCAGAATTTCGATGTCGAAGCCGTCGATCCAGCGATTGCGCGACGCGCTTCACCAGCGCCGCCAGCAGGTTGACGCCGAGGCTCATATTGCCTGACTTGACGACGATGGCGCGCGAGGTGACGCTCTTGATCACGGCATCATCCGAGGTCGACAGACCGGTGGTGCCGATGACGTGAACCAGGCCCCGCTCGGCGGCGATCGCGACATTGGCGATGGTCGCAGCCGGCACGGTAAAATCCAGAATGCCGTCGGCGTTGGCCGACAGCGACCACAGATCGGCCGACAGCAGGACGCCATTGGCGGGCAAGCCCGCCAGCATCCCGGCATCCTTGCCCAGCAGTTCGGAACCCGGCGCTTCCAGCGCGCCGGTGAGGACGGCGCCGGAGGTTTCCGAGATGACGCGCGTCAGCGCGCGGCCCATCCGGCCGCCGGCTCCCGCAACGATCAAGCGCATGTCGGACATGTCAACCTCGCCCTTGCCGTATAGCCGGGGCAGGCTGTTCCGGCAACCAATCAGGGCTAACCCGTCTGACCGGCTGCGGCCCGTCGTAACCCTCGATGATCACGAGGTCGGCTTTCGGCATGAGGGCGCTGCGGCATCGCGACCAGGCGCACATATTCCGGCGAATTGTAGCAGGCCAGCGCGGTTTCATAATCCTTGAATTCCAGCACCACGTTGCGCGAGCGCGACGAGCCTTCCGTGGGCACGTGCTTGCCGCCGCGCACCAGGAACCTGGCGCCGTATTTCGCAAATACCGCGCCGTTCTGCGCGACGTATTCCTTGTAGCCGTCCATGTTGTGAACATCGACGCGCGCGATCCAGTAGCCTTTTGCCATCGGTTGTTCTTCCTTTGTTTCAGGCCAGTGCCTGCACGATCTCGGCCTGGATGGCCTCCGCCGCCGCCCTGGGATCGGCGGCTTCCATCACCGGCCGTCCGACCACCAGATAATCGGCGCCGGCTGCAATTGCGCGCGACGGCGTCATGATGCGCTTCTGGTCGCCGGCGGCGCTGCCCGCGGGCCGAATACCCGGCGTCACCAGGCTCATCTGATGACCGACGATCTTGCGCAAGGCCGCCGCCTCTTCCGGCGAACACACGAGGCCGTCGACGCCGAGCACCTGCGCCTGCTGGGCGCGGGCCTCGACCAGATCGGACACGCCGAGCCGATAACCGGCGGCATGGAGATCGCCGTCGTCATAGGAGGTCAGCACGGTGACGGCGAGGATTTTCAAGCTCCGATCCCGCGCGCGCCTCGACCGCCGCCTTCATGGTCTGCGGATAGGCGTGCACGGTCAGGAATGTCGCGCCGAGCGCGGCGACGCTTTCGACGCCGCGCGCCACCGTATTGCCGATGTCGTGCAGCTTGAGATCGACGAAAACCTTCTTGCCCGCGCCGGCGAGTTGCCGAACCAGCGGCAATCCTCCGGCAAAAGCCAGCTGATAGCCGATCTTGTAAAACGTCACGCTGTCGCCGAGCCGGGCAATCATCGCTTCGGCCGTGGCGACGCTGGGCAGATCGAGCGCCACGATCAACCGGTCGCGGGGAGCGATATCTGATGGCTGCATGTCACCTCACATCATGCGCTGGGAAACGTCGATCAGCTGCCGCACCAGCGCGTTGAGCGCCTCGATATCGGCGGGATGTTTCAATCGGTCCATATCATCATAGGCCTCGCCCGCGAACGACAGCGCGAGCTGGTTCGGAATGACCGTGGCGTGGCAGGCGGTCAGGATCAGCCGCAGCGCCGCCAGAGACCGCGCGCCGCCGAAGCGGCTTTCCGAGGCGGCCGCAATCGCAAAGGCGCGTTCGCGAAACACCTGGCCGCGGGTTTCGTGCGCATCCTGCACGCGCGTCACCCAGTCGATGGTATTCTTGACCAACGGCGGCACCGACGAATTGTATTCCGGCGTCACGATCAGCACGCCGTGATGGGCGCCGATCATGCGCTTGAGATTGATCGCGTTCTTCGGCACGCCCGATTTGGTCTGCAGATCGCCGTCATAGATCGGCAGCGGAAAGTCGCCGAGCGAAATGCGCGTGACTTCCGCGCCGGCCTGGGCGAATTCATAGGCCGCCGCCGCCGCAAGCCTCGCATTGAGCGAGCCGGTGCGAAGCGAGCCGGGGATCACGAGGATTTTCAGCGCGGACATGATCTAGATCGCATTCAGGCAAACCTGCCGCGCGGGCCGCGCAGGACGGTTCAGCGCTTGCGATACACCCAGACGCGGGCCGGCGGAAGGTTCATCCAGATGCGCTCGGAGGCTTCCGTGGACACGCCCGGCAGCGATTTCGGAATTGGCGGCGCCACCGAATAGGTGAACTGCACGAATGGCGCACCCGGCGCCAGCGCGACGAAGGCATCGCGGATCAGTTTCAGGCGCGTCAGCATCGGCTTGGTGACGAGCGGCAGGCCGGACACCACAGCGGATGCGGGAGCGCTCAACACATTCCAGAGCGAGTCGCGCAACGCATAGGCGTCGCCCTGCACGACTTTGGCGTGCGGATAGCGGTCGCGCAGCAACGCGCAGAAACCCGGATTGTATTCGACCAGCACGAGACGCTTCTGATCGACGCCATGCTCGATCAAGCGCGCTGGTGATCGCACCGGTGCCGGGGCCAAGTTCGACGACCGGCTCCGAGGAATCGATATCGACATATTGCGCCATGGTGCGCGCCAACACGCGTCCCGATGGCATGACGGCGCCCATGTGAAGCGGCTTTTCGATCCATGAACGAAGAAAACGAACCTCATCGTCGAGACGAGGGGGCTTCGGCTTTTTCAACGCACGCACGGACGATTGCAAAGGCATTGTCGCTACCAGGCGGGACCGCAATGGGCGGCAGTGTCAGAAAACAGTCATAAAGAGGTATAGGTCGCAGGCGAAACGGTCAAGCCGGACGGTCACTGCATGCTGGCGCGGCTGCCGAAGAAGTCCTTGACCTTGGTGAAGAAACCCGCCGCCTCGGGCTGCGTTGCGCCGGACGATAGTTTTTCGAACTCGGCCAGCAACTCCTGCTGCTTCTTGGTCAGATTCTGCGGGGTTTCGACCACGACCTGGACGTACATGTCTCCGGTCTGACGCGAGCGGAGCACCGGCATGCCCTTTGATGCAATGCGAAAGCGCCGGCCGGACTGGGTTCCGGCGGGGATTTTCACCTTGGTCTTGCCCTTGTCGATGGTCGGCACCTCGAATTCGCCGCCCAGCGCCGCCGTCACCATCGAGATCGGCACGCGGCAATGCAGGTCGGCGCCATCGCGCTGGAAGAACTGATGCGTCGCCAGCGACAGGAAAATGTAGAGATCGCCCGGCGGGCCGCCGCGGATGCCGGCCTCGCCCTCGCCGGCAAGCCGGATGCGCGTGCCGTCTTCCACGCCCTGCGGGATATTGACCGACAGGCTCCGCTCGCGCGTCACCCGCCCCGAGCCCGAGCACGAGGGACACGGGTCTTCGATCATCTGGCCGCGGCCCTGACAGCCGGGGCAGGTTCGCTCCAGCGTGAAAAATCCCTGCGCCTGCCGCACGCGGCCAGCGCCGCCGCACAGTCGAGCAGGTCTTCGGCTTGGTGCCGGCCTTGGCGCCGGTGCCCGAACAGGATTCGCAGGTGACCGAAACCGGAATCTCGATCTTGGCGGTCTTGCCGAGGAAGGCTTCCTCCAGCGTGATTTCCATGTTGTAGCGCAGGTCGGCGCCACGCTCGCGCCCGCCGCCGCGGCCGCGCTGCCCGGCCATGCCGAACAGGTCTTCGAAAATATCGGAGAATGACGAGGCAAAGCCGGCGCCGAAGCCGGGACCGCCGCCGCCGCCAAGCCTTGCTCGAACGCCGCGTGACCGAACCGGTCATAGGCTGCGCGCTTGTCGCCGTCTTTGAGGACTTCGTAGGCTTCGTTGATTTCCTTGAAGCGCAACTCGCTGGTGGCATCGCCCGGATTCTTGTCCGGATGCCATTTCATGGCGAGCTTGCGGAATGCCGCCTTGAGTTTGGATTCGTCCGCGTTCCGGTCGACTTCAAGGGTTTCGTAGTAGCAACGCTTCATCCTTCAAACCCGCCCGAAGTTCTTCTCATTCCGGAGCAATGCGTCCCTTAGGATGCAGCCTCCGGCTTAACGAAAAATGACCCCCATCCCTGGAGACGCAACTCGCGTACTCTTCGGAATGAGGGTCATGATCACCGCCGCTTAAGCAGACTTCTTGTTGTTCTTGTCGTCGTCGACCTCGGTAAACTCCGCGTCGACCACGTCGTCCTTCGCAGCATCCTTGGCCGCGTCGCCCTCGGCCTGCTGCTTGTACATCGCCTCGCCGAGCTTCATGGAAACCTGCGCCAGCGTGTTGGTCTTGGCCTTGATCGCCTCGGCATCGTCGCCCTTCAGCGCTTCCTTCAAATCGCTGACGGCGTCTTCGATGGCGCGGCGATCGGTCTCGGGGATTTTCGAGCCGTGTTCGGCCAGCGCCTTCTCGGTGGAATGCACCAGACCGTCGGCATGATTCTTGGCATCGACCGCTTCGCGGCGCTTCTTGTCCTCGGCCGCGTTGGCCTCGGCGTCCTTGATCATCTTCTGGATATCGGCTTCCGACAGACCGCCGGATGCCTGGATGCGAATCTGCTGCTCCTTGCCGGTCGCCTTGTCCTTGGCCGAGACGTTGACGATGCCGTTGGCGTCGATATCGAAGGTGACCTCGATTTGCGGCATGCCGCGCGGCGCCGGAGGAATGCCCATCAGATCGAACTGACCGAGCACCTTGTTGTCGGCCGCCATTTCGCGCTCGCCCTGGAAGACGCGGATGGTGACGGCGTTCTGGTTGTCCTCGGCGGTCGAGAACACCTGGCTCTTCTTGGTCGGGATCGTGGTGTTGCGATCGATGATGCGGGTGAACACGCCGCCGAGCGTCTCGATGCCGAGCGACAACGGCGTCACGTCGAGCAGCAGCACATCCTTGACGTCGCCCTGCAGCACGCCGGCCTGGATCGCAGCGCCGATGGCGACGACTTCGTCGGGATTGACGCCCTTGTGCGGCTCCTTGCCGAACAACTGCTTCACCACTTCCTGAACCTTCGGCATGCGGGTCATGCCGCCGACCAGCACCACTTCGCCGACTTCAGCGGCGGTGAGGCCGGCATCCTTCAGCGCCTTGCGGCAGGGCTCGATGGTCTTCTGGACGAGATCGTCAACCAGCGCCTCGAACTTGGCGCGCGTCAGTTTCATCGTCAGATGCTTCGGCCCGGCCTGATCGGCGGTGATGAACGGCAGGTTGATTTCGGTCTGCGTGGTCGAGGACAATTCGATCTTGGCCTTTTCGGCAGCCTCTTTCAGACGCTGCAAGGCAAGCTTGTCGTTGCGCAGGTTGATGCCCTGCTCCTTCTGGAATTCATCGGCGAGATAATTGACCAGCCGCATGTCGAAGTCTTCGCCGCCGAGGAAGGTATCGCCGTTGGTCGACTTGACCTCGAAAACGCCGTCGCCGATCTCGAGGATCGAAATGTCGAAGGTGCCGCCGCCGAGGTCGTACACCGCGATGGTGCCGGATTTCGACTTGTCGAGTCCGTAAGCAAGCGCGGCCGCAGTCGGCTCGTTGATGATGCGCAGCACTTCGAGGCCGGCGATCTTGCCGGCATCCTTGGTGGCCTGACGTTGCGCGTCGTTGAAGTAGGCGGGAACGGTGATGACGGCCTGCTCGACCTTCTGGCCGAGATGGGCTTCGGCGGTCTCTTTCATCTTCTGCAGGATGAAAGCGGAGATCTGCGAGGGCGAATAGGTCTTGCCGTCGGCTTCGACCCAGGCATCGCCGTTGGAGGCCTTGACGATCTTGTAGGGGACAAGCTTCTTGTCCTTTTCGACCATCGGGTCGTCATAACGGCGGCCGACGAGGCGCTTGACTGCGAAGAAGGTCCGCTCGGGATTGGTCACCGCCTGGCGCTTGGCCGGTTGGCCGACCAGGCGCTCGCCGTCATCGCTGAAGGCGACGATCGACGGGGTCGTCCGCATGCCCTCGGCGTTTTCGATGACTTTCGCTGTCTTGCCATCCATTACGGCGACGCACGAATTGGTGGTGCCGAGATCGATCCCTATGACCTTTCCCATGGTCCTCATACCCTTCTTTTTGCGGCAGGCTGGCTGGGCCCTGACGGCGCACCAATCCAAAACCCCCAAACGATCAGATGCTCGCGATATTGCGACGGTGAGCCTCATATAGGAGGAGGGGACTGGCCTGCAAGGACCGGGGCGCAAGCTTAGCCCTCGAAAACCGCGGCCTTTGAAAGATAATGTCCGCTCGGCCCGGGCCGGCCTGGCGCCGTCCCATCCGCTGACAGGTCAGGAGGCAGGACCCCGCAGGTCGCAGCGTCAGGGGAGCCGAATCGTGGCTTGGCCTGTTGCCGGAACACCAAAACCGCTAAAAGCGAACGGACCAAAACGTGGTCTCCGAAGCCCTGCCATCAGCGGCCGACCATTGAACGGCCTCAATGCAGACCCAGTAGACTTTTTCATGAAGCCCATTCGACTGTTGCCCGCGGTTGTCCTTTTCGTCGCCGCCATGTGCCCGGTCCGCGTTCGCCGCGGATCCGGTTTTTCCGCCGGGCGTCCGGGTTGGCATGACGCCGCTTGTCGGCCTGTCCCGGGCAAAATCATTCATCGGATTCGAAACCGAGGACCAGAGCGTCAAGGTATTGGTAACCGAGCTGCCGGCCGAGGCCTATGGCGAAGTCATGAATGCATTCAAGGCCAATCCCGCGGGCAGCGGCGGCATCAAGCCTGAAAGCATCGAGACATCGGCCGGCCTTGCCTACTACACCGTTGAAAACGCCAAGGATGGCGCGACCACGGTGCGGCGCTATTCGATGATTCTGCCGGGCGGCACGTTCTCCGGCTATGTCGCCGTGCAGATCCCCGAGAATGCCACCAAAATCTATACCGACGATGCGGTGCGGCAGATGTTTGCCTCGGCGGTGATCCGCAAGCAAATTCCGGACGAGGAGCAGCTTGGACTGATGCCGTTCAAGATCGGCGAACTCAGCAATTTCAAAAATATCCGCACGCTGGCGCCTGGCGCTGCGATCATTCTCGCCGACGGTGATGAAGTGACCGGTTTCGAGCCGGCCCCCTTCATGGTGATCGGGCTGATCGGAGCGACGCCGGCTCAGCCTGAGGATCGCGGCCGCTTTGCCCAGCAGGCCGCGACGACGATCCCGGGCGTGCGCGACGCGCGGATCACGATGTCCGAGCCTATTCGCATCGACGGCATGCCCGGCTATGAAACGCGCATCGATGCGACCAGCGGCAAGGACAATACCGCCGTCACCGTGGTGCAATGGTTAAAATTCGGCGGATCGAACGCGTTGCGCATTATCGGAAGCGCGCCGCGCGACGAATGGCCGAAAGCGTTTCCACGCTTCCGCGCCGTGCGCGACGGAATTCAACCGCGCTAGAGCATGATCCGGAAAAGTGGATACCGGTTTTCCCTCGCACGACAAACGCGTAACGCGTTTGCGCGGAGATCATGCGGCCGGCCGTCACAACTTCTGCCGGCAGCCCGAGGATCGATCCCCGCCGGGGATGAAGCTCTCCGCCAACGCCCCGGCGCGCCAGCTTCTTTACCGCCGCTTCGCGAAGTGATTTGCTGGGTTTGCTCTTACAGGGAGATGCGGCATGCCAGACCGAAGGCGCATTCTTGCGGGCCTAGCCACGACGGCTATTGCGGCTGTCTTTTCAAGACAGGCCTGGGCGGCAGCTTCGATCAAGATCGACGACGCTTCCGCTCTTCTGGTGATCGATGTCCAGAACTGTTTCCTGCCCGGCGGCAGCCTGGCCGTCAAAGACGGCGAGCAGGTCATTCCGGTGATCAACCGGATCGCAAAGGGCTTCTCAAATGTCGTGATGACGCAGGACTGGCATACGCCGGGCCATATCTCGTTTGCGTCCGTCCATGCCGGCAAGAAGCCTTTTGAGACCGTCGATCTCGCCTACGGCAAGCAGGTGCTGTGGCCCGATCACTGCGTGCAGGGAACCGAGGGCGCCGCGCTTTCGAAGGATCTTTCCATCCCGCAGGCCGCGCTCGTCATTCGAAAAGGCTTCCACAAGGATGTCGACAGCTATTCCGCTTTCACCGAGGCCGACGGCAAAACAACCACCGGGCTTGCCGCCTACCTCAAGGCGCGCCAGATCGAGCGCCTGTTCGTGGCGGGACTGGCGACCGACTTCTGTGTCGCCTGGACGGCGCTCGATGGGCGCAAGGCCGGATTCGAGACCTATGTGGTCGAAGACGCCTGCCGCGGCATCGATACGCAGGGCTCGCTCGCCAAAGCCTGGGCGGACATGGACAAGGCCGGCGTCAAGCGAATCCAGTCAAGCGATCTCGCCGTCTAGAGAGCGTGATCCGGAAAAGTAGGAACCGGTTTTCCTTCGCGACAAACGCGGAACGCGTTTGCGCGGAGATCATGCTCAAACAAGAGATGAGATCATGATCCATTCAGTCGGATCATAATCTGGTCGAATTTGGGAAACGCTTGGCCGCCAAACGGCTTCGATGTCAGCTTTCAACGGCTTTGGCTTCGGCTTTCGCGCCGCCCTTGGAGACCGCCACCAAGGCCGGCCGCAGCACGCGATCGCCGATCATGTAGCCGGCCTGCACCACCTGGACCACCGTACCGGCGGGCACCGACGGGTCGGGGACCTCGTACATCGCCTGTTGAAAATTCGGATCGAATTTCTCGCCCGAGGGATCGAATTTCTTCACCCCGTTTTTCTCCAGCGTGTTGAGCAGCGACCGCTCGGTCAGCTCGACGCCTTCGATCAACGCCTTCAATCCGGGATCGGCGGATTCCTTGGCCTCCGCCGGAACCGCATCGAGCGCGCGCTGCAGATTGTCGGCGATATCGAGAATGTCGCGCGCGAAGCCGGAGATGCCGTAAGTGCGGGCGTCCGCCACCTCGCGGGTGGTGCGCTTGCGCAGGTTTTCCATTTCCGCCAGCGTCCGCAGCATCTTGTCGCGCGATTCCGCGGCCTCCTTAGCCAGCGCTTCGACCGATCCTTGCTCGGGATCGTCGGGCATGACGTAGGGCCTGGAAACGACGGGCTCGGGGCCTTGCGCCGGGTTCCCCGGATCGTTGTTCTGCCGGTCGGGATCGGTCATAGACTGCCCTCTTGCAAATAGCCTTTGGATGAATGGGGGGTTGCTGGCCGGGATATCGGGCTTTGGACGTCGAAAATCAAGCGCGGTGGCGTTTTCGAGCGAAGTTGCCCTCGGACTTGATCCGGGGGTGGCTACCGGTTCGCGTGAAGAAAACGCGTCAAAAAAGACGGAGTCCAGCTCAGACAGGCCGGATCATCCGCCCAGCATCCGGCTGACGATCCGCGCGGCATAATCCACTGTCGGAATGACCCGGGCATAGTTAAGCCGCGTCGGCCCGATCACGCCGAGCACGCCGACGATATGGCCGGCGCCGTCGCTGTAGGGCGCGATGATCGTGGAAGAGCCGGACAGCGAAAACAGCTTGTTTTCCGATCCGATGAAAATCCGCACGCCTTCGGCGCGTTCCGCACGCCCCAGCAAATCGATCACGCCGCGCTTGGTTTCGAGATCGTCGAACAGCAGCCGCACGCGCTCCAGATCTTCGAGCGCGTGCAAATCTTCCAACAGATTGGCGTGGCCGCGCACGATCAGCTGCCGGTCGTCGTTCTCGCCGCCGGACCAGCTCGCGATCCCGGCGGCGATGACCTTCTGCGTCAGCTGATCGAGTTCGGCGCGGTCCTGGGTCAATGCCGTTTCAAGTTCCAGGCGCGCCTCGGCAAGCGTGCGCCCTCTGATCCGCGCATTGAGAAAATTGGTGGCTTCCGTGAGTGCCGATGAGGGAACCCCGGGCGGCAAGCTCAGCACGCGGTTCTCGACCTGGCCGTCTTCAGCGACCAGTACCGCCAGCGCCCGCTCCGGCTCCAGCCGCACGAATTCGACATGCTTCAGCCGTGAATTGGATTTTGCCGTGAGCACCACCGCCGCGGCCCGCGTCAGGCCCGACAGCCGCGTCAATGCCTCGTCAAGCGCGGCCTCGACCGATTGCGCCTTGCCGACGGAAGCAAGCTGGCCCTGGATCGACTGCCGCTCCGGTTCGGTGAGATCGCCAAGCTGCATCAAGGCATCGACGAAAAACCGCAGGCCCAGTTCGGTCGGCAGCCGGCCGGCGGAGGTATGCGGCGCGTAGATCAGGCCGAGCTGCTCGAGATCCGACATCACGTTGCGCACCGACGCCGGCGACAGCGGCACCGCGATCAGGCGCGAAATGTTGCGCGAACCGACCGGTTCGCCGGTCGCGAGATAGCTCTCCACGATTTGACGAAATATGTCCCGCGAGCGCTCGTTGAGCTGGGCTAGCCCGGCGTTCGGCGCGATCAGGCCAATCGGTTCGTGGTGGGCCACAAGCTACTCCGTTAACAGCATACCCCAATTTGTCCCTCTCACGGGCCGCTTACAAGCGGCATTGATGCTCCGGGGCAACCAAAAGCCTTGCCGCTGCGCGTTCCCCCTCCTACAAGCACCGCGAGCCACAATCTTTTGCTGAATTTTCGGAGGATTCCCATGCGGCCAAGCCGCCGTGCGCCGGATGAGCTGCGCGCCGTGTCACTGGAGCGCGGCGTCGTCAAATATGCCGAGGGTTCCTGCATGGTCAAATTCGGCGACACCCATGTGCTTGTCACGGCAACCCTGGAAGAGCGGCTGCCGCCATGGCTGAAGGGCCAGGGCCGCGGCTGGGTCACGGCCGAATACGGGATGCTGCCGCGGGCAACGCTCGAGCGTACCCGGCGCGAGGCCTCCGCCGGCAAGCAAAATGGCCGCACCATCGAAATCCAGCGCCTGATCGGCCGCTCCTTGCGCGCAACGCTCGACCTCGAAGCGCTCGGCGAGCGCCAGATCACGGTGGACTGCGATGTGCTGCAGGCCGACGGCGGCACGCGCACCGCCGCGATAACCGGCGCCTGGGTCGCGTTGGCCGACTGCATTTTGTGGATGAAGAACCGCAACATGCTGAAGAGCAACGTGCTGCGCGACAATGTCGCCGCGATCTCTTGCGGCATCTATAACGGAACGCCTGTGCTCGACCTCGATTACGCCGAGGATTCCGAGGCCGAGACCGACGCCAACTTTGTGATGACCGGCGACGGCCGCATCATCGAGGTGCAGGGCACGGCAGAGAAGACCCCCTTCTCGCAGGACGAGTTCCTGACGCTGATGGCGCTGGCGCGCAAAGGCGTGGCGCGGCTGGTGGATTTGCAGAAAATGGCCGTGGCGTGATTGGGGATCACGCTGTAGCTGGCGTAGATTAAAGGCACATGCACCGCCGAATCACAGGCAAGCTCGTGATCGCGACCCACAACCCTGGCAAGCTCGCCGAGATGCGCGAATTGCTGGCCCCGCACGGCGTCGAGGCGGTTTCTGCAGGCGAGCTCGGCCTCGGCGAGCCTGACGAGACCGGCAAGACGTTTGGCGCCAATGCGAAGATCAAGGCACTCGCCGCGGCGAAGTCAGCGCAGCTGCCGGCGTTTGCCGACGATTCCGGGCTGGTGGTCGACGCGCTCGACGGCGCTCCCGGGATTTTGTCCGCGCGCTGGGCCGGACCGAATAAGGATTTCATGGTCGCGATGACGCGGATCGAACGCCTGCTCAGGGAACGCGGTGCGACGACGCCTTCGCAACGAAGCGCGCATTTCGTTTCCGCATTGTGCGTCGCCTGGCCCGACGATCATCTCGAAGAAGTCGAGGCGCGCGTCGACGGAACGCTGGTCTGGCCGCCGCGCGGCACGTGCCGGCTTTGGCTACGATCCGATGTTCATGCCCGATGGATACACGCGCACCTTCGGCGAAATGACCAGCGTCGAGAAGCACGGCCTGCCGCCGCTTGGGCTCGGGCTGTCGCACCGCGCCCGCGCCTTCGTCAAGCTGGCGGAGATTTGCCTCGATGAGCGCTGATCCAGCCGCCCCGCAAGCGGGAGCGAGAAAAGAGGCGTTCGGCGTTTACGTGCACTGGCCGTTTTGCCTGTCGAAATGTCCGTATTGCGATTTCAACAGCCATGTTCGCCACGCCCCGATCGACGAAGAACGATTTTCGCGCGCCTTCGCGCGCGAGATCGAAACCACCGCCGCGCGCGCCCCTGGCCGCGAGGTGTCGTCGATTTTTCTCGGCGGCGGCACACCGTCTCTGATGAAGCCGCAAACCGTCGGCGCTATCCTGGATGCGATCGGCAAACACTGGCGCGTGGCGCCCGATGTGGAAGTCACGCTGGAAGCCAATCCCACCAGCGTCGAGGCCACGCGGTTTGGCGGCTATCGCGCGGCCGGCGTCAATCGGGTATCGCTCGGCGTCCAGGCGCTGGACGACGCCTCGCTGAAGGCGCTGGGACGTCTGCATACCGCGCGCGAAGCGCTGGATGCGGTCGCCATCGCGCGCACCGCGTTCGATCGCTACTCGTTCGACCTGATCTACGCCCGCCCCGATCAGACGCCAGGGATGTGGGCGGACGAACTCAATCTCGCGATCGCGGAAGCGGCCGAGCATCTGTCGCTCTATCAACTGACGATCGAGCCGGAGACGCCGTTCTTCGGCTTGCATGCCGCGGGCAAACTGAAGACCCCGGACGAGGCGACCGCGCGCGCGCTTTATGATGTCACGCAAGACGTCTGTGCGCGGCATGGGCTACCGGCTTACGAGATATCCAATCACGCCCGCCCGGGCGCGGAATGCCGGCATAACCTGGTCTATTGGCGCGGCGAGGAATATGCCGGCATCGGTCCCGGCGCCCATGGGCGCCTGGATATCGATGGCGTCAGGCATGCGGTCGCGACCGAAAAGCGCCCCGAGGCCTGGCTGATGCGCGTCGAGGCGAGCGGCCACGGCGTCATCACCGACGATCGCCTGAACAGCGAAGAGCGCGCCGATGAATTTTTGCTGATGGGCTTGCGGCTTGCCGAGGGCATCGATCCCGCGCGCTATGCGGCGCTATCGGGACGCGCGCTCGATCCCCGTCGCATTGCGCTGCTGCGTGAACAGGGCGCGATATCGGTCGATGCGAGCGGGCGGCTGCGTGTCACCCAGGCCGGCTTTCCGGTGCTCGATGCGTGGTCGCGGATCTGGCGCGCCTGAGAGTTTTCGAGCTACGCGCCAAAACTCTTCGGCGAACCGGCAACGGCCTGGCCGCCGCCTGTCGCGACCTTCATGACAGCAAGGCCACGCTCGTTGGTGCCGTCGGCGCGGAAACGAAACAGTCCGTCGACGCCGGCAAAGCCGGATGGATTGGTCAAGACTTCGGGCGAGAACCGTTGCGGCCCTTGCGTTCGCGCCAGCGCCGCGACAAGCGCCACCGCGTCATAGGCCAGCGTCGCGGTGCGCACCGGATCAGAACCGAATTTGGCGCGGTAGCGGGCCGGAGAAACTGCGGAAGCCTGCCGGATCCGGCGCGGCATAAAGGCCGCCCTGCAAGGCGGGATTCGCGTACACGCGCGGATTGTCCCACAGGCCGGTGCCGAGCAGCTGGATGTTTCGCAAATTGGCGCCGGCTGCCGTCAGAGCGTCGGCCACGCTCACCACCGAGTCGCCATCGTCGGCGATAAAGAGCGCATCGGCCTGGCCGAGCGCCTGCGCCACGTTCCGCGCCGCGGCCGCGCGGTCGGCGCCGTATTTTTCAAACGCGACGATGCGCCCGCCCCTGCGGCCCACCGCCTGCTTGAACGCGGCCTCCACCACATTGCCATAGGCATTCTCGGGCAATAGTGCAGCGAAGGACCGCTTTCCGATGCCGGCGGAGTATTCGATGATCCGGTTGACGTCGGATTCGGGGAGGAAGCTCAGGAGATAGACGCCGCGGCCGGCCACGCTCGAATCGGTCGAGAATGCAATGACCGATACGCCGCGCGTGCGCGCCAGTTGCGCCGTCGCCGGAACCGACGCTGCAAACAAGGGCCCCAGAATGATTTCCGCGCCTTCGTCGAGGGCCTGCTGGGTTCCCTGCTGCGCGCCTTGCGGATTGCCGGCGTCGTCCTTGATCAGAAGCTGGATATTGGGATTCTGGAATTCGGCCAGCGCCATCTCGGCGGCGTTCTTCATCGATTGGGCCGCGACGCCGGCATTGCCGGGAGCCGACAGCGGCAGCATCAGTCCCACCTTGACGTGCCCGGTGCCCGCCACGACCGGCTCCTGCGCCGGGCCCGAGGTGGTATACTGACTGAGGGTCTGCTGGATGCCGGAGCAAGCCCCGAGCAAGGGTGCGCCGAGAAGCAGGCCTACGGCCGTCCGCCGGGTTGCCCCCGACGGCTGAGACCTGGGTGGAGACCTGGGCGGCTCCTTGGAATTTCGCGGGCCCACCATCGCATCTCTTCTCTCGGCCGGTCGAGACCGGCCAGGACTTGAACCTCCCGTGATCAGCAGGTGGATTCAGGCATATTGTCGACGAATAGTTAACCAAAACAAAAGGATTATGGCGCAGCGCGCGGGCTATCGGACCCTGTTTTCCCGCCATTGTGCGGCACGGTATTCCGCATCGCGCACGGTCGTGGCGTAAGCGCTGTGTTCCCTCTAGATTGGCATTATGCGCGCAAAAGCTGCTTCGATAAATAGACCTGAAGGCCTGCCGGAAGCGGCGGGTCACACCTTTACCGTCGCGGGCCATATCCTGACCGCGCCAAAGGCCGCGCCGGGCCTGCATCTGGTGGCCACTCCAATCGGCAATCTCGGCGACATCACCTTGCGGGCGCTGGAAACGCTGGCCGGCGTCGACATCATCGCCTGCGAGGATACCCGCATCACCCGCCGGCTGACCGAGCGCTACGCCATCTCGGCGCAGCTCAAGCCCTATCACGAACACAACGCCGCGCTGGCGCGCCCAAAGATCCTCGAGCGGCTGGCGCAGGGCGCTTCCATCGCCCTGGTCTCGGATGCCGGCACGCCCTTGATCTCCGACCCCGGATACAAATTGGTGCGCGAGGTCTGCGCGGCGGGTCACCAGGTGACCGCGCTGCCGGGACCTTCCTCGGTGCTGTCAGCGCTGTCGGTCGCGGCACTTCCCACCGACCGGTTTTTCTTCGAAGGTTTTTTGCCGGCCAAGGAAACCGCGCGCCGTGCGCGACTTGCGGAGCTTAAGCGGATCGACGCCACGCTGGTGATGTTCGAATCGGGAAACCGCGTGCAGGATACGCTTCGCGACCTCGCCGACATCATGGGCGAGCGCGATGCCGCGATCTGCCGCGAAATGACAAAAATGCATGAAGACATCAGGCGCGCGCCGCTGTCCCAACTCGCGCACGCAGCCGACACGCTGGAAACCCGCGGCGAATTCGTGCTGGTGATCGGCCCGCCTGCCGGCAGGCGCGCAGATCATGGCGGAGCATGAGCTGGACGAGCTGTTGCGGTCGTCGCTCAAACGCGACAGCGTCAAGGATGCGGTGGCGCATGCGGTCGAAGTCTCCGGCCGGCCGCGCCGCGCCATCTATGCCCGCGCGCTTGAGCTCGCGAAAGATATTGGCCCCAGGGATGCCGATGGCGAAGACTGACGGTGCCTTGCCGCCCGACGAAGTTGCAAAACTCGCCTCCCCGGCGCGCGTCGCGGCGTTCCGAACCGGCCTCTCCGCCGAGAGCCGCGCCGCCGCCTTTCTGATGGCCAAGGGCTATCGCATACTGGCAAAGCGTTTTCGCACGCCCCATGGCGAGATCGACATCGTGGCGCGCCGGCGCAATCTGATTGTCTTCATCGAGGTCAAGGCGCGCGCCAGTCTCGACGAGGCGGCCTATGCGGTGACGCCGCGCCAGCAGCAGCGCATCATCGATGCCGCGCAAGGCTGGCTGATGGCGCATCCCGAACACGCCGATTTCGAGCTGCGTTTTGACGCGATGCTGATTGCGCCGCGACGGCTGCCGCGCCATCTGTTAGCGGCGTTCGACGCCAGCCCATGAACAGGCAACCTCACAGGCCCTCGGATCAACAACATGAAATTGAACGTCGCCGTCCAGATGGACCCCATCGAGCGCATCAACATCCGCGGCGATTCAACCTTCGCGCTGCTGTTGGAAGCGCAAAAGCGCGGCCACGGGCTTTCCTATTACACCCCGGACAAGCTCTCGCTGAACGGCGAGGAGCTGGTCGCCCCGATTCAGACCCTGAGCGTACGCGACGAGCTTGGCGGACCATTTCACGCTGGGCGAGCCGCGGCGCGAGCCGCTTGCCGCGTTCGACGTCATCCTGCTTGCGGCAGGACCCGCCGTTCGATCTTGCCTACATCACCTCGACGCATTTCCTCGAACGGCTGCATCCGAAGACGCTTGTTGTGAACGACCCCGCCGGCGTGCGCAACGCGCCGGAAAAGCTGTTTGTGACGAATTTCCCGAAATTGATGCCGCCGACCCTGATCTCGCGCGACCTCGACGAGATCAACGCCTTCCGCGACCAGCACGGCGCGGTGGTGATGAAACCGCTGCACGGCCATGGCGGCGCGGCGGTGTTTCGCGTCATGCCGCAGGACATGAATTTCGGTTCGCTCTACGACATGTTTTCCGTGACCTTTCGCGAACCGTGGGTGATCCAGCGCTTTCTTCCCGAGGTCAAACACGGCGACAAGCGCATCCTCCTGGTCGATGGCGAGTTCGCCGGCGCCGTCAACCGCGTGCCGGCGCCGGACGATCTGCGCTCCAACATGGTCCGCGGCGGCGCCGCGCAGGCCACCGAACTCACCCCGCGCGAGCGCGAGATCTGCGAAACATTGGGCCCGGCGCTGCGCGAACGCGGATTGTTGTTCGTCGGCATCGACGTCATCGACGGCAACCTCACCGAAATCAACGTAACCTCGCCGACCGGCATCCGCGCCATCGCCCGGCTCGGCGGGCCGGACGTCGCCGCGAAAATCTGGGACGTGATCGAGAAGAAGCGGGGGTAGGGCCACTTGCCGTGTTCCCCTAATGTTCTTGCCATCGTCCCCGCCTTCCGCTACCTTCCGCTGGCGCAAGAGGGCGGGCATGGTTCAGCGGGTTTCCACGGTAGCCTTTGAGGGGATCGAAGCCCGCGCCGTCGACGTGCAGGTGCAGGTCGCGCCCGGATTGCCGGCTTTTGCCATTGTAGGCCTCCCCGACAAGGCGGTTTCCGAGGCCCGCGAGCGGGTGCGCTCGGCGCTGATCGCCTCCGGACTGGCGCTCCCGGCCCGCCGGATCACCGTCAACCTGGCGCCCGCCGACCTGCCCAAGGAAGGCAGCCATTACGATCTGCCGATCGCGCTCGGGCTGATGGCGGCAATCGGCGCCATTCCGCCGGACGCATTGGCGGGCTTCACCGTGCTCGGCGAACTCGGGCTCGACGGATCGATCGCGCCGGTCGCGGGCGTATTGCCGGCCGCGATCGGGGCCAATTCGCGCGACGAGGGCCTGATCTGTCCCGCCGCCTGCGGGGCGGAAGCGGCCTGGGCCAGCCCGGATATCCAGATCGTCGCGGCAAGTTCGCTGATCCAGATCGCCAATCACTTCAAGGGCACGCAGGTGCTGTCGCGACCCTCGCCGAAGGTCCACGAAGCCGAGACGGCGCTGCTCGACCTGCGCGACATCAAGGGCCAGGAGAGTGCAAAACGCGCGCTCGAGATTGCCGCGGCCGGCGGGCATCATCTGTTGATGATCGGCTCGCCCGGCGCCGGCAAGTCGATGCTCGCGGCGCGGCTGCCCTCGATCCTGCCGCCGCTGTCGCCGTCCGAACTCCTCGAAGTATCGATGATTGCCTCTGTCGCCGGCGAAATCGAAGGCGGCGCGCTGACCGCGCGACGGCCGTTCCGCGCACCCCATCATTCCGCCAGCATGGCGGCGCTGACCGGCGGCGGCATGCGCGCCAAGCCCGGCGAAATCTCGCTGGCGCATCAGGGCGTGCTGTTCCTCGATGAGCTGCCGGAGTTCGATCCGCGGGTACTGGATTCGCTGCGCCAGCCGCTGGAGAACGGCGAGGTCGCAGTCTCCCGCGCCAATCATCGCGTCACCTATCCGGCGCGCTTCATGCTGGTCGCCGCGATGAATCCCTGCCGCTGCGGCCACGCCTATGAGCCCGGCTACTCCTGCAAGCGCGGACGCATCGACCGCTGCACATCGGATTATCAGACGCGCATCTCGGGCCCGCTGATGGACCGCATCGATCTGCGGATCGAGGTGCCGGCGGTGACCGCCTCCGACCTGATCCTGCCGCCGCCGGCGGAAGGATCAGTTGAAGTCGCGGCGCGGGTGGCGGCGGCGCGCGACGTCCAGATGGCGCGCTATGCCGCGGCCGGATTGCCGCATATCCGCACCAACGCGGAAGCACCGGCCTCGGTGCTGGAGGAAATCGCGCAGCCGGACACCCAGGGCCAAAAACTGCTGCGCGATGCCGCGGAGACCATGCGGCTGTCGGCGCGCGGCTATCACCGCGTGCTGCGCGTCGCCCGCACGCTGGCCGACCTCGACGGCGCCGAAAAAATCGGCCGGCTGCATCTGGCGGAGGCCCTGTCCTACCGCGCGCTCGCCGAAGATCTGCGGCGCGCCGCCTGAATTGATCGGCGGGCCTGTACTCCGCCCGCTCTCGCCTTTGGCCTCTTAATACCTCATTAACGTTGTTCTCATCGCACGCTGTGACGCCGCCCGGCCTCAAGCACTTTGCAAGGTCGCCGTCTCATCGTCGTCCTCAAGCACACGACGCGCGCCGAGGCGGTCTCGAACGCCGACCGCGGGACGCGCTCGCGACAAGGCAATCTCAGGGGTGTTGGCGATGCGGCGGTTTTTCCGGATCAAGTTACGCATACGCCGCTTCGCGCGACGTCACCCCTGGCTCACCCGCGCGATCCGTTCGTTCATGATGTTTTCCGCCGCCTTCGGCGGCGCCTATGGATTCATCGCTGGAAGCCGATCTGAAAATTCCGGCTATGACCCCCACGCCTTTGCGATCGGCACCAGCTTCCTGTTCGCACTCGCCTGCGTCGGGCTCGCCACCCTGAGCTTCCGGCTGCGCTGGATGCGCAAGAAACTTCGCAAGATCGCGCTGCACAACGAGGCGCTGGCCGACCGCAATTGGGAATTGCAGGAGGCCGAGCAACGCGCGCGGCGCCTGTTCGAATCCCAGGGCGACCTGATCGTGCTGCGCGATGCGGCAGGCGCCATCACCTTCGTCAACGACGCCTATTGCGAACTGGCGCGGCAACCGCGGGAGGCGCTGATCGGCAGCCGCTTCACATTCACCGTCCTTGAGCAAGGCGAGACCGCGCTCGAGCCGGATGGCACGCGGATTCATGACCAGAAGATCGCCGGCCCGCTCGGAGCCGCGATGGATCGCATGGCGCGAAGGCCTGGTCCGCAGCAACGCCGGCCAGCCGGCCGAGATGCAATGCGTCGGCCGCGACGTCACCGACCGCACCGGGACCGAGCGCGCGCTTGCCGAGGCGCGCGATCAGGCCGATGCCGCCAGCCGTGCCAAGTCGCGGTTCCTCGCGATGGCCTCACATGAAATTCGCACGCCGCTTAACGGCATCATCGGCATGAGCGGGTTGCTGCTGGATACACCGCTGACGCCGGAGCAGATGACCTATGCGAGGGCCGTGAAAACCTCGGGCGATGCTTTGCTCTCGCTGATCGAGGAGCTCCTGGACTATTCCAAGATCGAGGCCGGCAAGATCGACCTCGAACACCGTCCCTTCGCCCTTGCCGCATTGATCGAGGACATCACCGAACTGCTGGCGCCGCGGGCGCAGGCAAGAAAGCTCGAGATCGCAGCCTATGTCGACGAGCGGCTGCCGGCGGAAGTGGTCGGAGATGCGGCGCGGCTGCGGCAGGTGCTGCTCAATCTCGCAGGGAACGCCATCAAGTTCACCACGACCGGCGGCGTGGCGCTGATTGTAGAGCCGGGGATCGCTGCCAACGAAATCTCTTTCCTGGTGCGCGACACCGGCATCGGCATCGCGCCCGAGGCCCAGGCGCGCATTTTCCGCGAGTTCGAGCAGGCCGACGAACGCATCGCGCGAAGCTATGGTGGCACCGGTCTTGGCTTGAGCATCTCTGAGCGCATCGTCAAGCGAATGGGCGGCCGCATCACGCTGGAGAGCAAGCCCGGCGCCGGTTCGACGTTCGAAGTATCGGTTCCGCTTCCCGCCTCTGATGGCAATGGCAGCGAACAGAAGGTGTTTGCGGCGCCGGATCTGAGCGGGCAATCGATCATGGTGGTCGCCCCCCAGAGTATCGAAGCATCGCTCATCGCCCGGCGGCTGCAGCGTTGGGGCGGACAAACCTGCACGATTTCAGATACCGCGGTGGCGCAGGCCTTGCTGCCCGAGCGAGCCTGGCACGCCGTGCTGCTCGATCACGCCTTGGGCGCCGAGGACGTCGGGTTGCTGGCCGAAGCGGCGCGGCCCCACACGATGCAGCGGATTGTCCTGGTCACGCCGGCGGCGCGACACGAACTTCAACCCCCATCGAGTTCCCCGGCTTTCACCGGTTATCTGATAAAACCGTTGCGCGCGGCCTCGCTCGCGGCGCGCCTGACGATGGCGCCGGACGTTCTGGCGCCGCCCCTTGCCGGCGAACCCCCGACCGAGGTGTCTGACGATGTCGGGACGCCGGCAGCCGCGCCGCTGCGGGGCCTTTCGGTCCTGGTGGCGGAAGACAACGAGATCAACGCGCTATTGATGCGCTCGCTTTTGAACCGACTGGGGCATCATGCCGTCATCGCCACCAATGGCGAAGCGGCGCTGGAATCGTGGCTCTCGGCAAAATCCGCCGGCGCTCCCTACGATCTCGTTCTCATGGACATCCAGATGCCACAGCTCGACGGCATCGAAACAACCAAGCGTATCCGTGGCCTTGAGGCGGGCCAGCCGGGCCGCCACACGCCGATCCTCGCGCTGACGGCGAACACGCTGGTGGAGGATCGCTATGCCTGTTTTGAAGCTGGAATGGACGGCTTTCTGATCAAGCCGCTCGATCGCGAAAAACTCGCCGACGCGCTCGCCGGCCTGGCCGCCTCGCGGCATATCGCCGCGTGAACGTCCGTCAGCTATAGCCGCCGCAGCGCCACCGTCTCGATGACGTGATCGGCGCCCTTCTTGAGGATCAGCGTCGCGCGCGGCCGCGTCGGCAGGATGTTTTCCTCGAGATTGGCGAGGTTGGTGCGCTCCCAGATCGCGATTGCGGTGGCGATCGCTTCCTCGTCCGACAGCAGCGCATAACGATGGAAGTAGGACCGCGGATCGTGGAACGCGGTGTCGCGAAGCGTCAGGAAGCGCTTGCACGTACCATTCGCGCAGCACCGCCTCGTCGGCGTCGATATAGACGGAGAAGTCGAAGAAAGTCCGACACGACGGGAACCGCCTTGCCGTCGCGCGGCAACCGGCCGGTCTGCAGGACATTGACGCCCTCGACAATCAGGATGTCCGGCTGGTCGACCTCGTGCCACTGGTTCGGAACGATGTCGTAGGTCAAATGCGAATAGACCGGCGCCCGCACCGGCCTCCGTCCGGCCTTGATGTCGCTCAGGAACGACAGCAACCACGGCAGATCGTAGCTCTCCGGAAAACCCTTCTTCTGCATCAGCCCTTGCCGCTCGAGCACCGCGTTGGGATACAGGAAGCCGTCGGTCGTCACCAGATCGACCTTGGGCCGCGGCGACCATCGTGCCAGCAGCGCCTGCAGCACGCGCGCGGTGGTCGACTTGCCGCACCGCAACCGAGCCGGCGACGCCGATGATGTAGGGCACCTTGCGGTCGCGGATGCCGAGAAACTGGCGCTGCGCGTAATAGAGCCGCTGCGTGGCATCGACATAGATCGACAACAGACGCGACAGCGGCAGATAGATTTCCTCGACCTCCCTGAGGTCGAGCCGGTCGTGCATCGAGCGCAGTGCGGTCGAACTCGCCGGGCTCCAGCGTCATCGGCGTGTCGTCGCGCAGCCGCGCCCACTGCTCCCGCGAAAATATCCGGTAGGGGTTGTAGAGTTGCTCGGGTGCCCGAATATCCATGACGCCGTCTCTAGCCGTTATGCGTCGCGCTTGCGCGCGGCCTTTTCCTCTAACCCAGACATCGTCGTGCGTTGCGCCAGTGCTGCTTCGACGTCCTCGAGTTTCACGCCGCGCAACTTCAAGAGCACCAGCAGATGGAACAACAGATCGGCGCTTTCGGCGATCAGGTGGTCGCGATCGTTCTCGATCGCGGCGATAACCGTCTCCACCGCCTCTTCGCCAAGTTTCTTGGCGCAATGCTCGGCACCCTTGTCCAGCAGTTTGCGGGTATAGGACGCCTCTCCGCCCGATGCCGCGCGGGCATCGATGGTGGCGGCGAGATCATGGATCGTAAAACGCGACATCAACTAGAACTCACACGCGCCCGAAGGGGGGACTCTGTCCACCCCGCGGGGATTTAGCACTTCTGGCACCGGGAGTCGTCAAGGATCGAGCCGCATCGGTAGCCCGGCGCGGACCATGTGGTCCTTGGCCTCCCGTATGGTAAATTCGCCGAAGTGGAAGATCGACGCCGCCAGCACCGCGGTGGCATGGCCTTCGCGGATACCCTCCACCAGATGATCGAGATTGCCGACGCCGCCGGAGGCGATCACCGGGACCGCGACGCTGTCCGCTACCGCCCGGGTGAGCGGAATGTCAAAACCCTGCCTGGTGCCGTCCCGGTCCATCGACGTCAGCAGGATCTCGCCGGCGCCGAGCGAGACGACCTCCTGGGCATATTCGATGGCATCGATCCCGGTGGAATTGCGCCCGCCATGGGTGAAGATTTCCCACCGTTCCGAGCCGCCGCCGCGCCGGACGCGCTTGGCGTCGATCGCGACCACGATGCATTGATCGCCGAATTTTTCGGCCGCTTCCTTGACGAATTCGCGCCGGCTGACGGCGGCGCTGTTGATCGAAACCTTGTCGGCGCCGGACCGCAGCAGAGTCTTGATATCCTCGATGGTGCGCACGCCGCCGCCGACCGTCAGCGGCATGAAGCAGGCTTCCGCCGTGCGCCGGACCACGTCCAGCATGATGCCGCGATTTTCGTGCGTCGCCGTAATGTCGAGAAAGCACAATTCATCGGCACCGGCGGCGTCATAGGCGATGGCCGCTTCGACGGGATCGCCGGCATCGCGCAAATCGACGAAATTGACGCCCTTGACCACCCGGCCGTCCTTGACGTCGAGACAGGGAATCACGCGCACCTTGAACATGGATTGCTCCTAGGCCGCGGCGCGCGCGTTGCGGATCAGCGCCAGCGCCGTGGCCGGATCGAGGCGGCCGTCATAGAGCGCGCGGCCGGCGATCGCGCCGGCCAGTTTCCTGGCGCGCGGCGCCAAGAGCGCTTTCACGTCCTCGATCGAGGCCAAGCCCCCGGAAGCGATGACGGGGATCGAGATACGCTCGGCGAGCGCAATGGTGGCATCGAGATTGAGGCCTTTCAGGAGGCCGTCGCGGGCAATGTCGGTGAAGATGATCGCGGCGACGCCGGCATCCTCGAACCGCTGCGCGATTTCCAGTGCGGTGACTTCCGAAGTCTCCGCCCAGCCTTCGACGGCGACCTTGCCGTCGCGTGCGTCGAGGCCGACCGCGACGCGGCCGGGAAATTTTTTCGCGGCACCCTTCACCAGCTCGGGATCGCGTACTGCCGCGGTACCGATAATCACCCGCGCAATGCCCTTTGCCAGCCAAGCCTCGACGGTATCGAGATCGCGGATGCCGCCGCCGAGCTGCACCGGAATGGAGACCGCCTTCAGCATCGCCTCGACCGCAGCGGCGTTCATCGGCTTGCCGGCAAAGGCGCCGTCAAGATCGACCACGTGCAGATATTCAAACCCCTGCGCGGCAAAGCTCCGCGCCTGCGCAGCGGGATCGAGGTTGAACACGGTCGCACGCGCCATGTCGCCCTGTTCGAGCCGCACGCATTGGCCGTTTTTCAGGTCGATGGCGGGAAACAGAATCACGGCTTCCATTTCAAAAAATTCGCAATCAAGGCCAGCCCAAAACGCTGGCTTTTCTCGGGGTGAAACTGGGTACCGACAGCGGTGTCCTTGCCGACGATCGCCGTCACCGGGCCACCGTAATCCGCGCGCGCCAGCACGTCCGTCTCGTTGGCGGCGTTGAGGTGATAGGAGTGCACGAAATAGGCATGACGGCCTTTCGGGCCGAGCGGCAAACGCTCCAGCACCGGATGCTCGCGGATCATATCGAGCGTGTTCCAGCCCATGTGCGGAATTTTCAAATTCTCCTGGCGCGGCGAAATCTTCTCGACGTCGCCTGCGATCCAGTTGAACCCGTCCGTGGTGACGTGCTCCTTGCCACGCGTCGCCATCAGCTGCATGCCGACGCAGATGCCGAAGAACGGCCGCGCCTTGCTTCGCACCGCCTCGGTCATCGCCTCGATCATGCCGTCAAGCTCGTCGAGCCCCCTGCGGCAATCGGCGAAGGCGCCGACGCCGGGCAGCACGATGCGATCGGCGCGATAAACTGTTTCGGGATCGCGGGTCACCACGATCTTTTCCGGCGCGTCCATGCTCCGCGCCGCCCGCTCAAACGCTTTCGCGGCGGAATGCAGATTGCCGGAGCCGTAATCGATGATGGCAACGCTCACCGCGACGTCCCCGGTTCCGGAAACAATCCGATGATCTCATTTCGAGGCAACGGCGGCGGACGTGAGAAAGCCTGGCCGGGAACATCCCGCGTCGGCGGCGGCGCGCCACGATCGACCGCGGTTTGGTCATTGACAATGCGCTGCCTGGCGGTCCAGCGGTCGAAAAAGCGCCGTTCCGCCGTCTCCCAATTGCGGGCCACCACGATGTCGAGCTGGCGCCAGTTGCGCCGCGACAAGGTCCAGCGCCGGATGCTCGACGCTTCAAATCCCATCAGCAGCGCGAGCAACACATCCGCCCAAAAGATCGCGGTGCCGCCGGCGCCGAGTCTCGCCATTCCGACGTTGATCGCGAGCGCAACGATGATCCAGCCGATCGTCGCCAGCCACAGGCGATGCCAGACAAGCCACAGCGGGCCGAACACGGCAGCCCAGAAATGAAATCCGTCGCGGACGAATGCGAACCGGTCGATCGCTGCGATCCCCGCACCGTTCGTTACCGGAGCATGAACTGTGTAGACCGGCATCGTTACTCTCCGCCGAGAACTTAAGGATTCAGCCGCCGAGCTGACCCTTGGTGGATGGCACTTCGCCCGCGGCGCGCGGATCGATCGCGACCGCCGCGCGCAGCGCCCTCGCCAGACCCTTGAAACAGGATTCGGCGATGTGATGGCTGTTCTCGCCATATAGGGTTTCGACGTGCAAAGTCACCCCGGCATTGATCGCAAAGGCGTTGAACCATTCGCGAACCAGTTCGGTATCGAAGGCGCCTACCTTGTCGCGCGGAAACTCCACCTTGAACACCAGCACCGGCCGCCCCGAAATGTCGATCACGACGCGCGACAGCGTCTCGTCCATCGGCATGTGGATACTGGCATAGCGGGTGATGCCGGCCATGGTGCCGAGCGCCTGCTTGACCGCCTGTCCGAGCGCGATGCCGACATCCTCGGTGGTGTGATGGTGGTCGATGTGAAGGTCGCCAACCGCCTTCACGGCGACGTCAATGCGTGAATGCCGGGCCAAGAGATCGAGCATATGGTCGAAGAAGCCGATGCCGGTCGCGACGTTGGACACGCCGGTTCCGTCGAGGTTCACGCTAACCTCGATGTCGGTCTCCTTGGTCTTGCGCTTGATGGTCGCCGTGCGCATGAAATGTGCTTCCCGTGGCCGAAAACGCGGCCCTTTTAACAGGCCCGTCCCGCCTTCGCTACTGCGGGATGGGCCGCTCAGGGCTGAACTTCGGTCTATGGTGACTGGAATCCAGTGCCGGACTGCGGCCGATTGTAACCGCGCGCGCCAGTCCCTAGATTTGGCCGAACGCGAGGTACCCCATGCAAGCATCACAGCCACAGTCGCCGGTCTGGCACGGCACGACGATTTTGACCGTCCGCAAGGGCGGCAAGGTGGTGATTGGGGGCGATGGCCAGGTCTCGATCGGCCAGACCGTCATCAAATCCAACGCCAAAAAGGTCCGCAAACTCGGCAAGGGCGACGTCATCGGCGGTTTTGCCGGCGCCACCGCGGACGCCTTCACCCTGTTCGAGCGGCTGGAGAGCAAACTCGAGCAATATCCGGGGCAATTGACCCGCGCGGCGGTCGAACTGGCCAAGGACTGGCGTACCGATCGCTATCTGCGCCGGCTGGAGGCGATGATGATCGTCGCCGACAAGGATGTCTCGCTGGTGCTGACCGGCACCGGCGACGTGCTGGAGCCGGAAGCCGGCGTAATGGCGATCGGCTCCGGCGGCAATTATGCTCTGGCGGCCGCCCGGGCGCTGGTCGATTCCGACAAGGATGCCGAGGCCATCGTGCGCCGGTCGCTCGATATCGCCGCCGACATTTGCGTCTTTACCAATCGCAATGTGACCATCGAGACGCTGCAGGGCGGCTGATCGATGGCGCCGGATTACGCTTTCCGCCCGATGACGACGGCCGATCTCCCCGTGATTCAGCGCTGGCTGTCATTGCCCCATGTCAGGGAATGGTGGGGCGATCCGCATGAACAATATGCCCTGGTCAGCGGTGACCTCGACGAGCCGGCCATGGATCAATTTATATTTTCGGCAGCCGGCAGCCCGTTTGGTTACCTTCAATGCTATGATCTGACCGAATGGAACACAGGTTTTGGGCCGCAGCCCCCGAGCACGCGCGGCATCGATCTGTTCATCGGCGAGCCTGACATGATCGGACGCGGCCACGGCTCAGCCCTCATTCGTCGCTTCGTCGATGGTCGCCTGCGGAAAGGGCTTGCGCGCATGGTCACCGATCCCGACCCGGCCAATGCGCGCGCGATCCGCGCCTATGAGAAGGCCGGATTTCGCCGCGATCGTCTGGTCGAAACCCCGGACGGCACCGCGCTCTTGATGATACGCAACTCATGACGCTCGAGCGCACCGTTCCGGCGACCGCCGGCCTTTCAGCGCGGCAATGGCTGCTGATCGCGCCGGGGATCGCCTGTATCTAATGGGACGCTTGCCGATCTGCGCCTGCGGTTACGTGAAGTTGTGGCACGGCGTCGTGCAGAGCTCGGAAAATTCCCAGCATATCGCCGACTGGTACTCGCTTTCCCACATCCTCCACGGCTTCCTGTTTTATGGCGCGACCCGGCTTGTGCTGCCGAAGGCGCCATGGCAGGGACGTTGATTGCCGCGATGGTGATCGAAGGCAGCTGGGAGATCGTTGAAAATTCCAGCTGGATCATCGAGCGCTACCGCACCGGCACGGTGTCGCTGGACTATTTTGGCGACACCATCGTCAACTCGATCTCCGATACCCTGTTCATGGTGGCGGGATTCTTGCTGGCGAGAAAGCTTCCGGTCGGGTTGACCGTCGCGCTCGCCGTTCTGTTTGAACTCGTGATGGCGCTTCACATCCGCGATAATCTGACCCTGAACATCCTGATGCTGATCCACCCCTTTGAGGCGATTAGGCACTGGCAGGGCGGGCCGCCGATCATCTGATGCCGCTTGTACCAGCACCATTTTAAACTTACCTAGACGCCATGACAGACTTTTCTCCCCGTGAAATCGTTTCCGAACTCGATCGCTTCATCGTCGGGCAGACCGACGCCAAGCGCGCGGTTTCCATCGCGCTGCGCAACCGCTGGCGGCGGCTGCAACTCACCGGCTCGCTGCGCGAGGAAGTGCTGCCGAAAAACATCCTGATGATCGGGCCGACCGGGGTCGGCAAGACCGAGATCGCGCGGCGGCTGGCGAAACTCGCCGGCGCGCCATTCATCAAGGTCGAAGCCACCAAATTCACCGAAGTCGGTTATGTCGGCCGCGACGTCGAACAGATTGTCCGCGATCTGGTCGAGGTCGCGATTGCGCAAATGCGCGAGCGCAAGCGCAAGGACGTGCAGGCCCGCGCCCAACTCGCCGCCGAGGACCGCGTGCTCGACGCCCTGGTCGGCGCCAACTCCAGCGCTGCCACCCGCGATTCGTTCCGCAAGAAGCTGCGCGCCGGCGAGCTCAACGACAAGGAAATCGAGATCGAGACGCAATCCTCGGGCGGCATGCCGATGTTTGAAATTCCCGGCATGCCCGGCGCCCAGATGGGCGCGATCTCGATCGGCGATATCTTCGGCAAATTGGGTGGACGGACCAAAACCCGCCGGCTGAGGGTAGAGGATTCCCACGAGCTTCTGGTCAACGAGGAGTCCGACAAGCTCCTGGACACCGATCAACTGGTGCAGGAAGCGATCCATGCGGTCGAGAATAGCGGCATCGTCTTCCTCGACGAGATCGACAAGATTTGCGTGCGCGACGGCCGCGTCGGCGGCGACGTCTCGCGCGAAGGCGTGCAGCGCGATCTATTGCCGCTGATCGAAGGCACCACGGTTTCGACCAAGCACGGCGCTGTCAAGACCGATCACATCCTGTTCATCGCCTCGGGCGCGTTTCATATCGCAAAGCCGTCGGATCTCTTGCCGGAACTGCAGGGCCGGCTACCGATCCGGGTCGAGCTGGCGGCGCTCACGCGCGACGATTTGCGCCGCATCCTGACCGAGCCCGAGGCGTCGCTGATCAAGCAATATGTAGCGTTGATGAAGACCGAAGGCGTGACGCTGGATATTACCGACAGTGCCATCGACGCGCTCGCGGATGTGGCGGTCGCCGTTAACTCCACCGTCGAAAACATCGGCGCCCGGCGGCTGCAGACGGTGATGGAGCGTGTGCTCGACGAGATTTCCTTTGCCGCGCCCGACCGTCACGGCGAGACCATCCAGATCGATGCTGACTACGTGCAGAAGCACGTCGGCGATCTCGCCAAGAATGCCGATCTGAGCCGGTTTATCCTGTAGTTTTCACGACGATATCGTCGTCCCTGCGTTGCGCCTCACACATTCGCTGTGTGATAGTTTGCACCTGGTTGGCTGCTGTCTCAGGTGCCGAATGAATCTGCGTGTGCGGGAAAACCCCTGGCGCCTGATGCTTGCCGTCAATGCCGCCGTTCTGGCAGGGGTTTTTCTCTACAAGATCGCGCGCGAGCCTTACGTCCCGTACATCCATCTTTTGGTCGACTATCATTTCGGTTTTACAAAACGCGCGCTGATCGGCGCGGTGGTATCGCTGTTTTTCGCAAAAGTGCCGGTGTGGCTGGTGTTCGCGCTGTCGGGCGCCGTCTGGCTGATCACACTCGGGCTGTTCGTAAAGCTGTTTCGTCGAACTTTTGGCTTCGACGATGCACACATGCCGCTGTTCGTGTTCATGGCCGGCTCGCCGTTCTTTCTGAAGAATTTCATGCATACGCTCGGACATTTCGACATCTACGGCTGTGCGTTCGCGATCTGCCTGCTGCTGGTGCCGGCGCGCTCGATTGTTTTCGTGCTGCTCGCAGCCCTTGCATCGATGATTCTGATCCTGATCCACCACATCCATCTGCTGATGTATGTGCCGACCATCGCGGTCATCGTGGTGCTGCGTTACTATCTCGTGCACGGCTTTAGCCGGCAAAATGCGATCGCCGGAACCGCCGCGATCGCGTGCATCGGCGTGCTGTTCTTCGCCGCGCAATTCCGGGGATCGCTGGCGGTACCCGAAGCGGAGTTCGTCCAACATCTGCAAAGCCGCATGGCCGACCCTACCCGGACCAACCTCTTGAGCTTCAGTTATATCTGGTATCAGCCGCTTTCTCGGGAAATTCACGATACCTGGGACCGCATGCCGTCAAACCTGCTCGGCATTCCCGTGTTTGCGCTGCTGATCTGGCTGCATGCCCCGCTGTGGAAATATTTTGTTAGTCTGCTCCGATCGCTGTCGGATGAATTTCATCGCCGCATCGTCATCGCCGGCATAGTCGCGGTGAGCCTCGCCTATCTCATCATGTTCGCGATCGTGTTCGACTATTCGCGATGGATCTCGAACTGGGCGGTCTGCATGTTCCTGATCCTGCATGCGGTAAAAACCTTGCCCAGCTCAAAGGACGTGCCGCTGATCTCAACGAACGATCCAGGGACCACGCTGTTCGGCTGGATCGTTACCCTGATCCCGCGCGTCGGGATCGTGCGGCCGTTCTAAGCGGCCTACAGTTTCGATCGCCTGATACGCACGTAGAGCGCGCCCTCGCCGCCATGGCCGACATGCGCTTCCTCAAAGCCGACCACCAGCGAGCGAAACTCCGGCAAACCCAGCCATTGCGGCACCTGGCGGCGCAGCACCCCGCGCTCGGGATCAGCTCCCGCGCGGCCTTTGCCGGTGATGACAAGCACGAACGTCAGGCCGTCGCTGCGGGCGCGTTGCAAGAAACCGAACAGCTCGCGATGGGCGCGGGTCTGCGTCATGCCGTGCAGGTCGAGCCGGGCATCGATCTCCTTCCGCCCGCGTGAAAGCTGCGCGCGCTCGCGGCGTCCGAGCGGCGCCAGTGGCGGCGTTATCGGCTTAGTTGCTCGCGGAATCTTGTCTGATGGGAGTGGGTTGGGCGGCACTGCCGCTTTCGCAGCGGTGGTCGTTTCCACTTCCGCCGAAGCCGCCTCTGTCTTTCCGGAGCGCTTTTTGCGCAGCGGCTTTATCTCTTTCGCAACTCCCTCCCACAACGCGCGTTCTTCCTCGCTCAGCGCGCGTTTGCGGCGCGGGGACGGCGGCAATTCCGGGATCGAGGTGGGCTGACGTTTCATCGGACGCGGCGATAACGGCCGATGTAACGCGCCCGGCGCGCCTCGCGGCTCGGTTTGATGTTGGGCCGCGCTTCCGGCAGCGGCACCGGATTTGCGGCAGCCGTCCGTGCCGACGGCGCCTGGCCCACGCCCACGGAAGTCGGCGCCGCCGGCGCGGGCTTTTTCGCGGCTTCCGTAGTCCTGGCTGCATCGTTTGCGCCAGCAGCCACCGAGGCCGCCGGCGGCTTCGCGCCATTCTTCTGATCTTTTTGTTGATCCTTCGAAGGACCGGTTTGCGGAAACAGCTTTGCGATTGTCTCCGACGGCCTTGGATCGGGCAGCGGCATCCTGCGGCCACGCGCCACCGGATCGAGGCTCTTCGGCACCAGCATGACAAAACGCATATTGTGCCGCAGACGGCCGGAGACTCTCCCGGCATCGGCTCCGGCGCCGAAATAGAGGTCTGCGCGCGCCGGTCCCACGATGGCGGAGCCGGTGTCTTGCGCGATCATCAGCCGGTGAAACGGCGTCTTCGATAGCTCTGACTTAATCGGCAACTCGCCCCCGATGAAAAACGGCGTGCCGTAGACATGCAGCGCCTTGTCGACCGCGATCGACCGCCCAGGCGTCAGCGGCACGCCTTGCGCGCCAACAGCCTCATCCTTGTCGGAGAGTTGAACTTCGCGAAAGAACACGTAGGACCGGTTCTGCCGCCGCAATTCCTTGGCGCCGTCGGGATTTTGATCCATCCACTCCCTGATCTTCTGCATCGACATCTGCTCTTTGGGGATGATGCCGCGATCGATCAGGATGCGGCCGACCGGCGTATAGGGATAGCCATTATGGGCATCGTAATTGATGCGCACGGTCGAGCCATCCTCGAGGCGGACCCGGGCCGAGCCCTGAATTTGCGTGAACAGCAAATCGGTCTGATCCTTGAGCCAGCAGATTTCGAGGCCTCGGCCGGCAATCGCACCGTCTTCGATTTCGGCGCGATCGTAATAGGGCACGAGCTTGCGGCGACCGATCTTGCGAAACACCTGTCCCTTGTTGGGCAAGCCAACGGCGTCTTGTTTGAAGCCGCGGACGAACAGATTTGAGGGACGGCGATAGACCGGCACGTTGTAGACGTCGGTCTGGGTCCGGGAGCCGTCGAGGACCGGCTCGTAATAGCCGGTGACGAAGCCATCATCTTCCCCGAGCCGAGAAATTCGCAAGGGCAGAAAATGCTCTTCGAAGAAGGCTCGCGCCTTGGCGCCATCGGAAATATCGAGAACCTTGGCCGCGCGGCAGGGATCGCGCAGCGAAATGCCCAAGGCCTTGTGATCGGCGGGCAGGTTTCGCTGCGCCGCTATTGGCCTGCAGCTTACGCGAAACGCCTTGTAGGCCTGCAGGTGATCGTCCGCGCTCCAGCCCGCGATATCGGCCCATGCGACCGGAACATATTGGCTGCCGCTGACTTCAAGCGGCCAGGCGAGCCGCGGATATGGGATACGACGAGCAGCCGGGAGATGCGGACGCGCACCATGAATGCTGCGCGCTGTATGTGCGGTACGGGCGGCAATCGCAGCAAACGGCGCCGTCGCCAATGCGACGGCGATCACACAACACGCGGCGGCGGTTCGCCGCAACCGGCGCGCGTCAGGGAGCGCTTCCCGTGCCAACCAGCTTCCAGTTCGGATCGCGTGAGGCGGTGTCGCGGGCAAATGTCCAAACATCGGTAATATCGGCGACCTTATCCGGATTGCCGTCGACAATAGTGCCGGCCTTGTCGCGGGTGACCGAGATCATCTGCGATACAAAGCGAACGGTCAGCTGCGCGGAGCGATCGCGAGCTTCCGCACCCACGAGCTCGGCCTTGTCGATCGAGACGAATTGCGTCTCCGTCTTCTGCTCGTGCTTCTCGCGATCCCGGATCACGGCCTCGAAACTCTCATAGACCTCGGGCGACAACAGATCCTTCAGCGCGCGGCGATCGCCATTGGCAAACGCCTGCACGATCATCTCGTAAGCACTGCGAGCGCCCGAGAGGAAATGTCGCGGATCGAACGGGGGATCCTGTGCCGCGATGGCGTCGAGCCCCTGGGCGAGCGCCGTTCCAGGTTCGGCCAAACCTTTCCAGCGGTCGCTCGGCGGCGCAACGTCTGCCGTGGGCGCCAGCGGCGCCTGATCGATCACCGCTCCCGGCATCGGAACAACCTTGTTGTCCTGCGCCCCCTGCACCACGTTGCGGGCAGCGCGATCATACGGCGGCCGCTCGTTTCCGGTGCGCTGCCCGAGCACATTGCGCAGACGCAGGAAGATGAAGACCGCCAGCGCCAGGAAGATGATAGTGTAAATATCCACGTCGCATTCGCTTTCTGGTTCTCACGTCGGCAACGGGTCCGGCGGCAGAGCGTTCCCTCAGGGAACGGCGGAGTTACTTTATGGATGGGTCAGCAACATGTAGGCACGAAACCCGGCCTGGCCAATGGCGCCTCTTTGTCATGTGAAGCCATGTCGGTGGAAACAGGCTCTTGCCCATGCCACCGGCGAATTGTAGCGCGTTTTCGTTGCGAGGGGAAACCCTCATGCTGACCGGAAATCACGCATATTCAATAATTTAGAGTACGCGCTGCACCCCAATACCCGGTATTTGACGCGCCGGCCGATCGTTTCAGCCCCGCCTTGGCGGGCGAGACGCGATTGTCGTCCTTGTGGAACGAGCCGGGGCTATGATAGCCACTCGCCCCACCAACACATTTTCCTTAGCTGACGAGCCTCTACGAGCGAATTCAGGCGCAAAACCGGTGCCGTTCGCTCAACCACGTTCCAGGAGAGACTCCATGACCAACGGCAACGGCGCGCCTCAAGAGGCGGCCCCTCCTCCCCAGTTGAACGTGCTGGCGCAGTACACCAAGGACCTTTCGTTCGAGAATCCGAACGCTCCCACCTCGCTGGCGCCGCAACAGCAGCAACCCGCGATCAACATCCAGATCAACGTCAGCGCCAACAATATCGCGGAAAACGAATACGAGGTGACGCTTTCGGTCGAAGGCAAGGCGGAAAATGCCGGCAAGCTGATGTTCAGCTTCGATCTGGCCTATGCCGGCGTATTCCGCATTGTGAACGTGCCAAAGGAAAATCTTCATCCGCTGGTGATGATCGAATGCCCGCGGCTGTTGTTCCCGTTTGCGCGCGAGATCATCGCGACCTCGGTGCGCGATGGCGGGTTCCCCCCACTGATGCTGGACCCGGTCGATTTTGTCGGCCTGTACCGCCAAAACCTCGAGCGGCAGGCCGCCGCACAAGCCGCGCAGGTCAAGCCGAGCTGATCGCAGGCTGGTTCAGCTTTACAATTTCGCGATTTCTGATCGCAAACGGTCCCTACCTTTGCGGAACACGCGCTATCCGACGCCCAGAAAATCGTTCCAGATCGGCTTGTCTCCCAACGTGGCGACAAAGGCACGATGCGCGAGGCGGTCGTCCTCGGTAACCCGTGGCGTCAGCGGTATCTCGCGCTGCCGCCGCGGCATCTCACCATAACCGTCGATGCGGATATCGCGGGATTCGGTGGCCAGGATCAATTGCGACTGCCGCGCCCCGATCAGGTCGATATAGACCTCGGCCAAAAGCTCGGCATCGAGCAAGGCGCCGTGCTTGGTGCGCCGGGAATTGTCGATCGCGTAGCGCGAGCAGAGATCATCGAGACGGTTCGACACGCCGGGATGCTTGCGCCGCGCCAACAGCAGCGTGTCCACCAGCCGTTCCCGTGCAATCGGCAGCCGTTTGATGCGCTCAAGCTCGGCATTGAGGAAGCCGATATCGAACGACGCGTTGTGGATCACCAGCGGCGCGTCGCCGATGAATTCCAGGAACTCCTCGACCACATCAGCAAACAGCGGTTTGTCGGCCAGGAACTCGCGGGAAAGACCGTGCACGGCGTAGGCTTCCGCCGACATTTCGCGCTCTGGATTGAGATGCCGATGAAAGGTCTGGCCGGTTGGCATGCGATTGAAAATCTCGATACAGCCGATCTCAACCAGCCGATCGCCTCGCAGCGGGTCGAGGCCGGTGGTTTCGGTATCGAGAACGATTTCGCGCATCAGCTGCATCCGGACATTTTGACGAATCAGGATCGTCGCTGCGGCATCTTAGCAGCCTGATCGAGAATGTCCCGGATTTGCACACGCACGGGGTCGAGGCCGTGCGAAGTATCCACCACGAAATCCGCTCGCTTGCGTTTTTCGGCGTCGGGCAACTGTCGCGCCAGGAGCGCCTCGAGCTTTTCCCCGGTCATGTTGTCGCGCTCCAGGATCCGCTGGTGCTGAATTTCCGGCGTTGTCGTGACCACCACCACCGCATCGACGCGTTTCTCGCCGCCGGTCTCGAACAACAGCGGCACATCCACCACCGCAACGGGCGCGCCGGAACGCTCGGCATCGTGCAGGAATTTTTGACGGGAGGCGCCCAGCATCGGATGGACGATCTGCTCAAGCCGCTTCATCGCGGCCGGGTCGTGCACCACTTTTGCCGAAAGCTTGTTCCGATCGACCTTGCCGTTCGCGGTGGTACCTGGAAATGCCGCTTCGATCGCAGGCGCTGCCTCGCCTTCATAAATCTTGTGAACGGCCGCGTCGGCATCGTAAACCGGGACGCCAGCTTCCTCGAACAGCTTGGCCGTCGTTGATTTCCCCATCCCGATCGAGCCGGTCAGCCCAAGGATTATCATTCAGGTCCCGCCATTCGCCGCATCATCAGGATTGAACTCACACCGCGAGCAGCCGCTCGCTTCGCAAAAATGCGAGCAACGGCAACAGCGGCAGACCGAGAATGGTGAAGTGATCGCCTTCAATCCGTTCAAACAAATGAACCCCTAGCCCTTCAAGCTGGTAGGCGCCAACACTTGATGTAACCGTCGCTCCAGCCTCATTTAGATAAGCCTCGATTTCGGCCTCGCCGAGCCGCCGCATTGTCATTCGCGCCATGACGGCGCTTTCGAACAATATCTTGCCATTGCGCGCGACGGCAACGGCCGAGTGCAGTTCATGGCTGCGGCCGGAAAGCGTGCGCAATTGCTCCGCCGCCTGCGCGCGGCTGCCAGGCTTGGTGAAAAGCTGTGTCCCGAGCGACAGCGTCTGGTCCGCCCCGACGACAAAGTTGCCGGGCCGGCGCGTCGATACCGAAAGCGCCTTCTCGCGAGCAAGAAGCGCCGCGACGTCGCCAGGAGCCGAAAGGCTTGAGGCTTGTTGCACGGCGCGCTCGTCGATTTCGGCCGCAACGGCTTCGAACTCGATGCCGGCGTTGGCGAGCAGCGCCTGTCGCGCGCGGCTTTGCGAGGCGAGTATTAACGGATATTTTCCGCGCCAAAAGCTCATTGCGAAGGCCGGGTCATTCCAACAGCCGTTGCCGCTGCCGGTCGGCAAACAGCTTCAGCACCGCGGCGGCCGTTTCCTCGATCGATCGCCGCGTGACGTCGAGCTGCATCCAATTGAACCTTGCGCTCAATCGGCGCGCGAAGGCGACTTCATCGGCGACGGCCTGGCGATCGATGTAGTCATCATTGCCGGGACCGGCGCCCATGCTCAGCAACCGGTTCTGCCGGACCTGGATCAGGCGCTCCGGCGTCGCGTGCAGGCTGACCACCAGCGGCTTTTTCAGCGTCTCCAGCTGATGCGGGATCGCGATGCCCGGCACCAGCGGAACATTCGCGGTGCGGATGCCGCGGTTCGCAAGATAGATCGAGGTCGGGGTTTTCGACGTGCGCGACACGCCCACCAGAACCACGTCGGCCTCTTCCAGCCCTTCGACGTGCTGGCCGTCGTCGTGCATCATCGTATAATTCAGCGCGTCGATACGCTTGAAGTATTCCGCATTCAATGTGTGCTGCGCACCGACGCGTCCGGTGGTCGGCGCGCCGAGATAGGCCTGAAACAGCTGCATCACCGGGCCGATGATCGAAAGGCTGGGTATGTTGATCTGCTTGCATTTGGCTTCCAGCCGGCCGACCAGATCCTTCTCAAGCAAGGTAAAAAGCACGATGCCGGGTGCTTCCTCGATCTCATCCAGCACGCGATCGGCAGCCCGCTTCTGGCTGCGCACCAGCGGATAGACATGTTCGACCGGGGTCACGTTCGGGATTGCGCGGCTACCGCGCGCGCCACCGTGATCAAGGTTTCACCGGTCGAATTGGCACCAGGTGAAGATGAAAATAGTTGCCGGTCGTGGGCACCGTGACCCCTGTGTATCCTGTGAATTGTTGTGGAGCTACCTGAGAGATCCCGCGCGGGTCGACCGATCAGGGATAACCCGGCTTTTTCTTCACAGGCCGCTAACGAAGGATAAGTCCATTCCCCTGATCCAAGGATAGTGCGCTTATGTGGACTTGTCTCTTCATAAGCTGACGATAGCGCCGCGCAAGTGCTTGAACCGGGCGATATTATTCCGATTGCCGGACGAGGCGCCGGGATTGTTGACGGATGTGAACAAGGCGTGAAATTCGCGGCACAGTTTTGCGCGGGCCCAATTCACCGCTACTCAGACTCAAACCTAAGATTTTAAAATTATTGTTTTAGAAAAGGCCTGCTTGCGGATATGTCTCAATTCCCCTTGAGACCAGCGTGCTGTCGGCAACGCTGAGATCAGATCAAACGTTTCCGGATTGCGGATGTTAAAACAACGTCTCCGCAAACCAGCCAGGCATCTCGAATGTACGAATGGATCAAGGCGCTGCATGTGATCGCCGTCATCGCGTGGATGGCGGGCATGCTCTATCTGCCGCGGCTGTTTGTTTATCACTGCGAGGCGGAGGCCGGATCCAAGCAGTCCGAGACGTTCAAGGTGATGGAACGACGGT
>CAVUYV010000056.1:0-18661 GCA_963745785.1 uncultured Alphaproteobacteria bacterium | reverse complement strand
TGCGTCTTGGCCACTCGGGGCGGCGTGGCCTGGGTGATGAACTGGGTGGCCTCCAGCGTGGCGGGGCCGAGCGGGGTCGGGATCCTCATCCAGAACGGCACCAGGATGCGGGTTCCCGCCACCGGCACAAAGGCGATCTCGATGTTGCGCTGGGCGGCGAGGTATTTGATCACCGGGCGGTCGGGGATGTAGCCCGCGACCGGCGAGAAATATACCGCGCAGACCAGCGCCGGGCCGTGATAGCCCCGCTCCGCCCGCACCATTTCCACGCGCTTGAAGTCGAGCTTGAGATCGTAGCGCATGCGGCCGTCGAAGATCGGCGCGCCAGCGCGGCAAACCTCGGGGCTGAGCGGATCGACCGCGACAGGCGCACGCAGCATCGATCCCGTCATCGGATCGAACACGCCGCGGCGATGCGCTTCCGTGATCGGAAGCCGGTCCGGATCGACCGGCGGCGCCGGCTCGATGCCGTATTCCCTGACATTGCCGTTCGACAGCACCATGTGGATGGCTTCGGTTTTCTTCGACGTCGTGGTGCTCGCGGAATAATTGGTTGCGACCGGCAGGCCGTTGACAACGCGGCCCTGCGCCGCGCCGGTGCCGGAGCCGGCCGCGAACGCTTTCAGCAGGCCCGCGGTGCCGCCGGAGGCCGACGCCGAAAACTGGTCGTCCGAGATATCGATGGTCCAGGCGCCGGTGCCGACCGGAATGCCGGCCAGCGTCGCCTCATAACGCGCATCCAGCCTGCCCTGCGCGAAAGCCGGCGGCGTACCTGCGAGCAGCAGCAAGGCGCCGGCGCAAAGGCTCGCCGACACCCGCAAGCCCAAGGCCGCGGAGAGCGAAATCGTGCGGTGCGTGGTCACTGGAAGCCGGTCCTTGAGGTCGCGCCTGTGAACTGTCATTTAAGCGAAAATAGAGGCCAAACAACGGATTGGTGCTGCGCAAATCCGCGTTATCCGCGGGCGGAACTGCCGCAAGGATGATGTCGGCGGGGAATACGCCGTTTTAATGATGGTTGACGGCGCCGGAACGCCCGTAAAACCGACGTTTTCAGCGCCGTCCGGCACCCCCAAAACCTTGACGCCCCGCGGCTCTCCCCCTATACGTCCGCCGCTCCCTTCGATGGACGTGATTTTGAACCCCCGGGCCGCGCGCAATGCGCTTTTCGGAAGTGCCGGGGATGGCAGAGGATTTTTGAAGATGTCGCGGCGCTGTGAACTGACGGCCAAGGGCCCGCAGGTGGGCCACAAGGTCAGCCACTCCAACATCAAGACCAAGCGCCGGTTCCTGCCGAACCTGTGCAACGTCACCTTCATCTCGGATGCGCTCGGCCGCAACGTGCGCCTGCGCGTTTCGACCAACGCGATCAAATCAGTCGATCACCGCGGCGGCCTCGATGCCTTTCTGCTGAAGGCGAAAGCGACCGAGCTGTCGCCGCGCGCGCTGGAACTGAAGCGGGCGATCGAGAAGAAGAAAGCGGCGGGGGCGCCGGAAAAGAAGGCGGGGTAAGTTCTCGCCAAGGGTTTAGTGCAAGGGTTTAGTGGTGGTGAGTTTTGAACGGCCGGGTCGAAAGACCCGGCCGTTTTTGTTTGGGCGGCGAACGCCGGCCCTCGACGGGTTCTTTTTTTGCCGTCCAGAACAGGATGCGCATGAGTTGAGGCGGTGGCGATCGATTATCTCTCCCTCGCCCCGCTCTTCGCGGGGAGAGGGTTGGGGCGAGGGGCTGCCTCCGCAAATTCGAAAGATGTGAGTGCGCGGAGAGTCCCCCTCACCCGAAATTCGCCAGCGAATTTCGACCTCTCCCCGCAAGCGGGGCGAGGTGACTCGCCGCTATTCGATCACCTCGTCGGCGCGCGCGATCAGGATCGGGGAAAGCTCGAGGCCGAGCGCTTTCGCGGTCTTCAGATTGATCGCCAGCTCGAACTGCGTCGGCTGTTCGAGCGGCAGGTCCGCCGGGCGCGCGCCGCGCAGGATGCGGGCGACGAAATCGCCGGCGCGCACCCCGATCGCCCTTTGGTTGGGCCCGTAGGACATCAGCCCGCCATCGCGCACCAGCGCGCTGAATTCATAGATCGCGGGCAGACGGTTGGCGGCGGCGAAATTCATGATCCGCTTGCGGTTGAGCACGGTGAGCGCGTCGGAAACCATCAGCATGGCGTCGGGCCGCGCCTTGGTCATCTCGGCGAATGCTTCGTCGAAATCGTTCGGCTCCCGGACGCCGAGGGTCTGGACGTCGACATTGAGCTCGCGGGCGGCATTGGCGGCGGCCTGCGAGCGCAGCGTCATGCCGAGGTCGGTGGCATTGAACAGCATGGCGACGCGGCGCAGGTTCGGCACCGCCTCTTTCAGGATCTCGAGACGCTTGCCGCTGAGCTCGGTCGATAGTTCGGTCATGCCGGTGACGTGGCCGCCCGGCCGCGCCAGGCTGTCGGCAAGGCCGGTGGCGACCGGATCGCCCGCGCCGGTCACGACCACGGGAATGTCGGTTGCCGAGGTCTTGGCCGCCGCGGCGGCGGGATAACCGAAGGTGACGATGGCGTCGACGTTGGCGGCCTGCAGGGCCGCGGCAAATTCGGCGAGCCGTTCGGATCGCCCTTCGCCGGAGCGGACCTCGAATTCGAGGTTGCGTCCCTCGAAAAAACCGTTCGCCGCCAGTCCTTCCAGGATGCTGTTACGGCGCTCGTCCATCGCGGCGACGACACCGCCAGTCGCGAGCAGTCCGACCCGATAGGTTTTGCCCGCCTGCTGCGCGCGCGCGGCGCGCGGCCAAAGCAAGGAGCCACCGACGATGGCGAAAAACTCGCGCCGACGCATGCGATGTTCCGTCCGAAGTGAAATCGATTGGACTGCAAAAGGTGGTGGCACCATATCCTCCCGGCCACATTGCGAAAGGGCGGATCGTTCACGTCCCCGCGAGGCTATCCTGAGACAGGTCTCCCAAGACGATCCAGTAACCCTCTCGCATCGTCCAGATCAGGCAAGTCGATGCCATCGGTGAATTCATCATAGATCGGCGCCAGCAATTTTCGCGCCTCGGCATCGCGGCCTTCCCCGCTCCACAGGCTGGCCAGGCTATGCGCGGCGCGGAGCTGCCAAAACTTCGCGTTCTGGCCTTGCGCGGATTTCAGCGCCGAGAGAAAGCAATCCTCGGCGCGCCGGCGATCGGCGGGATTTGCGGCGAGCAGTATGTTTCCCTTGATGCGTTGAGCCTCGGCAGCCCACCAGCGTTCGCCGGTCCGCTCGATCTCGGAGATCGCCTGCTCGGCGAAATCGATGGCGCGCGCATAATTGCCGGCGCGGGCATAGGCGTCCGCAAGGCAGGACAGGTTGAACGAGCTCTGGAAATTCGCCCCGGTCTTGCGATGCTCGATGAGCGCAGCATCCATCAGCGCAATTCCCTCCACGGCCCGGCCACCCTCGACGAGGTTGACGGCTTTCAAGATATTGGCGCGGGAAATGTGGTAGGGGCTGCGCTGCTCGGTGGCGATGGCAAATCCCTCTTCGGTCGCGGCGATCGCAGCTTGCAGATTGCGGGTGTGAAGGAAGAAACGCGCCGAGGCCAACAGCGCCGATACCAGGGTGAACGGATGAAGCCGGCTTCGCGCGTCGCTCACGGCGGCCTCTATCGTTTCCGTCGCCAGTTTCAGTCTGCCGAGATAAAGGTAGGCGAGGCTGAGCCAAACCAGCGAAAATGCCCGGACGTGAGTGCCCGCCATGAAGGCCACCGGACGGCAGGATTCCTCTTCATAAAGCGACAGCCCCGTTTCGAGGTGAAACTTCGCGTCCTCGAACCTGCCGATGTGCAGACAGGCGGTGCCGGCCTCGTAGTGACCAATCATCGCGCTGTGCGGGTCAACGCGGCGACGCAGGAATGGCTCGGCCAGCTGCAGAACTTTCGGCGCCTCCGACCGGATCAAGTGATAGTTGCACAGGCCACCGAGCGCCCGAAGCGCTTCAAAGGGATGCGCGGCCTCATCGAGCAGATCGCGCGCCTTTGTCAGCGCGGTGGCGACATCGGGCGAGGCAAATCCCTTGGTCATGACATAGGTGTTGCCGAGCTCGACCTGGATGCGGGCTTCGAATTGCTGGCGCCTCTCCTGGTCGGTGATTTCAGGCAAAAGCGTCACGGCTTTTTCGAGTTGCGCCTCCGCCTCGATGCCGGCCGAACGAGCAAGCGACAGTGCGGGCGGACTTGAGCCAGTAATCGATGGCCTTCCCGAAAGCCCCGGCCTCGGCTGCAGTGATAGGCGAGCACGTCCGGATTGCGTTCCAGCATTTCAGGAAATTGGCGCTCGAAGGTCTCGACGATGCGCGCGTGGATCTGAACGCGCTGGCTCTTGAGCATGGTGCCGTAAGCGGCATCCTGCACCAGCGCGTGCTTGAAGGTGTAGACGGCGTGCGGGACGACGCCGCGCTGGTGCACCAGCTCGGAAGCGACCAGCTGCCTGAGCAGCGGCTCGAGCTCGGCATCGCCGAGATCGCAGACCGCCCGTAATCGACGTGTAGGCGAATTCACGCCCCAGCGCCGCGCCGGCCTGCACCACCGCGCGCAGCGAGGCGAGCCGGTCCAGCCGGGCAACCAGTGAGGCCTGCAGCGTCGTCGGCACGGCGAGAGGCGGCAAGGCCTCGGCGAGCACGTAAGCGCCGTTTTCCTCGCGCAGAATGTCGCTTTCCAGAACCGACTTCGTCATCTCCTCGATGAACAGCGGCACGCCGTCGGTTCGCGCCACGATCTGTTCGAGCAGGACCGGCGGAAAATCCCTGCCCTTGGCGACCTGCCGGATCACCGCGATGTTGTCGCGCCGCCCGAGCCTGTTCAGCGTCAACACCGTGACATGCGACTGGCCAAGCCATGGCGGCACAAATTCCGGCCGATAGGTGATGATGAGCAGAACCGGAAGCGTTCGGATGCGCTCGACCAGGATGTCGAACAATTCCTGCGTGGTCGGGTCGACCCAATGCGCGTCTTCGAGCACGATCAGCACCGGCTTCTCGCGCGGCAAGAGCCTGCGATCTGGCCGACCAGTTGCTCCAGTACCAATTCCTTGCGTCGCTGCGGACTGATCGACAACACGGACGAACCCTGGCACGGAATCGAAAGCAGCTCGGCGAACAGCGCTGTGTCCCTGGCCGGATTTTGCGACGACGGCGCCAGCAACGCCGCGAGTTTATCGAGCTTGGCCGCGTCGCTGTCACCGGCAGAAAGACCGGCCGCATGTTCGAGTTGATTGATGACCGGATAAAACGCGGTCTGGCTGCGGTGCGGCGAGCACTGCAGGCGCAGCCAATGGTGTGGTTCCTCTTTGATCGTCTCCTGCAGCGCGAAAACCAGCCGTGACTTGCCGATCCCTGGCTCGCCATAAACAAGCACCAGCCGGCCCTCGCCCGACTTGATCTGGCTCCAGCGCCGCCGCAGCAGCGCGAGCTCTTCCTCGCGGCCGATCAGTTTTGTGGGCTTCGCATGCAGCGCTTCGAAGCGGCTGGTGGCCGCGCTTTCCGAGAGCACCTGCCAGGCCTCAACCGGATCGGCGGCCGATTTCAACTTGAGCGATCCGAGATCGCGGTGTCGAACAGCGCGCCAATCAGGCGACGCGTGGTCGCGGAAATCACGAGCGAGCCCGGTTCGGCAAGCGCCGCCAGACCCGCCGCCAGCGGCAGGGCATCGCCGATTGCGGCATGATCGGCAGCAATGCCGAGCTCGTTCAGATCGCCGACGACGACAAGGCCGGTCGCAACGGCAACGCGCGCTTGCAGCGGCTTGTCGGAACGGGTCTTCAAGGACGCGACCGCCTTGATCACGGCAAGGCCGGCGCGCACCGCCCGCTCCGCGTCGTCTTCGCGCGCGCGCGGGTATCCAAAATAGACGACGACCTCGTCGCCCAAAATTTGGCCGACAAAACCGTCGTGCTCGGCGATAACCGTCTTGATGCGGTCCTGGAGAGCGGACATCACGGCGAGCAAATCTTCCGGGTCCTGGGCCGACGAATGGGCGCCGGCGCCGGCGAGGCTGCAAATCATGACCGAGAGTTGCCGGCGCTCCGGCCGGTCGCTCCTGCTGCGCGCCGCTTCCGGTGCATCGTTGCGCGCGGCGCTCGCCACCTCTGCGAGGCGGAGCTTTTCCCGCTCGCATTGTTCCCTTACCTCGCCGACAAAGCGAAACCCCTTGCGAGGCAGGGTGCGGACCAGAATCTGCCGCTCGCCGTCGTCACCGATGGCGTGGCGAACCGCGTTGATCTGGCTGCTGAGCGTGGATTCCGAGACGATACGGCCGCTCCATACCGCGGCCATCAGGTCATCCTTGCTGACGACGCGCTCGCGATTTTGAATGAGATAGAGCAGCAGATCGAAGGTCTGCGGCTCGGCGGCGATCAGCGCAGCCCCGCGCCGCAATTCCCGGCGGTCTGCATCGAGCAGATACTCTTTGAACGCGTAGATCATTCAAATCCGCCAGGGCTTGGCCGTTTCGCAAAACAAAACCAGCGAATTCCCAAGGTAAATCCAAGCATATCCCAAGGACGGCCGCTTCCACCAGCGACTAAAAGAAGCGCCTGCCGAACGACGAAAGGAGGCGGCCATGGACGCACTCTTGACGGCCATCGCGATCTGGATTTCGGCCAATTACGCCCTGCCCGCGAGCCTCGAGCACCCGCGCATCGAGCGGGTAGCGTCGATCGAGATGGCCGGGCTTCGCACCAAGGGCCTGCTATCGGCGCTTGCGCGCCAAGCCAGCGTAATCGAGGTGCAGGAATCATCCTTCGAAAAAAGGCGCGACGTCGTCGCCCTCTATAACGACCAGACCAGGACGATCTACCTTTCGGACAAATGGACCGGCACGACGCCATCAGAACTATCCGTTCTCGTCCACGAGATGGTGCATCATCTTCAGAACGAAGCCGGCACCGCTTACGAATGTCCGGCCGAGCGCGAAAAGCTCGCCTACGAGGCGCAGGATAAATGGCTGCGCCTGTTCGGCCGCAATCTTGAAGCCGAGTTCGAGGTCAACGGCCTTGCGCTATTGGTGTCGACCTCGTGCGGAATGGCGATGGGGCTGCACTGAGGAGGCGGAGCCGCTATGCGGCGTTCGACAGTGCGTAGGATGGGTGGAGCGAAGCGATACCCATCATGTTCGCAACGACGGTGATGGGTTTCGCAAACGGCTCAACCCATCCTGTACCCTTTGAGCGTTCGGCGGTGTGTAGCCGGTGGTGAAAGATTGTGCCGTCATGGCCGGGCAAAAGCGCGAAGCGCGTCTTTGCGCTAGACGTCCCGGCCATCCACGTCTTTAAACTTTGAAACAGCAAAGACGTGGATGCCCGGCACAAGGCCGGGCATGACGAGTAGTGCGTAGGATGGGTGGAGCGCAGCGATACCCATCATGTTCGCAACGACTGTGATGGGTTTCGCAAGTGCTCAACCCATCCTACCCAAGCGCGCGGCAAATCCCGCGCTCGAATTGTCGATAGGCCCTGAGCGCTTGCCGGTCGGCGAAGGGGAGGATCTGCATCATGATCACGGCGGCGATCCGCATCGTCGGGTCGATCCAGTAATATGTATTGAACAGACCGGCCCAGGTGAGGCTGCCTGCCTTGCGGCCGTCGGGAACCGGATCGAGATTGATCATGTGTCCAAGCCCCCATCGCAGCCGAACGCCCGGAAAAAAATCCACGTCGTTCGATAGCGCCGGGTTTGTCGTCCTGAGGATCCCCGCCTCAACGTTGCCGATCTGGTTTGTGGACATCAGGGCAACGGTCTCCGGCCGAAGGATGCTTGTCCCGCGAAAACTTCCACCATTCAACAGCGCCTGCAGCAGGGTCAGATAATCCGGCGCGGTGGAATAGATGCCGCCGCCACCGGAAAACGCTTTCGGAACCTTCGGCTTTTCCAGCGGCTGCGGAAGAAGCTTTCCAGTTCCCGTCCCTGACATGCAGGCTGGCCTCGCGCGCGCGCTGTTGCTCGGTGAGCGAGAAGGTGGTGTCGTTCATGCCGAGCGGCCCGGTAATGTGATCGCTGAAATAGCGATCGAGGTTTTGGCCGCCGGCGATTTCCACCATCCGGCCGACCCGGTCCAGGCTGCCGCCATAGGCCCACCTGGAGCCAGGCTCGAACATCAGCGGCATGCGCGGCAGGTGCGGATTCTTGCGGGCACGCTTGAGATAGCGGCCGACATTTGGATCCCAAAGCGGATAGCTGAAACCGGAGGTGTGCGTCAGCAGGTTGCGCAGCGTCAGGGGCTTTTGCGCCGGGCGCAGTTGCGGAACGCCCTTGGCATCGAATCCGGTGAGAATTTGGGCCGACGCGAGCGCCGGATCGATATTGCCGGCCGGCTCGTCCAGCTTCAGCGTGCCGCGCTCCACCAGTTGCAGCGCGGCGACCGACGTCAGCAGCTTGACCATCGAGGCGATGCGGAACACCGTGTCGGTCGACATGCGCGACGCCGCGGCGATGTCGCGGAAGCCGAACGCGCCTTCATAGACCACCGACTGCTCCTTCGCGGCCATCGCGACAACGCCGGGTATTTCCCTGGCGCTGACGCTGGCCTGCAATGCCCTGTCGATTTCCTCGCCGTGGGCCGGCTTGTCGAGCGGCGCGGCGAAGCCGGTCAAAGGTGCGGCCGGAATCATGCCGGCGGATGCAACAGCCGCCGTCCGCAACAATGCATCACGTCGGGTGATCGGCCCTGTCATTTGCGTCTTGAAGATGAGACCGCTGGCGCAAGTACACCCACCCGGAAGAAGACACTGTCCCCCCGACCTTCCGGAAAAAATCGGGCCAACCGCGGACGCATCCCGCAAAATGTCAATCCGTTAATTTGCATTTTTGGTTCGACCCGATTTCGGGGAATATATTAGGCTTGTACCGCGGCTTCTTGAAAGGGGGGAAGTATGAGCAACGACTTCAATCGCCAATGGCTACTTGTCAGGAGGCCAGGAGCTAATATTCGCGAAGATGATTTCCGATTGACGGAAACGCCAATACCAACACCTGAGCAGGGGCAGGTCTTGGTGCGCAATCTCTGGCTCTCCTTCGATCCCACCCAGCGCGGCTGGATGACGAGGGATACCTATATTCCGATGATCCCCCTTGGCGAGGTCATGCGCGCCTCAGGCGTCGGCCAAATAATTCAATCAAAGCATTCAGGCTACAAAGCCGGCGAGTTCGTTCAGGGAGCGTTCGGCTGGCAAGACTATATTGCGACCGACGGCACGGGCTTTCTCCCGATGCGTACTCTTCCCGCAGGTCTGGCACCGAACCTTGCTCTCAGCTTGTTCGGGGTAACAGGCCCCACGGCCTATTTCGGAGTGCTCGACGTGGGTCAGGTGAAGGCTGGAGAAACGTTTGTCGTTTCGGGAGCGGCGGGCGCCACCGGGTCGGTTGCCGGACAGATTGCCAAGATCAAGGGCTGCAGGGTGATTGGTACCGCTGGCGGCAAGGTCAAATGCGACTGGCTCACGAGCGAGCTCGGGTTTGACGGCGCCGTTGACTATCAATCGGAAGACGTCGGCGCTCGGCTTTCCGCTCTGTGTCCCAACGGTATCGACGTGGTTTTCGATAATGTGGGCGGGGTTGTTTTGAACGAGGTGCTTGCCCGTTTGAAGCTCAAGGCCCGGATCGTGCTCTGCGGCGCAATCTCCCGTTACAGCGATGTTACGCCTGCTCCGGGTCTGGCCAACTACTTCAACCTGGTTCTTACGCGCTCTCGAATGGAAGGCTTCATCATCCTCGATTATGCCGCGCGCTTTCCCGAAGCTATTGGTGCTCTTGCAGGTTGGCTGAAGGAGGGCAAACTCAAACAGAAAGAAGACGTGGCGATCGGGCTGGAGAATGCGCCGAATACCCTCGGCCGCCTGTTCACCGGTGAGAACTTCGGAAAGCAGTTGCTGAAAATTGCCGATCCGCCTCTTGAACGAGTGAATTGAACACGGACAGACGTCCGTCGCAGAATGATCATGATTTCGACGTACTCGCCGGGCTGGGTATCGACTTTATAGAGCCGCTTGACCTGGAACCGGGTGGGCTCAAGGCTTGATTTTATGAGCGTTCTGAGCCGTCGTGTCCTGATTACGGGTATTTCTGCCACCGGTGCGATGTTGGGTCTCGCCGGGTGCGCGAGCACGCCGACCCGCGTGACGGAGGTCGATCCAGCCTACCGCCGGACAGACGTTGCGTACGCCACGCGAGAGCCGCGCGGCACCATCGTTGTCGATCCGATGCACCATTACCTCTACTACGTGGAGGGCGGCGGACAAGCCCGGCGTTATGGAATTGCCGTCGGCGGCGAAGGATTTGGCTGGTCCGGCGTGGCCACGGTCCACAGCAAGCAGGAATGGCCGGACTGGTATCCCACCAGGGAAATTATCGAACGCCACCCCGAGCTCGCAACCGGGTTGAAGGAATTGCAGGGCGGCCAGGGCATGCCCGGAGGGCCCGACAATCCACTCGGTGCCCGCGCGCTTTACCTGTGGCAGGGTAACAAGGACACCCTGTATCGCATCCATGGCACAAACGAACCCTGGAAGATCGGGAGCAACGTTTCCTCCGGCTGTATTCGAATGATCAATGACGACGCGATCGATCTCTACGATCGTGTGGGGATCAACACCAAGGTGGTCGTGCTGGCATCGAACGTAGGTTGATAGCGCGCAGGATGGGTTGAGCGAAGCGATGCACCCATCATGCTTGAACGAGGGGCGATGGGTTTCGCGCAGGGCTCAACCCATCCTGCGTTCTATCGCTCCGCGCGATGACAGCTACGCGAAAACTGCCCGACGGGCAAATCACTTCTGATTTTCAGAAATGGTGTCAAGCCCCGTTCGCAAAAATATTTCTGTTTTCTCCTGACCCAAATCAGTTCACTGATTCGCGCGTTCCGTTCCGACAGAGGGGCGTTGCGCACGTCATCAACGTGGAGCGGGATGCGGTGGACGCGGGCAGCACTCTTGACGAGTTGTGCTGTCGCGGACGGTGAAGTCGTGTCGTTCTGACGCCCCAATCGTTGGCGTCAAGCCTGTGATAAGAAGCGCAGGCGACGGTGTCAAAAAGCGTGGTCACCGGGGAGAGCGCGAAGTAAGCCGTAAAACCATTGCGCGGGGAATGCCGGGTCGTTCCGGTGTGACCGTGGTGACTAACTCGTATGCTTTTTTCACTGCATGCGAGGCTGCGGGCGCATTGCGCGCCCGGCATTCCCTGCGCCCTCTGATTTGAGAAGGCGTGACGTTCTGGGCAAAAACTCGCGTGGATACGCGCGGCGAGATCGCGAAGTCGTGTCTCGCTGATAGCGTGGCTGTTTGAAATGTGAAGACGAGAGATGGCGCGCCAACGCGCGCTGGTTCGAGCCCGCGCGAGCTTCCCCTCTCCCCTTGTGGGAGAGGGTGCCCGAGCGAAGCGAGGGCGGGTGAGGGGTCTCTCTCCGCGGACGCAGACCCCTCATCCGTCGCGCTGCTCACTGTGTTCGCATCGCGCCACCTTCTCCCACAAGGGGAGAAGGGAAGAAGTGCGACGCCTCAAAACGCCTTGGGCAGCCCCGCCTGACGCAGAATAGCATTGGCGGTGTGGCGGCTGGGAATGCCGATGGGCACCGCGAAGTTCCGCTTCGTGATCGGGCTGTGCCAGATTTCGTGACTGCCGCGGCCCTGCCGGACCAGCGTGCAGCCGGCGGCGCGCAGCAAATCCCGCAACACGCGATCGAACTGCGGCGCCATTCAGCCCGCGGCCGGCTCGGCTTCGCGCAATGCGGTGATTTGCAGGAACAACGATTCCGGATCGACATCGGGGTGATTGTCCGGCAACAGATCGAGCGCCATTGCGGAAATCTTGTCCAGCAATTCGTCGAGCGTCGGCGCGTCAGCGGCGGCCGGAATATCGTCGCAATGCCCGCTCCAGACCGAGGCCTCCTGATCCCAGGCCGCGGAAATCGTGAAAATAACAGGTCTGGACATCGCCGCTCCGTTGCTTGCCGGGACGCGCCCGAAGGCGCAAGGGCATGGCTATCATATCATAAATCTGGTGGAGCGCTCCCTACCTTCAAGGCCAATTGAAAAATAACTCGTCATGCCCGGGCTTGACCGGACGAGCCCGGCCATGACGACATCCCTGGTCAGAAAAAATGCAAATCCAGCGCACGGCCGCCGTTGGCGACAACGGCGTATTCGGTCGCCAGGAACAGTCCACCGGCCACGTATATTTTCCGATGCTGTGACGCGGCGAGCCGTTGGCTGATATCAACGGCATCCTCGATCGTTGCGGCGATGTGAACATTGGCTTGCGGATTGGCTTTGCGCACCGCGGCGGCGACGGTCTCGGGATGCGCTCCCTTGTGGTGCGCCGAGCTGCATAGGATGGTGTCAAACGACGGCGCCAGCGCGGCGACGATCTCGCCCGTGTTCTTGTCGAAGGAACCCCCGATCACGAGAATCCAGTTTTCCGCGCCATGGATCGCCTTCAGGCTCGCCAGCGACTGCCGGATGCCATCGGGGGTGTGGCCGACGTCGACGACGGTAAGCGGGTCTCGCGCGATAAGCTCGAGGCGGCCGGGCCAGCGCGTCTCGCGCAGGCCCGAGCGCACGGCGGATTCGATGCTTTCGGGAGTTGCTCCGGGCCGTGCATGCCCCAGCCAGAGCAGGAAGAGAGCGACCGCGATCGCGGCATTATCGAATTGAAACGTTCCGAGCAGGCTCATTTCGAGCGACCGAAATTGGTGAGCCTCGAACTGGAAATCGAACCGTTGCCCTGATGGCGAGAGGGATTCGCCGGATATGCCGATCTCCGCGCGGACAAAGCGCGAGGCAATCGCGCGATTGCGATTATATTCGATCAGATGCGGTCTCAAGTGTCGGCAATTCTCGCCATAGACGATCGTGCCGCCGGATGCGCAGGCGTCGCTCTTGTCGGAAGCGATCAGTTGCAGGGAGTGGCCGAGCAGTTCGACATGCTCGTAATCGACCGACGTGACGCAGGTGAGTTGCGCCCCGACCAGGCGCACCGGATCGTAACGGCCGCCGATGCCGGCCTCAAACACCGCGAAACCGCAATCCCGCTCCTGAAAATACAGGCAGGCCAGCGCAAACAGGGCCTCGAAGGCGCCGAATGTTTCTCCGCTACGCCGCGAGATTTCGGCGATCGCCACCTCGATCCGCGCCTTCAGCCGCGCCAGGTCGTCATCGCCGATATCAGCGCCGTCGACCCGAACTCGTTCGTTCCAACGATACAGATGCGGCGAGGTGAACAGACCGGTTCGCAAGCCGCAGGCGCGGGCGATACCGGCGCAGAACGCAGCGGTCGAGCCTTTGCCGTTGGACCCCGTCACCACAACCGAAATCCGCGAGAGCCTTGCCCGGTTCACCGCGAGAGCGTCGAGCAGGTCTGCCATCCGTGCCAGACAAATCCCGTCGCCGTATTTTGGAAGATCAAACACTAAAGCAGTCCCATCGCCGAAAATGTGTGATGCCAGATTTTCAGGATCAGGTCGCCGCGGCCGGATTCTTCGAGCAGCCGGATCGAGGGGTTGGAGTTTACTTCGATCACCCGCATCGCATCCGGCTCTCCGCCGATTCCGGTAAACATGTCCACGGCGGCGACGCGGAGTCCGAGCGCCCGCGAGGCCTTCCTCGCCAGTACAGGCGCGGCATCGGACGGAGGCGCTTCCAGCACCATCGTTCCGCCCGCGCTCGAATTCATCCGTCCGGGAATCGACCAGCGCTCGCCTTTGGGCAGCACAATGTCGAGCGCAGCGTCGGGGGTTGCGGAAACCGCCGAAAGGCCGCGCGAGCGCAACGCTTCATCATGCGCAATCAACAACTCGCGAATCGACCGCACGCCATCGCCTGACACAAACGGCGGATATTTTCTGGCGCAATACACGACCTCGTCGTCGAGCAGGAAAATCCGGTATTCATTTCCTGTCGCAACCGGCTGGATCAGTATCGAATTCGTAGTATTGCGAAACCTCGTCGAGATATCCTGCAAGCAGCGCCTCGCCGCCAATGATTTTGGCAAAGTCGCCGCGCGATCCCAACAGCGGTTTGGCGAAGGCCGTGCCGCCGAGTTGTCTCAAATAGGCGAATGCGTCTTCGTGCTCGTGCCCCGGGGCGCGGTGGCTGCGGCGCCGTTCATGCAGGAAGAAATAGTCGCCGCCGAGCGTCGCAACGCCGGTATCCTCCAGGATCCGATTAGTGAAATATTTGTCCGATGCCAGCGTTGCGGCGGTGGCATTGTTTTGCGGATACCATGAACATCGCCCGGCGCCGAAATGAATGCTTCTGCTCTTCGATGCGACCCTGAATAGAAGCCCCGATCCGCCGTCGATGTCCTGAAACGACAAGCCGAATTCAGCACAGGCATATTCCGCGTAGACCGATTGGTCCGGATAGGAGCCCGGCTTTCCCGATCGAAACTCAATAAGGTTTCGCATGCAATATCCGGCGATCTGGCATTCGATTTTCGATCAAACATCTCTAGCGAAATTTTTATCAGGGCGCGGCAATTAACTGCTCGTGGCCTGCGGATTTCGGCAAGTTAATTGCTCAGAAGTGCGGCCAAACAGCAAAGACTTTTTTGCCAGCAAAACTGGGGCTTTTTTGAGCTCTCAATTGAACCTCCGCCCATATTGACTATGTCTAACATCACGGTATTTCAGCCGCTAAATCCTCCATCGTCGCAGGGGTTTTTCGCCGCTTCGCGAGCCACGCAACTCGATCGTTCTACTGTCAGGCAACCGGAAACAACAAAACACATGAGCGCATTCCATCGAGAGAAGGTTCTTTCTGTCCGGCACTGGACCGATACGCTGTTCAGCTTCACCGCCACCCGCAATTCCGGCTTTCAATTCCAGAACGGCCAGTTCGCGATGATAGGGCTCGAGGTTGACGGCCGCCCCTTGATGCGCGCCTACAGCATGGCGAGCGCCAATCACGAGGACGAACTGGAATTTTTCAGCATCAAGGTCGCCGACGGTCCGCTGACATCGCGGCTGCAAAGGATCAAGGAGGGCGACACTATCCTGGTCGGACGCAAGGCCACCGGCACGCTGATCGCCGACAATCTGATCTCCGGCGAGCGGTTGCTGCTGCTGTCGACCGGGACGGGCCTCGCGCCGTTCGCGAGCCTGATCAAGGATCCGGAAGTGTACGAGCAATTCGAGACCATCGTTCTGGTTCACGGCTGCCGGCAGGTGTCAGAACTGGCCTATGGCGAGGAGCTGGTGGCGAAGCTGCGGGACGACGAACTGTTCGGACCGCTGCTGACCGACAAGCTGGTGTATTATCCGACCGTCACCCGCGAGCCCTTCCGCAACCGCGGCCGCATCACCGACCTGATCACCTCAAAGCAATTGTTTGACGATATCGGCCAGCCGCCGCTCAATATCGAGAGCGATCGGATCATGATGTGCGGCAGCCCGGCCATGCTGGAAGAACTGCGCCAGATGTTCGAAGCGCGCGGTTTTGCCGAAGGCAATAACAACGAACCCGGCCATTTCGTCATCGAGAAAGCGTTCGTCGAGCGCTGAGTTTCCGTGGTCCCGGACAAGCGAGCGCAGCGAGCTTATCCTTTGTCGTCCCGGCCGTGAGCCGGGACCCATAGCCACCGCTTTGTGTTTTGCGATAGCTGTGGCCGCAACTCGGCGTAACAACACACATCGGTGGTTATGGGTCCCCGCGTTCGCGGGGACGACGATGGAGGCTGTGGTACACCCCCCGATCGCCTGCTATAAACTCTGCCAAAACACCGCGTGCCCCACCAACGCGGGTAGCGGGAGCAAGCGTCTCTTTGTCCGTATTGAACCAGGCTAGCCCTGCGAAGACTGCTTTCGTATTCGCAGGCGGCGGCAGCTTTGGCGCCATTCAGGTGGGCATGATGCATTCGCTCGCCGCGCATGGAATTTCCGCGGACATGGTGGTCGGCTCCAGCGTCGGCGCCCTGAACGGGGCTTACTATGCGGGCGATCCCACGCTCAAGGGCGTGCTGCAGCTGGAAACCATCTGGCGCGGGTTGCACCGGCGCGACGTTTTCCCGGTGACGTGGCGGACGCTATTGGGATTCCTCTGGCGCCGGGATTTTTTGATCCCGCATGACGGCATCAGGAAACTGATCGACGACCATATTCCTTATCGAAACCTGCAGGATGCCAAGCTCCCGGTTCATATCGTCACCACCGATATCATCTCGGGCGACAGTATCGTGTTGTCGGAAGGCTCGACCGCCGAAGCGATTGTCGCCTCAACCGCAATCCCCGGTGCTTTCGCACCGGTTCGCTACAAGGATTTTTACCTAGCCGACGGCGCGATCTCCTCCAACACGCCGGTCAGGGTTGCGGTCGCCAAGGGCGCGCGGCGCCTGATCGTCCTGCCGACGGGTTACGCCTGCGCAGCGCACGCGCCGCCGGTCGGCGCGGTGGCAAATGCGCTGCATGCGTTGACGCTGCTGATCGCGCGGCAATTGGTGAGCGAGCTGGAGGGTCTGGGTCCCAGCGTCGAATACTTCGTGGTGCCGCCATTATGTCCGCTGGTGGGATCGCCGTACGACTTCTCGCGCACGGACGATCACATCGAGCGCGCTATCCACAGCACCGACGCCTGGCTGGCGCAAAGCGGTCTGGAACAGGGCGGCATACCTGACGAGATGCGCCCGCACAGCCACTGAGTGACGCCGCCGCACCCTCATCCCGAGGAGCGGCGGCGGAGTTTATCATCGGGCCGCGCTTCGCGCGGACCCGTTGGCCGCGTCTCGAAGGATGAGGCGGGGCCTCATGGTTCGAGACGGCGCAAGAGCGCCTCCTCACCATGAGGGGTAGACCATCCGAGATCGAACCAGGCCACGTTGCACTGCAATAACCGGGACTCGGCGACGCGGATGATCAAGTCATGGAACCGATTGATTCTGCTCTGGTGAATTGGCTAGCTTGACGTGCTGTCATCTCCATGACCTGTAGGCGAGATATCGTGTACAGCATTGTTCAAATGGTTGGATTAGGCTGCAACCGACAAGAATAATAAACGCAAGAGCTGCCTGAGGGGTCCCATGGAAACGTTGATGCTTCCGTTCTCGCCACGCTACATCGTCCTGACGATTTGCGGCGTCGTCACGGCCTTGCTGCTCGGCGTCGGGATTCTGGATCACAATCCCAAGGCCTGGGAAGTGGTCTTGATACCGACCATGATCTTCGGCGGCCTCACCCTTCTCGGCATTCGCGACCTCTTGCAGCCAAACCACGCGGTGCTGCGAAACTACCCGATAGCCGCGCACATACGGTTCCTCTTGGAAGAGATCAGGCCGGAGATGCGGCAGTATTTCTTCGAGAGCGAGAAGGACGGCATGCCGCTCAGCCGCGACACCCGCGCGCTCGTCTATCAGCGGGCGAAGATGGTGCTCGACAAGCGGCCGTTCGGCACCCAGGAGGACGTCTATCGCGACGGTTATGAATGGATGCACCATTCGATGGCCCCGAAGGCGCGTGCCGTCGAGCAGTTTCGTGTCACCGTCGGCGGTCCCGATTGCACCAAGCCGTATTCGGCATCGGTGTTCAATATCTCGGCGATGAGCTTTGGCGCGCTCAGTCCGAACGCGGTGCGCGCGCTCAACGCGGGTGCCAGGAAAGGCGGCTTCGCGCATGACACCGGCGAGGGCGGTGTCAGTCCTTATCATCGCGAGAACGGCGGCGATCTCATTTGGGAGGTTGGTTCGGGATATTTCGGTTGCCGCAACCGCGACGGCACGTTCAATCCGGAGGAATTCGCCCGCGTCGCGACCGACGATCAGATCAAGATGGTCGAACTCAAGGTCAGCCAGGGCGCCAAGCCCGGGCATGGCGGCGTGCTTCCTGTCGCGAAAGTGTCCGAGGAGATTTCCAAGATCAGGGGCGTCGCCATGGGCGAGGACTGCATCTCGCCGGCCACCCACCGGGCATTTTCGACACCGCTGGAAATGATGGCCTTCATCGGCGAGATGCGGCGGCTGTCCGGCGGCAAGCCCGCCGGGTTCAAGCTTTGCGTCGGCCACCCCTGGGAATTTCTGGCGATCTGCAAGGCGATGCTGCAGAGCGGAATCTATCCCGATTTCATCGTCGTCGACGGCAACGAAGGCGGCACCGGTGCCGCGCCGCTGGAATTCATGGACCATCTGGGCATGCCGATGCGCGAGGGCGTCAATTTCGTGCACAATGCGCTGGTCGGCATCAACGCGCGCGATCGCATTCGCATTGGCGCGGCCGGAAAGATCGCCACCGCTTTCGACATGGCGCGCGCCATGGCGATCGGCGCCGACTGGTGCAATTCTGCGCGCGGCTTCATGTTTTCGCTGGGCTGCATCCAGTCGCTGTCCTGCCATACCGATCGGTGCCCGACCGGGGTGACCACGCAGGGACCCAACCCGCGCCCGCGCGCTGGTGGTGCCGCACAAGGTCGAGCGGGTCTACAACTACCATCACGCCACCTTGCACGCGCTGGCCGAATTGCTCGCCGCCGCCGGGCTCGAACATCCGCGGCAGTTGCGCCCGATTGATTTCTCGCAGCGAACTTCCATCACCGAGGTGCGGACATTCGCCGCAGCTTTATCCCTCCGCTGCACCCGGGCGAACTGATCGACGGCACCAGCGATCCGCGCTTCCGCGATGGCTGGGCGATGGCGCGGGCAGACAGTTTCGCGCCGGCGGGGTGAGGCGCGCCGTCAT
>CAVUYV010000055.1:0-44050 GCA_963745785.1 uncultured Alphaproteobacteria bacterium | reverse complement strand
TTCATCACCCAGATTGCCAACCCGGCCTATCAGACGCCGATCCCGGCGCAGCACGTTCACCCGATCATCCAGATCTGCCATTTCTCGGTGCAGGAGCGGGACCGCTTCCTGGAGGCCTATCATCGCGCGCACCCGCGGCGGCTGCTTCTCTTGAAGGAGCGGGAGCGCAACAGACGTCTCACGATCATGCTGCCGGACCTTGGCAGCGAACAGAAGAACCACAAGCTTGACACGCTGCTGAGTGAGTTCGCGGAGAAAGTCGCAAGGCTAATCGAGGACAGCTGATGCCGAAGCGATCGTAACGGGGAGGCCGGCATGAAGAAGTTGATCAACGCCGTCGAGAATGTAGTTAACGAAAGCCTCGCCGGATTCTGCGCGGCGCATTCCGACATTGTGCGTATCGGCGAGAACGCACCGTTCGTGCAGCGGCGGCATCTCAAGCCCGGCAAGGTAGCGCTGGTCTCGGGTGGTGGCTCTGGACACGAACCGCTCCACACCGGGTTCGTCGGGTACGGAATGCTGGACGCCGCATGTCCCGGTCAGGTCTTCACCTCGCCTACGCCCGATATCATTCTCGCCGCCGCCGAGGCCGTGGACACCGGTGGCGGCGTACTGTTCATCGTCAAGAACTACGAGGGCGACGCTATGAACTTCGACATGGCGCGCGAGATGTCGGGAAAACCGGTTGCGACCGTGACCACCGACGATGACGTAGCGGTCGAGACCTCGACTTTTTCGACGGGACGGCGCGGTGTTGCCGGCACGCTCATCGTGGAGAAAATCCTGGGCGCTGCCGCAGAAGAGGGACGCGACCTTGCCGCTTTGAAGATGCTTGGCGATCGCGTCAATGCGGCGACGCGTTCGATTGGGATTGCGCTGACGAGCTGCACGGTTCCGGCGGCCGGCAGGCCGACCTTCGACATCGCCGAGGACGAAATGGAGGTCGGCGTGGGTATTCATGGCGAGCCGGGGCGCCGCCGCGTCAAACTCAGGCCGGCTTCCGAGATCGCTGCAGAAATGGTCAACGCCATCGCTGCTGATCTCCGCGAGCGCGCGCGTGGCCAGGCCATCCTGTTGATCAACGGCTTCGGGGCAACGCCGCTTTCGGAGCTTTATCTGATGTACGATGCGGTCCGCCGATTGCTCGAACCAGCCGGTACTATCGTGACGCGATCGCTGGTCGGCAATTTTGTCACATCACTCGATATGGCCGGTTGTTCGGTGACGGTATCGATGCTCGACGAGGAGATGAAACGCTTCTGGGACGCGCCCGTCCACACCCCGGCCTTGCGCTGGGCCGTGTAGTCGTCGAACGGCCGGCCTTCATCGCCTTTCTCGTCTCGCCGCGCACCGCCTCCATGACGGGTGCGGATTGCGATCCCTTACACATGCACCGCAGTGCGAACCCGGCCGGCGTTGCCGAATACCCGGAGATAGCGTTCGACTTCGGACGGATCGCCGGTGGCCTTTTCCGGATTGTCCGAAAGTTTTACCGCCGGCCGGCCGTCGACCGACGTCACCTTGCAGACGATCGAGATCGGATCGAGATCGACCGAGCCGTCCGGCGCGCATCCGACGAAATCATTGGTCAGGTTGGTGCCCCAGCCGAAGCTTATCCGCACCCGGCCGGCGAAATGACGATAGGTCTCCTCGATCGATCCGACGTCCATGCCGTCGGAAAAAACCAGCAGCTTCTCCTTGGGATCGCGGCCCTTTTGCTTCCACCATTTGATGATTTCTTCGCCGGCCGCGATCGGCGGCGCGCTATCGGGTCGAAAACCCGTCCATTCCGCCACCCATTCCGGCGCATCTCGCAGGAATGATTTGGTGCCGTAGGCGTCGGGAAGCGCGATCAGAAGATTGCCGCCATAGGTGTGACGCCACTGATCCAGAATACGATACGGCGCCCAGCGCAGTTCGTTGTCGTCATTCGCCAGCGCCGCGGCGACCATCGGCAACTCATGCGCGTTGGTCCCGATCGCTTCCAGGTCGTTGTCCATCGCCAGCAAAACATTCGAGGTGCCGGTGAAGGAAGGTCCCAGACCTTCCTTGACGGCCTCGACGCACCAGCGTTGCCACAGAAAACCATGGCGCCGGCGCGTCCCGAAATCGGAAAGCCGCAAGCCTTCCAGCTTGCGCAGACGCTCGACCTTGCTCCAGAGTTTGGCTTTGGCGCGGGCATAGAGAACGTCAAGGACAAAGCGGCCTTGTCCTTTCACGACCTGGCGCGAGCGCAGCTCGTTGAGAATGGCGAGCGCCGGAATCTCCCACATCGTGGTATGCGTCCATGGGCCGTGGAAATGCAATTCGTACTGGCCGTCGACCTTGCGGAGCTCGTATTCGGGCAGCTGGAACGTGGCGAGCCAGTTGATGAAATCGGCCGAAAACATCTGGGTCTTGCCGTAGAAGGTATTACCGGCGAGCCAGATCAGCTCCTTCTTGGTGAAGCGGATGGTGCGGGCGTGGTCGAGCTGTGCGCGAAGCTCGCCCTCGTCGATCACCTCGGCGAGGCGCACATGCCGGCTGCGGTTGATGACCGAAAAAGTCACCTGCTGGTTCGGGTAGAATTCCCGAATCATTTGCTGCATCAGTAGCTTGTAAAAATCAGTATCGAGCAGGCTGCGCACGATCGGATCGAGCCGCCAGCCGTGATTGTAGGTCCTGCTTGCAATGTCTGTGACTGCCATGCCGGGACTCTATCGCGCCGGAAGCCGCCCAACCAGTGGCTTTCGCTCGGGCGAGCCATACCAATGCACCAGCGAAAGGCAGGCTCTGGATCGACAGGATGGTCCGCGTACGAAAAGCGACGCTAGTCCAGGCCCGCGCGGCGGAAGGCTTCCAGATAGTGCTCGCGGTCGGCGTCCAGCTTCCAAGGCAACTGGTTTGCGATCCAGGCCAGAGAGATGTTGGGCTGCGCACGGCGCAGCTCTTGCAGCGCAGCGGTTGCGACCTCGGCCTCGCCAGACATGCCGGCGGCCACCGTCAGTACCCGGTAGGCGCCACTGAGATCGCCGCGCTGACGGATCGCCTCGCGCGCCAGAGCCATAGCCTCCTGGTAATTTCTTCCGACGAACTGGGCGTAGGCGGCCACTCCGTAGTAGATCGCCGAAGAGGGATCGCGCGGGCTCAGTCGAATTGCACGTTGCGCCGCTTCATGGGCTTCCTGCCAGCGCCCGGTGTAGGACAGCGCCAGGCCGTAGTAACCCTGAGCCAGCGAGAAGTTCGGGTTGAGCTGCAAAGCCAGTTCGAATTCGGCAAGCGAGTTATCGAGACGCCGCGTGGAAAAGTAAACGCTGCCCAACGCATTGTGCGCCCAGGGGTCCTCGCTGTCGGCCTCAACCGCAGCCAGCGCCGCGCGCTCGGCGACCGGCGCAGCCGTGCGAATGTCCGCCCAGCCCGAATGCACGGCGAACATGTGGCTGGTGGCGAGCAGGGAGAGCGCCTGTCCGTAGTTTGGATCGATCGCGATGGCTTTTTCCAATAGTGCCTGCGCGACCATATTGTCCGGCCGCGTCACGCGCCAGTAATGCGACAGCGCCCGCATCACCAGATCCCAGGCGTCCAGGTTGTTCGGCGGCTTGCGCCGGGCGCGAAAATTCTCCGCAGCATAGAGCTGCGGCTCGATCGCAGCCACGATCGCCTCGGTGATCTGATCCTGCACCGCGAACACATCGGCGAGATCGCGGTCGTAGCGCTCCGCCCAGATGTGGCTGCCGGTCGAGACATCGTTGAGCTGCGCGGTGATGCGTACGCGGTCGCCGCTCTTGCGCACGCTGCCTTCGAGCACGTATCGCACGCCAAGCTCCTCGCCGATTTGCTTCATGTGCACGGCCTTGCCCTTGTAAGTAAAGGAAGAGTTGCGTGCGATCACGAAGAACCAGCGCAGCTTGGATAGCGCGGTAATGATGTCCTCGCTGATCCCGTCGGAAAAATAGTCCTGTTCCCGTTCCCCACTCATGTTGTTGAAAGGAAGCACGGCGATCGCCGGCCGATCGGGTAACGGCAAAGCCGAGGGTAGCTGGCCTTTTGCCGCTACCCGATCGGCCAGTCGAATGCTGTTTGATGGCTCATGCACGGTGCCGACGAAGCGAAGGCCTTTCCGTGAAATTGTCCGAATCAGCTTTTGGTCCCTGCCGCTATCGCCGATGGCTGTTCGGGCGGCGTTGACGCGGCTGGTGAATGTCGAATCGGACACGCTTCGGCCGCCCCAGACCAGGCCGATCAGATCATCCTTGCTGACGACCCGGTCGCGGTTCTGCACCAGATAGACCAACAGGTCGAAGACCTGGGGCTGCACCGGGATCGGCGCCCCGTCGCGAAGCAACTCGCGACGCTCGGTATCAAGCGTTTGATTATCAAAGGTAAATTGCACGCCGCTTCCCCCGGACCGCGTCCGTTCTCAAGGAATAATCAGGCCCGTCTCACCGATAAATCAAGCGCCGGGCAAAGCCTTCAAGTCGCCGTTCCGGCATCCTGGACAGCATATTACGATTCCAGTCATTGCTGTGGAGATCATCATGACCGAATTTCAAGCCGTTAGCCCAGACCTGCAGGGAAATCGAATTCCAAGATCCGTCGCGTTCCTCTACGGCGTCGTCGCCTATTTCACGTTCTTCGTCACCTTCCTTTACGCCATCGGGTTCGTAGGCGGCATGGTGGTGCCCAAGACGATCGACACCGGTTCACAATCGTCGGCAACGCAGGCGCTGATCGTAAATCTGCTCTTGATGTCGCTGTTCGCGGTTCAGCACAGCGTGATGGCGCGCAAGCCATTCAAGCAATGGTGGACGCAATACGTGCCGAAATCAGTCGAGCGCAGCACCTACGTGCTGTTCGCCAGCCTGACGCTCGATCTGCTGTTCTGGAAATGGCATCCGATGCCGGCAATTGTCTGGCAGGCCAATGACCCGAACATCGCCGTGACAATCGCGACCCTGTCATTGGTCGGCTGGGTGATCGTGCTTACCAGTACGTTCCTGATCAATCATTTCGAGCTGTTCGGATTGCATCAGGTCGCCAATAATCTCACGGGCCGGGATATGCCGACGCCTCATTTCCGGACGCCGCTGTATTACAAATTCGTGCGGCACCCGATCTATCTCGGCTTCATCATCGCGTTCTGGGCGGCGCCGACCATGACTGTCGGACATCTGCTGTTCGCGGCGGTGACCACGGCCTACATCTTCGTCGGCATCTTCCTGGAAGAGCGCGATCTGGTCGACCTCTTCGGCGAGGACTATCGCAACTACAAGAAGCGGGTTTCGATGCTGTTGCCCTGGCGCAGGTCGGCCTGATAAATCATTCCAGGCTTATTTCGTACATGAAGGAAATTATGCGATGACACATTCAGGAAGTTGTTTTTGTGGTGCGGTCAAAGTCGAGGTCACCGGTTCGCCGGCGGGGATGGGCTACTGCCACTGCCGCTCCTGTCGCTCGTGGTCAGGGGGGCCTGTAAATGCCTTCAGCCTCTGGAAGCCGGAGGCGGTGCGGATCACATCGGGCGCTGAACACGTCGCGACATTTTCGAAGACGGAAACGAGTGAGCGCAGATATTGCGCGAAGTGCGGCGGACACCTGATGACCAACCATCCAACGTTCGGCCTCGTCGACGTCTTTGCCGCGACGATTCCGACGCTGGCCTTCACGCCCGGCGTTCACGTCAACTACGCAGAGGCGGTGCTGCCCATGCGGGACGGCCTGCCGAAGCTGAAAGACTTTCCGGCCGAGTTGGGCGGTTCTGGTGAAGCAATGGCCGAGTAGCGAGTGGCTGCACGCGGGTATGCGTCGAGCCGGCACGCGGAGAGGTGAAGGCTATTCTAAACCGGCACGCCGGAGGCCTTCCAGATAGTGCTCGCGCTCGGCGGGCTGCTTCATTGGCAGTTCGCTTGCGATCCAGGCCAGCGTAACATTGGGCTGCGCGCGGCGAAGTTCCTGCAATGCGACCCTGGCGACTTCGTTTTGTCCGGCCATGCCGGCGGCGGCGGTGAGCACACGGTGCCCGCCGACGAAATCGGCGCGTTGCCTGAGAGACTCGTGCGCAAGGCGGATGGCCTCGTCGTAGTTGTGTCCGATGAACTGGGCGTAGGCGGCAATACCGTAATAGAGCGCAGAGAACGGATCGCGCGGGCTAAGCCGCAGCGCGCGGCGCGCGGCCAGGTCGCCTTCTTGCCAGCGCCCGCAATAGCATAGCGCCGCGCCGTAGAAAGCCTGAGCCAGCGAGAAGTTCGGGTTGAGCTGCAACGCCACTTCGAATTCGGCGAGCGAGTCGTCAAAGCGCCGCTCGAACAAATAGACGTAGGCCAGCCCATGGTGCGCCCATGGGTCTTCGCTGTCGGCCTCAACCGCGGCCAGCGCCGCGCGCTCGGCGATCGGCGCCACCGTCGTCACGTCTCCCCAGCCCATGTGAGCGGCGAAGATATGGCTGGTGGCGAGCACACCGAGTGCCTGCCCGTAGTTCGGGTCGATCGCGATGGCTTTTTCCAACAGCGCCTGCGCCACCACATTGTCTTGCCGCGTCACGCGCCAGTAATGCGACAGCGCCCGCATCACCAGATCCCAGGCGTCCAGGCTCCCCGGCGGCTTGCGCCGGGCGCGAAAATTTTCCGCCGCATAGAGCTGCGGCTCAATCGCGGCCACGATCGATTCAGTGATCTCGTCCTGCACGGCGAAGACATCGGCGAGATCGCGGTCGTAGCGCTCCGCCCAGATGTGGCTGCCGGTTGAGACATCGTTGAGCTGCGCCGTGATACGTACGCGGTCGCCGCTTTTGCGCACGCTGCCTTCGAGCACATAGCGCACACCGAGTTCCTCGGCGACCTGTTTCATGTGCACGGACTTGCCCTTGTAGGTAAACGAAGAGTTGCGTGCAATCACGAAGAACCAGCGCAGCTTCGACAAGCCGGTAATGATGTCTTCGCTGATCCCGTCGGAGAAATACTCCTGCTCCAGATCGCCGCTCATATTGATAAAGGGGAGTACGGCGATTGCTGGCCGGTCCGGCAGCTGCAGTTCGGTGCGCGTCGGCCCGTGGGTTGTGTCCAGCGGTGAATTCAAGGCATCTGCCGGTCCGGGGCCGTCCGGTTGCGTCCTCACTCCGCCGACGAAGCGCAGGCCCTTGCGGGCTACGGTACGGATCAACCTTTGCTCTTTGCCGGTATCGCCGACTGCTCGTCGGGCAGCATTGATACGGCTGGTCAGCGTCGAGTCCGAGACGATCCTGCCTTCCCAGATCGAGGCGAAGATTTCGTCCTTGCTGACGACGCGGTCGCCGTTCTGTGCGAGGTAAGCGAGAAGGTCGAACACTTGAGGTTCGACATGCACGGCTATGCCGGCGCGGCTGAGCTCTCGGCGTTCGAGATCGATTTCGCAGTCGTCAAAGCTGAGGATCATTCGAGGGGCCAAGGGCTCGGGACGGGCACTTCCGCGTCACAAGGCAAGTTTAGCATCTCATGGTGCGGGTTGAGACCGCTGAGACAACACTATCCCAACAACATATCAAGCCCGTCCGAAGCATAAATTGCCGTTTTTTCAAAGTCTTAGTCCGCCACGACCGGCTTGCTTCGATTGAAGGAGGCCAAGAATTGCCGGTGAATGGTCGGCAAGTGGAGTTCGAAATGCCGCGTCATGAGGGAAAGCCGCCGGTAGGTTAACCAGCTCCGAGCCTTTTCCTGAACTCAGAGAAGTAGGGTCATTCCGGCCGGTTTCAGTGCGTTTCGGGGAAAGTTCGCCAATGCCCTGGGAAGGCGATGTTCGTTTCATGGCCTCCCTGCGCCGCCATGGCTCGCGCGGCAACGCCCATGCGGCCTCACGCCCGAAAGCTGACGCGTGAGGCAACGGGATGGATGCGACTGCGCCCAAAAAACTCAGTCGCCCTGGGCGGTGACGGCTGCGCTTGGGCCGGCATGCGCGGCCCTGGCATGGTCAATCATGGTGCCGCCGATCACATGAAGAATGCCGAACCCGAGAACAAGGGCGGTGATCAAGGACTTTGCGCCCAGTCCTTTCCAGCTAACGAACTCTCCGCGCGCTGGCCTTGGGTAAACGCGGCTGCTGATCGTGAGCTCCGCGATTTCCTCTGATATTTTACGTCCGACGTTATCGTGTAAAAGATGTGGGTAGCCGCGAATAATCTGCACCGCTTGGCGGCGTCGTGATTCATGAAGGGCGCCGATCAAGGTCGAAAAAATATTAACCATCAGTATTCTCTATTTTGAATTTGAGCCGATTTGAGGGAGGGGGAATATGCCTCAAACTGGCTCCCGGCGCTTCGAGCCAGGCTCCGCGCAACCTCCACGGAACCTTGATTTTTGCTTTATTCGTTTGTTTTGACGCGCCGGCCGTTTTTCGACATGCATCCGCGCGCAGCTTTTCACGCAGTCGTGAGAAAGATTAGCGTGATGCGCGCTGCCTGGCCCGGTTCACGGCCGCGTGTACACCGCTCCAGGGCGCCTTTTCGGGTGCGAATTGGTGCCGCAGGTAGGACACAAGCTCGGCGATCTGATCGTCGGTCATGCTGTCCTTGAAGCCGGGCATGTATCCGAGATCGCTCGAGACGGGTGCCGTGATCCCGTGCAGGATCACCTGGATCAGGTTGTCCGGCACGGCACTGTGCAAATTGCTGTTAAGCGCCAACGACGGCCGGCTGCCGAACAGCGGCGCACCGCCGACCGCATGACAGACCGCACAGGCGCCTTCATAAAGACGGGCGCCAACCGCCGATGCTGAAACCACTCTGGTGCCGGTCAAGCTTTCAAGTTTGGCGGCGAGCGCGGCTTGCGCTGGTTCACCGATCGCGTTGTCGTTGAAAGAGCCGAGATAAATCGCCATGGCGCGAATGTCTTCGTCAGGCAACGCCGCAAGCTCCTTCACCACCGGCGCCATCGGACCCGCGGCGACGCCGTGAAAGCGCGATTCGCCTGTCCGCAAATAGGCGTACAGCTCATCCTCGCTCCAGGGGATCGGTGCATGCGAAAGCGAGGTCAGCGGCGGGGCCTCCCAGCCTTCCGCAAAACCGCCGGCCAAATGGGCTTTTGCCTTTTCTGCGCCAAGCGCGTTGCGGGGCGAATGACAAGCGCCGCAATGGCCAAGACCCTCGACCAGATAGGCGCCGCGATTCCACATTGCCGACTTCGTTGCGTCAGCCTCGAACACACCTGGCTGGCGAAACAGCGCGTTCCAACCCGCCATCAGCGGACGCCAGTTGAACGGAAACGCCAACGCGTTGCTTGGAGTATCCGCGCGCACCGGCGCTTGGGCCATCAGGTAAGCATAGAGCGCCTGCAGGTCGGCGTCGGTTGCCTTGGCGAAATGCGTGTAAGGAAATGCCGGATAGAGATGCCTTCCGTCGCGATGGATGCCCTCGCGCATGGCGCGTTCGAATGCGGGATAGGACCAGGCGCCGATCCCGGTCTCGAGATCGGGCGTGATGTTGGTTGAGTAGATGATCCCGAACGGCGTCTCGAGAGGTCGGCCGCCAGCGTTGCGAGCACCATTCGCCTCGGTGTGACAAACCGCGCAGTCGCCGAGTGCGGCAAGCTGTCGGCCACGGGCAATGGTGGCGGCCGAATACACCGACGCATCGGGCCGCGTGATCGGCGCGATCGAGCGCCACGGCAATGCGGCCGCGGCGACGCCGACCACCGCGGCGCATAATGCTGCGGCGGTTGCCACCGCACCACGCCGGCCGGCAAACGGATTTTTCCATTTGTCGATCGGGCCCGGGGGCTTCGGTGCCGCTAACGACGATACGTCTTGTGCTGCATCCTGTTCGCCGCGCAATCCCCTGAGGATTCGCTCCGGCGTGAACGGCAATTCGCGAAAACGCACGCCGGTAGCGTCGAAGATTGCATTGGCGATCGCCGCGGCGCTCGGAACCGAAGCGGACTCGCCGACGCCAAGCGGCGGCTGATCCTGCCGCGGCAGCATCAAGACGTCGATCTTTGGAATGTCCGGGAAAGTGATGATGGGGTAGGCGCCCCATTCGCGGCTCGTCACCGAATTGCGATCGAATGAGACCTCCTCCATCAGCGCGCGGCTGGTCGACTGGATGACGTTGCCATGGATCTGGTGGCGGACCCCGTCGGGATTGATCATCAGGCCGGAATCCTGGCCGGCAACAACGCGGGTCACGCTGACATCGCCGGTCGCCTTGTTGACGGCGACGTCGGCAATCCAGGCCGACCACGCCGCGCCGTAGCCCGGAAACTGACTGTGGACATAGAGCGCGTAGGCAAATCCGCGCCCGCGGACGATGTCACCTTCGGCGACAGGTTCTTTCCAGGCCGGGCGAGGGATCCAGCCGGCCCGCTTGGTCACAGCCTTGACCAGATCGATCGCGCGCGGATCTTTGAGATAGCGCAGGCGATATTCGATCGGATCGACGCCGGCTTCGGTGGCCAGTTCGTCAATGTAGGATTCATGCGCGAATGTATTGGGCAGCGCCGAGACCCCACGAAACCACGATGCGCGCACAATCGGCGGCATGTCGTGCGCAACCACGCGGATGTTTTCGTAGTCGTAAGGCGGGATCGCGGTGCGGTCGCCCATCTCGAACACGGCAGGGACCGGCTCAATGATGCCGGTGAGCAGCAGCGCCAGGGTAGGGGCGCCGTTGGAGGGATAGCGTGTCGCAAAATCATATCCGGCGACGCTGCCGTCGGCGCGCAGTCCGCCCTTGACGTCCATCAGCTGCGCGGTGCCCTTCGGCTCCCAGGCGTGTTCCTGCTCGCGCGTCAATTGTACGCGAACGGGGCGGCCGGCCGCGCGCGACAACAGAACCGCATCGGCCGAGACGTCGTCGGCGCAGTTGCGCCCATAGCAGCCGGCGGCCTCCATCCGGATCACGTCGATGTCTGTTTCCGGGCGCTGCAGCAGCAGCGCGAGGTCGGCGCGCAAAAGGTGGGGATTTTGCGTTCCGGACCAGACGCGGACGTGGCCCGCTTGATAGTCCGCGACGGCACAGGACGGGCCGATCGAACCATGCATCTGGTAGGGCCACACATAGGTCCGATGCATCGGCTTTGCGGCGGCGGCGATCGCCGCATCGACGTCGCCTTTGTCGATCAACGTCCGCGGCGTCGACGGATTGGCGCGCAGCGCCGTTTCGACGTCCTTCAGATCGGGCAGCGTCGGCACAGGCTTCCAGCTCACCCTGAGCTGCGCCGCCGCCTTGACGGCGTTCTCCTCGCGCTCGGCGATGACGCCGACGAAATCGCCGATCCTCACGACCGCGACCAGCCCCGGGATATCGTGCACCGAAGCCTCATCGACGGCGATCAGGCTGTTGCCGACAAAAGCGCCGGCATCGACGCCGGCATAGGGCGGCCGCACGACGCGGCCGTGCAGCATGCCGGGCACGCGCACGTCGTGAACATAGACGGTTTCGCCGGTTGCCTTCGCCGGCAGATCAATGCGCGGCACCGACTGTCCGACGATGGTGTAGGCGTTAACCGCCTTCACCGGAACGTCGTCGGCCAATTCAAGCCGGATGGTCTCGCCGGCGATTAATTCACCATAGCTGACGCTGCGGTTGTCCTTCCCGCGGATCAGGCCGTCCTCGATCGCAAGATCCTCGACGCGAAGCTCGAGCCGTTCCGCCGCGCGCGCGACCAGAAAATGCCGTGCCTGTGCAGCGGCCTTGCGCAAGGGGACGGCCGTGATCTGGATGGTTTCGCTGGCGATGGTCGCGCCCTGATTGGGGACGCGCGAAGTATCGCCCAGCACGACGACGACGCGCGCAAAGGACACGTCGAGTTCCTCGGCGACGATTTGCCCAAGCGCGGTGCGAATGCCGGTACCGAGATCGACATGACCGTTGAACGCGGTGACCGCACCGTCGGCCGTTATTTTGACGAAGGTTTCGAATGGGCCTTGCGCGCCGGAAGCAACCGGGCGGACGACCGACAGCGATCCGGGCCGAACCTCACGATTGTCCGCAGGCCCTGGCGCCATCAATCTTGCGCCTCGGCGAGAGCGCCTGCCGCCCGCATTGCCGCGCGCATGATTTCGATATGAGCGCCGCATCGGCACAAATTGTAGCGCAGCGCTTCGAGCAGTTCGGTCTCCGATGGGTGAGGGCTGCGCAGCAACAGTGCCTTGGTGCTCATGATCATGCCATTGAGGCAGTAGCCGCATTGCGCGGCCTGTTCGGCGATGAAGGCCTGCTGCACCGGGTCGGGATGATCGCGCGAGCCGAGGCCCTCAAGCGTCACAATGTCGCGGTCGACGCAGCCGCTGATCGGGATGACGCAGGAACGTGCCGCGACGCCGTCGATCAGCACCGCGCAGGCCCCGCATTCGCCGAGGCCGCAGCCGTATTTCGGGCCGTTCAATTCGAGATCGTTGCGCAACACGTAAAGCAGCGCGGTATCGGGGTCAGCGTTGACGTCGTGGATGCCGCCGTTGACGGTCAGGCGGATCGTGGGCTGCCTCATGCTGCTGGTTCCCGCCGGCTGGTTGCGGTTGCGCTGCAAAACATCGCGATAAGCCCTTGCGAGGATACCGTTTGCATACAAACGTGCAAGCCGGCCGTCCCGAGCGAAGCGGTCTGCCCGGTTTGTACACATTGCCGCAGGGCAATTGAACTTTTATTCGGCAGCGGGCTCTTTCGCTTCCAAACACGCTTGACAGTTTTTCGGCACGCGCGCAAGATCGTTTGTATACGAACAAAATGCTGGCGGCGAGAGATATGATATTGTGGAAGCGCCTGAACTCTCGTTGATGATACGTTGCTGCCAATTGGCTTATCCGACAGTCTGACGCTGGCTTTGAGAGCGTGTTCATGCTGACTGATACGACAACCGCTCCCGTCGACGACAAGATCCGCTGCGATGCTTGCCCGGTGATGTGCTACATCAAGCCGGGGGCCGCGGGCGCCTGCGATCGCTACGCCAACCACAATGGCGAACTGGTGCGCGTCGATCCGCATATCGTCCTGGAGCGAACCGTGTCGCATGGCGGACGGCTGGTGCCGTTCCAGGCCGGCGGCGACTGGGACGGCAAGATCGTCCACGAGCCCAGCGTGTTCGTGACCGCGATCGGCGCCGGCACCACCTATCCCGACTACAAGCCGGCGCCCTTCATCGTCTCGTCCGAGATCGACGGCATCGACATGGTCACCGTGGTGACCGAAGGCATCTTCAGTTACTGCGGCGTCAAGGTGAAGATCGACACCGACCGATATCTCGGTCCGGAGACCGCGACGGTGCGGGCGCACGGCGAGGCGGTGGGTCACGTCACCACCAGCGAATACGGCTCGCAGATGCTGTCGCTGGGCGGCGTGCATCATCTCACCGGCGGCTCAAAGAAAGAAGGCCGCGTCACCTGCGACACGCTGATGGATTTGAGCAACTGCAAGCCGGTCGAACTGACGATCGACGGCGGTGCAACCGTGGTGGTGCAGGCTGGATATCCGCCGATCGTGAACGGTGTTCCCGAGGAACGCATGCGGGTCGGCTGCGGCTCGGCGACCATCGGCATGTTCGCAAAGCAATGGCACGGCAAGGTCGATGAGGTCGTTGTCGTGGATGACCACATCACCGGCGTTCTCTCGGAACATCAGGCCGGCAAGCTACTCGATATTCCCGACACCGGCATCAAGATGAAAGGGCGGCGGTCGACGCCGGGCCGTTATTTCCAGGTGGCCGAGCCCGGCACCGGCTGGGGCGGCACCAAGATCTCCGATCCACTCTCGGTGCTCGGTCCGTTCGATCCGAAGAAGGCGCATCCCGGCATGACCATGCTGATGGTCTCAACGACGGGCGAGCATGCGGCTTACTATGAGCTCGACGAAGCGCTCAAACCCGTCGAGAAAGAGATGCCGGCCGATCTCAAGCACTCGGTCGAGCGGATCCAGGAGAACTGCGAGCCGGCGCTGTGCACCGTGCTGTTCATGGGCGGGGCGGGCGGATCGTTGCGGGCCGGCGTCACCGACAATCCGGTCCGGCTGACGCGATCGGTCAAGGAGGCGCTGACGCGCGTCACCAGCGGCGGTGCGCCGGTGTATGTCTGGCCCGGCGGCGGCATCACCTTCATGGTCGATGTCACGCGATTGCCGGCCGGCGCCTTCGGCTACGTGCCGACGCCGGCGCTGGTGGCGCCGATCGAGTTTACGCTAAAATTGTCGGACTATGCGGCGCTGGGCGGCCACATGGATCACGTCCGGCCGCTGGCGTCGTTGAAGGACAACGCTGAAACCCGTCAAGCGCCTTCGCTGCAATCGGCACCGGGACGACGCGCATGACGAGGGCTCCGCAAATCGCGCTTCTGGCCGACGGCAGGCGACTTCATCTGCAGGACGGCCCGATCGATCTGATCGTGGAGGCGCGCGGCAGCGAGGCAAATGTGCGCGCGGCCTATGACGCCGCGGTACGGCGTTTTACCGGTTTGCTCGATGAGCTCTGCGAGGAGTTGCCGCTGCTGCGCCAGGCCGCCGATCCGGCGCGGTGCCCCCTGCGAGGCGCGGTCGCGCGCCGCATGCATGAAGCGGTAGCGCCGTTTGCGTCAGAACATTTCATTACGCCCATGGCGGCGGTCGCGGGCTCCGTCGCGGAAGAAATTCTCGGCGCGATGCTGCAGAGCGCGCCGCTTGGGCGCGTTTACGTCAACAATGGCGGCGACATCGCGCTGCATCTTGACGACGGGGAACATTTTACGGTGGGTCTGGCGGAGCGGCCCGACGAGCCTGGCGTGATGCGAACCATGGTCATTCATGCCGACGATCCCTCGCGAGGGCGTTGCCACCAGCGGTCGCCACGGCCGCAGTTTTTCGCTCGGCATTGCCGACGCCGTCACCGTGCTGGCGCCTACCGCTTCGCAAGCCGACGCCGCCGCCACCATCATTGCCAATGCCGTCGATTTGCCCGGACATCCCGCCATCGACCGCTGTCCGGCACATGATCTGCAACCCGACAGCGACCTCGGCGCGCGGCTGGTCACCCGCGGCGTCGGCGAATTGTCAGCTAGCGAGATTGAGGCTGCGCTCGAATCCGGCGCGGCTTGTGCGCGAAAACTGCTCGCCGCGGGATTGATCGACGGCGCTGCATTGCGGTTGCACGGCGAAATGATCACGGTGGCGGCAAGAGCGATCGAGATGTCGAACGCGCAGGCGCGGCTGCGCGGGCACGCCATGGAAAGAGCGATGCATGTTTAAGCTCACCTACATCAGACAGCGGGGCGGACAACGATGAGCGCGATCATTCGCAAGATCGTCACGGTGGTCGAGGAGACGCATCGGGAGATGGGTCAGACCGTCACCCCGCCGACCCGGCGCGCGGCGGCGATCGCCGTGATCGAAAATCCATTCGCCGGAAAATACGTCGAAGACCTTTCACCGCTTATTGCGATCGGTGAGGAACTCGGCGAGCTGCTTTCGAAAAAGGCGGTCGCCGCGCTCGGCATCGACGGCGCCAAGGCGCAAAGCTACGGCAAGGCGGCGGCCGTCGGCGAAAACGGCGAGCTCGAACATGCGGCCGCGATCCTGCATCCGAAGATGGGCGCGCCGGTGCGCAAGGTGCTGGGCAAGGGCGCGGCGCTGATTCCGTCATCGAAGAAGCGCAGCGGGCCGGGCACCACGCTCGACATCCCGCTCGGCCACAAGGACGCAGCCTTCGTGCGCAGCCATTTCGACGGCATGGAAGTGCAGATCAACGATGCCCCGCGCGCCAACGAGATCATGGTGGCGGTCGCGATCACCGACAGCGGCAGGCCGCTGCCGCGCGTCGGCGGCCTGACGATTGCGGAAATCAAGGGCGAGGACGGTCTACGATAGTTTCAACAGTGGAGGTAACGGATGCGGCGGAGCAGATATTTTCTGGGCGCGGGACTGGCGATCATGATTGGCGGCATGGCGCATTCCGCCGTGGCGCAGAGCGAGATAAAGATCGGCGAGATCAACAGCTATTCGCTTTTGCCTGCTTTTACCGAGCCCTATCGCAAGGGCTGGCAGCTCGCGCTCGAGGAAGTCAATGCCGCCGGCGGCATCAACGGCAAGAAGCTCGTCGTCGTCTCCAAGGATGATGGCGGCAAGCCCGCCGACGCGCAGACCGCGGCCAACGAACTGGTGTCGAGCGAGAATGTGGTGATGCTGACCGGCACCTTCCTTTCCAATATCGGTCTGGCGGTGAGCGATTTCGCCAATCAGAAAAAGGTTTTCTTCCTGGCGGCCGAGCCGCTGACCGATGCCATCACCTGGGCCAAAGGCAACCGCTACACTTTCCGCCTGCGTCCATCCAACTACATGCAGGCCGCCATGCTGGTGGAAGAGGCGGCAAAACTGCCCGCGAAACGCTGGGCGACGATCGCGCCGAATTATGAGTATGGGCAATCGGCGGTTGCGGTATTCAAGAAACTGATGTCGGAAAAACGGCCCGACATCCAGTGGGTCGACGAACAATGGCCGCCGCAGGGCAAGATCGACGCGGGTCCGGTCGTGCAGGCCGTCGCATCCGCCAATCCGGAAGCCATTCTCAACGTCACCTTCGGCGCCGACCTGGTAAAGCTCGTGCGCGAAGGCAACACCCGGGGACTGTTCAAGGGTCGCTCGGTCGTCTCTTTCCTCACCGGCGAGCCCGAATATCTCGACCCGCTGAAGGATGAAACGCCGGAAGGTTGGATCGTCACCGGCTATCCCTGGTACGGCATCAAGATGCCCGAGCACGACGCGTTCCTGAAGGCGTATCAGGCCAAGTATAATGACTATCCGCGGCTTGGCTCGATCGTCGGCTATCAGACCATCAAATCGGCCGCGGCGATCCTCGCCAAGGCAAATTCGACCGATCCGGAAAAACTGATCGCCGCGACGGAAGGATTGTCGGTGGCATCACCGTTCGGCGAGATCACCTTCCGCAAGATCGATCATCAGTCCACCTTGGGCGCGTTCGTCGGCAAGACCGCACTGAAGGACGGCAAGGGCATCATGGTGGATTCGGTCTATCGCAAGGGCTCGGACTATCTGCCAAGTGACGCCGAGGTCGACAAGCTGCGCCCGAAGGATTGAGCCTTTAGAGCTATTCCGGTTTGTCAGAATGACGACCGGAATCGGGCCTTGTGGTTCGAGACGCGCGGCGCTGCCGCGCTCCTCACCATGAGGATCTAGACCTCATCCTGAGGAGGCGCGACGCGCCGTCTCGAAGGATGAAGCCACTGCACTGAAAACCGCGCTGGAGCGGATGCGCAAATGGCCTTTTACTTCGTTCAGTTCCTGACCGGTCTTGCCAGCGCGGCGTCGCTGTTTCTGGTGGCGTCGGGGCTGTCGATCATTTTCGGCGTGACACGCATCGTCAATTTCGCCCATGGCGCGTTCTACATGCTCGGCGCTTATGTCGCGTTTACGCTGACCGAGCGATTTTCCGGTGCGATCGGCTTCTGGGGCGGCATTTTCGCAGCAGGGCTGATCGTGGCAGCCGTCGGCGTGCTGGTCGAAATGGTGCTGCTGCGGCGGATCTACCATGCGCCCGAATTGTTTCAACTGTTGGCGACGTTCGGCCTCACCCTGATGGTCGAGGATCTGGTGGTGCTGATCTGGGGGCCGAGCGACCTGTTGGGGCGCCGCGCGCCGGGATTCAAGGGCGCGGTTGATTTCTTCGGCCAGAACATTCCGACTTACGACCTGTTCCTGATCGGGCTCGGTCCGGTCGTGCTCGGAGTTCTGTGGCTGATGTTCCAGCGAACGCGCTGGGGAGTACTGGTTCGCGCCGCGACGCAGGACCGCGACATGGTGGCCGCGCTCGGGGTCAATCAAAAATGGCTGTTCACCAGCGTGTTCGCGCTCGGGGTTTTTCTCGCGGCGCTCGGCGGAGGCTTGCAGATTCCGCGCGACGCGGTGCACCACGCGCTGGATTTGCGGATCATCGTCGACGTATTTGTGGTAGTCGTGATCGGCGGTCTCGGCAGCATCATCGGCGCCTTTGTCGCAGCGGTGCTGGTGTCGGAGCTGAACGCGTTCGGCATCCTGATTTTTCCGAAGATCTCCATCATCCTGGTGTTTCTGGTGATGGCCGCCGTGCTGATCGTGCGGCCATGGGGCCTGTTCGGCAAGCAGGAAGCCGCCGCGCGCCGCACGCCCGGGCTGACCGTCAATCCCTGGCGCCCGCTGACGTCGGGCGAACGCATAGCGGCGATGGCTGCGCTGGCGCTGGCGGCGGCGCTGCCGCTGATCGGCGGCAACTACGCGCTCACGGTGGGCTCGGAGATTGCGATCTTCGTGATCTTCGCCGCGAGCCTGCATTTCCTGATGTCGGTCGGCGGGCTCGCCTCGTTCGGCCACGCCGCCTATTTCGGGCTTGGCGCCTACGGCGTCGCCTTCCTTGCCAAGCTCGCAGGCCTGCCGATGATTGCCTGCCTTCTGCTTGGCCCGCTGCTCGGATGCCTCGGCGCGGCGGTGTTCGGTTTCTTTGCGGTCCAACTGTCGGGCGTCTATTTCGCGATGCTGACACTGGCTTTCGCGCAGATCGTGTGGTCGATCGCGTTCCAGTGGGTCGCGGTGACCGGCGGCGACAACGGCATTCTGGGCGTCTGGCCGGAGCGATGGGCGGCGTCGCCTTCGCATTTCTACTGGCTTTCGCTCGGCGTCGCCGCGTTTGCGGTCGCCTCGCTTCGCATCATCGTGTTCTCGCCCTTTGGCTTCGCGCTGCGGGCGACGCGCGACTCGCCGTTGCGCAGCGAGGCCATCGGCATCGACGGCAAGCGTATCCAGTGGACGGCGTTCGTGATCGCCGGCACCGTCGCCGGCGTTGCGGGCGCGCTGTTTGCGTATCTCAAGGGCAGCGTGTTTCCCGACAGCCTCGGCATCTCGCTCTCGGTCGATGCGCTGGTCATGGTGCTGCTCGGCGGCGTCGAGACCGTCTCCGGCGCGGTTATCGGCGCCATCGTCTACAAGGCGCTCTCCATCTGGCTGGTGAGCCAGACCGATCTGTCCAAACTGGTGCTGGGCGCCGTCATCGTTCTGATCGTGGTGGCTTTCCCGAAGGGTATCGTCGGCATGCTGGAGACGATCCGCAATCGCCGAACTCAATCGTCAAAGTCCGCATTGCTTGGCTCCCGGATCGAGATTGCCGAATGAGCATCACGCCCACGCTGCTATCAGTCGAGAATCTGAGCAAATCCTATGGCGGCGTCCATGCGGTGCGCGGTGTGTCGTTTGCGCTTCGTGCCGGTGAAATCCTGGCGCTGATCGGTCCGAACGGCGCAGGAAAAAGCACCTGCTTCGATATGCTCAACGGCCAGAACATTCCCGACAGCGGCCGGATCAATCTGCTCGGCCAGGACACCACCGGCAAGAAGCCGCGCGCGATCTGGCGGCTGGGCGTCGGACGAACCTTCCAGATCACCGCGACATTCCCGACCATGACGGTGTGCGAGAACGTTCAGGTCGCCTTGGTGTCCTATGACCGGCAGTTGTTTAATCTCTGGGCCTCGACGCCAAAATTTGCGCAAGCAGAAGCCAGCCGTCTGCTCGAACTGGTCGGCATGAGTGGTTTTGCGGAACGCCCTTGCGGCGAGCTCGCCTATGGCGATCTCAAGCGGCTGGAACTCGCTATCGCGCTCGCCAATCAGCCCAAACTGCTGCTGATGGATGAGCCGACCGCCGGCATGGCGCCGCGCGAGCGGATCGAGCTGATGCGGCTCACCGCACAAATTGCGCGGGATCAATCGATCGGCGTTCTCTTTACCGAGCACGACATGGACGTGGTCTTCGAACATGCCGACCGCATCCTGGTGCTCAATCGCGGCACATTGATCGCCGAAGGCTCGCCCGAAGAAGTCCGGCGCAACCCGCAGGTTCGCGCCATCTACCTCGGCGAGGGCCTGGTTTACGACGCGCGCCATCGCGAGGGAGCCGGCGCATGAAGCTCTTGGTCGAGGGGCTCAACAGCTACTACGGCCCCGCTCACATCCTGTTCGACATCGCGCTTGAAGTCGGCCAGGGCGAAGTCGTCGCGCTGCTTGGGCGCAATGGCGCCGGCAAGTCGACGACCTTTCGCTCCATCGTCGGTCTGGTCGAGCAACGCTCTGGCCGCATCATGTTCGAGGGCAGGGATGTCTCCTCTCAGCCGACCCACGCGATCGTCAGCGGTGGGCTTGGTTACGTGCCGGAAGAGCGGCGCATCTTCACCGACTTGACCGTCGATGAAAACCTCGAAGTGGGCCGCCAGCCGGTCCGGCCCGAACGCGCCGCACTGGACCAGGGAAAAACTGTTCACGCTGTTTCCAAATCTCGCCGAGATGCGCGGCCGCCACGGCGGGCGCATGAGCGGCGGCGAGCAGCAGATGCTGACCATCGCGCGGACCCTGATGGGAAACCCGTCGCTGGTGCTGCTCGACGAACCGTCGGAGGGATTGTCGCCCAAGATCGTGGAGCAGATGGTCGACGCCATCCTGACCATGAAGAAGGAAGGCGTCGGCATCGTCGTCTCGGAACAGAACCTGCATTTCGCGAGACTGATTTCCGATCGCGCCTACATCATCGAGCGCGGCCGCATCTGCTTCAACGGCACCATGCGCGAGCTTGACGCCCGTCCGGACGTCAGAGACGCGCATCTGGCGCTGTGATCGCCGGGCAGACACAACAGGGGCGGGGAGCTGCAGATGACCAGAAGTGTTTCGGCCAAACGCAATGTAAAACCGTCTCGGCCGGCTTACGTGCTGGAGGAGCAGATCGGCTTCATCCTGCGCCAGGTGTGGCAGCGCCACGCCACCATCTTCGCCCGCGAGATCGGGATCAATCTGACGCCGACGCAATGGGCGGCGCTCGCAAAACTCACCGAGACCGGCCCGTGCTCGCAGAACCAGCTCGGACGGCTGACGGCGATGGACGTCGCCACCATCAAGGGCGTGATCGACCGGCTCACCGCGCGCGGCCTGACCGAGACCAGCCCTGATCCCGAGGATGGCCGCCGTTTGCTGGTCAGCCTGACGCGCGCGGGTCAGCAGCTGGCGGAAAAAGCCGCGCCGAACGCACTCGCGATCACCAAGGAAACGCTTGCGCCGCTCGATGCCAGGGAGCGCGAGACGCTGGTGGCGCTATTGAGCAAGCTGCGGTGAGCAATGTGCGTATTCATGCACTTCGGAGTAGCGCTTATTCGATGTCCGCTTTTGGCCCGCCATAACGGACATTTTGTCGCTGCCCGGCATATCATGAAGTAGCACAAACCTGCTTTCGACACGCGTGCTGCGTTTCATATTCCTCTTTAGGAGAGAGCAAATGGCGTTCTGCATCAAACGGCGGGCGTTCGTCGGTTTGCTTGGCGGCGCAACGGTCGCATGGCCGTTCGTTGCACTCGCGCAGAAGCCTGACCGGTCGCGGCGGATCGGCGTGCTCATGTCGTTGGGCGAAAACGATCCCGAGGGAGCGGCTCAGCTTTCCGGATTCACGCAGGGGCTTGCGGATTTGGGTTGGTCCGACGGTCCAAACCTGCGGATGGATGTGCGCTGGGGCGGTGGCGACGTCAACAAGATTCGGACTTTCGCGAAAGAGTTGGTCGCCACGCAACCCGACGTGATCCTCGCGCAGGGGACGCCGGTGACCGCGGCACTCCAGCGGGAGACGCGCACGATCCCGATCGTATTTGTCGTCGTCACCGACCCGGTCGGCGAGGGGTTCGTTGCGGGACTGCCCCTTCCGGGCGGGAATATCACCGGTTTCATCACATCAGAAGCCGCAATGGGGAGTAAATTGCTGGATCTGCTCCTGGATATCGCCCCCGGCATCAAGCGGGTCGCCATGATGTTTAATCCTGACACAGCTCCCGGCGGCGGGAAATATTATCTTGGAGATTTCGAGGCTGCTGCCCGATCATCCAGAATTACGCCAATCGCAGCGCGTGCTCAAAGCGATGCCGAAATCGAAACCGTTGTGACGTCGCTTGGACGAGAACCTGATGGCGGTCTCGTTGTCATGCCGGACTTTTTCATGCTGAACCATGTCCAGCCAATCTTGTTGCAAGCAGCGCGAAGCAACGTACCCACAATCTACCCGTGGAGGTATGTCGTGACCAAGGAAGCCGGTCTGATTTCGTATGGACCCGACTTCAGAGATATCGTTCGTCGGGCCGCTCCCTATGTCGATCGCATTCTTCGGGGTGCCAAGCCCGCCGATTTACCGGTTCAAGTGCCGGTCAAATTCGAGATGGCTGTGAACGTCAAGACAGCCAAGGCGCTCGGCCTTACTGTGCCAGCGTCGCTTCTATTGCGGGCCGACGAAGTGATCGAATGAGGATGAGCAGCGCCGCCGATGGCGGAGCGGGTCGAAAGCCGATTCTCGGGAATTTCGGCGAACAGGGCCTCGCCTAAAAAGCGACCCCCAAACGTCGTCCGGCGCTCCAAACCACCCGGCAACGCTTCTTGGTGCCACCGAACAGCAACTCAAATCGATTAGGCAGCCTGGGCTGCCCAAAGACTTCGAGGCAGGCGCCACCGGGGGAATAGTCAACCACAGTGCAGTCAATAAGGGGGTCTCTCGGCCCAACGATCAGTTTGGCCGAGTTGGAACCCTTGCCTGCCGGTCGAACGCGAGCGAACCGTCGCGGATACATTCCCCGCCCCTGGCTTTGACCCAGAAAATCCGACCGCCAGAATCACAGGACATTTTGAACACTTCGTTTAGTTTTATAGTTATCGAAACGCACACGATGGGTCGTCGTGAAGATTCTTATCAAAAGCTCGACAATGCCGAATCCGGTGCGCGTCCCGTGATCGCATCTGATCCTGCTCCAGCCCATCACCCGACCGCGAAATGCATCATGGTGACGCCACCGGAAGCGTAGTTGGGCACATCGCCGGCAACCGCCTTGCCTTCCTTCGACCCCAGCGCAGCCATCAGCGCTGCCTCGTTCTCGCACTCGGCTTCGAAGATGCAAAAATAAGGCGCCTTGCCTGGTCCCAGGGGCTTCACATCGAACGAATAACGGCTCGCCTTGAGGTTTGGTAATTTGCTCACAAGCGGTAAATGCGTCTCGACGTAGTATTTCCGGAAATGTGCGGGATCCTTGGGATCATTGTAAAGAACGAGCATCTTGTGCATTAATTGCCTCCCGGTTTCATCTGACCCGCCTTCTCGCCAAGGCCAAGTTTTGGAACGAAGTGGACCCTGGCAGACGGCCTGGGTTTTCGGGAAGGCAAATGTCGGTGACGGCTGCGCTCAACGCAGCTTGCTTTCGGGAATTGCTTCGGCCCTCAACTTTTCATCGCATGGTAGCATTCGCCAAAGATCGAATGTCGGCCAAATGCTATCGCCGACATCCTGCGCGGTGTTCCATCATTCGGCCGCGGCGGACATGACTTCCATCTGCTCGTGAAGAATAACGCCCGAGAGCGGATCGAACTCGCCGCTCCAGGGAGAACGATCGAGAACCGCCCTGGTATGGGCATATCCGGCGTCCCATCGCTGCCTGATGCCGGACGGACTGAAGTCGATGTCCTTGGTGTGGTTCTCGCGATCGAGTTGCGGCGCCAAAAGCCGCACCACATGCATCCGCGTCGGACAACCGTAGCCGGCCAGCTCCTTCACCGCATCGCTGTTACGCTCGGACGCAGGCAGCCGCGCGGCGAGTTGGCTGATGACATGACGCAGGCGATGCGCCTGCTGCTGTCGGGCAATGTGACTCGCGATCCGGCTTGAATACTGCACGTCCTTGTGGCGGTTAAGCACTTCCGCCATCGTGGTCGGCTCGGCGCCCGATGGATTCCACATGTGAACGGCGAAGATCAGCGAATTTTGGCGCGGGTTGTCATCGAACACCGCTTCCGTCGGCGTGTTCGAAAGAATGCCGCCGTCCCAATATAACTCGCCGTCGATTCGGATAGCGGGAAACGCCGGCGGCAGCGCGCCCGACGCCATGACGTGTTTTACGCCGAGCTCGCAGTCGCGGCTGTCGAAATATCGCATCTGGCTGGTTCGGACATGCGCGGCGCCGACCGTCAGCCGCGGGCTGCATTGGTTCACCAGATCGAAATCGACCAGTTCGGTAAGGGTCTGTTCGAGCGGCTCGGTGGAGTAGTATCCGGCCCTGTCGGCGCCAAGCGGATAGTCGTTGCCGGCATGGGCAAGCGGATTGGGCCTGAAGAAACCGGGAATTCCGTTTGTTACCGTCGACCAGTAGGACAGTTTTTCGTTGAAGCCGGGGAATACATCGCGAAAACTCCAGATCGGCTTTTGCTCCATCCGCTTCCAGAATTCCTGCAAGCGTGACACGCGGTTTTGAGGCGCATTGCCGGCGATCAGGCTCGCATTGATGGCACCGATCGACGTGCCGATAATCCAGTCCGGCTCGATTCCAGCCTCGTGCAGCGCCTGATAGACGCCCGCCTGATAGGATCCCAGCGCGCCGCCGCCCTGCAGTACCAGCACGACCTGACCGGGGAGCGCCCGGCTTAGCTGCCCGATGCTCTGCGAGGATTGGTTATCTTGAACAGTGTTCATCTCACGCTCCCTTAGCCTGCCTGTCGCCTTCTCGGATGTTCGCGAGTCATTTGGTTTTGTTACGTCACGTTTCAGTGCGCGGTCCAGCCGCCATCGACCGGCAAAGCGATCCCGGTGATCGAAGCCGCCGCGTCGCCGGCGAGAAATACCGTGAGCGCACCTAGTTCTTCGACGGTCGCAAAGCGCTTGTTGGGTTGCTGCGCCAGCAGCACATCGTGGATAACCTGCTCGCGGGAAATTCCATGGGCCTTGGCCTGGCCGTCGATCTGGGCCTCGACCAGCGGGGTATAAACGTAACCCGGGCAGATCGCGTTGCAGGTGATGCCTTGCTCGGCGGTCTCCAGCGCCGCAACCTTGGTCAGGCCGACGATGCCATGCTTCGCGGCGACATAGGCCGCCTTGAATGGCGACGCGACCAGCCCATGCGCGGACGCGATATTGATGATGCGGCCGAACTTGTTCTTGCGCATCGCCGGCAGCGCCAGCCGCATCGTGTGAAACGCCGACGACAGGTTGATCGACAGGATCGCGTCCCATTTCTCGGCCGGAAACTGATCGAGCGGCGCGACATACTGAATGCCCGCATTGTTGACGAGCACGTCGAGCCGGCCATGCTCGGCGAGCGTCGTCTCGATCATCTCGCTGATCGCCGCCGGCCTGGTCATGTCAGCCGGCGAGTAACTTACCTTCACGTCGCAATCTGCCGATATCTGGTCCCTGGTCCTGGCGATCTCGGAGGCAACGCCGAGGCCGTTCAGCACCACGGCTGAGCCGGCCTCGGCCAGCGCGCGGGCGATCCCGAGCCCGATGCCGCTGGTGGACCCGGTGACGAGCGAGACCTTGCCGGCGAGAGACCGTGAGGCCGACGGCGCGCCTTGCGTTTTCAACTGAATGTTCATGGCAAATCCTTCTCTGCCCTCTTGCTGAGTTCGGCGCCTTGCGCAGCCGTTATCCCTGCCGAAATCTGCATGGCGGCCGGGATTTACGGAAATGCCCATTAGCTTCCGAAACGATAGGCTGGCGCTATTGCGGTACCGATGTCATTGCAGGGCTTTGTCGGGTAGTATGCCGGCAAGATCAGGCCAGGGCACGATCATGGAGATGCATCAGGTTCGCTACTTCCTCGCCGTCGCGCGTGTGCTCAACTTCACCCGCGCCGCCGACGAGTGCAATGTCACCCAGCCGTCGCTGACGCGGGCGATCAAGCAGCTCGAGGCAGAACTCGGCGGCGATCTGTTTCGCCGCGAGCGCCCGGCCGCGCAACTGACCGAGCTCGGCCTTCGCATGCACCCGCTGCTCAAGCAGTGCTACGATGCCGCGACCGGAGCCCGACAACTCGCGTCGTCCTTCAAGAGCGGTGAAGTCGGCGCGCTCAGGATCGCGCTTACCCATTCCATCGACCTGTCGCTCTTGATTCCGCATCTCGACCAGATCAAGCGGCTGTTCAACCGTTTGGAGTTCCGCTTCCTGCGCGGCAACAGCCGGGAAGTCGGGGAATTTCTCAAGAAGGGCGAAGCCGAACTCGGCATTGCCGCTGAAATTGGCGAAGAGTGGGACCGGCTCGATGCCTGGCCGCTGTTCACCGAAGGCTTTCAACTCGTCGTCAACAATCGCCATCCGTTGGCGGACCGCGAAGCTATCACCTTCGAGGATCTGCAGACGCAGCAATTACTGTCGCGAACCTTATTGCGAGCATGCGGAGCGGTTGAGCGCGTCGTTTCGCGGCCACGGCATCGACGTGGAGCACAGCCATGGCATCTCGTCGGAGCGAGATCTGATCGAACTGCTGGAAGCCGATATCGGCGTCGCCGTTATTCCCCGCAGCGTGTCGACGCCGGAAACCCTGAAGCGGGCAAATCTTGACGGGCTCGACATTCGCCGCACCGTCCACCTCTATGGCGTCGCAGGGCGCGAGCGCACCGCCGTCGCGTCAGCCGTGATGAGAATGCTGCGTGGCGCGGACTGGTCGCACATTGGCTGAGCGCGTGAATATGCCAGCCGAGCGGCGATATCATACCGTCCCGGACCTAGTTGGCTTTCTTCAACGCAGCAATCAGGTCGTCGATTTCCATGCGCTTGCGGAAGTCGGGATCGACGAACCGCGCCTTCACCAACCCGTCGCGGCCGACCACGAAGGTCGCCGGAATCGGCAGCACCCAGCCGTCATTGCCATGAAAATTCGACAAATCCTGATAGGACAGCAGCTGCTGTATTTCGGTTCCCAGCCAGATCGCGAGATTCAGCGATAGCGCGTAGCCGTTATCGAGGTCGGTCAGAACCGGGAATGGGGCGTGGGAGTCGGATTTGAATTTCTCGGCAAATTCCTGAATCTCGGGCATGATCGCGACAACCTGACCGCCCGAGGCCTTGATCCGGTCATAGGCCTGAATCACGGCTCTGACGTTCAACCTGCAATACGGGCACCAGTGACCGCGATAAAACATCACGGCAACCGGCGCTTTTTCCAGAAGCGAATTCAGACTGATCAGCCGGCCGGACTCGTCAGGCAAAATGAAGGGCGGCATCGGATCGCCGGGCCGCGGCGCGTTTTCGCCGCCGCCGTTTTCGTGCATCCGCGCGACCAGGCGATCCACCGCTTCGCCATAGGCCGGAAAGAACTCTCGGCCCGCCGCGGCGTAGGCCTGCAGCTGTTCGTTCAAGGTGCCTTCCATGTCGCGGCACTCCTGGAAGGCCAGTTTGAGTCGCTCGGCATTGGCAGGCGAAAGCGACGTCATAGTCTTGCTCCGGCGGATTGGGTTTTCCAAATTCACTGACTGAACCATGCCGCGGCATCACGCGGCACCGTAATCGGATTTCTCCGGCATTGTATCATTTTCCTGTGAAAGCCGCCCGCGAAGGGGCGGCTTTATTGCTCCCAGATAATACAGATCGGATCAGGGCCGATAGAAGTTGCCGGTCGGATCCAGCGTTCCGGAGACAGAGAACAGTTGTCCGCCATCCATGAAGAACACGGTGTTATCAGGCACCTTTTTGGCGTCTTTCATCATCGCCTCATGGTTCTTGCTCGTTGATGCCATGGCCATCGCCGTCATCTTTCCAGGGCCGCTATACATGTAGGCCATACCCGGATTGAATTCCCAGGGCACTTGCGAGAACGCCGACGTCGCCATCACCGCGAGCGTAGCAGCCGCAACCAAGGTCTTGGATAAAGGGGTCATTGAAAGCTCCTCCGAATTGACGTGGACGCCCGCCAATCGGGCGTTGACCAATCAGAGGCTGAATTTCCGAAGCCTGGAAATGCCGTTGCACAATCGATTTGATAGCCGTGAAGCATCGCCTGGGCGGCAATAGCGCGCGGCTATCGACTTGAGAGCGAGTGTGTATTTCATATTGCCGGATGGCGCGTTCATTATGTTCCGGAAAGCCATGCTGCCGGCATGCGTCAACGAGCAGGAGACGTCACATGAAGAGTCGTATTGTAGATCTCTGCACATCGCTACTGTTGATACTGATTCTGGTCTCGGCCGTTTCCGTCGCAAGGGCCGATAGCGATGATGGGATCGTCCGGGTAAAGAGCGCAGTCCCGATGGGTGAGGCGATCACCCGCATCAAGACCGACATCGCCGGCAAGGGCATCAAGTTCTTCATCGAGATCGATCAATCGAAGCTGGCGGCCGACGCCGGAATCAAACTTCGCCCTTCAACCCTCCTGGTGTTCGGAAATCCGCCGCTTGGGACCCAGTTCATCACGTCGAACCCGAACGCCGGGCTGGACTGGCCGGTCCGCTTGCTGCTGACGCAGGACGACAACGGCGAGGTATGGGCGGTCTGGACCGATTTCGAGTGGATCGCCAAGCGTCACAACATCAGGGACCGCGTCGCGCAATTCAAGATGGCGACCCGATGGTCGTCGAGTTGATCACGTCGACCATCACGACCAAGTAACAGCCTCTACACGCCGCGCGTAAAGCCAGGCCGCGTCAACGACGCGGCCTCACCATACAAAGTTCAGGGATTGCGTGAAATCACTAATGGACGGGATAATTCGATGAGATCTGAAAAATTCGACGTGGTGATCCTTGGCGGCGGCAACGCCGGCATTGGCGTTACCGGTCCTGTCAGACGCGCCGGAATGTCGGTCGCCATGATCGAATTGCACGACCTCGGCGGGACCTGCCCGAACCGCGGTTGCACGCCGAAGAAGGTTCTGGTCGCCGCCGGCCACGCGCTGCACGAAATCGAGCGCGCCGCCATTCATCATATCTCCGTCGGCAAGCCGAAGCTGGACTGGTCCGCATTGATCGACCGCGAAAAGGACCTGATCAAGGATATCCCTGCGAACCTTGCGCGCTCGATGGCGACGTCGCAATGTCGAGGTGATCAAGGGCCACGCCGCTTTCGCCGGACCGAATGCGATCCGTGTCGGTGACCGCCGCCTTGAGGCAAGCCACATCGTGATCGCGACAGGATCGAAGCCGCGCCCGCTGCCGATTTCGGGCGCAGAACTCATGATCACTTCGGACGAAATGCTGAGCGAGCGCGAGCTCCCAGGTTCGGTGATTTTCGTCGGCGGCGGCGTCATATCGCTGGAATTCGGCCACGTTTATGCGCGCGCCGGCGCCGATGTCACGATCCTTGAAGCGTTGCCGCAGCTACTGCCCGCCATGGACGCCGATGCCGTCGCGCGCATCCAGACCGAGAGCGAAAGGATCGGCATTCGTGTCAAGACAGCCGTCAGCGTGAAACGGATCGAGCCTGCGAATAACCGGCTGCGGGTGGTCTTCACCCATGAGGGCAGCGAACATGCGGCCGAGGCCGATCGCGTTGTCAACGGCGCCGGGCGCGTGGCCAACGTCGACGCGCTCGATCTGGCGGCGGGAAATGTCGAGCACAGCAACGGCCGCGTGGCGGTGGATTGTCATTTGCGCTCGACCTCCAATTCTCAGGTCCATGTCTGCGGCGACGCGGTGCCGATTTCTCCGCAGCTCTCGCCGATCGCGACCTACGAGGGTGACATCGTCGGCCGCAACATCGTGGAGGGGCCGAAATACAGCCCGGATTACGGAAGCATCGCAACCTCAGTCTATACAGTGCCTGCGCTGGCCGCGGTCGGCCTGACCGAGACAGCCGCAAACCAAAAGGGATTCGCGATCAAGGTTCATAGCAACGACATGCAGGACTGGTTTTCCGCCAGAACCTACGCGGAGACCGTCGCCTGGTCGAAGATCATCGTCGACGAACCCACCGACCGTATTCTAGGCGCGCATTTCGTCGGGCATGCCGGTGAGGAACTTGTCAATATCTTCGGGCTGGCGATGCGCTTTGGCATCACCGCTACCGAGATCAAGGACACCGTTTACGCCTACCCGACGTTTTCCTCCGACATCAAGCATATGCTGTGACGCTGTTGGCTCGCGCGCATAGCGCCGCGCTATCGATTCAAGAGCCAGCCGGCATTTCCTCAAGCTGGAAATCTCAACGATGGTGGGCCGCATAGCCGGCCAGATCACTCGAGGCCAGTGCAGAACAGAGGAGACGACGACATGTTCAAACACACGATAAATTCACGCGCGCTCTGGCAGGGCCTTGCACTTGCCTGCGTCATCGCCGGATCGACCGCCGCGACGTCGACGGCCTTTGCCGGCGAATGTCCCGCCGACAAGATCAAAGCCAACGCCCGCGAGAAGGTCGACCTCAAGCCGGTCGGCGTTACCGACGTGACCCTGGGTTCGATCAATCTCGAGAAGCAACCCGCAAACATCAAGGACCGCGAGCTGCGCTTCCGCAAGCTGACGATCGAGCCCGGCGGCATCGTGCCGTGGCACAGCCACGACGACCGGCCGGCCCTGATCTATGTCCAGCAGGGTGAAATCGTGGAATATGCCAGCAACTGCGCCGAGCCTATTCTGCACAAGGCTGGCGATATCAGGCCCGAGGTTTTCGGCACCTCGCACTGGTGGAAGAATCTCGGCACCCAAACCGTCATTCTGTATGTCGGCGATGTCCGCAAGGATCCGCACGACCACAATATGTAACGAGCGCCCACGCCTCGTTGCTGGATGTGACGCCCTGGGGTCCCCCGTGTTTGCCCCACACGCCCAGGCGTCACATCCCCCTTTTCCGAACCCTGCGAGGAGCAATGAGCCATGACGGACATATCCGCGGAAATGAAATCCGAAGATATCGAAATGCGCGGTCATTCGCCGGGCGTGGCGCTGCGATCGTTCGTCATCGGCCTGACGGCGTTTTTGACCGTGGTCGATCTGTTTGCAACGCAGGCCATCCTGCCGTCGCTGACCAGGCATTACAACGTGACCCCCGCGGCGATGGGCTTTGCGGTCAACGCCAGCACCATGGGAATGGCGGTGGCCGGGCTTGTCGTCGGCTTTTTCAGCCAGCACATCGATCGGCGGCTCGGCATTCTCTTGAGTTCTCGCCTTGCTCGCTATTCCCACGACCCTGCTGGCGGTCGCGCCTGACCTCACGGTATTCACGATTTTCCGCATCATCGCAGGGCTTGTGCATGGCATCGGCGTTCGCGCTGACGCTCGCCTATCTCGGCGAACAATGCAGTTCGATGGATGCCGCCGGCGCATTCGCGGCCTATATCACCGGCAACGTCGCGAGCAACCTGATAGGTCGCCTGGTTTCCGCAGCGGTCGTGGACACGTTCGGGCTGGCATCGAATTTCTATTTTTTTGCTCTGTTGAATCTCGCCGGCGCGATTCTGGTGTATTTCACCATCCATCGCGTGCGTCCGATGCATTCGATGCCAATGTCGCAATCGCCGTTCGCGGCGATGATCGCTCACTGGCGCAATCCGGCGTTGCGCGCCGCGTTCGGCATCGGCTTCTGCATCCTGTTCGCCTTTATCGGGACATTCACCTTCGTGAACTTTGTACTGGTGCGTCCGCCGCTTTCGTTGGGACGAATGGAGTTGGGTTTTGTCTATTTTGTCTTCCTGCCCTCCATCGTGACGACGCTCCTTGCCGGAAGCGCGGTGGCACGCTTTGGAACGCGCCCGGCGATCTGGGGTGCGCTTGCGGTTGCGGCAATCGGGCTACCGCTGATGCTGTCCTCGCATCTTGCGGAAGTCTTGGCCGGCATGGTTCTGGTTGGGATCGGAACGTTCTTCGCGCAGGCCGCCGCAACAGGCTTTGTCGGCCGGGCAGCCACTGAAAACCGCGGCGTCGCAAGCGGGACCTATCTCGCCTGCTACTTCCTTGGTGGCCTTGTGGGCAGCGCGGTTCTCGGGCAGCTTTTCGACCGCCTGGGATGGACCGCTTGCATCGCCGGTGTCGGCGCATCGCTTGCCGTGGCCGCACGGCTTACGGCGCGTCTTAGGGCGTGAGTCCGCTTGGAGGCGCAAAGCGGGACCGGTGCGACGGCGACGGCGCCTCTTGAGCGTTTTCCAGTGCGCGCGGGAAATAAGTGTCAGCAAGCCCCGGCAGATGATCTCTCGCCGGTGTCGGCGCATCGCTTGCCGTGGCCGCACGGTTTGCGGCGCGTCTTCAGGATGTCAGTCCGCTTGGCGGGCGCAAAGCGGACATGGGTGAGGCGGATTACCGAGCCGGCGACGGCGCCCCTTGGGCGTTTTCCAGTGCGCGGGGAAAATAAGTGTCAGCAAGCCCCGGCAGATAATCTTCAGGAAATTAGCCCGATCCGATCCGTTGTGCTTTCCGCGGAACTTGCGATCTGCAATCTTGCTCGTCGGTGAATCAAAGCTTCACCAGGATCGAAAACTCGGTTACTAAGCCCGGCACAAAGCCGGAAATTTCGGGTAACATATGTTCCAATTGATGCTACAGGGCGCGTATTCGATGTTATGTGTTATCGACCCAGGATGACGATGCGCCCTTGCCAGCAAGTCTTTGCCGTTGCCACTATTTTCCTTGCAACCTCGATCGCCGAGCCATCCCATGGCAGCCGATTTTTGCAGCATGTCCAGAATTCCAGACCAACACGCGGCAACAGTTTTTGTCTCGAACGAGGCCAAACAAGAAGAACCCGACACCGACATACTGGCGTTGATGTCGGGGAAGTGCAGCACCCTTAGAGTTGCGGGACGCGATTTCGCGTGCAGGGCCGTTGCCTTCTTCCATGGCGAACAGGGCCGGGCAAATTTTACGATCGCGCTCGACGATCCGACCGACGACAGTCACATCATCACCTTCTCGGGTCAGAATAGCCGGAGGGAGCAGGATAATCTCTACGAACTCCAAATCGACCGGATGCTGCTGAACTCCAAGCACAGGCCGCGGGTCGATGGCCTGCCGGTGCCGATCGTTGAGTTGTCGGCCGGGATATGCAAGCAGCTCGGAAGCTTCGCGACCAGACAGGTTTCCAGCATCTCCTGCAGCGCGATCGACGGAAATGGCAAAAAGTACGAGCTGCAGTTCGAATCCGACGGCTCGCCGATGAACGTGCGAAAGATCAGGCGATCCTCCCAGGTGACGGAACGGCGCCGTGCCAAGCAAAAAGAGCAACTCGAATGCCGTCTCAAGGCCGATCTTGCCAAGATCATGCCAAGGGACCGGACGGCTTACATTATCGGATGCCTGGAAGCGGATAACCAAAAATCCACGCCGACCGCGGATCAGTAAGGCGGCACTGCAACCAGCCTGCGCCGAAAAACAAGGGCCGCCGGTAGCGCGGCGGCCCTTTGCCCGTCATGGATGTCTAACACCTGAACCGGACACCCAGATCAATCGACTTCCTGCACCACAGTGCGAGTACCCGGATCCACCAGCATCACGCGCTCACCGGAATAGACGTAGCGATACTTGGTGAGGGACGGACCCCAATCCGACGGTACGGCCACGAGTTCGACATCGCTCGGCACCTTGGCGCCAACGACGATCTTTTCCTTCGTCGTAACAGGGCGAACCTTGTGCTCGGTGATGTAGCTCTTGATCTTGGTTCGATACTGCGGCTCGATCTGAACCGCCGCGGGCGCCGCGCCCGTCGTGGTTACGGTGGTTTGAGCATTGGCCATCGTCGCGGCAAGCGACGCCACCGTAGCAAGCAATAGTAGCTTCTTCATGATTGTCCTCCTGAAACCGCACCAGATGCGCGGCAGAACAAGAACAGATGTCGCAGCTTCCTGTTCCACGAATTGGAGTTCCGTCCCGCTGCAAGTGAAAGTTCCATATCGCTGCGCATGAAGAGGCCGGGCTGCGGCCCACCTTGTTTCCCCGCCGGAACCCGCCGCGCTCCGCCGTCCACGGATGATGGAACCCATGGTGGCGTTGCAGGTGCGGGCGCTGTGTCCGCAACGGACCTAGCGCTCAGCATCTGAGCGGTTTGAACTCACCGCCCTTCGGTCGGCATGGAGCGCGGACCGAAGCGCGATCTTGTAACGGGGAATGCTTTCCACGCCAGCCTGTGCCTGCCGCTCCTGATGCGCAATGGTTAGGACCAGGAAGGTGAGCCCGGCCAGGAACGCGATAAAAGCCAAATATGCCAGCCTCATGCCTCACTCCCGCAGGTCAAAAGGAAGAATGCGTAACGAGGGCATATCGTTCCGGGGTGGACTGGAACCGGGCCACCTGGCATGCCCCTGTTTCGGCTGTGCGGGCTTGCGGACGAATGAGGTCAGCGGCGGTTCAGGACGCCGAACGCTGGTTCCTGCCTAGTTGAACGATAGCGCGGCGTGCGGCGTTCATGAGCTCTCCCAACGTGGTTCGGCCGCTCCGTGCGCATTGAATCAGTTGCTCGGCGATGAACTTGCGGCTCTCATGATCGCCGCCATTGGGTAGCTCCGCGCATACCTCTTCAAGCACAACGTCCATATTTGCTTGGGTGCGTTCGCTAAATTCAACCATGCCCGGCTCCATCATCATGGTGTCACAAATTATGCCGGAATTTTCGAGAACGCATAGGGGTGAACCAACCTGTGGTTTCCCAAATTCGTTGTGTACAAAAGTGAACTTCCGCTGCATTGCAACGGCGATCTGCGGCGAAATCCGTTGCGCCGGCGGATATTTTTTACGTGTTGAGCAGGAGCAAAGTACCACGGCAAAGCATTGATTTCCTGTCGTGCAGAGTTGGTTGTGAGTTCATCACCATCACGATTTCAATTGCGCGGCGGGAGGCCGCCGAAAATTTCTCATCCCTCGGCGGCCTCCATTGACTCACATCATACTATGGCGGAGCGCGTACAATGCAGTCTGATCAATTGCTGGTCGCATGTCCAAAATGCCAGGCGTGGCCCATGGCCGTCCATGCAGGGAAGAGGAGATGGGCGTCGGAAGCGCCCGTGGTGCGATTTACCTGCGCCAAATGTGGTCATCAGGAAGAAGAGCGTCTTGGTGGTTCTCAGACCAAAAGAGAGAGCTCGCAGCAGCACGAAATTGCAGGCGGCGGTTTCTAGATGTTCATTGTTTGAGCGTGCGCCTGAGGCTTCCGCCTGGCGTACAAACTTTCCTGGATGAGCCATCCAAATCTAAATTGCGCGATCACCAAAAGTGTCAGCAGCGAGCTCATCCGTCCTTGTCATTGCGAGCCAACGGGTTGCGCGAATGCGCGCCCAATGCCAGCCTCCCCGAGGCGATCCGGTGTTAGGGTGGCAAGGCGCCTTGCTTCATCGCTGCGCTCGTCGCATTGACGGCAGAGTGCTAGTCAGAGCCAGCGATTGGAAATGACAGGGAGAGAATCAATGTCCGGAAAGTGGATTGTTGTTGCGCTCGTGATCACAACGCTGATGAATGCCGCCATTTTCGTGGGTCAAGTCTCAACTTCGGCAAATGCGCGCAGTGCGGGAACGGCCGCCAGCAAATTGCTGGACGACGACGATTTTACAGCCGGCCTTACAAAACTCGTTCGGAAAACTGTTCGTGATTATTGCAGCGTTGGCAAGAAGGATCATATTGATTGTTAGGCGCTCCGTTCGAGCAGCGCCTTGAAATCGGCGCGGGCGCGTTGCGCCTCGTGCCGCGCGGTTTCCGAGGCGTCGCCGAGGCCGAAATAACCGTGGATCAGGCCAGCGCCATGATGGTACTTCGTCGCGACGCCTGCGGCGGCAAGCGCGTCGGCATAGGCCTTGCCCTCGTCGCGCAGGGGATCGAACCACGCCGTGCAAATCACAGCAGGCGCAAGTCCCGCAAGATTTTTGGCGCGCAACGGCGAGACGCGCCAATCCGTGCCGTGCGTCGCATCGGCGAGATAGTGACCGGCGAACCATTCCATCACCGCGCGCGACAGGAAGTAGCCTTCCGCGTTTTCCGCGCGTGAGGGAAAGCGCGCGTTCTGCTCCGCCTCTGCATAGTTTCCAACGACGTCGGTCACGGGATAGACCAGCAGCTGCGCGGCGAGCTTGATCTCTGCGTCGCGACAGGCGATCGCCACAGTCGCCGCCAGATTGCCGCCGGCGCTGTCCCCGGCCACGCCTAGGCGGGATTTGTCTGCGCCGAACTCGGCAATGCGGGCGATCACATCGCGCGTCGCGGCGAAGGCATCCTCGAACGCGCCGGGGAAGCGCGTTTCCGGCGGACGCCGGTAGTCGACGGAGACGACGACGGCGCCGGTCTCGATCGCGAGCAGACGCGCCTGGCGGTCATGGGTTTCGAGATCGCCGGCGACCCAGCCGCCGCCATGGAAGAACACAACCGTCGGCGATTTTTCATCCGAGACGCGATAGACGCGCGCGGCAAGCGGTCCGGCCGCGCCTTTCACTTGCGTATCTCGTGCGCTCGTGACTTCCGGTGGCGGAATGGCGGCGCGCGACGCGGCGAGCGCGCGAAGCTGATCGCGCGCGCTCTGCGGCGTCATTGTCTTGGGATCGCGCAGCGGCAGCAGTGGAATGATCTGGGCGATAACGGGATCGAGCGGTGTAATCATGCGGGCCCCGGTGCGAAAGGTGTACCAGCATATGGTCCGCCCGCGGCTCCGGCAACACGGTCATTCGGCGATGTGCACTGCACGCCGAGGGCGCGAGTAGGGTCTATCATCGCTGCGCTCAATTGTAGAAGAACCGTTCGTCGCTGCTGACATAAAGCGACAGCCTGTTGCACAATTGGCAGGCCGGCACTGACGACGTCAAGCGACAATCTGATGGCGTTCGCCTGGTATTGACTTGGCAGCCGGCGGTTGCGCTGGGCATAATCCGGCCACACGCGGTGTCCACGGCCGCGAGGGAGCTTGTTCATGTCTGCGGAGATTGCCGAACGTACGGCAGGTGCAGGGGTACTGCAGTCTTTGCATCGCCCGTTGTGGCACCGTCGCGACTGTCGTGGATGGCCGCTTCGCACGTCTGGACCCCGATCCGACGCACCCAACCGGCGCAGCGATTTGCGCCAAGGGCCGAGCCGCTCCCGAACTGGTCTATCATAAGGATAGATTGAAGCGCCCGCTGCGTCGAACACGGCCGAAGGGCGACTCCGATCCGGGATGGGAAGAAATTTCATGGGATGCGGCGCTCGACCAGACCGCCGCCGCCATGCGGCGCATCGCGGAGCAGTATGGACCTGAAGCGGTCGCCTTCAGTCAATCCTCCCCCTCGACCACCGCCATCGCGGATTCAGGTGCCTTCATTACCAGACTGATGAATGCTTTCGGCACGCCGAACCTGGTGTCGGCGCTGGAGCTGTGCGGATGGGGACGCGGTTTTGCGACCCGCTACGTCTTCGGCGTGGGCAGCGTGGCGACCGGAAGCGCCGGCGGCGCGATGGCGGACATTGCCGAATCCGGCTGTCTTATCCTGTGGGGCTATAATCCCTCGTTTTCGCGCATTACCCACGCGACCGCGACGGTCGCGGGCCTCAAACGCGGAATGAAGCTGATCGTGATTGATCCGCGCAATGTCGGGCTTGCCAACAAGGCCGATGTCTGGCTGCGCGTGCGTCCTGGAACGGACGGCGCGCTGGCGCTGGGTCTGGCCAACATCATGATCGAGCGAGGGTGGTACGACGAGGAGTTCGTCCGGGCGTGGAGCAACGGACCTCTCCTGGTGCGCTCCGATACCGACAGGCTGCTGAAAGCAGAGCATCTGGCTTCCGCCGGCGGCTCCGGACAATTCGTTGCCTGGGATTCAGTGTCCAACTCCGTCGTTACCTATGATCCGGCCGCGGGCCGCTACCAGGCGCCAGGCGAGCATCTTGCCCTGCGCGGCGAATACAAGGTCGCAACCGTCGACGGTACGGTCAGCTGCCGCCCTGTGTTCGATCGCTATGCCGCGCTTTGCAAAAGATATTCGCCGGAAGTGATTGAAGCGACATGCTGGATTCCTCCCGGCCAATTGGAGCAGGCGGCACGCACGATCTGGCAGGCCCGGCCGGTCTCTTATTATGCCTGGAGCGGGCACGAACATCACGCCAACAGCACGGAAACGGCGCGGGCAATGGCAATGCTCTATGCATTGACCGGCAGTTTCGATGCGGCCGGCGGCAACGTGCTGTTTCCTGCCGTACCGGCCGCGTCAATCACCGGAGAAGACTTGCCCGCGGCCAGGCGGATTGCTCCGGCAATCGGTTTTGCCGAACGTCCGCTCGGACCTGCGCGCTTTCATCACGTCTCCACGCGGGACTTCTACCGGGCTGTCCTGGAAGGTATCCCTTATCCGGTGCGCGGACTCATCGGGTTCGGCTCCAATCTGCTGCTCGCTCAAGGCGACCCCGTTCGCGGGCGGGCTGCGCTCGCGGCACTCGATTTTTACGCCCATGCCGATCTGTTCATGACGCCCACGGCCGCGCTTGCGGATATCGTGCTGCCTGTGGCGTCCTGCTTCGAACGCGAAGCTCTCAAGATCGGATTCGAGATCAGCGAAGAGGCGCAATCGCTCGTTCAGCTTCGGCAGGCGATCGTTGCCCCGCCCGGCGAGGCACGCTCCGACACCGAATTGATCTTCGGCCTCGCCGCAAGTCTCGGCCTTGGCGAGCATTTCTGGAACGGTGATGTCGATGCCGCCTACCGCCAGCAGCTCGGTCCGAGCGGCATTAGCCTGGATCGGCTTCGAGCGGAACCTGCCGGATTGCGAAGGCCGCTGACCACCCGTCACATGAAGCACGCCGTGAGCGACGAGAAGGGAAACCCGCGCGGCTTCCCGACCCCGTCGCGGAAAATCGAATTCTGGTCCGAGACCTTCCTTGATCGCGGCTATCCGGCCCTGCCGGATTTTGTCGAGCCGCCAATCGGCCCGGTTGCGCGCCCTGACCTGGCTGCCTCCTTCCCGTTGATCCTGACCTGCGCCAAACCCAGCCTGTTTTGTCAGACCCAGCATCGCGCATTGCCATGCTTGCGCAAGCGCGCTCTGGACCCGGAGATCGAGCTGCATCCGGCAACCGCCGCGGCACGCGGAATCAACAATGGAGATTGGGTTGCCGTGCGCACCCCGGCCGGCGGGATGCGAGCCCGGGCGCGTTTCAGCGAAAAACTCGATCCGCGCGTTGTCGTCGGCGAGCATGGCTGGTGGCAAGGTTGCGAGGAATTGGGAATAGGCGATTCCGATCCGTTCGATCAGAACGGCACAAACTTCAACCTGACGGTCGACCCCGCCATTCGTGATCCCGTCAGCGGCACTCCTTCCCACCGATCCAATCTATGTGAAGTTCAACCGGTGCGAGGGCTTCGCGAAGGGCTGTAGGAGCGATCTGCCGCAGCCTGGCGCGCAGCCTCGGAGATCAGCGAACCGGCCCGAGGCAAATGATCCAACTCGACGTCCCACACTGTTTGCGCTTTGCATGTGGGCGGCCATGGCTGCCGGTGCAATCGGAGCGGTCTTGATGTAACGAATGCTCTCGCCAATCAACCACTTCGAAGGAGCAGACTGGTGTCGATCACAGCTCAGGGGCCCCGTACCCTCTACGACATGATCTGGGATGACCATCTGATTGACAAGCAATCAGACGGCACCTGCCTGATCTACATCGACCGCCACCTCGTCGACGAGGTGGATAGCCCGCAGGCGTTTGCGGCGCTGCGGCTTGCCGGCCTCAGGGTCCACGCGCCGGACAAGACGCTACTGGTAGTCGACCACAACGTGCCGACTTCCGACCGCCGGAATCCCAATCCGGATCCTGAGAGTGCCGCGCAGATTGCCTACCTGGCGGAAAACGCCAAATTGTTCGGGCTCGAATATTATGATGAATTCGACAAGCGCCAGGGTATTTGCCACGTTGTCGGCCCCGAGCAGGGCTTCACGCTGCCGGGACTGACGCTTGTGTGCGGTGACAGCCATACCTCTACTCATGGCGCATTCGGTGCGCTCGCCTTTGGCATCGGCACGTCGGAGACGGAGCATGTGTTTGCCACACAGACGCTGATCCAGTCCAAATCGAAGAACATGCGCGTGGTTGTTGATGGCCGACTGCCGCCTCACGTCACGGCGAAGGATCTGGCGCTTGCCATCGTCGGCGAAATCGGTGCTTCCGGCGGCAGCGGCTACGCCTTGGAATATGCCGGCGAGGCGATCCGCGCGCTTTCGATGGAAGGGCGCATGACGATCTGTAACATGTCGGTGGAAGCAGGCGCCAGGATCGGCATGGTCGCGCCGGATGAGAAAACCTACGAATATCTCAAGGGACGTCCCAAGGCCCCCAGGGGCGCTGCATGGGACGATGCCATGCGCTACTGGGAGACGCTGCGTACCCACCACGCCGCGCATTTCGACCGCGAAATCAGGTTGGACGCAGCAAAACTTCCTCCGCTCGTCACCTGGGGCACAAATCCGGAGCAAGTCGTTGCGATCACCGGACGCGTGCCGATTCCGGCTGAGATTGCCGACGAGAACAAACGGCGCGCCGCGATGCGCTCGCTCGAATATATGGGGCTGAACGGCGGCGAAAGGATCACCGACATCGCGGTAGACCGGGTATTCATCGGATCGTGCACCAACTCGCGCATCGAAGACCTCCGCGAGGTCGCGCGTGTGGCGAACGGCAAGACGGTCAATTCCAGCGTCGGAGCGATGATTGTCCCGGGCTCCGGCCTGGTGAAACAGCAGGCCGAGGCCGAGGGCCTGCACAAGATATTCATCGAGGCCGGCTTTGACTGGCGTGAGCCCGGCTGCTCGATGTGCCTCGCCATGAATCCCGACAGGCTCAAGCCCGGCGAGCGCTGCGCCTCGACCTCGAACCGCAATTTCGAGGGCCGCCAGGGCTATAAAGGCCGCACGCATCTGGTGTCGCCGGCCATGGCGGCGGCAGCCGCGATAACCGGCAGGTTCGTCGATGTGCGGAACTGGGAGTGAAGCACGGGTCACCGCTCGAGGCGCGCCTGCACGTTCGAACCCGGGGGCAATGCGGTTAGAGCCAGATGCGCATTTTGGAAAGGGGCGACGCTCGCTGATCACCGTATGCCGCAATAGAAAATTTTGGTCAGCTTCATCTAACGCGGACAGGTATCGCCGCGCACCATCCTGGCGCTAACCGGATTTCCTTGAGATACGTGGAGCAGGTGCGTCGCAATATATTCCGCTGTTCTGCGGACATTCGGCGTTTGGTCATCGGACCGGAGATGCGCTATGCTGGCCGCTCATTGGCAATGAATGAGAAGTCAGGGGTCGACGCGAGAAGGTTACCGAAGCGGGGGCAGCATCAATGATGACAATACCGGAGCTGGCGACAGACGCCCTGGAAGAGTTTCTCGGCTCCTACATGCGCGGTCGGTTCGGGTCTTCGCAGACGCGCTTCGTGGAGATGGTGCCGAACGGCCGCTCGCCTCGCGCTCGAATGCATTGGAAATAGCGACGCTCTCTACCACAATGTCGAGCACACGATGCTCGTAACGCTTGCGGGACACGATATCCTCCGCGGTCGTTCGTTGCACAATCACATGACCGCGGACGACTACGCGCATGTCATCATTGCCTGCCTTACCCACGACATTGGTTATGTGCGGGGCCTGTTCAAGGATGACGACGCGGACGGCTTTGTGATCGATTCGACTGGCACGAAGGTAACCTTGCCGCGCGGCTCATCGGACGCCGGCCTCATGCCTCACCACGTCGACCGATCGAAGCTTTACGTGATGAATCGGATCGAAGCCGTTGGTCCGCTCAACAGGCAGCGCATTGCCGATGCGATCGAGGGCACCAGATTTCCTCCCGTAAAAGACCGGGAATGCGATGAGGAGGCCTCGATCGTTCGAGCGGCAGATTTGATCGGGCAACTCGGAGATCCCCACTACCTCAGGAAAGCAAACGCGCTTTACCATGAATTTGAAGAGGTGGGCATCAATCGCCAGCTTGGCTATGAATCGCCCGCCGACATCGTTAATCGGTACCCGCAATTTTATTGGAACTGCGTGGCGCCTCATATTCAGACTGAAATACGTTATCTCAACATGACCTCGAGCGGACGGCAGTGGATCGCGAGCCTCTATGGCAATGTCTTCCGCGCCGAACGCGAGATCTCGCTTTCCGGCCCGCAAAACTAGACCTGCGGGATCCTATCGGGGGCATGAGCGCAGCCGCTTCCCGAGAGGCTGGATCGGGAAGGCTACGGTCGCGCCGCGGCCAGCCTTTCAAGAGGCGCCAGGTGAGCGTAGGGTGCCCTGGATTATCCGCTGAACCTGGGAGGCAATCATGCAGTTCAGGACAACCGGACTGTTGTTGCTCGGCGCGATGGCGCTTCCCGCCTCCGGGGCCGCACAAACCACCCCCGCTGCACCGGCAATTACACGGACAGTGGTCGCCGCGACCAAACTGCCGACCGTCACCGACGGGCCGCTGCATTTCAAGGCGGTGAGCGTCACGCTTCAGCCGGCCGAGAAGAGCGGCGTCTCGGCGGCCAACGGCATCCTCTACCAGATCTCAGGATCGACCGAGGTCGCGCTCGATGGCGAGGCCAAAATGCTCAATGCCGGAGAGGGGCTGTTCATCGCCGGCGGAAAGACCGCGGCGCTAACGGCGGGTAGCGGAGGGCCATCGACTTTCCTCCACTTCTTCCTTGCCCCCGCTGCGGACCTGGATCGGCCGGCCGAGGCGCCGCCTGCCGCGGTGAGAGAATTATTTCGCACAGCTGCACCGATCCCCGACCTGAAGCCAGGCGGTTATGATCTCAATCTGACACGAGTTACATTTCCGGCGCAGATGCCTTCCAACCCGCCGCACCATCGGTCAGGCGCGGCTCTATACTTTATCGTCTCCGGCACCGGGGCCAACACGGTCGACGGCAAGACGGAAGCAAGGGGCCCCGGTTCCCTGGTCTATGAACCGTACGCCCTCGTGCACCAGTGGGGAAACCCAGGCAACGAGCCGTTGACATTCCTGGCCTTCAACATCAATCCGGAAGGTGTGGCAGCCGTGCTTCCGGGCGCACCAGCAAAGAATCAATAGCTAACCGCGGGCGAACGAGGTTTGCCGGCTGAGCGCGTCACCTTGGCCTCCGCGAATAGATCAAAAATCAAGATCATGTGGACGGTCTCTGAAGGCTGGCTCGAAGCGCTGACAGCCGGTTTGAGGCATGTTCGACGATATTTCAATCGGCTTGGCTCGAAACTAATTCGAGAACATCGATCAGTAACAAGGCAATTGGGAAACGGCGGCTTCACTAGCGCCGGGAAGCTCAATTTCGTTTTTTGTCCTGCTTCCGCGCATTTTTCGCGGGCAAAAACGAGATCCGCGATCGGAGAATTCCCTGACTGGAAGGCCATGCGTGTGTGACAGACTGTAACAATTCCGGCAACCCCGCGAAATCGTCCTGAAACGAAGCGCCGCTAATCCACGGCCTTGTCAACGGCCTCCCGCTGGAGGCTCTTAACTGTGATGGCCCAGATGAGACGGCGAGATTTCATGACGCTTTTCGGCGGCGCGCTGGCGTGGCCGCTCGCCGCGCATGCGCAAGCGCCGACGAAGCTCTATCGCATCTTTTGGGTGTCCACTGAAACCCAGCCCGACCCGTTCCTGGAGGGTTTTCGTGAAGGATTGCGCGCGCGAGGCTACGTTGAGGGAAAGAACGTTGTCTTTGAGCTTCACTACGCGCCGGGTAATCCCGAGGCGTTGCGCCAGGTGGTATCCGAATTGCGGCGCGGCAACGTGGATCTCGCCGTGTCGAGCGGTCCTGCAACGCGAGCGATGACGGCGGTAACGGACGTTCCTGTCCTGTTTGCCCAGAGCGGCGACCCGGTAGCGTTGGGCCTGGTCAAGAGCCTCGCGCGGCCAGGCGGTAATTTCACGGGTGCGACGTTTCTTTCGCTGGAACTCGCGGGAAAAAGGGTTGAACTGCTCAAGGACATATTTCCAAAACTCCGGACGCTTGCGGTGCTGTCGAACACGGATCATCCCGGAGAGCCATCGGAATGGCGGACTACTCAGGAGGCAGCCAAAGGACTGGGCATCGTCCCGCTCTATTTGCCCTTCGTCGGCGTAAAAGAATTGGACAGCGCGCTTGCCGCGGCCGGGGATGCGCGCGCGGATGCGATACTCGTTTTCCCGGATCCCGCGACGATGATGCAGGGAACCAAAATTGCCCAGTTCGCCATCAAGCACCGGCTGCCTTCCATGTTCGGATGGAGCGAATATTGCGACGCCGGCGGCCTCATGAGCTATGGCGCGAACCAGCGCGCAACCTATTTTTGGCTCGCGACCTACGCCGACAGGATCCTGCGCGGCGAAAGTCCCGCCGATCTTCCTGTTGTGCAGCCGACAAAGTTTGAACTGGCCGTCAATCTCAAAACCGCCAGGCAGCTTGGCATTGAATTGGACGCATCCTCTATCCTGTTCCGGGCCGACAAGGTGAT
>CAVUYV010000054.1:0-125779 GCA_963745785.1 uncultured Alphaproteobacteria bacterium | reverse complement strand
GATTTCGCACGATCCGCCGACTTCAGCCAGTGAGACGATGCTTTCATCTGACTGCTCCCAATTTCTCATTGCCTGCTTTGGCAGGAAGCTAACCAGCTCGGATTGATTGATTTAACCCGTCCTATTCGTGAGAGTGCGGTTGTTGAGTCCGATTGATGCGGCCGCAGATCTCCTCTGACGAAGCGCACGGGTTCGTTCGGCTTTTTCACCGCCTGACGACCGATACTTTTGCGAACGCGTTGGAGGGATGACGAGGGGCGGAGGGGCTTCGCCCCGCCGTTCAGGGTCCGAGCGGGGCGAGGGCGCCGGGCAGGCCGCGGAAGAGATCGGCCTCCGGGCAGCCGGCGGCGAAGGCGAGACGCACGCGGCTTGCGGTTTCGATGACGCGGGCGGCGATCTTGATCAGCCGCAGCCGCAGGGTCGAGAACTCGGCCGTGCGCCAGATCGCGCGGCTTCGGGAATGGCGTCGCGAACGGTGAGCATGAGCCAGTAGGCGGCGGTGTGCAGCACGAGGCGGACCTGGTTGGCGATCGCGGAACGGCAGGACGTTCGATCGGAGGCGAGCTGCGTCTTGTGCAGCTTGATCAGGTTCTCGGCCTGGCCGCGCGCGCAATAGAGGCTGTCGTAGATCCATTCGGCCGCGCCGTATTCGACGTTGGTGACGACGAAGCGGATGTCGAGCCCGAGCGGGGTGGCCTCGATGCGGGCGACGGCGCGCCGCTCGCGGCTCCAGGATTTGGCCTTGTGGCGCGTCTCGGCGTAGCCGCGCACGACGGGCTTGTTCGCACAGCGCGCTCGGTGCGGACCGCGTCCGCCGCCTCGTCGACCTTCTTCGACAGCGGCTTCGTGCCGGGCAGACCGAAGACGTAATCGATGCCGTTGGCCTCGCACCATTCCATCGCCTCGGGCCGGGCGTAATGGCCGTCGCCTCGGAAGGTGATGCGCGTCTTGGGCCAGCCGTTTGCGGATACGGCGGACGAGCCGGCGCAGATGGGCGCGCACCTCGACGCCGGAGGGCGTCTTGCCGGGCCGCAGCACGACCGCGACGGGACGGCTGCGCTCGGTGTCGTAGACATGGATCGGCAGAAAGCAGCGCTCGTCGTAATGGGCGTTGAACAGCGAGAGCTGCTGATGGCCGTGCACGACATCGCAGGTGTCGTCGATATCGAGAATGACGGACGCGGGCTCGCGTTCGTAGGACGCCATCCATTGATCGACGAGCGCGCAGGTCAGGCGGATCGCATCCTTCAGCGAAGGCGCGTTCTCCAGCCGCGACAGCGTCGGCTGCGAACACAGATCGCGCCCGCTGTCAGGCAGCCGCCCGCAAGCGAGCTTGAAAGCGGGATCGGACCGCAGACGATCGAGATCGTCGGCATCTTCGTAGCCGCAGGCAGATCGCGAAGATGCGGGCGCGGATCATGTCGGCGCAGCGTGTGGGTGATGCGCGGCGGGTCGCGGCGATCGGGAAAGCAGCGCGCCAATCTGTTCCGCGATCCCAAGCCGACGGTCGGCCATCGCGAGCAGCATGACGCCGCCATCCGAGGTCAGTCGCCCGCCATCGAAAGCGGCTGTGACTTGCTTGCGCCAACGGCTGGAAATGAGAACGGCAGAAGATTATCGTCGGTCATGGCGAGCGTGGTGTTCGCGAGGTGAGGAGCGGGATCGGCGTAAGCAACCAAATCCTACGCCAAATCAGCCTTTTACGCCACGCTCGCCAGCCTCAAACACGACCTCTCGTGAATAAGATGGGCTAGCTTCGCGGTCAGGCCGCCTTCATTGCTGCACCTTTGCGAGTGCCGCCGCGGGGAACCATCCAAGCCGCATAACGTTTTTACTTTAGTGGAGGCGCGCCCTCATGAGTAACGAGCGGAATAGCCACCGTACCGCCGTCGTACTTTTCGCTGTTGCGGTGATAATCGCAGTGCTCGCGGCATCCGTCACGACGCTTGAGCAGGTCGACAGAAGGACGGCTAACAACGAGACCCCGCCCGGTACGACGGGCCTTGCTAAGCCACGCCCGCCACTGGATCGCGCACCAGGTCATCCGGTGTTAGGCAACTGAGCGGCCAGGTCGGCCGTCTTGGTCGCAACGAATTTCATGGTTGGGCGTTGCACCTCGGCGATCGCTTCCGCATCTCGATAGTTCTTTTTGACCTTTGGAATACGGGCGTACATACTTTGCCGGCATCAACCGCGCGTCATGACCAAGTGCCTTTAAGCGTGCGAGTAAGGTGATCCGCGCCGACGCAGGCCTCCATGCCGATCCGACACGGCGGCAGATTGGTGAGCCGGACCCCCGGCTGGGAACGCGACCACTTCTGCCGCAGCACGATGGCACCGCGCTGATTCTGGCCAACGATGTGGCTGTGACATGGCGTGCTGCTTGTCTTCGGTGCCCCCTGCCTACATTCGTTGCTGGCAGGGCGGGAGCACGGCGAAACCTGTTCCGCCAACGCAGGGAAAGAGCCAATGTTCAGCAGCATGCCGGCAGCGATTGCGACAAGGGTGGGACCGATCAGGCCGGCGATCGTTTTCGAGGTGGTCATCTATGCTCCGCTACGGATGCGCCATCAGACTTATGATAAGCCGGGTTCAGTCCCCTCGAGTTGAGAGAACCGGACGGAAAGAATCTCTTTCATCGTCATTCTGCCGTTGGCGAGCTTCTCGGCCACAATGAGCTGCTGCGTATTGGGCAGGCCGGCCGGTATCACCATTTTCCCACCCGCCTTCAATTGGTGGATCAGCGGAGGAGGAATGAGATCGGGAGCGGCCGTCACGATCACCTTGTCAAAGGGGGCGTGCTCTGACCAACCGTGATAGCCATTGGCAATCTTGAGTTCGACATTTCTGCAGCCCTGCCGTCGGAGTCGTTGCTTCGCCGCTTGGCCAAGCTCGTCGATGATTTCCACGGAGTATACCTTGCGGGCCAGCTGCGCGAGGATGGCGGCCTGATAGCCAAGACCGGTACCGATTTCGAGAACGCTGTCGTCCGCCTTGATGTCGAGCAGATCGGTCATTAAGGCGACGACAAATGGCTGCGAGATCGTCTTTGCGAAGCCGATTGGAAGTGGAATATTGTCATACGCGTAGGGCTGAAGTTCGATTGGCACAAACTCATGCCGCGGCACCTTGCCCATGGCCGTCATGACGCGTTCGTCCAGCGCATCCTTGCCGATCCGCCAGCTTACGAAGCTCATGTGTTCTCCGGACGAACGCGTTGGCGACTAAGTGCAGTAGCCACAACTATTTCTAATATGAGCTCCAAACTCCCAACGAGAACTGACGCCAATGCGCGCGAATCTCGTCGGCCCACCTGGCGTGGCGACCAGGATCAGGGCCTCCATCGCAGCCTGCCATTCCGCAGCCTCGTGCTCGGCCTTCGGAAGCTTAGTGATGTATTTGCCGGTGTCTTCGAGCGTGACGAGCTGACGGCCGCGCGGCAACGGTATGGGATCATCAAACCGACGTTGCCAGCCGCGATCAGCCATCGGCCCGCTCGCCGTCACCCCCGAATTTTAGGAGTGGCCCCTTTTGGGGACTGTCGGCCGATAACTCAACCGGTCTCATTGGGCTTCGCGCCCGTATGAATACTTCGGCTGCCACAGATGCAAGCAGCGCCCCGCCGGCACCACAGAGTGCCGTGGGAAGATCAGGAACTCGATCTGGCGTTAATCCTTGTAGTGTTTCCAGCAGCCCAGCCGTTGCCATTAGTGCCAATCCGACAATGAGCGGCCGGGGCCAAGCAACGCAGGCGATAAAGGTCACGATTAAAAAGCCAAGAAAGTGTTCGGTTTTCCAGCCCAGCATGGGACGTAGTTGCCAATTTGCCGGTCCCAAAGCGGCGTAAGCGATCAGGCCAACAGATACGACGCTGCAACCCTGTATGACAATCCGCCTAGACACCCTCATACCTTTCGGTTGCAATTCGAGGGCCGCCTCAGTTGAATTCCGCTCAGGCGGCGTTGTGCATTTTGGGGTGCATCAGGACAGGGATCGGAAGATGCCGCCTCGGGCTGCAGAATCCCCGTCTGCTCAGCCACCCGCACGAAGTCCGCGATCGTCTTTTCGTTGATGATCGACGGCTCGGGCTCGCGCTGCTGCCGGATCGTGCCCAATATGAAACGGCGCTGTTACCAGCGCCGTTCTGGTGCACCTACGCGTGGAATCGGCCCACTTCGACTCGCGCTGGCGGGAGCGACCCGCTCTGGCTCTGCTGGCGTGGGAAGCCATGGCTCGCGATCCGTTTTGGCGAGGGTACGCCGCATTCAAGTGGAGTCAATTGGAACGACAATTTAATTTTAGGCCAGCGGCTATCACCAAAATCGCCGAACGCGCCCCTCTGCGAGCTCGAGCTCAGCAACGATCTCGTTCCGCAACCCCAAGCTGCGGGCAAGCGCGAATTTCCCCACGAGGGGAATTGCCAAATCAGCTGGCAGGATCAGGACGACGGGCGAGGATCCCGATCGGCGTGAAGGTGTATACTGCTTCGCCGCGCTGGTTGTAGGTCGTCCATTTGACCTTCGCGATCCCTTGCGGTTTGGTTCGCGATAGAATTAGTTCCACCACTTCGCCCTCTACATGAAGCACATCGCCAGGCCGCACCGGCGTCATCCAGCGTAAGTCGTCGACGCCAAGACCCATGAGCGGTTGGGGTCCAAATGGCCGGATTTTAACGATAAGACTCATCGAAATGGCCGCAGTGTGCCAACCCGATGCTGCGAGCCCTTTGAGTATGGTTTTCTGGGCGGCGGTTTCATCCAGATGGAACGGCTGCGGATCGAACTCGGCCGCGAACCGCTTAATCTCTTCCTTGGTGACCGACACCTCGCCGGTTTTGAAACGCATTCCCAAGGCTAGGTCATCGAACCACTCAATCATTTTCCCTTCGCCTTCAGCCCCAGCTCTCTCTTCGAACCGGCCAACTTGAAGCCCAAGTCCATAGCCCGTTTGCGAACACCAGCTGGAGTGCGATGTAGACGCACAGCGATCGCTGCGGAGTTCTCTCCAGATGCAGCAAGAGCCCTCAGCTGATCATCATCCTTAGAGGTCCAGGTCGAGCGCCTCCCCATCATTTCTTCACCTTCAGCCCGAGTTCGACCAGGCGGCGCACAAGCTTAATTATCAGCGTTATTCAGAGAGGCTGCTCGGCCCTTCTCCGTTACATGATATTCGACGTCGCTGATGTTCGTCTTGAATGGCGTCAGCCATCCTAGGTCGACCAGTCGGGTCGTATCTGCTGCGATCGACATTGCCTGCGGTGTATTTTCGCCCGCCGGCGGCGACTATTCGTCGAAGCAGCTTGATGTCTTCGTCTTGCACCATCGTTACCTTTTTTAGAAAGCCCTGGCTCGACCAGGCGGCGGAGTGTTCATCAACCTCACGGCGAGAGCAAGCGCCCTGAAAGGGGGATGGATTTTTAACGCAAATCAGCGTCGTCGGAGATCGCACAAGAAGCGAAACCGGCAGCGGCTGGCGAGCCATCGACGGCGGCTGGGGCGTAACGGGATCGCAACCGACCGGCGGTAGCATAAGCCTACCGGACGAAGACTTGACGCTCGTTACCCCGTCGACGTGAGAGCGCCGGCGGGCTTTCTCATTGGGGCTTGAGCACTGGAGCAAATCGTTCGGAAAATGTCGCTGCCCTGGCGTCCCGAGCTGCAGCAAGTGAGGACGAGATCAGGGTGTGAAACCCCGCAGCGGCGACTGCGAGTAAAATGGCGCCGAAAATCAGAGTACGCATTCCGCACTCCCTTATGGGTGTTAGACCGAGGCGAAGGGTAAGACGGCTTTGTTTCGGGAGGGCTTCGCGATCTCGGGCAAAGAGTTTCGTTCACGGCAGAGTGTTGGACGTCGGGCTGGCGTGGCGGGGCTTCGGTCCCGCGCCTCACACCCCTGTGTTGCGAGCTTTGGCATCATGACGGAGCACCGGTCACTCCGGTCTGGCGCCTTTCGCCTTTTGGTTCTCTAGGAGCCTGTCCAGATAGGCATTGCGACGGGCATTTGTTGCAGGTTAACCGGCTCAGGCTGCCTTTGCGAGGGTGAACAGCTTCAGGAGGTTGTGGGTGGTGCAGATCAAGGGCCATTCGGCACGCACTTTCTCTACGCCCCGCAACAGGAACTGGCGGAAGCCGCGCGCCTGTTTGATCTGTCCGAACACAGGTTCCACCACTTGCTTTCGCAATCGGTAGGGTGTTTCGAAGCCGCCGTCGTCGATCTTCTTTCGCATCCGTTGGGTCAACGGTCCGCCGATTTTTCCGTTCGCTGCTGTCGGGTGCTTGGCGCGTCCGGGCGCGACATAGCCGTCGACGCCGTGTGCTTCGAGCGCTTCGAGATTGGATTCGCTGCAGTAGCCGGAGTCCGCTGAGGCCTGCTCCGGCTTGCGGCCGAGATTGGTCTCGATGGCCTCGATCAGGGGCACCAGCTGGCCCTGATCGTTGCCGCACTGCGTCAGTTCGTGCGCGACAATGATCTGGGCGCCTGCGTCGACCGCGGCCTGTGCATTGTAGGCCTGAACGAAGCCATCCTTCGACTTCATGATGCGGCTTTCCGGATCGGTGAAGTTGCGTTGCGACTTGGGATCGGGCTGGTCCGACGGCGGCGCCGCCGGTTTGCCCGGCTTCTTGCGGCCTTCGGCTTGGCGCTGCTGTTCCTTTTCGGCCTCGATACGACGCTCTTCCTCCGCCGCCAGCCTGGCGTCCGCCTCCAGCGCCGCCATCGCTTGCTGGATCTTCGCCAGCCGTTTCTGCTTGTCGCCGGCCCAATCCGGCATCTCGTCGCCGCGCTTGTCTTTGCCGAACGTCTCGTCCTCTTCGGAATCCGCCGCCTCGGCGGCTGCCAGCATGCGAGCGACCTCGGCTTTCAGTTCTGCCTCGCGTTTCTTCATGCGCTCATAACTCATCGCTTTATGTTTCGACGCGTTCGCCTTGATCTTCGTGCCATCAAGCGCGACATGGCCAAGTTTGACCAGCCCTGCCGTCTCGCACAACTTCAGAACCTGCAGGAACAGCGCGCCGAGCGCCTTCAAATGCCGCTTGCGGAAGTCGCTGATCGTGCGAAAATCCGGCGGATCCAGCGCCACAATCATCACAAAATCGTTCCGTTCGCGGCAGGCCTTCGCGATCCGCCGCGACGAATACAGCCCACTCGCATAGCCGTGCAGCAGAAGCGCCACCATCATCCGCGGGTCAAACGGCGGTTGCCCGAGCCCGCTCACATAGCTGCCCGTGATCTCCTTGAGATCAAGGCTCTCCCGCACCAGCTCAACGATAAACCGCGAGACATGGCCTTTCGGCACGAAGTCCTGCACATTCGGCGGCAGCAGCAGTGTCTGATCGATATTCCAGGGGCGAAAATACTTGCTCATAGCCCAAGGTTGAATCAGACTCGCTCAGAATTGAACAGCGACTATTCGGACAGGCTCCTAGATGAAACGGCCCCAGCCGGGGGAAGCTGAGGCCGCTCGGTGACTTGGCTTGTCACCGATGCCGGGGCGGCCCGGCACAATCTGTTAAATGGGCTGAATCAGGGGTTGTTCCATACCGGGGCGGTGGTAAGGTTCCATGGTGACGCTGATTGAACGTCACCTTCATGGACTTTCTCCTTACGATTGCCCCGTCTGGCGACCACCAGGCGGGGCAATTTCGCAAGCGGCCGGGACGGGCTGATCTATATCAAGGGTGCCATTGCGCCTAGGGGCCTCACTCGGCTCTATGGCGCGCGATATGTTTTTTATAACCGCATCGGTTACGTGGCTGGCCGTCCTGATCGGAGCCGCGCTGTTTGTGATCTTTGTTTAGATTTCAAATTCTACTAGGGCTTGTGGGCCGTGGGACAGCCGATAACCGAAATCAGGGATCGGCAGCGCACCCGTTGGAGGTTGTGTCTCGGGGGCTCAGATCCCCCAATTCCTATTGCCTTCTTTTGGGCACGTATGGGGAGGAGAGTCACGGCCTTAGCAAGGACTCCCGTAACGGCCACCGCAGGGGGGCGGCTATGACGGATCGATCCTACGAGATCCCGCAGGATGCGGACCTCCGCAACCTCGCCCGCGTTGTCTCCTGTGCAATAGATCACTACAGAAAACGCTTCCCCGATTTTCAGGGGCACAGGCTCCCAATGTGAGGCCGACAGCGGAAACGAGCTCGATCGCTCCGGCAAGCGCAACCTGCATGGCGGGCATAAAAATCCCCAGGCTCTCGAAATAGAGCGTGTAGATCTTGAATTGAAAGGGCCCGCCGAGGATGTGACTCCCGAAATGAGGCACGAACATCAACCCGACATAGATTCTGATGAACGTCAGAGCCAACTCATTGAGCGATATTTTTGGCGAATCCGACGATGCTGCGACGGATGCGGCCCGCAGGATGAATTGGACGAACACAAGAGCACCCAGAAACCAACCCAAAATCGCAAAACCCGGTACGCCCGGACCCGTCGCGACCAGCAGGTCGAGATCGTCAGGTTTCAAACCGGCGATATCAGCCGGAGGGTTCAGACGCAGAATGCTGAACAAGCGCGAAACCACGGCGGTGGCCAGCGCCAACGCCGCGATAGCCGGGAAGGAGCCACGCAGCTGCCAAATCGCAGATATCAGCAACAGCGCCATCCAAATCATCGTCGATGCAGAAAACCAGGCTGTGACAGGTTGCGTGAAGATGACAGATAAGCCCCATCCGATCATGATGATCGCGACGGCCAAAGTCACACGGCTCAGCCAGCGTGCAAAGTTATCGATACTCATCGCATTTGCTCCTCGGATAGAGGTGTCCTTGGGCATGTCGCGCATCTATCGCGCGCTGTTAGGCGCTGCCGAATTCGAATCGACCTTGGCGACGCCCATCTCTTGCAGCAGCGTCAGATTGTCCTCGATGTGCCAATTGTCGGTGATGCGGCCGTTCTCGATCTTGACGAGGTCAGTGGCGATGAAGGGGACCGGCTGGCCTTTGCCCTGTGTCTGCCCGAACTTGCCGCTGAAATGGCCGGTGAAGCTCATATGCACCGTGATATAGTCGCCGGCGACGATCATCTTCTCCACGGCGACCTTGAGGTCGGGCACGGCGGCGCGGAACCGGCGCGAAGCGAAGGCCGGTCCTTCGGGTCCTTGCGGCCGTCCCGGCGGCAGTGTGTGGTCGGTGAAGTTGGGTGCGATGGCTTCCTTCAGCAGGGCCTCGCCACCGGTGTTCCAGAAATCGTAGAATGCGCGGACTGCCTTCATGGTCGCCTCGCGTTGCGCCTCGGGGATCGACGCGGCGACGACGAGGTCATTGATCTTGACGCCGTCAGCGGCAAAGGCGGGCGTGGACACCGAAAACGTCAACGCGGCGAAAAGCTCGATGCCGCGTGCAAGGTGCGAGCGTCTGTGGTTTTGCTTCGTGCGGGCGTACTTCGGCTTATCTGACACCGGGAAATCTCCTTCAGCCTGTCGGCCCGGGCAGGCCTGTTACGCTCGGCGGACCCCGATCGACAACCGGCGTGCCGGCACGGTTGGCCAGCACGTAGCGGGCGATCTCGTCCTTCCGGGCGAACCAGACATCCTCCTTTCCCTTCGCGTAGGTGAGAAAGCGATCGAGGGCTCGTACCCTGCCGGCATGGCCGGAGATGCGATCGTGCAGACTGACCACCATCATGCGCCGCCGATGCGCACCCTCCTCGTAAAGCTGATCGAACTCGTCGCGCAGCGCCTGCTCGTAGGCGGCCGCATTCCAGCCGACGAAGGGAAAGGAGACGATGTCGTTCATGTGGAAGGTGTAGGGGACGGTGACGAAATCCCTCCCGCGTACCGGGACAATGAACGGCTCGTCGTGGCTTGGTTCGTCGATGTGATAAACAAAGCCTAGATCCTGCAGCGTCTCCAGGAAATGGATGGAGTTGCGCATCCAGTAAGCGTTCCAGCCGATCGGTACCTGGCCCGTGATCTTATGGATCGTCTCGACGCTGGCTGGGAAGGCTTCAACTGACCGGCCTCTAATCACCATCCTCGAAAAGAAGGGCGGTAAGGCTGATAGCGATTGCTGGCCTACAAACCAACGCTGGCGGGGTTTCGGCCCCGCCCGCACTCGCACCCCATCCGATGTCGCGGACAATCACAGACGGGATTCTGGTCCGTGTGGGGGAAGTCCGATTTGTCGCCGTCGCTGCGCTTGAGCCGCGCAGCGTTGTCCTTATGGATTTTGATGAGATCGATGAGATTCTCGATTCCGAAGTCGGTGAAGGCCATCGCGCCGTCGTCGTTCGCTTTATGGCGCGATGTCCGACTTGAGTTCGCTTACCCAAAGGCGACATCGGTGTCCGCAAATCGGTCTGTCAGCGTCGAGAGAGGCCGAAGGTTCCTTGAGGCGTTCGGCGAAGTGTGTCACCATATGACGACGACCGGGACCGCGCCAGACTATCGACTTTCGCAGAGTGTGAAGGAGGAGGCGCCAATGGCCACGCAGGATTCGCCCAGCCTTTACGAGCGTCTCGGCGGTATCTACAGCATCGCGACCGTCGTGGACGACCTCATCGACCGCGTGATGGCCGATCCGCGGCTCAATGCCAATCCCTTGGTCGACGACGCGCACCACAAGGTACCGCCGGCAGGATTCAAATACCTGGTTACCGAGATGCTGTGCTGGGCCGCCGGAGGTCCGCAGAAATACACTGGCAAGGACATGGAGAGCTCCCATCGGCACCTGCGCATCACGCCGGGCGAGTGGGATGCGTTCATGGACGACGTGGCGCAGGCACTCGACAAGTTCGCAGTCCCGGCGGCCGAGCGGGCAGAGGTCGTGGCCATCGTCGAGAGCACCCGGCGCTCGATCGTCGCTGCCTAATAAGAGGCGGCTCGCCGGGCGTCGTCGAGACCATCTGATAAGAAACATTTCGGCTCGTGAATTCCGCACGTCCATCTTCGAACACTGATTTGGCTATAGGTTTGGGTACCGGAATTGTCTCGGAAGGCCAGCTGATAGCGCGGAAACGTTTTGGGAAGAACACATGACGATCAGTGAAGACGTAGGCTCCGTAGCGACGCTGTGGAGGTTTCCGGTGAAGTCCATGGGGGGCGAACAACTCCACGACGTGGAGGTGACGGAACGAGGAGTCTTGGGTGACCGTGCGTATGCGCTCATCGACAAGGACACGGGCAAGGTTGTGAGCGCGAAGAGCGTGAGACTCTTCCCCAACCTGCTCGACTGCAAAGCAGCGTTCGTCGAGCCACCACGCCGGGGCAGCGATTTACCACCAGTGCAAATTCTGTTGCCGAACGGCACGAACGTAAGGAGCGACTCCGGTGAGGTTGACCGCGTGCTGTCAGCGTACTTCAAACGCAACGTTACGCTGGGGCGGGCGGCGCCGGATGACTTCACCATCGACCAGTACCACCCCGACGTAGAGGGCGCAGACCCTGGGGGCAACAGAGACACGGTTGTCGCGTCGAAGCTTGGAGCGGCTCTTTTTGCCGAGCTTGGAATGGAGTCCCCGGTTCCTGTCGGTTCTTTCTTCGATGTGTTTCCCCTCTCGGTCCTGACGACGTCGACGCTCGCGCAGCTAGACGAGGTTCGGCCCCAGAGCCGCTTCGACCAGCGCAGGTTCCGCATGAACGTGATCGTCAAGACCGAGCGACCTGGATTCGTCGAGAACGGCTGGGTCGGTCACAAGCTCGGGCTTGGTGATGGGGCACGGCTCAACGTGGCGCTACTCGATCCCCGATGTGTAATGACGACGCTTGCTCAGGACGGTCTACCCCAGGATACGGATGTTCTTCGGACACTCGTTCGCCACAATAGGGAGCAAGTCGGTGATCTTGGCCAGTTCCCTTGCGCTGGGGTATACGCCGTTGTCGCTGCGCCGGGAACAGTACGGATTGGTGACCGCGTCGTACTCAATTGAGCTTGAGGGGTCGCAGAAAAGTCTTCTTGCGAGCGGTGCGGTCTAACAAGCAGGCGATGCTGCCATAATGGCGCATACCAGGCATGGCAACGCACCTCCTATCCCGAACGAGGCTGATGCATGACCGCTGATGAGCGACCGCACAGTTGTTACCGCGATCAGTGAGCTGAGGGCATCGTTCTTCCGCTTCCATGGTTCATTGGAAAACGCTGACGGTTTGGTAGCGCGACGGGAGGCCGAATTGGGATCATCTTAAGGCCAGACTCTGACTCGCTAGGCACTTCCGGTTTTGGCACGAAACGGACATTCCGAAGCATCTTGGCGATGTCCGTTGTTGGGTGAACAGCGGAAAACATATGCTCGCGTTGAGCTTTTCCGGTTTTGACCCAGGCTGTGTGAAAACGGGCGCGAGCAGAGAATGCGCAGAATTGTTTTCTCTCTTTTCTTCTTTCGGCGGTGACTGCCAGAGCGTTCTTTTCTTATTCAATGTAATCGAGACAAACTTTACACAGCCTGGACCCATATCGGAAGTCGGCCCCGGGGAATGGTGCGCCTGATCGTGTCCAATGCCGGTCATCCACGCAGTGCCAGATCAGACAGTCATCGAACCGGCGGACCGGACTCCTCGCGGTCGAAGGACCGATTCGAGACGACGTATTCGATCTCACCGCGCGTCATGCCGATATCCATGAGCTCCCAGTCGTTCAGGCGGTACAACTCGGCGCGTTCCCTCTGTCGTTTGCGCCGTTCTTTGCGCCGTTCCTGAAACGCACCCCAATATCTCCTGAAGAGGCTGAAGACGTCCCGCGTCGATCCGGTCGTCTGGGCTAAACCCGTTGTTCTGAAGGTCGTGTTCATTGCAGCGCCTCCTTGACGAAGTGATTGGCTCGCTCTTCCGGGACTCGGCACGGCAGCAGCGCGATCGATCCTTTGCCACTATAATTAAGCCGGAAGCGGACGCGCGGCGGCGACGATACCCATCGCACCGCCGGGATTCATGGCGTCAACCATCGCTGTCGGAATGAGAATTGTGGCACCGCGCTCCTTGGTCGTTTCATAGATGATATTCATGGCGCGCAGCTGCAGAGCAGCCGGACTACGAGCGTAGATGTCGGCCGCCTCTACGAATTTTTGCGCTATCTCCTGTTCGGCTTGGCCGAGCAGGACACGCGCCAGTCTCTCGCGCTCGGCCTGCGCCTGTCGGCTCATCGCGTCTTGCAATGCAGGCGGTACACCAATGTCCCTGATTTCAACCGAAAGCACGGCCACGCCCCATTCCGCGGTCTTGCGTCCGATTTCTTCGCGCAAAAGCTGATCGCCCTGCTTGCGCTCGGACAACAGCGTCGACAGCAATGACGACCCGACCATTTCGCGAAGTGAGGTTTGTGCGACCTGGGTGATCGCCTGACGGTAGTTTGCAATCTCGAGCGCAGCGCGCTGGGGATCATGGATCTGCCAAAATACGATCGCGTCAATATTCACCGGCACGGTATCTTTGCTCAGCGCCTTTTCAGCGTTGATTTCGGTGGTCTGAATACGTTGATCGAGCCAGGAGGCCACTTCATCGATAAACGGCACGATCACGAACAAGCCAGGCCCGCGAATTGCGGACAGCTTGCCCAACCGAAGAACGACCGCGCGCTCCCACTGATCCGCGACCATGATGGCTTGCGGAATCAGGAATGCGACAATCGCCAGGCCGACGGCGAGAATATAGCCGCCGCGTGAACTGGTGTCGTAAGCGAACCACGCGGCCGCCGCCGCGAATGCCAGCACCACCGCTGCAAGTACGATGGCGGGCCGGTTGGCGCCGTTTGCTTTAAAATAGTTGCTCATGAGGACTATTCCTTCTGCTTTGCGAGGGCCTTTATCCGATCGGCCACGGCAACGGGATCGATGCCCACTGTGGCGGCCGTGGCGAGAGTCTGTTTTGCGAGACTGTCGATCTGCGCCGCTTGCGCACGAACACCCATGGCGGGCGGAGGCTGGGCTACAAAACTGCCTCGGCCCCGAACCAGCGTAATGGCGCCCATCCGCTCGAGCTCATCGTAAGCGTGTCGGACCGTATTGAGGTCGATCTTCAGAGCAACTGCTACTTCCCGCATCGTCGGCATCTGGTCGCCGCGAGCCAGCACGCCTGCGCCAAGATTCCGCAGGATCTGCTCTCGAAGCTGGACGTAGATAGGAACGCCCGAATTATCCAGACGAAGCGATTTCAGTAAGTCTGTATGCATTAACTAGTACACTACATATAAGGTACTATCTCGTCAACCTTTAATTTGGCCCCGCGGTAAGCCCGTACGATGCTGGGCCCTTATCGGCATGCCGAAGACCTCTCGCGATACGAAGAAGGATTGCGGCAAGCCGGGCTGCCAGAATGACCATCGCAGAAAGATACTCGCCCGTTGGGACGAGATGATCGAACAAGCGCACTTCCGTTGTTGGCACAAAACGGACATGGCGCGATGTCCGACTTGAGTCTGCTTTTGGGGGCAAAGCGGAAGTCGAATTTCGGGGCCGTCAGGTCCGTTGATGACCCAGGCTGTGTGAAAACTCGCTTGGGCAAGTCTGGGCTATCTACCTTGAGCTGCTGTTGATGCTCGTCCTGCTCGTTCTTTTGCCATTTGATACCGTGCAAGTGGGAGGGCGCTACCGCCTGATCAAGCCGCTCAATTTTACGATGTCTATGGCTATGTATCTCGCGACCGTGGTGATTTTGCTGGATTACCTCCGGGCATCGATGTGGTGGAAGAAGGTCATCGGCTGGGGAGTCTCAATCTGCATTTTGACCGGCATCACCTGCATCACCATGCAAGCAGCGCGTGGTACGACCTCACACTTCAACAACAGCACGCCCTTCGACTCCGCCGTCTCCTCGGTGATGGACATAGTGGATCCTCTCAATGGCGTCTTTGTCCTTGTCCTGCTAATCTTCGCTCTACAGGTCAAGTACGATGTCTCGCGGTCATCTCAACTCGGGATCGCATTCGGGCTTTTCCTTTTCCTTGCAGGATTCTCGCGACGGTTTTGACAGCGGCACCGGCTCGGGCCCAGACGTACGATCCGGCTTATCCGGTTTGCCTGCATGTGTACGGCCGGGGAGCCAACTATTACGAATGCCGCTACACGTCGCTGCCTCAGTGCAATGCGTCGGCATCGGGCCGCGCCGCCCAGTGCATCATCAATCCATATTTTGCGAGCGCGCAAGCGCCGGCTCAGCGGCATCGCCGCGTCTACTAAAGCACAGTCCGGAAGTCAGCTCACGCTACCGGCCTCGGTGCTGGCCCTCCCATTCTTTGCGGTCTCGACAGAGAGGCATTAAGGTTAAGTGTTGACGTCGATTGGCCGCGAACCGGTGCGCCGGTATTGTTGCCCGATGAACGCAACCGTCAAAATCGCCTATGACGTCTATCGAGGTAAGACTGATCCTTCCCTGCGCTTAGCGACGGCCCGCGGTGCACGCCTGCCGGCGCACATTAACGCCAAGGATTGGGTCCTTATGCCCGCTGGAAAGTCACCGCTCCACTCGGACGCGCCTAAAGACATCGGCGTCCAAGGCTACTGCTTTTTTCAGGTCTCGAAAGGCAAGTGAGACCCGACCGAAGTGGTGCGCTCGGAGGATGTCGAACAATCCATGCAATCCAAGACGCCGCTGTACGGCCTTCTAATGGCCTCGACGCTGACGCCTGTGTCACTGAAGAACTCCCCGCCCTACGGGCGCGGCAGATCAAGCTCGAAGATACGTCCGTAGTTGGTAACAGGCGCTCGCGTGCCGGTGAGACGCAGGGCGCACCAAAAAGCGGCTTGGTTTGCAGTCAGAACAGGACGGCCTAGACTTTCCTCCAACGCATTTATCACCCCAATGGCGCGAAGGCCGTTGCCACCAATGAAGACGGCTTCAGCTTTGTCGGGCTCCCGGCGAATATAACAAGCACTGTGGACGCGCGCGATGGTGGATTCGCCGCGCAAGAGGCCCGGACGTGGCCGCGCAAGCTCGCCAGTTCGCTGGCGTCAATCCGGACATTGGCCGCGCAGGTGAAAGGCCGCCCCCGATGGAGAACAGGGACGGCCTAACATTCAGATGTTGAATTCACAGACGCCGGCTGTCTTGGGGGGGCGAGGAGCGGCGTCTGCACGTTCAGAGTATTGATGTCGTGGGAGGCGTCAACGGACTCGCGTGATAGTGGTTAACGCGCCGGCTGCGATCGATAGGAGAGATCGCGTCGTTTGCCGCTGACGTTCCCTGTCACCTGATTGATCCGGGTGACGTCGGCGACTCGGACGGGCGGGCGGTGACGTCGAGCACACCGCCCGCCTTGTTAAATCGAAAACAGGCTCATCAGTCCCGCGCAAAGCAGGACAACGCCGAAAATGGTTATCGTCAAGAAAGTCGTGGAGGCAAATTCGTCGCGCATGGCACACCTCTGCCGTGTCGCCCGGATAGCCGAGCGTGGTTAGGCGTGGCCAAACAATACAAGGGGACTGTTTCAGAAGGTCTTCCCCATGATCGGAAAATGGCTTCGTCGGAACCAGCAAGTGTGTCGTTGGCCCCTTAACATGAAGCAAGTTCACAAAATCGGGATAGTGACCTCAAGCCGCGCTCGATGCCCTGCATGCTGCCAAGATTTAAACGAAAAGCCCCGTCCGGAATAGCATTCCGGAAGGGGGCTAAGTTGAGGTAGAAAACACCGCTTCCGGGCGGGAAGCGGAGGGGATGTTATCACCCGGCTGGCGAGGAACAATCCCGGGTTTTGACATCTCCCTTTGACGAGAATCGCTCAGAATGAGCATTCTTTAAAGCCGGATACACCGGCATTTAGCTGTGGGAGGTTTCAGTAATGTTAATGTTTAAGGGAATGCGCAGGTTTGTGTTCGCCGTCGCAGCGGCAACGGCTCTTTTTGTAATTCCGGTGTCGGCTTTTTCCCAATCTATTCAGATTGGGCCGGGCGGGGTCCGAATAGACGAGGGCCGTGGCCGAGGGGGGCAATGCGAGGAATTGCGGCTTGCCTGCGAAAACAAGGACAGGCTAGGGGAGCAGGGCGAAGGAAATTGTCGCAGATACCGGGAAACCTGCCAAAGGCCAGTCCGACGCGATGTGTGCGCCGAACTGCGCGCAGCTTGCCTCAACAAGGATCGGTTGGGCGAACAAGGCGAAGGGAATTGTCGTCGATACCGCCAGACTTGTAGAGGTCGAATCTAATTCAATCTAATTCTCATTGTCGCCGCGCGGAGGCCGCCAACTCCGGCCCCGCCTGCGCGTTAATTTTTTGTTAAAACCCTCGGGTCACCGTCATCGACGGCATCGTTTAACGGTGCGCAACAAATGGCGCCGATATTCCGAAATGAAACTTCCGTTTTTCGCCGGCTTGTTTGACCGATTCGGCGTATTCGGCCGCGACAGACGGGACCATGAGAACCGTTGTTGTCATTTTTGTATTGGCGTTGATCACCATCGCCTTCGAGGTCTATTCGGATACCGGGTTGACGAGCGTGTCTCACACTGCTCGCCCGGACCCTGTGGCACTGGCCATCGCCCATGGGCTCAAACGCGATTAGGCTCGCGAAAGCCACGGTGCGTTGCGCCAACACCGCTGCGCGTAAGCGCATGAGGCATGATTACGTGCTCGCAGATATTTCGCGCGTGCAACCGCTGCAAGACCCGCGCAAGCCTCCCGCTCGCCGACATCCGCCGGCCGCGGGATAATGGGCAGGCACGTCGCCTTACCAATCGCAGTTCAATGATGTGACAAGCCGAGCATGGCGGACAGGCCAAGATTAAAGCGAGACTGATAGCGGACCTCGATCCTGACGAATAGGATTTGCCGCCGAAGCCGAAGTGGATGCGGTGGGACACCTACAATCGCCACGTCGCCCGATACGACCACTATGGGGATATTCTGGACTACGGATGCGTCGCACTCGCCGCGAAGCTCGGAAAGGATTTCGTTAAATAATCACTGGAGTTAACCATTTTTTATCACGTGGCTGCCATGGAAACGATTGGGGCGTCTCTTGCATTGCTGTGAATGAAAGCTGCAGGCGCAGCGGAGAACGACATGAAGGTCTATCTGCTAATGGTGCTGATCGGTTCGCTTTTGACCGCGGTTCGCATGACTTCAGTGCCAAAACAGCAATCCAAAACGCTTCCCCAGTAGCTGGCGCTCAAGGCCTGAGCATTATTTAGCGTGGCCGGTGCGGAGGTAGCGATTTTGGTGGCTTCTCTCACTTTGATTTGTCGGACTCACGAATCCAAGTATGTGGCCGAGAACCATTCCTGCGCCAGACAGATTTGCGATCAGTAAGTGAAATACTCGCGCTAAATCGGCTTACCCGCAGCAATTGCGGGTGTAGTTGGGCGAGGCACCACCGCCCTCAATAATTTATTAACCAGCTGCCCTGCCTGCCCTAGAGCGTTCTGAGAGGGCAAGAAACGGTTAAACTGGTTTTGGCACGTTGCAGGGCAGTTCACCTAACAATGGGAGCGGGCGTGCCAGTTTCACAAGACGCAACGGACATTGAAACGGACATTGTAGAGACACTCAGGCAGGTGCAGTTCGATAGCTTGCGCCGGCTTGCCGAGTCGGGCAGGGTTTCAGCGACCAGGACAGACACTGGCGATTATCAGATCGACCCCGCCGAACTGCACCGCGTCTTTCCGCTTGGAACGGGGCCGGGACGAGCCACCGAACAAGACGCAACGGCCTTACTGGCTGAAACGGCCTTGCTGCAGACGCAAATCGACAATCTGCGACAAATGGGGCGAGCTGCTCCGCAACGAACTCGAGCACCTGAACAGTCAGGCTGACAGGTTACTGCTCACCCAGAGCGCCCCGCCGCACCAGCGAAGCTGGCAGGATGGCTGCGCCGCCTGGCGGGCTAAGCGGCAATATCACGGGGCGCGTTGCGCATTGCTATGGGCTGCCTGGTGACTACCCGGTGACCAAGCGGTTGGGCTTGCGCCACGCTGTTTCGCCTGGAAGCTTGAAAATAATTTCGTTTGAAATCAATGGGCGGCTTCAAGTTAGCCAAGAGATTTCGATTCCGAACAGTGGTTCTTTGAGGGCGTGATTTAACCTAAACCAAGCCGTGCCAGCCGCCGGCGCCTAATGACGGCATGCCAATATTCCAAGGAGGGTTAAAGCAGGCCGGTGCCCGAACCCCCTGCAGGAACAATTCGGCGGTTGCGTTGGGCATCGCGGATCGAGTCTGGACTGACGACGGTTATTCTCACCAGTCCGTTTCGACTTTGACGGTTTGCCCGGCTTCATCTGGCACGGTTACATTAACCTCAGTCACATCCGGCGGGGCCATTACCACCTTAAGCCTAACCAGCCTCCTCATTGAACCGCCTATCGATTCGTCAAAGCGTTCAATAGCGACATCCTCATTGGGGCCGACCTCGTACTCACCTGACTCATTCATCGCAATCCAGACTTCGATTGGATCGCTCATTTGTCAGTCCCCTTGTGTGGCTCAATTTGTCCGCAGCCGAATGCTTTTCGTCCGCTTCAATCTCGCGGGCCTTTCAATGAAGTCCGCGCGGCGGTGACGGCCCCCCTTTTGTGTAACTCCCTCTGCGACTTTTGACCGCGGTCCTAGCAAAGTCAATCTTCGGGTTTCTGATGACGACTTTGGGGACTAATTTGGGGACTGCCGGAGTAGTTGGCTATTTTAATTGAGAAATACCAATAAGTTAACTGTCTTTGATGGCGGATGGAGTGGAAGCCGTAGCGGTTGTTTGCGGCGCATCCCCGTATTCAGCTGTCTACTCCGCGAAAGCGGAGTATCCAGTATTCTGAAGCGCTGAAGTCGAACGCCAGTGTCATGGAGTACTGGATCACCCGCTTTCGCGGGTGATGACCACGGGGCGCGGTGTGACGCTACGTCATAGCCGAAAGCTCACACCCCCTCGAACTGCAATCTCGCCAGCCGCGCATAGAGTCCATTGGCGGCGACCAGCGAGGCATGGGTGCCCTGCTCGACGATGCGGCCTTTATCCATCACCATGATGCGGTCGCAGGACAACACGGTAGCGAGGCGATGGGCGATCACCAGCGTGGTGCGGTGATACATCAATTCCTCAAGCGCTGTCTGCACCAGCGTTTCGCTCTCGGCATCGAGCGAGGATGTCGCTTCGTCGAGCAGCAGCAGCGGCGCGTCGCGCAGGATCGCACGCGCAATGGCGATGCGCTGGCGCTGCCCTCCCGACAGCGTCACGCCGCGTTCGCCGAGCTGCGCTTCGAATCCGCCCGGCAGGCGGCGGATGAATTCGGTGGCGTGAGCAAGCTCGGCGGCCCGCTCGACCTCGGCATCATCGGCATCGGGCCGGCCGAAGCGGATGTTTTCGCGCGCGGTCGTGGCGAACACCACCGAATCCTGCGGCACCAAGGCGATGCGCGCACGCACCTCGCGCGGATCGGCCGTTCTGATCGGAACGCCATCGAACGAGATCACGCCGTGCGCGGGATCGTAGAACCGCAGCAGCAGGTGAAACAGCGTGCTCTTTCCGGCACCCGAGGGGCCGACGATCGCAACCTTCTCGCCGGCGCGTACCGACAGCGAAACGCCGTCCACCGCCAGCGCATCCGGCCGCGTCGGATAGGCGAAGCTGACGTTTTCCAGGCTGACATCGCCGCGCGCCGGCACCGGCAAGGCGCGCGGCGATGCCGGTGCCGCGATCTGCGACTTGACGCGCAGAATTTCGAACAAGCGTTCCGCTGCGCCGGAGGCGGCCGAGACATCGCCCCAGACCTCGCTGAGCGCGCCGAGCGCCGCGGCGGCGAAAGCCGTGTACAATACGAACTGGCCAAGCCGGCCCATACTGATGGTGCCGGTCAGCACATCGTGCGATCCCACCCAGAGGATCAACACGACGCTGGTAAAAACAATGAAGATGATGATCGCGGTCAGGACTGCGCGCGCCCGGGTCGAACTGCGCGCCGCTTCATAGGCCTGCTCGACTTCGCCGCCGAAACGCGCTTTTGCCAGCCGCTCGCTGGTATAGGCCTGCACGGTGCGGATGGCGCCGACCAGCTCCGAAGCATAGGCGGTGGCCTCCGCCAGGGTATCCTGGGCCTTGCGCGACAAACGTCGCACCCAGCGCCCGAACGCCACCAGCGGCAACACAATCAGCGGGATTGCCAACAGGACAAAGCCCGAAAGCCGCGGGCTGGTGATCACCATCATCGCGGTGGCGCCGACGAACAGCATCACATTGCGCAGCGCGGTCGATACCGACGCGCCGACCGCTGACTTGATCTGGGTGGTATCGGCGGTGAGGCGCGAGATCAGTTCGCCGCTGCGCGCGGAATTGAAAAATGCCGGCGACAGCGACACCAAATGAGCGAACACGTCGCGCCGCAAATCCGCGACGATGCGCTCGCCGATGGTCATCACCAGATAAAACCGCGACGCGCTGGCGGCGGCGAGTACCGCGACCATCGCGATCATCACGCTGAAGTAGCTGTTGATCAGGGCGATGCCTTCGGGCGAGAACCCGAAGTCGATCATCCGCCGCGCCGCGACCGGCACGATCAGCGTGGTGACTGCGGCGACCGTGAGCGCAATGAAAGCCAGAACAGCGCGCCCGCGATAGCGCGCCACATAAGGGACCAGCGCAAGCAGCGGACGAAGCCGCGCGCGACCGCTCGCCGCCGACTGCGTCAGCTGGGCTTCGATGGAGGATGCCTGTGCCGGCTCCGCACGGCCTCCGAGCGACGCTCCGCCATGCCGGTCTTCCAGCGGTTCCACTGCGCTCATGAGATCTGGACCAATCGCTACTGCCTTCCCAAATAGGGCCCGTTGCCAGCGCTGGCAAATCCGCAAACACACGAATTCGGGAGGATGCTCGCTTGTTTTAGGGGGCCTGACGCGTTATAGAGCCCGCCAAATCCGTCACCACAGCCGCCGAAATACAGGCGCAGGCGCCGAAGGATCTGCCATGAAAGCCGATATTCACCCGAATTATCATATGATTACGGTCGTGATGACCGACGGCACCGAATACCGGACGCGTTCCACCTGGGGCAAGGAAGGCGACAAGCTCAATCTCGATATCGACTCCAAGTCGCACCCGGCCTGGATCGGCGGCGCCCAGCAGATCCTGGATCGCGGCGGCCGGGTATCCCGGTTCCAGAAGAAGTTTTCGGGCTTCCTCAAGAAGGATTGAGGTCTCTCGAGCCTCTCATTCGGGGACAGAAATCAGACGCCTCGGCTCACGCCGGGGCGTTTTTATTTGCCGCGCAGCGAGGATTGCTCGAACGCCGCCTTCAGCCGATTGAGCTGCGGCACCAGCGGATTGCCGATCGCGGCGCGCTCCGTCACCGGCGCATGAATGGTGGTGTCGAGGCGACGGACCTTGGTTTGCAGTGTCATCGAGCGGGCGATCAGGTCCTGCAACTGCTGCGGCAACTTTTCGACCATGTCGGCCGGGCCGGGGTCGGCGGCGCTGAGCTTGACCTTGGTCTTTTCCCGATTGGCCTGGGTCAGCGTCATCTCGCCTTCCTTCACCGCGCGGTGCAGCAATAGCCATGACGCCAACTGCATCAGGCGCGTGGTCAGCCGCATGCTTTCGGTTGCGTAGGTAAGGCTGACGGAGCGGTCGAGCGCCTTGGCCTGGGCGCGGCCGGCGCCGTCGAGATAGGCCGCGGTCTCCTCGACCAGATCCATGCCTTCGCGGAACAGGGTGCCGAACGCTGCGGAATTGGTCAGCCGTTCGCTGAATTGCACGAGAGCGGCTTCGCCTTGCGAACGGTCCGACATGGTTAACGCCTCACACCACTGTTTACGCTGCCAGCTTCAACCGCGCGCCGGCTTATGATGAACAAATCATTGCGCGCCCGCGGACGAGAGTCCAGCCGCAAGACTTATTATGGTTTCCAGCTGGTGCGGTGACGGGAGGACACGTCCCAAAAAAAGAGCCGCCGTTTCCGGCGGCTTTGAAGTTGATAACAGGGAGGCGTCAAACAGAGTGGACAGGAGCCACTCGGTGTCCAAACGAGGACGCCACAGTCATAGACGAGAAGCCTTAATCAATCGTAAACGAATTAATTTATTCAGCCTTCGTTTGCCATGTCGGCCATTGGCCGACCCGCGCAATACAGCGTCTTCTTCGCCGCCCACCAGGTTGCTACCATCGACTTGACGGGCGGAAAAAGTGTCGGTCATGTCCCCGAACAGGTGTCGGCTATGTCCCCGGGCTGAACACTTGTGCCGGGCATCTACGTCTTGGCCGCGGCTGGAAAGCGAAGACGTGGATGGCCGGGACGTCTAGCGCAAAGACGCGCTTCGCGCTTTTGCCCGGCCATGACGGCAGAGTGGTTGTGCGAGGCGAGAAGCAAAGAACCTCAGGCACTCCTCTCACGACTTGAAAACGCTGTTGGCGGCGTCCCTGGAGGCGCGCTTTTTGGTCATGGCCGCTTGCAGCCGCTCGATTTCCGAAGTCATCAGCGCGATGCGCTCGGCAAGCTCCTCGACCGACAGCAGTGACAGGTCCTGCCCGATCTCATGGGTGACTTTCTTCCTCGGCCTGTCATCGTCCTCGATGGCCATGCGTTCTCCTCCGTGCTCAACGTTCAACGGTTGCCAGCCGAAGCGCGGCTGGCTAATCAGGTGCCTCTTCAAATTTTCCCGCCTTCGGCCAAGGACAAATCATGGAACAGCTGCCCGCGCAAATGACCGTGATCGGCATCAGCAAGCCCGGCGGCCCGGAGGTGCTCTTGCCGGAAACCCGCCCGGTGCCCACCCCCGGGCGCGGCGAAATCCTGATCAAGGTAATAGCCGCCGGCGTCAATCGTCCCGACGTCGCGCAACGATCCGGCAGCTACCCGCCGCCGCCCGGCGCCAGCGATCTGCCCGGCCTTGAAGTTGCGGGCGAGGTTGTGGCGGTCGGCCCGGGCGTCGCCAGGCACAAGCTCGGCGACAAGGTGATGTCGCTGGTGGCCGGTGGCGGCTACGCGCAATATTGCATCGCGCAGGATGCCCAGGCGATGACGGTGCCGCCGTCGCTGTCGATGATCGAGGCCGCCGCCATCCCGGAAACGCTGATGACGGTCTGGCACAATGTGTTCGAGCGCGGCGCGCTGAAGGCTGGCGAGACGCTGTTGATCCATGGCGGCTCGTCCGGCATCGGCACCATGGCGATCCAGCTTGCGAAAGCCTTTGGCGCAAAAGTGATCGTCACCGTCGGATCGAAGGACAAGGCCGACGCCTGCCTCAAGCTCGGCGCCGACCGTGCCGTCAATTACAAGACCGACGATTTTGTCACCGAGGCAAAGAACGCGACCGATGGCGCCGGCGCCAATGTCATTCTCGACATGGTCGGCGGCGATTACATCGAACGCAATTACGACGCGGCGGCGGTCGAGGGCCGCGTGGTCCAGATCGCGTTTCTCGGCGGACCCAAGGCGAATGTAAATTTCGCCAAGCTGATGGTGAAACGGCTGCATCACACCGGCTCGACGCTGCGTCCCCGCAGCAATGCGGACAAGGCGGCGATGGTGGCCGCGATCGAAGCCAAGGTGATACCGCTGTTGCGCGACGGGCGCATAAAACCCTTGATCGACAGCACATTTCCATTGGAAAAGGCCGCCGACGCGCATCGGCGCATGGAGACGAGCGAACATATTGGCAAAATTGTGTTGGTGGCTTGATACTCGCGGGCCCGGCGCTGCCGGAAACCCTTTGATTTCCCTTACTTTCGTGTCATTTATCGCGCACCCGGGCCGGCTCGCTTCGCCCGGAAGGCGTCGTTGATCGCGGAGAATTGAAATTGCGTCTGATCAGGTGCCTCGCGCCCCTCGCGCTGGGCCTCATGATTTTTGCCGCCGCGCAGCCGGCGCGCGCGATCGACGCCGTCAGCGTCCGCAGCGACGCGCCCGCGATCGACCTTACCGCGGTGCTCGATCACCAGCGCAGCGACACCGACCGCATCCAGGTCTCCACCGCACCTGGCACCGACGGCATCGTCCGCCGCATCGAAGTCCGCGCCCGCGAAGGCGGACAGAACTGGGTGGTGTTCGCGCTCGCCAACAACACCGACGACCAGCTCGATCGCCTGATCGTTGCCCCTCACTATCGCATCGTGTCGTCGGGGCTGTTGTGGCCCGATCTCGGACTGTCGCGGATCGCCACCATCACGCCGTCGACCGGCGACCGCCCCGAGCGCCAGGAGAGCGCGACCGCCGACATCTTCCGCATCACCCTCGATCCCGGCGCCGTCCTCACCTTTGTCGCGGAGCTGCGCACCGACAAGCTGCCGCAGCTCTATCTGTGGGAGCCCGACGCCTACAAGGACAAGGTCAACTCGTTCACGCTGTACCAGGGCATCGTGATCGGCATTTCCGGATTGCTGGCGCTGGTGCTGACGATCCTGTTCGTGGTCAAGGGCAGCATCATGTTTCCGGCCGCCGCGGCGCTGGCGTGGGCGGTGCTGGTCTATATCGGCGTCGATTTCGGCTTCTGGGGCAAGGTGCTCGACATGTCGAACAATGCCGAGCGGGTGTGGCGCGCCGCCGGCGAAGCGATCCTGGCCGCGACGCTGCTGGTGTTTTTGTTCGCCTATCTCAATCTCAGCCGCTGGCATGTGCGCTATTCCCATATCACCGTCGGCTGGCTGGTCTTTCTCGGCTCGCTGGTGGCGCTGGCCTTGTTCGATCCGGCGGTCGCCTCCGGCATCGCGCGGATGTCGCTGGTTCTGATCGCGTTCGCGGGCTTTGCCCTGATCGTCTATCTCTCGACCCACGGTTTTGATCGCGCCGTGCTGTTGATCCCGACCTGGTTCCTGCTGGTGGTCTGGGTGGTCGCGGCGGGCATGACCATCGCCGGCAGCGTCACCAACGACATCGTCGGTCCCGCGCTGCTCGGCGGGTTGGTGCTGATCGTGATGCTCATTGGGTTTACGGTGATGCAGCACGCGTTTGCCGGCGGCGGCGCGACCACCGGCGTCGTCTCCGACGTCGAGCGCCGGGCGCTGGCGCTGACCGGCTCCGGCGACCTGATCTGGGACTGGGATGTGTCGGCGGACAAGGTCTTCACCAGCCCCGAAACCGAGAGCCTGCTCGGCTTGAAACGCGGCACGCTGGAGGGGCCAGCGGCGAAATGGCTCGAGGTGCTGCATCCGCTCGATCAGGACCGTTTCCGCGCCGCGCTCGACAGCGTGCTCGACCAGCGCCGCGGCCGGCTGGTGCAGGATTTCCGGCTGCGCACGCCGGACGGCCATTTCATGTGGTTCGCGCTCAAGGCGCGTCCGGTGGTCGGCTCCGACGGCGAAGTGTCGCGGGTGGTCGGAACGCTCTCCGACGTGACCGAGACCAAGAACGCCGAAGAACGCATGCTGCATGATTCCGTGCATGACAATCTGACCGGCCTGCCGAACCGCAAATTGTTCATCGACCGCTTGAGCGCGGTCGCCAATTTCGCCAAGACCGTGCCGAACCTGCGGCCGACGCTGATGGTGATCGATCTCGACCGCTTCAAGCAGGTCAATGATTCCGTCGGCATCGCGGTCGGCGATTCGATCCTGCTGACCTTGGCGCGGCGGCTGACGCGCATTCTCAAACCCCAGGACACGCTGGCGCGGCTGGCCGGCGACCAGTTCGGCCTGATCCTGATGTCGGAACAGGAATCGGCGCGCATCACCGCCTTTGCCGAAACCATCCGCAAGACCATCCGCGCGCCGATCGCCTTCAACGACCGCGAGATTTTCCTCACCGCCTCGATCGGCCTCGCGCTCTCTGACCCGCAGACGCAGCTCTCCGAGGAGATCATCAAGGACGCCGAGCTTGCGATGTACCATTCCAAGCGGATCGGCGGCGACCGCATCGACGTCTACAAGCCGGCGATGCGCGCGCGCAAGACCGACCGGCTGACGCTGGAAAGTGAATTGCGCCGTGCCATCGAGCGCCAGGAGATCACCCTGCTGTATCAGCCGATCGTGCGGCTGGAGGATCGCTCGATCGCCGGCTTCGAGGCCCTGGCGCGCTGGGATCATCCCAAACTGGGGCGGATGTCGCCGCTGGAATTCATCACGGTTGCCGAGGAGATTGGCCTGATCGTCGATCTCGGGATGTTCGTCCTGGACCAGACCGCCCGGCAGCTTTCGATCTGGCAGCGCGCGATGCGTTCGCGCGAACCGATTTTTGCCAGCGTCAACGTGTCCTCGCGGCAATTGTTGCGGCACGATCTGATCCACGACATCCGCACCGTGCTGTCGCGCTCCTCGGTGGCGCGCGGCACGCTGAAGCTGGAACTGACCGAATCCCTTGTGATGGAGAACCCGGAGCACGCGGCGCAGATGCTGACCCGGATCCGCGAGCTCGGCACCGGATTGTCGCTCGACGATTTCGGCACCGGCCATTCGTCGCTGGCCTATCTGCAGCGCTTTCCGTTCGACACCATCAAGATCGACCAGTCCTTCGTGCGCACCACCGGCCGCGGCACCCGCCCGGTGATCCTGAAATCGATCATCGCGATGGCGCACGACCTCGGCATGGACGTGGTCGCCGAAGGCGCCGAGACCGATTCGGATGCGGTCGAGCTCTATCAGTTGGGCTGCGAATACGCGCAAGGCTTCGCCTTCGGCGAGCCGATGGACGCCGACGCCGCGATGCGGCTGTTGACCGAAGAGCGGCTCGAGGCGGCGAGTTAGGGTCGTCGTCCCCGCGAACGCCGGCGACGACGGCGTGGGTGTAACGAGTCCTAAGAGCGTCATTGCGAGCCAACGGGTCGCGCGAATGCGCGCCCGATGACAGGCTCCGCGAAGCAATCCATGTTGCCGCGCAATAAGTGTGGATTGCTTCGTCGCTTCCGCCTTCGCTCGTTGAGCTACGGCGGACAGGTTGCTCCTCGCAATGACGGCGTCTAATTTCAAAACATGACTCCGCGATCCCGCGGCGCGATGCGCCCGAGGTTTTGCAAGACGTTCGCCCCGAGAAATCAGAGGGCGCAGGGAATGCCGGGTGCCCAATGCACCCGCAGCCTCGCATGCAGTGAAAAAAGCATACGAGTTAGTCACCACGGTCACACCGGAATCATCCCGGCATTCCCCGCGCAATGGTTTTACGGTTTACTTCGTGCTCTCCCCGGTGACCACGCTTTTTGACACCGTCGCCTGCGCTTCTTATCGCAGACTTGACGCCAACGATTGGGGCGTCAGAACGACACGACTTCGCCGTACGCGTCAGCACCATTCGTCAAGTGCGCCAACCGCGTCCACCGCATCCGGCCCCACGTTGATGACGTGCGCAACGCCCCTCTTGTCGAGACCGGACGGCGAATCAGTGAACTGATTTGGGTCGGAGGAAAACAGAAATATTTTTGCAAAACGGGGCTTGACATCATTTCTGAAAATCAGAAGTGATTTGCCCGTCGGGCAAAATCATTTCGCTGGATGAGTGGCTGGCGGCGGGTGTCGGGTTCTAGACCGACCCTTAGCGGACATCGGTGTGATTTCCTTGCGAACAGCGGATTCGCCAGGTGCTGTCAAACCGACGCGACTGATCCGACGCGGAAATTGATCGTCCTTCATCTAAGCAGGGCGACCAGTTCGCCCTTGTGGCGCGGCACGTTTCGGCAGATCGCCAATGCGTGCTCTGAGGCGCGGCACCGCGAAGTCCAGGAAGGCGCGCAACTTGACCGGCATGAAGCGATTGGGCGGATACACAAGGCTGACGGGCAGCGGCGGCGGCTCGAAATCCTGCAGCAGCAGCGCCAGCTCTCCGGATTTGACCGATCCTGCAAGTTGATAGGAGAATACCGATGCAATCCCCATGCCCGCGCGCGCGGCTTCGCAGGCCGATTCAAGGTTGTTCAATACGAGTCGCGATCGCACCGGCACAACATGTTCGGTCTGGTCTGTCTTGAACGTCCATGTGGTTGGTGACTGGAACGGCACGAAACTGATGCAGTCGTGGTTGGAGAGGTCGTCAGGGGATCTGGGCGTCCCGCGGGATTTCAGATACGCCGGACTCGCGCACAACACGCGGCGGATTTCTCCAACCCGGATGGCGATCAGGCTGCTGTCGGCGAGGGTCCCGAGCCGAAGCGCGACATCGACATGCTCCTCCAGAAGATTGACCGGCCGGTCCAGCAAATCGAGGTGAATGTCCACCTCCGCATACATCGCCACGAACTCCGCGAGCACCGGCACCAGGTGTAGTCGGCCAAACGCAAAGGGCGCCGACACGGTCAACTCTCCGCGCGGCGTCGAGTACTCGCCGGAGGCGGCGCGTTCGGCTTCGGCCACATCGGCGAGAATTCTCTTTGCCGCGGCGATGTAGGAGCGCCCGGCGTCGGTCGGCACGAGCACGCGGCTCGACCGGTTGAACAGCTTGGTGCGCAGGTGCGCTTCGAGTTCGGACACTTTTCGGCTGACGGTTGCCAGCGGCATTTTCTGCCGGCGGGCCGCAGCCGACAGGCTTCCGGCCTCTGCAACCGCCAACACGATAGACATGCCTTCAAGACGATCCATTGGATGCTTCCATTTCGTGGAAGGATGCATCTCGATTTTGCCAGATACCCATCAATTCCGGAAGGGCCTATTCATCAGGGCGGAGCAACGGAATGCGGCCAACAACGGAGATGGACATGAATACGACCCAGGCCAAAGGCACCGCCCTCATCACCGGCGCATCAACCGGTATCGGTGCGATCTACGCCGATCGTCTGGCGAAGCGCGGTCACGACCTCATTCTCGTTGCGCGCAACAAGCAGCGGCTCGCATCGCTGGCGCGCCGGCTTGCCAACGAAACCGGCCGCAAAGTGGAGACGGTCGAAGCCGATCTCACTTCACCGGCAGACCTGCAACGCGTTGAGGACATCCTCCGGACCAACGCCGGCATCTCCCTGCTGGTCAACAACGCAGGCGTCGGCGCTGCAGGCCCGCTGGTCGCTTCTGACGTCGACAAGATGGACGACATGGTCCGCCTGAACGTCACTGCGCTGACGCGCTTGACCTATGCAGCGGTCCCGGGATTTGTTGCCCGCGGCCACGGCACGATCATCAACATTTCGTCGATTGTCGCGATCGCGCCGGAGGTGCTGAACGGTGTCTATGGCGGCACGAAAGCGTTCGTGCTCGCATTCAACCACTCGCTCGTTCACGAACTCGCCGATAAGGGCATCCGCGTGCAGGCGGTGCTGCCGGGCGCCACGGCCACCGAATTCTGGGACGTCGCGGGCATGCCGGTTCATCAGCTTCCGGCGCAGATCGTGATGTCAGCCGACGACATGGTCGATGCCGCCCTGGCCGGGTCTCGACCTTGGCGAGACCGTGACCATCCCATCGCTTGCGGACAAGGCAGAGTGGGATCGTCATGAGACGGCGCGCCTCGCCATGTCGGGCAAGCTCTCGAGTGCCATCCCGGCCCCTCGCTACAACTTGCGCAAACACGAGAACGCGTGACGCGCGTCGCAGATACCGGTGTTCCAGATCAGGCGTACCAGGCCGCCCGCGCCGTGTTCGAGGAGCGCGAGCTCGTCGACCTCACGATCGCGATCAGCCTGATGAACGTCTACAACCGCATGGCGATCAGCTTTCGGAATACGCCGCAAGCTGCGATCGAGAAGTAGGACCAGAACTCCTCTGACTTCGTTGCCTTCTCGTACACCGCGAAGGTTCCTGACTGAAACATCAACCTGACAGGAGACTACAGTGAGCACCATCGTCAAAGCCGCCGCCGTGCAAATCAGCCCCGTGCTATACAGCCGCGTCGGCACCGTCGAGAAGGTCGTGAAGAAGATCCGCGAGCTGGGCAAGCAGGGCGTCCAGTTCGCGACCTTCCCCGAGACGGTGGTCCCGTACTACCCCTATTTCTGCTTCCTGCAGCCGCCCTACGCCATGGGCAAGGAGCATCAGCGTCTGCTCGAGGAGTCGGTCACGGTGCCCTCTGCCGAGACCAACGCGATCGGGGAGGCCGCGAAGGCGGCGAACATGGTCGTCTCGATCGGCGTCAATGAGCGCGATGGCGGCTCCATCTACAACACTCAGCTTTTGTTCGACGCGGACGGCACGCTGATCCAGCGCCGTCGCAAGATCACGCCGACCTATAGCGAGCGCATCGTCTGGGGCCAAGGCGACGGCTCGGGCCTGCGCGCCGTCGACAGCGCTGTCGGGCGCATCGGCCAGCTCGCCTGCTGGGAGCACTTCCTGCCGCTCGCGCGTTACGCGCTGATCGCCGACGGCGAACAGATTCACTCGGCCATGTATCCCGGATCGATTTACGGCCCGCTGTTTGCGCAGAAGATGGAAATCAGCATCCGCCAGCATGCTCTCGAATCCGCCTGCTTCGTCGTGAACGCGACGGCGTGGCTCGATGCCGACCAGCAGGCCCAGATCGCGAAGGATACAGGTGGTCCTATCGGGCTGATCTCCGACGGCTGCTTCACTGCCATTGTGAGCCCGGACGGCCAGATCATCGGCGAGCCTCTCAAAGCCGGCGAGGGCGAGGTAATCGCAGATCTCGATTTCGCCGAGATCGACGCCCGCAAGAGATTCATGGACGCGCGTGGTCATTACAGCCGCCCCGAACTGCTCAGCCTGCTGATCGATCGGACGCCGGCGCCGCAGGTCCATGAGCGCACGGCGCACCCGAAGGCTGAGGCGTCGCGCGCGGCTAGCGACGTGGAGAGGATCCTCGAGGTCCTGTAATCCCGCCATTCATTCGGCAAACACCTGCCCAACCTTTCTGAACGCAACTTCAAGGTAAGCGATATGACGATGAAATCCGCACATGACAGCCCGATCCTCGTGACCGGAGCGGCCGGCGCCATCGGTGCCATCGGCCGCAACCTCACCGCAATGCTGCTCGCCAAGGGGCACAAGGTGCGCGCCCTGGTCCGGCGGGAGGACGAGCGCGCCGAAGCCCTGCGCCGGCTCGGCGCCGAGGTCGTGCAGGGCGACCTGACGGATCTCGCCTCGATGCACCGCGCGATCGAAGGCTGCGCGCGCATCTATTTCGGCATGTCGGTCTCGGCGGCTCTATCTGGAAGCCACGGTCAACACCGCCGCGGTGGCGCGCCACCACGGCGTCGAGGCCTTCGTGAACATGTCGCAGATGACGGTCACGCAGATGAGCATCACCGAGACCACCGACAGCCCGCAGCACAAGCTGCACTGGCTGGCGGAGCAGGCACTCTCATGGTCGGGGCTGCCGGTCGTCACGGTGCGGCCGACGGTCTTCCTCGAAGGCTTCTTTCTGCTTTTCGCCGCTGCGGGCGTGCGGGAAGCCGACGAGCTGGCGCTGCCGATGGGCGCCGGCAAGACCTCGCCCGATCTCGGCTGTCGACGTGGCGCGCGCCGTAGCGGCGATCCTCGACGACCCGGCGCCGCACATCGGTCACGTCTACAATCTGACCGGATCTGAATCGGCCGATCTAGACCACTATGCGCGCGTCTTTTCCGAGGCGCTCGGCCGGACGATCCGCTATCGCGACGTGCCGCTTCCGAGTGGAGCGAAAAGCTTCGGGAGGCGGGGGTGCCAGCGCACGTCGTCAACCACCTCACGGTGATGACCGATCTCCACAAGCAGGGGCGCTACGACCGGATGACGACGACTTGTTCAAGCTCACCGGCGAGACGCCGACGAGCATGCACGACTTCGTGAAGCTCCATGCCGCTGAATTCACGCGGCGTGAAACCACGGCTTGAGGGTTCAATTAGCGTGTAGGACCGGAGTTTCCCGCAAACGGTGCTGGTCTTCCCGCTATCACCATGCCGATGGGACTGTCGGCTGAGAACCTTCCGGTCGGTTTCGAGATCGAGGCAGCGCCCGGCGCCGACCGCTCGCTTCTGTCGTTGGCCGCACGGATCGAGATGACGATCGGCTCGATTCCCGCACCAGGCGGATTTGGTTGAAGGCCGATATCGCCCCGGAGACCGTCATTGCGAGCCAACGGGTCGGCGCAATACGGCGTCTAATTTCAGATGCGAATCCGTCTAGTTCCAGCGCAGCAGATATTTCTCGAGCCGGCCGGCGATAGCGAAGATCAGCAGCACCACCACGAGGATCAGGAGAATCAGCGCGAACATCAGCGCGGCGTTGTAGGTGCTCTGCGCAAACGACAACAGATAGCCGAGGCCGCGGGTTGCCGCCACGAACTCGCCGACGCAGGCGCCGGTGAAGGCAAAGCCGACCGCGACCTTCAGATTGCCGAGCACCCAGGCCGCGACCGACGGCAGGTAGACGTGGCGCACCAGCGCCCAGCGATCGCCGCCCAGCGTGACGACGCGCTCGACCAGCCTGCGGTCGACCTGCCGGATTCCGGTGAAAACGGTGGAGAAGATCAGCACCGCCACGAGGATGAAGGACAGCGCCACCTTGGAGGCCAGTCCGATACCGAGCCAGATCACAAACAGCGGCGCAAGCACCACGCGCGGGATGGCGTTGAGAACGGTCATCACCGGCTCGAGCAGCTCCGCGATCAAGGGCGACCAGGGCCGCCGCGACCCCGAGCAGAATGCCGACGACGATGCCGAGCGCGAGACCGCCAAGCGCCGCGGTGAAGGTTGCGTCGAGATGTGGCCAGATGCGACCGTCGGAGAACAACTCGACAAGCGCCGCGCCGATCCGGCTCGGGATCGGCGCATACAATCGGATTGAGCATGCCGGCGCGGCCGGCCGCCTCCCAGACCGCGAGCAGGACCGCGAATGCGGCAAGCTGGCGCATCCACGCATAGCGGGGATCGAGAAACATCATGCCGCCTCCGCCGCGATGATCGACTTCGCGCGACAGGTCTGCCCACAGCCTTTCGTAGAGCGGCGCGAAGGCCGGATGCGTGCGCGAATGGACCGGATCGCGCGGCCGCGGAATCGGCACCGTGTAATGCTCGATGATGCGCGCGCGCGGCCCCTGCGACAGCAGATAGACTTCGTCGGAAAGGCTGAGCGCCTCTTCGAGATCGTGGGTCACCAGGAGAACGCTGATCCTCTCGCGCTCGACCAGCGCGACGACGTCCTTCACCACGCGGGCGCGCACGATCGCATCGAGCGAGGCGAACGGCTCGTCCATCAGGATCAGCCTTGGCTTCATCGCCAGCACCTGTGCCAGCGCAACGCGCTTGCGCTGGCCGCCGCTCAGGTGACGGGGAAAGCGATCGCCGAAGCCGGCAAGGCCGAGCCGCTCGAGCCAGGCCTCCGCCTCGGCGAGCGCCTTCCTGCGCTCCATTCCGCTGAAGGTGAGGCCGAGCGCCACGTTGTCGCGCGCCGTCTTCCACGGCAGCAGGGCATCGTCCTGGAACAGGAGGCCGATCTCGCGAGCGCGCAAGGCTCGGTCTCGACCGTGCCGGAAAGCGGCTGCTGCAACCCGATCACGGCGCGCAACAGGCTCGACTTGCCCGAGCCGGAAGGCCCGACGAGACTGACGAACCGGCCCTCCTCGACCGTGAGGTTCACTGCTTTCGAGGACCGGCTCCCCGCCATAGGAAATGGTCAGATCGCGGACGCGCAGCTTCAGCCCCCGGCGATCGTCGTGTCGTGCAGCCCGGACATGCTCGCACCGGACTTGATGAGGCCGCCGGCGATCAGGCTCTGCTCGACGCGCCTGGCCGCCTCGAGATCGATGTTGACCGTTTCAGGGTAGAGCGAGTCGCGGTGCTGCACGATAATGTCGCCGAACTCCTTGAGGTCGAGCCCGGTCGTCATCTCCTTGGGAAGCGCCGCGACCAGCTGCTCGCCGGTCATCCCGCGCAGCGCCTTGAGTGCATCCGCCAGCGCCCTGGTCAGCGCAATCATTTCCGGCTTGCGCTGCTTCGATCTCCTTGGCGCGTACCGCGACGCCCATGAATTCGAAGGAGCCGCCGAGATAGTGCTTGGCGTCTTCAAGGTCCATTGCGTTCATCAGCACGCGCGCGCCTGACGCGCTGCAGCAGCGTCAGCGCCGGCTCCTGCACCACGCCGGCGTCGATCTGGCCCTGGCGCAACGCTTCCAGCAAATTGACGCCCATGGTCGCGAACTGGACCTTCTGGGCGTCGGCGCCGGCCTGCTTCAACAGATAGAGCGTCAGCGCATGATCGGCATTGCCGAGCGCGGAGACGCCGACCGTTCTTGCCCTCCAGATCCTTGATCGATTGAATCTGGCTCGGCGGTCTTGGGAGCGGTGACGACGGCGAACAGCGGCAGGCGGCCGGTGACCGCGAAGCGGCGGATGTCGGCGCCGACATTGGCATAGGCCTGGATGGCGACATCCAGCGCGGTGGCGGCGTAATCGACGGCGCCGCCGACCAGCGCCTGCATCGCGGCGTTGCCGCCGCGGGTGTAGACGAGCTGCACGTCGAGCCCGTGATTCTTGAAGTAGCCGGCCGATCGCGCGACCTCGTACGGAACGCCGCACAGAAGCTGGCTGCAATAGGCGAGCTTGATCTGCTTGCCCTGAGCCTGCGGACGCCGTCGGCCGCGCCGCCGGAATGACGCTTGCGACCAGCGCCGCGCCCTTGAACAGCGCGCGCCGGGACACCTCGGTATCGGGCACCCGGGCGGTGGTTTCATCGCAGCAGCTCATGGGAGCCTCCAAACTCTGCCGCCCGGCGCGATCTGTCTCGCTTCCTTTCGATAGCGCGGCGGCGCGCCTTGAGACGCGCCACTATCACATGCCGGCAGCGCCCGATAGCACCTGTGACACACAAATCTCGCTCGCGACTGGCCCCGCTTTGTGACAGAATTGTCACGGTGAAATGTCAATTGGGTTACACGCGGAGCGTTGCATGAGTTTGGAATGGCGGGCGCAGTCAAGTTCCCTGGCATGGTCAAATCCCCTGGCCTGGTGGTGGGGTGTGTTAACCCTGGTCAGCGGCGCGAATATCGCGGTTTGGTTCTTGCTGTACCGCCGATCTCCACGAACAGCCGACTGGCAGTCTCGGCAGCCCACCCGGCATCGAGCTCATGCTGCTGCTCTGTGCGGCCTATGTTTTTGGCTGCGCATTCAGGTCGTTCCTTCCGCGCGCCGATGTTCAGCGGATCTGCCTGTTCGACACCTGGCTGTCGAGCGTTGTCGTCGGCCGGTCGGTGGCAACCGTGGCCGAGATCTGCTTCGCGGTGCAGTGGGCGATCATCCTGCACCAGCTGGGCACGATGACGGCAGCAGACACCACCTTGAACGCCGCGTGGTTGCTGGTACCGCTGATCCTGATCGCGGAATGCTTCTCATGGTATGCGGTGCTGACCAAAAATTATCTGGGCAACGCCATCGAAAATTCGATATGGGCCGTTGCCTTCCTCGCGGTCGGGATTGGCCTTTGCCGGTTGCTGCCGGAGTTCAACGGTCCGGTTCGCGTGGTCCTCGCCATCGCGATATCAGGCATTGCTGCCTATCTGGCTTTTCTCATGACCATCGACGTCCCGATGTATGTGAGCCGATGGCAAGCAGACCTTGCCGATGGCAGCAAGCCGCTCGGAGCTCTGGAGGGTTTCCATGATGTGCGCACGCGTTGGGTCGTGACGCACGACTTTGCCCAGTGGAAGGACGAGATCGCCTGGATGTCGCTTTATTTCAGCGCGGCGGTCTGGGCCAGCCTCGCGCTTTGCGTTGTCTACTCGCTCGAGGATCATCTCCCGCGCTATCGGACCGAAGCGGCGGTGGCATCTTTTCCCGCGGACTACACAGCGTCTCCCACCACGACGCGCGATGCGCCGCGTGTGGCCGTGCTGCCGCACGACCTACCGGACGGTGACCCTGCCTCGTCGATAGATCACGCGGTATGGGCCCCGGCGTTCGCCGGGGCGACGACGTTGATTGAACGAGGCGACCTCACTTCATCCGCTTGAACCGTACGCTCTTGCCGTCCGCGAGCCGGGTGGCGATGTAGCCGCCGGCAAGACACGCCTCGCGCTGCGGCATCTTTTCCTGCGGACTGCGCAGCGTCTCCCACCACGAGGCGCGGTGCGCCGCGCGCGGCAGCGCGGCGTCGATGATCTCCTCGATCTGCGCAAAGCTCAGCACGAATTCCGGCAGCGTCTGTTTCTTCAGATAATCGCGCAGCGCGTCGTAATCGTTCACGGGTTATCCAGATACTTCTTCATCTCGGCGCGCAAGCCGTCGCGCAGGTCGTCGCGCGCCATGGCGAAGGCGATGTTGGCGCGGAGGAAACCGGCCTTCGAGCCGCAATCGTGCCGCTCGCCCTTGAACTCGACGCCGTAGAAGCTTTGCGTTTTCGAAAGGCCGATCATCGCATCGGTGAGCTGGATCTCGCCGCCGGCGCCGCGCTCCTGGGTTTCCAGGATCCTGAAGATCTCCGGCTGCAGGATGTAGCGCCCGGTGATCGACAGATTGGACGGCGCGGTGCCCTTGGCCGGCTTTTCCACCATGCCGTCGACCTCGAACATGTTGCCGTGCTTGTGGCGCTTGCCGACCCCGCAGATGCCGTATTGATGGGTGAGATGCGCCGGCACTTCTTCCACCGCGATCAGGTTGGATTTGTCGCCGAGTTTTTTGGCGGCCTCGATCATCTGCGCGAGGCAGCCCGGCGTGTGCAGCACCAGTTCGTCCGGCAGCACCACCGCGAACGGCTCGTCGCCGACGATGTCGCGGGCGCACCACACCGCGTGGCCGAGGCCGAGCGGCGCCTGCTGCCGCGTGAAACTCATGGCGCCGGCTTCGGGCTGGTCGCGCGCCAGAATCTCCATCTCGGCCTTCTTGCCACGTGCTTCAAGCGTGGCATCGAGCTCGAACACCCTGTCGAAGTGGTCCTCGATCACGCCCTTGTTGCGGCCGGTGACAAAGATGAAATGCTCGATCCCGGCTTCCCTCGCCTCATCGACCACATACTGGATCAGCGGCTTGTCGACGATGGTCAGCATTTCCTTCGGCATCGCCTTGGTGGCGGGCAGGACGCGGGTGCCGAGGCCGGCGACCGGAAAGACGGCTTTGCGGATTTTCATGGGGCTGTCGCGGTGCCTTCTAAGAGAGCGTGCGCAAGGGGCGTTTGACCGGGCTTTGGTAGCCGGTTTGCAGCCGGGAACAAAGACGGTTGTGTGGTCACGAGAGGGATCGTGAAGCGTACAGGAACTCGAGCGCATCCAGGTCTGTTCCCTCCCCCCTTGTGGGGGAGGGTTAGGGAGAGGGGTAAGCCGCAGACGCCGGAGTTCGCGATACCCCCTCTCCAGCTCTCCCCCACAAGGGGCGAGAGAGCCGACCTCGCCAGTTGCAGCGCTCGCGTTTCTTTCCCGCCATCGCAAAGTAAAATTTCAACCACCAAAATCTCGCCTTTGTTAAGCGATTTGAAACCGCGACGAGGCCTCCTGAAGCGGGATATCCTTGGGCAGCGCGGGGTGGGACATGACGCGACGGACAAAACAATTGGCGAGCAGCCGGACCGGCGCGGCCATGATCGCGGCAGCGCTGCTATTGTCCGGCGAGGCGTGCGCGCAATCGTCGAGCAGCGGACCCTTAAGCCTTTTCGACAACATCTTCACCGGCTCGCTTTCGAAAGGCAGCCGGATTGCTCCGCCGCCCCAGCGGCCCGTCACCTCGGCGCAGGCGCAAGCGGCGCCCGGCGCGAGCAGCCCGGCACCGCCCTGGAGCGGCGAGGACGGCGCCTCCGGCCATCCGCTGATGACCGCGCGCGCGATCCGGGAAGCGGCGGCGAATTTCGAAAATTGCGTCGCCTCGATGTGGCCCGACGCCGCCCGCCGCAACATCTCGCAACAAAGTTTTCAGCGCTTTACCGCAGGGCTGGAGCCCGATCTGCGCATCATGGATTTGATGGATTCGCAGCCGGAATTCACCAAGTCGATCTGGGATTATCTCGACATCCTGGTCAACGATAACCGCCTCGCCAAGGGCCGCGAGATTCTGGCGAAATACAAACCGCAATTCGACGCGGTGGAAAAAGCCTACGGCGTCGACCGCTACACGATCGCGGCGATCTGGGGCATCGAGTTCGAACTACTCCACCCAGATGGGCGATCGCAGCGTGCTGCAATCCACCGCAACCCTTTCCTGCATCGGCCGCCGCCAGAAATATTTCAAGGACGAATTCCTCTCGGCGCTGGAAATCCTGCACCGCGGCGATTTGCGCCCGGAGCAGCTGCGCGGCTCCTGGGCCGGCGCGTTCGGGCCCACGCAGTTCATGCCGACCGCCTTCAAGCGCTACGCCGTGGATGCCGACGGCGACGGCCGCCGCGACGTGGTCGATAATCCCGCCGACCTGATCGCGTCGACCGCCAACAATCTGAAAAAGGACGGCTGGCAGCCCGGCCAGAGCTGGGGCTACGAGGTCGTGGTGCCCCCGGGCTTCAACTACATGCTGGCGGACCGGGCGAAGGCGATGACAACGGCGCAATGGGAGCATCTCGGCCTGAAGCGCGCCGGCGGACAACCTTTTCCCCATCCGGGCGACAAGGCCTATCTGCTGGCGCCCGCCGGCGCCGAGGGCCCGGGTTTTCTGATGCTGCAGAATTTCCGGGTGATCATGAAATACAATCCGGCGGAGGCTTACGCGCTGGCGATCGGCCACTTCGCCGACCGCTTGCGCGGCGGCGCGCCGTTCGTGCAGCCCTGGCCACGGCAGGAACGGGAACTGACGCGCGCCGAGCGGCTGGAACTGCAGCAGCTTCTGGCGCAGCGCGGCTTCTACCGCGGCACCCCCGACGGCCAGCTCGGCGGCCAGACGCGGGAGGCCCTGCGCGGCTTCCAGGCCTCGATCGGGGCGCCTGCGGACGGATTTGCCTCCTCCGACGTGCTGGAACGGCTCAGGGGACGGTAAAATGCCGCCGCAGCGACCTTGACGGCGGCGGCCGATGCCCGGTTTATGGTGAGGAATCTGCCCGCTTGCGGCCTGATTCCGCTATAATAGTGATTGCCATCCATTACGGCCGAGCCGCATGCCAAAGACAAAATCCTTCTTGCGCGCCTTCACCGAGCCCGGCCCGCTGGTCGCGCTGGCGGTTGCGCTTGCGCTGCTGGTCGGCATCGCCGGACCGGCCTCGGCGCAGTTCTTCAATTTCGGCAATAATTTCGGCAATTTCGGTGGACAGCGGGCGCCGCAGCGCGGCGGGGGCGGCGGCTGGTTTGGCGGCGATTTTTTCGCGCCATTCCAGCAGCAACGCAGGCGCCGAAAAAGGTGATCCGAGAGGATTTTTCCAAGGCGCCGCCACCGGAGAAACGAGAGACCGTGCCGGAGCGCAACGTGCTGGTGCTCGGCGATGCGATGGCCGAGTGGCTCGCCTACGGTCTCGAGGATGCCTATGCCGAGCGGCCCGACATGGGCGTGATCCGCAAGCACAAGACCGTCTCCGGCCTCCTCAAATATCAGCCGAAGGGCGATCCGGCCGATTGGGCCGCCGCCGCCAGGGGCATTCTCGCCACCGAAAAGCCGGACGCCATCGTCGTGATGCTCGGGCTCAATGACCGCATGGCGATACGCGAGCCCGTTGTCGAAAAACCGGACAGCAAGCCCTCCGACAAGAAGAGCGACAAGAAGGACGCCAAAGCCAAGCCGGAGGCCAAGCCCGGAGACGCGAAACCCGGCGCGAAGCCGGGTGGCGCGGCCGATACGGCCGCAAAGCCCGAGGACAAGGCGGTCGATACCGAATTGTCTCCGGACGATGCCGCCGACAACAACGATGCGCCGCCGGCCACCACGCCGGAGAAGAGCGCGCGCTCGCCGAACGGCCTTTATGAGTTTCGCGAGGAACGCTGGGTCGAACTCTACACCAGGAAAATCGACGAGATGATCGGCGTCCTGAAATCCAAGGGCGTTCCGGTGCTCTGGGTTGGCCTGCCCGCGTTGCGCGGCGCCAAGGCAACGGCGGACATGTTGTTCCTGGATTCGCTGTATCGCGAGGCCGCCAGCAAGGCCGGCATCACCTATGTCGATGTCTGGGATGGATTTGTCGACGAGGCCGGGCGCTTCCTGCAGAAGGGCCCCGACTTCGAGGGCCAGATCCGACAGCTGCGTTCCTACGACGGCGTGTATTTCACCAGGCCCGGCGCGCGCAAGCTCGCGCATTATGTCGAGCGCGAGATCACGCGGCTGCTCGCGGGCCGCTCCGCGCCGATTGCGCTGCCGACCGAGCCGGCAACGCCCGACGCCAATGCGCTGCCGGGACAGCCGGCGCCGCGTCCGCTGGCCGGACCGATCCTGCCGCTGGTGGCATCCTCGGTCGGCACCGATCAATTGCTCGGCGGCCCGGGCTCGCGCCCGGCCGCGGTCGATGCGCTCGCCGCGCGCACGCTGGTCAAGGGCGAGCCGCTCGCGCCGCCCGCCGGCCGCGCCGATGATTTCGCCTGGCCGCGCCGCGAAGTTGGACGCGAACAGGCCAAGGGCGAAACGCCATCGGCATCCGTTTCGCCTGACGGAACGGCGGCGGCACCCAACGCGACCCCGAAGCCGAAAAAGCCTCGTCCGGTCCAATCCAGTGCACCGGCACAGCGGGACTTTTTTGGAAACATAGTGCGACCGCCGCCGGCCAACGTTCCGCGCCCGCCGGGTAATGTCGGACCGTCGGCGTGGGCCCCCGGATTTTTCGGGCGGTAAGCCTCGTCATTCCGGATCGCGAGCACAGCGAGCGAGTCCGGAATCCATAACCACGACAATGAGTATGGATTCCGGGCCTGCGCCGAGAGGCGCATCCCGGAATGACGAAGGCTAACAGAGGCTGAGAACGGAAGGATCAGCTCAGCTGTAATATCGCCCGCGAGGACGGCGCGGCGGGCGCGTCATCAAGAGCGCCAGCGCAAAGCCGACACCGGCTGCGACCAATAGCGCGCCGAGCGGATTCTCCTGCACTTTCTTCGCCACAGCTTGCGAGCCTTCGCGGAATGTCTCGCCGCTGTTCTCATAGGCGTCCTTGGCGTAGCCGACGGCGGCATCGGTGGCTTCGCGCGCGGTATCCTTGACCTCGCGCGCGGCATCCTTGGCCTGGCCGTACAGATTCTGCACGGTGCCTGCCGCCTCGCGGGCGCGGCCGGAAGCCTGGGTTTTCGTGTCGCCTGAGATATCGCCGACGGCGCCTTCGACTTTACCGGCGGCATCCTTGGCCGCGCCCACAATTCGGTCCTTGTCCATCGCATCAAACTCCTTGAACTTGCCGGGGAGCTAACCGATGAAACCCGATCCGGTTCCTGTGGCTTACAGAATGAGGCCGCCGTCCACGACAAGGGTTTGACCGACCATGTAGGAGGCGAGCGGCGACGCCAGAAACAGCGCGGCGCCCGCCATGTCGGCCGGTGTTCCCAGCCGCTTCAGCGGTATCCGCTCGATCGCGCCCTCGAGCCGTTTCGGATTCGATGTCGTCACCCTGGTCATCTTGGTGTCGACCAGGCCTGGTGCGATGCCGTTGACGCGAATGCCGTTCTCCGCCCACGCCTGGCCAAGCGTCCGGGTCAATCCGACGGCGCCGGTTTTCGAGGCGTTGTAGGCCGGATTGCCCTTGGTCGCATGATAGGCGGCGGTCGAACTGATAATGATCAATGAGCCCCTGGCCGCGCTCAGCATCGCATGAAATCTTGTCGCGCAGGCCATCAGGCTGATCAGATTGACTTCAAGCACCTTGCGAAATCCGCCCATTTCGAATTCGCCGCGCCGGTAGATCACCGCCCCCTGCGCCAGCACCAGCACGTCGAGCCGGTCGAATGACGGCTTGAAATTCTCGATCGCGTTGGCATCGCTGACGTCAAGCCGCGCGTAATCGAGGCCCTCGAGATGCGATCCCTCGGCGAGCGAATAATCGGCCGCGGTCGCGCGGGTGCCGCAAACATGCACGCGCGCGCCCCTGGCGCGGAACGCTTGCGCGATGCCGTTGCCGATGCCGCTGGAGCCGCCCACCACCAGGACCTGCTTGCCGCTGAAATCCAGTTCGTTCATCGCACCCTCGATCGTTAATTTCGCGTGGTTTGACCTCTCTGCGGATCGGTGCCAGCCTTGTCAATCTTGCACTGCACGACATCATCGTCAGCGAGCATTCGATGTTCGATTTCAAACAACTCAGCCGGTCGGTTAAAGGATTGAGCGTCGTCTTGGTGCATCGTCGAAGAGACGCTGCACCGCGTCCGGGATACGAATTGCGCAACCCTTGACGGTGGCCATGCATCGGGACGCGTTGACATCGCGATCTCCGGGAGTAGCTTTTCACGCAAATGGAGCGGAATAACCGCTCGCCCCGATCAGGAGAAACGCCATGACTGTCTCGATCCGGCAGCTTCACCCGCATTTTTTCGGTGAAGTCACGGGCGTCGATTTGCGCAAACCGCTGACGGCGCAAGAGGCCAAGGATATCGAAGCCGGCATGGACAAATACGCCGTGCTGCTGTTCCGCGACCAGGACATATCAGACGATCAGCAACTGGTGTTTGCGCGCAATTTCGGCGAGCGCGAGAATGCGCGCGGCGGCACGGTGACCAAGAAGGAAGATTACCGGCTCACCTCCGGGCTGAACGACGTCTCCAATCTCGGCAAGGACGGCAAGCCGCTGCCGCGCGATCACCGCACCCATCTGTTCAATCTCGGCAACTGCCTGTGGCATTCCGACAGTTCGTTCCGCCCGATTCCCGCAAAATTTTCGCTGCTGTCGGCGCGCGTGGTCAACCCCAAGGGCGGCAATACCGAATTCGCCGACATGCGCGCGGCCTATGACGCGCTCGACGACGAGACCAAGGCCGAGATCGAGGACCTGATCTGCGAGCATTCGCTGATGTATTCCCGCGGCTCGCTGGGCTTCGTCGATTACACCGAGGAAGAAAGGCAGATGTTCAAGCCGGTGCGGCAGCGGCTGGTGCGCACCCATCCGGTGCACCGCCGCAAGTCGCTTTATCTTTCATCGCATGCCGGCGCGATCGTCGGCATGAGCGTGCCGGAGGCGCGGCTGTTGCTGCGCGATCTCACCGAGCACGCCACGCAGCCGGAGTTCGTCTACGTCCACAAATGGACGGTGCATGACCTCGTGATGTGGGACAACCGCCAGACCATGCACCGGGTGCGGCGCTACGACCAGTCGCAGCCGCGCGACATGCGCCGCGCCACGGTGGCCGGCACCGAGCCGACGGTAGCGCAGCAGGCGGCGGAGTAGAGGCACGAAGCCTCATCGTTGCAAGAGATCGTCATCGCCCGCGAAAGCGGGCGATCCAGTAAACGCAGCCCTTAGTGATTACAGCAACGCCGGTGATTACTGGATGCCCCGCCTTCGCGGGGCATGACGGCTCTATGTTTGCGGGCATGCAGCGCGCACTACGCATGCCCCGCTTCGTTCGAGAGCATGCCGGGATCGATCCCGATCTTGCGGAGCGCGCGGAGGTATTTTTCCTCGATGTCGCCGCCGAAAATCAGGTCCGGATCGGCGTCGCAATGCAGCCAGCCATTGTCCTGGATCTCGGTTTCCAGCTGTCCCGGCGCCCAGCCGGCATAGCCGAGCGCGAGGATGGCGTGCTTCGGCCCGGCGCCCTTCGCGATCGCCTTCAAAATATCCACCGTCGCGGTCAGGCAAATTCCGTCGTCGATCTTGAGCGTGGCATCCTTGATGAAGAAATCGCTCGAATGCAGCACGAAGCCGCGGCCGGTCTCGACCGGGCCGCCCTTCAGCACCTTCATGGTCTCGGCGTTTTCCGGCAGCTTGATCTGGTCGGCCTTCTTGATGATGTCGAGCTGCACCAGCAATTCGGGAAAGTCGATACTGCCCGCCGGACGGTTGACGATGATGCCCATGGCGCCTTCGGAGGAATGCGCGCAAAGATAGATCACCGAACGCTCGAAGCGCGGATCTCCCATCACCGGCATCGCGATCAAGAGCTGACCGTCGAGATAGCCGCGTTCGGACGAATTGTCGCCGATGCCGGCGGCTTGGCGGCCAACAATCCTCGGTGTTTTGCCTTCAGGGTCCATCCGCAAAGGACTTTCGGTTGATCACATCCTGATATTGGGTGCCCGTTCTGTCAATCAAGCTTCTCGCCGCCGCCTGCAGAATTGCATCACAAGCAATTCAATGGTTAGCGCGCTCCCTTGGCTGTAAAGACGTCTCATGGTCGTCATAGTTCCCATGCGTGCCGCGCTCGGCTTTGCCGCAACGTTATTGGCGTCATCCCTGGCGCTCGAGGCCCGCGCCCAGGATGCCTCGCCATGGCAACGGGACGGACATTCCGCGGTCCGCCTGCTGGCGGGATCGCGCAGCGGGGCGGTGCTGATGGGCGGCATCGCCTTCCAGCTGGAGCCGGGATGGAAAACCTACTGGCGGACGCCCGGCGATTCCGGCGTGCCGCCGCGCTTCGATTTCTCCAAATCGGAAAATATCGAGGCCGTCACCGTGCTGTGGCCCGCCCCGATGAAATTTGACGATGGCGCCGGCGGCTATTCGCTGGGTTACAACAATCAGGTGGTGCTGCCGCTGCGGATTGTCGCCAAAAGTGCCGACAAGCCGGTGACGCTTCGCGCCGATATCAACTACGCGGTGTGCGAGAAACTCTGCATCCCGGTCGAAGCCAGTGCAGAACTCGCCATCGCCAGCGTGGCGAGCACCGAGGACAGTGCGCTGTTCGCAGCCCTCGACACCGTGCCCAAGCCGGCCAATGTCGGAGACCCCAACCCGTTGACCATCCGTGACGTCAAGCGCGACGGCAAATCGACGGTGCTGGTCGACGTGGCCGTGCCCGACACCAGGGCCGTCAACCTGTTTGTCGAAGGACCGACGCCGGACTGGGCGCTCCCGGTTCCAAAACTGCTGGAACACAGCCCGCCCGGGGTCAAGCGCTTTGCCTTCGAACTCGAGGGCCTGCCTCCGGCACGAATCCCGACGGCGCCGCGCTCAAACTGACCCTGGTCGGCGGCGATCAGCGCCTACGAATTCAACATCAATCTGGATTAGGACTGTTTCAGCGTGTCATTCCGGGATGCGTGTCATTCCGGGCCGCGAGTTAGCCCGGAATCTCGTCATGATTCCGGGTTCGTTTCGCTTCGCTCACGCCCTCAGATGTGCAATTGCACACGCGGAATCGACGGGGCAGTGATGGCTTGCCCCTATTCCGCGGTCCAGCCGCCGTCGATGGAGAGATTGGCGCCGGTGATCTGCGCCGCGTCGTCGCCGCAGAGAAACAGCGCCAGCGCCGCGACCTGCTCGGAGGTGACGAACTCCTTGGTCGGCTGCGCTTCCAGCAGCACGTCGCGAATGACCTGCTCCTTGGTCAGGTTGCGCGCCTTCATGGTGTCGGGAATCTGCTTCTCGACCAGCGGGGTCCAGACATAACCCGGGCTGATGCAGTTGCAGGTGATCTTGAAGGTCGCAAGCTCCAGCGCCACGGTCTTGGTGAGGCCCGCGATGCCGTGCTTGGCCGAAACATAAGCCGCCTTGAACGGCGAGGCCACCAGCGAATGCGCGGAAGCCGTATTGATGATGCGGCCCCAGCCGCGCTTCTTCATGCCGGGCACGGCGGCGCGGATGCCATAAAACGCCGACGACAGGTTGATCGCGATGATCGCTTCCCATTTCTCGGGCGGAAACTCCTCGATCGGCGACACGAACTGGATGCCGGCATTGTTGACGAGGACGTCGACCGAGCCGAAGGTCTTTTCTCCCAGCGCGATCATCTCGGCGATCTGCGCGGGCTTGGTCATGTCGGCCGGCGAATGAACCGCCTTGACCTTGAAATCCCTTTCGATGCTCGACCGCTCCTTCTCGATGTCGTCGGGCGTGCCCATGCCGTTGAGAACGATATTGGCGCCGGCACTGGCAAAGGTGCGCGCATATGCCAGTCCGATGCCGCTGGTCGAGCCGGTCACCACCGCGGTCTTGCCTGTCAATGTAGCCATTTCATTTGCTCTCCTGGTTGTCGCCGAGGGTTTCGGGGCTGTCGCCCGCGAGGTCGTAAGTCACCATGGTTTCGCCGGATTGCGGCCGCTCGAGCCATTCCTTGTGACGCATCGAGAGATGAACGTCGCGCACCCCCGCTCCCCAGTGCTCGACCATGCCGATGTGGGAAAAATCGTAATCCTTGGAATTCGATTCGTGGTTCTTGCTGCGGTAGATCAGATGCACCACGGTGACGGTGTTTTCCTTGGCGGCTTCGCGCAGAAATTCGACCGATGGATCGTTCTTGAGATCATCGGGCAATTTGCTGATCAGGTCGCGCACCGCCTTGCGGGCGTTGTGAATCTGCCGGTTCTTGTCGGTATTCATGCGGGTGCGGCTGGAAAAACGGATGTCTTTCTCGCGCTCGGCTGCGTCGAGAAGTGAGGTAGGCAGCAGGCCGCGCGCGCTGAACAAATCGACCTGAAAGATCAGGAGGTCGGTCCTGCCTGCTTCATCCAGCACATAGTCCAGCGGCGTGTTCGAGGCGATACCGCCATCCCAGAAATGCTCGCCCTCGATGACGATGGAAGGGAAACCGGGCGGCAGCGCGCCCGAAGCCATGATGTGTTCCGGCTCGATCCTCTTGCCCAGCTTCCTGAACTCGAAATTGTCGAAATATTTGAAGTTGCCGGTCGTTACACTCACGGCACCGACGCTGAGCCGGGTCTTGAGGTCGTTGATGCGGTCGAAATCGACCAGGCGCTCCAGCGTCTTTCGAAGCGGGGCGGTATCGTAATAGCTCAGCGACTGCGCGCTGCCCTGCGGCCACAGCGGCGCCGGCGGAAAACGCGGCGTGAAAAAGCCGGGGACGCCGAAGGTGGCGATCAAGGCGGCGCTGGTCTCGTTGAAAAGCGATCGGCCGCGGTCACTCTTGGTGACCGGATTCCAGGGCACCGGCGCAGAGACCATCTCCCAGAATTCCTTGAGGCGCTCGACCCGCTTTTCGCGCGGATTGCCGGCGATGATCGCGGCGTTGATGGCGCCGATCGAGATGCCGGCAATCCATTCCGGCTCGAAATCAAAGTGACACAGGGCCTGATAGGCGCCGGCCTGATAGGAGCCGAGCGCGCCGCCGCCCTGCAGAACCAGCACGCGCTGGGCCTTTGCGGGTGTCTTTGCTGGCGCTGGTTTGGAGTAATCCATCATGACCGCCGATCCAATATCATACGACCAATATAAAAAACGGCCGCAGTGTGGCGTCTATAACAAAACGACTGCAGCGTGGCGTCAGTTCGCGATGGCGTCAATCGGCGAGGGAAAGGACGCGCATCACGCCCCGGTTATCCGGTCTCCGATGATGCGAGAATGAGCGTCCAGAACACCTTGTATTTGGTGTTTGGAGCATAGCTTGCGGCGATGCCTAATTTTGTGACACCATTTTTCAGCATATTTGCCCGGTGCGGAGGCGAGTCGCGCCAGCCGGAAAACGCTTCCGCCAGGGTGTGATACCCGGCAGACACATTTTCCACCGCCAGCGTCGCCGGATATCCTGATGCATTCAGCCGTCGCGCCAGCGGGGCCTTGACGTCGTGGTCGAGCTTGTTCTGGCTTGCCATCGCCTGCGCCTGCGATTCCGCCAGCTTCATGAGCTCGGGATCGACCGCCACCCCGCCAAGACCGTTGTTCTGCCGGTAGAGCGATATCATCGAGGCCGCAGCCTCTGGGTCGAGCCTGGCTCCGCCATTGGCCATGCTGATATACATGCTCGGCTGGTCGATCCTGGCATCATCCGCCGATGCACCCGCCCAGCGCCAAAAGCCCGATAATCGCGATCGCCGCACGCATAATTCCAGGTTCCCCAAAACCGATTGTGGTTGTTGCATACCAACCGTGGCTGAATGGTGAACGCGGCCTCAAATTCGAACGTCATTCCGGGGCGCGAGCGCGGCGAGCGAACCCGGAATCTCATTGTTCGCCGGTTCGCCGCGTTGCAGCCTCATTATCCTACGAAGTCTTGAGCGTATGGATGCCGCATTCTGTCTTGGGTCTGCCGCGCCAGCGGCCCGCGCGCGCATCTTCGTCGGGCGATGTCCGGCTGGTGCAGGGCATGCAGCCGACCGACAGAAAACCCGATGCCTTGAGCGGATGCGGCGGCAGTTTTGCGGCTGCGTAGATCGCCTCGATCTCTTCGCGGGTAACATTTGCGAACGGATTGAATTTCAGCCTGATGCCGTCCTGCTCGACGACGGGAATGGCGGCACGAAGACCGCCCTGAAAACGCTTGCGCCCGTTGATCCATGCGCTGAACGGCGCCAATGCGCGCGCCAATGGTTCTACTTTGCGGATCCGGCAGCAGGCATCGGGATCGGAGAACCACAATTCGCGATCGGGATCCTCGCGCGACAGCGTCTCCTCCAGGGGCTTGATCGACCGGACATCGCGCAGGCCAAGCGCAGCGATCAGGGTGTCGCGATAGGCCAGCGTCTCCTCGAACAGCCATCCGGTATCGAGAAAGATCACGGGGATGGCCGGATCGACATCGGCCATCACCTTGAGCAGCGCCGCCGATTCGGTGCCGAACGACGAGACCAAGGCGAGACGCTCGCGACCGACGGCTCGCAAGGCGGCTTCGATTACCGCCGCCGGCGACTGGCTGCGAAGCGCCTGATCGAGTTCCTCGGCCGACGGCAAATCCGGCGCGCCTGCTATCCGTTCCGGCAATAGTTGAGGTGCAAGGGCATTCATTGGCTGGCACTTTCGGAATGGCGCAGCTGCATCCGCCGGTGCAGCGCGGTGAGGCGGCCGTCGCCGGTCGGCTGGTAGAACACCGAATAGCGCTGTACCGTCGCGGCAAACGCCTCCGCGTCGCTTTGCTTTTTCACTTCGAACGCGTCAAAGCCGGCGCGCAGCATGAACACGAACTGATCGCGCAGCACCTGGCCGGTGGCACGCAACTCGCCCTTGAAACCGTGACGTTCCCGAAGCAGTCGCGCCTGGCTGTAGGCGCGGCCGTCGCGGAAGGTCGGAAACACCAAGGCGATCACCGCAATGCGATCGAGGTACGGCACAAGATCATCGACGTCGCGGTTATTTGGCCAGATCACGCCGGTCCGCCCCACCCGCCGCGAAAGCGCTTCCGGATCCTCGAGAAATCGCGCAGCCGAGATCAGGATCCCGCCATCGCCCGGAATCCCGCCGGCGTCATCGGCCACATGGACCAACGCGTCGTTGGTGATTTTTCCGTGTTTAACGAGTGGCATAGACCCGCTCCCTGAACGGTTCGACGCCAAGCCGCTTCACGGTGTCGATGAAAAGCTCCTCGGGGCGCGCGCGCAACGCAAGATAGGCTTCGACGATGTCCTCGACCACGTCGGCGACTTCGCCATAGGGCACCGCGGGTCCGATCAGGGTTCCGACCTCGGCCTTTTCGTCGGCACGGCCGCCGATCGTGATCTGATAAAATTCCTCGCCGTTCTTCTCGACGCCGAGAATGCCGATATGGCCGACGTGATGATGGCCGCAGGCATTGATGCAGCCGGAGATGTTGACGTGCAGCCGCCCGATCATGTTGGCGGTCTCGTGATTGGCAAAGCGCCGCGTCAGTTCCTGCGCGATCGGGATCGAACGGGCATTGGCCAGCGAGCAATAGTCCAGTCCCGGACAGGCGATGATATCGGACACCAGATTGACGTTCGGGGTCGCGACGCCGATCTTGTCGAGCGCTTTCCACAGCACCGGCAAATCGCGCCTGGCGACATGGGGCAGCGCAAGGTTCTGCTCGTGGCCGACGCGGATTTCGCCGAACGAGTACTTCTCCGCGAGATCGGCGATCGCATCCATCTGGTCGGCGGTGGCGTCGCCCGGCGGTCCACCCACCGGCTTCAGCGACAGCGTCACGATGGCGTAGCCCGGCACCTTGTGCGGGAAGACCGAGTTCTTGCGCCATGCCTCGAAATGCGGATCGTGCGCCGCCTTCTTCAGCTCGTCGGGCATATGCGGCAGCTTTTCGTAGGCCGGATAGCTGAACCGCGAGCGGATGTCCTCGATGACGGCATCATCGATCGCCAGCGCGCTGTCGCGCATCTGCAGCCACTCTTCTTCAACTTCCTGCGCGAATTTCTCGATGCCGAGCTCGTGCACCAGGATCTTGATGCGCGCCTTGTAGATGTTGTCGCGGCGGCCGTACTGGTTGTAGACGCGCAGGATCGCCTCGACGTAGCTGAGGAGATCATGGCCGTGAACGAACGGCTTGATGGTCTTGCCGATGAAGGGGGTGCGGCCGAGCCCGCCTCCGACCAGCACCTCGAATCCGGTCTCGCCAGCTTCGTTCTTGTAAAGCCGCAGGCCGATATCGTGCACCTTGATCGCCGCGCGATCGTGGTCCGACGCGGTGATGGCGAATTTGAACTTGCGCGGCAGGAAGGAGAATTCCGGATGCAGCGTCGTGTACTGCCGCAACAGCTCGGACCAGATCCGGGGATCCTCGATCTCGCCGGGCGCCACGCCGGCCCATTGGTCCGAGGTGACGTTGCGCGTGTTGTTGCCTGACGTCTGCATGGCGTGGATGCCGACCTCGGCGAGATCGGCCAGCGCGTCGGGGAGTTCGGCGAGCTTGATCCAGTTGAACTGGATGTTCTGCCGCGTGGTGAAATGGCCGTAGCCGCGGTCATAGCGCCGCGCCACGTGCGCCAGCGCACGCAACTGCTTGGCCGACAGCGTGCCGTAGGGGATCGCCACGCGGAACATATAGGCGTGGAGCTGCAGATAGACGCCGTTCTGCAGCCGCAGCATCTTGAATTCGTCCTCGGTGAGTTCGCCGGACAGCCGGCGCTTCACCTGATCGCGAAATTCGGTGACGCGTTCGTTGATGATCGTGCGATCGAGTTCGTCATATGCATACATCAGAGATGGCCTTATGCCGGAACCGGAAGCTCGATGGTGACGCCCTGGAGCCGGATATGTTCACGCAGATTGCCGGGCTTTATGGCGCCGGAGTCCCTGACCTCCACCGGCGCGATGTAGGCGCCGATCGCGCCGACGTCGTCGGCGACCGATTCGGAAAGCAGCGCCCGCGCCTCATCGGAGGTGCGAACGATGGCGGCGTCCGACAAATCGGCCGACCAGCCATGCCGGGAGGTGCGGTAGATCACGATACCGTCCCAGGTACGGTTGGCGGTCACCACCGACGGGCCGGCGATTCTGATTTTCTTCTGTTCGAGCGGAGAGGTCATTCGGCAGCATCCAATAGTTGGGTGATCACATTGTTGAGATTTGAATGGCGCCATGGCGCGGAGTGCGCGACCACGTCGCCGATGATGAGAATGGCGGGACCGCCGTCGATCTGTTCGACCAGCGCCGGCAATTCATCGAGCGTTCCGACAGCGGCTTGCGCGTCCGGCCGCGTCACCCGCGCGAACACGCCGACCGGGGTTTGCGGCGAGCGTCCCGCGGAGAGCAGCCCGGCGCGAACCGATGGCGCAGCCGTCATTCCCATATAGACGACGACCGTCATCCTCTCGTCCGTCAGCGTCGACCAGTCGACGGTTTGCGCGTCCCTGGCCTTGTGGGCGGTGAGGAAGGTGATGCGCAGCGCCTCGTGGCGGAAAGTGAGCGGCACTTCGAATTGCGCGGCGGCGCCAAGGCCAGCGGTAATGCCCGGCACCACCGAATAGGCGACGCCGGCCTCGCGCAAGGCTTCGACTTCCTCGCCGCCGCGGCCGAACACGAAGGGATCGCCGCCCTTGAGGCGCACCACGCGCTGCCCTGACCTTGCGGCCTCGATCATCAGTCTGTTGATGGCGTCCTGGCCGATGCCCGGCTTTCCGACGCGGCGGCCGACCGGCACGCGCGAGGCATCGCGGCGCGCGCGATCGAGAATTTCCGGTGAGACCAGCTCATCGTAAAAGATAACGTCGGCATCCTGCAGCGCGCGCAGCGCCTTGACGGTCAATAAATCCGGATCGCCCGGACCGGCGCCAACCAGCCTCACGCTGCCCTCCGCGCGGCCTGAGGCCAATCCGCCCGCAAAGGCGGTGGGATCGGAGATATCCTTCAGCGCGGCTTCGGCTTCGTCCTTGCGCCCGGCGAGAACCAGTGCGCCGATCGGGCCATCGACCACGCGCTCCCAGAAGCGGCGGCGCAGCGCAAATTCCGGAATGCGATTGTGGATCAGCTTGCGCCAGCGCCCGATAAAGCTGGCGAGGTCGCCGATACGAGCGGGCAGCACCGCTTCGATGCGCTCGCGCACGCGGCGCGCCACTACCGGCGAAGCGCCGCCGGTGCCGATGGCGACGACCACATCACCGCGATCGACGATGGCAGGAAAAATGAAGGTCGAATGCGAAAGATCATCCATCACATTCACCGGCAGGCCGACGGCCTTTGCCCGCGCCGACATCGCAGGCCCGATGGCGCCGGCGCCCGCACATAGAACTGCAATCACCCCGGTGAGATCGGCGTCCAATGGATCGCCTTGGGCAAGCTCAATCCGCGCCGCGTCCGTGGAGTCGAGGCCGCTCACATCATGATGATTGCCATCGGTCGCGTACCAGCGAATGCGGGCGCCCGCCGCTGCCAGCAGGCGCAGCTTCGCCCGCGCCAGTTCGCCGGCGCCTATGAGCAGCACGGGACCGGCTTGCAGATCGAGAAATACCGGCAGGAATCGCATGCGGCACTCGCTTCCCCAACTTATGGGGTTGACTGGAATTATTTTCTATATATGTCTCTTTCAACGCCCGCAAAGAGAAAATTATTTCTTCTCTATTGCACTGCAACTATAGAAGTTTCGCCTCCAAAGACCAAGGGTCCAGAGATGCATCTTCTCGACACGGATTCCGCCACGGACCAGTTGCGTTGGACCGACCCGACCGAGGGATCCCTGGTCCGGCAAATCTCGACCCATGCGCGCGCATATCAGCCCACGATGGATCACCTCGACGCGCTCGAGGCGCAGAGCATCTACATTTTCCGGGAAGCTTTTGCGCGGCTGAAAAAGCTCGCGCTGCTGTGGTCGCTCGGCAAGGATTCCAACGTGATGATCTGGCTGGCGCGCAAGGCATTCTTCGGCCGCGTGCCGTTCCCTGCATTGCACGTCGATACCGGAAAGAAATTTCCGGAGATGTATGCGTTTCGCGATCGCTACGGCAAGGAATGGGAGCTCGATCTCAGGGTAGAGCCCTGCCCGCCGCTGGAAACCATCGATCCAACCTTGCCGCCGGCCGCGCGATCCGCCGCGCGCAAGACCGACGGACTAAAACTCGCGCTCGCCAAATATGGTTTTGACGGATTGATCGCCGGCATCCGCCGCGACGAGGAAGCCACCCGCGCCAAGGAGCGGGTGTTCTCGCCGCGCGGCACCGAAGGCGGATGGGACGTGCGCGACCAGCCGCCGGAATTCTGGGACCAGTTCAACGCCTCGCCGCCGCCGGGCGCGCATTTGCGCGTTCACCCGATCCTGCATTGGACCGAAGCCGACATCTGGGCCTACACCAAGCGCGAAAACATCCCGATCATCCCGCTTTATCTCGCCAGGGACGGCAAGCGCTATCGCTCGCTGGGCGATGCCGACATCACCAATCCCGTGGCCTCGACCGCGTCCAGCATCGAGGAAATCCTGACCGAACTCGACGCCACCAAGGTGCCGGAACGTGCGGGCCGTGCGCTGGATCATGAAACCGAAGACGCCTTCGAGCGGCTGCGCGTCGCGGGCTATCTCTGAACCGACCTCGAGTGAGTGATCAGATGAACATGATCGTCTCTGCAGCGATACCGGCAACGCCCAACGGCACCACGCGCCCGCAGGTTCGCATCGTCATCGTCGGCCATGTCGACCACGGCAAGTCGACACTGGTCGGGCGGCTGTTACATGAAACCGGCAGCCTGCCCGACGGCAAGCTCGAAATGCTCAAAGCCGTCAGCGCGCGACGCGGCATGCCGTTCGAATGGTCGTTTCTCCTGGACGCACTGCAGACCGAGCGCGACCAGGGCATCACCATCGACACCACGCAGATTCGCTTCCGCACCAGATCACGCGACGTGGTGCTGATCGACGCGCCCGGCCACGCCGAATTTCTGCGCAACATGATCACCGGCGCCTCGCAGGCGGACGGCGCGCTACTGATCATCGACGCGCTGGAAGGCGTGCGCGACCAGACCCGGCGCCACGGCTACCTGCTGCATCTGCTTGGCGTCAAACAGGTCGCCGTTGTCGTCAACAAGATGGATCGGGTCGATTTCAGCGCGGCGCGATTTGAGGAAATCAAGAACGAGATTTCCGCGCATCTGACCGGTCTCGGCGTCACGCCCTCGGCGGTCATTCCGATTTCGGCGCGCGACGGCGACGGCGTCACCGAGCGCACCGCGAAAATCCGATGGTATCGCGGTCCTACCGTGGTCGAGGCGCTCGACGCGCTTGAGCCGGCGCGGCCGCTGCAAGCGCTTGCGCTGCGGCTGCCGGTGCAGGCGATCTACAAATTCGACGACCGCCGCATCGTGGCAGGCCGCATCGAATCCGGCAGTCTCGCCGCCGGAGACGAAATCGTCATCATGCCGGCGGGCAAGATCGCGAAGATCAGGACCGTCGAGGGCTGGCCGGCTACGCCCGTCAAAGGCGTGCAGACCGCCGGGCGGTCGGTTGGCATTACGCTCGATCGCGAACTGTTCATCGAGCGCGGCGACGTGATCGCCCATGTCGGGGACAGTCCGCGCGATACCCGCCGAATCCGCGCGCGCATTTTCTGGCTGCACGACAAGCCGCTGACGACGGGCGCCTCCATACTGGTTCGGCTCGGCACAAGGGAAACCCGCGCCACCGTGGTCGCCATCGAGAAAGCCGTCGACCCCGGCGAACTGTCGAGCGTGGAGAACAAATCGATCGCGCGTAATCATGTCGGCGAGATCGATATCTCGCTGGCGCATCCGCTGGCCGCCGATCCCTACACCGACAATCCGCGCACCGGACGCCTGGTGATCGAGGTCAGTGGCCGCATTGCCGGCGGTGGCCTGGTGCTGTCGGTCGATGCCGGGCAACGCGCTATTCCGGTGGATATCGTGCCCGTGGAATCCGCGCTGCGCCCCGACGAGCGCTCGGCGCGCTATCGCCACAACGGCGCGGTGGTCTGGCTGACGGGATTGCCGGCTTCCGGAAAATCGACGCTGGCACGCGCGCTGGAACGCAGGCTGTTTGGCAATGGCGGTTCGCCGGTGCTGCTGGACGGCGATACGCTGCGCGCCGGCCTCAATGGCGACCTCGGTTTCTCCGCTGCCGACCGCACCGAGAATATTCGCCGGCTGGCCGAAGTCGCCACCCATCTCGCCCGCAACGGCCACATCGCGATCGTCGCCGCGGTTTCGCCGTCGGTGGAGGATCGCGCCGCGGCGCGCCGGATCGCCGACACCATGTTCCGCGAAATCTATGTCGCGACGCCCGCCGAAATATGCGAGAGCCGCGATCCCAAGGGCCACTACGCCAAGGCGCGCGCGGGCGCGCTGCATGCGTTCACCGGCATCGGCAATGATTACCAGCCGCCCGCCAACAGCGAATTGACGATCGACACCTCGGCGCGCTCTGTCACCGAGGCGACCGACGAGATCGAGCGGATGCTGGCCGAGAGCGGCATTCTGTTCGACGAACTCGTCGATCTCGCTGCCAATATCTGAGCCCAGCGGCGGCCATTGTTTGCGCAAAAGGGGCCTGTGAAAGGCCTTCTCATGGCCCCGGCTTTGGCGCTAAAAGGGCCCGAACGCCGCCCTTGCGGCGCTCTTTGTTTTTACCCTGAAAACAGCCTGCAACCGCCGCTCTCCGCGAGAGTTATCGAGAGCCTTATAGAGTTATCGAGAGCCTTATGATGAATCGTATCGATGCCCATGGACTGAAAATCGCACCCGTTCTGTTCGATTTCATCGCCAGGGAAGCCACCCCGAAAACCGGAATTTCCCCCGACGCGTTCTGGGCCGGGCTCGCGGCGATTATCCGCGATCTTGCTCCGAGGAACCGCGAGCTGCTCGCGTTACGCGACACCTTGCAGGCGAAGATCGACGGCTGGCACCGCGCCAACAAGGGCAAGCCGTTCGACATCAATGCCTACACGGCGTTTCTCAAGGAGATCGGCTATCTGTTGCCGGAGCCGCCGACCCGGAAGGTCGAGACTTCCAATGTCGACGATGAGATCGGTAAAATTTGCGGACCGCAGCTGGTGGTGCCTCTCACCAATGCGCGCTATGCCCTGAACGCCGCCAACGCGCGCTGGGGCAGCCTGTACGATGCGTTTTACGGCACCGATGCGATCCCGCACGAAGCGAGCGAAAGCGGCAAGGGCTTACAACAAGGCTGCGAGGCGACAAGGTGATCGCCAAGGCAAAGGCGTTTCTCGATTCGGCCGCGCCGCTGGCAACCGGAAGCCACACCGATGTGACCTCCTACAACGTCATCGCCGGGCAACTCGCGGTCAAACTGAAGAGCGGCAACGCCACCGCGCTGAAGTCGAACACACAGTTTGCCGGTTATCAGGGCGATCCGTCCGCGCCCTCCGCGATCCTTTTGGTCAACAACGGGCTGCACATCGAGATCAGGATCGATCGCGGCCACATGATCGGCAAGGACGATCCGGCCGGCGTTGCCGACATGATTCTGGAAGCCGCGGTCAGCACCATTCTCGACATGGAAGACAGCGTCGCCGCGACCGATGCCGACGACAAGGTGCTGGTCTATCGCAATACGCTGGGTCTGATGAACGGCACCTTGTCCGCCGACTTCGAGAAGGGCGGCAAGACGGTCAAGCGCGCGCTCAACCGTCGACCGCGTCTACAAGACGCCAGATGGACGTGAACTGAAGCTCCACGGCCGCAGCCTGCTGTTGATGCGCAATGTCGGCCATCACATGTTCACCGACGCGGTGCTCGACGCCACTGGCGCTGAAATTCCGGAAGGCATGCTCGATGCCGCCGTCGCCGGCCTGCTCGCGATCCACGATCTCAAGGGCAATTCGAAAACCCGCAACAGCCGCGCCGGCTCGATTTATATCGTGAAGCCGAAGATGCATGGCCCCGACGAGGTCGCGCTGACCTGCGAGCTGTTCGGCCGGGTCGAGAACTTGCTGTCGCTGCCCGAGAACACCATCAAGGTCGGGATCATGGACGAGGAGCGCCGCACCACGGTCAACCTCAAGGCCTGCATCCAGAACGCCTCGCAGCGCATCATGTTCATCAACACCGGTTTCCTCGATCGTACCGGCGACGAGATCCATACCTCGATGGAAGCAGGCGCCATGATCCGCAAGAACGACATGAAGTCCCAGCCCTGGATCAAGGCCTATGAGGATTGGAATGTCGACATCGGCCTCGCCTGCGGCCTGCCCGGTCATGCCCAGATCGGCAAGGGCATGTGGGCAGCGCCCGACAAGATGGCGGACATGCTGGCGCAGAAGATCGCGCACCCGCAAGCCGGCGCCACCACCGCATGGGTGCCGTCGCCGACCGCTGCCACCCTGCACGCGCTGCACTATCATCAGGTCAACGTGCAGGCGCGCCAGCAGGAACTGGCCAAAGCCGGCCCGCGCGCCAAATTGTCCGACATTCTCACCATCCCGGTGTCGAAATCGAACTGGGCGCCGGACGATGTGAGGCAGGAAATCGACAATAATTGCCAGGGCATTCTCGGCTATGTCGTGCGCTGGATCGATCAGGGCGTCGGCTGCTCCAAGGTGCCCGACATCCACGATATCGGGCTGATGGAAGACCGCGCCACCCTGCGGATCTCGAGCCAGCATCTGGCGAACTGGCTGCATCAGGGCGTCATCACCAGGGAACAGGTGATGGAATCGCTCAAGCGGATGGCGGTCGTGGTGGACGGACAGAACAAGGGCGATCCACTCTACCGACCGATGGCGCCGGGTTTCGACGGCGTCGCTTTCAAGGCGGCGTGCGATCTGATCTTCAGAGGACGCGAACAGCCGAACGGCTACACCGAATTCATCCTGACGCAACGGCGCCGGGAAGCCAAGGCGGCCGGTTAGTCTCCAGGAACTCAACACTTGGGAGCGCGATCCGGCGCAAAAAACCGCCTGCACTTTGCCGACGGGTTCCTGGAACGTTTGAATTATCAACCCGTTGAAACCCCTCTCACGCCAGAGGAGATATCGATGGATTGGAACCGGGTTGAAGGCAACTGGAAGCAGTTCAAAGGCAAGGCCAAGGAGAAGTGGGGCAAACTCACCGATGACGATCTCAACGTGATCGAGGGTCGCCGCGAGCAACTGGAAGGCAAGCTGCAGCAGCGCTACGGCTTCGCCAAGGATCAGGTTAAAAGGGACGTGGACGACTGGTTCAGCACGCTCAAATAACTTCCGACCGCCATGAAAAGCCCCGGCATCCGCCGGGGCTTTTTTTCGGGTGCCGCAAGCAGCTCAGAACACCGCGATGTATTTCAGCAATGAAATCACGCCGAGGATGATCACGACGACGCGCGCGATTTGCTTGGCGCGGCCATCGAGCGGCAACAGGTTGATCAGATAGAGAATCAGAATAACGACAAGAAATGTAATGAGTGCACCGATAAGCATCCGGAATTCTCCCGAAAGATCCTAAGAAGCGAAAAGTAGTTTCTGGCCAATACCACGCGCAGCGGTCAGTTATTCCTGCGCCACCACCGGCACACGCTGATACCGCGAGCGGATCTGGTGCGAGACCGGCGAGAAATTCAACGACGCGCCGCGTCTATCGGCGCCGCGGCCGGCAACCATCAGCCCGTCCGCACCGGCTACGATGTCACCCTTGCGAAGCGTCGGATCGTTTTCGATTGTAACCGGCGCGAGACCGACCTGGTCCTTCCCATTGCAGGTGCATCCCGCGACCAGTTCGTTGCGATAGCGAAACGCATTCGGCAATTCGGAATAGGGCTTGCCGCTCTCGGTTGCCGCGTTGTCGATATTGCTGCCGTAGACGACTTTGGTTTCGCTCGCCGGGCAAAAGCTGCCGCATGCTGCTGCGCGGCTTTGGCTGTCAGAGGCCGACACCGGAAAATAACGCCCGTCGCAGGTGCGCACGCAATATGCCTGCGAGCCGCCGGGGTAATAGCCGACGCGCGGACGCGGGTCGTTTTGGGACGGAAAGGAATTGCCCTCGCCCCCGAACGGCAACCGGATCACCGGGCCACGGCCGCCCCCGAACCCGCCGAACAATGCGGAGAAAAAGTCCTGGGCTTGCGCGGCAGGGACCAGGGCCAGCACGCCTAGCGCCGTCGCCGCGCCCAGGACCACCTGCTTTCCCGATCTCCGCTTCATCTTCGCCTCCGCGACGAGCGCTTGCACTCAGTAGAGCGACGACGTCGAAAGATTCATCGCCTGACGGCCCGAGGGCAACGTGATGACGACCGGACGCGACGGCGGCGCGGTCGGGCGAACGGTAATCGTTCCCCTTGCTTCGAGATGCGGGGCGTTCTTCGGCAGCACGACAACCCTGGTACCGACATTGACGCGGCTGAACAGGTCGGTGACGTCTTCATTGGTCAGGCGGATGCAGCCGCTCGAGACAAACTTGCCGATCGTCGAGGGGTCGTTGGTGCCATGAATGCGGTACTGGCTGGAGCCGAGATACATGGCGCGGGCGCCAAGCGGATTGCCGGGGCCGCCCGCCACGAAGCGAGGCAAATAAGGCTGGCGCGCCACCATTTCCGCCGGCGGATACCAATCCGGCCATTCCGCCTTCCGGCTGATGGTTTGCACGCCCGACCAGGTAAAGCCGTCGCGGCCGACGCCGACGCCGTAACGAATGGCGCGGCCCTGGCCGAGCACGTAATACAACACCGTGTTGCCGGTATCGATGACGATGGTACCGGGCGCCTCCCGGGTATCAAAGGCCACCGTGGCGCGCCGCAGCCGCTCCGGGAGAACGCTCTCATCCGTCATGAGATTGTCTGCCGGGAATGAACTTCGCTGTGCGGGTGCGTAGCCGAGAATCTGCGCATTCGCCTGGGTGGACAGAATTGCCGGCGCCAGCAAGAAAGCTCCGGCGAAGACCAGCGCGGTCGTGACGCGCGGCCGTAGCCTGCGATTTTCACATGCCTGTGTCATGAGTCGCCCCGTGTGGATGTGCATCGGACTGATGCTCTGCACAACAAACGCGCCCGAGGCGCCGCGGTTCCCTGTTAAGGGAACTATCGTGTCAACCCGGGCACGCCGCTCACCTTTGCGCGATGGAACCTTTCAACGGGGACGCAAGGTTGTGCCGGACGGAGCCAGTTGCAGCGCGCCTTCGCGACGCGAAGCCACATTCGCCGTTGTGCGCGGGGGAGAGCTATTTGCGTGTCCTTCCCAATGAACGTGGCCTTCCCAGTGAACCGGTGGGGACCCCCCTGCCTGACAGCAAGAGCGAGCTGCCGCCGGTCATTCGCCGCGCAGAGCTGGTCGCTTTTGCGCTGGTCGGGCTGCTGCTCATCTGCGTCTTCGCCGTGCTTTACGTCGCCAAGGCGTTTTTTCTCCCGGTCGTGACGGCATTCGTGATCGGCACCATGCTGGCGCCGGCGGCCTACTTTCTTGAGCGGCATCGAATTCCCCGCGCGGTGGCGGCGGTTCTGATCGTCAGCGCGGCTGGCGCCGGCGTCGCATTCATCGTCGGGCTGATCTCCACCCCCCTGATGGAATGGAGCACGCGCCTGCCCGAGCTCGGATCGCTGTTGAAGGATAAATTGCAGGTATTCCATCGACCGCTTGCGCTCTGGCAGCAATTCCAGATCATGCTTGGCGGATCGGATATCGCGCCATTTCACATGCCGAAACTCGACTGGATCCAGCCGACCATCGAGTTCTTGTCGCCGACCTTTACCGAATTTCTGCTGTTCTTCGTGACGTTGATTTTGTTCATCGCAAGCTGGAGAGACCTGCGCCGCGCATTGATCCTGACCTTCGCCGATCATGCTTCGCGGCTGCGAACCCTGAAGATTCTCAACGAAATCGAGGAGCAACTTGGCGGCTACCTGCTTACCGTGACCGTGATCAATCTCGGCGTCGGCGCGGCTACCGGCATCATCTGTGCAGTCACCGGCATGCCCAATCCGGCCGCGCTGGCAGCATTGGCCGTCATCCTGAATTTCTTTCCAATCATCGGCCCGATCGCGATGTTTGCGACGCTGACCGCGGTCGGAATCGTCTCCTTCTCCACGCTCGGCGCCGGACTGATGGCGCCGCTGGCCTTTGCCGCCTTTACCTTTCTCGAAGGTCATTTCATCACGCCGGCCATCATCGGCCGCCGGATCGAGCTGAACGCGCTGGCGGTGTTCATCGCGCTGGCCTTTTGGACCTGGCTGTGGGGGCCAATGGGCGGCTTTCTGTCTTCACCGCTTCTGATCGTGGCCCTCGTTCTCAAAGAGCATCTGCTGCCGGAGGAATCGCCCCAGCTACCGCCAGACTGATCCGGTTTCCCATGGGAACTTCCCCCACAGGGCGGCGTTTCTGCGGTGCGTAACTTCAGGATCCGGGAGCTTTTGATGTCCAGTACGGATGGCGAATTCGGAATGAGAAATCTGGCGGATAAAGCGACCTATGAACGCCTCGAGAAGGATGTAGCAGCCGTGAAAAACGATATCGCAGCCCTCACCGAACAGATCACCGACGCCCTCAACTCGTTTGCCGGCACCGCCAAAAAGCAGGCGCGCCGGGGCTACAAGCAGGCCCGTGCCAACGTCGATTCGGCGATGGAAGAGGCATCGGAGCGCGGCAGCGCCGTCATGGACGCCGCCCAGGACGCGGCCTATTCGATCGAAGAAACGCTGGAAGACGTCATTGCGGAACGCCCGCTTGCCACCGTGGGCCTGGCGCTGGCGCTCGGCTTCTTGATCGGCGTGACATGGCGCCGGTAACGACCCCGGCCTGCGACGGCCGTCCTGAGCCGATCAATTCCTTAAATTTTAAACAGCGGCGCGGATGCGCCGCCGGTTGTTTTGCAAGCATTATTTTGAACGGGGCGCCTGATGTTTCAGCGCATGATCAATGATTTGAAAGACAGCACCGGTACGGCCTTGCGGCTGACCTCTCTGGCGGCCGCGGCGGCCGGGGCCTTGTTCATTGCGACATCGTTTCTGTGCGCCGCAGCCTTCGTCTTCGTGTATCAGCGATATGGGCTGGTCGAGGCCTGCCTGACCGGCGCCGGCATATTCCTTGTCGTCGGGGTGATCGCGGCCGCCTGCTACATGGCGCGCAAAAAGCAGGTCGAGGCCCGCGCGGCTCGCGCGGCGGAGACCGCCAAATCAGCCATGCAAACCGCGCTTTCCGATCCCATGCTGGTTGCGGCCGGCCTGCAGGTAATCCGGGCCATTGGCGTCAAGAGGCTAATACCGATACTGGCCGTAGGTGGATTGGTCTTGGGATTCTTGGCGAGCCGCGACAGTTCCGGCCAGTCCGACGACGAGGCTCCGGAAGTGTGATCGGCTCTAGATCTCTTTGTTTGATTGTTTGAGCATGATCCTTTCGGAAAACCGGTTCCCGTTTTTCCGGATCATGCACTAGGTGACGCAGCGGCCCGGCTCGAGCCGCTTGGCGATTTCGGTCAATACGCTGACGACCGGCTCGCATGCCACCGCCATCTTTCGATCGCCGGGCTTTCGATCCCCGGACCTCGTCACCAGCGGGACGGAAGGAGCGTTGCGGGCCTCTCGCGCCACCGGTATGCGGACAACGACAGAGGTGTCGGAAAGACCGTACAACCGCACTGAAACCGTGCGCGTCTGCATCGCCCCTTCCGGCAGGCGCGCGGCGCGATCGGCTTTGGCTGCGCGGTTGACAAGAGCTTCGGAGGGTCCTGCGGAACTCGGCACCGCCCCGGAGAGATCGCGGCCCGCCGCGAACTGGACGGCGCCACCCACGCCACACACCGCCGAAACGGCGATCGCTGCGAAAATTCCCCTGGATAGCTGTGACATGATGCGCTCGTCCCTCGCCCCACGGCGATCGGAGGACACAACGCGAACGGAGCGGCGGAGTTCTCTCGGCCGGTGATCACTTAACCGTGTCTAAAAATATTTGTCGGAGGCGGGAACGACTTTCGGGCCTGAGCGTCATCCCGGCAGCCGGTTATCCCCCCTGCCCCATTGACCGGCGATGCGGGGCGCGGCTGTGGTGATGCCAGCCGCGCCCTGCTTTTTGTCAAAAACCCCAAAAACACAATGTCTTGTGCGGCGCGGCCCAGTCTATCGTGCGGCCGCAGCCCGCCGCCATCACGCAGCAACAAAAAAATCCGGCGCGCCGTGAAGCGCGCCGGATTTTTTAATGCAATCAGGTCCGGGGTCAGGAAGCCGCCGCCCGCGGCGCGCGGTTGCGCGAATTGCGCTGGAAGAACAGGGCCTGGCTGGCGACAGCCGAAACCATCGCCGGCTGGAACGGCTTGGAGATCAGGAATGCCGGTTCCGGGCGCTCGCCGGTCAGGAAGCGTTCCGGGTAGGCGGTGATAAATACCACCGGCACCTCGAAAACCCGCAACAACTCGTTGACGGCGTCGAGGCCGGAACTGCCGTCGGCGAGCTGGATGTCCGCCAGGATCAGGCCCGGCTTTTTGTTCTTGGCAAGCGCGACAGCGTCGGAATGGGTGCGGGCGACGCCAATCACGTTGTGACCGAGATTCCTGACCAGGCTCTCGAGATCCATCGCGATGAAGGTCTCGTCCTCGATGATCAGCACATCGGTTGCGATCTCAGCCGCCATTTCCCGCCCCGCCGCGTCCGCAAGCCGGCGGGTCTCGGCGACGTCGGTTCCGAGGATGAACGCCACCTCCTCCTCGGAAAAGCCTTCCAAGGACAGCAGCAGGAACGCCTGGCGCGGCAACGGGGTGATATTTGAAAGCCGACGCTCGGGCGGCATCGGCAGGGTTGCGACCTCGGCATTGTCGTTGAGCGAGACCGAATTCCAGATCTGGGTAAACAGCCGGAAAAGCCCGGCGCGGGGTCCGTGCCGCTCATCGAGCAAGGACTGGTCCTGAAGCAGGGCTTCAAGCATGGCTCCGACATAGGCGTCGCCCGACGCCTGGTTACCGGTCAGGGCGCGGGCATAGCGCCGCAACAACGGTAGATGTTCAGCAACGAGCTGTGATCGGGACATCCCCACTCCATTCATTCTTCTGGGGTCGAAATATCGATATCGGGGTGACCCGGTTCCCCCTGATGGCTGATTACGCCCAAGCCGGATAAAAGTTCCGTGGTTCCGGAACTTTCCGCCGGACTTCGCATTAGCCTCCCTACACATGCTGCGGCTGCAAGGGTTCGTATCACGGGTATTCTTGGATTTACAGGGACTTAACCCTCGGGGAAGCGTGGAACAGGTCATGAAAGATGTAAAGTCTCAAGCCAGCAGGAATGCGGCACCAGGCAAGCAGGGCGGCCTCAATGCCGAGATTCAATCGAGAATCGGCCACCAGCTCCGCGCCATGTACGACGATATCGTCCGACAGGGGGTACCGGATCGTTTCGCGGAATTGATCCGTAAACTTGATGTATCCGAGGCAGAACCCCAGACGGGAAACAGCAATGATCAAAAGTGATCAACCTGCTAGAAACGACGGGAGGGAGTAATGCCTCTCACAGACTCGCTTCGCGAAGACATCCTGGCGTCTGTACCGAGCCTGCGCGCATTCGCAATCTCGCTCAGCGGCAACGGCGACCGCGCCGACGATCTTGTCCAGGAAACCCTGTTGCGGGCACTGGCCAACATCGACTCGTTCCAGCCCGGCTCGAACCTGGCGGCGTGGCTGTTCACGATTCTGCGCAACCTGTTCCGCTCGGACTACCGCAAGCGGCGGCGGGAGGTGGAGGATGCCGATGGCAGCTATGCCAAGACCCTCAAAACCCAGCCGGCGCAAAGCGCGCATCTGGAATTTGAGGAATTCCGGGCGGCACTCGACAAGCTTCCCCAGGACCAGCGCGAAGCGTTGATTCTGGTGGGTGCCTCCGGCTTCTCCTATGAGGACGCCGCGGCAATCTGCGGCTGCGCGGTCGGCACCATCAAAAGCCGCGTCAACCGTGCGCGATCGAAACTCAGCGCCCTGCTCTATGTCGATGGCGCCGAAGATTTCGGTCCCGATGAAACGGTCCGCGCCGTGATCGGTGGTAGCGGCGGCTGATTCCAGATCATCTCGGCAATCGTCATTTCCAGAATGCGCCACCTGGCGCAGGACCGTAAATCCATTGAACCTCGATCGTGGTCATGGATTCCGGGGTGGCGCTATTGCGGGCCGCGGGCGAGGTTTTGGTCCGGATTGATTAGCGGCCGGGCTTGAGCGGCGCGGAGAATTGTTCGGTCCTGTCCCTTTCGGTCATGTCGATCACGGTCTCCATCGGAGCGGTGAGTTCGTAAACATAACTGACGTCGGTAAAATACCGCTTCGATGTGCCCCCCAGCGCTTCAGGTGCGACACGATCGAGCAGGATCAGGCCGAAATCGCTGTCTTCCCTTCGGGTCGCAGCGCTGGTGTTGAACTCTTCCCAGCGAAAATGGAACGTGATGTCGGGATCTTCTCCGGTCAGCTCCCAATGCGCGACGATATGCGGATGCTTGCCGACGAGCGAGAGTCCCTCATCGGAATGCGACGCCAGCTCGAAGAACAATAGCGACAGACTCTGGGCGGCCCGCGCGCTCACGGCAATATCGGGACCGCTCACCGCGATGCGCTCGGCGTGCGGTATCGCGCGCGCCTCGAACAGCCCCTTCAGTTTCACGCCCTGCCACTGACTTTCGCTCAGCAGCGAAACCACGTTCGACATGGCATGGATCCGGCCGATCAGCAGTTCGCGGGCGACGTCGATGTCGGAACCATGGCGCAGCGTGCGCGTCACGATCGATTGGATCACCGCAAGAATGTTTTTGACGCGGTGATTGAGTTCGTCGATGACCGCAGTCAGTCGCCGTTCGAAGCCGATCCGCACCTGGATTTCGCGGCTGAGCCGCAAATTGTTGTAGGCGACATATCCGAAAAGCCCACACACGATGCCGGTCAGGGCGAGGCCAATGGCAGCCACGACCGCTGCGGTCTGCTGTGCGCGTATCGCCGCGTTGGTCTTGGCATAATAGCCAAGCGACCAGTCGCGGCCTCCGAACGTCACCGTTCTTATGATCGAGGGTGGCGGCATTTCCTGCGTTAGCGTCCGCGTTGTGACGACGCCCCGATCGTTTGCAATCAGCTCGCTGTTAGGATCGCGAGGGTCCTTGAGCACGACCGAGAACAGCGAGAGATCGTCATTCGCCAGCATCAGCGGCGCCAATTCATAGGAAAATGTCACGAAGCCTGCCGGCGAGGCGGCGCCCTCCTGCAGCACCGGCGCGGCAAGCACGAGGCCGATCGGCCCATTCGGGCGCAACAGCGGAATCGGGTTGGACGCCACCGGCTTTCCCTCGCTCATCGCCTGCGCCAACGTCGGCCCCAGATTGGCATCCTGATCGTAGGAACGCCCGGCAAAAGCCATGGTCTCTGGATTCTTGGGTTCGACGTCCATCACCACATCGACCGGCTGGCCGAGCGACTGATCCAGAGGCTGGTCATCGAAACGACGGATCGTCGGATTCGGAAATCCGGCGCTCGCGAGCTCCGCACGCGCCGCTTCCAGTTCGTTCGGCTTAAGCCGCGCGATCCAGCTCGCGACAACGAAATCCGTTTTGAAGGTATAGATCGAGGACCGCAGCGGCTGCAGCATGTTGGCCTTGATCACCGACGGCACGCGGAACAGGCCCGATGCGACGCGGGCAAGCAGTTCACGCTCGGTCAGCCGGTCTTGCGCCAGACTGGCGTGAACATCGATCGCGCGCGCCAGCGCGATCCCGTCGACCGTCAGTTCCTGATCGTGGACGCGATAAGCCGCAAGACCGGAGAGCAGAACCCCGACGAGCGCAATAAAACCGATGATGAAACCCAGCCGAACCACTCGGTTACTCGGAAATGAGGAGTTGGCGAAGAACTATCTGCCTTCCGCCGGGGCGGCAAGAAACCGAAACAGAATGAAAACCAACTGTTTGACATAATGAAGGAGTGATCATCGGTACGCAACTACACTTGGCGACGAGGATTAACAGGACTGACGTGAGATAGCCTTGGCAAAGACCGAAGAGTGCTAATCACCGCAGATGGATTTAGTTCCAACCAGCAGCAAAAATTTTTGTCTGCCCCCACCCGGAGCTCGCTGTGCAAAAGTGTTAACGGCGGAATTCACGGGCTTAAGGATCGTTAATGAGGTTCGTTCAGCTTGCTTTGGCCCGCGGCGCGGGGCTGAGACCTCCCTTGGCCTCGATAAAGCTGACGATGCGGTCGAGGCCTTCGCCCTTCCGGAGATTGGTCATGACAAACGGCCGTTCGCCGCGCATGCGTCTGGCGTCGGTGTCCATTTTTTCCAGCGATGCGCCGACATGCGGCGCGAGGTCGATTTTGTTGATGACGAGCAGGTCCGACCGGGTGATGCCGGGTCCCCCCTTGGAGGGTATCTTGTCGCCTGCCGCGACATCGATCACGTAAATTGTAAGATCGGCGAGTTCGGGCGAGAAGGTGGCGGCGAGATTGTCGCCCCCGGATTCGATCAGCACCATGTCGAGGTCCGGAAATTTCGCGCGCATGTCGGCGACCGCGGCGAGATTCATCGAGGCGTCCTCGCGTATCGCGGTATGCGGGCATCCACCGGTTTCGACGCCGGCGATGCGATCCGGCGTCAGCGAACCCGAGCGTACCAGAAATTCCGCATCCCATTTGGTGTAGATGTCGTTGGTGATCGCGGCAATGTCGTAACGCTCGCGCATCGTCTTGCAGAGCAAGTCCATCAGCGCGGTCTTTCCCGACCCGACGGGACCGCCGATGCCGATGCGAAGCGGGCCGTGGGACCTCGACATATCAGACGCCTTCCATCGTCGTCCCCGCGAAAGCGGGGACACATAACCACTGAACTTGATTGTTGTGGCGAGCTGGAGCCCCAGCCCTGCATAACCATGAACATTTGTGGTTATGGGTCCCGGCGTTCGCCGGGACGACGGGTTGAGGGAGGCCCATCATGACCGGAACAATCTCGTATACTGCGTCTCGTGCCGCATGCTGGCGAGATCGGCCCGGAAGGTCGCGCTGCCGAGATCGTTGAGCGATGCCTGCAGCGCGCGTTTCGCGGTGGAGACGACCGTCGGCTCCAACGAGGCCAGCACACGCTGGCTGTCGGTTTGCCCCAGGGGAATAAGCCGCGCGCCGGCCGATATCCAGTTCGACGTCAGCGCGTGGAGGAAAGCCTGCATGGTGGGCGCGAGCGGGATCGCATGCGCGGCGCTGGCGAGACCAACCGCGATCGGATAGACGATAGCGCCATCGCAGCAAGAGACCATTTGATCAAGCCCATCGCAATTCCATGCCGCGCGCGCGATGTCGATGAACGCGCGTCCCTGCGCCGAGGTCTCAAACTGGCGTTCGCGCGAGGGCGCGAAGGCAGCCGCAAGCTCCGCGATTGCCCGCAGTCCGGCATCGTCACGCGACGACGCGGCCCGGTGCGCATGCGCAAGAAATACGCCATCGCAAAAGCCCGGCCCCTGCGCGAGCATGGCCGCAAGCCAATCGCGCAACGATGCGGCATCGACGATATCGCCGGCTTCCACCGCCCATTCGATGCCGCTGGACCACGAAAACGCGCCCACCGGAAAGGACGGCGACAGCCACGTCATCAACCGGTACAGCGCCGCCGCCTCGCTTTCCTTCATTGCGTCATGAGGGCCGATCGGCGGCGCCACAGCTTGCTTGATGCCGCGCGTTCGAGCCGCCGCGCGCCGCCGCGGCCTGGCCGGTGCCTTACTTGCGGTCATGAGCATGGGAATGGCCGTGATGGTCGTCATGATCGCAATGCTCGTCATGATGATGGTGGTCATGGTGATGACCGTGGTCATGGTGATGACCGTGGTCGCCATGGTCGTGCGATGAATGATCATGCGCCGCATGCTGATGCGGATCGGTTTCCGGCCCGTGCCCATGGCCGCCGCTGGCATAGGCGCCGCCTTCGGGATCGAACGGCGCCTCGATCTCGATCACGCGGGCCCCCAACCCCTTCACCATCGCCTCGATGACGTGATCGCGCCGGATGCGCAGGCCCTTGGCCGTGATCTGCGTCGGCAGGTGGCGGTTGCCGAGATGCCAGGCGACCCGCACCAGATGCTGAGCATCGTTACCCCTGATCTCGATCAGCAGCTCCGGCGCGGCGACGACCTCGATCAGCCGGTTGTCGTCGAGCACCAGCGCGTCACCACCTCGCAGCACGGTTGCGTTTTCCAGGTCGAGCAGAAACTCAAGCCCGCGCGTGCCCCTCATCGCCATCCGCCGGCGGTGACGATCGTCAAAATCGAGAACGACGCTATCGGCCGGCGCCTGCGTCCAGCGATGCTGTGGGCGGACCTGCGTCGCGCGGATCATGCGAAAATGCCTGGAGCCCGATCGGTTCTGATTGCGTCAGAACCGGGCTCTCGTTTTTTGCTTTGACGCGCTTTCTTCACGCGAACCGCCTCCCACTTCGCTCGAAAACGCTCTAAAGCTTCTCGACCTTGCCGTCGCTGATGATCTCGATCACGGTTGGCGACACTTTTAAAGGCGCGGAATATTCGCGCCAAACTTTCATATGCGGCGCCCGGCCATGCGCAGTGAGATCCTCGCGGGTCTCCCAGCGCTCGACCACCACGAAAAGATTGGGGTCATTGATGCTGGTATGGCTCTCATAGGAAATGCAGCCCTTTTCCTTCCGGGTGGCCGCGATGCATTCCTTGGCGCCCTTGATAAAGGCATCGCGCGATTCCGGTTTCACTTGAGACGTGGCGACGACATAGATCATGGGCTTCTCCCGTTGCTGTTTCTTGATTAGCGGACGTCGACTTTTGCGGGCGTGATGACCTCGATTTTTGGCGGCGCGGAGAAGCATTTCACAGCGACGCGGCCGAAGGTCTTCATGTGGTCGGCACTCCGGTGTGGCACCAGCGCCTCGGCGTTTTCCCATTGCTCGACAAACACCATTTTCGTGGGATCGGTGACGCTCTCATGCAGGTCGTAGGCGATATTGCCGGCCTCCTTGCGGGTCTCCTTGATGCAGGCGGTGGCAGCCGCAATGAATTCGGCGCGCGTTTCAGGCTTCACGGTCAGCGTGGCGACGACGTAAATCACGATATCCTCCCGGCTTCTGTTATGGCTTTGGGTTCCGGGCGCGAGCTTAGAACATGAAATAGCGCTGCGCCATGGGCAGCACCTCCGCGGGCGCGCAAGTCAGCAATTCGCCGTCGGCGCGCACCTCATACGTTTCGGGATCGACCTCGATCCTGGGCGTGGCGCCGTTGTGGATCATGCTTTTCTTGGAGATGCCGCCCCGGGTGTTTTCTACCGCATACAGCTTCTTGTCGATGCCGAGCTTCTTGGCCAACCCGGAAGACACCGCGGCCTTGGAGGAAAATACCACCGAGGAGGCCGTCAGCGATTTCCCGTAGGCTGCAAACATCGGCCGGTAATGCACCGGCTGCGGCGTCGGGATCGATGCGTTGGGATCGCCCATCGGGGCTGCGACGATCGAGCCGCCCTTGATGATGCAATCGGGCTTGACGCCAAAGAACGCCGGCGACCACAGCACAAGGTCCGCGAGCTTGCCCTTTTCCACCGAGCCGATCAGTTTTGCGACGCCATGGGCGATCGCGGGGTTGATGGTGTATTTCGCGATATAGCGCTTGACGCGGAAATTGTCGTTGTTGCCCTTGTCCTCGGCGAGCTTGCCGCGCTGCTTCTTCATCTTGTCGGCGGTCTGCCAGGTGCGGATGATGACTTCGCCGAGCCGGCCCATGGCCTGCGAATCCGAGGACATCATCGAAAGCGCGCCGAGGTCGTGCAGGATATCCTCGGCTGCAATGGTCTCTTTCCGGATGCGGCTTTCGGCGAAAGCCAGATCCTCGGCGATCGACGGATCGAGATGGTGGCACACCATCAGCATATCCAGGTGCTCGTCGATGGTGTTGCGGGTGAACGGCCGCGTGGGATTGGTCGAGGACGGCAGAACGTTTTTCAATCCGGCAATCTTGATGATGTCGGGCGCATGTCCACCGCCAGCGCCTTCGGTGTGGAACGCGTGAATGGTGCGGCCCTTGAATGCCTTGATGGTATCCTCGACGAAGCCGGACTCATTCAGCGTATCGGAATGGATCATCACCTGAATGTCGTGATCGTCGGCAACCGAAAGGCAATTGTCGATCGCCGCCGGCGTCGTGCCCCAATCCTCGTGCAGCTTGAGCGCGCAGGCACCGGCGTTGATCATCTCCACCAGCGACGCCGGGCGCGAGGCGTTGCCCTTGCCGGAAATTCCGAGATTGACCGGAAACGCGTCGAACGACTGGATCATCCGTGCCATGTGCCAGGGCCCGGGCGTGCAGGTCGTGGCAAAGGTGCCGTGCGACGGGCCGGTGCCGCCGCCGAGCATCGAGGTCACGCCGGACATCAGCGCGTGCTCGATCTGCTGCGGGCAGATGAAATGGATGTGGCTGTCGAAGCCGCCCGCGGTGAGGATTTTCCCCTCGCCCGCGATGACGTCGGTGCCGGGACCGATCACGATGGTCACGCCGGGCTGGATATCGGGATTGCCGGCCTTGCCGATGGCGCTGATGTGGCCTTCCTTGATGGCGACATCGGCCTTGACGATCCCCCAGTGATCGACGATCAGTGCATTGGTGATGACGGTATCGGCCGCGCCCTGCCTGTTGGTGGCCTGCGATTGCCCCATGCCGTCGCGGATCACCTTGCCGCCGCCAAATTTCACCTCCTCGCCGTAGACGGTGAAATCCTTTTCGACCTCGATGATGAGATCGGTATCGGCCAGCCGCACCCGGTCGCCGGTGGTGGGCCCGAACATGTCGGCATAAACCGAACGTTTGATTTTCGTGCTCAAAGCGTGCTCCTTGCCAGCTTCACTGTTTCGTCGAACATCCGATCGAGCAGCACGTTGACACCCCGGCATCCCGCGACGACCTTCTCGGCCCAGGCGACATAGTCGGCGAGATCATCGCGCTCGTCCTGGCTCGGCTGAGGCAGGATGCGTGCGCGGATATTACTGATCTTGTCGGCGATCTTGATCAGTTTCGCTCCCGGCGATTTCCGCGGCGCGTCGACAATCTGCTTTCTGGCGGCGTTCCGGCTTCGGCGCGGTCATGTCGTCGGTCACCTCGACCACCAGCGCTGCGACGCGCTCGCCGAACGTTTTCGCCAGTTCGTGATGGGTTGTTGCCGTGTCTTCGATGGTGTCGTGCAGCCAGCCGGCAGCGACGAGTTCGGCATCGGTCCCATCGGTCGCAATCGAAAGCAGGTTCGCCGCCTCGGCGAGGTGATTGACATAAGGCTCATTGCCGCGCCCTTTGCGCTGCTGGCCGGTGTGACGGCGCGCCGCGAAATCGGCGGCTTCGGAGACAAGGCGTAAGCCGGCAAGCATCGCGTCACAGCTTCCCCTGGATCTCGCCTCGAAAACCATAGACTACGCGCTTGCCCGCGAGCGCCACGAGCTGCACGTCCCGCGTCTGCCCCGGCTCGAACCGCACCGCGGTGCCGGCCGCGATATCGAGCCGCATGCCGCGGGCCTTTTTCCGCTCGAACTTCAGCGCCGGATTGGTCTCGAAGAAATGATAGTGCGAGCCGACCTGGATCGGGCGATCGCCTGAGTTGGCAACGGTCAGTGTCACGGTCTTGCGGCCGGCATTGAGCTCGATCTCGCCGTCCTTGATGAATTGTTCACCGGGGATCATGGGGCCTCCTACCTTATCGGCTCATGCACGGTGACAAGCTTGGTGCCGTCCGGAAATGTCGCTTCCACCTGAATGTCGTGAATCATTTCCGCAATCCCCGGCATCACCTGCGCCCGGGTCAGCACCTGCGCGCCGGCCTGCATCAGATCGGCCACCGTGCGGCCATCGCGCGCGCCCTCGACGATGAAATCGGAAATGATGGCGATGGCTTCCGGATGGTTGAGCTTGACGCCGCGCTCCAGCCGCCGCCGCGCCACCATCGCCGCCATCGAAATCAGAAGCTTGTCCTTTTCGCGGGGAGACAGATTCATGGGAGCGCTCTGCTAGTTCCAGCCGACCTAACTGAGCCACAGCCGCGGCAGCGCCGAGCCGGAGGCGCGGCCGAGCACCGCCATCATGTCGGCGCGAAGCCTGGCCGCATCTTGGGCACAGAAGCGGGCCATTGCAAACCCATTCCAGGCGGAGACGCCGACCTCGCCGCCGAAGGATTCGGAGAGCTCGCGAATCCTTGCGACCAGCGCCTCATCGCCTGGCACGATCAACGCGGTGCCGACGGCCACGCCACCTTTTGCAATCGCCGATCTGGCGAGCTTCTCGCCGATGTCGCCGTCAAGCCGCACGGATTCCGCGAACACCAGCCTGCCGCCGCGCCGCATTCGCCAGCGGTCGACGAATTCGCCATGCAGCATTCGCTCACCCATCGCGGAGCGGCCAAACACCAGGATTTCGCAGAGCAAGAGCGAAGCGCTCTGCGCAAGGTCGATATCGATCCGGCGCGACAACCGCGCCCGGTCGAACAAGATGGTCTCTTGGGGCAGCCAGGCGAGGTGCGAGCCTGCCGCCGCCTTCAAGGCAATATTGAGCTCCGCGGCCGGCCCATCGGTCCGGTAGACTTTTTCCGCCGCCGCCGTCGTCACCGCAAGACGTGATCCTTCGCCGGTCGCGATGTCGATGTCGAAACGATCGCCGCCGGCGATGCCACCGGCGGTGTTCACGAAAACCGCCGACAGGCCCTCCGCCTCGGGTGAGGGGAAGCGGACGCGCAGCGAGCCGGATTCATGCAAATGGCGGCGGCGAGTGACGCCCTCGAGGAGATGCACGTCGAACGTCACCGAGCCCCGGGCGCGGTTGGCCGCGAAAATCGCCGAAGCAGCGCTGGTGGTATCGGTCCGCATCCGCCCCCACTCTCCCCAAAAGGGCGCGCGACCCGTCGCCGGTCGCGTCACAAAGCCACGTTATAGCGCCATCTGGCGACTGATTTCGCCGGGATCGAGATGGCTGCGATCGCAGGCATATTTCACCGCGCCCCGGTCCATGACGGCAAAATTGTCGCCGAGCTCGCAGGCAAAGTCGAGATATTGTTCGACCAGCACGATCGCGATATTGCCGAGGTTGCGAAGATAGGAGATCGCCCGTCCGATGTCCTTGATAATCGATGGTTGAATGCCCTCGGTCGGCTCGTCGAGCAGCAGCAATTTTGGCCGCATCACCAGCGCACGTCCGATGGCGAGTTGCTGTTGCTGGCCGCCGGACAGATCGCCGCCGCGGCGACCGAGCATCGACTGCAGCACCGGAAACAACGCGAACACGTCGTCCGGAATATTGCGGTCCTCGCGCTTCAACGGTCCAAAGCCGGTCTTGAGATTTTCCTCCACCGTCAGCAGCGGAAAAATCTCGCGGCCCTGCGGCACGAGGCCGATGCCGCGCCGCGCCCGCTCATAGGGCCGAGACCCGAGATGTCGGTACCGTCGAATATGATCGATCCGCTGGCGATCGGATATTGGCCGACCATCGCGCGCAACAGGCTGGTCTTGCCGACGCCGTTGCGGCCGAGCACGCACGTCACCTTGCCCGGTTCGGCCGAGAGCGAGACGCCGCGTAGCGCCTGCGCGGCGCCGTAATAGAGGTTGATATTTTCGACCTTCAGCATCCGCTAGCGCCCCAGATACACTTCGATCACCCGCTCATTCGACGAAACCTGGTCGATGGTTCCCTCCGCCAGCACCGAGCCTTCGTGCAGGCAGGTCACCTTGACGCCGAGCTGGCGGACGAAGGTCATGTCGTGTTCGACGACCATGACGGTCTTGTCCTTGTTGATTTCCTTCAGCAGCTCGGCGGTCTGATGGGTCTCGACGTCGGTCATGCCGGCGACCGGCTCGTCGACCAAAAGCAGTTTCGGATCCTGGGCCAGCAGCATGCCGATCTCGAGCCATTGCTTCTGGCCGTGCGACAGGCTTCCCGCCAGCCGGTCACGCGCGTCGGTCAGCCGGATGGTTTCCAGCACCCGTTCGATGCGTTCGGTTTCCGCTTTGCTTTCGCGCCAGAACAGCGTGCCCCTGACGCGATGATCGACATTCAGCGCCAGCAGCAGATTGTCTTCGATGGTCTGGCTCTCGAATACCGTCGGCTTCTGGAATTTCCGGCCGATCCCGAGTTCGGCGATCCTGGTTTCGTCAAGCCGGGTCAGGTCGGTGACGCCATCGAACAACACCTCGCCGTGATCCGGCTTGGTCTTGCCGGTGATGATGTCCATCATCGTGGTCTTGCCGGCGCCGTTCGGGCCGATCACGGCGCGCATTTCGCCGGGAGCGAGCGTCAGCGACAGATTGTTGATGGCATGAAAGCCATCGAAGGAGACGTGCACCCCGTCGAGATAGAGCAGCGCGGATGTGGCACGGCTGTCCATGACGTTCATGCGCTTACTCCGCCATATCGGGTTCGCTGACGCCATCCTCGCGCGCAGCACTTGCGGCGCTTGCCGTGACGCGTTGCGCCTTCCACGGCTCCCACCAGGTGTTGAAAGTGCCGACAATTCCACGCGGCAATAGCAGCGTCACCAGGATGAACAGCGCGCCCAGCATGAACAGCCAGTACGGCGCCAGCGGACCGGAGGTAAAATAGGTCTTGGCATAGTTGACGACGACGGCGCCGAGCGCCGCGCCGATCAGGGTGCCGCGACCGCCGACGGCAACCCAGATCACCGCCTCGATCGAATTTCCCGGCGCGAATTCAGAAGGATTGATGATGCCGACCTGCGGCACATAGAGCGCGCCGGCGACGCCGGCCATACAGGCCGACAGCGTGAACACAAACAGCTTGTAGGATTCGACGCGGTAGCCGAGAAATCGCGTGCGGGATTCGGCGTCACGGATCGCAATCAGCACCTTGCCGAGCTTCGATGTCACGACCGCCCGGCAGATCAGGAAACCGATGATCAGCGCCACGCAGCTCAGCGCGAACAGCGCCGCACGCGTGCCATCGGCCTGCACGTTAAACCCCAAAATATCCTTGAAATCGGTGAGGCCGTTGTTACCGCCGAAGCCGAAATCGTTGCGGAAGAATCCCAGCAGCAACGCATAGGTCATCGCTTGCGTGATGATCGAGAGATAGACGCCGGTGACGCGGGAGCGAAACGCCAGCCAGCCGAAGCAGAATGCCAAGAGGCCCGGGACCAGAACGACCATCAGGGCCGCGAACCAGAACATGTCGAAACCGTTCCAGTACCATGGCAGCTTCGGATAGTTCAGGAACACCATGAAGTCCGGCAACACCGGATTGCCGTAGACGCCGCGGCTGCCGATCTGGCGCATCAGGTACATGCCCATCGCATAACCGCCGAGCGCGAAGAATGCGCCATGACCGAGCGAGAGAATGCCGCAATAGCCCCAGATCAGATCGATCGCGAGCGCCAGAATGGCGTAGCAGGCGTATTTTCCGAACAGCGCCACCAGATAGGTCGGCACCTGGAATACCGAGCCGGCCGGCAACAGCAGATTCGACAGCGGGATCAACATGCCGATCGCGGCAACCACGATCAGAAATACGGTCGCGCTGCGATCCAGCGATCGCGTGAGCACGTGCCGCATCATGCTTCCACCGCCCGCCCCTTCAGCGCGAACAGGCCCCGCGGGCGTTTCTGAATGAACAGAATGATGAGAACCAGAATGGCGATCTTGCCCAGCACCGCGCCGGCGACCGGTTCCAGGAACTTGTTGGCGATGCCGAGCGTGAACGCGCCGACCAGCGTGCCCCACAGATTGCCGACGCCGCCGAACACCACCACCATGAAGGAGTCGATGATGTAGCTCTGGCCGAGATTGGGGCTGACATTGTCGATCTGCGACAGCGCCACGCCGGCGATCCCGGCGATAGCGGAGCCGAGACCGAACGTCAGCGCATCGACGCGCGAGGTCGCAATCCCCATCGTCGCCGCCATTCTGCGGTTTTGCGTCACCGCCCGCATCTCCAGCCCGAGGCTGGTATAGCGCAGCATGACCAGCAGGATCGCGAACACCGCCAGGGTGAAGCAAAGGATCCACAACCGGTTGTAGGTGATCGTGATCTGGCCGATCTCGAACGCGCCGCTCATCCAGGAGGGATTGCCGACCTCGCGGTTGGTGGGACCGAACATGGTGCGCACCGCCTGCTGCAGGACCAGCGACAGACCCCACGTCGCCAGCAGCGTTTCCAGCGGGCGGCCGTAGAGAAAGCGGATGATGCTGCGCTCGATCAGGACACCGATCCCGCCGGCAACGATGAAGGCCAGCGGCACGGCCATCAGCAGCGAATAGTCGAACAGCCCGGGATAACTGGTGCGGATGATTTCCTGCACCACGAACGTGACATAGGCGCCGATCATGACCATCTCGCCATGGGCCATGTTGATCACGCCCATCACCCCGAAGGTGATGGCGAGACCGATCGCGGCCAGCAACAGCACCGAGCCGAGCGACAGGCCGTACCAGGCATTCTGCACGGCGGACCACATCGCGAGGTTGCTCTGGATCGCCGAGGTCGCATTGGCGGCGGCGCGCGCGATCGCGAGCGGCTGGTCTCCGGCCAAGCCGGTCAACAGCGCCAGGGCTTCCTGATCGCCACGCGCCTTGATGGTGGCGATGGCTTCAAGCTTTTCGGCATCGGTGGCGTCCTGCTTGAACAACAGGATCGCCGCGCGCGCTTCGCTGAATGCCAGCATGGCGCCCTTGTCGGTCTCCTTCTGGAGCGCGCCGTCGATCACCGGCAACATGGTCTCGTCGTGGGTCTTGAAGACAGACTGTGCGGCCTGGATTCGCTTGGCGGGGTCTGGCGACAGCAGCGTCAACCCGCCCAGGGCAGCCTCGACGGTGCGGCGCAGGCGGTTGTTGAGGCGGACGGCGGCGGCGCTGTCGGGAATGCTGGCGATCGGCGCACCGGTCGCGGCGTCAATCATCTTGCCGTCCGCTTGCGTAACATAGACTTTCTTGGTGTCGGGATCGGCCATCAACCGGCCGTCCTGAAGCGCGCTGATGATGGTGTAGGCAAGCGGATTGCCGCTGGTGGCGATCACCCCGATGGCTTCGTCAGTATCGGAAAACTCGTCATTTGCGAATTTACCAACCGCGTCTTCGAACGGCCCCGCGATGACCGGCAGCGCGGTTGCAAGAATCAGCAATATTGCGAATGGCAGCGCACGAAGGTTTCTAAAAACGTTGGCAGGCACTGGACGACCCCGGCAGGAGGCGGAAGGAAGGCGGCGGATATTGCCGCCTTCCCTGGTTTGTTCGGACTCATGAATGACTCAGGAGCCCTGGCCACCGCACTTGTTGGTCTTGGTGTTGTAGTTGCCGCACTTCTTTCCGACCCAGTCGCCGATCAGGTCCTTGGAGCCTTCAAGCTCCTTCGACCATGCATCGCCGGCCACCAGCCCCGGGGTCTTCCACACCACGTCGAACTGGCCATTGCCTTTGATCTCGCCAATGAAGACCGGCTTGGTGATATGATGGTTCGGAAGCATCTTCGAGGTGCCGCCGGTCAGGTTCTTGGCTTCGATGCCGGGCAGGGCGTCGATCACCTTGTCGGCGTCGACCGACTTCGCCTTCTCGACCGCCTTGACCCACATGTCGAAGCCGATGACATGGGCTTCCATCGGATCGTTGGTCACGCGCTTCGGGTTCTTGGTGTAGGCCTGCCACGCCTTGATGAACTTCTCGTTCTCGGGCGTCTTGATCGACTGGAAGTAGTTCCAGGCCGCGAGGTGGCCGACCAGCGGTTTGGTATCGATGCCGGCGAGCTCTTCTTCGCCGACCGAGAATGCGACCACCGGAATATCGGTCGCCTTGATGCCCTGGTTGCCGAGCTCCTTGTAGAATGGAACGTTGGCATCGCCGTTGATGGTGGAGACCACCGCGGTCTTCTTGCCGGTCGAGCCGAACTTCTTGATGTCGGCCACGATCGTCTGCCAGTCGCTATGACCGAACGGCGTGTAATTGATCATGATGTCTTCCGGCTTGACGCCTTTGGACTTCAGGTAGGCTTCTAGAATCTTGTTGGTGGTGCGCGGATAAACGTAGTCGGTGCCGGCCAGCACCCAGCGCTTCACCTTTTCGTCCTTCATCAGGTAGTCGACCGCAGGGATCGCCTGCTGGTTCGGCGCAGCTCCCGTGTAAAATACGTTGCGCTCGCTCTCCTCGCCCTCGTACTGCACCGGATAGAACAGGATCGAGTTCAGCTCCTTGAACACCGGCAGCACGGATTTGCGCGACACCGAGGTCCAGCAGCCAAACACCACGGCGACCTTGTCCTTGGTGATCAACTCACGGGCTTTTTCCGCGAACAGCGGCCAGTTCGAGGCGGGGTCGACAACCACGGCCTCGAGCTTCTTGCCGAGAACACCGCCCTTCTTGTTTTGCTCATCGATCAGGAACAGGACGGTGTCCTTCAGCGTGGTCTCGCTGATTGCCATGGTGCCGGAGAGCGAGTGAAGAACGCCAACCTTGATAGTATCGTCGGCCGCCTTTGCGGTCGTAAATGCGGCCAACCCCAAAACCAGTCCGGCGGTCGCCGCCAGCCAGCGACGGCGGCTGTGAGGCGTCGCTGTATCGTGAGTCAATTGAGTAAGCATGAGGTGTGATCTCCCTGACGCAGACGTGAAAACGCTGCGAACGGCCCCACGGCCGCCTGCGTTAACGGAATCGCAAGAACCATGCCATGGTATTCAAGTGGGATAACAAACTGATTTCGTTATCGAATCTGTTGGTCTGCGCGGCAACTTCGATGCTCTTGCCTAAGTTTTAGACCAAAAAAATGTATGCTTAATCGGCAAATTGGTTACTTTATAAGCAGATATGGTCGGTCGGCTAAATTTACGGCAGAATAGTTTTTGCGTTGCAGCATAGGAAGGAGCCCGGTTGGGCCCTGCAGACCGCGCGGTTCGACGTCATTCTCAACCGCAACCAAGGCCTCATTTCACGATTCACCTTGAAAGCGCCGCGTTCATGTTCCATATGACCGCTACGACCCAGGGAATCACCGGGTCACTGCGAGCCGCGTGTTCGGAGCCCGTCCAACGGTTTCTGGCTTGCCCCTTCAGCTAACCAAAACCGATGCCCCAAACACGCGGGTGTCTCTGGCACCCCCTCGCGCGCTCCTGGCGGACATCGCCGGGCGCCTGCCTTTTGTAATGGAAAGAACCCACTTTTGACCTCCTTTCAGGATTTCGGCCTTGCCGATCCAATTTCGCGTGCGCTCAAGGAAGAGAATTATCTCACGCCCACGCCCATCCAGGCTCAAACCATCCCCCTTGCACTTGCCGGCCGCGACGTCGTCGGCATCGCCCAGACCGGCACCGGCAAGACCGCAGCCTTCGCGCTTCCCATCCTGCATCGCATTCTGGAGCATCGCCTCAAGCCGCAGCCCAAATCCTGCCGCGTGCTTGTGCTCAGCCCTACGCGCGAATTGTCGGGACAGATTCTCGAGAGTTTTAACGCCTATGGCCGCCACATGCGCCTCACCTCAGCGCTGGCAATCGGCGGCGTCCCGATGGGACGTCAGGTCCGCTCGATCATGCAAGGGGTCGAAGTCATGGTAGCGACGCCCGGCCGCCTGCTCGATCTCGTGCAAAGCAACGGGCTGAAGCTCGGACAGGTCGAGTTTCTCGTGCTCGACGAGGCCGACCGCATGCTGGACATGGGCTTCATCAACGACATCAGAAAAATCGTCGCCAAATTGCCGATCAAGCGGCAGACGCTGTTCTTTTCGGCGACGATGCCAAAGGATATCGCCGAACTCGCCGAACAGATGCTGCGCGATCCGGCGCGTGTGGCGGTCACGCCGGTCGCCTCGACCGTCGAACGCATCACCCAGCGCATCATCCAGGTCGACCATTCGGCCAAGCCCGCATTCCTGGCGCAGCTTTTGAAGCAGGAGCCGGTCGACCGCGCGCTGATCTTTACCCGCACCAAGCACGGCGCGGACAAGGTGGTGAAGGGCCTCGCAAGGGCCGGCATCGCCGCGGATGCCATTCACGGCAACAAGTCGCAGAACCATCGCGAGCGGGTGCTGGCGGCATTTCGCTCCGGCGAGATCCGCACGCTGGTCGCCACCGACATTGCCGCCCGCGGCATCGACGTCGATGGCATCAGCCACGTGGTGAATTTCGATCTTCCCAACGTGCCGGAGACCTACGTCCATCGCATCGGCCGCACCGCGCGCGCCGGCGCCGACGGCGTCGCCATCTCGCTGATCGCGGGCGGTGAGGAAATGGCCTATCTGCGCGACATCGAAAAACTGATCCGCATTGCGTTGCCGCGGGAAGACCGCCGCACGCCCGGCCATCGCGACCCCGCCCCCGCGCCTTCGCCGCATCGAGGCGGGCGCTCGGCGCCGCGCATGCACGCGGTCAGGGCCAATGACGCCGCACCTGCGGCGAAAGGGCCTCGCCGCCGCCGCCGTGGTGGTGGTAATAATGGCGTCGCGCAAGCCAACCGGCACGAGACCCACCGGCAGGAGCCGTTACGTCCGTCGTCGCAAGGCGGCGGCAAGGCTGACGGGATGCAGGGCGTTGCCTTTTTGCATCGCGAAAGCCGTCCCAATACTCGACCCAACCGCACCCAACGACCACGCTAGCCGTCGATCGATCTGGAGAAAACCATGGCCAAAGAAGAGCTGATCCAGTTCGAAGGACTGGTCACCGAAATCCTCCCCGATGCACGTTACCGCGTACAGCTCGATGCCGGACACGAGATCGTTGCCTACACCGCCGGCAAGATGAAAAAGAACCGCATCAAGACGCTGGCGGGCGATCGGGTGACGATCGAGATGTCGCCCTATGACCTTGAAAAGGGCCGGCTCATCTTCCGTCACAAGGACGAGCGTCCCGGCGGTGGCGGCGGAGCCCCGCGTGGCGCGCCGCCGCGCGGCCAGTTCCGCCGCAGGTAGCGGTCAGCATTGCCGTGAAATCGCGCGTCGCGCCCCGATGTCGGCGCCCGGCAAAGCCTGCAGCACCGGCCCGATCAAAAATCGCGCACCTCAGGATTGTTTTGGGGGCTGGCTTCGCATAATATGGAATAATCGATTTTCGGCCGGACGACATTAGCTATCCACCGGTACAGCCGGTTTAGACGCTGACGACCCTTCCAAAAATTCGATCTCACCAGCCCATCGAAAGTGGGCTTCGACTATATCTATCTTGAGAAGGGACTACCCCCGTGAGCATGGGAACCGTGAAGTGGTTTAACGCGACCAAGGGCTTCGGCTTTATTCAACCGGATGACGGTGGCAACGACGTGTTCGTGCACATCAGCGCCGTAGAGCGCGCCGGCCTTGGAACGCTGCGTGAAGGCCAGAAGATCAGCTACGAAATCGTGGCGGATCGCCGCTCTGGCAAATCTTCGGCCGACAATCTGCGCGCCGCCGGCTGAAGAATTTCCCTCGGTTGCGCCGAGGAAATTCCGCCTGAAATAAGAGAACCTGACATAAGGGAAAAGGCCGCGCTGTTGCGCGGCCTTTTTTGTTTTGTCCAAACGGAGCGCCCGATCGGCTTGCGGCTCGATCGTCTTCTCTGGATCTGAAAAAGCTGGTGTCCGTCAGGTCAGCGACCGAGGCAACTCGAACCGGAATGACGCTGTTGCGTTAACCGTATCTTAACCGTTTGACGATGCGGTTCGCACCAGAGGCGATCGATTCGCTCAGGCACTGACGGATGTGGGGGATGTCCGGACGCCGGCGCCGAAAGGATGTTCGCAGAAGCGCCGGCGCGCCACCAGGCGCGATTTCAGCGCCTGGTGAGCCCGGCAAGTCGCGCCGGGATCACAAGAGGCGTCCGCGCGGCATAAGCGCGATATTCCGGAAACGCCGAAGTCAGAATCTTTTCTTCGTTGATCATGCGCCGATACTGAATCGTCGCAAAGACGATTATAATCAACACGGCCAACGGCGAAATCACCTGAAGCATGACGCCGACCGTTGCAATTCCTTCGCAGATGTAAAGCGGATGCCGCACCACCCGATACGGTCCTTCCGTCACCAGCCGCCTCGCCTCCGCCAGGATGCTAAAGGACTTGCCCAGCCAGCGCAGCACGGCGAACGACAGTGATGAGCCGATTAAAATCAGCGCCGTGGACGCGGCTGACAAGATCGGCCCTAGTTCTGCCTTCGGAAGAAAAGCAAGCGCTATGCACAGAAACGTGCCGAGCAAAGCCGATATCCGCGGCTCGATCCCCCTGGCCTTCTGTATTGGCCTCAACCTGGTCAGGGTTGTCGAGGCAACCAGGGTTACGAACATGACATTGGCAATGCTGGCCGCAGCCATCAGCAGCTTATGGATGCTGTCCACTGGAAGGTGACGGGGAATTCCCGCGAGACCGGCAATAGCGAATGTAGTGAATACAATGACGATTGCCGCTCTCGCGGCCCAATCCGACCAACGGTTGACAGTCAACTCAGCGACCATGCGTTCCCCGGCGGGTCCGTCGGTTTCACCGAGCTTGATGTCTGTCATTGTTTCAGTCTCGCGTCCGTCGACGAAAAATGATCCGGCAACGCTCTTGAAATCGGTGGTCCCATCCGCCCCCCGGGCGGGAGAGATCATTGGCGGACTGCTACAACATGCAGACTAACCGGTGGTTAACCCAAGGCGCCCGCTGCGACCGGCCCTTCTTGAGGCGGACTACTTGGGGGCCAAATCCGGGACCCGCATCGTCTCAGCCAGCGCCTCCGTGTCCGGTTTGGACTGAAATATCCGGTCGCCCGTGAAGGGATAGAGCAGCTGAGGCACGTAACGTTGCGGCATCGGCCGGTCCAGGCCGTACGTTGTCGGGGCCCGCCCGGGCGGCAAATGGAGGCTTCCGAATAGCGCGTCCAGGAAGGACAGCTGACCAGCGAAGTTCTTGTCCCTGGCCTCACGCTGGTCGCTATGATGCCAATGATGAAACTCCGGCGACGCAAACAAGAAGCGCAGCGGGCCAAATCGGAAGCGGACATTGGAGTGAATCAGAACCGACTGCCACTGATAAAGCAGGGCGTAGACGCCGATCGCCCATTCGGAAAATCCCAGCGTGACCACCGGCACCAGGGACACCCCCTTGGTCAATATCTGATCGACGGGATGGACCCGCGCCGCCGCCAGCCAATCGAGTTCTTCGATGCTGTGATGAATGGCGTGAAACCGCCAGAGCCACGGAACCGCATGAAACATCCGATGGGTCCAGTAGAATCCCAGATCGGAGAGCACGATGACCAGCGGCAGTTGAATCCAGTACGGCAGGCCGCCGATCGCGGCCTGAAAAGATGCCGGGACGATCTGTGTGGCAGCAAAAATGCTCACGGCAATGACGGCCAGGAGACCGAGCTTTATCAATAGCCCGTTAAAAAGCAGGAAAATGAGGTCGTTAGCCCAATCCCGACGAAAAGCCTTTTGCTCCGGATGCAAGGCGAACACGCGCTCGAGCGGCACGAACACAAGAATAGTTATGAAAATAACCTTCAGGCCAAAGGGATCCATTGGGGCTCCTCGTTAGGGCTATCAGGACGGCTGTTAACAAGCGCTCTATTGGTCGCGGAGTATCCCCGATTACCCGCGGGGCGCGCCGCATGTGTTATTTCGTCGGGATAGGCGCAGCGGCATTGCGCGAGAGCCTCCCTAGCGCTGCTCAGCGCCGGATCTGGCGCCCTCCTGCATTTCCACCTGATCCACCTAACGAGAAATCGCGCAACCGGCCAGCGCAGCGCAAACGCCGCTGCCAGCTAGTTCGTCGGCTTAGCTGCCGCGCCGCCGGCCTGGCCGCTGAGAGAACCGGCCTGATCCATCGTCGATTTGAAATAAGTCTCGCCGTCGCCAAGAGTAATCCGGCGCTGGCAAATCGGCAGGCAGCTATAGGACTCGCGTTCGACACCGCGATACACCGTGACAAGCTGGTCGGTCGGCCCTTCGACCTGAATGACGCGGTCGACCAGGATCTCGCCGCTGCGATCCATCGCAATGAAATTGGTCGAGCCGTAACCCTTGCCGGTCAGGACGACCACCCCACCGCTCTGTAGCGTAACGTCTGCAATCAACGGGTTTCCGACAACGATGGTCGCAACGCGGGTAGGCAATCTGATGAGCTTTGCCTGATCGACATTGACGGTGATGATGTCACCTGTTGGCTCGGCAAGGGCAGCGAGCGGCCACAACAGAATTCCAATCGCCAACAGGCGGAATCCGAAACAGGCACGCACGCGAATACGCAGGGAACTGAACGACATACTATACCCCGGGGCGTTGACAAGCCGGCTAAAGCGATACGCAGCGGAACCGGCGCCCGACGGGGGCAAATCTGACGTCAATTCATGAACGAACTGCAAACAGCGGGCGAAGAAAGCCCGGACCGCCAGCTTCGGTAAGGGAGAAGTCATGTTCTCTTTTCGATAGTTCAGAGCGCGATTTGGTTCAGAACTTCGCCTTGCGGACTTGCCACGCCATTACTGTCGAGCCGCCTGCACTCAATTCGCCCCAGCGCCAAACACCAACAGGACCCCAAGGGGTCCCTTCACGCTTAAGGGGTCATGAATCGGAGGCGGCCGACGCCCTCGCGCGGTCTCTATAATAGACGCAATCGACCAATATCGCCTTGTAGCAAAGGCCTTAATTCCAAATTTACTTTGCTTAGGAACAGCCCGTTCCGGCGTGTTTACGCGATCGAATTAACTGCGCTGCAATTCTCCGACCTTAGGGTGACGGTGCTGAGAACGCCGGCGAGACTAAACGTTAGTTTGACCAGCCACGTGTACACATGGAATTACCAAATGACGAATATCATTTCTCGTTTCGTGAAGGACGAGTCCGGCGCAACCGCGATTGAGTACGCTCTGATCGCCGGCGGTATTTCAGTCGTGATCGTTGCCGCTGTTAACCTGGTGGGCACCAGCCTCAACGGGACGTTCAACGGGGTCGCCACCTTGCTGGCGCCTTGAACGACTGTTCCAGACCAGCATCAAAGGCCTCGGCGATCCCGGGGCCTTTGTAGTTCCGCCAGATGGTGTTGGCGTAGTACGCGTAAAGCAGTGCCCGCCTGTCGCGGCAAACAAAGCGTCCTTCCCGGTTGGCCGTCGGGACGAAAGGCCCGCGAAAGTGGTCTGTCTCGCGCAGGCTTCTCGCCTCCCGGATCGCAACTATCTGTGAATTGCAGCGAAGGCCTTAATTCCAAATTTACTGTGCTTAGGAACAGCCGGTTCCGGCGGTGTTTACGCAATCGAATTAACTGCGCTGCAATTCTCCGACCTTAGGGTGATGCCATGGTCGCGGTGCTGAGAACGCCGGTGAGACCAACACTAGTTTGACCAGCCACGTGTACAGATGGAGTTACCAATGAAGAATCTCGTTTCACGTTTCGTGAGGGATGAGTCCGGCGCAACCGCCATTGAATACGGTCTGATCGCCGCCGGTATTTCAGTCGTGATCATTACCGCCGTTAACCTCGTGGGCACCGACCTAAACGTGGTGTTCGGCAAGGTCGCCGGCGCGCTGAACCCGTAAACGACTTTTGCAGACCAGCATCAAAGGCCTCGGCGATCCCGGGGCCTTTGTTGTTCCGTCGGATGGTGATGGCGTAGTATGCGTAAACCCGACCCCGCTTCCGCCGCGGCAAGAAAAACCTCCTTGCCAGCGGGCAGCCGTGACGACGCGCCGGTGGAACTGGTCTGTCTCGCGTTGGCGCTGGCGCTTCTCGCTCTCGCCTCCCGGATCGCAAGTATCTGGTGAATTGTCAGCGAAGGCCTTAGTTCCAAATTTACTGTGCTTGGGAACAGCCGGTTCCGGCGGTGTTTGCGCAATCGAATTAACGGCGCTGCAATTCTCCGACTTTAGGGTGACGCCATGGTCGCGGTGCTGAGAACGCCGGCGAGACCAACACTAGTTTGACCAGCCACGTGTACGCATGGAGTTACCAATGAAGAATCTCGTTTCACGTTTCGTGAGGGATGAGTCCGGCGCAACCGCCATTGAATACGGTCTGATCGCCGCCGGTATTTCAGTCGTGATCATTACCGCCGTTAACCTCGTGGGCACCGACCTCAACGTGGTGTTCAACAGCGTCGCCACCGCGCTGAACCCGTAAACGACTTTTGCAGACCAGCATCAAAGGCCTCGGCGATCCCGGGGCCTTTGTTGTTCCGTCGGATGGTGATGGCGTAGTATGCGTAAACCCGACCCCGCTTCCGCCGCGGCAAGAAAAACCTCCTTGCCAGCGGGCAGCCGTGACGACGCGCCGGTGGAACTGGTCTGTCTCGCGTTGGCGCTGGCGCTTCTCGCTCTCGGCTTGCGAATTGCAATATCTGGTGATCCGCCCTGCGTTTCCCGATTGTTCATCTCTCGAATCTAGTTTCGGACACCTCGACCTCGCAGCACGGGCTGTAACCCCATGATCCTCGACATCGGCCGCCTTCTGTTGTTTCCGGCCCTGATGGCGTTCGCAGCCGCCAGCGACCTTTTCACCATGACGATCTCGAACCGGGTATCGCTGGTGCTGGTGGCCGGTTTCCTGGCTCTCGCCGTCCTGAGCGGCCTGGGATTTTACGATATCCTCTCCCATATCGGCGCGGGCCTCACCGTGCTCGCGGTGGCTTTTGCCTGCTTTGCCATGGGTTGGGTCGGCGGCGGGGATGCCAAGGTTGCAGCCGCGGCGGCGCTTTGGTTCGGCTTTGGCCATCTGCTGGGCTATCTGGTCTATGCCTCGCTGTTCGGCGGCGCCTTGACGCTGCTGCTGCTCCAGTTCCGGCAATGGCCGCTGCCCTACCCGTTCGCGGGCCAGGCCTGGCTCACCAGGCTGCACGCCAAGGAAAGCGGAATTCCCTATGGCATCGCGCTCGCGATCGGCGCGCTGGTGATCTACCCGGAAACGGAATGGATCAAGGCGGTCGACCTGACCCACTTCGCCATCCGCTGATCTGCCGGCTAACCCTGCGTTAAGGCGATTTAGATACGCCTTATTAACCATGCCTTGACGAATAACTGGTCAACTCCCATCACCGCGGCGGAAGCGTCGCGGCGTCACGTGGAAAGTGAAGCGTATGAATACCGCACGCATTGTCGTCCTGACCATCGCTGTCGGCGCCGGCGGCATTGCCGCGTATCTCGCAAGCGGATCTGACAACAAGCCTCCCGCTGCGCCGGTTGCACAATTGCCAACCCTCGACGTTCTCGTTGCGAAGTCCGACATCGGCCTCGGCCAGTCGGTCACGCCGGGAGACCTTCAGTGGCAGGCCTGGCCGGCAGCCACCGCAAGCAACAGCTTCATTCGCCGCAACGAACGCCCGGATGCAACGACCCAGATTGCCGGTTCGATCGCACGCGCGCCCTTTATCGCAGGCGAACCGATTCGGGAGCCGAAGCTGGTCAAGGCCAATGGATCGGGCTTCATGGCGGCGATCCTGCCCACCGGCATGCGGGCGATCTCGACCGAAATCTCCCCGGAGACCGGCGCCGGCGGCTTTATTCTGCCCAACGACCGGGTCGATGTCATCCTCTCGAGGCGCGAGAAGAATCCGGACCGCGGCGGCCCGGCCGACATCGTCAACTCCGAGGTCATCCTCGCAAATGTTCGCGTTCTTGCGATCGATCAGGCACCGAAGGAAAAAGACGGCCAGAGCGCCGTGATCGGCAAGACGGTGACGCTTGAGCTGAGGCCCGAACAAGGGCAGATGCTCGCCCGCGCGCGCCAGAGCGGCACGCTGTCGCTGGCGCTGCGCAGTATCGCCGATGCCAGCATGGTCGAGAACCGGTCCGACGACCAGGCTCCGAAGCGTCGCGACAGCATCAATGTGGTTCGCTACGGCGTCTCAAGCCCGACGACGACACAGAAGTGACGAAGGACGCCCGATATGAAATGCAGGGGAAATCAGCTGTCGATCCGGGCCTTTACGGTCCGCGCCCTGTCGTTTTCGGCCGCTGCCGCGCTGACGCTTAACCCGGCCCTGACCCCGGTCGTTGCGAGCGACTATCGCGTCATGGCGCCGCTCGCCGTCGATGGACAAATGAATTCGCGCTTTCTTGCGCTCGGCGTCGGCAAATCCGTCGTGATCGATCTGCCGCGCGACATCAAGGACGTGCTGGTCGCCGATCCGAAGATCGCAAACGCCGTGATCCGTTCCTCGCAGCGCGCCTACATCATCGGCGCCGCGGTCGGTCAGACCAACATCGTATTCTTCGATTCCGCAGGCCAGCAGATCGCCGCCTACGATATCGCCGTCAAGCGCGACCTTAACGGCGTGCGCGCCGCACTGAGGCAGACGTTGCCGAACGCCGACATCCAGATCGAAGGCGTCGGCGACGGCGTGATGTTGTCCGGCTCGGCCTCCAGTCCGATCGAGGCGCAGCAAGCAGGCGAGCTCGCCGGACGGCTGGTGGGAGGGGTCGACAAGGTCGTCAACTCAATCGTGGTCCGGGGCCGCGATCAGGTGATGCTGAAGGTCACGGTCGGCGAAGTCGCGCGCTCGATCATCAAGCAGATGGGCATCGACCTGTCTGCCAACATGAACTACGGCACTGCCGTCGTGAACTTCAACAACGGCAATCCATTTACGGCCTTGGGCCGACCGCTCGTCCCCAACAACCAGACAGGCCTCGGATTCGGCTCGACCACCGTCAATGGAGTCACCGTCCCGTCGGTGACCGCGACCATCCGGGCAATGGAGAATGCCGGCGTGATCCGTACGCTGGCCGAACCGAACCTGACGGCGATTTCCGGGGAATCGGCGACGTTCATCGCAGGCGGCGAGTTTCCGATTCCCTCGGGTTATTCCTGCGATCCGGTCACGCATGTCTGCACCACCCAGGTCAGCTACAAGAAATTCGGCATTTCTCTCAACTTCACGCCGGTGGTCATGACCGAAGGCCGGATCAGCCTGCGGGTGATGACCGAGGTGTCGGAGCTGTCGAATGACAATTCCTTTACTCTGGTCCAGTCAGCCGGCAATGCGCTGACGATCCCCTCGATCAAGACCCGCCGGGCGGAAACCACCCTGGAAATTCCGTCGGGCGGATCGATGGCGATGGCGGGCCTGATCCAGGACCAGACCAAGCAGGCCATCAACGGTTTGCCCGGCCTGTCGCAATTGCCGGTTCTCGGCACGCTCTTCCGCAGCCGCGACTACGTCAACAGCCAGACCGAGCTGATGGTGCTTGTGACGCCCTATGTCGTTCGGGCGGTGGCGCAGAAGGACCTGTCGCGTCCGGATGATGGCTTCGCGGCCGCGTCGGATCCACAAGCCGATCTGTTGGGCAACATCAATCGCATCTATGGCGTTCCGGGCCGGGTCGAGCCGGCGCGGAATTATCGCGGCACCTATGGCTTTATCACCGACTGAGGCGGGACGAGGATACCAACGATGACAGCCCTATTTCCCGCCGATCGCAATCGCCTCTTCCGCGCCGCGGCAGCGCTTGTCGGCGTTGCCGTCGTGCTGGGAGGTTGCAATACCGACCGAGCCTTGATCGCGAGCATTCCCGAAGATTATCGGCTGCGTCATCCCATTGCCATTCAGGAAGCCAACCAGTCCGTCGTCATCTTCGTCGGTCAGGCGCGTGGCGGTCTTTCCGCTTCACAGCGCGCCGACGTGGTTGGGCTGGCGCAAACCTGGTTGCGTGAAGGAACCGGCGCGATCAGTGCCGATCTGCCGGTCGGCACGCCCAACGCGCGGGCGGCGGCGGACGCATTCCGGCAAGTTCGGTCGCTGCTCGCGGCGGCCGGCGTGCCGCCACACGGGATTGTTGTCCGCCGCTATCGGCCGGACGACCTGCGAACGCTCGCGACGATCCGCCTGAGCTATCCGAAAATCTCCGCAATCGCCGGTCCCTGCGGCCTGTGGCCTGAGGATCTCGGACCCTCGATCAAGAACAAGAGCTACTTCGAAAACAAGTCGTACTACAATTTCGGCTGCGCCTATCAGCGCAACATGGCGGCAATGATCGACAATCCCTCGGATCTCGTGCAGCCGCGGTCCGAAACCCCAGCCTATACGATGCGGCGCTCGGAAGCTTTCGAGAAGTATCGCAAGGGCACTGCGACCACGACCACCTATCCCGACGCCGACAAGGCCAAACTTAGCGATACCGGCAAATGATCAGCTACGCCCGTCAAAATCCCGAGCAGCAGCTGGACGACGAGATACCGCCGCCCGCGGACGATCACATCGCCCCGGCGCCGCGGGTGTCGGTGCAGGCGTTTTGCGAGACGGTGGAAACTGCCGCCGCTGTGCAATTGGCCTGCGAAGATCGCCGCCTCGGCAAGGCTCATCTCAGGATTCACATGGGCGGCATGGCAGCCGCCATCGAGGCCTATCGCACCGCTCCTACTCCGAACGTGATCATCCTGGAAACCGAAGGCCGTGGTCGAATCCTGGCGGGCCTCGATCGGCTCGCAAGCGTGTGCGATTCCGGAACTCGCGTCGTGGTGATCGGACGGGTCAACGATGTCACGCTTTATCGCGAACTGGTGCGCCGCGGGGTCAGCGACTACGTGATTGTGCCAATTGGCGCGCTGGACGTGGTGCGCTCGATCTGCGGTTTGTTCTCGGCGCCTGAGGCAAAAGCCGTCGGCCGGATTATCGCAATGGTCGGCGCAAAAGGCGGCGTCGGCGCCTCCACTGTCGCCCACAATGTCGCCTGGGCGATCGCGCGCGATCTCGCGCTGGATTCGGTCGTCGCCGATCTCGACCTCGCATTCGGCACCGCCGGTCTCGACTACAACCAGGATCCCTCGCAGGGCATCGCCGACGCGGTATTCTCGCCCGATCGTGTCGATACGGCCTTCGTCGATCGTCTGCTGTCGAAATGTACCGACCACCTCAGCCTGCTGGCGGCGCCGGCGACACTGGAGCGGGTCTACGACTTTGGCGCCGAAGCCTTTGACTCGATCTTCGACACGCTTCGCACGACCATGCCCTGCATCGTGCTGGACGTACCCCATCAATGGTCGGCATGGACCAAGCGCGCATTGATCGGCGCGGACGATATCCTGATCGTCGCGGCCCCGGATCTGGCCAATCTGCGCAACTCCAAGAACATATTCGATCTGCTGAAGGCATCCCGGCCCAACGACCGGGCGCCGCTTTATTGTCTCAATCAGGTCGGCGTGCCTAAGCGGCCGGAAATCAACGCAAGCGAATTCGCCAAGGCAATTGAGAGCCCGCCGATCGCTTCCATTCCGTTCGATCCCCAAATATTCGGCCTGGCGGCCAATAACGGGCAGATGATCGCGGAGATCGCCGCCAGTCACCGCACCACCGAGATGTTTCTGCAGATCGCGCAACGGTTGACAGGCCGGGGCGAAACCAAAAAGCCACGGGGTTCGCTCCTGTCGCCCCTGATCGCGAAGTTGCGGGCAAAATAACCCGTATGGAGTGTCGTCGTGTTTGGGAAGCGTAGCGGAACTGAAAACAATTCGCGGACGATGAAGCCCGCCGCCGGAGTGCCGGAACCGGCTTCCGGTACGGCGCCGGCCGTACCGCGCAACCTGTCTCCCCCCGCCGTTGCATCACCGCCGCTTGCGCCGGCCAGACCGGGGGCGCCCGCGCCGGCCATCGAAGCGCGGCGATCGGACACCTACTATGAGGTCAAGGCGACGATCTTCGGCGCCTTGATCGAAGCGATCGACCTTGCCCAACTCGCCAAACTTGACAGCGAGTCGGCGCGCGAGGAGATTCGCGACATCGTCAATGAGATCATCGCGATCAAGAACATCGTGATGTCGATTGCCGAGCAGGAAGAGCTGCTCGACGACATCTGCAACGACGTTCTCGGCTACGGGCCGCTCGAACCGCTTTTGGCCCGCGACGACATTTCCGACATCATGGTCAACGGCGCCGGAACGGTGTTCATCGAGGTCGCCGGCCGCATTCAGCGCACCGGAATCCGGTTCCGCGACAATCAGCAGCTCCTGAACATTTGTCAGCGCATCGTCAGCCAGGTCGGCCGCCGTGTCGACGAATCCTCGCCGATCTGCGACGCGCGCCTGGCCGATGGCTCCCGCGTCAACGCCATCGTTCCGCCTCTGGCACTCGACGGCCCCGCATTGACGATCCGGAAATTCAAAAAAGACAAGCTGACCCTGGATCAGCTGGTCAAATTCGGAGCGATTACGCCGCAAGGCGCGGAGATTCTGCAGATCATCGGGCGCTGCCGCGCCAATGTCCTGATTTCCGGCGGCACCGGCTCCGGAAAAACCACGCTGCTCAACTGTCTCACCCAGTACATCGACAACGACGAGCGCATCATTACCTGCGAAGACGCCGCCGAACTTCAACTGCAGCAGCCGCACGTGGTGCGGCTGGAAACCCGCCCGCCCAACATCGAGGGCGAGGGCCAGATCAGCATGCGCGAACTGGTCCGAAATTGCCTCCGCATGCGCCCTGAACGCATCATCGTCGGCGAAGTTCGCGGACCTGAAGCATTCGACCTGCTGCAAGCCATGAACACCGGTCACGACGGATCGATGGGAACGCTGCACGCCAACAATCCCCGCGAGGCCCTGTCGCGCTGCGAATCGATGATCACGATGGGTGGATTTTCACTGCCGTCGCGGACCATTCGCGAGATGATCTGCGCTTCGATCGACGTCATCATTCAGGCCGCCCGCCTGCGCGACGGCTCCCGGCGCATCACCCACGTCACCGAGGTGATGGGTATGGAAGGCGACACCATCATCACCCAGGACTTGTTCGTTTTCGACCTGATCGGCGAGGACGCCAATGGGCAGATCATCGGCCGGCACCGCTCAACCGGCATTGGACGGCCGCGCTTCTGGGATCGCGCGCGATACTACGGCGAAGAAAAGCGGCTCGCCGCCGCGATCGATGCCTCGGAAGTAGCGGGTGAGGTCCAGAGGGGTGCGTCATGAACCTTCAGGCCCTTGCACTTGCCTTTCTCGCAGCTACCGCCATCGGTGGACTGGCATGGGTCTTTATTTATCCTTTGCTGTCGGGGGAGAAGAAAGCCGAGCTTCGCCGCGCCTCGGTCGCGAAGTCCGAACCGGCCGCGCGCCAGGCCGATAAGACCCAGCGCTCACGCCGCGAACAGGTTGAGGGATCGCTAAAGGAGCTCGAGGCGCGCAGCAGGAATGAAAAGAAGGTTCCGCTGAGCAGCCGCCTCATGCAGGCCGGACTCGACTGGTCAACTCGGAAATTCGTGATGGTTTCCGCTGTTCTTGCGGCGGCCTGCTTTGCGATAACGATGCTGGCCGGAGGCGGGCTAATTGGAGCCACCCTCCTGGCCTTCGCCGCTGGCTTGGGCCTGCCACGCTGGGGCTTGAACTTCCTCAAGAAACGCCGGGAAAAGAAATTTCTCAGGGCGCTGCCGGACGCCGTCGACGTAATTGTGCGCGGCATCAAGGCGGGCCTGCCGCTGTTTGAATCCATCAAAGTCGTCGCAACCGATGCCCCCGAGCCGCTCAAGGGCGAGTTCCTCGCCATCATCGAAACCCAGGCGATCGGCATGCCGCTTGGCGATGCATGTGCGCGCCTGTTCGAACGGATGCCGGTGCCGGAGGCGAACTTCTTTGGAATCGTCATCTCGATCCAGCAAAAGTCCGGCGGCAACTTGTCCGAGGCTTTGGGCAACTTGTCCAGGGTGCTGCGCGACCGCAAGAAGATGGCCGAGAAGATTCAGGCCATGTCGATGGAAGCCAAGGCGTCCGCAGGCATCATCGGTGCGCTGCCGCCCCTCGTCATGGTGCTCGTCTACCTAACGAGCCCCGACTATATCTCGCTGCTGTGGACTCATCCGATGGGTCAACTGATGCTCGTTGCCTCCGCAATCTGGATGTCCGCGGGCATCTTCGTGATGAAGAAAATGATCAACTTCGATTTCTGACGGTGCCGCATGATTGATTTTCTGATCGCCAAGCTCCACGACGCGCGCTTCATGACGATGCTGCTCGCCGCCATCGCCGCAAGCGCGACCGCGTACACGCTAATCATGCCGTTGTTGGCAACCGGGGGACTGCAAAAGCGCATGAAGGCGGTTGCGAGCGAACGCGAGCGGATCCGGCAGCGCGAGCGCGAGCGCCTCTCCAGGGCCGAAAAGGTCTCGCTGCGTCAGACTCCGAAGCAACTCGTCGCCAGGGTGGTGGAGCACTTCAACCTCGGGAAATGGCTGGCGCAGGAGGCCGCGCTCGAAAAACTCACCATGGCTGGATATCGTGGGCACGCGCCTTACGTGACATTCCTGTTCTTCCGGCTGGTAACGCCGCTTGTGCTTTTCCTGGCGACGGTGCTGTATGTTTTCGTGATCTCGCATATGCAAAAATCGATGCCGATCAAGATCGGCATATGCATCGGCGCCGCCTATCTCGGCTTGCAGGCGCCTATGCTGTTTTTGAAAAACGCAATCTCCAAACGCCAGCTCTCGATCAAGCGCGCCTTTCCCGATGCGCTCGATCTGTTGCTGATCTGCATCGAATCCGGCATGTCGATCGAAACCGCATTCCGCAAGGTCAGCGGCGAAATCGCTACCCAATCGGTCGCGCTGTCGGAGGAATTCATCCTCACGACGGCCGAGCTATCCTATTTGCAGGACCGCAAGGTTGCTTACGAAAATCTGGCGAAGCGCACCGGTCTCGAAGGCGTGAAGTCGGTCTGTCTGGCCTTGCAGCAGTCGGAACGCTACGGAACGCCGCTCGGCCAGAGCCTGCGAGTCATGGCGCAGGAGAACCGCGACATGCGCATGAGCGAGGCTGAGAAGAAGGCGGCGTCGCTGCCGCCGAAGCTGACGGTGCCGATGATTCTGTTCTTCCTGCCGGTGTTGTTCATCGTCATCCTTGGGCCGAGCGGCATCAAGATCGCGGAAACATTCAAATGAGCTTGTTGATGCGCGGACAAGCCACTTCATTTAACAGTGTCTTTAAGACTGTCGCGGCCCGGCTTGACCGGGCGATCCAGTAAACACCGGCGATTGCTGGATCACCCGCTTTCGCGGGTGATGACGGCTTTGATTTGATCGCGCCGCTCAGTCCGGACGGTTGAGAGAGGCCACCGGCATCGCTCCGGCGCGCCGATTGTCCTTGCGGCTCAGCATCTGCTTCAGATAGGCGACGTTTGAGGCGGCCTCGTCTGGCGGCAGATCGGCTTTCACGATGCTTTCGGCCTCGGCAAAGCGGCCCTGCAGGCCAACCACCAGGCCGAGATTCTGCCGCACCCGTGCGTCCGCCTTGCCGCTGGCGTAAGCCCGTCGCAGGTTTTCTTCCGCCTTCGGCAGATCTTTGGAAAGCACATAGGAAAGGCCAAGATTGGACAATACCGACGGCTCGTCGGGCACGATCTTCAAGGCGCTGGCGTAATAGCGGCGAGCGTCCTCATGCCGACCCAGTTGATCGAGCACGGTCCCCTGCACTGAAAGAATACGCCAATCCGGATTGTCGGGCGAATGCGCGCGCGTGAGAACATCGAACGACTGCTGGAAATTGCCGTTATCGGCGAGCGCGCGGCCATAGCCGGCGAGCAGCGCCTTGTTGCCGGGATGGGCGATGGTGGCCTGCTCGAGCACGGCGACCGCCTGGCCGCGCTGCCCGGTGGCGCGGAGCGCCTGGCCATAAGCCAGTGCGACCTCGGGATCCTTGGGATTGGCGCGATAGCGCTCGCCATAAGACTCCGCGGCACGCCGCGGATCGGTATCGGGGCTGGGGCTCGTCTCGGTCTTTGACGTCAACGATCCCGTGATATCGGACATGGTCTGGCAGCCGCCAAGCCCCGCGGCCAACATCGTCGTCACGGCCGCGGACCCAAGAAGCCGGGCAAGACTGGGCAGCTGACGCATGGCACGTTAACTCTTGAGATCAGGCGAATGGATCGAGCCGAATGCGCCAGCAATAGACTGTTAACCCTAACGGCTGGTTAATGCGGCCAAGCGCGCGGAAGCCGGTCGATTTCAACGGAAGCGCGCTGGCGCGCGCCTGTGCGGTAGATCGGAGCCGGCGAACGCGATTGAGGGCCAGCGCAGTCCCTCAATATTCAACGGCGAGACGTTTCCTGATTTCTTCTATTCGCTTGTCGAGCGCATCAAATCTGGCGTGAAGGGCTCTGTCGTGAAGATAAAATATGTAGCCGATGACCAGAAATCCGAAAATCCAGTGATGGGTTTCCACATAGACTAATACCTGTTCGATCCCGTGACCGATGGAAACAAGCATGTCCCACAAAACGTCCATCGCATTCCCCACCAGAGAAAATGACCCTCTAATCCTGGAAGACCGGCTAATCCTGGATTGGCGCCGAAAAACGAGGCTACCACGCTCGCCGGGCGGCGTGTAGTAGTCGGCGGAGTTCCGGTGGCGTTCAACCAATTGCGCACGCGCAAGAAAGACTGCAACGTCTCGGTTGACTTCTAAGCCCGCCCTGCCCCGTTCCAATGAAGACCGAGAGAAGCATGCCTTCAGTGTTCGAGACCGCACCTGCCGCATCAGCCATCCCCATCACATTCGCCACCAAGGCGACATGGAACGCAATTTGCGCTGAGCTACCCACGCAGGCCCGGCAGTTCGCGCTGGCCAATGGCTTTGCCGCCAAGCCCGGAGCGTGCCTCGCCTTGCCCTCCGCGGACGGACAAATCGCGCAGGTCGTGTTCGGCCTCGAGGAGAAGGACAGCAAATCCCTGGACCTGTTCAGACCCGGTCTTTTGCCGGGCCTGCTGCCGCCGGGGGTCTATCGTTTTGCCAACGCGCCGCATGATACCCGTCTCGCGGTCCTCGCCTTCGCGCTCGGCAGCTATCGCTTCAACCGCTACCGCAAATCCGAAGCGTCCGACGTCAGGCTGGTGCCGCCCGATGGCATCGACGCGGCCGATATCACGCGAATGGCAGACGCGGCCGCGCTTGCCCGCGACCTGATCAATACGCCGGCCAACGACATGGGACCGGAGCAACTGGCGCTGGCCGCGCAGCATCTGGCAAATCGCTTCGGCGCCAATTTCAATTGCATCGTCGGCGACGACCTGACGCGGCAGAATTTTCCGCTGATTCATGCGGTGGGGATGGCATCGCCGCGCGCGCCGCGGCTGATCGATTTGACCTGGGGCGATCCCGCCCATCCCAAGGTGACGCTGGTCGGCAAGGGCGTCTGCTTCGATAGCGGCGGGCTCGACCTGAAGCCGTCGAGCGGCATGCTGATCATGAAAAAGGATATGGGCGGCGCCGCCAATGTCCTGGCGCTGGCGCAGATGGTGATGGACGCCAGGCTCAAGCTGCGGTTACGGGTTTTGATCCCTGCGGTCGAGAATGCGGTCGCCGGCAATGCTTTCCGCCCGCTCGATATCTTCACCTCGCGCAAGGGACTTACCGTGGAAATCGGCAACACCGATGCCGAGGGCCGTTTGATACTGGCGGATGCCCTGGCGCTGGCCGATGAGGAAAAGCCCGATCTGCTGGTCGATCTGGGCACCCTGACCGGCGCGGCGCGGGTGGCGCTCGGTCCGGATTTACCGCCGTTTTACACCAACGATGAGACGCTGGCGCTGGAGGTCGCGGCTTGCGCGAAGCAGGAGAACGATCCGTTATGGCGCTTGCCGCTGTGGCCGGCTTACGATGCCTGGCTCAACTCGAAGGTCGCCAATATCAACAATGCGCCGTCGGGCACTTTTGCCGGCTCCATCACCTGCGCGCTGTTCCTGCAGCGTTTCGTCGAACACGCGAAAAGCTGGCTGCATGTCGACATCTACGGCTGGACGCCGTCTGCAAAACCGGCGCGCCCGGAAGGCGGCGAATGCCAGGCCGCGCGCGCGATCTACAAATTGCTGGGCGAGCGCTATGGATGACCCGCGCCTGACGCCGGCCCGGCCCGACCTCGCCGCGAAATATCTCGAAGGCAAGATCGCGGCGGCGCGCTTTGTCAGCGGCGAGGAATTTGAAATTGTCGAGGCGCTCGCGCCACTGCGCGAAGCGCCTTCCTCCGATGCCACGCTTTTAACGCAGGCGCTGAAGGGCGAGCGCGTGACCATCTATGACCGCAATCGCGAAGGTTTTGCCTGGGGCCAATTGAACAGCGACGGCTATGTCGGCTGGTTGCCGGATCGCGCGCTAGTGAAACCGGCCGCGAAGCCGACGCACAAGATCACGAGCTTGCGCACGTTCGCGTTTCCGGGTCCCTCGATCAAACTGCCGCCGGTCGATACGCTGGTGATGGGAGATTTGGTAACGGTGGTCCGCGAAGACGGCGCTTTCGCCGTGACCCGCGAAGGCTGGTATTTGCCGCGCCAGCATGTCGGCGGCATCGACCGTTACGAGAGCGATTTCGTCGCGGTCGCCGAGCGCTTCATTGGCACGCCCTATCTGTGGGGCGGCAAGAGCAGTTTTGGCATCGATTGTTCCGGCCTGGTCCAGCTATCGCTGAACGCCGCGGGCACCGGCTGCCCGCGCGACAGCGATATGCAGCAGGACGGTCTCGGCAGGGTGTTGACGAGTGCCGAGTCCAGAAAGTTGCAGCGCGGGGACCTGATCTTCTGGAAAGGCCATGTCGCGATCGCGCGGGATGCCCGCACCATCGTTCACGCCAATGCGCATCACATGGCGACCGTGATCGAAGACACAAGCGAGGCCATCGCGCGCATCAAGGCCGCCGGCAGCGAGATCGCTGCGATCAAGCGGCTGACTTGAACGCTTGTTCAAACGGCCGTCGTGCCATCTGGCGCAGTTTCCAGCCGAAACGCGGCGGCGAACAGTGCGCGCGTATAGTCGGTCTTCGGTGACTTGAACAGTTCCGAAGCCGGTCCCTCCTCCACCACCTTGCCCTGCCGCATCACGATCAGGTGGCTTGCCAGCGAAGCGACCACGCGCAGGTCGTGCGAAATGAACATGTAGGTCAGGTCGCGCTTGCGCTGCAATTCGCGCAAGAGATCGACCATCTGCGCCTGGAACAGCATATCGAGCGCGCTGGTCGGTTCATCCAGCACGACGAAATTCGGCTCCAGCACCACCGCGCGGGCAATGCTGATGCGCTGGCGCTGGCCGCCGGAGAATTCATGCGGATAGCGAAAGCGCGTTGCCGGATCCATGCCGACATCCCTGAGCGCCTTGATCACGCGCACCTCGCGCTCTTCGCGCGAAAGCGCACCCTGATGCACGCTGAGGCCTTCGGCGACGATGTCGCCGACCGACATGCGCGGGCTCAGCGCGCCAAACGGGTCCTGGAACACGATCTGCATGTCGCGGCGGAACGGCCGCATCGCCTTGAAACGCAGGCCCTGGATATCTCTGCCCAAAAACACAATCGGGCCGTCGGAGGAGATCAGCCGCAGCAGCGCCAGCCCGAGCGTGGTCTTGCCGGAGCCGGATTCGCCGACGACGCCGAGCGTTTCGCCCTTGCGCACCCGTAGGCTGACGCCGTCGACCGCCTTGATATGTCCGACGGTAGTGCGCAGCAGGCCGCGCTTGACCGGAAACCAGACTTTCAGATCGTCGGCCGATATCACCACCGGAGAAGCGGGCCGGGGCGGCGCCGGGTCGGGTTTTGGCTCCGCCGCCAGCAGCGCACGCGTATACGGATGTTTCGGCGCGGTAAAGACCTGCTCCACCGGTCCCTGCTCGACGATCTTGCCGCCATTCATGACGCAGACCACGTCCGCGATGCGGCGAACGATGCCGAGATCGTGGGTGATGAACAACATGCTCATGCCGAGCCGCGCGCGGATTTCCGCCAGCAGGGTCAATATCTGCGCCTGCACGGTGACGTCGAGCGCGGTAGTCGGCTCGTCCGCGATCAAGAGATCGGGCTCGTTGGCCAGCGCCATCGCGATCATGACCCGCTGGCGCTGGCCGCCGGACAGTTGATGCGGATAGCTGGCAAGCCGCGTTTCCGGTTCCGGAATGCCGACTTGCGTCAACAGCTCGATGGTCCGCGCCCGCGCTCGCTGGCCGCTAATTCCGCTGTGAAGCTGCAGGATCTCGCCGATCTGGGACTCGATGGTATGCAGCGGATTGAGCGAGGTCATCGGCTCCTGGAAGATGATCGAAATGTCGTTGCCGCGAATGCCGCGAATCTCGCGCTCCGACAGCTCCAGCAGTTCGCGTCCCTTGAACTGAATGCTGCCCGAGGGATGCGATGCGGTCGGATAGGGCAGGAGCTTCAGGATCGACAGCGCGCTGACGGATTTTCCCGAGCCCGAACTCTCCGACCAGCGCCACGCACTCGCCGCGCTTGATCTCGAAGGAGATATGATCGACCGCAACCGAAGCGCCGCTCGGCTGATGAAACGCCACCGAGAGATCGCGGATGTCGAGCAGAGGCTGGTTGATGGCGTCCATGCGCGGCCTACCTGAACGTCTTGCGCGGATCGAACGCGTCGCGCACGGCTTCGCCGATGAAAATCAGCAATGACAGCATGATGGCGACGGCGAAGAAGCCGGTGAAGCCGAGCCACGGCGCCTGGACGTTGGCCTTGCCCTGCGACAGCAATTCGCCGAGCGAGGGCGAGCCCGGCGGCAATCCGAAGCCGAGGAAATCCAGCGCGGTCAGCGTCATGACCGACGAGGACACGATGAAGGGCAGGAACGTCATGGTCGCCACCATGGCGTTCGGCAGCAGGTGCCGGAACATGATCACGGCATTCGACACGCCGAGCGCGCGAGCCGCCATGATGTATTCAAAATTGCGTCCGCGCAGGAACTCGGCGCGCACCAGACCGACCAGGGAGACCCACGAGAACAACAGGAGAATGCCGAGCAGGACAAAGAAGCCGGGCACCAGCACCGATGACAGGATCAAGAGCAGGTACAGCGAGGGAATCGCCGTCCAGACCTCGATGAATCGCTGGAAGCCAAGATCGATCCAGCCGCCGAAATAACCCTGCACACCGCCGGCGGCAACGCCGATGATCGACGAGATGATGGTCAGGCTGAGGCCGAACAGCACCGAGATGCGAAAGCCGTAGATCAGGCGGGCGACCACGTCGCGGCCCTGATCGTCGGTGCCGAGCCAGTTGTATTCGAGGTCGCGGCAGCTCTTCAGGCCTTTTTTCTGCACCACCTCTTTGCACTGCGCTTCCGTCAGCATCCAGGTCGGTTTTGACGGCGCCGGCGTCGGCAGGTCGAGATTGTGCGTATCGTAGGAATAGCGGATCAGCGGCCAGACGATGGTGCCGCCCTTGTCCGCGATCAGCTTCTGCAAGTAAGGATCGCGGTAGTCGGCGGCGGTCTCGAAGTCGCCGCCGAAGGTGGTTTCGGAATAGCTGACGAATGCCGGCCAATACAGACGGCCGTCGAATTTGATCAGGAACGGACGGTCGTTGGCGATCAGCTCGGCAAACAATGAGACGAAGAACAGGATCAGGAAGATCCAGAACGACCAGTAACCGCGGCGGTTCGACTTGAAGTTCTGCCAGCGCCGGCGGTTGAGCGGCGACGGCTCGAACGCGTGTCGCGTGATCGGCGCGATCTCGCCGAGCGGCGACTGCGTGGTGGTTTCGATCGGCGGCGGCGCGATGACTGTCATCAGACCTCCCGCGCCTCGAAATCGATCCGCGGATCGACCCACATGTAGGCGAGGTCGGAGATCAAGTTGACGACCAGGCCCACCAGAGAGAAGATGAACAGCGTTCCGAACACCACCGGATAGTCGCGGTTGAGCACGCTCTCGAAACCGAGCAGTCCCAGCCCGTCCAGCGAAAAGATGGTTTCGATCAACAGCGAGCCGGAGAAGAAGGCGTGAATGAACGCGCCCGGGAAGCCGGCAATAACGATCAGCATGGCGTTGCGGAAGATGTGATTGTAGAGCACCTGCCGCTCGCTGCAGCCTTTTGCGCGCGCCGTCATCACATATTGCTTGCGGATTTCGTCGAGGAACGAATTCTTGGTCAAGAGCGTCATAGTGGCGAAGGCGCCAAGCGCCATCGAGATCAGCGGCAGCGTGATGTGCCAGAAATAATCGAGGATTTTCCAGTACCAGGGGAATTGCGCCCAGCCATCAGATGTCAACCCGCGCAGTGGAAAGATGTTGAAGAACGAGCCGCCGGCGAACAGGATGATTAACAGGATCGCGAACAGAAATCCCGGTATCGCAAATCCGACGATGATCATCGCCGAAGTCCAGGTGTCGAACCTGGAGCCGTCCATCACCGCCTTGCGAATGCCGAGCGGGATCGAGATCAGATAGGTCAGCAGCGTCATCCAGATGCCGAGCGACATCGAGACCGGCAGCTTTTCCTTGATCAATTGCAGCACGCTGACATCGCGGAAATAACTCTTGCCGAAATCGAACCGAGCGAAATTCCACACCATCAGCGCAAAACGTTCCGGCGCGGGCTTGTCGAAGCCGAATTGCTTTTCCAGGCTTTTGACGAATTCGGGATCCAGCCCCTGCGCGCCGCGGTACTTGGAATTGACCGCGTCACTGGCGGCGCCGACCTGATTGCGCGCGCCGAAATCGCCGCCGGAAGAGCCCGAGATCCGCGAGCTGGCTCCGGTATCCGCGCCGCTGAGCTGCGCGATCACGCGCTCCACCGGACCGCCCGGCGCGAATTGCACCACGATGAAAGACACAAACAGAATCCCCAGCAGCGTTGGGACCATCAGCAAAATGCGGCGGGAGATATAGGCGGTCATCGGCTATTTCGCCTGCTCGCTGGCTGCGGAGGATTTCGCCACCGACCACCATAGATCGGGCGCCCCGGCGCCGAAATATTTCGGCAGGTTTGGCGGATGACCGAACACATCCCAATAAGCGAGCCGGTGCGTGTTGGCGTACCATTGCGGCACCCAGTAACGGCCGGCGCGGATGATGCGGTCCAGCGCGCGTGCCGCAAACACCAGCTTGGGCCGGGTGTCGGCCGCGATCAACTGTTCCACCATGGCGTCGATCGCCGGATCGGAAATGCCCGCGAGGTTATTGGAGCCCTTGGTGGCCGCCGCCCAGGAGGAGAAGTACGGCCGCAGCGAATTGCCGGGAACGGTCGAGAAGCCGAAGCGCTCGATGATCATGTCGAAGTCGAAATCGTCGCGCCGCGCGCGGAATTGCACCGGATCGACCAGCCGCAACGTCGCTTCGATACCGAGCGTGCCCAGATTCTTGATAAAGGGCATGTGATGGGCCTGGAACGCGGGTTCGTCGAGCAGAAATTCAATCCGGAAGGCTTCGCCTTGCGGCGTCATCCGCTTGCCGTCCTTCATCACGCAGCCTGCTTCCTGAAGCAGCTGCACCGCCTTGCGCAACAGCGTCCGATCCTGCCCCGACCCATCCGACACCGGCGGCATGAACGGCTGACCGAACACCTCATCCGGCACCTTGCCGCGGAATGGCTCAAGCAATGCGACCTCTTCCGGCGACGGCGGTCCGATCGCCATCATATCCGAATTCTGGAACGGCGAGTGGGTGCGCACATAGGCGCCATACATGATGGTCTTGTTGGTCCACTCGAAATCGAACGCGTTGCCGAGCGCCTCGCGCACCCGCGGATCCCTGAATTTCTCGCGACGGGTATTGATGAACCAGCCCTGGGCGCCCGACGGCGTTTCATCCGGTAGAGTCTCGCGCTTGACGCGGCCGTCGGTGATCGCCGGAAAATCGTAGCGCGTGTTCCAGATTCGCGAGGTGAATTCCTCGCGGAACAGGTAACTGCGGCCGGTGAAGCCTTCGAACGCGACGTCGCGGTCGCGATAAAAGTCAAAGCGGAGGGTATCGAAATTATAGCTGCCGCGGTTGACCGGAAGGTCGGCGCCCCACCAATCCCTCACGCGTTCGAACTCGATGAAGCGGTTGACCTCGAACTTCGACACTTTGTACGGCCCGCTGCCGAGCGGAATATCGAGCGTCGATTTCATCGAACGGACGTGTCGCGTAATAGGCTTGCGAAAAGATCGGCAGGCCCGCGGCGAACAGCGGCACATCGCGGCCACGCTTTGCCGCAAAGGTGACCACCAGCGTCGCATCGTCAACGGCTTCCGCCTTCAGCATGTCGCGAACCTGCTGGGTGATGATCGGATGGCCCTTTGTCTTGAGGATATTCAACGAGAAGGCGGCGTCACGAGCCGTGAGTTTGGTGCCATCGTGAAATCTGGCTTCGGGCCGGAGCGTGAAGCGATAAACAAGCCCGTCGGGCGAGATCGCGACCGACTTCGCGGCAAGGCCATACATCGCATCGGGCTCGTCGCCGGCGCGCGCCATCAATGCGGCGAACGTCATGCCCATGCCCTGCGCGCCATCGCCCCTCAGAATATAGGCGTTCAGCGAATTGAAGGTCTGGAACGACTGATTGTAGGCACGGCCGGACGGGATGGTCGAAAAAAAACCTCCCTTGGGCGCGTTGACATTGACGTAGTCGAAATGGTGGAAGTCGGCCGGATATTTCAAATCGCCGAACGCCGACATGCCGTGGGCCTCGGTGCCGGCCTCGCCCGCCGTCGCGCGCCGAAACCGCGTCGCGCTCAACGCGCCAGCGCCGAGAGCCAGTACATGTCGGCGGGAAAGTTGCGCCATGCGCGGAAAATCCCTCAAGACCGTTTGCCGATCCTGGCAGCCCTTTCGGCATCGAACCACCACAATGCCGGGAAGCCCGACAAGCCATATTTTGGCAATTCAGGCGGCCGGCCGAAGCGGTCCCAGCGCGCGGTACGGAGTTTCGGATAATTCCACTGCGGCACGACGTAGTGATTCCACAATAGCACGCGATCGAGCGCCTTGGTTGCCGCCACCAGATCGGCGCGGTCCTTGGTGAAGATGACGCGCTCGATCAGTTTGTCGATCGCCGGATTCTTGATGCCGATGATGTTGCGCGAGCCCGCCATGTCGGCGGCCTGCGATCCCCAAAATTCGCGTTGCTCGTTTCCGGGCGACAAGGATTCAGGCCATGATGAAACGACCACATCGAAATCCCAGCTGCGAAGCCGGTTTTCGTACTGGGTCGGATCGATGGTGCGCACGCTGACGGCAATGCCGAGCCGCTCCAGCGACGGCTTGAAGAACAGCATCACTCGCTCAAAGCTCGGATCCTCGCCCAACAGTTCGAGTGCGAACTGCGTTCCGCTCCTGGCATCAACCAGCTTGCGGTCGCGCACGTCGTAGCCCGCTTCTTTCAGCAAACGCAGCGCCTCGCGCAGATTTTCGCGCACCGCTTCCGGATTGCCGCCAACCGGATTGGTATAGGCGGTCGTGAAAACTTCCGCCGGCACCTCGGCGCGCACGGTCTCGAGAATTTCCAACTCCCTGCCCTGCGGCAGGCCGCTCGAGGCCAATTCGGTGCCGTCGAAATAGCTGCTGATGCGCTTATACTGATTGAAGAAAATCTGCTTGTTCATCTCCTCGAAATCGAACGCGAAATTCAGCGCGCGGCGCACCCGCGGATCCCTGAACTTGTCGCGGCGGATGTTCAAGGCGAACGCCTGCATGATGCCGGAGCTGCGATTGGGAAATTCCTCCAGCAGCACGCGCTTTTCGGTGACGGCCGGAAAATCGTAGGCCGTGGCCCAGTTTTTCGCGCTGTTCTCGGTGCGCCAATCGACCTGGTCGCCCTTGAACGCCTCGAGCGCCACGGTCGAATCGCGGAAATACTCGTAGCGCAGTTCGTCGAAGTTATTGCGCCCGATATTGACGTTGAGATCGCGTCCCCAGTAATCCTTCACCCGCTCCAGCGCGATCGAGCGCCCCGGCACGAATTCCCTAACGCGGTAGTGGCCTGAGCCAAGCGGTTTCTCCAAAGTCGTTGCGGAGATGTCGCGCTTGCGGCCCTCGCTGTCGACGCCTTCCCACCAATGCTTCGGCAGCACCGTCAACTGCCCGACGATTTGCGGAAGTTCGCGATTGCCCGGCGCATCGAAGGTGAACTTTATATCGCGCTCACCGGCCTTCTCCGCCTTCACCACGTGACGGTAATAGGCGGAATATTGCGGATGATATTTCTTGAACGCCTCAAGCGAGAAGATCACATCCTCCGGCGTCACCGGCTTGCCGTCGTGCCATTTCGCCTGCGCCCGCAGGCGGTAGACAACGGAAGAGAAATCCTCCGGATGACTGACCAACTCGGCCAACGCGCCGTATTCCGTCGAGACTTCGTCCAGTGACGGCGTCGTCAGTGACTCGTAGACCAGCGCGACAGCGGAGGCGAGCGAGCCTTTGACACCGGCAACCGCGAGATTGAAATTGTCGAACGTCCCGATCAGGATCTGCCGCGCGACGCCGCCCTTGGGGGCGTCCGGATTGACGTAATCGAAGCGTTTGAAATCGACCGGATATTTGACGTCGCCGAATAGTGACAGCGCGTGCCGCCAGACCGGCTCGCCGGTTCCGGATTGCGCGGAGGCCGGATCAGCCGCGGCAACGCCGGCCGCAATTCCCAGGCTCGGGGCGATGGCGGCGAAAGCGCCGCTCTGCAGAAGATGTCGTCGGGTAATTGCCAAATGAAACATTCCTGTCGCTAGCAGAGAGACCAATTAAGGACGCACTATAAGGCAAGGGTTCGACCAACTAAGTTGCTTTTTCCTCATGTTACCAGCCTGTCAATGGTCCCGCCGCGGCGAAACGTCCCGGTAACAAGCCCGCGAGCCGTCAAAGCAAAACGGCCAGGCAAAGCCCGGCCGCTGGTCGTGCGAAAGCCCGAATGCCGGGCCGTTACTTTGACGCCGTCGGCAACGGAACCGGATTGTCCGAAAGCGAGTGCAGATAGGCGATCACGTCGGCGCGTTCGCTATCCTTCGGGATACCGGCAAATCCCATCGCGGTGCCCGGGATAAAGCCCTTGGGGTTGGCGATGAACTTGTTGAGGTCCTCGTCGGTCCAGGTGCCGCCCTTGGCCTTGATGGCGGCGGAGAAATTGAACCCGCGTCCCTCGCCCTTATGGTCGCCGACGATGCCGTAAAGATTGGGACCGACGCGGTTGGGGCCGCCCTTCTCGAAGGTATGACAGGCGGCGCATTTCTTCGCCGCGGCAGCACCCTTCTCGGCAGACGCGGTCTGCAAGAGTTTCTCGATCGGCTCGGACGGAGCCGGCGCGGCCTCTTTGCCGCCGCCTGGTGCTGCTTCCTTCACGGCGATTTCGTAGCCCGGCTTTTCCGGCATCTTGGGGGTGAAAACTGCGCCGGCGGTGAAACTCGTCACCAGCAGAACAAGGCAGGTGCCCAGAATCGCACCGAGAACTTTATTGAGTTCGAAGGAGTCCATTTGAGATCAGGCTCCAGGCCGGAAGGTCGACTTTAGGCCGGGGAGAAACGGCCGCGGATGAGCGTCAGGAGGGAGGCTTTCGCGCCGCACCCCGAGCCACGATCAGATATCGGGTTGCCCGTGCTCTGGCAACCCGTATAAATGCGCCAACTTTCGACCGATCCCCCATTATTTCCGGCTTGTTCTCAACCGGGTCCAGACCTCACTCGGATGACCGAAACCCGCATTCTGGTGCTGATCCCCGCCCGCATGGCAGCGACCCGCCTGCCCGGCAAGCCGCTGCTGGATATTGCCGGCCTGCCGATGATCGTCCATGTGCTGCGCCGGGCTGAGGCCGCGCAAATCGGCCGGGTGGCGGTCGCCACCGACACGCCCGAGATTGCGGCGGCGGTGGGTGCCCATGGCTTTGAGGCGGTGATGACGCGCTCCGATCACCCTTCCGGTTCGGACCGGATTTACGAGGCGCTCGGCAAGCTCGATCCGGGGGGCGAGGCCGAAATCATCGTCAATCTGCAGGGCGACTTTCCGACCATCCTTCCCGACAATATCCGCAGCGTGCTCGGCCCGCTTGCCGACCCCGCGGTCGATATCGCAACCCTGGCTGCCGAAATCCACACCGAGGAGGAGAGCACGAACCCGAACGTCGTGAAGGTCGTCGGCTCGCCGGTGGCCGAGCGGCGGCTGCGCGCGCTTTACTTCACGCGCGCCACCGCCCCCTGGGGCGACGGGCCGCGCTACCACCACGTCGGCCTCTACGCCTATCGCCGCGCGGCGCTGGAGCGTTTCGTGACGCTTCCCCCCTCCCCGCTGGAACAGCAGGAGAAACTGGAGCAGCTTCGGGCGCTCGAGGCGGGATTGCGGATCGACGTCACCATCGTGGATACCGTGCCGCGCGGGGTCGACACGCCGGCGATCTCGCCGCGCGAATCGCCCCTCCGAAGTTCGTAAACCCTTGCGGCCCCTCGTACGAACGCGCTAGCGAATATTGTTTCCAGTGCCGCTTTTCGATTTGAAGTTCCTGAGGTGGACTCGCGGCAAATACTGCAGGAACTTCAAATCGGCGGCACTGGCCAAAAGCTGAGCGGCTGATACAAGGCGGCATGACCAGAAGAAAATCGCATTCCAGGGCGAGCCGGGCGCGAATTCCCATATCGCCATCGCCGAAGCCTATCCCGATGCCGAGCCGATGCCCTGCGCGACCTTCGAAGACGCGCTGGCCGCGATCGCCTCGGGCGAGGCCGATCTCGGCATGATCCCGATCGAGAATTCGGTCGCCGGCCGCGTCGCCGATATCCATCATCTGCTGCCGGCCTCCGGCCTCTTTATCGTCGGCGAATGGTTCTTGCCGATCCGTCATCAATTGATGGCGCCGCGCGGCGCCAAGCTCGCCGACATCAAGACGGTCGAGAGCCACGTCCACGCGCTCGGGCAATGCCGCCGCATCATCCGCAAGCTCGGGCTCAAGCCGATCGTCGCGGCCGACACCGCCGGCAGCGCCCGCGATATCGCCGAGCGCGGCGACAAACGCTCTGCCGCGATTGCCTCGCGGCTGGCCGCCGAAATCTACGGCCTCGATATCCTGGCCGAGGACGTCGAGGACGAGACCCACAACACCACGCGCTTCGTGGTGCTGGCGCGCGAGGCGAACTGGGCCAGGCAGGGCTCGGGGCCGCTGGTCACCACGTTTGTCTTCCGGGTGCGCAACCTGCCGGCGGCGCTCTACAAGGCGATGGGCGGCTTCGCCACCAATGGCGTCAACATGACCAAGCTCGAAAGCTACATGGTCGACGGCAATTTCTTCGCCACGCAATTCTATGCCGACGTCGATGGCCATCCCGACGACAAGGGCCTCGCCTTTGCGCTGGAGGAATTGAAATTCTTCTCGCGTGAATTCCGCATTGTCGGCGTCTATCCCGGCCATCCCTTCCGCGCGACGTTCAGCGAGAAGCCGGATTGAGCGTTGAGGGTGCTGCCGCACCTAAGCGTCATCCTGAGGAGCCGCGCACCTTGCGCGGCGTCTCGAAGGATCCGCGGCACCGAGCCAGTCATCCTTCGAGGCTCGCCCAAGCGGGCTCGCACCTCAGGATGACGACCGGCTGCGACGCCTACGCCGCCGCTTTCTTGCCCAACCCGAACGCATCCGCGAGCAGGCTGTAGGATTTCTTGCGCGCGTCGTGGTCGTAGACCGCGGTGATGATCATCAACTCGTCGGCCTGGCTCGCCGTGATCATCGGCTGCAGCTTCTGCATCACGGTCGCCGGACTGCCGACGAACAGCCGCGAGCGGTTGCGCGCGATCGAGGCGCGCTCGCTGTCGGTGTAGGGATAGGCCAGCGCTTCCTCGACGCTCGGCAGCGGCAGGTACTGGCCGCGATCCCTGCGCAGTCGATTGAGATCCATCGACGATGCGAGATGCTCGGCTTCCGCATCGGTTTCGGCGGCGACAACAGCGACCGCGAGAATGCCGTGCGGCGTCGCGCGCCAGGCCGACGGCTTGAAATGCGCGCGGTAGTTGGTCATCGCTTCGATGGCGTCATGGGTTGCAAAATGATGCGCAAACGCAAAACCCATGCCGACCTGCGCGGCGAGCTCCGAACTGTAGTCGCTGGAGCCGAGCAGCCAGATCGGCGGCAGCGGCGTGTCGTCGGGCATCGCCACCACATTGTTGAAGGGATGGTTTGGCGGAAAATCGCGGGTCTCCCACAAGACCAGTTCATGCAGCCGTTCGAGAAAGTCATCGCCCTCGCGGCGATCGAGCCGGCTGCGCAGCGCGTAGGCGGTCGCGCCATCGGTGCCCGGCGCGCGGCCCAAGCCCAGATCGATGCGGCCGGGAAACAGCGCCTCCAGCATCTTGAAGCGCTCGGCCACCATCAGCGGCGCATGGTTCGGCAGCATCACCCCGCCGGAGCCGACCCGGATGCGGTTGGTCACCGCGGCGATCTGCCCGATCATGATGTCGGGCGCGGGGCTCGCCACCGATGACAGATTGTGATGCTCGGCGAGCCAGTAGCGGACATAGCCGAGCGCGTCCGCGTGGCGCGCCAGATCGATGCTGTTGCGCAGCGCCGCCGCGGGTTTGGTGCCGGTGGTGACGACGGACAGGTCGAGGATGGAGAGAGGAATCATCGCCCTTACCTAGTGCACGGGATCAGGCCGACAAAGGGCCCTGGCGCGCAGATCAGGCGCGCCGGCAAGGCGGAGCGGCGGCTGTCTAGGCGAGCTCTGTTGGGACGACGATACTGGTGATAGCCATTGTTTCCATTCTGCCCACACCTTGAGATCCGACCACGTTTTCAGGAGAAGCACCAAATATATCCAATATTTTTGGCATTAACTGCATTTTCGAGCCAAGAAGGCCACGCGGGAAATCCTTGCCCACCTACTGGATATTTCGGACGAAATATTATAGATTTTCCACATAAATTGGGCAATTTCCCATTACGGATGGGCTGTTGGTGCAGTTCCATTTGGCCTAATTTAGAAGGGTCCGCAGCCAAGCCCGACGTCCGTTTAGTGGAGTGTGTGGTGCCATGACCGAGGTTACGCCGCCCGCATCGGACGGGCACCGCGCGCTGAAAACCCCGGCGATCTCGTTCGAGTTCTTCCCGCCGAAGACCGAGGAGATGGAGCGCAGCCTGTGGGAGACGATCAAGCGTCTCACCCCGCTCGCGCCCAATTTCGTCTCCGTGACCTATGGCGCCGGCGGCTCGACCCGCGAGCGCACCCATTCCACCATCGCCCGCATCCTGGCCGAGACCGAACTGCTGCCGGCCGCGCATCTGACCTGCGTCGGCGCGGCGCGCGGCGAGATCGACGAGATCGTCGGCCGCTATCACGACATCGGCGTCCGCCATATCGTGGCGCTGCGCGGCGATCCGCCCGATGGCATCGGCACGCCCTACAGCACGCATCCGGACGGCTATCGCAGTTCGGCGGAGCTTGTCGCCGGCATCAAGCGGCAGCATGCAGACATCGAAATTTCGGTCTCCGCCTATCCCGAGAAGCACCCCGAAAGCCCCGACTTCGATGCCGACATCGATTTCCTCAAGGCCAAGGTCGATGCCGGCGCTGCCCGCGCCATTACGCAAGTGTTCTTCGACAACGACCTGTACTTTCGCTACCTCGACCGGGTCAGGGCGCGCGGCATCGATATTCCGATCGTGCCCGGCATCATGCCGATGCACAACTTCAAGCAGGCCCGCAATTTCGTCACTCGCGCCGGCACGAGCGTGCCGGACTGGCTCGCTGCCAAATTTGAAGGCCTGGATGACGACGCCGAGACGCGCAAGCTGGTGGCGGCCACCGTCGCGGCCGGCCAGGTGCAGAAACTGGCAAAGCACGGCGTCGACACCTTTCATTTCTACACCATGAACCGCGCCGACCTCGTGTTCGCCATCAGCCATCTGCTCGGCATCCGGCCGAATGGCGCACAGAAAGCTGCCTGATCCATGAGCGTGCCTGTTTCTCCCAAGCGTACCGCCCTGCTCGCGGCTGCCCGCGAGCGCATCCTGGTGCTCGACGGCGCCATGGGCACCATGATCCAGAGCCTCCAATACGACGAGGCCGCGTTTCGCGGCGAACGCTTCAAGGATTTTCATCGCGACCTCCGCGGCAACAACGACCTGCTGATCCTGACCCAGCCGAAGGCGATCGAGCACATCCACGCCGACTATCTGCGCGCCGGCGCCGACATCGTCGCCACCAACACCTTTTCCTCGACCTCGATCGCGCAAGCCGACTACGACCTCTCGGGTTTTGCCTATGAGCTGAATCTTGAAGGCGCCAAGCTGGCGCGCGCCGCCGCCGAGCGGGTGGCTGCCGAGGACGGCAAGCCGCGCTTCGTTGCCGGCGCGATCGGCCCGACCAACCGCACCGCATCGATCTCGCCTGACGTCTCCAGCCCCGGCTTCCGCGCCGTCACCTTCGACGATCTGCGCAACGCCTATGGCGAGCAGATCAACGGACTGCTCGATGGCGGCGCCGACCTGCTGCTGGTCGAGACCATTTTCGACACGCTCAACGCCAAGGCCGCGCTCTACGCGATCTGCCGAGATCAGCGGAAGCGCGCGGCATCGACGTGCCCGTGATGATCTCGGGCACCATCACCGACAAATCCGGCCGGCTCTTGTCGGGGCAATTGCCGGAAGCATTCTGGAATTCGGTGCGCCACGCCAGGCCGATCACCGTCGGCTTCAACTGCGCGCTCGGCGCGGAAGACTTGCGCGCCCATATCGCCGACATCGGCCGGGTCGCCGACACGCTGGTGTGCGCCTATCCGAATGCCGGATTGCCCAACGAGTTCGGCCAGTACGACGAGAGCCCGGAATACATGGCGCGGCTGATCGGCGAGTTCGCCGCCAGTGGCCTTGTCAACATCGTCGGCGGCTGCTGCGGCACCACGCCCGACCATATCGCCGCGATTGCCGCGGCGGTGGCGCCGCACAAGCCGCGCGTCGTCCCCGCAATCGAACCGCGGCTGCGGCTTTCGGGACTTGAGCCGTTCGAACTGACGCCGGCTATTCCCTTCGTCAATGTCGGCGAGCGCACCAACGTCACCGGCTCGGCAAAATTCCGCAAGCTGATCACTGCCGGCGATTACACCGCCGCGCTGCAGGTGGCGCGCGACCAGGTCGAGAACGGCGCGGTAGTCATCGACGTCAACATGGACGAGGGCCTGCTGGATTCCGAAGCGGCGATGGTGACGTTCCTCAACCTCGTCGCCGCCGAGCCCGATATCGCCCGCGTCCCGGTGATGGTCGATTCGTCGAAATTCGCGGTGATCGAGGCCGGCCTGAAATGCATTCAAGGCAAGCCGGTGTTGAATTCGATCTCGATGAAGGAAGGCGAGGAGAAATTCATCCACGAGGCCAAGATCGCGCGGCGCCATGGCGCGGCCGTGGTGGTGATGGCGTTCGACGAGGTGGGCCAGGCCGACACGTTTGCGCGCAAGACCGAGATCTGCAAGCGCGCCTACGACATCCTGGTCAACCAGCTCGACTTCCCGCCGGAAGACATCATCTTCGATCCGAATATTTTCGCGATCGCGACCGGGCTCGAGGAGCACAACAATTACGGCGTCGATTTCATCGAGGCGACGCGCTGGATCCGGCAAAACCTGCCGCACGCGCATATTTCCGGCGGCGTCTCGAACCTGTCGTTCTCGTTCCGCGGCAACGAGCCGGTGCGCGAGGCCATGCATTCGGTGTTCCTGTATCACGCCATCAAGGCCGGCATGGACATGGGCATCGTCAATGCCGGGCAGATGATCGTCTATGACGACATCGACCCCGAGCTGCGCCAGGTCTGCGAAGATGTGATCCTCAATCGCGATCCCGGCGCCTCCGAGCGGCTTGCTGGCATTGGCGGAAAAATTCCGCGGCAAGGAGAAGCAGAGCAAGGAACAGGACCTCGCCTGGCGCGAATGGCCGGTGGAGAAACGGTTGAGCCACGCACTGGTGCACGGCATCACCGAATATATCGAACAAGACACCGAAGATGCCCGCAAGCTCGCGGCGCGGCCGCTCGACGTGATCGAGGGCCCGCTGATGGCCGGCATGAACATCGTCGGCGACCTCTTCGGCGACGGCAAGATGTTCCTGCCGCAGGTGGTGAAATCCGCCCGCGTCATGAAGCAGGCGGTGGCCTATCTGATGCCGTTCATGGAAGAGGAGAAGGCCCGCAACCTCGCCAACGGCATCGCCAGCGACGGCCGCAACTCCGCCGGCAAGATCGTGCTCGCCACCGTCAAGGGCGACGTGCACGACATCGGCAAGAACATCGTCGGCATCGTGCTGCAATGTAACAATTTCGAGGTGATCGACCTCGGCGTCATGGTGCCCGGCACAAAGATCATCGAGACCGCGAAAACCGAAGGCGCCGACATCATCGGCCTGTCCGGCCTGATCACGCCGTCGCTCGACGAAATGAGCCATCTCGCCGGCGAACTGGAACGGCTGGGCATGAACGTGCCGCTGTTGATCGGCGGCGCCACCACCAGCCGCGTCCATACCGCCGTGAAGATCGACCCGAACTATCGCGGCGGGCCGGTGATTCATGTCAATGACGCCAGCCGCGCCGTCGGCGTGGTCTCGTCGCTGCTCTCGCCCGACAGGCGCGAGGCCTATGCCGCCGAGGTGCGCGCCGATTATGCAAAAATCTCCGCCGCGCATTTCCGCGCGCAGGCCGACAAGAAGCGGCTGAAGCTGGCGGATGCGCGCGCCAACGCGGTCGCGATCGATTTTGCCAAGACGCCGCCGAAGAAGCCGGCGTTCCTGGGGGTCAGGAGCTTTCGGGATTACGACCTCGCCGAGCTTGGCCTCCTACATCGACTGGACCCCGTTCTTCCAGACCTGGGAATTGACCGGGCGCTTTCCGGCGATACTCGACGACGCAAAAGTCGGCGAGGTCGCGCGCTCGCTGTATGACGATGCCCGCAAGATGCTTGACCGCATCGTCAAGGAGAACTGGTTCAAGGCGCAGGCGACCATCGGCTTCTGGCCGGCCAACGCGGAAGGCGACGACATCGTTGTCTACGCCGACGACAGCCGCAGCAGGCAGATCGCGACATTCCACACGCTGCGCCAGCAGCTGGAAAAGCGCGAAGGCCGCTTCAACAGCGCGCTGTCGGATTTCATCGCGCCGGTGGCATCCGGCGTGCCGGACTATATCGGCGCGTTCGTGGTCACCGCCGGGATCGGCGAGGACGTGATCGCCGATCGCTTCAAGAACGCCAATGACGATTACTCCTCGATCCTGTGCAAGGCACTGGCCGATCGTCTGGCGGAAGCCTTTGCCGAGTGCATGCATCTGCGCGTGCGCAAGGAATTTTGGAATTATGCGCCGGACGAGGCGCTGTCGCCGGATCAACTGATCCTCGAGACAATATCAGGGCATCCGCCCCGCGCCCGGCTATCCGGCGCAGCCCGATCACACCGAGAAGGCGACGCTGTTTTCCCTGCTCGACGCGGAAAACACCGCCGGCGTGAAGCTGACCGAAAACTATGCGATGTGGCCGGGTTCGTCGGTATCCGGGCTCTATTTCAGTCATCCCGAAAGCTTCTACTTCGGCGTCGGCAAGATCGAGCGCGACCAGGTGGAAGATTACGCCGCGCGCAAGGGCTGGAGCGTGGCCGAAGCCGAGCGCTGGCTGGCGCCGGTCTTGAATTACATCCCGGCAAAGGATCAGTCGGCGCAGGACCGCCGCGTGAAGGAAGCGATGCCGACGCAGGCGCCGACGACGGCGGTGCCGGCCAATGACGTCGCCGCCGGTGAGTTGGCCACCCATCCCCCCGGCTGCAACTGCGCGGTGCATCTGGCCTATCGCAAGAAGGCGGTGAGGGCGGGGTAAGGGCGGCGATCGCCTCTTCCCCTCTCCCCTTGTGGGAGAGGGTGGCTTCGCGAAGCGAAGACGGGTGAGGGGTCTGTCTCCACGGCGAAAGACCCCTCATCCGGCGCGGACTTCGTCCGACGCCACCTTCTCCCACAAGGGGAGAAGGAAGAAAGAAGCCTCGACCAACATCTTCCTTCAAATCTCCGATTCAATTTGCAAACATTCGTCATTGCGAGCGAAGCGAAGCAATCCATTGCTGCACCAGGAAGGAAGCTGGATTGCTTCGTCGCTTTCCGCCTTCGCTCGTTGAGCTACGGCGGACAAGTCGCTCCTCGCAATGACGTTGCCCCAGTTTCCAAGACAAGACTCCGCGATCTCGCGGCGCGATGCGCCCGAGGTTTGCAAAAATCGTTTCGCCCAATAATCAGAGGGCGCAGGGAATGCCGGGTGCCCAACTGCACCCGCAGCCTCGCGTGCGAAGTGAAAAAGCACACGAGTTAGTCACCACGGTTCACACCGGAATCACCCGACATTCCCCGCGCAATGGTTTTACGGCTTACTTCGCGCTCTCCTCGGTGACCACGCTTGTTTGACACCGTCGCCTGCGCTTCTTATCGCAGACTTGACGCCAACGATTGGGGCGTCAGAACCACACGACTTCACCGTCCGCGTCAGCACCATTCGTCAAGTGCGCCGACCGCGTCCACCGCATCCCGCCCCACGTTGATGACGTGCGCAACGCCCCTCTTGTCGGGACGGGACGGTGCGAATCAGTGAACTGATTTGGGTCAGAGGAAAACAGAAATATTTTTGCAAAAGGGGCTTGACACTATTTCGGAAAACCAGAAGTGATTTGCCCGTCAGGCAAAACTAGCCGACCCCTGTCCCCCTCTCCCCTTGTGGGAGAGGGTGGCTTCGCGAAGCGAAGACGGGTGAGGAGTCTGTCTCCACGGCGAAATCAAGCCTTACCTTTCAGGCGGTGCATGATCGGATGGGCAGATTGCGCAGAGACGCGAGGAACAACACAGCGCAGACACACAGCAAGACGATGTCCTTGAATATGAACTCGCCGGTCAAATTCCAGGCGATCGGATCACTCGACAAACTCCATTTGACGACACCCGGCGTCGTGAAGAAGAACGACCATGTGATGGCAAAAGTGACCATCCCCATCAGCGAACCGATGGCCGACAAGATCGGGCTGAACGCGCCTGCCACGAGAAGCGCCGCAATGCCAAACTCGACAACGCCGAGGAAATACGCTTCTCCCCTGACGCCGAATATCGATAACCACGAAATAAATGGACTATTGCTGATGAATTGCACAATGCCCTGAGCCGACTGTAGCGTGAACTTCTGCATGCCAAACGACACGAAGATCACGACCATGACCCAGCGCAGTATGGCCAGGAGACGATATGATCCCGCGCCTTTTTCGGCGACGCTGAAAGACGTTTTCATGCCGATCCCTTCGCTCATTGATCAAGCTTGACTACAGCCGCCGCTCTTGAGGGGCGTACCCGCCAGGTCTTACGCACGCGCAGCACCTTCGTTACGCGCAGCCACGGCTCCGTGGTTCACAATTATGTGCATGTGGCGGGGTACGGCGCGCGGCTCGCGCGGCGTTGAACGACGTGAAGAAATTGTAACTTTAATCCGTCAATCGCTGCTCCATTTCCATACACGAGCCACACGCCGTTGGCTTTTCAAACATGATGGAGAAATTAAATGATTAAGCTTAAACTTCGGTCGGCTGCACTGGTCGCCGCAGCCGTGCTCGGAACTCCCGCTATGGCGCGCGCGAGCCATGTGACCTCGCGGCACCGCGCAAAGGACGCCAATGCGAGCGCCTCCCCCGCCGCCCGCTATATTGACGGCCGTGTCGGCATTTCAGCGGCGCGCGTCGGCGCATTTCTACCGGCGCACCCGGAAGCGGAAAATTGCGACGTCGGCGATAACCCGCGTATATGCTGAAAAAGCTGCGCAAAGAAATGCATCGGTCCGGCTGGCGCAGCTCTGGGGGCCCCTTAAACGGATGTTTGTCGCCTTCGGCGCATGGCGGACACCAAATCGTCCGCTCGGGCGCTTTTATGAGCTCGCGACCTAGTCGGCGCTCGGCGGCGCCAGCGGCTGCACGATTTCCTTGAACGGCGGCAGCGCCTCGCACTGCGCGGCGTGCGCCGCCAAGGCCGGATAGCCCGCGGCCTCGAACAGTTGCGGATGCGCCTCTGACGTGAAACGCAGCGCGCAGGCGACCGCGATGTCGGCATGCCCGATACGCTCGCCGAACCAGTATGGCGTCTTCACCGCGGTGCGCTCTTGCTCCAGCACATCGAGCACGCTGGAAATCTGCGCCTCGCAGCGCTCCACCCAGATTTTCGACTGGTCCTTGCGCAGCACGCGCTCGTAGAGCAGGCTGACGCCCTTGTCGCCGAGCCCGGTCGCCAGCGCGCAGATCTTCAAGGCCCGGTGGCGCGCCGGCCCGCGCGCGGCGATCATGGCGTCTTCCGGTCCGACCAGATCGTCGAGATAGTCCAGAATAGCCGTGCTCTCGATCAGCGCTTCGCCGCTGCCAAGCACCAGCGTCGGCACCCGGCGCAGCGGATTATACGGCGCGATCTTGTCGCCATCGCCGAAGGTCGACCACGGCCGGTGCTCAAAGGACAACTCATAAAGCCGCAGCGCAATCGCGACGCGGCGGACGAAGGGGGAGTCGTATTGGCCGATCAGGATCATGGGCGGCTGTATGCACTCGCATGGGATGGATCTGGTCTGCAGCTTGCCAGAGATTTTCGGAGGAACAAGTGGGCTTCATCCGGTCCGGCGCGCGGCTACCATCTCCCCGCAACCTCCCATTGGTTGGGGGCGAGGCAGGGCCTGACTTGGTCTCAAAGGCTAAAAAGACTGGGGATTGCTCCGCCAGACGATTAACGAGCTATAATTCTTTGAACTTACTGCCCCGTTCATATGTTAGGAACTAAGCGGCTGCATAACGCGTCGTTTCCATCTGGAAGAACGCGCGAACTTTGTCTGGATTTTTCTGCAGCAGTCGCAACCTTGAACTCACCGCGCGATGCAAATCTCTGGGGTTGCGGATCAATGTTCGAGCAACGCCGTGGTTCTTGACGTCATTCCAGACCAGTTCGTCCGGATTGATTTCCGGCGAGTACGGCGGGAGAAAGAACAGTCTGAGGCGGTCTTTCACCTGGTGCACAAAGCGATGCACCGACTTGGCCTTGTGTGCGGGCAATCCGTCGACGACGAGAAAGATCTTTTTCGGATAATTTGTGATCAACCGGCGCAGGAACTCGATGAACAGCGCCGCTGAGAGCCGCTTCCGCGAGGTCATGAACCGCAGTTCGCCTTTGGCCGAGATCGCAGACAGCATATTGAGATGAAACCGTTTGCCAGTGTGGCGGACAACAGGGGTCTTCCCGCGTATCCCCCAGGTCGTCCCGGCATGAAAGTCGGATCGCACGCCGCTCTCGTCGCTGAAAAACACGACAGCACGCTCCTTTTTCGCCAGCGCGCGAAGCTTGGGGAAATCCCGCTCGATCCATTGCTTGACCAGCGTCGCATCCTGCTCGAACGCTCGGCTCAGCGGCTTCTGGCAACTCAACCCCATTTGCGCCAACAATCGACCCACCGAGATCGCGCTGAGCTTGATGCCGTACTGGCGCCGAATCAGCGTCCCGATCATCGCTCTCGTCCAGAGCGCAAATGGAAATCGCAGCTGCAAGCGGATTTTTCGATGTCACCGTATTGTAGATCCATCTCAACTGCGACCCCGTCAACCGCTTCGGACGCCCGCTCGCCTTGCGCGCGCGAAGCGCATCCCATCCGCCAGAACGATAGGCTGCCAACCACACAAATACCCTGGTCGGGTAAAGACCAAGCGCACGCGCCACCGCCGTTGGCGATTGTCCAGCCTGCACTGCTTTCACCGCTTGAAAGCGGATCGCTTCCAACTGCGCGTGGCTCAGCTTGCGGCCGTCGACCTTCATCAGGATCAAATCCTACTCCGTCGCCTGCAAAATTCAACAAAATAGTCGCTAACTTATGAACTGATTAGTAATCGTGCAGCCTTTTTGCAACGTTAGCGGGAGATGAGGAAGCATGACCACGAAAGGATACAAAATTCGGATTTTGCGTGCCGGTGAGGAATTTGAAGTCGAAGGTGACAAAGCGTTTGTTCTGAAAATGCTTGAACGTTTTGAACCGAATGAAAATGCCAAACCTCGGGTTGATCCCTCATCTACACCAAAAACTCGCCGTGGAAAGCCGAGCCTCGAAGCTCTGCCAACGAAAGGCAAGTCGGTTTCCATACGAGAATTCGTTCAGCAATTGGGCCTTAAGAAGCACACAGACATAACGCAGCCTTTGGCTACTACCTAGAACGTCAGGCCGACACTACTGAGTTCACTCCCGCCGATATCAACAACTGCTACTACGAAGCGAAAATTGAAAGCTCCAATACCAGCCAAATGATAATTCAGAATATACGGCGGGAATTCATGATGCTCTCTAAAAGCAAAAGGGACAAAGGTCGGAAGCGATATACATTAACTAGCTCGGGCGAAAAATACATAGAAACAAAGATAGCAGGCGGCGCTTCGTAGCGAGGTGCTTATGGCGAAGACCAAAAAGCCAGCTGCTATCAAAGTGGCGCCAAAGCTCTCGCCGCTTTTGAGGTCAGCTTTTGAAGTCATGAATCATGGACTTTGGCATTTCTTTCGAAGCGACACGTCGACCGATATGAAATTTGCGCTGCTCCACATTGATCAAGCGATCGAGTTGATCTTGAAGGAATGTGTTCGCGCCGGAGGGAAATCAATTTATCGCAATCCCAAAGAGACGATAACAATTTGGGGTGCTTACGAGATTCTTGGAACGATGGATATTGCGATTCCCGAACGCCCTGATTTGGAATTGTTACACGAAGAAAGAAACAGCATTCAACACAAGTATGCAAACCCAAGCGCTGACGACGCCGCTTTTCACATAGATCGCGCAATGAGTTTCATTCGTAGGTTTCTTTCTGATCAACTGAAAATCGACCTAAAGGATTATGTTTCCGCCGAGTATCTCGATCAACTAGAGGACGATTGATTTTGATTGGCCCGCTTATGGAAAAACTTAATCTGCCGTCTGAAGTGGACCCCGGACCTGGGACCATGGATCGCCGAAGTTAAGGTGTGATCCCGCCTGCCCTTTGTCCTTCAAATCAAGCAGCTTCCTGCTGCTGCTTTTGCGTCTGCTGTGGGTATGTGGGCAACGCGTTTGCGTTGTCCAAGCGAAGCGGCATATCCACAGTCTTCGCCGCCTCGATCCTGTCCATGCCGGCACACCATACCGCCATGGGGAACTGGTTGTTCATCGCCTGGTGCGGGCGGCGATGATTGTAAAAATTCATCCATGATCCGATGCCGTCTCGCGCTTCGCGCCCGTCAGCATAGGCTTTCAGATGCACTTCCTCGTATTTGATCGAGCGCCACAACCGTTCGATGAAAATATTGTCCATGAAACGACCGCGTCCGTCCATCGAAATCGCGATGCCTGCGGCCTCGAGCCTGCCGGTGAAGGCGACGCTGGTGAACTGCGCGCCCTGATCGGTGTTGAATATCTTCGGCGTGCCGTGCCGCGCCAGAGCTTCGTCGAGCGCCGCGATGCAAAAGCCCGTATCCATCGTGTTCGACAAGCGCCACGCCAGAACCGCGCGGGTGGCCCAGTCGATAATCGCCACCAGATACAAAAAGCCAAGCGCCATCGGAATATACGTGACGTCGCTGGCCCAGACGTGATTGGGCTCGGTGATGCTCACGCCACGCAGCAGATAGGGATAGATCTTGTGGCCGGGCGCGGCTTTGCTGGTGCCGGGGCGCGGAACCAGCGCTTCGATCCCCATCACGCGCATCAGCCTTTGCAGGCGCTTGCGGTTGATGCCGTGGCCTGCCTGGTTGAGTTCGAACACCATTCGCCGCGAGCCGTAAAACGGCCACTTCAGATGCAACTCGTCGATCAGCCGCATCATGGCCAGATCGTCGGCGCCGGTGGCCGGCCCGGGACGATAGACGCCCGAACGCGCCAGATTCAGCAGCGCACATTGCCGGCGAACCGACAAAGTCTCGCCAGGCCGCTCGACCATCGCCCTGCGCTCGGGGACGCTCATCGCCCAGGGCCTCCTGGCCAAGAAATCCCTTTCAACCGTCAACTGGCCAATCTTGGTATAAAGCTTCGCCGTCTCCCGCTCATGCTCCTCCTCGCCATCCCCCAAAGCGCTCGCACCGCGCGCGAAAAGGCTCGCCACGTTGTCGAGAACCTGCTTCTTCCAGCCATAGATCTGGTTCGGGTGAATGCCGTGACGCTTCGCCAGCTCCGGCACCGTCGCTACCTCGCGCAGTGCCTCCAGGGCAATCTTGGCCTTGAATGGGGCATCAAACTTCTTGCGTGATTTGGTCATATCCGTGCTCCATCGGTTGAGACAGAGCAGGACGCTTCACACCTTAACGTTTGGTCCTATTTCCGGGGTCCACTTCAGTCAACCGCCCTACCCCCCTCATCGCTCGCCAAGAGCCCTTTCACCGCCCAGCCCCCTGCGGATGCGGGGGATGGTTATAGCAACGACAGTTGCCTTTTTTTGACCCCACGGCGTTATTTTCAATAGTGACTCACGTTGCGAGTAATTCGCTCGCAAGCAAAGGTGCGAGATCATTGAACTACCTAACCGTTTGACAGAAATGGTAGGCCAGTGCGACGAGGACTGTTGTTACAGCGAGCTGAAAGAATGATGACCAGTCAAATAAGAAGGCGATAGAACGTTGGAAAACGTTCAGCTTGGTATAGTCGCCAATCTTACCGGCAACCCATTCTTGCTGCGCAGTCTGATTGACTTCGTTCGTGATAATGGTTGAGCAGTAAGTCAAATACGAATGCATTCTTATGTTATCGATGCGATGCGCCCACCAAAAGTTGTACCACCCAGAAGGCGTAGAGCAGCAAACCAGTTGTCGGTATCCACCATCCGATGTGCTTCACTCGAAATGTATGAATTGCGCCCGCAAGCAAAGCCCAAAGTGATAAGGACAATTTCCATTCGTAACTACGGTCCGCTTCGAGACGAAGTCGGCTGAATTCTGCCATCTTCATCGACGTGTCGAACAATTCCTTTGGCGTCATAGCTTCCTCCCACCTTTGCCCCGCTAAATTAGAAAAATTCGTCGAACGATCTCGTCAATTTTTGCCGGCCTTCAGGCTTCACTTGTCCTGATGCTGCGGTGTTTACTACGTGCGCTAGAGATCCCTCTTTTGGACTCTTGAAGCGCTAACCGTAGAGATCAAGCAGCCGCTCGATATTTGCGTTGATGCGCTCGAAATAGGCCAGCGGGAACGCCGCCTCGAAAATACACTGCATACTGACGCGGTTGATCGCCTCGACCTTCAATTCGCAGCGGAACGCCTCCATCCACGTGTCGCGATCCAGTCCCGCCTTGACCCCCATTTCGGCGAGCATGGTCCGGTGACGCTCCATCAGCCGATCGATATCCGCGCGGGTCGCCGCCGACGGCGCGACGAAGGTCAGCATCTCGACCAGATCGCGATGCGCGGTGTTGCATTGCGCCAGTTCCCAATCCAGCACGACAACGCCGGGCCGAATCCAACATTGCGGTTGTTGAAATCGTCATCCGCCAGGGTGCCGGGCAACAGGTCCTTGGCGCGATGCCATACATCCATCGTATCGATCAGCCGGTGCCGCCGGCGCTTGACCGCTTCGGTTATGACGCCGGGAAATCGCGCATGGGCGTCGTCCAGCAGCCCGCGCCATAACAACTCGTCGGCCAGCATGTCTGCGGTCGTCGGGCGCGGCCCGGCCCATGCCAGGGAAGCATTACTCGCGCCCCAGAATTCCGCCTGCCATGCCGCCGCCGCCGCGAACGCGGCGCCGATCGCGTCGATCGGCCAGTCCGCCTGCGCGCCGGCCGCATCCAGGCGCGAGACGTCCGTGAGCTGTTCCATGAACGGAGCCCATCGCCGGTCGCAGGGTCACTCGCAGCGCCGTAATAGCGTGGCAAGACCCGGGACAAGGCAGAGCTGCCGCTTGCAGCTAATTCGTAGACGTGAAATTCGCGATCCGTGGTGCTGTCGGTCTCTGCGGAGGTGCGATACGCCCAATACGGCCGATCGAGCCGGATCGATTTGTTTTCGACGATCCAGGGAATCGAATTCCGTGCCAAGCCCAGGCGCGGGTTGACCTTCACGATCAAATTCAAGGCTTCGCGGGTTTTGCCTGCGGACCGTTCGAACTGGGCCGTCGCCGGCACGATCCCAAACCGGTCATCCGGACTGGCCGGACCATATTTGATCTCGATCCAGGGCTCGCGCTTCGTATCGACCGACGGCCGCTCGCCGTCCAGGCTGACGAGGCGGAGACCCGGTGCTTCAAACGAATGGCGCAGCGCCATTCGAGCTGTTCGGCAATAATCTGTCGGTGCATCTCTGAATGCGGTCCCCGTCGCGAATTCGTCAGTCGGAAGCGATCATCATCGAATGCCTGTCAATTGCCTCTAAATAGCCAACAGATCCCCACTGTAATCCCGTTGTCGCCAACAAATTGTCAAACGGAATGGTTCGCATCGTAGCACGGTTCATGTAAATCGGATGAAGTGGAGAAGCATAGATGTTCAATCGCAGGACCATTGTGAAGCTTGTCGTTTGCACGAGCGTGCTCATGACCGCCGGATTCGCGCTGGCCAAAAATTCACATCACAACAACGGTCATAACCTT
>CAVUYV010000053.1:0-31147 GCA_963745785.1 uncultured Alphaproteobacteria bacterium | reverse complement strand
AGCTCGATGCCATGAACTGGCTCAGCAACGGGAAAGTCGTCGGCGCCTGAGATGACGTTGCCGCCGGGTCCGCCGTCGAGGACGTCCAGTCCGCCGTTGCCGATCAGGATGTCGTCTCCTGGCCCGCCGTTCAGCGTGTCATTGCCGGCGCTGCCGATCAGGATGTCGTCGCCATCGCCGCCGTTGACGGTGAGCTGTATGCTGCCTGGGGCGAGCCCGGTCGCGGTGATGACGTCGTCGCCACCGAGTCCATTGATGACGAGTTGGTCGTTAGCAGCCTCGGAGTTGGTGATCGTCACGTCGCGGGTGACGCCCGCCTCGTCAACCATGTGCACGGTAACCTTGCCATTGTCGCCGCTGATCGTGATCACGTCATCGCCGCTGGTCGCGTTGATGACGACCGTGTCGGCCGCACCGTCGGGAGCGCCGTTTACTCCCAGGTCGATATTGACCTGGTTGACGTCGGTTCCGGTGAGATCGTTGACCGTGACCATATCCTGGCCGCCCCGGGCGTTGACGTCGAGCGTCTCGGTGCCGTTCACGTCCATGACGACGCCGCCGATGTCGCGGGTCAGTCTTACGTGCGAGCCGTTGGCCGAGATGTCGATAGTCTCGGCGATGTTGGCGCCGTTAAACACGAGCGTGTCATTGCCGGCCTGACCATCGACCGTGTCGCTGCCGTCGCCCGGGTTCCAGACGAAGGTGTCGTCGCCGGCGCTGCCGATCAGCGTATCGTTGCCTTGACCGCCGTTGATCGTGAGGTTGACCTGGCCGGCATTGAGCCAGGAGGCGTCGATGGTGTCGTTGCCGGCGAGCCCATTGACGACGAGCGCGTCCAGGTTGGCGTCGGCACCTTTGATCGTGACCTGTGCCGGCAGTCCGTTGACGACAATCGACGGACCGCTGCTGACGACGTTGATGGTGTCGTTGCCGCCGGTGCCATTGACGGTCACGCTATCGGCCGCGCCGTCGCCCACACCACTGCCGGCGTACCCCAGCGAGGTCGATATTGACCTGATTGACGCCGGTGCCGGTCAGGTCGCCAACCCTGATGTTGTCGGCGCCGCCGAGGGCCACGAAGTTGATGTGCTCGACGCTGTTGAGATCCATCGTGATATTGGCGACGTCGCGCGTGAACCGCGCGCGGCTGCCATTGGCCGTGATGTCGATGTTCTCGGCGATATTGGCGCCGTTGAACTGGAGCGTGTCGGTACCCGCGCCGCCTTCGACAACGTCACTGCCGTCACCCGGATTCCAGACGAAGGTATCGTCGCCGGCGCCGAGCTGGGCGATGTCGTTGCCGCGCCCGCCGATCACGATGTCGTTGCCGTCGCCGCCGATCAGCGTGTCGTTGCCCTGGCTTCCCGTGATGGTGTCGTTGCCGGCACCGCCATCGATGGTGAGGCCGATGATTGCGGCCGGCAAGATCGCCGCACTGATGGTGTCGTTGCCGGCACCCGCGCTGATGGTCAGCACATCGTTGGCGGCTTCCGCACCATTGATGTTCACCACCTCCGGCAGCCCTGCGACCGTAACCGAAGTGCCCGCACCCGTGACGGTGATGGTGTCGTTGCCGCCGGTGCCGTTGACGGTCACGCTATCGGCCGCGCCGTCGCCCCCACCACCGCTGGCAGCGAGGTCGATGGCCACCTGCGTGACACCGGTACCGGTCAGGTCGCCAACCGTGATGTTGTCGATGCCGCCGAGGGCCGCGAAGTTGATGTTCTCGATGCCGTTGAGATCCATGGTGATGTTGGCAATGTCGCGGGTGAACCGTACGCGGCTGCCATTGGCCGTGATGTCGATCTTCTCGGCGATATTGGCGCCGTTGAACTGGAGCGTGTCGGTGCCGGCGCCGCCTTCGACCACGTCGCTGCCGTCGCCGGGATTCCAGACGAAGGTGTCGTCGCCGGCGCCGAGCTGGGCAAGGTCATTGCCGCGGCCGCCGGTGATGGTGTCGTTGCCGTCGCCGCCGATCAGCGTATCGTTGCCGTCGCCGCCGGTGATGGTGTCGTTGCCGGCGCCGCCGTCCACGGTGAGCTGGATGAGGGTGGCGAGGCCGTTGCTGGCGGTGAAGGTGTCGTCGCCGCCGTTCATGTTAAGCACGAGATTCTCGGTGGTGCCGATATCGAGAGAGAACGGACCCGGCGTGGTACGGTCGAAACGCACGCGGGTACCGTTGGGGGTGATGGTGAACGTTTCGGCTCCATTGCCGCCATTGACCTCGGCGGTGTCGATGCCATCGCCGCCTTCAAAGAGATCGGTGCCGTCGCCCGGGTTCCAGATCATGCGGTCGTTGCCGGCCTGGCCGAACACCTGGTCGTCGCCGGCGCCGCCGGTCAGCGTGTCGTCGCCGGAGCCGCCGAACAGCAGATCGTTACCGCCTTTGCCGAGCAGGATGTCGTTGCCGCGTGCCGCCAAAGAGCTGATCGTTGCCGGAGCCGCCGGTCAGGGTGTCGTTCCCCTTCCCGCCGAACAACTGGGCTGCAGGCAGCGCGCCGTTGCTTTCGTCGAGCGAGATCGTGTCGTTGCCGCCTCCGCCGAACACCTGGATGGTTGCGGTATTGGCGACTGTCGGGTGGCCACCCGTGATCGGTACGGCGCCGCCATTGATGAGAATGGTGCCGGCTGCGTCGCGACTCGCGACGATGCGTGTTGTCGAGGTTGTCGCCGAACACGGACAGCACGCCCCTGCGGAAAAGCTAGCTTTGATTGCCATTGTGGTCGTCCTTTTGAAGTGTTGATGGTCAGCGCAAATGTGTGAGACGAGATCTGGAGTGATGATTTCGCTAAAGTGTCCTGCAAAGTTTCTTGCCGATGTGGTTGGTCTCTGGACCTCAATTCCTGTATGGGCGCACGCATGTGCCGCGGTTGCGGTTGGCGCGAGCGATCGCCGAGATACGATCGGCGACCGATGTCACGTGCCTTCGAGGGCACCCAGAATGCGTGGCCCCGCGCTACACAAGAATTTCAGCGGATGGGTAATCGTGTTACGGTCGTAACGTGGCCGGGCGTCCGCAGGCAGCGCGCCAGCGCCGCGGCGAGCTCGGCGCTTGCCAAAGGCCAGCGCAGCACTTCGGAAATTCCCGCTTCCGCCAATGCATCGACGCTGACATCGATGGAGGACGCAGCGGCGAGCAGCACCGGCTGCTTTGGCGCTATCTCATGAAAGGCGCGCGCCAAATCCAGCCCGCCGTGGTTTTGTGACCCGTGAGTAACCAGAATGACATCGAACCGGCCGGGCTCCGAACGGCACGCAGCCAGTGCATCGGCCGGGCGCTCGAACCCGACGGGCTCGTAGCCTAGTGCCGCCAGTTCTTCCTCATCCCGCAGCAGACGTTCCTGTTCGCTTTCGACGATCAGAACCGTTTCGCCGCGCCCAAGCGGCAGCATCTCCGGCCCGACCGCTGCGATATCGGCTGCCGCCGTCGCGGGCAGCCATACTTCGAAGCGGCTTCCCTGCCCCGGTTTGCTGTGGACGCTGATGGCTCCATCATGGTCGCGAACGATTTCGCGAACGGTTGCCAGCCCAAGGCCGGTTCCCGCCAGGCGCGTCGTGAAAAATGGCTCGAACAGTCGCCGCGCCACGCGCTCATCAAAGCCGCGCCCATTGTCGCCGACCGCAATGCAGACATAGCGGCCCGGCGAAAGCTCGCCGTCGCTCATTTGCAGCGAAGCGGCCAGCTCTTCCTGCTTCGCGGTCACGCGGATGCAACCGCCGCCATCCATCGCTTGCGCGGCGTTGGTGCACAGATTGAGGATGACCTGCTGCAGCTGCGCGGGCTGCCCCGATACGGCGAGCTCGATCGAGACATCCTCAAACACAAGCTCGACGCCTTGGGGTAACGAGGCCCGCAGCAGCGAGGCTGCTTCCTCGAGCAGGATGCGCACCTGCACCGGCCGGACACGCGCGTCGGTGCGCCGCCCGAAGGTGAGGATGTTGTCGACCAGATCGCGCCCACGCTCCGCCGCCCGACGTATCTCGTCGATATGCTGCGCCGGTTTGGTTCCGCGTTCAAGTTGCGGCTCGATCATTTCCGAATAGCCGAGAATGGCGGCGATGATGTTGTTGAAGTTATGCGCAATCCCGCTTGCAAGCGATCCGACCATTTGCATGCGACGCGCGCGTTCCAGCCGCACCGTCAGCTTCGCCCTGTCGCGCTCCAGGAATTCGCGTTCGATGGCATTGGCTACGGCGTCCCCGGCAAGCCGCACGATCGGCACCGGAGAAGTCCTGTTCCGTATCGGCCGGAAGGCGTCGAAACCCATGATGCTTCGGACCCGGCCCGGTCGGGTTAACGGCACGCTGGCCCAGCCACGCACGCCGGCAGCCGTCAGCACGTCCTTCACCGGACCCGGCGGCAAGGCGGTGACGTCGGGAACGCTGACAATGTCCGGTTCATCCGCGCCAAGTTGACCGGGCAATGTGAGCGCCTGACCAGGCCAGCCCGGCGGGAAGGCTTTACCGTCCTCGGACCATGTGTATGCCCGGAGGGGTTTCTCATCCAGCACCACATAGGCGCGATGCGCGCCGATCGTCCGCCCGAACTCGCCCAGCACTTCCTTTAGCCGCGCCTCGGTCTCGGCCGGTGAGCAATTGATCAGACGCGTCGAATTCCGGGCTATGACATGTTCAAATGCGGCCCGCCGCCGCAGTGCAACGGCACGGGCACGCAGCCGCAGGCCGAGAAGCACGAGCAGGATAAGCAGCAGCAGCGAAACCAGGTACAGCAGCAGCCGATAACGCTGTTCTCCCGCTGCAACCCTGGACCGGTGCTGCGAAAACAGCGCGCGGGCTTCTTCGAGGAGTTCTCGGCTGGGCACGCCGATGAAGGCCTTCAGCGTCGCATCGAGCGCGGGTAGCTCGTCATACAGCAAACGAGCATGCGCCAGCATCGCCCGTGCCGCTTCCGCATCCGGCCCAACAGCGGGCGCTTGCTCTGCAAACCGCTCGATCCGCTGCTGGAGCGCCTTGACGGCATCGTCGGATGGGTCGCGCGAGAGATAGAGAATCGCGGCCGCCAGAGCGTCAGTTGCCGGCGCGACTTCGGTATCCCGGGCGTGGAACGCCGGATTTGTACTCAAGAGGCCGACATAGGACAGCGAATTCTGCAGGAGGGCGTTGCTGGTCTTGAAACGCTCCATCAGCTCTTCCTGCTGCACGACCGCGTCTGCAAGCCGGTCAACAGGGCCGATATCGAGGCGCTCCGTCTGCGCGTGGGAACGGAGCCGGGCGACTGCGTCTTTCATCGCCCCCACCGCCCCATTGAGGCTGTCGTAGTCGCGAAGCAGTCCTGATCGCGCCTGCAGGACGTCGCGATGGAGAGAGGCCTCGGCGAGCGCGTAATCGTCGAAGGCCCGCAGCGTCATCGCATTGGTTGGTGCGTTGGTGTCGATTCCGCGCAGCAACAGCCAGGTCAGCAGCGCGAGCAGCAGTGAAATCCCGAGCGCAGCCGCCAAATTCCTCATCGGAGCGCAGGGCCTGGGCGTGTCGTGGCGCTGGCCGGCCGCACCAGCTGACCCTGGTAGGTGCCGGTCAGCGTGTTGAGGAAGGCGACGATGGCGGCGATTTGCGGCTCGGTCAGGGCGCGGTCGAGCTGAGCGATGCCCATCAACTTTACTGCCTCCGGCAATGTTGGCGCGCTGCCGTCGTGGAAATAGGGTGCGGTGGTTGCAACGTTTCGCAAGCTGGGGACGCGAAGCAGCACCGGCTCCGGCGAACCCAGCGGATGAAAAATCCCATGCCGCTGAAACAGATTGCCGCCCACATTGACGCCCTGATGGCAACTGATACAGCCGAGCGATTTGAAAAGCTGATAGCCGGATAACTCCTCTGGAGTGATGGCGTCGGCTTCGCCCAAAAGCCACCGGTCAAAACGGCTTCCCGGCGTAAGCAGGGAACGTTCGTATGTCGCAATCGCATCCAGCACGGCAGCGAAGTCGGGCTCCCTCCCGTATGCGTCGCGGAATTGCTGCACGGTTTCGGGGTCGGCACGCAGTTTGCTCACGACCTCGTCCTCACTCGACGCCATGATCGCAGGATTGCGAAGAGTATGCTCGGCTCCTTCTTCGAGCGAGCGGAATTTCCCTTCCCAGTTCAGGCGAAAGTTCAAACTTGCATTGAATACCGTGAGAGTATTGAGCGCCATCGGCTCACTCTTGCGGATGTCGAGAACATTGGCGCTTGCTCCATTGGTTGTTGTATCGTGGCACGACGAACAGCTGAGTGTGTCGCCGTGAGACAGACGCCGGTCACTGAACAATCTTTCTCCGAGCGACACGCGCTGCGGGTCTTGGGCGCGAGCGGCAGGGATCGGCGTGATCGGCTCCTGGCCGGCGCGGGACTGGAGGGTTGGCGACTGGGCGGCGGCCGGCGAGGCGGCGATCAGCCAAACTGGCGCCAGCAGGATACAGACGATACTGTACCTGTGGATGGCCGTATTCGCTGCCGGCGGCATCAATGAAGGGGCTCGGTGAAATGAGCGGTTCATCGGTGAAAGACCCAGGCCTTCGCGGAAGCGTCGAGCGCCAAGTATGTGTTCTGGTCGTGGAGGACGATCCCGCCTTGCAGCGCATGATCCTAAACTATTTCGTGGAGAACAACATCCGTACCCTGGTGGCCTCCAATGGCCAGGAGATGGTCGATCACCTTACCGGCGCCGAGGTGAATCTGGTGATCCTCGATCTTCGGCTGGGCCTTGAGGATGGCCTCGATCTGCTACGGAAGGTCCGGCTGAACTCCGAGGTGCCGGTCATCATCATCACCGGTCACCGCCTGGACGAAATTGATCGGGTGGTTGGGCTAGAGCTCGGCGCCGACGATTATCTGACCAAGCCATTCAACCTGCGTGAGCTGCTCGCCCGCGTCCGCGCGATATTGCGACGGTTCGATATCGGACGCGCGACGCCGCAGCGCGATCCCGAGCGCGGCCGCTTTCGCTTTTCCGGCTGGCAGCTCGACCGCAAGTCCCGCCAGCTCACCGACCCGTCCGGTGCCCTGGTCGCGTTGACCAAGGGGGAATATGCAATGTTGCTCGCCTTTCTCGAGGCGCCGCAGCGTCCGCTTAGCCGCGAGCACCTGTTGCAGGCGACTCGCGTCCATGAGGATGTGTTCGACCGCAGTATCGACGTGCAGATTCTCCGCCTCCGACGCAAGCTCGAACGCGACCCGAGCGCGCCGCGTGTGATCCAGACCGAGCGCGGCGTCGGATATGTGTTTGCTATTCCAGTCGAACGCAGCTAGGTGGTTTTTCGATCTATTAAGGGTCCAGTGGTTCCTACATAAATCGCCGGTGCTCGCGCGTTCCTAGTTCGACTTCTGCTTTACATAGCGACCGGGTGCAGGCTCTATCGTGCGATAGTGTTCGTTACCCGGCTCCGGGGGCGCCGGCATGGTCCCGTTTGAGTGCTGCTTCATCCAGGCATCCCAATCCGGCCACCAGCTTCCGGATTTTTCCTCTGCTCTCTCCAGCCAACTATCGGGGTCCGCTACGAGCTGATCGTTCAGCCAATGGCTGCGCTTGTTGCGTGCCGGAGGATTAATGACGCCCGCAACGTGGCCGCTCGCGGCGAGCACAAACCGGGCGTCTTTCCCGATCAGATCCTTTGAGGCATAGGCCGACCTCCACGGCACAATGTGATCCTCGCGGGACGCGAGGACAAAAAGCGGCACTTTCACCTTCGACAAATCGATCGGCACCCCGCACTGCGTTGTCTTTCCAGGCACTTTGATATTGTTTTCGAGATAGGTGTTGCGCGTGTACCAACAGTACATGGGACCCGGGAGGCTGACGCTGTCGGAATCCCAATACAACAGATCGAACGCGTCGGGCGTTGCGCCCTTGAGATAGCTATCGACGACATAGCGCCAGATCAGATCATTGGCGCGTAGCGTGCCAAAGGTGAAGGCCAATTCCTTTCCCGGAAGTATGCCGCCCTTCCCGATCGCGGCCTCTCGCAACGCGACAGAGCCCTGGTCGATCAAGAGACCAATCTCGCCCGTATCGGTGAAATCGAGCATGGTGGTCAGCAGTGTGAGGGTCACAAGCTTGTCCTGCTCGCGCGCGGCCAGGACGGCCGCGGCGCAGCTCAGGATCGTGCCGCCCACGCAGAACCCAAGGGCATGCGTCCGCTCGGCGCCGGTAACCTCCAGCACGACGTCAATTGCCCGAAGTGGCCCCATCTCAAGGTAATCGTCCCACGTCAGATGACCGGTTTCGGGTACCGCGCTCCGCCACGAGATCAGAAAGACATGGTGGCCCTGCGCGACGGCGTACTCAACGAGCGAATTTCTGGCACCAAGGTCAAGCAGATAATACTTGTTGATGCATGGTGGCACGATGAGCAGGGGCGTCTTCTCGACCTCGCTGCTTTGCGGAGCATATTGAATTAATTGAATTAGTTCATTCTCAAAAATCACCGAGCCGGTTGTGGTCGCGAGATTGCGTCCCACTTCAAAGGCCGACTTATCGACCCGTGTGATGCGTCCCTTGTGCAGATCATCAATCAAGTTCTTGATGCCGTCCGTCAGGCTTGCAGATCGGGTTTCGATCGCCTTGCGGATCACTTCAGGATTAGTCGCGGGGAAGTTCGATGGACTCATCGCGTCAATAAACTGCCGGGCATAAAACCGAAGCTGCAATTTTGTCTTGTCATCGACCTGCGCCCTGTCAACGAATTCATGCAACTGCCTTGAGCCGAGCAAATAGGTCTGCTTGAGAAGATCGTAATAGGGCATCTCTTGCCAGGCATCGTCTTTGAAACGCCTGTCGCCCCGGGCCAGCGCAACACTCGAATGCGCGCCAAATGTCTGAAGAAACATCGAGTTCCAGAATTGCCATAACTGCTTAAAATACTCTCGCTGGAGATCCACGATCCGTGCAAAGGGGAAGAAAAGATGCCCCGAAGCGGCCGAATCCCTGGTACCTACGCCAGCCGCCGACGCGAGAGCATCATCGAATTGCTTCATCGCATCCTGCCCGGCGCGCATGAGGTTTTCGAGATAATCTTGCGCGTCGACCGGTGGTGGGGTGCTGGTCATGGCGTGCCCGGAGCAGGAATTGAATGATTTAGACAGGTGGCCGTGGGTGGCAAAACGCTATCACTTTGCTCAGGCAGCAGGAAGGCGAAAGCTGCCCCGCGATCAAGAGCGCACCGCTCACGCGGCATCGGCCGGGACGAAGCAGCGGATTTCGATATTGCCGCGAAGACTGGCATACCAAACGACGGCTTCGCCAAGCGGGTTTCCGGCGTTTAGAATGATCGCCTTTTCCGGCACCCGCCACCACAAACCATTGATTGGAACCCAGTAAGCTCCCTCTCGCACGTCGTAGTCCGTGCGATGCCCGTCGGAAATATCGCAGCAGGGAACGCCACTCGGGCTGCGCACGCCTTTGAACCAGGCGCGAATATCGTCCGGGACATTTTCAAATTGTCCGCGATCGACCGCGCGAGCAGTTCCCGAGACGAAGATCAACGCTCCAAGTATGAGCAACAGCGCGCGGAATTGCACCATGGGTCTCCCCACCGATTACACCAACGATACGCTGGTACCTGGTCGAAGGCCACCACTGCGGCGAAAGATGCTTTCGCACCGCAATATCGCCTTACCGGCAAACAGTTCTTGTCAACACGATCAATCGCGACGATCATTGATCGATCGAAACGGGACGATCGCGCGGGACGCCGTCTGTCAGCTGCCTTGTATTGGCGTTCGTGCAAGAATTCAGGTCCGCGCAGTTAGGTGATCGATGGCCTTCCATCAATCGCCGCAGCGATTGATGGGGATGACTTTCATGTCGGTTGCACCCTGGATCAAGTCTTACCCGCGTGGTGTTCGCTGGGACGCGGAATTGACGACGATGCCGCTCCACCAAATCCTGGAGCGATCCGCCGCCAAGTGGCCGGATAATCCCGCCCTCGATTTCATGAACAGAAAGATCTCCTATCGAGATCTGAGCCATCTCACTGATCAGGCGGCCAAGGGATTTCAAAAACTCGGCGTGCGCCCCGGCATACATGTCGGGCTCTACCTGCCCAACACGCCTCACTATGTCATCGCGTTCTTCGGCGTGATGAAGGCCGGCGGCACCGTGGTCAACTACTCGCCCCTGGATGCGGAAAAGGTTCTGGAGCACAAGGTCGACGACAGTGAGACCGACATTCTCGTGACGCTCGACCTGAAGGCGCTTTACCCGCAAATGGGCCGGCTGCTCGAAACAACGAGACTGAAAACTCTCATCGTCGGCACCGTGGCTGAAATGACCCCGGCACCCGAGGCCGTGCGCGCCCATATGTCGAACAATGGCGAAATCGTCACGATCCCTAGAGATCGCAAGCACGTAACGTTTGAGGAACTCCTCAGCAACGATGGCGAATATGTTGAGCATCCGATTATAGACCTGCGTGAGTCCGTGGCGGTACTTCAGTACACCGGAGGTACGACCGGACTTCCAAAGGGCGCGATGCTCACGCACGCCAATCTGTCGTCCGCGACCGCGCAATATGTCGAGACGACGCATACGCAGCCGCCGCTCCTCGGCGAAGGGCGCGAACGGATTCTTGCCGTCCTGCCGCCGTTCCACATTTATGCGTTGACGGTCAATATGCTGCTAGGTATCCGCATCGGCGCAGAGATGATCCTGCACACTCGGTTCGACACCGCTGCAGTCGTCAAGGATATTTGCGAGAAGAAGGTTACGATCTTTCCCGGCGTACCCACGATGTACGTCGCGATCATCAACCATCCCGGCGTCGAAAATCTCGATTTGTCTTCGATAAAATGGTGCGCTTCTGGAGGGGCCCCTCTCCCTCTGGAGGTGCAAAAGCGCTTTCAGGACATCTCCGGCTGCCGGCTGGCCGAAGGCTGGGGTATGACTGAAACCTCGCCGACCGGTACATTTACACCACTTGAAGGAGCTGTGAAGCCAGGCTCGTGCGGGATTCCAATTCCTGGCATCACCATCAAGTTTGCCGACGTAGACGATCCATCGCGCTACGTGGCCCTCGGTGAAAAAGGCGAAATCTGTATCGGTGGCCCCAACGTCATGAAGGGATATTGGAAGCGTGCGGATGCAACCAAGGAGACGATGACCAAGGACGGTTTTCTTCGAACCGGCGACGTCGGATACATGGACGAAGACGGATATATCTTTATTGTCGACCGCACCAAGGACATGCTGCTGTGCGGCGGATTTAACGTGTACCCACGCCTCATCGAAGAGGCAATTTATCAGCATCCAAGCGTTGAAGAGGTCATCGTGATCGGAATTCACGATGATTATCGGGGCCAGTCACCGAAGGCCTTTGTGAAGCTTAAGGCCAACTCCAGCACGCTCACGCTCGAGCAAATGAAAGACTTTCTCAAAGACAAATTGGGAAAGCACGAAATGATCAGCGGACTCGAAATTCGCGAGGCGCTGCCACGAACTGCGGTTGGAAAATTCTCAAAAAAGGAACTTTACGACGAGGAGGCGAAAAAGCGCGCAGCTCAATAGGGAATTTTGAATTCAGAATTGCCTGATCGCGCAGACTGCAAGGTAGAGTATCGATGCCGGTCATGTTAGCCAACGGAATAGAGATCGCATACGACGACAGGGGCAGCCAGACCGATCCGGCCATCCTGCTCATTATGGGTCTCGGCACGCAAATGATTGCCTGGCCGGAAGCGTTTTGCGACGACCTTGCCGTCCGCGGCTTCCGGGTAGTTCGCTTCGACAATCGCGATATCGGTCTATCGACGAAGTTTGACGCCGCGCCGCCTATCGACTTAATCGCTATCTTGCAACGTGCGATGACCGGAGAGAAAATCAATCCGCCTTATGACTTGACCGATATGGCTGCCGATACCGTCGGCTTGATGGATGGCCTGGCGATCAAGAAAGCTCACATCGTCGGCGCGTCGATGGGCGGCATGATCGCGCAGATCGTGGCGGCTAGATATCCTGATCGCGTGAGAAGTCTGATCTCGATCATGTCGTCGAGTGGCGACCCCGGGTTGCCACAGGCAATGCCCGAAGCCATGACGGCGATCATGCAAGCGCGCCCCGACGGCAGCGACCGCGAACTGGCGGTGCAACACGGTATGAGGGTCTATAGAGCGATCGGCAGTCCGGGTTTTCCAACGCCGGACGACGAATTAAGAATCAAGGTCGGCGCAGCGTTCGATCGCTCCTACTATCCCGTCGGTGTCGGCCGCCAGTTCACCGCGATCATGGCGAACGGCTCTCGCGTTGACATGCTCAAGAAGCTTTCGGTTCCAACTCTCGTCCTTCACGGCGCTGACGACCCGTTGGTGCCCGTCGAAGCCGGAAGACACACCGCCGCGCAGATTCCAGGGTCGACCCTCACTGTCATTCCCGGAATGGGCCACGACATCGCAACCGGCCTTATTCCCATTCTCGTTGAAGCGATAGCCAACCATTGCGGGGCAGCGGACCGGCAATCGGAGTTGACCAAGGATATGGAGAAAAGGCCAATAGCTTGAGTGCAGAGCCCAGCCGAAAATTCCCGGTTGAGACTCAGAATCGGATCGGAGGATGCCATGGACAGGTTGTCAGCTCTCGATGCCAGCTTTCTGTACGGCGAAACGCCGGAATCTCCAATGCACGTTGCCGGGCTGGCAATCTTCGAGCCGCCCCCGGCAGGTAGCGATGTCTTTGCGGCCTTTCGTGACCATCTCAAAAGCCGTCTTCATCTCGTTCCGTTCTTCGAGCGCAAGCTGGCGCTGACGCCGATTCAGCTCGATCACCCGGTCTGGGTGCACGACGGCAGTCTCGACCTCGACTATCACTTCCGGCACGTCTCGTTACCAAAACCCGGAACGCCCGAGCAGCTTGAGACGCTGGTTGCCCGGCTGCACATGATCCTGCTCGATCGCACGCGGCCGCTTTGGCAATACTACGTAATCGAGGGTCTCGAGGGCGGTGGCTTCGCCGTCTACATCAAAATGCACCACGCCGGTATCGATGGTGGTGCGGGCATGGCAGCGCTCCCTATCATCTTTGCCACCTCGCCCGATCCGGAACCGGCGCCCCCGCCGCAACCATCGGCCAAGGAAAGCAGAATACCCGAGATTTTCGAGCTGATCAGTGATTCCTACGCCAAGTTTTTCACCCAGCAGCGCGAGTTCTACGCGTCGTGGCCCGACCTCGGCAAGGCGATCGCGAAAGTGGGACAGCGCGTTACGGCGGACCTGGCGAACCCGCCTCGGACGCTGCCGCTTGCACCAAAGACGCTGTTCAACGTGTCGCTGTCCAGCCAGCGATCGTTTGGAACCTGCACCATCTCTCTTCGTGACGTCAAGGCGGTGGCGAAGCTGACCAAGTCAAAGGTGAACGACATCGTCATGACGATCAGCGCCGGCGCGCTGCGGCGCTACCTGGAGATTCGGAACGCCCTTCCCGATGGCCCCCTGCTTGCAGCGGTGCCGGTCTCGCTACGAAAGGCCGGCAATGCCGAAATGAACAACCAGGTCACGGCGATGCTGTGCAATCTGGCCACAGACATTGCCGATCCGATCCGGCGGCTGGAGGCAATCGTTGCCTCATCCATCGACTCCAAGAAGCGGCTGGAGGATATTCGCGATGTCATTCCAACCGACATGACGTGGCTCGGAGCGCCAATCATCATTACGGGCATGGCGCGCCTGATGGGGCAGGCCAAACTGGCTGAACGATTGCCGGCAATCGTGAACGTCCTGATTTCAAACGTGCCCGGACCACGAGAAGCGCTGTATTGCGCGGGCGCGAAGATGATACACTATTTTCCGGTCTCGATTCCATCGAATGGCAGCGTCCTCAACATCACCGTTCAGAGCTATCTCGACAATCTGGACTTTGGCCTGATCGCTTGCCGAACCGCGGTTCCCGATATCGAGAAGCTGACGGAGTTTCTGGCCGAAGAATTCGAGGGGCTGAAGAAGGCGGCCGGCGAGACGTCAGAAAAAAAGGTCAAAAAAATCGAGATAAGGCAGGTCAAGGCTGCCCAGCGATCCGCATGAGCCTTCGCGCGATCCCTGCGATACGAACCCACCTTTACGATCGGACGCTGCGTCGCCGTCCGGACGGCAACCGGCAAGCGGTTGAACAATGAAGCGACTACGGGAGGGAAAACGATATGGCTGAGAGTGTTTACAAGGTCATTGAATTGGTGGGCACCAGCACCGAGTCCTGGGAAAAAGCCGCGCGCGCCGCTGTCGAGCGCGCCTCACAGAGTTTGAGGGACCTGCGCGTCGCAGAGGTTGTCGAACTCGACATGCAAATCACCGATGGCAAGGTCGAAGCCTACCGGGCGAAGGTCAAGGTATCGTTCAAATTTGAAGAGCATCAGTGACGGTGGTTTAGACGACGGTCACGGCCGATCTTCCGGATCGGAACCGTGCCGACGCATGAGAAATCAAAAGTGAGCGGCCGATGAAGAAGGAAGATGTTCTTAAGCAATACACAACGCCCATATCCGCTCCGGCATTCGTGCAAGGTCCGCACCGGTTCAAGCGACGGGAATACCTGAACATCACTTACCGGACCGACCGCGAGGCGCTCGTCAAATTGGTTCCGGAACCGCTCGAAATCGATCAGCCGCTGGTTCGGTTCGAGGTGATGAAAATGCCCGACACCACCGGGTATGGCGCCTACGTCGAATGCGGCCAGGCCGCGGTCGTGCGCATGGACCGCGAGCAGGGCGAGTTTCTGCTGGCGATGTATCTGGACAATCTTCCTGCGATCGCCGCCGGCCGCGAACTCAGCGCTTTTCCAAAAAAGTTGGGTTCGGCGAAACTGTTTGTCGACTCCGACACCCTGGTAGGCACGTTGGACTACGGCGCTCTGAGGGTCGCCACTGCCACCATGGGCTACAAGCACAAACCGCTCGATCTTGAGAAAGCCCGGCAGGAGGTCGGTGTTCCGACATTCATGCTCAAGATTTTGCCGGGCTACTCGGGACGGCCGCGAATTTGCGAGCTGGTACGCACCCAAATTACCAACGTCACCGTCAAAGGTGCATGGATCGGGCCCGCTCGACTGCAGTTCTTCGAACATGCGCTGGCGCCGTTTGCCGATTTGCCGGTGCGTGAAATCGTTTCTGCCAGCCACATCCTGACCGACCTGACGTTAGCGCCGGCGACGCTTGTCTACGACTATCTCGCCGAGCAAGACGACCAGCCAGGCGAACCAAAATGAACGAGCAAGCCATGAACGAAAATGTCGCCTCCGACGTGCTGCAACGTTACTCGAAAGTTGCGGTCATCGGCGCCGGAGTAATCGGGGCGTCGTGGACCGCGGTTTTTCTTGCGCACGGTCTCTCGGTCGTCGTCAACGATCCGCGCGACGACGTTGAGGCGGTCGTAGACGACTATATTCGCAAAGCCACCCCAACGCTCAAAGCATTGGGCCTACCCACCCAAAATCTGACGAAGAAACTTACCTTCGAGGCCGACCTCGATCGCGCTGTGGCCGGCGTCGATCTTGTCCAGGAGAACGGACCGGAACGCGTGGAATTCAAGCAGGACCTGTGGGCCCGCATTGAGCAGCACGTCCCTTCACACGCGTTGCTCCTGTCATCCAGTTCGGCGAAGACCGCCACCGAACAATCTCTCAAAATGAAGAATCCGAGCCGTCTTTTGATTGGCCATCCGTTTAACCCTCCGCATCTGATTCCGTTGGTGGAGATCGTCCCTGGAGAGCGAACCGAACCTGGTGCTGTTGCTGACGCCGTGGCCTTTTACAAAGCAATTGGCAAAGTTCCGCGCGTTCTTCGCAAGGAAATCCAGGGATTTGTCGCCAACCGGCTGCAGCGCGCGATTTTCCGCGAGTGCTGCCATCTGGTCCTGGAGGGTGTGGTCACGGTTGACGAACTCGACGATATCGTAACCAGCTCGATTGGCCTGCGTTGGGCTGCCGACGGGCCTTTCCGTTCCTTTCATCTTGGCGGAGGACCAGGCGGCTTCGTCTCGTTTTTCCGGCAATTCGCGCCTGGAATGGAAGCAGCGTGGAAGAGCCAGGCCGCCGTGACTCTGGACGCGAAATCACAGCAAACGATTATCGATCAGGCGCAGGCGTCATTCGCGGCTACTCCGCCTGGAAAGCTCGAAGGTGAACGCGATGCCAAACAGCTCGCAATCCTCAAGGCCCTTGCATCCGTAAAAGCAAGCGGATGAACGACGGACGGAAAAGTTTTTCTCACTCGCGAATTGGGAATACTCGAATGTCGCAACTGATGTTCAAGGATCTGAAGGTTCTCGATTGCAGCAGTTTTATCGCTGCGCCTGCGGCGGCGACAATTCTTTCCGATTTCGGCGCCGACGTGATCAAGATTGAGCCACCTGGAGCGGGTGATCCGTATCGGGCCGTTCCCTCGCTGCCCACGATGCCACAAGCCAAGGAGAACTACGCTTGGATGCTTGCATCGCGCAACAAGCGCGGGCTTGCGCTCAACCTCGCGAAGCCCGCGGCGCAGGATGTGGTGCGCCGCCTGGTCGCTCAGGCCGACATATTCATAACCAACTTTCCCGCCGTCGTGCGCAAGAAGCTCGGTCTAAGATATGAGGATCTTGCGCCTCTTAACGACCTGCTGATCTACGCATCTTTCACCGGCTATGGCGAGCACGGCGAAGAAGCCACCAAGCCGGGTTTCGACATCACCGCATGGTGGGCGCGGTCAGGATTGATGGACGGCGTGCGAACGGAAGCAACGGCACCGCCGGCGCGGTCGCTGACCGGCATGGGCGATCATCCTTCCGGGATCTCGCTGTATGCAAGCATCGTCATGGGCTTGTATCAGCGGCAACTCACCGGGAAAGGCTCGCACGTCGGAACGTCGCTGCTTGCCAACGGGATTTGGTGCAATGGAGTCATGGCGCAGGCCGCCCTGTGTGGCGCCCAATTCATCGATCGCCCGCCGCGCGAGCAGGCACTGAATGCTTTCACCAACTATTATCAATGCCGCGATGGGCGCTGGTTGATCCTGACGATCCTCAACGAGGAACGGCAGTGGCCAATTTTCACCAAATGCCTCGGACGGGAAGACCTGCAGAATGACCCGCGGTTTGCAACAAGCCGAGATCGAATGAAGCACGCAGTGGAATTGACCGCCGTCCTCGACAAAGCCTTTGCGGCCAAGGATCGTTCGGAATGGCGCGAGATACTTTCCGCGGGCGGAATCGTGTTCGACGTCGTTGCTTCCGCGCAAGACATCCCAAATGACAGGCAGATCATGGCCAACGAAATCCTGGTGCCGTTCGACAACGACACCGTCTTGACTATCGCGAGTCCAATTTCGGTCGAGGGTCAGGACAAGGTAAGGCCACGCCGCCCACCGACCGTCGGGCAGCATACCGACGAAGTACTGCGCGAAGCCGGCTATGACGCGGCCACGATCGTAAAGCTTCGTGCGGATGGCGCGGTTGCATAGCCGTCCGCACCCGTCCACGGATCATCTTGGAGACAGGTCATGAAAATCGAAGAGCTGTTCAGCGTGCGGGGCAAGGTCGCTCTGGTGACCGGCGGGAGCCGCGGTATCGGCGAAATGATCGCGCGCGCATATGTTGAGAATGGCGCCAGGGTTTACATCACCGCGCGCAAAGCCGAAGCCTGCGACGCCCTCGCCAACGAATTGTCAAAATCCGGCGAATGTATCTCGATCCCCGGCGACATTTCCCGCATCGATGAAATCGATCGCCTCGGCACGGAAGTGGAAAGGCGCGAGAGCAAACTGGATATTCTCGTCAATAACGCCGGCGCAAGCTGGGGAGCGGATTTTTTGACGTTTCCGGAATCCGGATGGGACAAGGTTATGGACCTGAACGTTAAATCGGCTTTCTTCATGACGCAGCGTCTCTTCAAATTGCTCCAAGCAGCTGGCTCGAAGGATGACTATGCCCGCGTTATCAATATTGGATCGATTGAAGGCATGCGGACCTCGCATCTCGAAGCGTATTCGTACGCCGCGTCCAAAGCCGCGATACTGCACTTGACCCGCATGATGGCGAAGTACCTCGCCAAGGATTACATCGCGGTCAACGCCATCGCTCCCGGTTATTTTCCGTCGAAGATGACAGACGCCATTGCCGAGGAGGAGAGCGAAGTGATCGAAGGCAATACACCGATGCGGCGCTGGGGACGTCCGGAAGATATGGCGGGCGTGGCCCTGTATCTGGCCTCGCGTGCCAGCGGTTTCGTTTGTGGATCGACTGTGGTGGTCGATGGCGGGCTGGCGACGACAGGATGAGTTGAAGCTGAGCGCGTGCCAGATCCCCCTACCCCAGTTCAAAGGTGGTGACGCCGAATACCCGCTCCAGCCGCAACGGCGGGATCGCGCCGGTATACATGCGCGCCGTCTCGAATACCGGCGTGAGCCCCAGGTCTTGCGCCAGGGCGACCGCGTCGCGGTTGATGCTGGGAACGTCAAGGAAGATCTCGCCGCCGCCCGCGCTGGCCAGCAAAGCCGACAGAACCACCTCGGCGGTGGCGCGGTCGTCGGCCACCAGTGGGCCGATCTTGCGGCCCTTCCGGCATGGACGGATCACGCCCCAGCCGGCAAGTCCGGCCATTGCGCACGAGCGCGCGACCGACATGCCCAGGCGAGCCGATCCAGGCGCGCAGGAACGCGGTGCGCGGAGCCGGAAACACCGTCGCGTCGTATGCTTCCACAGTCGCCAATGGGACTTCGGTCAGCGCGATGACGCCAGCCTGCGGCGCATGCGGTGCCGTGACGGTGCCGCCGTAGCGGACATTCGCATAAGCAAGCTCGAACCCGGACCTCCTGTAGTTTTGCTGCTGCGCCACCACGCCGTCGAGCCCGATCACCCGTGCGCCGGCGTGCGCGATGGCCGCGCGCCATAGGCTGAGTCCGTAGCCGCGCCCGCGCAAATCCTCCCGCACGATGTAGAAGCCGAGGAAGGCAAAGCTCGCACCGTAATTGACGCAGGAGACGGTCGCGGCCGGCGCGCCGTCGAGCTCGCCGATGAAGAAGCCTTCCGGATCGGCCGCGGCGAAGCAGGCGTCGTCGGCGAGGCCCGGATTCCAGCCTTCGGCTGCTGCCCAGTTCACCGCTATTGAGATCTCGTCCGGTCGCATCGTCCGGATGCTCAGCTCGCTCTTGGCGGGCGATCGTGGAGATAGACTCATGAGCCGAATTACCGCGAGTTGAGTGGTAAGAGCAATAGAGGTGTGGCGCGCTACAAGGTCAGGCCGGGCAGATCGACACCGACATCGTCACCGGTGCGCAGGTCTTTGTCGAAACTTGCCGGCGCCTGCTGGCGGCGATGAGCGCTCTGGCTTCGACAGAAGCCAGCAGCCCGGATGAGCACTGCGAAATCCGCCTCGGGCACGGTGAAATCAGTTGTGGATGTTGCTACGCTGATCCTGGCAACGTTGACTGGAGCCGTTGGATGTCGTCGCATCCACTACTCCTGACCGCCTCGCCATGCGGAAGACCACCAACGCAGGGCGACGTTCCGAATCCAGACAGCGAGACAGGCCATGGTGAAACCGTTTCCCTCGAAGACCCACATCGGCAACCACATGCTGCATCCCGAAACGCTGATGCTGAACTACGGCTACGATCCGCAACTGTCGGAAGGAGCCGTCAAGCCACCGGTCTTCCTGACCTCGACCTTCGTCTTCAGGACCGCCGAAGACGGACAGGACTTCTTCGATTTCGTCTCGGGTCGGCGCGAGCCTCCCGAGGGGATGGGCGCGGGCCTGGTTTATTCGCGGTTCAATCACCCCAACAGCGAGATCGTCGAGGACAGAACTCTCTGTCTACGAGCGCACCGAGAATTGCGCGCTGTTCTCGTCCGGCATGGCGGCGATTGCGACCACGATTCTGGCGTTCACCCGCCCTGGCGACGTCATTCTGCACTCTCAGCCGCTCTATGGCGGGACGGAGACTCTGTTTGCGAAGACGCTTGCGGGTCTCTCCATCGGAGCCGTGGGCTTTGCCGACGGCATCGACGAAGCCGCAGTCAGGCTCGCGGCGGAGGACGCCATGCGCAAAGGCCGGGTTGCGATGATTTTCATCGAAACCCCGGCAAATCCCACCAACGGCCTGGTCGATATCGCGATGGTCAGCCGCGTCGCCGAGATGATCCGGCAGGCCCAGGGGCACACGCCGATCATCGCGTGCGACAATACATTGCTCGGGCCGGTGTTTCAGCGGCCGATCGAACACGGCGCGGATCTTTCGTTGTACTCGTTGACCAAATATGTCGGCGGCCATTCGGACCTGATCGCGGGCGCCGCGCTCGGCTCAAAGGCCCTCATGAAAGACGTCAAGGCGCTGCGAGGCGCCATCGGCACCCAGTTGGACCCCCATTCCTGCTGGATGATCAGCCGGTCGCTTGAAACACTGAGCATCCGCATGGAAAAAGCTGACAGAAACGCGCGGCTCGTGGCGGATTACCTGCGCGACCACGCCAAAGTGGCTGATGTCCATTACCTTGCTCACCACGAAGCAGACCTCCCCCGCAGGCCGTCTGTTCGCGAGGCAATGCACCGGCGCGGGCTCCACGTTCGCGTTCGACATTGTCGGCGGCCAAGCCGCCGCCTTCAAATTCCTAAACGCGCTGCAAATCTTCAAGCTGGCGGTGAGCCTGGGCGGCACCGAGTCGCTTGCCAGCCTGCCCGCAAGCATGACCCACTCCGGCGTTCCGGCTGACATCCGCCAAAAAATAGGCGTTCTCGACTCCACGATCCGGCTGTCGATCGGCATCGAACACCCGTCCGATCTGATCGCGGACATCGCGCAGGCTTTGGACGGGGCATAGCTACATTGCTTGCGTGAGAGACAATGCAAGTGCCGACAACGGCCTTTGACAGCGGACGGGTGGGTCTGTCCTATGCCAGAAGGATAAGTGCTTGATGCGATGGTGGTGTGCGCAGTCCGATACGAACCGGTCTCCGGTTGGCAATTCCCTGGTATCAGGGAATTTTGCGATTCTGGGGCTTGGGGACACGATTTAGCGCCAAGAAACCCCTACGCTGCAGCCACTTATCGAGCAATTCCCTACGCAGATTATCAGCGAAAATTTTTTGAAGAACAAGGAATTTTCCTCGCCGGACTGGATCAAGGTCAAGAACCGAAGGCATCCGGCGTTGGAACGGGTGAAGGATGTTCTAGCTGGATGTTAAATTTGTTTTGCGGCGCGCAAGTTCCGCAACCCCGCAAGCCCGATTGAGTTTAGCCACAAGCCCGATTGAGTTTAGCCAGCAGTCGTGCCCGAGAGCGCCCCAAGATGTGCCCTAGGCGCGACAAGGGCCGCCGGGTGATCCCCCCCGATGCCGGCGGTCCCGCAGTTCTTGTCTCATCGCGGCGTTGAAATGAAAAACAAAGGAATGACGGACCAAGAAGTAATCCTTTACGCGCTGGAACAGGCGCAGCGGATTTTGGCCGACTACATGGAGCCAAGTCCATTGTTCCGAGCGGAATTCACTCTCACCAGGCTCTCCCGTGTTCTCGACCGAACGGACCTTGCGCTCGCACAAGAGCGCCTAAAGGCAAGGTGCGGGCTGCGGCTGGTGAAATGAAAGAGGCCCGCCAAACCACGTTCGCGAGTTTAATCCTTCGCGCAAAGGCCCGCATTGAGGTCGCCGCAACCTGATGCGAGATTCGTGATGAACGACAACAAAGACGCCTTCGACCTGTGGTGGGGAATGGGCGGAAAAGCCGGTCGACAGCTTTTTGATGATCGATGCCGATATCCATGAGGCGGTGATGGCGCTTCCGCCGGATGATCGGCGCGACCGCGAAAAGGTCAACGCGGCGGTGCGCCTTACCCGGACACAATGAAAGAGGCCGCTAACTAAGGCGACCCCTTCTAGCATTACAGTTGCTTTGATTTGAAGTGAGCGCGTTGAGCGGCGGCTTGGTGAGCTCTACGCCAGCAAGACCATGCGATGATGTGTGCGGGTTGTATACGCTTTCGAGCGAGTTTGATGGCAATGCGGCGGATTTCCTGGATTGACCAACGGATCAGTGGCGGCGTGGTAATGTTTTGGGTTTTGCCGGGGGGCGTCGTTTTGTTTTTTTGGGCGGTGGCGGGTTAGCGCGATGCCGGATCGCGGCCATCATGGCGAAGGCGAGCATCACCAGGGAGACATGACGGTGCCAGCCATGCCAGGATCTGCTCTCGTTGTGATCGAGCCCGAACTCGTTTTTCGCGGTTTCAAAGCTGTCCTCGATCGCCCATCGATGGCCTTCGACCGCGACCAGCGTTTCAATGGATGTTCCCGCTGGGCACCAGGTGGTGAAGAAGGCGAGGTCACCATCGGCGATGCGACGACGGATCAGTAGACCGCGCGTCCACAAACCATCATTTGCACTGTTGAATGGCTCGGCCTCGAGGTCGGCCAATTCGAGATAACACCAATCGTGCAGCCGCGGTCCTTTGGTTCCGGCTCCCGCCGACAGGCGCTTCCAGTCGGATGAGCGCCGCGTCCGGGCGATGTCTGCGGCCGTACCGGCGACCGGCGGTCGTTTGCCCCAGGATCGAAACCCATGAGCGCTGCTGACCCCAAGCACGTAGCCTTTGCCTGCCCGACGTAGTTGCTGTTCGATGTCGCCAACACCGTAGACCGTATCACCGGCAACCCACTTGAATGGTACAGACGCGGCTATCGCCCGTGCGATCATCCTCGTCGCGAGCTTCGGTTTGGTCGCAAAGCCGGCATCGGGGGGCACGTATGCGGCTTCCAGGCGATCCGGATCGGCGGCCCATTCCTTCGGAAGATACAGCGCGCGGTCGATGAACGCATGACCATGGCGCGAAACGTAGGTGGCGAAGACTCCGATCTGGCAGTTCGTAATCTTGCCTGCCGAACCCGTGTATTGCCGCGCCACTCCGCACGACGCCTTGCCCTGTTTGAGAAAGCCGGTCTCGTCGATCACCAGCACTGCATCGTCATCCGCCAAATGCTCGATGACATAGTCGCGCACAATATCGCGCAGGGCATCAGCCTCCCAATCCCCACGCCCCAGAATTGCTTGCTGCCGCCATGGGCCAGGATCGCCAGCCGCCTCCGCCCGCTTCCAACCGGTCTTGCGCTGCTCATCTCCGAGCAGACCTTCCAGGAACAGGCCCGCATTCGTCGCCACACGCTCTTGCGTGAACAACGGACGTATCCGTTTCTTGATCTCTCGAAGCGACGCCGCCCACAACGCAAGCGTCTCCTCAATCGACGCTGCTTGCGTCCACGACCTCCGAATTATGGTTGCCCATGGATTTAGACATTTCCCAAAGAAGCAACTGTAATGCTAGGGTCCAGACTCAATTGATTAAAGCCAGAATGCCACGGCGGCAACGAGGCACAGGGCTGAGAAGTAGTTCCGAGCGAGTTTGTCGTAGCGCGTTGCGATGCGCCTGAAACCCAACCGCTTCGCCAATGGGGAGATGTTCTTTTCCGAGGGCCGTTAGCGTGCCTGCTCGCGGCGCCGGTGAAGCGTCCGAGACCGGTCGCGAGCAGCGGCTCGCACAACCGCGGGCCACCGATCATTTCGACCGCCATGGGGTCATCCGCGGTATCCAGCGCGGGACGGCGGCGCGGAACGCCTCGTACTCTCTCCCAAACGTCCGCTCGAGCGTGGGTTCTTCGTACGCCACGACGAAGACGTGGAAGGCGAGCCAGAGCAGCGCGCCGTAGACGATGAGGCGCCAATCGCCCATCAGCACCGCTTGACCCAGGATGATGGCAACGACCGCGACGTATATTGGATTACGCACATAACGGTAGAGACCGGTCACCACGAGATTCCGGGTCGGCGCGATGGGCGCGGGGGTGCCGAGACCCTGCAGCGCGAAACGCGCAAATGCGTCAACGAGCCCAGGCACGCCTGCGAGAATCATTATCGCGCCGATGCCGCGCGTCAGCTCCAGACCAAGGAACGGCGGCCGGAGTTGCCAACCCGTGATCGACCATGGAACGAGCCCCGCCAGCGTACATGGGGCGACCACGAAGAAAACCGCCGAGCCCAGGACGGCAATGGTTCGTTGCACGGCGGTTCCCGACACTCGCTGCGAGCTCATTCCAACCTCCCCTTCATGGTTTCCCGTCGTCATCCGGGTGCCGACACGCTCGCCATTTTATCCCAAAAGCGGAAACCGCGCACGACTAAAGCCAGAATGCCACGGCGGCAACGAGGCACAGGGCTGAGAAGTAGTTCCGAGCGAGTTTGTCGTAGCGCGTTGCGATGCGCCTGAAGTCCTTGAGCCTGCAGTAGCAGCGCTCGATGACGTTGCGATCCTTATAGGCTTGCTTGTCGTGACGTATGCGTTTCTTCCGATTTGACCGGCCTGGGATCACCGGTTTGATGCCGTCCTTGCGCAGAGACTTGCGGAACGAGTTGCTGTCATAAGCCTTGTCACCGAGCAACTCGGCGATGCCGTCGAGCAGACTGACACATGCCGGCCCGACTGTGCAGTCGGCGGTGTTGCCAGGCGTGAGGATCAAGACCCACGGGCGGCACAGCTTATCGACAAGGCCGTAAATCTTGCTGTTGCGCCCGCCCTTGGTGATGCCAATCGCCTGTTCCGACGCCCCCCTTTTCCGCCGCCAGCGCAGCGATGCGCTTTGACATGCGTGCTGTCGAGAGCCATTCGTTCCGGCGGTTCAGCAGGTTCGGCCGCCGCCTCGAAGATGCTCTGCCAAATTCCCTGCGCACTCCAGCGGTTGAAGCGATTGTAGACCGTCTTGGCCGGCCCATATTCCGGCGGACAATCGACCCATCGACATCCGCTCTTGAGCACATGCATGATCCCGCTCAAAATGCGCCGATTGTTCTTCGGCTTCACGCCACGGCGATTGCTTGGAATAAACGGCTCAATCCTCGCCCATTGCCCGTCGCTAAACCAAAACAAGTTCGCCCGCATCTGTTGGCCCCCCAATTCGGTTCGACCAACCCGTTGAATCTCAACATGGTTAATTGGGTCTTAACCCTAGCATTACAGTTGCTTTGATTTGAAGTGAGCGCGTTGAGCGGCGGCTTGGTGAGCTCTACGCCAGCAAGACCATGCGATGATGTGTGCGGGTTGTATACGCTTTCGAGCGAGTTCTGATGGCAATGCGGCGGATTTCCTGGATTGACCAACGGATCAGTGGCGGCGTGGTAATGTTTTGGGTTTTGCCGGGGGGCGTCGTTTTGTTTTTTTGGGCGGTGGCGGGTTAGCGCGATGCCGGATCGCGGCCATCATGGCGAAGGCGAGCATCACCAGGGAGACATGACGGTGCCAGCCATGCCAGGATCTGCTCTCGTTGTGATCGAGCCCGAACTCGTTTTTCGCGGTTTCAAAGCTGTCCTCGATCGCCCATCGATGGCCTTCGACCGCGACCAGCGTTTCAATGGATGTTCCCGCTGGGCACCAGGTGGTGAAGAAGGCGAGGTCACCATCGGCGATGCGACGACGGATCAGTAGACCGCGCGTCCACAAACCATCATTTGCACTGTTGAATGGCTCGGCCTCGAGGTCGGCCAATTCGAGATAACACCAATCGTGCAGCCGCGGTCCTTTGGTTCCGGCTCCCGCCGACAGGCGCTTCCAGTCGGATGAGCGCCGCGTCCGGGCGATGTCTGCGGCCGTACCGGCGGCCGGCGGTCGTTTGCCCCAGGATCGAAACCCATGAGCGCTGCTGACCCCAAGCACGTAGCCTTTGCCTGCCCGACGTAGTTGCTGTTCGATGTCGCCAACACCGTAGACCGTATCACCGGCAACCCACTTGAATGGTACAGACGCGGCTATCGCCCGTGCGATCATCCTCGTCGCGAGCTTCGGTTTGGTCGCAAAGCCGGCATCGGGGGGCACGTATGCGGCTTCCAGGCGATCCGGATCGGCGGCCCATTCCTTCGGAAGATACAGCGCGCGGTCGATGAACGCATGACCATGGCGCGAAACGTAGGTGGCGAAGACTCCGATCTGGCAGTTCGTAATCTTGCCTGCCGAACCCGTGTATTGCCGCGCCACTCCGCACGACGCCTTGCCCTGTTTGAGAAAGCCGGTCTCGTCGATCACCAGCACTGCATCGTCATCCGCCAAATGCTCGATGACATAGTCGCGCACAATATCGCGCAGGGCATCAGCCTCCCAATCCCCACGCCCCAGAATTGCTTGCTGCCGCCATGGGCCAGGATCGCCAGCCGCCCTCCGCCCGCTTCCAACCGGTCTTGCGCTGCTCATCTCCGAGCAGACCTTCCAGGAACAGGCCCGCATTCGTCGCCACACGCTCTTGCGTGAACAACGGACGTATCCGTTTCTTGATCTCTCGAAGCGACGCCGCCCACAACGCAAGCGTCTCCTCAATCGACGCTGCTTGCGTCCACGACCTCCGAATCATTGGTTGCCCATGGATTCAGACATTTCCCAAAGAAGCAACTGTAATGCTAGGCAGCAACAAACAAGCTCACGATCGCGACAACCACCAGTTCTCTTTTGTTGGAAAAGTCAATTTCGTTGCGCGGTCCAGTAGCCCGAACATCGCGCTTCTCCAGCATGGCCGCTCCACGTCCCGCGACCTGAAACGCTTGAGAGTCTCCCTGAGCCGGAGGCGTATTTATCTTGAACGGTCACCGACGCGCGAACCGCGCCGGATTTTGCGACGTATCCTCTAAACCTCACGAGGTTAGGATGCGTCACAACTCCGTTAGAAACATTAACAGTGAAGTTGTAGGTTTGATCGCATGCGCCTCGTTGCGTTACGAAGACGAGGCTCCAAGAACCATCGTAGGCCGATCGCGCTTGTGCAGTACACGCTAGCGCAAGAAAACAGCTTATTGCCATTGCGCAACGCAAAACAATTTGCATAGTAAATTCTCCGAAACATTATCAATTAGCGCGCTTTTTGATCCGGGGCGTGATCCAGGCATCTTGCTGTTTGCGGTTATGTCCCAAAATCGCCGGCAGATAACATGCGCTGTCAAACGCAACACTCAGCACAGCGTATCAGCCCGCAAGCACCCGGCTAGAGCCCAACGAACGTGCTTTATGGTTATTCGCGTCACTTTACCGTGCGCCGCTGAGGCGCGGGAAGACCGCGTCAACGTCAGGGATTTCATTGTTGGCGGAAACCTTCAACTGACTTCTGCAACAAAATCTGCCAACAGGAGACTCACGCACCGCAGCAAACAGCGATGATCCCTACGAGGACGAAGCCTACCGGCTGTGGCGATCAAGCAGCGCAGCAAGTAAGCCAAAGCAGCGCGGCAGGTTCGCCGACGTTCCCGTCTGGCTCAAAGCGCGTCACGCCCGTGGGCAAAAGCGCGAACGTGAGCCTTCGTGCGAGCAGCCGCCTCACACGATCGAGAAAGCCAGCAAGCTCGAACCCAGCAGCACGAGGCTGGCCGCTATCAGCGTGAGGAACCCATCGGAGACTAAATCGTGATTGCGCATGATACACCTGCTATGTGCGATGCTCGTCCGAACAGAGCGCAGGCCTGAGCAGCGCCTCTGCTGAGTGACACAATCCGCGATTTGGGTAGGTTCTTCCATTACACGTGAGTGCGGTCGCATACCCTCTTCTGATCGCCGCAATAAACCTTGGTATGACCGCCACGGCGAAGCGGCAGCGAAGTCCGGGAGGCGTACGAAGGTGTCCAGAATGGGAGCCGCGACAAGGCCGCCTCGATTGGCGGTCTTGTGGCAGGTTTGTGCAATCGCTCACGCCAGCAGCAGCGCGACCGCGACCATGACGACGACCAGCGCGATGAAGAGCAGGGCCTAGTGCGGAAGTGGTCAGGTAAGGGCGAGCGCCATAAACCTTCGTATCGCTCCGGTGCCCCCTTTAGATACCCGACGTTTACCTAGGTCCAATTGAGCCGCTGATCACGATCGTCTTAGCTAGGGGTATGCGGTAGCGACCCCAACCCCGCCCCGCTATCGCTGCCCCTCCTTGGGCGTTTCCTCCCTAGACTTGGGCCGCTTGTGGCAACGCAGGCGGCCTTTCTTTTTGTGTATGCCGTCACGTCCTGCAGAGCAGAAATGAAGATCATGAAGTACCGCTGCTGATGCTGTGGACGGCTCCTCCACCGGCACGTGAGTGCCATGGATGTGGGCGCTGTTGAAGCTCCCACGATTTGCAGGGAGCTAACCATGCAAACGGTCACGACAATCGGGTTCGATATCGCCAAATCAGTTTTCCAGGTTCACGGCGTTGACGCTGGCGACCAGGTGATCATCCGCCGCCAGTTAAAGCGTCGCCACGTCTTGGCGTTCTTCCAGAAGCTTCCACGGTGTCTGGTTGGCATCGAGGCTTGCGCCTCGTCTCACTACCGGTCGCGCGAACTCCAGGCACTTGGCCACACCGTGCGATTAATGCCGCCGGCCTATGTGAAGCCCTACGTCAAGCGGCAGAAGAACGACATCTGACGCAGAAGCAATTTGCGAGGTGGTCACCTGAGCCAATATGCGGTTCGTGCCGACAAAGACGCCGGAACAGCAGAGTTGCTTGATGCTTCCTCGCGCCGAGGTTGCTGAGCTAAATCAATTGTTCCGGTGGAATCACCATGCCGGAAGCTCAGGTGCGCTCCGAACTTGCGTGCGAGCGCCCGCATCGCGTGATTCTCCGCTCCGGTCGTAATGCGCAAGCTCGTGTAGCCCTTGCATCGTGCTTCCGCGATGAGCCGCCGGAACAGAACCGTGCCGACGCCCTGCCTTTTCACCGAGGCCTCGACGCTGAACGCGATTTCGGGCAGCGAGTCCGGGGATTGATCCGGTGGATGCAGCTCCGCCGCGCCGCGAACCGCGTCGTTTTTGATGTAGGCTATGATGACCGTGTCGTCTTCGGCGCATCTGGCAGCATACCGTTCAATCAAGCCGTCATCGAGGAAGCCGTTAAAGCGATCATGCCGGCTTGCCGCATCGAGCCGCAACAGATGATCGCGCAATAGCGGCAGCTCTTCCTGCTGGATTAGCGTCCGCACATGTCCTCGAGCAGATTTCGGGCGGATCGTTTGTTCACGCGGCACTTAAAAAGACCCCCTATTGCGATCACAGGTAAACCCTGAGCCGTACGTTGCTTCGAGACGGCATCTTCAATCAATTTGAGCGGGGCGATCTACTGTACCTGTGTATCGCAGGGTGCCCTCGTGGTTGGCTGGCATCAAACCTTAGCTTAGGTTTTGCCTCCTAAAACAGGATGACATTCCTTAGATCGGTCATTAATAAACCAAACCGTATAGTTGATATATACGGCGCAGAAAAGCCATGAGCGAGCGGGTCTGTCAAGGAACAGAAGTTACGTGCCCGTGTCCGGCTTTTGTGAGCACGGAGTCCGCGCGAACTCCAGTTTCTTGGAGTTCGACCATGAAACCCTGATGCAGGATCAACAAAGGAGTGATCCGATATGATTTCGAAATCCAACTGTCGTTCCATCGCAGCGGCCGCAACTTTCCTTTGCGCAACGAGCGCCTTTGCGCAGGAAAATCATGGCACCCCCGTGCAAAGGGCTGCGTGCACGTCCGACGCCTTCAGACTCTGCAGCAGCTACATCCCCGACGCCACGAAGGTCGAATACTGCCTGAGGCAGAACAAATCCGATCTCAGCGACGCGTGCCGATCGGTTTTCGAGCAAAGCGGCAGCCCGGTGGCCAGCAAAAGCAAATAACTGAAAGGGGCCACTCCAAAGGGCCATGGCCACTAAACTTTTCGCAAACGCGGCAGAGATGCCGTTCGAGCCCCAATCAATGAGACAGCAAATGGATCTGCTCTACATTCCCGCCCTTGCGTCATTTTCGGGATCGGCTTCCGGAACCCTGGCGTCGATTGTCACCGGCTGGGTGACCCAGCGCCGCAGGGACCGCGCCCGTACTACATCGCGAACGATTTCCCAGCGTGAAGAGCTCGACAAGAGCTTCATCGAGGAAGCATCAAGGCTCTATGCCGACGCACTCGTCAGCGACAAATCCGAGATTTCGAAGCTGGTCGACTTGTTCGCTCTTATAGGGCGCATGAAAATCCTGTCGAGCGACGAAGTTATCGAAGCAGCCGAGAAGGCGGGTCGGCTCATTGTCGACACCTACCTTTCCCCGAATCGGGAATTTGCCGACTTGCCCGAGTTGATGAGCGGGATGGATCCCTTTCGCGATTTCAGCGAAGCCTGCCGGCGCGAATTGAACCAACCACGCTGAGATTCTCCAGCCATGTCGTTGTTCCAGTATTTTGGCATGACCCAGTCGAGGCGTTCGCAGAAATGGGGCGTGAGACTGTCGAAGGCTGTTTGCAGCCGCCGCTATCAGCCGGCCAGAAGCCGGAATCAGACACTCCGCCGAAGTGCAAGGCCGCCCTCCTGCGGTCTCACCAAGGAGTATCGAGGGCCGCGAAGGCCTTCACCGCCCCCAATCCGTTTCACAGGCTGCCAGGAAAAAGTTGACGCGTTCGCGCACGAAACTGGGCACCTCCTTTCGAAGTTGTTTCGCGTCCTCCCCCATCAGAGCTCGCATCAGCATTGGGAGCAGAATGAGGTCCATGAAAATCTGCGCGGTGGCAAGGCTTCGCTTGGTGCTGAAAGGGCCCTTTGGACCGCGCTGAAGCTTGTAGGTCACATCGTTCAGGACATGAGAAACCGCAGCTGCAGCCCGATCTCGGCCTGCCTCATGGACATGGCGGCTCAACGCCGGGAATCTGTCTGCTTCGGCAATCGTGGCTCGCGTCACGCCGACTGTGTCCTCAAGAAATCTTTCTACGAGCTCAGTGCCGACACTTGTGAGCTTGTTCGTCACTGTGCGTCCCTTGGGCTCGTAGCCCTTGAAATTCTTCAGTCCGATGACGACACGGACTATGACCGCCTCGAAGAGCGCCTCCTTGCCGTCGAAGTGAGCATAAATCGTCGGCTTGCTTGCCGGCGCCATCTCCGCGATCTCATCGACACTGGCGCTTTCGTAGAAACCTCGCTTGAGAAAAACCTGCTGAGCCGCATCGAGGATACGGCTTTTGACGTCGCCGGCGAGGTCCTTGGGCGGCCTGCCCAGGCGGGTCTGCGGTCGTTTCGAGTTTCTGGTCATGATTGTTCCTGCGATCACGATGGTGCGATTAGTTCAAGTCTCAGCCGATTCCGGGTTGACATGGCACGAGCGAAAACGCAAGTGAAATAAACTATACGGTAGAGTATATATGTAGGAGGTTGTCGTGACCAATACCGCCGTGGCGCATTGCCCGACCTGGATGGACGGA
>CAVUYV010000052.1:0-120894 GCA_963745785.1 uncultured Alphaproteobacteria bacterium | reverse complement strand
AGGGGTCGGGGGTGGGGGGCGGCTCCGCAAACTCTCTGCCAGACGAGCAAGCGGATGGACCCCCCACCCCCGACCCCTCCCCGCCATGCGCAAGAGCGCGTGGAGGGAGGGGAGAAGATTATCACGACGCAAACACTCCCAATTCCTTTGCCGTCCGCCAGTTGCGCCAGTAGTCGTGCGGCATCTGGATATGGGTCGAGCCCAGGAACGAGAAGGCGTCGTTGACGGCGTTGGAAAACGCCGGCACGCCGCCGACATTCGGGCTCTCGCCGACGCCCTTGGCGCCGATCGGGTGATGCGGCGACGGCGTCACGGTGAAGTCGGTCTCCCAATGCGGCGTCTCGACCGCGGTCGGCATGAAGAAATCCATGAACGAACCGGTGACGACATTGCCCTCGGGGTCGTAGCGGATCTCCTGGCCCATGGCGATCGCAAAGGCTTCGGTCAGCCCGCCATGCACCTGGCCCTCGATGATCATCGGGTTGATGCGGGTGCCGCAATCGTCGAGCGCATAGAAGCGCCTGATCTTGTAGACCCCGGTATCGACGTCGATGTTCATCACGCAGATATAGGCGCCGAACGGATAGGTCATGTTGGGCGGATCGTAATAGCTCACCGCCTCCAGCCCCGGCTCCATGCCCGGCGGCACCGAGTTGTAGGCCGCCCAGCAGATGTCCTTCATCGACATGGTTTTCTCCGGCAGTCCCTTGACGCGGAAGCCGTCGATATCCCATTCGAGGTCGTCTTCGTGGACCTCGAGCTTGTAGGCGGCGATCATCTGCGCCTTGGCCTTGATCTTGCGCGCGGCCATGGCGATCGCCGCGCCCGCCACCGGCGTCGAGCGCGAGCCGTAGGTGCCGAGCCCGTAGGGCGCGGTATCGGTATTGCCCTCCTCGACCATGATATCGTCGGCGGGAATGCCGATCTCGGTGGCGATGATCTGGGCCCAGGTGGTCTCGTGGCCCTGGCCCTGGCTCTTGGTGCCGACCCGGGCGATGCCCGCGCCGGTCGGATGCAGGCGGATTTCGCAGGAATCGAACATCGCAATGCCGAGGATGTCGCAATTCTTCGACGGCCCGGCGCCGACGATCTCGGTGAAGAACGACACGCCGACGCCCATGATCTCGCGGGTCTCGCCGCGCTTGAACGCCGCGCGCTTCTCCGCCTGCTCCTTGCGCAGGCTCGGCGTATTTGACGCTCTCCATCGCCTTCCTCATGGCGGTGGCATAGTTGCCGGAATCGTATTCCCACCCGAGCGCCGAGTGATAGGGAAACTGCTCCGGCCTGACAAAATTCTTCAACCGCAACTCGGCCGGGTCCATGCCGAGCTTCTGGGCGAGAATGTCCATCGCGCGTTCGATGCAATAGGCCGCCTCCGTCACCCGGAACGAGCAGCGATAGGCGACACCGCCCGGCGCCTTGTTGGTGTAGATGCCGTCGACGGAGAGATGCGCGACCGGGAAGTCGTAGGAGCCGGTGACGATGTTGAAGAAGCCGGCCGGCCATTTCGACGGATCGGCGCAGGCGTCGAACGCGCCGTGATCGGCCAGCACATGGACGCGAAGACCCGTGACCTTGCCGTCTTTGGTCGACGCGATCTCGGTGGTCATGTGGTAATCGCGCGCGAACGACGTCGCGGTCAGGTTCTCGATGCGGTCCTCGACCCATTTCACCGGCTTGCCGGTGACGATCGAGGCGACCGCGGCACAGATGTAGCCGGGATAGGCGCCGACCTTGTTGCCAAAGCCGCCGCCGATATCGGGCGAGATCACATGGATCTTCTGCTCCGGAATTTTGGCGATCAGCGCCACCACGGTGCGGATCACATGCGGCGCCTGAAACGTGCCCCAGATCGTCAGCTCGCCCTTGATCTTGTCGAACGAGCAGACGCACTGGCAGGTCTCCAGCGGCGACGGATGGGTGCGGTGATAGGAGATCATCTCCTTGATCGTGACCTCGGCCTTGCGGAAGGCCGCGTCGGTCAGGTCCTTGTCGCCGACCGTCCACTCGAAGATATGGTTGTGGTGCCTGCGCGGCCCGTGCGCGCCTGAGGTCTTGCCGGCGAGATCCTCGCGCAGCACCGGCGCATCCGCGTCCAGCGCCTTGAACGGATCGATCAGCGCCGGCAGCGGCTCGTATTCGACCACGACCTTGTTGATGCCGTCGTCGGCGGCATAGCGGTCGGTGGCGACCACGAAGGCCACCTCCTGGCCCTGGAACAGCACCTTGCCGTCGGCCAGCACCATCTGCACGTCGCCGGCCAGCGTCGGCATCCAGGCGAGGTTGACGGTTTTCAGCGTCTCGGCGGTGATGACCGCCAACACGCCCGGCACCTTCAGCGCCTCCTCCCCATTGATCGATTTGACGCGCGCATGCGCATGCGGCGAACGGACGAAATCGCCATGCAGCATGCCCGGCAGCTTCACGTCGTCGACGTAGTTGCCCTTGCCCTGGGTGAAGCGGATGTCTTCGACGCGCTTGCGCTTGCAGCCCATGCCTTCGAGCTTGGCTTCGCGTTGTTCCCGCGTGGGAGTCATGTCGTTCATTCCGCGGCCTCCTTGAATTCGACGCCATTGATCTTGTCGGCGGCGTACTGGATCGCCCTGACGATGTTCTGGTAGCCGGTGCAGCGGCAGAGATTGCCGGAAATGCCGATGCGGATTTCCTCCTCCGATGGCGACGGGTTCTCCTTCAGCAGCCGCATCGCGCGCACGATCATGCCGGGCGTGCAGAAGCCGCATTGCAGGCCGTGCATCATGCGAAACCCTTCCTGCAATGCCGATAGCGAGCCGTCGGCATTGGCGACGCCCTCGATGGTCAAGACCTCGGAGCCCTGGGCCTGCACCGCGAATATGGTGCAGCTTTTCACCGACATGCCGTCGAGATCGACGGTGCAGGCGCCGCAATGGGTGGTCTCGCAGCCGATATGGGTGCCGGTGAGTGAAAGGTTCTCGCGCAGGAAATGCACCAGCAGTGTGCGCGGCTCGACCAGGCCCTCGACCTCGGCGCCGTTCACCTTCATGGTCACATGGGTCTTTGCCATTTTCGTTTCTCCCTTAACCAGCGCGAGCTGCGGCGCGCGTCAGCGCCCGCATCACCATGATGCCGCCGACATGCTTGCGGTATTCCACCGGCCCACGCGCATCCGCGGCCGGCGACATGATCGCCTCCGCCGCGGCCGCGGCCTTTTTCAGCGTTGCCGCATCGAGGCTGGTTCCGATCACGGCTTTGGCCGCGTCGGTTGCGAGCAGCGGTGTTTCGTGCAGATTGGTGAGGCCGATCGCGCAAGCCGCGACCTTGCCGCTCGCCATCGTCAGCACAACCGCTGCAGCGGCGGTGGCGTAGTCGCCGACCTTGCGCTTCAATTTCTCGTAGGCGTAGCCGTGACCGGCTGCGGGTGCGGGAATTGAAATCGAGGTCAGGATTTCGCCGGGCTCCAGCGCGGTGAAATAGGCGCCCTGGTAGAATTCGCCCGCCGCGACCTCGCGCGCACCTGACGCTCCTTCCAGCCGATAGGTTGCGTCCAGGGTCAGCATCAGCGCCGGCATGTCATTGCCGGGATCGCCATTGGCGACATTGCCGCCGATGGTGCCGCGGTAGCGCACCTGCGGATCGGCAATCAACAGTGCGGTTTCGTGCAGGATCGGCAGCGATTTTGCGATTTCGTCCGAGGCCAGCAGCTCGTGCTGGGTGGTCATCGCGCCGATCACGATGCGGTTGCCCTCGCGGCGGATGCCCTTCAGGGCGTCGATGCCATGCAGATCGACGAGATGTTCGGGAGTGGCGAGCCGGAGCTTCATCATCGGCACCAGGCTGTGGCCGCCGGCCAGGGGGCGCGCTTCGTCGCCCAATGTCGAGAGCAGCTTGACCGCATCGGCCAGGGTCGCAGGGCGGTGATAGCTGAATGGGCCAGGGATCATTTGTTTCCTCCATCCGCCTTTTTGATTTTAGAGGGGCGGAGCCTCATCCCGAAATTTTTTGGAGGCAAGGCGGCGGCGGTCGCTTCGTCACAGGGCGAGAAAATTCGCACGAAATGCGGAACACCACGCACGAAATGCGTCAGGCTTCGCGACCTAATCAGACGTGATGATTGCGCCTGGCGAGCCCGAGCCGCGCCTTGACCTCGGCGATCTTGGCGCGGCTCACGGGCACGCGATGCGGCGATGGGCCATCGAGTTCGATCACGGCGCCGTCACCTTCCTTGCGAACGAAGGTGACATGCGGGATCGCCACGATATGGCTGCGGTGCACCCGGACGAACAGTCCGGGATCGAGCTGCGCTTCGGCTTCCGAGATCGACCACGGGCACATCCGCTCGCGGGTGCCGTCATGGACCCTGGTATAATGCGCGTCGGCTCTGACGCTCCGCACATCGGCCGTATCGATGAAATGGGTGCCGTCCGCGCCCTCGACCGGAAGCCGGGGCGCCGGCGCCGCGCGGGGCGGCTGGCCGAGTCCGCCGAGCGGCGCCGACGTCAGCCGCGGGAAGTTCGCCGTAAACGGATTCGGTTCGCGGAACAGCGCCTGCGCGGCGACGGCCGGCAATGGATCGACCGTAGCCACCGTTGCCGTCTGCCGGCGAGGGTCCGGCACCAGCGACAGCAAAAAACCTGCCGCGATCACGAAGCAGAGCACGGCAACCACCACCGACAGGACCTGCTGCGACGCCGCCAGCCCTCCGGCGTGGTGATGGGCCGCTTCCGCCAGCGGGACGAAATGCATGCCGTACATGGCGGTGTAATGCATGCCCGACACCGCGAGTCCAAACGCGATCGAGCTTGCGATCAATCGCACGCCGTCCTGCCGCGCCAGGAACGCGCGCAGGCCGCCATAGGCGGTGACGATCGCAATCAAAATCGACAGCAGGACCATCGGGGTGTCGTGCTGGATCGCAAAATTGCCGGCAAGGCCGTGGATGCCAACATAGTGCATGCTGACGATGCCGGCGCCGAGCAAGACCGCCGACGAGATCACGCGCCGCCGCGAAGGTTCGCCAATGCTCAGGAAAAACAGGGAAACGCCGACCACCAGCGCGCAGATCAGGAACGATACCATGGTGGGAAGCACGAGGTAGACGGTATCGGCCGGGATCGGCGCGGCCAGCATGCCGACAAAGTGCATGGTCCAGATACCGATGGCGAGGAACGCGGCGGCGCCTGCGAGCAACGCGCGGCGGCTCACGTCCGGCGCGCCGCGGATGCGCGCGGCGAGGCCGAAGCCGGTGTAGCCACCCAGGATCGCGATCACCACCGAGAGCGCGACGAGATAGGGATCGTGTCCTTCGAACATGATCGTCTCGGCCGCCCGTCTCCACGGGCCAAGCCTCCTCCCCCGCCGAGTTTATAGGCGCGGCGTTGGAAATGACAATCAAGCGTTCGAAGGCTGATAGACGGGTTGAATCGCTGCGGCCATGAACCACTTCTCCCTCTCCCCGCCCTTCGCGGGAGAGGGTTGGGGTGAGGGGCCACCGCCGCAAATTCTCAGCACAAGTGAGCGTGGTACTCCCCCTCACCCGGATTGCTTCGCAATCCGACCTCTCCCCGCATGCGGGGCGTTAAAGAAGTCTCGCGCGCCGCCTACACGATCCCCGCGGCGACCTGGCCGCGCAGCCGCTCCAGACTGAGCAGCGTGTTGGCGCAGGCTTCCGCGACCTCAACGCCCTTGGTCGCAAAATGCTTGCGGAAGAAATCGAAATGCGCGGCGGTCTCATGGAACTGCTGCGGTGTCAGCACCGCGGAAAACACCGGCACTTCGGTGCGCAGCTGCACATCCATCAGCGCCCTGATCACGGTTTCCGCGATATATTCGTCATCGACCACGAGCCCCGCCGCGACGATCGCGGTGTAGCGCCGGGTCTTGGCGAGCAGTTGCACGTGCAGCGGGATTTCGAACGACCCCGGCACCTCGAACAGGTCGATGCGCGCGCGCTCGATGCCGCGCTCCTCGATCTCGGCGAGGAATGCGAGGCGGCATTGTTCGATCACCTCGCGGTGCCAGGCCGACTGCACGAAGGCGACCCGCTGGGGTTTTGTGAATCGCGGGTGCACGCGAGCCGCAGGCGGATCGGCAACTTCCGAGGAGTTCGTTGTTCCAGAAGGACCGTTTGCTTCGGGAGCGTCTTGTGTCGTCTGATTCATGGCTTTCCTCTATCAGGACCAGAATCAGGGCATACGGAACGACACGCCGCGCCAAAGATGCGGCTGTCGCGACCGTTCTCTTTCATCCGGACTTTCACCGTCGGCTTCGGAATCGCACCGAATCTGCTGGCCCTTCCTCTCGCGAGGAAGGCGCTCGCGGGCTTGGGCGACCTCGCCTTTACCGCCGGTGGGGAGTTTCACCCCGCCCTGAGAACATTTACCCGCCCGGTAGGAGCGGGGGATTGGAACTATGGCCAATGGCGGCCGCGCCAGCAAGGGCTTGCGCATGGGGAAAACCGCATGTCGCCATGCCGCCAGAGCCAGACCGGAAGCGGCAAAATCAGCGATTGAGGCAGCCAAACCGGACTCGCCCCACGCGAAATCGGCGCGCCGGACTCGCACACCGCGAATCCGATTCCGGTTTGTTCTCCTGTTAACAATTATGACGCGCGAAGAGCTGTGGACGAGCCGCGCTTTGCTTGTGGATGGACTCCGGGTGCGGTTGCGCGGATTCCGCAAATCACATCACTTGATCCCGGCAGACCCGGCGTAACCCAAAGGGATTGCAGCCGGCAGCGGCGCGTCACACCGGCGCGTATCGGCCTGCGGCGTGCGTATCATCGTATCTGGATTTAAGAAAGCAAGGTCGAGACGGCATGTCCCTCCTCGAAGGCATCATCGATTCCTCCAACAATCCGCTCGCCGTGGTCGAGGACATCGCCGCCAATCACAACTGGTCGTTCGAACGCTCCGGCGAAGACGAGGTGACGATCGTCTCCAAGGGCGAATGGACCGACTACCAACTGTCCTTCACCTGGATGACCGAAATCGAGGCGCTGCATCTGGCCTGCGCCTTTGACATGAAAATTCCCGGGCCCCGCCGCGCCGAAGTGCAGCGGCTGATCGCGGCCATCAACGAGCAATTATGGATCGGGCATTTCGATCTGTGGACCCATACCGGGATGATCATGCACCGGCAGGCGCTGGTGCTGCCGGACGGCATCACCGCCTCGACCGGGCAATGCGAGAGCATGCTGGTCGGCGCCATCCACGCCTGCGAGCGCTACTATCCGGCGTTTCAGTTCGTGGTCTGGGCCGGCAAGAGCGCGACCGAGGCCATGACCGCGGCGATGTTCGATACCGAGGGCGAGGCGTAGATGTCGGTCGTCATGCGCGCTTGACCGGATCATCAATCTTCAAGAGTCGCGACGACGATGGATTGCCGGGTCAGCCCGGCATGACAAGCGGAGTCGTCCCCGAGCGGACTCGTACGCCGTGTCGCTAGTGTTGAAGCAAAATGCTTGTGGCCTGTCCTTCGCTTCAATAAAAACGACGTGGTTATGGGTCCCCGTGCGCAATTGCGCACGGCGGGGACGACGAGTGTAATTGTGGTGACAGCATTGGACTTCGCCAACGCCTTACAAAACCTGCAAGGCACCATCGTCCTCGCCGGTGCGGGGAAGATGGGCGGCGCGATGCTGTCGGGCTGGCTGGCGCGGGGCCTCGATGCCAAGCGCGTCGCGGTGATCGAGCCGCAGCCCTCCGACGAGATCAGCGCGCTCGCGACAAAGGGCATTCGCCTCAATCCCTCGCCGAAACAGATCGGCAGCGTCGCGACGCTGGTGATCGCGCTGAAGCCGCAGACTTTTCGCGAGGCAGGCGCGACGCTGAGATCCTTCAGCGGGCCCTCCACGCTGGTGGTGTCGATCATGGCGGGCACCACCATCGCATCGATCGAGGCCGCCTGCGGCGGCAGCGTGGTTCGCGCCATGCCCAACACGCCGGCCGCGATCGGCCGCGGCATCACGGTTGCGGTAGCGGCAAAAAATGTCAGCGCCGCGCAGCGCGCGGTGGCCGACGCGCTGTTGCGCGCCACCGGATCGGTCGAATGGGTCGACGACGAGAGCTTGATGGACGCGGTGACCGCGGTCTCCGGCTCAGGCCCGGCCTATATTTTCCTGCTCGCCGAGGAGCTGGCGCGCGCCGGCGTCGAGGCCGGCCTGCCGCAGGACCTCGCCACCAAACTGGCGCGCGAAACCGTCGCCGGCTCCGGCGAGTTGCTGCATCGCTCCGACGTCCCCTCCGCCACGCTGCGCCAGAACGTGACCTCGCCCGGCGGCACCACGGCCGCGGCGCTCGAAGTGCTGATGGGACCCGACGGCATGCAGTCGCTGCTGACCCGCGCCGTTGCGGCGGCGACGCGGCGATCGAAGGAGCTGGCGAAGTAAGCCGTCATCCTGAGGAGCCGCGCTTCTGCGCGGCGTCTCGAAGGATGGGCGACGCGCGCATCTCCATCCTTCGAGACGCGGCCAAGTGGCCGCTCCTCAGGATGACGGCGGAATGCGTGGCTTCGTTAGCTCCCCGCAAACCGCTTGTTGAAGCTGTCGCGATTGACGAGAGCGCGGGCGTGGCGGCCCTCGCCGATGCGCCGCTCGCCATCAAAAGCCTCGACCTCGAAACGGATCACCCGGCGTTCGACCGCGATCACCCGCGCGGTGGTCCGTATCACCGCGCCGACCGGCGAGGCCGCGAGATGGCGGATGTCGACCTCGGTGCCGACCGTGATCCAGCCCGGCGCGAGATGCGGCTTGATCGCGTCAGACGACGCCATTTCCATTTCCATGATCATCATCGGCGTCGCATAGACCATCGGCATGCCCCGGACAAAATGCCCGACGGTGCGCTCGGGCGGCACCACCAGCGTGCGCTCGGCGCTCATGCCGACCTTGATGATTTCGCGTGCATCCATGGGATTATCCAGCGTGACGACGTCGTCCCGTCGTCCGCGGGCGCGAGCCGGGACCCATGACCACGGATGTCTGTGTTGCATCGGGCTCGAGGCCGCAATCGCGCATCCGCGCGACATCGGTGGCTATGGGTCCCTGCTTTCGCGGGGACGACGGGTGAGAGTGCGCGCGCTACTTGTTCTGCATCGCCTTGCGCTCGACAAAGGTCTTGCCGCCCTTCATCTTGTGGGCCAGCGGCGCCTCGTTGATCTGGATCACGACGGCGTCGGCATCGACGCCGAGGTTCTTCACCAGCGCCTGCGTGATGTCGCGCATCATGCCGGCCTTCTGTTCATCGGTGCGGCCGGCGGCCATGCTGATGGTGATTTCAGGCATTGTTGGTCACTCCCTTTTCTCTTGCTACGTCACTCTTCACGAACACGATCCTCATCCCGAGGAGCCGCGCCATCTTGCACCGACGTCATCATCCGCGAAAGCGGATGATCCAGTATTCCGCGCCGGTCATGTTCAAGTCGGCGTCACGGCGTACTGGATGCCCGCTTTCGCGGGCATGACGGCTCCAGCTAATTCCACTTCACTCCGTGCTTATCAAGAATCTTGCGGACTTCCTCGACCAGCGAAGCCTGCGGCACCTTGGTCTGGGCCTCGCCTTGCTTCTGCAGATATTCGTCGCGATCTTTTTCCAGTTTCGCAAGCTCGGCGCCGAGGATCAAATCCTTCAGCACAACCTGCGGCCCCGCCGGATCGTCTTTTTCGTCCGAGCCCTGAATGATCACGCACGGCGAATTGCGGCGGTCGGCATATTTGAGCTGGTTGCCCATGTTCCTGGGATTGCCGAGATAGAGCTCGGCGCGAATGTTTGCGGCGCGCAGGAGCCGCGACCATTTTCTGGTAGTCGGCGATGCGATCGCTGATCGAACACGGTGACGACGACGGGACCGAATTCCGGCGTGGTGTCGAGCTTGCCGAGCATCGTGAGCGCGGCCTGCAATCGCGACACGCCGATGGAAAAACCGGTCGCCGGCACCGGCTCGCCGCGAAAGCGCGACACCAGCCCATCATAACGTCCGCCGCCGCCGACCGAGCCGAAGCGCACCGGGCGGCCTTTTTCGTCCTTGGTGTCGAGCAGCAGTTCAACCTCGTAGACCGGGCCGGTGTAATATTCGAGACCGCGCACGACGGAGGGATCGATGCGAATGCGATCGATCTCATATCCAGCAGCCGTCAACGAGATTTGCTGATCTCGATCAAGCTCGTCGAACTCCCTCGATGCCCAATTGCAGAATCACGTCGAAATACGAACAGCAAATCATCTGAGCGAGTGTAGTCACTGTCCTTTCGTCATGTCGCAGTTCCACGATCGTTGCCCGCTGCAATGTCGGAACGCACTCCGTCGCGATCACAAATTTCGATAACGCGAGATCTGCGGATTCGTCGAAGTCCCGCTCCTTTCGTGAAATCTCCGCTTTCATCTTTGCGGCCTTCACCAAGCAACTCGCGAACGTCCTGCAACTCCAAGTCGATCCAGCTTGTCGATCGCTCGCAGCACCGTAAGCCGCTGTGCCCGCGTTCTCCTCGCCGCCAAGTCCGATGCTCTCCATCACCCCATCGAGCACCTTGCGGTTATTCACCTTCACCACATAGCTGCCGCGCGGAATGCCCAGCGCTTCCATGGTATCCGCGGCCATCATGCACATCTCGGCGTCGGCGGCGGGCGAGGCTGAGCCCACCGTATCGGCGTCGAACTGCATGAACTGGCGGAAGCGGCCGGGGCCCGGCTTCTCGTTGCGATAGACGTAGCCTTCGCGGTAGCTGCGATAGGGTTTTGGCAGCGAGTCAAAATTTTCCGCGACATAGCGCGCCAGCGGCGCGGTCAGGTCGTAGCGCAGGCTGATCCACTGCTCGTCGTCGTCCTGGAACGAGAACACGCCCTCGTTGGGACGGTCCTGGTCCGGCAGGAATTTGCCGAGCGCGTCGGTATATTCCATCGCCGGCGTTTCCACCGGCTCGAAACCGTAGCGCTCGAACACCTCGCGGATTTTCTCCACCATCGCCCGCGTCGCCGCGATCTCGGCAGGCCCGCGATCGGCCAGCCCGCGCGGCAGGCGCGCCTTGAGTTTCTGGCGGTTTTTTGGGTTTGTCGGCCATGGGCGGCGTTGGTACCAGCGCAGGCGCGGCGCGGCAACCTGCACTTACTTCCCTTCGCCCCTTGTGGGAGAGAGGTGGCGCGCAGCGCTCGGATGAGGGGTCTGTGTCCGCGGATGAGAGACCCCTCACCCGCCTTCGCTTCGCGAAGGCACCCTCTCCCACAAGGCGGAGAGGGGAAGACGGATCGCGTAGCCGCGCCTACGCTGCCGCCGCGGAATACCTCCGCCGCCGGTCACAGGACCTTTCTGATCCAGTTGTGCGGGTCGGCCGCGCGACCGTACTGGATGTCGATCAGCTTCTTGCGCAGCCCCATGGCGACGGGGCCGGCCGCGCCGCCGCTGATGAGAAAATCGCCGCTCGCGGAACACACCTTGCCGATCGGCGAGATGACGGCCGCCGTGCCGCAGGCGAAGGCCTCTTTCAGCTTTCCGCTGGCGGCATCGGTGCGCCACTGGTCGATCGTGTAGGCCTCCTCGCGCACGCGCGTGCCGGAATCCTTCGCGAGCGCGATGATCGAATCGCGGGTGATGCCCGGCAGGATCGTGCCGAGCGGCGGCGTCGAGAGCGAACCGTCGTCGAACACGAAGAAGACGTTCATGCCGCCGAGTTCCTCGATGTAGCGGCGCTCGACCGCATCGAGGAAAACGACCTGATCGCAGCCGTGATCGATGGCCTCGGCCTGCGCGCGCAGGCTCGCGGCGTAATTGCCGCCGCATTTGACGGCGCCGGTGCCGCCGATCGCGGCGCGCGTGTAGTTCTCCGACACCCAGATCGACACGGGCGCAGGTCCGCCCTTGAAATAGGAGCCGACCGGCGAGGCGATGACGGCGAAGATGTATTCCGCCGATGGTTTCACGCCGAGGAAGACCTCGCTCGCGATCATGAAGGGCCGCAGGTAGAGACTGCCCTCGCCGCCCGGCATCCAGGCGCGGTCGATGCGCACGAGCTGCTCGACCGCTTCGATGAACACAGGCTCGGGCAGCGGCGCCATGGCCATGCGCTCAGCCGAATTCCGGAAGCGCCGGGCATTGGCGTCGGGGCGGAACAGGTTCACGCCGCCGTCGTCGCGCTTGTAGGCCTTGAGGCCTTCGAAAATCTCCTGCGCGTAGTGCAGGACGGCTGTGGCCGGATCGAGCGGGAAATTCGCGCGGGATTCGACGCGCGCGCCATGCCAGCCGTTCGCCTGATTGTAGCGGACCACAGCCATGTGATCGGTGAAAATCCGGCCGAAGCCCGGGTCCACGAGCCTTGCCGCGCGCTCCTTCTCGGACGTCGGATTCGTCGCGGGCTGGATTTCGAATTTCAAACTCATTCCCTTGCTTCCCGCTGTCGGAACCGGCGCGATTTCCGGCGCCGGCTTGGCTCTCCGGGCCTGCTCGAACGAAACTGCCATGGGCTTTCTCCCGGATTGACGCTGCTCTCGCGCGCCCGCGCCGTGGCGCTGTTGGTTACGCCTGGCCTTCACCGCCACCCGCTTTGCAGCCGGTTTCCGTCCCGGCAGGTCCCCAGGACATGCTTTTGCGGAAGGCGGAAGTCCAGTATGTTTGCCGAAATGCCGCTCGACAATCGCACGGTAGACAAATTCGCGGCGCTGGCCGCCTGCTTTGGTTTTCTCCGGCCGCTTGAAACATCACCGCGGGCGAAACGACTTATTGTTTCGTCGCGGCTGATGGTTTTGTAACATTGAACCCAAGATACGTCAATATGGCTGACATAAATTTCTCACGGCCATCGCCCGGGCCTGATTCGAGGCCAGCCGAGGGGCGGTCGCACAGCCCCCGCCCCGGCGATTTGCGCTGGGATATCATCGAGCTGTTGTTCTTTGCCTACCGGGATTTCGTCGGCGACGCCGATCACGAGCTGGAGGCCTTCGGGTTCGGCCGCGCGCATCACCGGGTGCTGCATTTCGTCCACCGCTATCCCGGCTTGAAAGTGGCCGACCTGCTGGACGTGCTGCGCATCACCAAGCAGTCGCTGGGACGGGTCCTCAAGCAATTGCTCGATCAAGGGTATATCGTGCAGAAGACCGGCAACAACGACCGCCGGCAGCGCCTTCTTTTTGCCACCGCAAAGGGCGAGGCGCTGGTCGCAAAGCTCGCGGGCCTGCAGACCGACCGCATCAACCGCGCGCTGCGCGACATCGGAGCATCGGGCGCCGATACGGTCCGCCAGTTCCTGCGCGCGATGATCGATCACGACGATCCTGACAAGGTGCTGGAAACGATCCTGAAAGCCGGCAACGCAACCGCAAAGGAGTGATCGTGCCCTTGGCTGCAACAATTGCTCGCACCCCGCCGCAACCGGCCGACGACGCCCCGCATATCCTGCTGGTCGATGACGACCGCCGCATCCGCGATCTGTTGTCGCGTTTTCTGTCCGGCGAGGGTTACCGCGTCACCACTGCGATGAGCGCCAGCGACGCCCGCGCCAAGCTGCTCGGGCTGCATTTCGATCTCCTGATCCTCGACGTGATGATGCCCGGCGAAACCGGATTCGATCTGGCCCGCTTCATCCGCTCATCATCGTCGGTGCCGATCATCATGCTGACGGCGCGCCATGAGGCGGAAGCCCGGATCGAGGGCCTGCAGATCGGCGCCGACGATTACGTCGCCAAGCCGTTCGAGCCGCGCGAGCTGGTGCTCCGGATCGGCAATATTCTCAAGCGCACCGCGCCGCCGCCGGTGACGGCGCTGGAGCAGGTCGCGTTCGGTCCCTACGTTTACCATCTCGACCGCGGCGAACTGCGCCAGGGCGATGAGGCCGTGCATCTCACCGACCGCGAGCGCGAGATGCTGCGCATTCTCGCCGTGACGCCGGGCGAGACCGTGCCGCGCAGTGCCCTGACCGGCGAGGGCACCGTCAACGAGCGCGCGGTCGACGTGCAGATCAACCGGCTCCGGCGCAAGATCGAACGCGATCCCGCCAATCCGCTGTTCCTGCAGGCGGTACGCGGCATCGGCTATCGCCTGGTCGCGTCGCCCTGAGCAGATCCAGATGAGCACGCTCGACACCGGCCTGACGCTGATCCGCACCGCCGCGGGCCGCGTCTCCGCGGCCAATGGCTGGATGGGCAACGCCTTCAAGAGCTGGATGCCGACCGGGCTCTATGCCCGCGCGCTCCTGATCATGATCGTGCCGATGGTGGTGCTGCAGACGGTGGTGGCGTTCGTGTTCATGGAGCGCCACTGGAACACGGTGACGCGGCGGCTGTCGGCCGCCGTGGTGCAGGACATCGCCAGCCTGATCGACGTCTACAGGATCTACCCGCAGGACAAGGATCGCGCGCAGTTGCGCCGCATCGGGCAGCGGCTGCAGCTGGTGGTGGATTTCCTCCCCGTCGGCGACCTGCCGCCGCCCGGCCCAAAGCCGTTCTTCTCGCTGCTCGACCAGACGCTTTCGGTGCAGCTTGGCCGGCAAATCGCAAGGCCGTTCTGGATCGACACCGTCGGCCGCTCCAATCTCGTGGAAATCCGCATCCAGCTCGACGACGCGGTGATGCGCATCTTCGCCCAGCGCAGCTCGGCCTATGCCTCGAATTCGGAGATTTTTATCTTCTGGATGCTGGGGACGTCGTCGATCTTGCTGATCGTCGCGGTGTTGTTCCTGCGCAACCAGATCAGGCCGATCCTGCGCCTTGCCGACGCCGCCGAAAGCTTCGGCAAGGGCCGCGAGGCGCCGAATTTCCGTCCCCGCGGCGCCCGCGAAGTGCGCCGCGCCGCGCAGGCGTTCCTCGAGATGAAATCGCGCATCGAGCGCTCGATCGAGCAGCGCACCGCGATGCTGGCCGGCGTGTCGCACGATCTGCGCACCATCCTGACCCGCTTCAAGCTCGAACTGGAGTTGATCGGCGACAGTCCCGAGGTCGACGGCATGCGCAAGGATGTCGACGAGATGTCCGGCATGCTGGAGGATTATCTCGCCTTCGCGCGCGGCGACACTGGCGAGCAGGCGCAACCGACCGACATGGCGCTGGCGCTCGAGGAGTTGCGCAGCGACGCCGAGCGCAACGGCCACGCCGCGACGGTGGCGTTTCACGGACTGCCGGTCGTGACGGTGAAGCCGGCATCGTTCAAGCGCTGCCTCGCCAACCTGGTATCCAACGCGGCGCGGCACGCAGGCGCGATCTCGATCACCGGCCACCGCGATCACCGCTATCTCACGATCACCGTCGACGACGACGGACCGGGCATTCCGCAGGAAATGCGCGAGGAAGTATTCAAGCCGTTCCTGCGGCTGGACGACGCCCGCAACCAGGATGAGGGCGGCACCGGGCTTGGGCTTGCCATCGCCCGCGACATCGCGCGCTCGCATGGCGGCGACATCATGCTCGGCGACAGCCCGATGGGCGGGCTGCGCGCCACGGCGCGGATACCGGTGTGACGCCGATCGCGCGGCGCGTCAGATCGGATGTCCGGTTCAGTACAATCCGGTTCAGTACAAGGTGCGTAGCGGCAGTTCGGTGGCGCCATAGGGCACCCAGCGGCAGGCGAAGGAAATGTAGCCGCCATATTGAGGGTCGACGGAGAGGAATTTCACCACCTTGCCATAAGCCGCGCAGTGAGCCACCGCGAGCTGACGCACATCGGTCTGGGCCGCCAGCGGATAGGCGATAATGCCGCCGGTGTCGTTGCCCTTGAACGGCGGCACATGGCCCGCCCGCGCCGGCGCGCATGCCAGCATCCCGCACACGGCAACCAGGCTCACAGCCCCCATCATTCGCATCGCCGACTCCATTTCGCCCGGCGAGACCTTAAAGCGCATCCGCTGCCATGGAAAGAACGGCCGACGGCTTGACGCGCAGTTATCGCCAAGTGTTGCCGCGCTGCACTTGACCTCGTCCGGGCTTAGCGGCACCGTCCGTGTCGGATTATCAGGCGGATTCCCATGCGCGACCTGCTCCCATCCCTGAAAAGACTCGGTCTTGGCGCCGCGTTCGGCGTCCTGTTCGGCGTGTTCGGCTTTGGCCAGCCAGCCCAGGCCGCCTACCCCTGGGAGATGAACTTCTGGTTGTCCGGCCCGCGCTATGACGGGCGGGTGGCCGAATGCGGGCGCGTGCTGGGGACGATCAGCAACCAGTTCCGGGAAAAAGAAAGCAAGTTCTGGAATTCCGCCCTGCAGATCACGGGCTATGGCGAAATACATGAAACCGCATTCCGGCCCTGGCAATCCGACAACATTCCACGCCGCTATTGCAGCGCCGACGTGCTCCTGAACGACGGCACGCTGCACACCGTGCATTACTCGATCATCGAGGACGGCGGCTTTGCCGGCTTCGGCCAGGCCGTCGAATGGTGCGTGACCGGGCTCGATCGCAACTGGGCCTACAATCCGAACTGCAGGGCCGCCCGGCCCTGATTCCCTGAGCGCTTTATCCCGCCGGCCGGGGTTCGCCCGACGTCTCTCCTTATTTTGTTCTTGAAATGTTCCGACCGCCTGCTAGGCTCCCTGATCAGTCTGGTATGGGGGCGTCACCATGTTCTACTTTCCCAGGATCTCGATTTCGCGGCTGTCGAGCGCGTTTGGCCGGCTGATTTTCGCGGGCCTGATCGCTATCGCCGGGACGGCGTCGGCGCAGGATCGCCGGCAGAATGCCCCCGGCGAGTTCGATTTTTACGTGCTGTCGCTGTCGTGGTCGCCCTCCTTCTGCGAGCAGGCGTCGGAGCGCGGCGGCGGCGGGCGCTCCCAGATCCAGTGCGGGGGCCGGCCGTATTCCTTCGTGGTGCACGGCCTGTGGCCGCAATATGAGCGTGGCTTTCCGGACTATTGCCAGCGGCCGGCGCCGCGGCTCGATCGCAATATCGTATCCTCGATGCTGGACCTGATGCCGGCGCCCGGGCTGATCTTCAGTGAGTGGGACAAGCACGGCACCTGCTCGGGACTTGCGCCGCGGGCCTATTTCGAGACCATCCGCAAGGCGCGTTCCGCGGTGAAAATTCCGGAAGAATATCTCGAATTGTCGGCGCCGAAGACCGTGGCGCCGGCCGAGATCGAGGAGGCCTTCATCAAGGCCAATCCCGGCCTGAGCGGTTCTGCGATCGCCGTGACCTGCGACAAGACGCGGCTCAGCGAAGTGCGCGTCTGCATGAACAAGGATCTCCAGTTCCGCGCCTGCGAGGAGATCGATCGCCGCGCCTGCCGGCGCGAGCAGGTGACGATGCCGCCGATAAGGGGCGGGTAAGACGCACAAAGCAAGCGGCACGCCGTTATTGCGAGGAGCGCAAAAACGAAGCAATCCAGCGCGCATTCCGCGTGGCGATGGATTGCTTCGCTCCGCTCGCAATGACGTGGTAACCCCCTCTGCCATGAACTACCGTCACGCCTTTCATGCCGGCGGCTTTGCCGACGTCATCAAACACGTCGTGCTGGTGCGCATTCTCACCTATCTGCAGGACAAGCAGGCCCCGTTTCGCGTCATCGACACCCATGCCGGCGCCGGGCTCTACGATCTCACCGGCGATGAAGCGCGCCGCGGCGGCGAGTGGCTCACCGGCATCGCGCGGCTGATGCAGGCGCGATTCTCGGAAAGCACCGCGCCGCTCATAAAACCCTATCTCGACATCGTCAGAGCCTTCAATCGGCCGGGCGAGCTTGAGGCCTATCCCGGTTCGCCGCTGATCGCGCGGGCGCTGTTGCGGCCGCAGGACCGGCTGACCGCGTGCGAGGTCGAACCGAAAGCGCGCAAGCGCCTGATCGATGCCCTGCGCCGCGACACCCAGGCACGTGTCGTCGACCTCGACGGCTGGGTGGCATTGCCCGCCTTTGTGCCGCCGAAAGAGCGCCGCGGCCTGATCCTGATCGATCCGCCCTACGAGCAAAAGCACGAGTTCGAGCGCGTGGCCGCGGCTTTCGCGGAGGCCTTCGCGAAATGGCCGACCGGCATCTATTTGCTGTGGTATCCGGTGAAGAGCCGCCGCGCCAGCGACCAACTGGCGCGGCATGTCGCCGGGGTGGCCGGCAGCGGCGCGACATCAGGAAATTGCCTGCGTCTGGAATTCAGCGTGGCGCCGCAGGCCGCCGGGCCCGGCCTGACTTCGGCAGGTGTTCTGATTGCCAACCCGCCCTGGACCTTGGCGGCGGACCTCAAAGCAATCCTTCCCGAGCTTGAAAAGCCGCTCGGCCGGGGAGGCGCCGGCCGGTTCAGGCTGGAGACGGCCAAGGCCTAGCCGCCCACCTCTTGCGCCTTGGAGACGCAGCCGAAAAGTCCGATTTGAGCCGTAGGCAATTTGCGGCGAACCGTATTATGCTTGAGCTCATTAGGACCGGCTTTACGTTCCGCTTCCGCGAATGGTTGCGGCGGAGTGACAAGGCCTCAAATATTTTAAAGGCGGAGCGGCGTTTGCCGTTTGATCTGCCCAGATGGCCAAGCTTTCCGACGGCGAATTTCCGGTCGGGCCGATGCGCTGAAAAAACGCGTAGCGGCGCAGCAGTACGGGGAGGAGTTTCCCGATGGCCATGACTGGTACGGTCAAGTTCTTCAATGGAGAACGAGGCTATGGCTTCATCAAGCCCGACGACGGCGGCCGCGATGTGTTCGTTCACATCACCGCGGTGGAGCGCGCGGGGTTGAAGGACCTGACCGAAGGACAGCGCATCACATTCGAGGTTGAACCGGACAAAAAGGGCAAAGGCCCCAAGGCGGTCAACCTGGTGATTTCGTCCTGAAGCGCCTCGGTTCTGATCGTATCAGAACCGGGCCGCTTGTTTTTGACGCGTTTTCTTCACGCGAACCGGACCCACTTCGCCCGAAAACGCCATGCAAAAAAATCCCGGCCGCAGAAACCGGCCGGGAGGTTGCGGTAAAATTTTTTCTTGTTGCTATCAGAAGTGATAGTTGACGCCGGCGCGCAGCACTCCGAACCGGTAACCGTTCGACACGCCGGTAATGGTGAAGTTGTTGTTGGCGAGATCGACATAGAGATATTCGACCTTGGCGCTCCAGTTCGGCGCGAAGCCGAATTCCGCGCCGACGCCCGCGGTCCAGCCGGCGCTGGTGTGGGATTCCGACAATCCGAATGTCTCACCGCGCAACTCGCCGAACGCCAGACCGCCGGTGCCGAACAGCAAAATGTTGCCGAAGGCGTAGCCGGCCCGGCCGCGCACCGTGCCGAACCACGGGTTCGAGAATTTCCAGGGTGCAAATGTATCGTCAGCGCCGGTGGCCTGGATGTCGCCTTCGACGCCGAACACCCACGGTCCGGGTTGCCAGTTGTAACCGACCTGGGCGCCGCCCACTAAACCCGACGGCTTGGTCGGATTGTTTTCGACCGAGCCCCAGGCATAGCCGAGATTGGCGCCGAGATAGGGGCCGGCCCAGCTGTAGAAATTGAGCGGCTGGTTGACGGTGTAGGGAGTGCGCGATCCGTAAGGAATGTCGGCCGCCTGCGCCGACGCCATCCAGCCCGTAGCGATCAACGCCACCGCCCCCGAGACGAACCTTTGCATCGTACTCTCCACGCAACTGCCGTGACCGCCGGTTTGCTCCCGACATATCGGGCGCAGCGCGAACCGCGTGGTTACGGAATTCCACTTTTTCCAGTAAGATTTATCGAGAACTCTTAAGTTAAAGGGTTGTTAAGGGCTGTTACCGCCCGCTCATCATTCTTAAGAAAGCGTTGCGAGCCACGCCGCGTTGCGACGGGTGGCGGCGCCGCGACGCTGGCGATGCGCGGTCCCGGCGCTTAAGTTCAGGTCCATGGATCAGGATTCCACCGAGAACCCGAAGGCACCCGGCCCGCGGACGGCGCAGCGCGGTTCCCAGCCGGATTTGCCGCCGCAGGACGCCGCCACCGCCGATATCGACCCCGCGACGGCCCCCGCGAGGACGACGACGAGGCGCTGCTGCCCGAAATCGCGGAACCGGGTGGCGAGGCCATACCGGAAGGCCCGCTGGCGATCGGCCACGCCGCAATCGAGCAGGCGGTACGCCTCGCCCCGACCTCGGCCGGGGTCTACCGCATGCTCAATGCGGCGAACGACGTGCTCTACGTCGGCAAGGCGAAAAACGTCCGCAAGCGGCTAGCGTCCTACGCCAGGGTCGCCGCGGTGCAGCCGGCGCGCATCATGCGCATGATCGCGGCCACCGTGTCGGTCGAGATCGTATCCACTTCGACCGAAACCGAGGCACTGCTGCTCGAAGCCAACCTGATCAAGCAGTTGCGTCCGCGCTTCAATGTGCAGCTGCGCGACGACAAGTCGTTTCCCTATATCCTGATCACGGGCGATCATTGGGCGCCGCAGATCCTCAAGCATCGCGGCGCGCAAACGCGGCCCGGAACGTATTTCGGGCCGTTCGCCTCCGCGGGCGCGGTCAATCGCACCATCACGGCGCTGCAGCGCGCCTTTCTGATCCGCTCCTGCACCGACGGGTTTTTTGAGAGCCGCACCCGGCCCTGCCTGCTCTATCAAATCCGCCGCTGTTCGGGACCGTGCACCGGCGAGATCGATTTTCCCGGCTATACCGACCTGGTGCGCGAGGCCAAGGATTTCCTGTCCGGCCGCAGCCATCTGGTGAAGCAGGAGCTGGCGGGCGAAATGGAAAATGCCTCGGCCGAACTCGCCTTTGAGACCGCAGCGCTTTACCGCGACCGCCTCGCGGCGCTGTCGGCGATCCAGTCGCAGCAGGGCATCAATCCGCGCACCGTGCAGGAGGCCGACGTGTTCGCCATCCATCAGGAAGGCGGATATTCCTGCGTCGAGGTATTCTTCTTTCGCACCGGGCAGAACTGGGGCAACCGCGCCTATTTTCCGCGCGCGGACAAATCGTTCACCGCCGAAGAGGTGCTGGCCTCGTTCCTCGCGCAATTCTACGACGACAAGCCGCCGCCGAAGCTCATCCTGCTGTCGCACCAGATCGAGGAATGCGAACTCCTGGCCGATGCGCTTTCGATCAAGGCAGGCTTCAAGGTCGAAGTTTCAACGCCCCGGCGCGGCGAAAAGAAGGAACTGGTCGCGCACGCGCTGACCAATGCGCGCGAGGCGCTCGGCCGCAAGCTCGCCGATACCGCGACCCAGGGCCGCTTGCTGCAGGGCCTGGTCACCACGCTCGGGCTGCCGCATCCGCCGAGGCGGATCGAGGTCTACGACAACAGCCACATCCAGGGAACTAACGCGGTGGGTGCCATGATCGTGGCGGGGCCGGACGGCTTCCTCAAGAACCAGTATCGCAAGTTCAACATCAAGTCCGAAGGCCTGACGCCGGGCGACGATTACGCGATGATGCGCGAGGTGCTGCAGCGGCGCTTCAAGCGGCTATTGACGCCGGCGGCGGAAACCGATGCCGCCAAGGCCAAAGCCGACGACAATTCGTTTCCGCAATGGCCCGACCTCGTCATCATCGATGGCGGCCGCGGCCAGCTCAACGCGGTCCGCGAGATTTTTGACGGGTTCGGGCTGACGCAAGTGTCGCTGCTGGCGGTCGCCAAGGGGCCGGATCGCGACGCCGGCCGCGAAACCTTGTTCATGCCGGGCCGTGAGCCCCTCAAGCTCGAGCCGCGCGACCCGGTGCTGTACTTCATTCAACGGCTGCGCGACGAGGCGCATCGCTTCGTGATCGGCTCGCACCGCAAGCTGCGCAAAAAGGACATTCGCGAAGCGGGGTTGCAGGAGATTCCCGGCATCGGCCCGTCACGCAAACGTGCCTTGCTGCATCATTTCGGAACGTTGAAGGAGATCGAGCGGGCTTCGATCGCCGATTTGGGCAAGGTTCCCGGCGTCAGCGCGGAAAGCGCACGCAAGATTTTCGAGTTTTTCCACGCCCAGCCGGGCTAAAGGTGGGTTTGAAATCACATTGGCGCCGTCTGCGCGGGAATCATGGGCGCCACACGGTTGACCTTCGTGCTTCAGCGGTATTGGTAAGGCGGATGAACATCGCAACGACAAGAGCGGCGGCAAAGAGTTCGCTGTCCCTCCCGAACCTCCTGACCTATGCCAGGATCGCCGCCATTCCGGTGGTGGTGGGTTGCGTTTACGCCCAGTCCATCATGGACGGGCCGCTGTGGCTGCGCTGGGTGGCGGTGGCCGTGTTCATCGCCGCGGGAGTTACGGATTTTCTCGATGGCTACTATGCGCGAATCTGGGACCAGCAGTCGGCGTTCGGCCGGATGCTGGATCCGATCGCCGACAAGCTGCTGGTGGCGTCCTGTCTCTTGATGCTGGCCGCGGACGGGATCATCCACGGCTGGGCGCTGTGGGCCGCCATCGTGATCCTGTGCCGCGAAATTCTGGTGTCGGGATTGCGGGAATATCTCGCCGGCTTGCGCGTCAGCGTGCCCGTGACCAAGCTCGCCAAATGGAAGACCACGGTGCAGCTGGTCGCGATCGGATTCCTGCTCGCCGGCGAAGCCGGCGATCTGGTGGTCCCGGTCGTCACCCAGATCGGACTGCTGCTGCTGTGGATATCGGCGATTGTCACGATCTACACCGGTTGGGATTATTTCCGCGCCGGCGTTCATCACCTCATCAAGGAGGATGAGGCATGAAGGTGAAGTATTTCGCCTGGGTGCGCGAGCGCGTCGGCAAGGCCGAGGAGATGGTCGAGCCGCCGGCGAGCGTTCGCACCGTGGACGACCTGATGGCGATGGCTGGCGAGGCGCGACGAGAGCTATGCCTACGCCTTCGAGAGGCCGCGGGTGATCCGCGCCGCGATCGACCACGCCCATGTCAAGCCAGATGCGATGATTGCCGGCGCCAGCGAGATCGCCTTCTTCCCGCCGATGACCGGCGGCTAACCTTGTAGCCATCGCGATGACCTCATGACCGCTCGCGTGACCATCCGCATCCAGGAGGCCGACTTCGACATCGCGCACGAGATCGCCGCGCTCACCCAGGGCCGCACCGATATCGGCGCCGTCGTGAGTTTCTCCGGCATCTGCCGCGGCAACGAGGGCAGCGATACCGTCGCGGCGTTGACGCTCGAACACTATCCGGAAATGGCGGAGGCCGAAATTGCCCGCCACGCCGAGACTGCGATGTCGCGCTGGCCGTTGAGCGGGCTGACCGTGGTTCACCGCGTCGGCCGCATCGCCGCCGGCGAAAATATCGTGCTGGTGCTGACGGCATCACAGCATCGGCAGGCGGCGTTCCAGGCCGCGGAGTTCCTGATGGACTATCTGAAGGCCAACGCGCCGTTCTGGAAGCGCGCGGAAAGTGCTGATGGAACCGGCTGGGTCGAGGCACGCCACCACGATGATGCCGCCGCCGCGCGCTGGACCAAATCCTGATGGCGAAACGCGCGAAAGCGCTTGCGAGGCGCGGCCGCATCCGTATCGAATTTTTCAAAAGTACGATCCGGTGAGTTGCTGACGCTGCTCGATTTCGTCCGCTATGCGGTGAGCCGCTTCGTCGAGGCAAAACTGGTATTCGCGCACGGCACCACCGATCCCGTGGCCGAGGCTGCGTTCCTGGTCTGCGAGACGCTGCATCTTCATCCCGACCAGTTCGAGACGTTCGCGACCGCGCGGGTCACCGCGCGCGAGGCCAAAGCCATCCTCGAGGTGATTGCGCGGCGCGTCACCTCGCGAAAACCCGCGGCCTATCTGGTCAACAAAATCTATCTGCGCGGCCTGCCGTTTTATGTCGACGAGCGTGTGATCGTGCCGCGCTCCTTCATCGGCGAATTGCTGGATTCCCATTTCGGCGGCGGGGGCGGTGACGACGGCGGCTCGCTGATCGAAGATCCGGGGTCGGTGAAAGGCGTGCTCGACCTCTGTACCGGCTCGGGGTGCCTGGCTGTCCTCGCCGCGCGCAGCTTTCCGCAGGCGCGGATCGACGCCGTGGACGTCTCGAAGGACGCACTCGATGTCGCCGCGCGCAATATTGCCGATTACGGTCTTGGCGAGCGCATCAAATTGCATCGGGGCGATCTGTTCGGACCGATCGGGGAGGCGCGTTACGACCTGATTATTTCCAATCCGCCCTACGTCGATACTGACGGCATGGCCGAGCTGCCGCGCGAATGCCGCGCCGAGCCGAAACTCGCGCTCGACGGCGGCGCCGACGGACTTGATGTGGTCCGGCGCATCTTGAAAGAAGCCCGGCGACACCTGACATCACAGGGCGGACTATTGTGCGAGATCGGCCGCGGCCGCGAGTTGCTCGAGGCCGCATTTCCGCAATTGCCGCTCCTGTGGCTCGATACCGAGGATTCCGAGGGCGAAGTGTTCTGGGTCGGCGCCGCCGATCTGTGAAGGCCTGTCCCCGACCGCCCGAATGAGCGGAAATATAGCGATCCGGTGGCGTTTCCGTCCCGCAGCGAAGCTGATAGCTTGCGCCGGAGTCGCCAAATTTCCAAAACGCAAGAGGCCCCCATGCTGGACAAGAGCCCACGCCCCGCCGCCGTCAACGTCCCGAACGACCTCGCCGCGCACTGGATGCCGTTCACCGCCAACCGGGCCTTCAAGAAGGCGCCGAGACTGCTCGCCGGCGCCAAGGACATGCATTACCTTACGGTCGACGGCCGCAAGATCATCGACGCCGCGTCCGGCATGTGGTGCACCAATGCGGGCCATGGCCGCAGCCCAGATTTCCGCGGCGATCGCCAAGCAGGCCGAAACCCTGGATTATGCCCCGCCGTTCCAGTTCGGCATTCCCCAGGCCTTCGAGCTCGCAAGCCGCATTGCCGAGCTTGCGCCAGCCGGGCTGGATCACGTATTTTTCTGCAATTCAGGGTCGGAAGCCGCCGATACCGCGCTCAAGATCGCGCTGGCCTATCATCAGATCCAGGGCCAGGGCACGCGCACCCGCCTGATCGGCCGCGAGCGCGGCTATCACGGCGTCGGCTTCGGCGGTACTTCGGTCGGCGGCATCGTCAACAACCGCAAGATGTTCGGAACGCTGCTGGCCGGCGTCGATCACCTTCCCGCGACCTATGACCGCGACAAGCAGGCCTTCACCAAGGGCGAGCCGGAATACGGCGCGCATTTCGCCGACGAGATGGAGCGGCTGGTCAACCTGCACGGCGCCTCCACCATTGCCGCCGTCATCGTCGAGCCGATGGCCGGATCGACCGGCGTGCTGCCGGCCCCGAAAGGTTATCTCAAGCGGCTGCGCGAGATCACCCAGAAGCACGGCATCCTCCTGATCTTCGACGAGGTCATCACCGGCTTTGGCCGGCTCGGCTTTGCCTTCGCCGCCGAGCGTTATGGCGTGCTGCCGGACATGATTACTTTCGCCAAGGGCGTCACCAACGGCGCGGCGCCGATGGGAGGCGTGATCGTGCGCGACACCATCCACGACGCCTTCATGAGCGGCCCGGACCATGTCGTGGAGCTGACCCACGGCTATACCTATTCGGCGCATCCGCTGGCCTGTGCGGCCGGTCTCGCCACGCTCGACATCTATCGCGACGAAAAGCTGTTCGAGCGCGCCAACAAGCTGGAACCAAAATTCGCCGAAGCGGTGATGTCGTTGAAGGGCGAACCGAATGTGGTGGACATCCGCACCGTCGGGCTGACCGCGGGCATCGATCTCGCGCCGCGCCCGGAGCAACCCGGCAAGCGCGGTTTCGACAGCCTGAACAGCGCGTTCCACGACAACGACCTGATGCTGCGCATCGCCGGCGATACGCTGGCGCTGACGCCGCCCCTGATCGTCAGCGAAGACCAGATCGGCGAAATCATCGAGAAGGTCGCGAAGGTGATCCGCGCGGTGGCGTGAGGCCGCCGCGCTCGCATCTCCCCGTGCTTCCCGGACGCGGTCGCAATTCGTGCTTCTCGATGCTCCGCAGAACCGGGCACTCCGTCACCTCAACTTGTGGACCCCGGACGAAGAGCCCCTCACCTCGTCATCTCCCCGCAAGAGCGGGGCGAGGGAGTAGGCCGCCATCGCCGCAACCCGGAACCTTCGAAACCAATCCACGTTCAACCCCGGCAGGGACAATCGTGTTCTTGCCGGTCAAGGAACCTGGATATGCTCGCGCCATCGAGCGGCCTGCTGCGCGCCGGCCTCGCGATCAAACTCAACCAGATCAAAATGGCGACACGGTCGTATCTGCGCGACCGGACCAACCAGGCGACGGCTACCGTCACATCCTATGCCATCGCCGCCGGCCTGTTCGTAGTTGCCGGCATTTTCGTGATCGCGGCCTGCTTTGTCGGCGTCACAGCGCTGTTTCGCTGGATCGAAATCAATTACGGGCTGTTTCAGGCGTTCGGCGTGGTCGGAGCGTTGCTGCTGGTGATCGCCGCGATCTGTGCCGCGGTGGCTGCCGCCAAGCTGAAACGCCCGCCGCCACAGTTTCCGTCTCTCGCCAGCCGCTTGCGCGTCGCCGTCAAGGCCAGTCCGCTCAAGCCGGATCAGATCGATGCCTCGAGAGATACCGCCGCGGCGATCCTGTCAGCGCCGTCATCGCCGGCCACGCGCGCTAGCCGGAAACGGCTGAACGGGAAACAGGGGCTGACGGGAGACAACAAGACCGTGCCGGCCGGCCTGATCCTGATAGCCACCTTATTGGGGTGGGCGGCCGTAAGACGACGGCACCAGGCACGACGAATGGAAGCGTGATGTCCGGCCGGCCATCCGAGCACTCCAATAGTCTGCTTTGGATCGCGGCCACCACGATCCTGATCCTGACCGCACAGCGCTATTTTCAGGCGAGCACGCCACGAAAGTCGGATCCGCGACTTGCGAATCCGGCGAGCATGCGTCCCGGTGATTTCTTGCGGCAGGCATCTCAGCCCGGACACGGGCGGCTTGCCAGTAGCCCGCTTCAGATTCCCTGGGCCGGGTGGAAGGATATTCTGTGGCGTACCTACCAACAGATCGACGAAGACCGCCTGCTCGCCATCGCCGCCGGCGTGGTGTTCTTCGGCCTGCTCGCGGTGTTTCCGGCGGTCACGGCGCTGGTCTCATGCTATGGCCTGTTTGCCAATCCCTCGACCATCAGCGCCAACCTGCAAACCCTGGCGCTAATGCTGCCGGAAGGCTCATTCCAGATCGTGCAGGACCAGATCGCGCGCGTGCTCGCCAAGGGCAACACCGAGCTCGGCGCCACATTCCTGTTCGGCCTCGCGCTCGCCATCTGGAGTGCAAACGCCGGCGTCAAGGCAATCATCGATGCCCTGAATGTCGTCTATGAAGAACGGGAAAAGCGCAGGTTTCTCAGATTGAACCTGCTTTCGCTGGCGTTCACCACCGGCGGCATCGCCGCCTTGCTGCTGATGGTGGGTGCGGTGGTGGCATTTCCGCTCGCGCTCGATTATTTGGGCCTCGCGCCGAAAAGCCAGTTCATCGTCAGCCTGGCGCGATGGCCGCTGTTGTTTCTGGTTTTGGTCACGGCGCTCGCCATCCTCTACCGGTTCGGACCAAGCCGTCGGGCGGCAAGGTGGGAGTGGCTGAGCGTGGGTACGCTGACCGCTGCCCTGCTCTGGATCGTCGGCTCCTCGCTGTTCTCGTGGTATCTGTCGAACTTCGGAAATTACAGCGCAACCTATGGCTCGCTGGGCGCCGCGATCGGCCTGATGATGTGGATGTGGATGTCGGCCATCATCGTGCTGTGCGGCGCAGAACTGAACTCGGAAATCGAACATCAGCTGGTGCCGGACACCACGGTCGGCCCTCCCAAGCCGCTCGGCGCCCGCGGCGCGGTCATGGCCGATACGCTGGGACCCGCGGTTCCACAGCAGGCGAAAGAACACTAGCTCTTCGAATCAACATTAGTGCTAAGGTTGTGGTGCTCGGGGGAGCGGAACGGTCGCAGGCGAACAGCTTCTCGCGCTTCGCTGCGGCCAGGGACCAGGGATTTGGGGGCGTTGCGCGCGACATGATCCGCATTTCCACGATTTTCATCGCCATCTGCATGGTGCTGGTCGCAGCCTCCCTCGGCCTGATCCTGTATTCCCTGGCAGGCCTCAGCGGAATGGAATCCGCGATCGTGGCGCTGACCGCGCTGACCTTCCTGATCCTCTACAACGCGGTATCGATGCGGCTGCGCGACCGCACCGATGTCGGCGGCCAGATCGCGGATCTGTCGCGCGGCACCGCCGATCTCGCCCGCCAGGTCGCCGAATTCGGCCGCCGTCTCGCCGCCGTCGAGGGCCGGGTAGCCTCGGCAAATTCCGCCAGCGCCGACCGAATTCAGACCGTGGCTGGCGAGATCAACGAACTCGGTGTGCTGGTCAAGCAGCTCGCGGTATCGGTCGCCAATCATGACGACATGCTGGCCTCGGGCGCGCTGACCGCCGCGCCGGCGCCTGCGGGCAAACCGGATCATGAACCGCAGCGGGAGCCGCTTTCCACCGAAGATGCCGGGGTTGCGGCCGAGCCCGCTTCGGCGGCGCCGGCTGCTGCTGCCAATGAGTCCGCGCCGTCACGCAGCCAGGCGCAAATCCTCGCCGCCGTCAGAAGCGCGGTGGAGGAAAACCGCATCGATATTTTCCTGCAACCGATGGTGACGTTGCCGCAGCGCAAGGTGCGCTTCTACGAGGCGGTGACGCGGCTGCGCGACGACCAGGATCGGATTCTCGCCGCCGACGACTTCATCGCGGTCGCGGAGGCCGCCGGGCTGATCGGGCGGATCGATCACGCCGTGATGCTGAAATGCGTGCAGGTGCTGCGCCGGCTGATGGTGCGCAACAAGGAGGTCGGAATATTCTGCAATGTCGCCGCGGTAACCCTTGGCAATCCGACCTCTTTCGCGCAATGCCTCGATTTCCTCGAAGCCAACCGGGCGCTGGCGCCGTCGTTCGTGCTCGAATTCAAACAGGCGACGTTTCGTAATCTCGGCCCGACCGAGACCGAACATCTGGCGGCGTTGGCGCAACGCGGCTATCGCTTCTCGATCGACCACGTCACGCACCTGCGGATCGAGCCGCGTGAACTTGCCGACCGCGGCGTCCGCTTCATCAAGGTGCCCGCGGCGCTGCTGCTCGATCAGAAGCAGACCTCGGCGTCCGACATTCATGCCTCCGACCTTTCCGACCTACTCGGCCGCTTCGGCATCGACCTGATCGCGGAGCGGATCGAAGGCGAGCGCGCCGTGGTCGATTTGCTCGACTACGACGTGCGGTTCGGCCAGGGCTTCCTGTTCGCCCCACCCCGGCCGTTGCGGCCCGAGGGCGCATCTGCTACCGGCGGGAGCGCTCCGAACAAGCCGCAGGAAACCGATGGCTCTGGCAAGACGGCTTCGCTCGATGCACCCGCCATCGATCCGCTGCGGGCGAGCGGCAACGCCGCACTGGCGCGCCGCGCCGCCGGGCCGGCCTGACCGGCGTTTCACGCCATGACCACGCTGCGGTTCGTCGAGAGGCTGCGCGACCTCACAGCCGGCGTCGATGTCGTGCTCAGCGATATCTGGGGCGTGGTTCACAACGGCCTCGTTGCATTCCCGGAAGCCTGCGAGGCACTCCAGGCTTTTCGCCAGCAAGGCGGCACCGTGATCCTCATTACCAACGCACCGCGACCCGCCGATTCGGTGCAGCGGCAATTGCGCAAGCTCAGCGTTGCCGATGACATCTATGACGCCATCGTCAGTTCGGGCGATCTGACCCGGCATTTCGTCGCCGACCATCCGGGGCGGAAGATGTTCTGGATCGGCCCGGAGCGCGACAGTTCGATCCACCGCGGCCTCAATCCGGTGCTCGCGCCGCTGGAAGAGGCCGATTACATCGTCTGCACCGGCCTGTTCGACGACGAGACCGAATCCGCCGAAGACTATCGCGGCATGATGCTGCAGGCGCGCGAGCGCACGCTGCCGCTGATCTGCGCCAACCCCGACATCGTCGTCGAGCGCGGTGACCGCCTGATCTATTGCGCGGGCGCCATCGCCGAACTCTATCGCGAGCTCGGCGGCGAAGTGATCTTTTACGGCAAGCCGCACCGGCCGATCTATCAACGCGCCATGGCGCTTGCCGCCGAGCGCCAGGGCCATGCGATTGAGTTCAGCCGCGTTCTCGCCATCGGGGATTCGGTGCGCACCGATCTGGCGGGCGCCCACGGCTTCGGGATCGATTGCCTGTTCGTCACGCGCGGCATCCACGCCGAGGATTTTGAGGGCATCGACCAGCTCGATCCCGCTTCGGTAAAGGAGTTGTTCGGCCATCCGCCGCGCGCATTGATGCGGGAGTTAAGGTGGTAGGGGAAAGAAGCGTCATCCTGAGCTGCGAGCCTCTTCGGCGAGCCTCGAAGGATGACGAGGAATGACTGACGATTACCTTGCTGCCCATCTTTCGAGACGCCGCGCGAGGCGCGCGGCTCCTCAGGATGACGGCGTGGGATGACCAGCTTTAAGCGTTCGCCAGGTCCGGAAACACCGCCTCGATCTTGGTCTTCAGCGTCGCGGCGTTGAACGGCTTGACGATGTAGTTGTTGACGCCGGCCTTCTTGGCGGCGATCACGTTCTCGGTCTTGGATTCCGCTGTGATCATGATGAACGGCGTGGTGGCGAGATTGGGGTCCGCGCGCACCTCACGGAGCAGGTCGTAGCCGGTCATCGGCTCCATATTCCAGTCGGAGATCACCAGGCCGTACTTCTTTGTGCGCATCTTGTTCAGCGCCGCCGATCCGTCGCTGGCATCGTCGATGTTCTCGAAGCCAAGCTGCTTCAGAAGATTTCTGATGATGCGGATCATGGTGTTGTAGTCATCCACGACCAAAATCGACATCGACAAATCAACCGCCATTCTTGGCTCCCCCCGCATCCCTCAACGCCACCAGCCGTCAACCATGCCGGCGCCGGGCCCAAACACCCGCGCAGTTCACTCAACCACCACTAGCATCAGCCATTAAACAGCCCGTTAACCGGTTACCGCTGAAGCGGCATATCTCTACCGCTCTGGCGCCGGTTCGGGCCCGCTTGACTTCATCGGGCGCCCCAAGTCACCGTCCCGCCCCCATCCGACCTTTTTCGAAGAATTCCAAGAATGGCGCCTGGCTTTACTGTTATCCGCGACACCACGCCCGCGGCCGCGATCCCCAAGGGATCGGTGGTTGCGATGGGTAATTTCGATGGCGTCCACCTTGGCCACCGCGCCGTTATTGCCGCGGCGCTGCAGATGGCGCGCACGCATGGTCGGCCGGCGCTGGCGGTGACGTTCGAGCCGCACCCGCGCAGCTTTTTCAGCCCGAACTCTCCCCAATTCAGGCTCACCGACGAGACCGCCAAGCTGCGGCTGTTGGCCGGAACCGGGCTCGCCGGCGCTGTGGTGATGACCTTCGACAAGGTCCGGGCCGGGACCACGGCACAGGATTTCATTCACCATGACCTGATTGAGCGGCTTGGGGTCAGCGGCATCGCGGTCGGCTATGACTTTCATTTTGGCAAGGGTCGGGTCGGCTCGCCGAGCCTTTTGGTCAACGAAGCGCCCCGGCTCGGCATCGAGGTCGATGTGCAGCCTCATGTCGATATCGCGGAGCGGCCGGTTTCCTCGAGCGCGATCCGCATGGCACTCGCGGAGGGCCAGATCGAAGAAGCCACCGCGATGCTCGGCGGCCCCTGGTTCGCCGCAGGCCTGGTTGTCCATGGCGAGAAACGCGGCCGCGATCTTGGCTACCCCACGGCCAATATCCGCCTCGACAAGAACTGTGGGCTCAAGCACGGCATCTATGCGGTGCGGGTCGGGCGCGGGCTTGAGCGTTTTGATGGCGTAGCGAGTTTTGGGCGGCGCCCGACCTTCGACAATGGCGCGGCGCTCCTGGAAATCTTCCTGTTCGATTTCGACGGCGATCTCTATGGAGCGACGCTGGACGTCGCCTTCATCGGCTTTATCCGCGAGGAATTGAGGTTCGACAGCGCGGACGCGCTGGTGCGTCAGATGGATGACGACAGTGCCCGCGCCCGCGCCGCACTGGCCGCCGCGCCCGCTGCATTCCCGAAGCTCGGGGTTATCGGCCCATCAGCTCCGGGATAAGCGCCCCATATGAAGCAGGGCTTTGCGATCCGGCGGCCGGCTGCTATGGAAAGCCGCATGTTTGCGCGGCGCACCATCAGCATTAGCGGCCCGGCTTCTGCCTGAGCTCCGGCTCGGCGCAAGACCGGGATCCCCCTGCTTCATCCGCGAATAGATCGCGTTTCAGCGCCCCTTTGAGCCAAACCAGAGCATTCATGTCCGAAAAGCCGCAAAAATCCGAAGCAACCGACTATTCCAAAACCCTGTTCCTGCCGCAGACGGACTTCCCGATGCGCGCCGGCCTGCCGCAGCGCGAGCCGGAAATCCTCAAGCGCTGGAACGAGATCGGGCTTTACCGCAGGCTGCGCGAGAATGCCGCCGGCCGGACCAAATTCGTGCTGCATGACGGCCCACCCTATGCCAACGGCAATATCCATATCGGCACGGCGCTGAACAAGATCCTCAAGGATCTCGTGACCAAGAGCCAGCAGATGCTCGGTTTCGATTCCAACTACGTGCCGGGTTGGGACTGTCACGGCCTGCCGATCGAATGGAAGGTCGAAGAGGAGAACTATCGCGCCAAGGGCAAGCAGAAGCCCGACTTCCGCGACTCCGCCGCGATGGTGGCGTTCCGCAGGGAATGCCGCGCCTATGCAACCCACTGGCTCAATGTGCAGCGCGAGGAGTTCAAGCGGCTCGGCGTCGTCGGCGACTGGGATCACCCCTATGCGACGATGGATCATTTCGCCGAAGCCCAGATCGCGCGCGAATTGATGAAGTTTGCCGCCAACGGCACGCTCTATCGCGGCTCCAAGCCGGTGATGTGGAGCGTGGTGGAAAAGACCGCGCTGGCGGAGGCCGAGGTCGAATACGAGGACTACACGAGCGACACGGTATGGGTGAAGTTTCGAGTTGACCAATACACAAGTGAGCCCGGCGCTACGGACGACGTTCTCGGTGCGTCAATCGTGATTTGGACCACGACGCCTTGGACGCTGCCAGGCAATCGCGCCATCAGCTATTCGCCAAAAATCAAGTACGGCCTTTATGAAGTCACGGAAGCGCCCGATCAGAATTGGGCCAAGAAGGGTGACAAGCTCGTTCTAGCTGACAAACTCGCCGCCGACGTTATGAAGTCCGCAAAGGTCGAAGCCTTTGTCAGAAAGCGGGATGTCGATCCCTATCATATCGGCCATGGTTCGCATCCACTGAAAGGCAAGGGATACGATTTCCAGGTGCCGCTGCTCGCTGGCGATCATGTGACCGATGACGCCGGCACCGGTTTTGTGCACACCGCGCCCGGACACGGCCGGGAAGACTTCGACGTCTGGACGTCGAATGCACGCGAACTCGAAGCGCGCGGCATCAACACCAATATCCCCTACACCGTCGACGAGAACGGCGCCTTCACCGAGCAGGCTCCGGGCTTTGCGGGAAAACGCGTCATCAACGACAAGGGCGAAAAGGGTGACGCCAACGACGCCGTGATCAAGGCCCTGGTCGACGCCGGCATGCTGCTCGCGCGCGGCCGTCTCAAGCATCAATATCCGCATTCCTGGCGCTCGAAGAAACCAGTGATCTTCCGCAATACGCCGCAATGGTTCATCGCGATGGACAAGGACATCGCTAATGGCAAGGCCAAGCCCGGCGATACGCTGCGCGCTCGTGCGCTGCAAGCCATTGCCGTGACGCAATGGGTGCCGCCGTCGGGCCAGAACCGCATCACCGGTATGATCGAGAGCCGGCCCGACTGGGTGATCTCGCGCCAGCGCGCCTGGGGCGTGCCGATCGCGGTGTTCGTGCGCGAAAACAACGACGGCTCCGTCGAGGTCCTGCAGGACGGGGCCGTCAACAAGCGCATCGCAGACGCCTTCGAGCAGGAAGGCGCCGACGCCTGGTACATGGACGGTGCGCGCGAACGCTTTCTTGGCAGCCGCGCCAACGAGGAATGGCAGAAGGTCGACGACATCCTCGACGTCTGGTTCGACTCCGGCTCGACCCACGCGTTCGTACTGGAAGATCCCGTGCATTTTCCGGGGCTCGCCGGCATCAGGCGCAAGGTCGACGGCGGCGGCGATACCGTGATGTATCTGGAGGGTTCGGACCAGCACCGCGGCTGGTTCCAGTCGTCGCTATTGGAAAGCTGCGGCACCCGCGGACGCGCGCCATTCGACATCGTGCTCACGCATGGCTTCACGCAGGATGAGAACGGCCGCAAGATGTCGAAGTCGCTCGGCAACACCATCGAGCCACAGAAGGTGATCGCGCAATCCGGCGCCGATATCCTGCGGCTGTGGGTATGCGCCACCGACTACGCCGACGATCAGCGCATCGGTCCGGAAATCCTCAAAAACACCATCGAGAACTACCGCAAGCTGCGCAACTCGATCCGCTGGATGCTAGGCACGCTGCATCATTTCAGGCGCGGCGAGGAGGTCGCCCATGCCGAAATGCCCGAGCTGGAGCGCTTGATGCTGCACGAGCTCGCCGAGCAGGCTTCGATCGTGCGCAAGGCCTACGCCGAGTTCGATTACAAGACCGTGGTCGCCAGTCTCTCGGCATTCATGAACACGGAGTTGTCGGCGTTCTATTTCGATATCCGGAAAGACACGCTGTATTGCGACCCGCCGTCGTCGCTGGCGCGCAAGGCGGCGCTGACCGCCATCGACATTATTCTGGATGCGATCCTGCGCTGGTTCGCGCCGATCTTGAGCTTCACCGCCGATGAGGCGTGGCAGCTCTACACACCGGACGCCGAGCCGTCGGTGCATCTCACGCTGTTTCCGGATGGGCTCGAAGCTTTCCGCGACGAAAGGCTGGCGGCGAAGTGGGAGATCATCCGCAACGTCCGCCGCGTCGTGACCGGAGCGCTGGAGCTCGAGCGCGCGGCCAAGCGGATCGGCTCGTCGCTGGAAGCGTCCCCGCTGGTCTACGTCACGGACAAGAAGATCTTCGAGACGCTGTTCGATGTCGACCTGGCTGAAGTCTTCATCACCTCGAACGCGATGGTGACCAATGAGGACCCTCCGCCCGGTGCATTCCGATTGAACGATGTGCCCGGCGTGGCGGTCGTGGTCGAAAAAGCCGTCGGCACCAAATGCGCGCGCTCCTGGAAGATCCTGCCCACCGTCGGCGAAGACGCGGAGTATCCCGACGTGTCGCCGCGCGACGCCCAGGCGCTGCGCGAATGGAAGGCGCTGGGGATGACAGTGCGGTAATCATCGTCGTCCCCGCGAAAGCGGGGACCCATAATCACCGGCGTTCGAGATAGACCAAGGACGATGAACGAAGACCTTTCAAAACTGCAACTGCACGGAGTATGGGTCCCGGCGTTCGCCGGGACGACTAGCCATATTGTGTCGATGGCCATGCCATGACCTCGCGCCTCCGTCCCGGCGTCATCGCCGCCATCGTCGTGCTGGCGCTCGATCAGGCCTCAAAGCTCTGGCTGCTTTATGTGTTCGACCTCCCCCACCGCGGCGCGGTGAAGGTCACGCCGTTTTTCGACCTGGTGCTGGCATGGAATGTCGGCATCAGCTTCGGCTGGTTTCAGAGCGACAACCAGGGCGCCCAGATACTCCTGATGATCGTCAAGGCGGTGGCGGTGATTGTTCTCGCGATCTGGATGGCACGCTCGCGCACCCTGACCGCCACCGTCGCGCTCGGCCTGATCATCGGCGGCGCCATCGGCAACGCCATCGACCGCTTCGCCTATGGCGCGGTGGTCGATTTCGCCCTGTTTCACCTCCAGATCGGGGGCAAGACCTTCAATTGGTACGTGTTTAACCTTGCCGATGTCGCGATTGTTGCCGGCGTAGCGGCCCTGCTGTATGATTCCTTCCTGGGGATACCCGCCGCAAAAGCGCCCTGATCCCGGCTGATACGAGCCCACCAGGCTCAAAGTCGCCAGCCGGGGGCGGAGCTTGCGCCGTTGACAGGCGCCCCGGGGGAATTTGAACAGGATTAGCGCAGATGCGCAGGTTGGTGCGGAATACGCCGAGAGCGCTGAGGCGCACGCTACGGCTGGCTGTCGTCGCTGTCGGCGTTGGCCTTGTGATGACTGCCGGCGCCGCGCGGGCCCAGGACGACGACGAGGATGACAAGACCTTCGAGGACAAGATCATCGAGGGCATCATGAAAGGACTGGGCGGCACCAACATGGACAACCGCGGCATCGAATATCGCGAGCGGTCTCCGCTGGTGGTTCCTCCCAAGCTCGATCTTCCGCCGCCGGCTGCCGCCACCAATGAGGTGAAGGCTCCGAACTGGCCGAAGGATCCCGACGAAGCGCGGCGCAAGGCTTTAATCGCGGCCCGCAAGAAAGAAAACAAGGATCCCCTCGAAGCCAGCCGCCCCTTGATGCCGAGCGAACTCGATAAGCGCGTTCCGAAAACGTCGACTGCCGGCAGCGAGTCGGTCGATCAGCCCGGCGGCAATCCTGGCACCAGCTTGGTCTTGAGCCCCTCGCAGCTCGGCTACAGCGGCGGCTTCAGCGGTCTGTTCGGCGGCAACAAAGTCGAGACCGCGCCGTTCAAGGGCGAACCGACGCGGGATTCCTTGACTCAGCCTCCCGTCGGCTACCAGACGCCCTCGCCGAATTTCGCCTACGGCACCGGGCCGAAGGAATCGCTGAACAAGGAATACAACCCGGCCGCCGGCAAGTATGGCGAATAGCTGGCTTCCTCTCTCGGCTTCGTGACATTTACCGGCAGCCGCGCGGTGTACGATGGCGTGGCTTTAGCTCGAACGCTTCCGTTCCGGCCGCGCTCACTGAGAAAACTGCGCGTATTCTTGTCGAAAGACCGGTGTCCACCCTTTCGGAATACGCGTTTAGACAGGTCATGATGTCATCACACCGTTTCGCCGCTCTCTTTTCCTTGCACTGTTCGCTGCGTTCGCTGTCTCCACCAGCGTCGCCCTCGCCCAGACCACGGTGACATCGGAGCCACCCGCCAGCTTCACCCTCGGCAACGGCTTGCAGGTTGTGGTGATCCCGGATCACCGCACCCCCGTCGTCACCCAGATGATCTGGTACAAGGTCGGCTCCGCCGACGAGACGCCCGGCAAATCAGGCCTCGCGCATTTTCTCGAGCACCTGATGTTCAAGGGCACCAGCAAGCATCCGGCCGGTGAATTTTCCCAGACCGTGCTTCGGATCGGCGGCAACGAGAACGCGTTCACCTCGACCGACTATACCGGCTACTACCAGCGCGTGCCGCGCGAACAGCTGGCCAGGATGATGGAGTTCGAGGCCGATCGAATGACCGGGCTGATCCTGAAGGACGAGAACGTGCTGCCGGAGCGCGACGTCGTGCTCGAAGAATTCAACATGCGGGTCGCCAACAACCCGGAGGCGCGGCTGACCGAACAGATGATGGCGGCGCTCTATCTCAATCACCCCTATGGCCGGCCCGTGATCGGCTGGCGCCAGGAAATCGAACAGCTCGACCGCGAGGATGCGCTGGCCTTCTACAAGCGCTTCTATGCCCCAAACAACGCCACGCTGGTGATTGCCGGCGACGTCGACGCCAAGGATGTTCGCCCCCTGGCAGAGCGCACGTTCGGCGAAGTCGCGCCGCAGCCCGCCATACCCGTGAAACGCCTGCGTCCACAGGAGCCGACGCCGGCCGCACCGCGCACCGTGACGCTGTCCGACCCCCGAGTCGAACAAACCAGCGTGCGGCGCTATTATCTGGTTCCCTCCGCCGCCACCGCCGCCGCCGGGGAAAGCCCGGCGCTCGATGTGCTCGCGCAACTGATGGGCGGCGGCAGCAACTCCTATCTCTATCGCGCGCTGGTGATCGACCGGCCGCTCGCGGTCAGCGCCGGCGCCGGATATCAGGGCACCGCGCTCGATCCGACCCAGTTCATGATCTCGGCTTCGCCGAAGCCCGGCGTCGAGTTTTCGCAAATCGAGCAGGTGATCGACAGCGTGATATCGGAGGTCGCACAAAATCCGGTGCGCTCCGAGGATCTCGAGCGCGTCAAGACGCAGCTGATCGCGGAAGCCATCTACGCCCAGGACAATCAGGCGACGCTGGCGCGCTGGTATGGCGGCGCGCTCACCACCGGCTTGAGCATCGATGACATCAGAAGCTGGCCGGATCGCATACGCGCCGTCACCGCCGAACAGGTCCGCGACGCCGCGCAGAAATGGCTCGACAAGAAGCGTTCGGTGACCGGCTACCTGATCAAGGATGCGGCGCCGAAACGCGAGGAGAAGCGCTCGTGAATTATGCCAGGACCATCGCGCGCCGCATTGCATTCGGGCTTGCTGCCTGCCTGGTGACGATGCCGCTGGCGTCGACGTCGTCGCACGCCGCGGCAAAAGTCCAGCATCTGATTTCGCCTGGCGGCATCGAGGCCTGGTTTGTGCAGGATTCCACCGTGCCGCTGATCGCGATGGAGTATGCCTTCGGCGGCGGCGCCACGCAGGATCCGGCCGACAAGCCCGGCGTCGGCAACATGGCCGCCAATCTGCTCGATGAGGGTTCGGGCGATCTGGATTCCAAGACGTTCCACGAGCGTCTCGAGCGCCGCGCCATCGAATTGAGCTTCAGTTCGGCGCGGGACAATTTCCGCGGCTCGCTGCGCATGCTCAGGGACAACAGGGACGAAGCCTTCGACCTGCTCCGGATGGCGCTGACCTCGCCGCGCTTCGAGAGCAGCGATGTCGAGCGCATTCGCGCGCAGGTCATGTCGGGCTTGCGGCGCGAAACCTCCAATCCGAATTCATTGGCCAGCCGCAAGTTGCTGGAAACTGCCTTTGGCAATCATCCCTATGGCCGGCCAGGCAACGGCACCCTGGAGAGCGTTCCCCGTATCGATGTCGCCGACTTGAAGGACTATGTCCGCCGCGTGCTGGCGAGGGATACGCTCAGGATTGCCGTGGTGGGCGATGTCGACCCGGCCACGCTCGGCAAGCTGCTCGACCAGACCTTCGGCGGATTGCCGGCCAAAGCCAGCCTGGCGCCGGTCGCTGACGTCGAGGCCACCAAGCCGCCGCAGCGCGCCTTCATTCCGCTCGACGTGCCGCAGACCGTGGTGACGTTCGGCGGGCCGGGCTTCAGGCGCAGCGATCCCAATTTCATGGCCGGCTATGTCGTCAACCACATTCTTGGCGGCGGGGGGCTATCGTCGCGCCTCTATCGCGAAGTCCGCGAGAAGCGCGGTCTTGCCTATTCAGTCTATGAATCGCTTTCGTGGATGGATCATTCCGCGCTGTTCATCGGAAATACCGGAACCCGCGCTGACCGCGCCGGGGAGACCGTCGACGCCATCAGCAAGGAAGTCCGCCGAATGGCCGAGGATGGCCCGACCCAGCAGGAGCTGGACGAGGCCAAGTCCTATCTCAAGGGCTCGCAAATGCTGGCGCTCGATACCTCGTCGAAGCTGGCATCGGCGCTGCTGCAATACCAGCTCGATCGGCTTCCGATCGACTACATCGAGAAGCGCAACGCCATCGTCGATGCGGTGACCCTGGACGACGCCAGGAAGGCCGCGCAGCGGTTGTGGGGGCAAGGCCTTCTCACTGTTATCGTCGGCCGCGCCCCGCAGGCCGCCGCCCAGCCGGCCGCAGCGCCCCCGCCCGCGGCGAATTAGAGCCAGCTTCCGGGCAAATATCCCGTGCCCCGGACGCGGTGCAGCGCTTATTTGGCGGCGCGCCGCAGCGCCGGGACCCACATCCACCAGAAGTAACTGGACCCCGGATCAGCAGCGCACCACGCCGCAAGAGCGGCGCGTTGCGCAGCGTCCGGGGAAACGCGTCCCTTGCCTTCAGCGCGGCAAACAAACCCGCTATCCTCCGCGAGCCTGATTCCCATTGAGGGAAATATTCGGCCTTCGGTAAACGCCATGCTGCGGATTTCCCGCGACCTCGCAATCGACGAGAACGACATCGCGATCAGCTTCGTTCGCGCCTCGGGCCCGGGCGGGCAGAACGTCAACAAGCTCTCGACCGCCGCGCAATTGCGCTTCGATACCAGCCGGATCGCGCTGGCGCCGGAAGCCGCCGCGCGGCTCACCCGGCTCGCCGGCCAGCGCATGACCAAGGACGGTGTGATCGTGATTCACGCGCAGCGCTTCCGCACCCAGGAGCGCAACCGCACTGACGCGATCGACCGCTTGCTCGAACTGTTGCGCGAGGCGATGACCCGGCCGACCCCGCGGCGGCCGACCAGGCCGACCGCGGGATCGAAGCAGCGCCGGCTGGAAGGCAAAAAACGCCGCAGCGACATCAAGGCCAAGCGCGGCACCGCTCGCCTGGATGATTGAACCTCCAAAAACGGCAATTTTCTTGCATAGCGTTCCTTGAATTATAGTTCATATATCTATAGTTTATAGGACTAGGGGTGATTGTGCGCATCTTCAAGACAAGAGCTCTCGCCCGCTTTACGAAGAGAGAAGCCATCAGCGATGAAAGCCTGGTGGTCGCGATCGAAACTGCAAGGCGTGGCTTGATAGATGCTGATCTCGGCGGCGGCCTCATCAAGCAACGGGTTGCGAGGCCGGGGCAGGGCAAAAGAGGTGGTTTTCGGATGCTGATCGGATTCCGGTCAGACCGCGCAATCTTTCTATTCGGGTTCGCAAAAAATGAACGCGAGAACATCGACGACAAACAACTGACGACGCTCCGAGAAATCGTGGCGTCGTGGTTTGCCGCTGATGACAAAAAAATCGCCCAGGCATTAAAGGACGGACTTTTAATAGAGGTGAACCATGGCAAAGAGAACAAAAACGAACCGTCGGCTGACTGAGGAACTGCTGGAAACGGTGCAAGACATGCGCGCGAGTGGCCTCATGAGTAAGGCTGCCCATGAAAAGATTACCTTGCGCCATTTGGGCGAGGGAATTGCCGCATCGCCAGCCGTTGTGCCAACGGGCAAAGAAATTCGGGCAATCCGCGAGAAGGCCCATTTGAGCCAAGCGGTTTTTGCTCACTGTTTGAAACTCACGGTGGGTTACGTGTCACAACTCGAACGTGGCGCAAAGCGTCCCACTGGCCCCACGCTTGTCTTGCTCGACGTCATCAGGCGCAAAGGCATCGAAGCAATTCTGTAGTTTTCGATCTTGTGGGCTTTTGCGCGGGGAACAACGCCCATCACCGTGAAGAGTGGGGAGAGACGGCGCCACCACACTCCCTTCGCGCGGCAAAAGCTTCTAGAGTGAGCCTCCCCATTACCCCGAGTCGCTCAAAACCCATGCCCGTTCGCCAGCTACCCGAACAGATCGTCAACCGCATCGCTGCCGGCGAAGTGGTCGAGCGTCCCGCGAGCGTGGTCAAGGAACTGGTTGAGAACGCCATCGACGCCGGCGCCGGCCGGATCGACATTTTCAGCGATGGCGGCGGGCGGCGGCGGATCGGCGTCACCGATGATGGCGAGGGCATGACGTCAGGCGATCTCGCGCTCGCGGTCGATCGCCACGCCACCTCCAAGCTCGACGACGAGGATCTGTTGCGGATTCGCACGCTCGGGTTTCGCGGTGAGGCGCTGCCCTCGATCGGCGCAGTGGCGAAACTCGGCATCACTACGCGCCACTTGAGCGAGCCGCACGCGTGGTCGCTGTCGGTCGAAGGTGGCGTGAAATCGGCGATCATGCCGGCGGCACTGTCGCAAGGCACCCGCGTCGAAGTCAGCGATCTCTTTTATGCGACTCCGGCGCGCCTGAAATTTCTCAAGACCGACCGCACCGAGGCCGAAGCCATCCGCGAGGTGGTGCGCCGGCTCGCCATGGCGCGGCCTGACATCGCCTTTACGCTTGCCGGCGAGGAGCGCGCGCCCGTCACCTGGGCCGCCGCGCTGCCTGGCGCGAGCGGCCAGCTGACACGGCTTGGCGATATTTTGGGGGCGGATTTTCGCGGCAGCGCCATTGAGGTACGCGCCGAGCGCGAAGCTGTGGTCGTCGAAGGGTTTGCTGCCGCGCCCTCGCTGACCCGGGCAAACGCGCTTGGCCAATATCTGTTCGTCAACGGCCGGCCGGTGCGCGACAAGCTTATTCTCGGCGCGGTGCGCGCGGCCTATTCCGATTATCTGCCGCGCGACCGTCATCCGGTGGTGGCGCTGTTCGTGACGCTCGATGCGGAAGGCGTCGATGCCAATGTACATCCCGCCAAGACCGAGGTACGGTTTCGCAATGCGGGCCTGGTCCGCGCGCTGATCGTGCACGCGCTGAAAGACGGGCTCGCCCGCGAAGGCAAGCGCACCGCGGCGAACAGCGACGGCGCTGCCATTGCCTCGTTCCGTCCTTCATTCGCGCCGCGCGCCAATTGGGACTGGCGGCGCTCGCCGGCCTATCCGGCCGGCCCGCTGCCGGCCTTCGACGGATCGGCGGCGACGGCCTTTGCCGAGCCCGGCCAAGCCGCGTTCGACGTCGGCGCGCCGACCGCGGACGTACGTTTTCAGGAGACCCCACCAGCCGATCTGCTCGACCGCCCGCTGGGAGCGGCGCGGACGCAGATCCACGAGACCTATATCGTGTCGCAGACCCGCGACGGCCTCATCGTCGTGGACCAGCACGCGGCCCATGAGCGCATCGTCTATGAAAAGCTGAAGGCATCGCTGGCGCGCAATGGCGTGCAACGGCAGATATTGCTGATTCCGGAGATCGTCGAACTCGACGAGGCGACGGTGGAGAAACTGGTTGCGCGGACCGAGGAGCTCGCGTCATTCGGGCTCGCGATCGAATCCTTCGGCCCCGGCGCGGTCGCGGTGCGCGAGACGCCGTCGCTGCTCGGCAAGACCAATGCCGCCGCTTTGCTGCGCGATCTCGCCGAGCACATGAGCGAATGGGACGAGGCGCTGCCTTTGGAGCGGCGTTTGATGCATGTCGCGGCCACCATGGCCTGCCACGGCTCGGTGCGCGCCGGCCGCCGCCTCAAGCCGGAAGAGATGAACGCGCTGCTGCGCGAGATGGAAGACACGCCGAATTCCGGACAGTGCAACCACGGCCGCCCGACCTACGTCGAACTGAAACTCGCCGATATCGAGAAGCTGTTCGGACGAAGGTGAGGCAAGCAGCTTCCACGAAGCAAACTGTCATCGTCCGCCACCGAGTCGGGCGCAACGCGCCGCCTGATGACAGGCTCCAGCGGACGATCCAGTACGCCGCGCCGTTCGAGATCAAGCATCAACGCCTCATGAATACTGGATGCGCCGCTTTCGCGGGGCATGACGATTTATGACTGGGCAACTCCGCGCAAAAACACAAACTCCGTGTCGTCATAAGCCCGCCGCTCCAACTCCTCAAAACCTTCCGGCGCCGCGAACGCCGCCGCCTTGGCTTCCTCCACCACCAGCAGCGCAGTTGGCGTCAGCCAGCCACCGTCGCGCAGCGAGGCCAGCGCCTTCTCGCCTAACGCCTTACCGTAGGGCGGATCGAGGAACACCAGCGAGAACGGCTCGACCGGATGCGCCAGGCCGAGATGAGTGGCGTCGCGGCGAAACACTTTTGTCACGCCACCCAGGCCCAGCGCCTCGACATTGTTGCGCAACAACGCTCTCGCTTCGGTGCCGTTGTCGACGAACAGCGCGAACGCTGCCCCTCGCGAGATCGCCTCGATGCCGAGCGCGCCGGTACCCGCGAACAGGTCGAGCACGCGGGCACCTTGAATCGGATCGTCGTAGGCGTGAATCAGAATATTGAACAGTGACTCGCGCAAGCGGTCCGCGGTCGGGCGGATCTCGCGCGATGATGGCGAGGCGAGATTACGGCCCTTCAATCGCCCGCCGACGACGCGCATTAGGAGTTCTCGTCATGCCCGGCCTTGTGCCGGGCATCCACGTCTTTAGACCGTCGATGCAAGCAAGACGTGGATGGCCGGGCATAGGCGAGCGGAAGCGACGCCGTCCTTCGGACGGCTATGCCCGGCCATGACGACTCGTTCGAAGTTGGCGGCATTGGTTGAACCATCGAACGTCACTCGTCCCGCGGCTTCAGATCGCGCTTGCCGTGATAGCCGCGCTGCGGGCGCCGCGGCGGGCCGTAGCCGCTAGCCTCGGTCTCGTTGCGCGCGCGCGCCTCCTCGCTGCCGGTGCGCTGCACCAGCACACGGCGGCCCTTGCGGTCGGCGATCAGGCCGCTTTTTCCCGCCGGCTTGAACGGCTTTTTGCCGCGCGGTGCATCGGTTTCTTCGTCTTCGAATTTTGCGCCAGGTTCGCCATGGACGGGCCGGGTGAAATCCGCGCCTGCGAGCGCGGCGATCTTTTCGCCGAGCTGCTCGCGCAACACCCGGGTCTTGATCTCCTCAACCTGGCCTTCCGCCAGTTCACCCAATTGAAACGGACCGTAGGACACCCGGATCAGCCGGTTCACTTCGAGGCCGAGATGCGCCAGCACGTTGCGCACCTCGCGGTTCTTGCCCTCGCGGATCGCAAATACCAGCCAGACGTTGGCGCCCTGGTCGCGCTCCAGCGTCGCATCGATCGGACCGTATTTGACGCCGTCGACTTCGATGCCGTTTTTCAGCTCATCAAGCTGGGCCTGCGTCACCTCGCCATGGGCGCGGACGCGGTAGCGCCGCAGCCAGCCGGTATCGGGCAGTTCGAGCGCCCGCGCCAGGCCGCCATCATTGGTCAGGAGCAGCAGGCCTTCGGTGTTGAAATCGAGCCGGCCGATTGAGATCAACCGCGGTAGCCCCTGCGGCAGATTGTCGAACACCGTCGGCCGCCCTTCCGGATCGGCGTGGGTGGTCATCAACCCGCGCGGCTTGTGAAACAAAAACAAGCGTGTGCGCTCGCGCGGCGGCAACGGCTTGCCGTCGACGGTGACGATGTCGTTGGCGGTGACATCGAGCGCCGGCGAATTGATGATGCGGCCGTTGACCGTGACGCGGCCCTGCACGATCCATTGTTCGGCATCGCGGCGCGAGGCGAGGCCAGCCCGCGACACCACCTTGGCGATGCGTTCTCCGGATTTCTTTTCGCGCGGCGGCCGCGGCGGCCGGCGCTCGTCGGGTGTGCGTTCACGATAGGCGCCGCGGCCGCCGAACGGCGGGCGTTTTGCAAAGACCTTGCTGTCGTCTTCGTTGTCGCGGCGCGGACGATCGGCATGGCGATCAAACGATCGCGGCTCGCTGCGCGGATGCTCCTGCCAGGCATTACGGCCTTCGCGCGGACGCTCGAATTTCGGACGATCCTCGCGGGGACGATCGAACTTCGGCCGCTCACGAAACGGCCGATCACCGTGGGGGCGATCCTCGCGCGGGCGGGAAAATCGCGGACGGTCATCGCCGCCGCGGTCCTCTCGCGGCTTGTCATAACGCGGCTTGTCGAATTTCGGCTTGTCAAAACTTCGCTTTTCGAACTTTCTTGCGCCCTCGCGCGAGGGGCGCGAATTGCGACCGACGTGATCGGGCGATCCGGCGTCGCGCTCCTGCCACGGTTTTGACTCGCCACGATCCGACCCAAAATCCTTGCGTGGACCACGGTCCCGCGCGTCGCGAGAAAATTTCTTGTCGCCAAGCTTCCTGTCGCCAAATTTCTTGTCGGAGAAGCGAGATGCCGGGCGGGCTTCGCCGCGGTCGCCCCGCGGCGGCCGATCGGCAAAAGGCCGATTCTCCCGGGGACGGTCGTCGCGGCTGAAGCGCGAGGTGCGTGGCGCGTCGCGATCAGGGCGTGGTGGCCCTTCGCGTTTGCCGCCGTAGGGCTTGCCCGCGCCCGAATAGGGCTTCTTGCCAAATGAGCTCGCGCCGTCGGACTTGCCGGCATAGGGGCGCTTGTCACCATCGCGCTTGCCCGGGAAGTCCTTGGCAGCGAAACCGCGTTTGGCGAGCTTTTTCTCAGGTCCCCGGGCGGCGCCGGAACGGCCTTTGCCGCCAAAGGGCCGATCACGCCGGCCGCGGGAATCGTTGTTTTTATCCTTATCGCGGGGCATGAATGCTCTCTCGTGTGCGGATCAAGTGGCGATCAGGCGGATCGTGACTGTCATAGCGATAACGCGCGCGCACTTGGCTCAAGGCGCATTCTCACGCAAAATCGGGTTCCACTTTTGCTGAAGGCGCATCTACTAGCAGGTTTCTTCCGATGATACGAGGCATGACTGCCCCTTCTTTCATGGATTTGGCGCTGAAAAAGGCGGAAAACACCGGAAAATCCGGCGAAGTTCCGATCGGATGCGTGATTGTGCGCGATTACGAAGTCATCGCCACGGCCGGCAACCGGACGCTAACCGACCGCGACCCGACCGCGCATGCCGAAATATTGGCGCTCCGGCAAGCCGCCGAGAGCATCGGCACCGAGCGGCTGGTCGATTGCGATCTCTACGTGACGCTGGAGCCGTGCACGATGTGCGCCGCCGCCATCTCGTTTGCGCGGATCAGGCGGCTGTATTACGGCGCCGCCGATCCCAAGGGTGGCGCAGTCGAATCCGGCGTGCGCTTCTTCGCGCAGCCGACCTGCCATCACGTGCCGGAAGTCTATCCGTCAGTCGGCGAGAGCGAAGCGGCGACGCTATTGCGGGAGTTTTTCAAGCTGCGGCGGTGAGTTTGCTTTGGAGCCCGACACACGACCAACGCGCTCGCTGTCATCATCCGCGAAAAAGCGGATGATCCAGTATCTCAGAGACGCCTGCGATTTTACCGATAGGCCGCGGCGTACTGGATACCCGCTTTCGCGGGTATGACGAGTTATTGCGAGCTGCCCCTTTGCCCATCACGCCGCCGCAAAAAATTCCTTCAGCGCCTTGGCGGTGGCGGCAGGATTCTCCTCGGTCAGGAAATGACCGGAATCGATCGGTGCGCCCGAGACGTTGGTCGCCCAGCTCTTCCAGGTATCGATGGGCGTTGCCGCGGCGCTGGCAATGCCGGCATCGCCCCACAGCGCCAGCATCGGGATCGTGATCTTCTTCCCCGCCTCGCGATCGGCCTTGTCGATCTCGAAGTCGGCATAGGCGCCGGCGCGATAATCCTCGCACATCGCGTGCACCCGCGAGGGATCGCGGAAGGCGGCGAGATAATGCTCGAGCGCGCGCGGATCGATGGCGTCGAGATTTTTCGATTTGGTCTGGCTCGCCATCTTGTAGCGCAGGAAGAAGTCGGGATTGCCGCCGATCAGCGTTTCCGGCAATGGGTGTGGCTGCGCCAGAAAGGTCCAGTGATAGATTTTCAGCGCGTAGAGGCGGTTGATCCGTTCCCAGTACTCATAGGTCGGCAGGATATCCAGCACCGCCAGCCGCGACAGCCGGCCGGGATGATCGAGCGCGAGGCGATAGGCGACGCGGCCGCCGCGGTCGTGCCCGGCGAGCGCGAAATGCACATGGCCGAGCTGCTCCATCGCCTCGATCATCGCTCTTGCCATCGCGCGCTTGGTGTAGGGCGTGTGATCCCTGTCGCTCTGCGGCATGTCCGACCAGCCGTAGCCCGGCAGGTCGGCGATGATCAGCGTGAAGGCGTCGGCAAGCTGCGGCGCAACGCGGTGCCACATCACATGCGTCTCGGAAAAGCCGTGCAGCAATAGCAGCGGCGGTCCGTTGCCGCCGACGCGGGCAAAAATGCGCCCGGACCTGGTGTTGATCCATTCGGAAGAAAAGCCGGGAAACAGGTCGGCGAGATCGGGCATGGTTCGCAACTCTCGTCATCATCGGCCAACGGGTCAGCGCGAAGCGCTGCCCGATGACGGGCTCCGGCGGATGATCCAGTAAACACCAAGCTAGCCGTCGACAACAGACGCCGCGACCTACTGGATACCCCGCCTGCATGCAGGCGGTAGATCTCAAAACGAAATTGCTTCTGCGCTCGACCGGGCGCCATCGACGATCAGTCGGGAATTGCGGCGCAACTCCCGGCCAACCAAGGTCTGGACGGGGGGCTACGAGCCTGTCCGGGCCCAGCAATTGGCCGAACGCCGACGCCGGTGGGATGGCCGCTTCAAGCTGGCGCGCCAGCCGGACCTGCGGGACTGCGTGGGCAATAGCCTTGCGATGGGACATTCCCCCGAGCAGATCGCTGGCCGACTGGCGCTGGAACATGGTCGCGTCATCATCAGCCACGAGTCAATCTATCGTTTCATCTATCATCGTGCAGCTCAAAAGGATCGCTGGCATCGTCTGCTGCCGCGCCGCAAACGAAGACGAGGGCACCGTCCAGGACGCAACCCCGCCAGCCTCATCAAACAACGGCGCTCGATCACCGAACGCCCCGCCGAGGTCGAAGGCCGCGGGACGCCGGGCCATTGGGAAGCCGATTTCATGCTGTTTCCCGCCGTAGTCGCGGGTACGACGGGGTCGCTTCAAACTTTGTTTGTCGTTGCCGCTGGCTCGTCGGGGATATATCCCATCCTGAAAGCACAACCATCAAGAACAGAACGAGGAAACCTCCGATGTCGATCGATTTTGAAATCCCGGCCGAGGCCAAGGCGATCCGCGAGAAAGTCCGCCAATGGGTCCATGATGAATGCATTCCCGCGGAAAAGGAACTGGACACCAAGCCGCTCGACGAAGTGCTCGGGAAACTGCGGAAAAAGGCGCGGGCGCAGGGACTATGGTGCCCGTTCGTGCCGAAGGAATATGGCGGCATGGGCCTCGGACCGCTCGCCAACGCGCTGGTGCAGATGGAGCTCGGCGAAAGCTCGCTCGGCGCGCTCTCGATGAACACGCAAGGGCCTGACGACGCCTCGATGCTGACGATCCTCACCCATGGCACCGAACATCAGAAGGAAAAGTTCCTCAAACCGCTATTGAACGGCGACAAGCGCATTTGTTTCTCGATGACGGAAAAAGCGGCGGGCGCTGACGCCACCGGCATGCAAACCACCGCCGTGAAGGACGGCAACGAGAACTACATTCTCAATGGCGAGAAGTGGTTCTCCTCCTCCGCGAGCGTCGCCGACATGGCGCTGGTGATGGCGAAAACCGATCCGAACGCGCCGCGTCACAAGCAGTATTCGACCTTCATCGTGGAGTTGCCGAACTCCTGGTTACCGGATCAAGCGCAACATCAAGAACATGGCGATCGAAGGCCCGCATTACGACCAGCTCTCCGGCGGCCATTCCGAGATCGAGATCAAGGATCTGAAAGTGCCGGCCGACAATCTGCTCGGCGGCGAAGGCAACGGTTTCAACATGGGCCAGCACCGCCTCGCCTACGGCCGCCTGCGCCACGGCATGCACAATATCGCCAAAGCCCAGCGCGCCCTCGATATGGCGGTCGCGCATGTGACGAAACGCTCGACCTTCGGCGTGCTGCTGGCCGATCGCCAGGCCGTGCAGTTCATGCTCGCCGAATGCGCCAGCCAGCTCTACATCGGGCGGCTGATGCTGTTGCACATCGCCTACAAGGCGGAAAAAGGCATGGACCTGACCCAGGAAAACTCGATCGCCAAGGTTTATCTGGCCCATATGGTGCACAAGGTGATCGACACCGCGATCCAGTTGCACGGCGCGCTCGGCTTCAGCCAGGACACGGTGCTGGCGAAGTGGTACACGCAAGTGCGCTCGCAACGGCTGGTCGACGGTCCGGACGAAGTGCACAGATGGAAGGTCGGCCGCAACGTCATCAAGGCGTTTCGCGAGCACGGCACCACGGCCTTGGCGGCGGGCGGCGATTTGCTTTGAGGAAAAAAGGTGTCATTGCCGGGCTTGACCCGGCAATCCATCGCTTTTCAAAAATGCTTTAGCGAAGATTGATGGATACGCGGGTCAAAGCCCGCCTATTTCAATTGCGAAAGTTGCGCGTCGTCCGGAATGGCGCGAAGTTCTAGGAACCCTTCTCCCGTTCCACCGCCTGCCAACCGATATCGCGGCGGCAAAAGCCTTCCGGCCACTGAATGCGGTCCACTGCCTGATAGGCGCGCTGTTGTGCTTCCGTAACGGTCTTGCCTGTCGCGCAGATATTGAGCACGCGACCGCCATTGGCCAGAATATGTCCGTCCTTCGCTATCGTGCCGGCGTGGAAGATTTCCGCGCCTTCGACACCGGCGGCGGCGTCGAGGCCCTCGATGCGGGTGCCTTTTGCATAGTCGCCGGGATAGCCTTTCGCCGCCATCACCACCGTCAGCGCCGGCTCGTCAAACCAGCGCAGATCAAAATTCTTCAACTGTCCGTCGCAGCAAGCCAGAAACGCCGGCACGATGTCCGACATCATCCGCAACATCAGCACCTGGCACTCGGGATCACCGAAGCGGACATTATATTCGAACAGTTTTGGCCCATCCGGTGTCAGCATGATGCCGGCATAGAGCACGCCGCGGAACGGCGTGCCGCGCGCCTTCATGCCGGCCACCGTCGGCAGGATGATCCGCGCCATGATCTGGTCGTGGATCTCCGGCGTCACCAACGGCGTCGGCGAATAGGCGCCCATGCCGCCGGTGTTCGGCCCCTCATCGTGGTCGAAGGCGCGCTTGTGGTCCTGGGCGGAGGCAAGCGGCATCGCGTTGTCGCCGTCGGACAATGCAAAAAAGCTGATCTCGCGGCCGGTGAGAAATTCCTCGATTACGATTTCGGTGCCCGCCGTCCCGAAGGCGCCCTCGAACATTTTCGCGGTGGCCTGTTCGGCCTCGGGCAAGGTTTTGGCGACGACCACGCCCTTGCCTGCCGCAAGCCCGTCGGCCTTGACCACGATCGGCGCACCTTTCGCGCGGACATAGGCCAGCGCGTCGGCTGCATTGGCGAAGCGGCCATAGGCGCCGGTCGGAATGCCGAATTCGCTGCAGAGCGCTTTTGTAAATCCCTTGGATGCCTCGAGCTGCGCCGCCTGCTTGCTCGGCCCGAACGCTCTGATGCCGGCGCTGGCGAGATCGTCGACGATCCCGGCCGCGAGCGGCGTCTCCGGGCCGACCACGACCAGATCCACCGCCTTGCCTTTGCAGAAATCGATCACCGCGGCGTGGTCGGCGATATCGAGCGCCACGCATTCGGCTTCCCGGGCGATGCCGGCATTGCCCGGCGCGCACCACAGCTTCGTCACCAGCGGCGAAGCGGCGATTTTCCACGCCAGCGCGTGTTCGCGGCCGCCGGAACCAAGCAGAAGAATGTTCATAAATGCAGCCCAATGAAGGTGTTGCCGCGATAGGGCCCCGGGTTTAGCATGGCCTTGCCGCACTGCAAGAATCGCCGCCGATCAGGTGTGGATATATGCCCGCCAGCCGCGGCAGCCGCGCCGGGGGCCTTGTGCATCGACCTGAAAAGCCCGAAATCGATTGTCCCGATGACCCTAGCTGAAGCCCTCGTCAACGCGCCGGAATTCACGGTGTCCGAACTGTCCTCCGCGCTCAGGCGGACGGTGGAGGACGCCTATGGGCATGTCCGGGTGCGCGGCGAAATCTCCGGTTTCCGCGGGCCGCACTCCTCCGGGCACTGCTATTTCGCACTCAAGGACGACAGCGCCAAGATCGAGGCGGTGATCTGGAAAACCGCCCATGCCCGGATGCGCTTCAAGCCGCAGGAAGGTCTTGAGGTCATCGCCACCGGCAGGCTGACGACCTATCCCGGCTCGTCGAAATACCAGATCGTGATCGAGGCGCTCGAGCCCGCCGGGGTCGGCGCGCTGATGGCGCTGATGGAAGAGCGCAAACGCAAGCTTTCCGCCGAAGGGCTGTTCGACGAGGCGCGCAAGCAGCTTTTGCCGTGGCTGCCGGAGGTGATCGGCGTTGTCACTTCACCGACCGGCGCGGTGATTCGCGACATCCTGCATCGGCTGCAGGACCGCTTTCCGCGCCGCGTGCTGGTGTGGCCGGTGCGGGTGCAGGGCGAAGGCTCGGCCGAACAGATTGCCGCCGCGATCCGCGGGTTCAACGCGCTGCCGGAGGGTGGCAGGATTCCGCGGCCGGATCTCCTGATCGTCGCGCGCGGCGGCGGATCGCTGGAGGACCTGTGGTCGTTCAACGAGGAGATCGTGGTCCGTGCCGCCGCTGGCAGCATGATCCCGCTGATCTCGGCGGTCGGCCACGAGACCGACATCACGCTGATCGACTTCGCCGCCGACAAGCGCGCCCCGACGCCGACGGCCGCCGCCGAAATGGCGGTGCCGGTGCGCAGCGAATTGTTTGTCGAGGTCACGGCCCTGGCGCGGCGTACCATGCTGTGCTGGCAGCGCGGCCAGGAAGGCCGCCGCAACGAGTTTCGCGCTGCCGTGCGGGCGCTGCCCGCCGCAGGCGAACTGCTTGCGATCCCGCGGCAGCGGCTGGATAGCGCGACCGCTTGCCTGCCCCGTGGATTGAAAGCCAACACCCACGCCCATTTCCGCCGCTTCGCCCAAATCAGCGCGCGGCTCACATTGCGGGTGCTGCGGGGCCAGGTTGCGCAGGCCAACCACCGGCTGACCGTGTGCGGCGAACGGATGACGCATTCGGCACGATCGCTGCTGCGAAGCCGCAGGGATCGCTATGCCGGGCTTGAGATCAGGCTGAAGGCCTCAAAGCTCTCCAACGCGCAGGCCCAACGCAACGCGATCGCGCGCGACTGCGAACGCACACAGCGCCTGGCCGAGCGCGCGCGGCGCGCGCTCACAATGGCGATGCAGCGGCTCGAGGCGCGTGTCGCCCATAGCGGCCAATTGCTCGGGGCGCTGTCGTATCGCAGCGTGCTGACGCGCGGTTTTGCGCTGGTACGCGATCAGCAGGGCCATGCCGTGCACGCCGCGGCCGGCATCGGACCGGGAGCGCGGCTCGATCTGGAATTTGCCGACGGCCACGTCGCGACCACGGCGGATGCCGGCCGGCCGGCGGTAGCGCGTCCGGCGAAACCCATCGCCAGCGAATCGAAGCCCGCAACGCCCAAGCGCGCCGCGAAGCCGGTCGGTCAGGGCAGTTTGGCCTTCTGCCTCGCTCTTGCGAGAGTCGAAATCGCGAGCGAATTTCGGGTGAGGGGCAAGTCACGGCGTTTGCCACAAACTCTCAACCTTGACGAGGTGACAGCCCCTCCCCTACCCTCTCCCCGCAAGAGCGGGGCGAGAGAGAAGCTCACCGCGCCAGCCATTCCGCGACGCGCTTTTGCAAATCGGCGCGCGCTTCCGTGTCGGTACCAACATGGCCCTTCTCCGGCAGGGTAGCGTCGGAGGCGCCCCCGATCGCGTGCAGCGGAAAGTTCGCGCGGTCGAAATCGTGGTAGGCGCCGGGATAGACCACGATCCGCGCCAGCGCGCTGCGCCCGCGCGCCCCGTCGACCATCTGACGGCAGGCCGGCGGCGAGCTGACATCGTCTTTGGCGCCGATCAACAAAAGCGTCGGGACGCGTGCGCTCCATCCCAGGCCGGACGAAATCCGGCAGTTCGGATAAAAGGCAATCGCCGAGCGGAAGTCCGGCTCGATATTGCGCGACGGCAATTGCGGACGCACCGCCCACAATAGCGCGCTGGCGCCGTTGGCCCATCCCATCAGGCTGATGCGGTCGCGCGCGGCCCAGGGCTGCTGCACCAGCCATTCCCTGGAGGCCATGATGTCCGCCACCCGTTCGCGGCGCGCCAAGATGCGGCGCTCCTTGACCCGGCATTGCGGCCCAAGCTCGCGCGAACCATAGCTGTCGGGCAGCAACACTGCGGTGCCTGCCTTCAGCAATTGCTCGGCCCATTCGCGATAGCGCGCCTGCACCGGCTCGGAATGGCCGGCCAATCCGCCGCACCCATGCAAAGCGATCACCACCGGAAACGGACCGTCACCCTCGGGCTTGTAAAGCTGGGCGTGCAGTGTTCCGCCGCCCAAGGGAATGTCGACCTGACGCGGCGAAGGTGCCGGCGCCGCGTCCGCTGCAAAACTCAGGGCAAGTAGCGTGAGGACTGCAATGGCTGACAGAAGGCGCATCGGCTTGCCGGCTTGCTATGGCGCTTAAAAAAACAGCGTCCATTATGTGAAATTACCATGTGCCCGAGGCGGCAATTCATCACAAATCGGTGGGTTTTACCGGCGGACACCATGACCTATCTATGGTAGATCGCATTCATAAACATGAACCCGGCCTGAACAGCCGGGCGAGGTTAGCCGGAGAAATCAACGGTGCTGAATAAATTCGGTCCTTCGGGGCATGGCGAAGCGCAGGTGCAGTATCTGGATGGCGATTTCCGCGTGATCTCGCCGGGAACCTATGTGCGCTGCGCGGTGACCGATGTGCGGATACCGCTCGACGAACTGAAGTATTGGAGCGTCGACCTGCAGGAGGCCTACGCCGTCCCGAGTGCCGTGCTGCAGCGGCATTTTCCCGGCGCGCTGAAGGCGCAGGGATAAGTTGCGGGTGGGCAAAGGCGCCTTGCGCCGTGCCCACCGTTCCAGATCAAGATATTCGCGAATCCGATGATGGCACGCGGAGTTTATCATCGGGCGCGCATTCGCGCGAGCCGTTGGCTTTGCTGGCCCTGCGTGTCAGTTCCTTGTCGTGAATTTCTTCTCGCGCGCCTCGAGCAACCGACCCGATACGAATTTCCGCAACCCCGCGATGTCATCGAACTCGAGGGTCACTGGAAACGGCATGATGCCTTCCGCCCCCTCGCTGCCGCGCAGCCGCGCCAGATCCTTTTCCGTGGTCACCAGCGTCAGCGCATCACGCTTTGCTTCGGCGGTCAGGGTTTCGATTTCGCTCTTCGAAAACGGATGGTGATCGGGGAAGGCACGCGCGCGGACAACATCGATCCCGCTTGCTCGCAGCGTCCTGAAGAACCGGTCCGGATCGCCGATCCCGGCAAAGGCCAGGACACGTTTGCCTCGCAATGCCGCCACCGAGGCATCCTCAGGCTTGAGATGTGCAGACAGCACCGGTTTGCCCCGAGCGGCGATGTCGGCAGCAACCGCCCCGGCTGCGTTGCCATCGCCGACGACGATCAGCGCGTCGGTGCGAGCAAGTTGCGGCGGCAGCGGCGCGCGCAACGGACCCGCGGGAAACACGCAGGCATTGCCGAGGCCGCGCTCGCCGTCGATCACGATCAGCGAGGCATCCTTGGCGATCGTGGGATTCTGGAAACCGTCGTCCAACAGGATCACGCTGGCACGTTGCGACCGCGCCAATGCGACGCCTTCGATGCGATCGCGCGCGACGGCCACCGGAACCGTCCGCGCCAGCATCAATGGCTCGTCGCCGAGATCGGCCGCACCATGCCGCGCGGGATCGACCATGATGGGTCCGCGCAATCGTCCGCCATAGCCGCGACTGAGCACGACCGGCGTCTCGCCGAGTTCGCGCAACAGCTTTGCGAGCGCCAGCACGGTCGGAGTCTTGCCGGCGCCGCCGAGATGATAGTTGCCGACGCAAAGCACGGGGATGCCGGCATCAAAGCCGTCGTGCTGCAATCGCTGCGCTGAGATCAAGCCATAGAATGCGCCGAGCGGCGACAATGCGATGGATATCCATGACGGTGGCCGGTACCAGAAGGCCGGCTCACGCATTCGCCGCTCCCATTTCGAGCCGCAATTGCAAAAGATACGGTTCGAGCGCGGCAAGCGTGCGGTCGAGCGCGCCGCCGAGCTGTTCGACCACGCGCTCGGCGGCGCCAACCGACAATTCACGGGCCGCCGGATCGGCCAGCAATTGGCCGAGCTGCTTCACCAGTGCGTCCTGCGTATCAGCCCTTCTGGCCCCGCCCGCGCTATCCAGCGCCTCGTAAACATCGGTGAAATTGAAGATGTGAGGACCATGAACGATCGACGCGCCCAGCTTGACCGCCTCGATCGGATTCTGCCCGCCATGCTCGATCAGCGAGCCGCCCATGAACACGATCGGCGCCAGCCGGTAGAACAATCCCATTTCGCCCATGGTGTCCGCAACGTAGATGTCGGTGGTTGCGGTCGGCAATTCCTCGCGCGAGCGCTGGGCCACATGCAGGCCGGAAGCCGCGACGCCACGGGCGATCGCTTCGCCGCGCGCCGGATGTCGCGGCACGATCACACTCAGCAGCGACGGGAAGAATCCTGCAAGTGCCCGATGTGCATCAAGCAGAATGTCTTCTTCGCCGGGATGGGTCGATGCCGCCACGATGATCGGGCGGCCGCGCGTCACCGACATCAGCCGCTCCAGTTTGGCGGAGTCGGCGGGCGGCGCCGGAACATCCAGTTTCAAATTGCCTGTGGTGATGACGTTGCGGCTGCCGAGCGCCGCAAAGCGCTCGGCATCGACATGCGATTGCGCCAGACAAATGTCGAAGCGGCCAAGCAACGCCGAGATCGTGCCGGCAACCCTGCGCCAGCGCGGAAACGAACGATGCGACATCCGTCCGTTGATCAGGACCATCGGCAGACGCCGCGCCGCGCTCGACAGGATGAGATTGGGCCACAAATCGGATTCGATGAACAGCGCCAGACTCGGCCGCCAATGATCGAGAAAGCGCGCGACGTAACGCGGGGAGTCGTAGGGCACATATTGATGAATGATGTCGGCGGGAAACCGCTTGGCGACGATCGCCGCCGAGGTCACGGTGCCCGAGGTCAAGAGGATGCGGATATTGAGCGCGCGCAGCTTCTCGATCAAGGCTGCCGCGGCCAGCACTTCACCAACGCTGGCGCCGTAAATCCACACCAGCGGCCCATGCGGCCGGGTGTCCCGGCTCATGCCGCGGCGCTCACTGACGCGCGCGGGATCCTCCTTGCCCTGTTTCAGCCGCCGCTTGATCAACGCCGGCGCCAGCGGCACCACCGCGGCGGATAGCTTCTGGTAGACGCGCAGCGTCATCGGCAGGGAGTTAGCCATGACCGGCTCCTTCCGGACGGCCGATTTGCGCATAGGCGCGACGGGTCGCGTCGTTCAGGGTCGCCTCCAGCCGCGCGCGCAAGTCTTCCATCGCCTCGGCATCCGCGTCGGGGGGAACGATGATGATCTCGCCTCCCACCAATGCACCTCGTCCGAATGGCAAATTGATGGTGGTGCGGTCCCAGTTGTGCAGGCGGACGAAGCGGCTGGTCGCCATCGCAAATGGCATGATCGGCCGTCCTGATTCCCGCGCCAGCATGATGATGCCCAGCCCCGCGACGCGCGAGCGCTTCGGCACGTCGGCGGTCAGGGCGATGTTATAATCGTCTTCAAGCGCGCGCACCATCTCCTTGAAGGCGCCGACGCCGCCTTTGCGGTGAAACGCCGAGCCGTGATCGCCCGAGCCGCGGATGGTGCCGATCCCGAGCCGTTCGGCGGCGATCGCGTTATATTCACCGTCGCGATGCCGCGAGATCAGCACCTTGCCGCGGTGGCTGTCCTTGGTCTTGATAAACGGCGTCATGAAATGCTGGCCGTGCCAGAATGCGAAGATCGCCGGTTGCTGCGGCTCGACGATTTCATAGACCTCGGGAGGATCGAAACTGAATTTGTTGGTCAACCAGACCAGCCGCAAGTACTCGGCCGCGAGGAAACCCACCGCGCGCTGAAGCCAGCTGCTGCGCAGCACATTGCGAACTAATCTTTTCAACGGGCAGGCTTCGCGTCTTGACCTGGATCGAGCAGCCGGTGGAGATGAACGATGAAATAGCGCATGTGGGCGTTGTCAACGGTTTGTTGCGCTTTGGCTTTCCAGGCCGCATAAGCGGTCGCGTAATTGGGAAACACGCCGACGATTTCCACCCGATCGAGATCCTTGAACGTCGTGCTCCCGAGATCGGTCAGTTCGCCTCCGATGACGAGATGAAGCAATTGCTGCTGGGCATTATCTGGCATGATTCCTTTTCCTAACGCATTGCCCGGCCAGCAACAGTCCCGACGCGCCGGCGACGGCGCTCAGGGCGACACGCGGTTTCGAAAATGCTCGACAATGCGTGCATGGCGATCGCGCCCCGCTGCCACCAGCACCCCGTGCGTCACCTCCCGGCGATTGTATGATATCGGATCCCCGGAGAGCGCGGTCATGTTACCATCCGCTTCCTGCACGATCAAATTGGCCGCGGCAAGGTCCCAATCGCGGCTTTGGCCGCCCGCAAAAGCCGCATCCAGGCTTCCTTGTGCGACCCGGCACAGCCGAAGCGCCAGCGATCCGATTCGCGGATGAAGGATGATTTCACCGGATGCCTGACTGAGCCGCTGCACCAGCGGCTTCGGACCGGCGACGCGGGAAAAATCCAGCTCCGTGCCGGCCGTCGCATGAACAGGTCCATCGTTGAGCGTCGCGCGATGTCCGCGCGCGGCAGAGAAAAATTCATCGCTGGCCGGTGCAAACACCGCGGCCAGCACTGGCGAGCCATCCTCGACCAGCGCTGCGCTCACGCACCAGTCTTCGCGGCCGGCGAGATAGCCGCGGGTGCCGTCGATCGGATCGACGATCCAGACCAGACGCTTGCCGAGACGCGTCTCGTCATCGGCGCTTTCTTCCGACAGCCAGCCGTAATCCGGCGTGGCGGATCGCAGCCGGCTCTCGAGCAGGTCGTTAACGGCGATATCGGCTTCGGACACCGGGGACGACGCGCCCTTGGTCCAGTTTTTCAGTTCGGTGCGAAATAACGATAGCGCCAGTGCGCCCGCCTCCCGCACGGTATCCTTAAGCAACGCGGCGTCGCGGGTCAAAACCTTGTCGCCCAAAATCCTGTTGTGAACGCCGCCGGCGCTAACGTCCGCCAACCGTCAATCCCTCGATGCGCACCGTCGGAGCATTGACCCCATAACGGAATTCCAGGTCGTTGGCCGGCGCCAGCGATTTGAATATCTCGAGCAGATGGCCCGCAATCGTCACCTCGCTCACCGGATAGGCGATCTTGCCGTTCTCGATCCAGAAGCCGGACGCGCCGCGGCTGTAGTCGCCGGTCACGCCATTGACGCCGGAGCCGATCAGGTCGGTGACGTAAAATCCGGCTCTGATGTCGGACATCAACTCGGCGGGCGTGGGTTCGCCCGCCTCGAGATGCAGGTTATACGGTCCCGGCGAGGGCGACGATGAAACGCCGCGGTGGGCGTGGCCGGTCGTGACCAGTCCGAGCTCCCGCGCGGTCGCGCTATCCAAAAGCCACGTTGTCAGAACGCCGTCATCGATGATCGCGAGCCTTTTGACCTTGACGCCCTCGGCGTCGAAGGTTTGCGAGCGCAATCCGCGCACCCGCAACGGATCGTCGACGATGCGGATGTTGTTTGCGAACAACTGCGCGCCGAGACGGTCTTTCAGGAAGCTGGTCTTGCGCGCGATCGAGGCGCCGTTCACCGCGCCCACGAGATGGCCGACCAGCGATCCGGAAACCCTGGGATCGAACACGACAGGCACCTTGCAGGTCTCGACCTTGCGCGGATTGGCGCGCGCGACCGTGCGCTCGCCTGCCTTGCGGCCGACGCTTTCGGGCGAGGCGAGATCGGACGCATGTGGCGCGGTCGTGTAATCGTAGTCGCGCTCCATTTTGGTGCCGTCGCCCGAGATCGCGGTCATCGCAATGCTCTGGCTCGAGCGCAAATAGGAGCCGTGGAAGCCGGTAGAGGTCACCAGCACCATGCCGCCAATTCCCGTCGAGGCCGACGCGCCGCCCGATTTGGTGACCCCCTTGACCGCGAGCGCGGCCGCTTCGGCTTCACAGGCGCGCCGCTCAAGCTCTGCCGTCGATGGAATGTTGGAGTCGAGCAGATCGAGATCGGGAAAATCGCGCGCCAGCAATGATGGATCGGCGAGACCGACATATTTGTCGTCGGGCGCGACGCGCGCCATGGCGACGGCGCGCTCCGCAAGCTTTGCGACGCCATCGCCGCTGACATCATTGGTCGAGACCACCGCCTGGCGCTGTCCGACCAGCACGCGCAACCCGACATCATCGCCTTCCGAGCGCTCGGATTCCTCGACGCGTCCATCGCGGACCTCTACGCCTTGCGAGACGCCGCGCACCGCCACCGCGTCGGCGGCGTCCGCGCCGGCGCTTTTCGCGGCCTCGACCAGACGCTGCGCCAGCGTGCTCAGGGCGGATTGATCGAACAGGTCTGACGTGGCTGGTTTCGATGAAGCCGGCGAAGCGGCGGATGATGAAGCGATCACGAACAAAATCCCAAGGATTGAAGGAGCATGGATGGAGGCTTGGCGGGAAATCGACGAATCCCTGAGATGTGCCCGATTGACGCGCGCTTCAAGCATTTTCAGGCGTCGAAAGCCAAAGATTTTCATCAACGCGGCAAGCTATCGTCAATCATGTGAGCCAAGGTCTTGTCAATCATGCCGGCGATTGCAAGGCGGGTGACGCCCGATTAACCAGCCTTTTTAAGCCATTTCGGAGCCGGCTATGGCAAAGTCTCGCGCATCGACCGGGAACATAATCCCGGCGGGGAGACAAGGCCGTGAGGCGTCAAACTGCAACAAGCGGGATCAATCCCGCCGGGTCGAGCCGCGCATTGCGGCTCGACCCTCTCTCCCTGCCTGTCCGCTTCGATGCGCATGATGCCCGCGCCGACGGCGGCGTGCGGCAGATCGAACTTCACCGCGAACGCGTCGTGCTGCGCCGTGCCGTCCACGGCATGCAGATGGCGGTGAATGTTCGCGTCACCGATTTTCTCGGCGTTGCGTTGCGCGGCATCGACGACGCGCAGATGCTGGTGCTCGCTCATCGCGATCCGTCATTGACCGTTCCGCTGTGCGTCAGTTCCGACCGCGACGAGATCACAGCTGCCTGGCGGATGTGGAGCGACATCTTCGCGCTTCCGCAATTGCCGGAACAAAAGCGGCGCGAACCCGCGCCGCGGCGCCGGCGTCACAACGCGATCCGGGCGCGGCGGCCGAAATTCCTGGTCCGCCGGCGCCGCGGCGATCTGCTCAACCCCGCCAACATGCACCAGGGCGAGCGCGAGATCATCGCGAGGGACTAGCGACTTCTCTTGGCCCGCGCTTGCCCGCTTCGATGTCATCCGGAGGTGCGCGCTCTTGCGGCCCGAAGCATGACGCGTCGCTCAATTTGCCCGCATCACCGCATCGAGCAAAAGCCCGGCAAACAGCAAAAGCCCCGCATCGCGGTTGGATTTAAAAATCCGCAGGCACAAAGCGGGATCGCTGATCTCAAGACGCCTGATCTGCCAGACCAGATGCGCCGCGAACGCGGCGAGCCCGATCCATGCCAACCAGCGCGCACCGGCAAGCCCCAGCGCCACGCCGATCAACACCACCGCCGCTGCGTAAAACACCATCAGCGCCTGATGGGTGCGCGCGCCGAACAAGAGCGCGGTCGATTTGATTCCGATCAGCGCGTCGTCCTCGGCGTCCTGGTGCGCATAGATGGTGTCGTAGCCGATCACCCAGGCGATCGAGCCGGCGTAAAGCGTCAACGCTGTCGCGTCGATGCGACCGAGCGATCGCCGCAAATCCCATCAGTGCGCCCCACGAGAACGCCAGGCCGAGCACGATCTGCGGCCACCAGGTGATCCGCTTCATGAACGGATAGACCGCGACGATGACGAGCGAGGCGATGCCGGTCGCCACCGCGACGCGGTTGAACTGGAGCAGCACCGCGAGGCCAATCAGCGCCTGAATCACGAGAAAGGCCGCCGCCTGCGGCACGCCCACCTGTCCTGACGGGATCGGCCGCGACCGCGTCCGTTCCACCAACGCGTCGAGATCGCGATCGGTAATGTCGTTCCAGGTGCAGCCGGCGCCGCGCATGACGAATGCGCCGATGAAGAACAGCACAAGGATGAGGGGCAATTGGCTGATGCTGCCGATGACGCCGGCGGCCAGCGCTGCCGACCACCAGCACGGCATCAGCAATAGCCACGATCCGATCGGCCGATCGAGACGGGAGAGCCGCAAGTAAGGCCGCGACCAGGGCGGTGCGCGCGTGTCGACCCAGTTGCCGGTCGCGTCAGCAACGCGCGCCGCCGCGCCGCCGGTCATCGCGCGAGGACGTTGCCGTTCAAGGTATCGAAGGTGCTGCCGCCCTTCTTGGTGGGCGTAGCCTCCGGCAACGCCGCCGAGGAGCCGAGCACTTCGCTCAGGCTCGGTCCAGCCGGACCCCTTTGCTGCGCCTGCTGCGCCGCCGCGCAGACTTTCTTCTGCAGGTTCTCGGTGTTCTTGTGGCCGGTCTTCAGCTGATCCGCTATCTGCGGGGGAATCCCGCACTTCGCGGCGTGGGTCTTGACATATTCGATCATCTTGCTCTCGGCCTGGCCGAAATTCCCGATCAGCTTGCAGGCCTCGTCCGGGGGGGCATGCCGGTCGCTGGCGACCTTGATCAGCTTGCCGCGCTTCTCCGCCTCTTCCCGCAAGGGTAGAAATCCCTTCATGCAATCGTCCGAGGGACCGGCCTGAGTAGGCGGAGCCGGGCCGCGCTCGAATGCCGAGCCGGTGATCGGCGCAGCACCCTGCACCGGGAATGAACTGGGAGCGGCCCCTACCGAAGCGGTGGGAGCCGCGCCATTCACCGGCGGAAATGGTGAAGCGTTGCTCGGGGCAGCCTGACCAGGCAGCGGCGCCGGAAACGCGCCTTGCGCCAAGCCTTGACCGGCGTGCGCAGTTACGACGGCCACGGTCAGGGGCATAATCAGGCGGCGGATGATCAATACGGTTGCTCCAGCAAGGTCCAATGCTCCCCAGCGTCTTCCCGATAGGGCTTTTTACGATTCCTGCCGTTCCTTAACAACCCGTGGAATTTGGCAACAGCGCGGCGTAGGGACGCGCCGGATGCCAATAATTGCGCTGATTCGCATAGTTTGGGTTAAAACGCCGCGGAAACTGGAACATCGACCATGCCTCAACTCGACTTTCGTCAGCCCAGGCTGTTTGTCGATGCCGCGTTGGCAGCAGGCGAAACGCTCGCGCTGGAGCGCAGACCAGAGCAATTATCTCGGCAACGTGCTCCGCCTTTCCAAGGGCGACACCATCCTGGTGTTCAATGGACGCGATGGCGAATGGCGGGCCGCTATCGGGGGACGCAAACGGCCGGACAGTCTCGAGGTCGTTACCCGGACCCGGCCGCAGGATCGCCTGCCCGACCTCGCTTATGTCTTTGCGCCGCTAAAGCATGCCCGGCTCGACTACATGGTGCAGAAGGCGGTCGAGATGGGAGCGTCATCGCTGCAGCCGGTTCTGACCCGCTTCACCCAGGTCGCCCGGGTCAACGGCGAGCGCATGCGCGCCAATGTCATCGAGGCCGCCGAGCAATGCGGCATCCTGAGCCTTGCGACGGTGACCGAGCCAATGCCACTCGACCGCTATTTGGGCCAGCGCGATGGAGAGCGCCTGCTTGTCTTCTGCGACGAGGCCGCGGATGCCATCAATCCGTTAAAAGCGCTCCAAAGCGGCCTGATGGTGCCGAACGGCGTCGACGTCCTGGTCGGCCCCGAAGGTGGGTTCGCCGAGGAGGAGCGCGATGCTCTCCTGCGACAGCCGCGAACCCTGCGGCTTTCGCTGGGGCCGAGGATATTGCGCGCCGACACCGCGGCGGTGGCGGCGCTTGCCCTGGTGCAGGCGGCGCTCGGCGACTGGACCACCGGTACCGGCCTGCGCGGGTAGGTTGCCGCTTAGCCCGTCGCGATCAATCTTGGCCGACCATTAATCGAATGGGCCGATCCCTGTCGAAACCCGGCCCCGGCCATGCTAAGGGGCTGTCCAGCCGGACCTTTTGAACCTGTTCCGGGGTATTGGAACCCGAGATGACCCTGACCGCCGCCCCTCGTGGCACCGGATCCGCCGCATGGGCGGACGCGCTGCTATTGTCGTTCGCGCAGGCCGGCTACCTCAGGGCCGAACCCGCGATCCTGCAGCCTGCCGAGCCGTTCCTCGACCTGTCGGGCGAGGACATCCGGAAAAGCCTTTACCTGACCACCGACGCCGAGCGGCGAGGAACTGTGCCTTCGTCCCGATCTCACCATTCCGGTGGCGCGGGATTATCTCGCCTCGTCCCGTGCCGGCCAGCCTGCCGGGTTCAGCTATCTCGGCCCGGTGTTTCGCTATCGTGGCGGCCGGCCAAGCGAATTCCTGCAGGCCGGGATCGAATCCTTCGGACGGCAGGATCGCGCCGCAGCCGACGCGGAAATGCTGGCGCTGGCGCTGGAAGCCACCAGCGCATTCGGATTGACCGAGGTCGAGATTCGCACCGGCGACCTGGCGCTATTCATTGCGCTGATCGATGCGCTCGATCTCTATCCGGTATGGCGGCGAAGGTTGATCAAGGATTTCAACCGCAAGATCAGCCTGGAGCAGGATCTCGAGCGGCTCACGCTTGCAACCGCCTCGAGCCGCAATGAATATGAAGGTGTGCTTGCCGCCCTCGCAGGCTCCGACCGCAAGGCGGCGCTGGCGCTGGTGACCGATCTGATGTCGATCGCCGGTACCACCAATGTCGGCGGGCGCTCGGTTTCGGAAATCGCCGATCGCTTCCTCGAACAGTCGACGCTGAAGGGCGGCGCGCTGCCGCGTGACGCGCTTAACGTCATCAAGCGGTTTCTCGCGATCGCAGGCGACCCCGACGATGCGGTCGCCCAATTGCGCGCGCTGGCCGATAACACGAAACTCAACATCACCGCCGCCATCGACCAGTTCGAAAGCCGCGTCGGCTTCATGGCCGCGCGTGGCATCGATACCGGCAAAACACGGTTTTCCACCTCATTCGGGCGCGGCCTCGACTACTACACCGGCTTCGAGTTCGAACTGCACGGCAAGGGCAACGGCGTCGAGCCGCTGGTGGCGGGCGGACGCTACGACGGATTGATGACCCAGCTTGGCGCCCCCAACCGTATCCCCGCCGTCGGATTCTCGGTCTGGGTCGAGACCTTGACACAAGTGGGCCGCCAGCGCGCGAAGAGGAATTCAGGCGGGAGCGCGTCATGACGGCGCCGTTTGTTCTCGCCGTGCCATCGAAGGGCCGGCTGCAGGAAAGCGCCGAGGCTTTCTTCACCCGCGCCGGACTTGCATTGGCAAAACCGCGCGGCGCGCGCGACTATCGCGGCACCATCTCCGGGCTCGACAATGTCGAGATCGCGTATCTCTCGGCGAGCGAGATCGCCTGGCAACTCGCGCGCGGCATGGTCCATCTCGGCGTCACCGGCGAAGACCTCGTGCGCGAAACCATTGCTGACGCCGACAAGCGCGTCTTGCTGATCGACAGCCTCGGCTTCGGCAGCGCCAATGTGGTGGTCGCCGTGCCGCAGGCCTGGATCGATGTCCGCACCATGGCCGACCTCGACGATGTCACCACCGGCTTCCGTGCCCAGCATAACCGGCGGATGCGGGTGGCGACCAAATACATCAACCTCACCCGCGCCTTCTTTGCCTCCCATGGCGTCGTCGATTACCGCATCGTCGAGAGCGCCGGCGCGACGGAAGGTGCGCCGGCGGTGGGGACGGCTGAGATGATCGTCGATATCACGACGACGGGGGCAACCCTTGCCGCCAACGGTCTCAAGGTGCTCGACGACGGAGTGATCCTGCGCAGCCAGGCCAACCTCGTGGCAGCAAAGGATGCCGACTGGTCGAGCGAGGCCCGCGAGACCGCGCGCGTCATCCTGGATCACATCGCCGCCCGCGCCCGCGCCAGCAAATACCGGGAAGTCCGCACCCGCTTCAAGGGATGCGACGCCGCGCTGCTTGCCGAGGCCCATAATCGCTTCGGCGTGGTATCGCCGTTCGGCGGGCCGACCTCCTCGGGAATGGTTACGCTGCACTGCCCACCCGCGCAGCTTTACGCGCTCGGCAGTTTCTTGCGCACCCACGGCGCCGACACGGTGTCGGTGGCATCGCTCGACTATGTGCTCGACCGCGACAACCCGCTGTTCGCCAGGCTTGAGGCATTCCTGCGGCGGTGAGGTCGGGGTGCTTTCGTTCATCGTTGCGACAGCAAGCAAAGGGTAGCATATGCTGTTGGACGGTTTGGAATCTGATCGATGATGCTGGGTACGGACGTCTCGAGCTTGTCAACCACTGCGGCGACGGCGGCCGCGCAGGGGCTGTCGATCGTCGTGCCCCTGTACAACGAGGCGGCCGGGCTGGCGCAACTGCACGAGCGGCTTGAGGACCTGGCGAGGACACTCAGGCAGCGCTATCGGCTCGCCTGCGAGGTGGTCTATGTCGACGACGGCAGCGCCGATGCGACGCTCGCCATCGCGCGCGGACTGGCGGCCGATGCGCTCGACGTCCAGGTGGTGTCGCTGTCACGCAATTTCGGCAAGGAAGCCGCGCTGATGGCGGGATTGGACCATGCCCGGCGCGGCGCAGTGCTGTTCATGGACGGCGACGGTCAGCATCCGCCGGATCTGGTCGAGAAGCTGGTCGAACATTGGATCGAGGGCGGCTACGACGTGGTCTATACCGCCAAGGCTCATCGCGACAACGAGTCGATGTTGCGGCGGCTTGCCGTGCATGGCTTCTACGCACTGATCAATTGGGGGGCGCGGCAGAAAATTCCGGAAGACGCCGGCGACTTCCGGCTGCTGTCGCCGCGCGCCGCGGCGGCGCTGCGGCAGCTTCCCGAGCGCAATCGTTTCTTCAAGGGGCTGGCGAGCTGGATCGGTTTCCGCCAGATCCGCGTCGACTACGAGCCCGCAGCCCGCGCGCACGGCGCCACGACGTTCAGCCCCGGGCGTCTGGTCGGGCTTTCGATCGAAGGCCTCACCTCATTTTCGGTGGCGCCGTTGCGGTTTGCGAGCTTGCTCGGCGTGCTGCTCGCTACCGTAGCCTTTCTGTTCGGGCTTTCGATTCTGTGGGAGACCTGGACCACCGGGAAGTCGGTTCCCGGCTATCCCTCGCTGGTGGTCGGCCTGATGACGATCGGCGGCGTGCAACTCATCATGATCGGCATTGTCGGGGAATATATCGGCAAGATTCTTTCGGAGTTGAAAGCCCGTCCGATCTATTTCGTGGCCGAGCACAGTGAGAAGCGCGCGGCGGCGGAAGATAGCGCCAGCGAACGGACCGCCGCCGAATGAACGACGCCGCGCCGCGCCGCATCTGGCTGTGCGCCGACGATTATGGTCTCAGTCCCGGTGTCAACCGCGCCATTCGCGACCTGATCGAGCGCGGCCGTCTCAATGCCACTTCCGTCATGGTTGTTGGACCTTCGATCGGCCGTGATGAAGTCGAGGCGCTTCGAGCGGCTGCGGCGAGCAGTCCGCGTTGCGGGATCGGCCTGCACATCACGTTAACGGCGCCGTTTCGCCCGTTGACGATGCACTTCAGACCGATCGACGGGGGCATGTTCCCGGCGCTTGCGAAATTGCTGCGCGCGGGCCTGTTGCGGCGGCTCGATACCGAAATCATCCATGCGGAATTGATGGTGCAACTGGCGGCTTTCAGGGAAATGTTCGGCCGGAGCCCTGATTTTGTCGACGGCCACCAGCATGCGCAGCTATTTCCCCAAGTCCGCGACGCGTTTCTGGCGGCAGTGAAAGAAGCAGCCCCTACCGCCTGGGTTCGCCAGGGCGGACGAAACCAGGCCCTGCCCCGGCGGCTCGGCTCGCCCAAGGCGTTGTTTCTCGATATCTTGAGCGCGCAATTTCGCACCCGCGCCGCGCGCGCCAATATCGCCTTCAACCCGGCATTCGCCGGCGCTTATGATTTCTCTCGACAGCCCGATTACGGCGCGCTGATGCGACAATTTCTCGATGGGCTACCGGAGGGCGGTCTTATCATGTGTCATCCGGGATTCGTCGACGAAACCCTTGTCAGTCTCGATCCGCTGACCGGGCAACGCGAGCGCGAATACGCCTTTCTCGCCGGTGAGCATTTCCCGCCGCTATTGGCTGCGAACAACGTTACATTGAGTTGATATCCGCCAGGAAACCGCGCCGGGCGTTTTGTCACATGCATAAAATTTAATTCCGCCCGCCACTACTTGCGACGCAAAGCGCCCCTACATTTTCCTCGCGCTTCGAAGCGAGGAGACAATCCATGACACCGCAAGAACGCCAATTGGTTGACGATCTTTTCGACCGGCTCTCGAAGGTGGAGAGCGCACCGCGTGACCCGGACGCCGTTGCCGCCATCAATGAAGGTTTGCGCAAGGCGCCGAACGCGGTTTACGCGCTGGTGCAGACGGCGCTGCTTCAGGATGAAGCGCTCAGGAGGGCCAATGCGCGCATCCAGGAACTGGAGGCGGGCGGTGGCGCTGAACAGCAGCAATCCGGTGGGTTCCTCGATTCGATGCGCGATGCGATATTCGGGCAAGGCCAGCCGCGCGGCTCGGTGCCGAACGTCCCGCCACGGCAAGCGTCCAGCCGCCCGGTGTGGAACAGCGGCCAGGTCATGCAACAGTCACAGGGGCCGGGACCATACAATCAGCCACCCTACGGCCAGCCCTATGGCGCGCCCCAGGCTCCCATGGGCGGCGGCGGCTCATTTCTGGGAACCGCGGCAGCCGCGGCGGCCGGGGTGGTCGGGGGATCGCTGCTGCTCGGCAGCATCCGCTCGATGATGGGAGGCAGCCACCAGGGCTTCGGCGATTCCGCGGGGCTTGGCGGCGGAGTTGAAGACCGAAGGCCGTGGAGCGATCAATCCGGCGGCGATCTGGCGCGCGACGCCGGCATCAACGATATCGGTTCGTCCAGAGATCGCGCCGACGACAATTCGCGAACGGGATTGTTCGATTCCGCATCGAGCGATGATCACAGATCGAACGATGATCAGGCGTCGAACGATTACAGCGACGATCACGACGACATGGATCTCGATTCCGACGATTTCGGCGGCGACGGGGGCGGCGACGGCGACTACGCCTGATCGGTTTCCAACGCGCAAAACGAAAACGGCCGCCCGAAACCGGGCGGCCGTCTTCGTTTCAGGTCATAAAAAATCAGATCACGACGACCTTTGCGCCGACATTGACGCGGCCGTAAAGATCGATCACGTCCTCATTGCGCATCCGGATGCAGCCGGACGAGACGTTGGTGCCGATCGTCCACGGCTCATTGGAGCCGTGGATGCGATAGAGCGACGATCCCAGATACATCGCGCGCGCGCCGAGCGGGTTCTGCGGGCCGCCTTCCATGTGCCGCGGCAGGTCGGGGCGCCGCGCCAGCATTTCCGGTGGAGGTGTCCACGCCGGCCATTCCTTCTTCGCGGAAATCTGCTTGACGCCCGACCAGGTGAATCCCGGACGACCGACGCCGACGCCGTAGCGCACGGCCTTGCCGTTGCCCTGTACCAGGAACAGAAATTTGTTCGGTGTATCGATGATAATCGTGCCGGGTCTTTCGCTGCCGTGATAGTCGACGAGTTGCTTCTCGAATCTCGGATCGAAGGCGGGATATGCACCGGCAACTTCCGGCTGGCGCATGACCTGCTGCGGCTCCATCTGCGGGAACAGCGGACGCTGATCGTATGATGGCTGCTCTTGATAGGGTTGCTGCTGGTAGCGGCCGCCTTGATTCTGTCCATCCCCGAACAGGAATTCGATGAAACCGCCACCCATGTTGGAGCGCCCGGCATAGGCCGTTCGCACCGGCGCGGCGGGCCTCTGCACGGGTTGATTGGCGTAGAACAGGGTGCGTTCCGGGCGCGGCGCGGTTTCGATCGCTGCGGCCGGGTGAAGAGCGGTGAGCAGGCAACACGCGCCGGCAAGCAGCGCAACAGGCATTCTTTTGAACATCGACGTACTCTGTACTGTTTCGTCATGATTTCGTTCGCCGCCAATTAAAATCAAAACCGCGTCGGTTTGGTAAACAGAAACCGCCTTTTGATTCACCACGTCGGCAATTTTGCGCGGTTTCTTCCGTTAGCGTTTATTTTCGATGAACGTCGGCCGCGCATGGTTAATCATTGGTGGCTGCACGCTGGCAACAGCTCCCGGCGTGAACCCCATGTTAAATCGCTGTGTCTAGAACCTTGACGAATGAAGGTCAGGGAAAATCTCATGCCGATTCATCGCAAGCGTTTTCGTATCGAGGAAACATTCAGCGGCGACATGCTGATCCCCGCAGCCTTCGACGGCGACATCGGTCCGATGCATAGCGAGATCATGAGCGAACTGCGCGCCATTCGTGCCGAGATGGCCAGCCCTGGTCACGGTGCAGCACCAGGCAGCGGCGCGTCTATCTCCCGCGGGGTCGCCGATGCGCAGGCGTTGCTTGAAACCTATCGCGCCCAGATCGAGCAATGCGAGAAACTCAAGGTCGAACTCGATCTCATTCACGACGCCATCAACCGCACCAAGCGGGAAATCGCGGTTCTGCACGGCAAGAGTTTTGACGGCAACGAAATGGCGAAGGTGACCGGCGAGCTTGGCGCCGTGGTCGGTGGCACCGAACAGGCCACGCAGCAGATTCTGGAAGCCGCGGAATCGATCGATCAGGCGGCCAGCGCGCTGGCCAAGGTGACTTCGCCGGATCAGCAGAAGATTCTCAGCGAGGAAATCCAGGAGCGTGTGATCTCGATCTTCGAAGCCTGCAATTTCCAGGATCTGACCGGCCAGCGCATCAGCAAGGTAATGGCGACGATGAAATTCATCGAAAACCACATCACGATCATGATGGACATCTGGGGTGGCGTCGATGCCATCAGGGCGCACGTGCCTGCCATGGCCGACGATCGGGACGGCAGCGCCCGGCTACTGAACGGGCCGAAGTTGGACGGCGACGCCGGTCACGCCTCGCAGAACGACATCGACGCGTTGTTTGAGTGAGTTTCGGTTTCTTCAGTTCGCCGGGTGGCGGCGCCCTGCGATCCTTTCACACCGCACACGAACGCCGGCGAGACGCCGGCGTTTTTTTGGGCAGTGATTCCGGGGCGATGCGAAAGCATCAAACCCGGAATCTCGAGATTGACCTGGCCTGGACTGCTTAGGCCCGCGGCGCGCAGCGGACGTAGACCATGTTGCCGTAACGGTTCGCGGCATCCTTCTCGATGAAGCGGGTGATCAGCACGCGTCCGTCGAACGAGACGATCTCACGATCCTGATCGGCGCCGGCCGGTCCGGGCGGACCGATATAGTTCTTGCCGCTCGGGCTGCCCTTGAGACGCAATTCCTGCGGCGTCGCCTGGTCGGCCAGATGCATGACCACCCCGCCGGAAGAGCCGGGTCCGATCACGTAAGGCTGCTTGCACTGCGACCGCGCGGCGGCTTCGGTGCGGGCGCGATCACTGGGATTCTGGAACGATGCAAGGCCCCAGCGGCCGACAATCTCGTCGGGGCGGATGGTCGCCGGCACTTCGGGCACGGGCTCGGGAGCTACCGATGGAGAGGATGAGAATGAGGGCAGGCTCATGCTCCCGCACGCGCCGAGAAATATCGTTAGCGCGCAGGCGACCCCCAGTTTAGCGACCGCGCGCGCGTTACGTGACCAGACCATGGCATTCCCCCGAACAATTGGCGGCCGCACCCGTCCCGCAGCCAAGCGTAAAACTGCTGTCGGAGCAATGACGTCCAGCAAATTACCCTCGCGCTCGGATGTTGTTTCCCGAAGCATCCTATATCGGCCTCACCAACGGCTTAACCCCCTTTGCTTGACAGGATCGGCGTCAAGCCATATTCCCGGGCGCACAATTAGCACTCCGAGAGTGTGATTGCCAAAGAATGCGAGCTGTTCTGCCCCCTGCGGTGTCGAATAAGCCTTGTGTTCCGATCCACTGTCAAACCCGACCGACAAACCGACCCTCCAGAAGGAACCCTCATGGCTAAATCCAAATTTCGTCCGCTGCATGACCGTGTCGTGGTCAAGCGAATCGAAGCCGAAGAAAAGACCAAGGGCGGCATCATCATTCCCGACACCGCCAAGGAAAAGCCCTCGCAGGGCGAAATCACTGCCGTCGGTCCGGGCGGCCGTGACGAAGCCGGCAAGCTGATCCCGATCGACCTCAAGGTCGGCGACCGCGTGCTGTTCGGCAAATGGTCGGGCACCGAGATCAAGCTCGACGGCGAGGATCTCCTGATCATGAAGGAGAGCGACATCATGGGCGTGCTCGCCTGAGACCAACCCATACAGCCGCTGCACACTACTCGTCCACACTACCCGTCATGCCCGGGCTTGACCCGGGCACGACGGTAAGGGAGGAGCGCGGCAAACGACCGTTTCCAATCAATCAGGAGCATCTCAAATGGCTGCCAAGGACGTAAAATTTTCCGGAGACGCGCGCGATCGCATGCTGCGCGGGGTCGATATTCTCGCCAATGCGGTGAAGGTGACGCTCGGCCCCAAGGGCCGCAATGTCGTGATCGAAAAGAGTTTTGGCGCGCCGCGCATCACCAAGGACGGCGTCACCGTCGCCAAGGAAATCGAGCTTGACGACAAGTTCGAGAATATGGGCGCGCAAATGCTCCGCGAAGTCGCCTCCAAGACCAACGACACCGCCGGCGACGGCACCACCACCGCCACCGTGTTGGCGCAGGCGATCGTGCGGGAAGGCGGCAAATCGGTTGCCGCCGGCATGAACCCGATGGACCTGAGGCGCGGTATCGAGATAGCGGTGCATGCCGTGGTCAAGGACCTCGAGAAGCGCGCCAAGCCGGTCGCCTCGTCGTCCGAAGTCGCCCAGGTCGGCACCATCTCGTCCAATGGCGACACCGCGATCGGCAAGATGATCGCGCAGGCGATGCAGAAGGTCGGCAATGAAGGCGTCATCACCGTCGAAGAAAACAAGTCGCTCGAAACCGAAGTCGACATCGTCGAGGGCATGAAATTCGACCGCGGCTACCTGTCGCCCTATTTCATCACCAACGCCGAGAAAATGACCGCCGAGCTCGAGGACGTCTACGTGCTGCTGCACGAGAAGAAACTGTCCGGACTGCAGTCGATGCTGCCGGTACTCGAAGCCGTGGTGCAGTCGGGCCGTCCGCTATTGATCGTCGCCGAGGACGTCGAAGGCGAGGCGCTGGCGACGCTGGTCGTCAACCGGCTACGCGGCGGTCTCAAGGTCGCAGCCGTCAAGGCGCCCGGCTTCGGCGATCGGCGCAAGGCGATGCTCGAAGACATCGCGATCCTGACCGGTGGCCAGCTGATCTCCGATGAACTCGGCATGAAGCTCGAAAGCGTGACGATCAACATGCTCGGCCGCGCCCGCAAGGTCGTGATCGACAAGGAGAACACCACGATCGTCAACGGCGCCGGCAAGAAGAAGGACATCGAGGCCCGCGTCAACCAGATCAAGGCGCAGATCGAGGAGACCACCTCGGACTACGACCGCGAGAAGCTGCAGGAGCGTCTTGCCAAGCTCGCCGGCGGCGTCGCAGTGATCCGCGTCGGCGGCGCAACCGAGGTCGAGGTGAAGGAGAAAAAGGATCGCGTCGAGGACGCCCTCAACGCAACCCGCGCAGCGGTGCAGGAAGGCATCGTGCCGGGCGGGGGCGTCGCGCTGCTGCGCGCCAAGAAAGCCGTCGGGCGCATCAACCATGACAATCCCGATGTGCAGGCCGGCATCAATATCGTGCTGAAAGCGCTGGAGGCGCCGGTCCGCCAGATCGCCGAGAATGCCGGGGTCGAAGGCTCGATCGTGGTCGGCAAGATCCTCGAGGACAAGTCCGAGACTTTCGGCTTCGATGCGCAGACCGAAGAGTATGTCGACATGGTCGCCAAGGGCATCATCGACCCGGCCAAGGTGGTACGCGCCGCGCTGCAGGACGCTGCTTCGGTAGCCGCCCTTCTGGTGACCACCGAAGCCATGGTCGCCGAATTGCCGAAGGAACCGGCGCCGCCGATGCCCGGCGGTGGCGGCATGGGTGGCATGGGCGGCATGGGTTTCTAAGGCCGCCTCTTGTCGGGATTGTCGAACAGAAGGCCGCCTTCGGGCGGCCTTCTTTTTTGGCGATTTGGGCTGGGTTTTGCTACTGAAAGCCTGGCTCGGTTTCGTACCGAATCGAATGAGCCTTGCGGTATCGTCTGATCAAACCTTCGGGGAATCCCCTATGCGCGCGCTTCTGCTCTGCCTGGTCGGCCTGATGACAGCCTCGTCGGGCCTCGCATTGGCTCAAATGAAGCTCTCGCCCAAGGCCGCGCCGGGGGGAAATGAAATCAGGTATTTCACGTCCATCGACGGGTTGATGGAGGGCAATGCCGACGCCATCCTCAAGGAAACCCGGCAGGGCAAGACCGTCACCTCGGCGGTGCTCGACGTTTGCTACCCGGCCGAGAAAGGCTCCGATCGCAAGGACCGCTTTGTCGTCAACCTGTCGGTCAACGGTCAGACCTTGAGCGGAACCACGCAGAGCATCAGCGACCAATTGCCCGTTACCGTGAAGCTGGTGCGCAAGCCGACCGGCGATACTTTCGAATTCAGGGGCCAGATCAGCGTCGGCCAGACCGTCACCGAGGTAACCTCGACCGACAATTCCGACCTCAGTGAAAAGGAATTTCGCGACAACCAGACCACCGACGACGGTATCGCGACAGCGCCCAAGGATTTCAGCGAAGTCTCTCCGGAATCGATTGGCGTGAGGGTGAAGCTCGACGCGGCGCCGGATTTCCTTAAGGGATTGAAGGGGCAAGATGTCGAGGTTTCGCTCGGCAGTCTCACCGTCTCGTGCGATGCGCTGCGCGCCGGCGAGCAGACGATCAACATCAGCGTCGATCCGGATCGCGCCGCCGGGCTGATTGCGAAATTCAAGTCGCTGCCCGGCGTCGTCGCCGCCGGCTGGACCAGCGGCATCGTGGAGATGGAGCGCTCGATCCGTTTCGCATCCGCCGACTGGCGCGAGGCCGACAGACTGGACAGGGACAAGCTCGCGGCGGCTATTGCCAACGTCCTGGGCAAAACGCTTTCCGCGAAATCGTCGTCGTCGGCATGGAATCCCAATACCGGCAAGCTGAAATTGACGTTCAAGCGGCCGAGCCAGATATTCCCCGCCCTCGGCCTCACCGAAACGATTGAGGTCACCGCGCTGGTGGCACCGGACAGACCCGGCGCATCCGACCGGCTGATGCTCTGGATCAGCAATCCCGTGGTTTCGACAAAGGACGAAACCACGGGCCCAAAACTTAATCTGGCCGAAGAGTTGAGCAGCGACGAAGAAGGCGACCAAAAGGACGACAACGGCTCGGTCGATGCGCTGGCCAAGGAATTCAAGGGCCAGCGCTGGGATGCCGATAAATCGGCGTGGAAATAGCCTGTTTCAATCGATCTTGGGCTAGTTGGTATTGAGACGGAATCGCAGCGATCTGGTTCCGATGAACGAAATGAAATCGCCTTGCCGCTTCCAGGTGGAGACCTCGCTTAGCGCCGCCACCAGTTCATCGTCGGCCTGAGCCCGCGCCGGCGGGCAGGCACGATCCCGCAGCGGCGCGGCGACAAAGATCACGGTATTGCCGGCCACCGAAAACTGGCCCTTGCCGGCCTTGCACCACAACTCGAGCGTCGCCTCGCCGCTGTCGCCGATCTCCAGCGTCGGAAGCCGCTTCGATCCGGGCTCAGCCGCCACATCCAGCGTCATCTCCAGTCCAAATGGAAATTCGTCATCGGCGTAAGCCGGGATGACCTGGAAGCCGGCCACGGCCACGATCAGCGCCAGTGCGGCCTGCCTCACAAAATTTGTCGCTGACAACATCCAATCCCTCGAATATCACGGCGCTCACGGCTGCGCGTTGTTCTAGCGGATGATCCGCCAAAGTGTGAGCGGTTTGGCGAAAAGATCATGCGCGCCTGCAATAATTTGGAGCGTGACATTGACCGGATTGGCAGCCGCAAAATTGTCGAGGCAAAAAAATCCCCGCGGGCCGTTGGCCGCGGGGATTTCGTCTGTGTCGTCAGAGCAGCTCTTATTTCAAGACCAGCGCCGTGAACGGATAGACATAGGCCTGCAGGGTCACCAGCACGCCGACGAGGCATGCCAGCACGATCGAGTGCAGGAACACGTAACGCAGGATCGAACCTTCGTGACCGTACCAGTTGGTCGCGGTGGAGGCGACGACGATCGATTGGGCGTCGATCATCTTGCCCATCACCCCGCCCGACGAGTTGGCGGCAGCCATCAGGATCGGCGACAGGCCGAGTTGCTCGGAGGTGATTTTCTGCAAGTTACCGAACAGAATGTTAGACGCGGTATCCGATCCGGTCAGCGCCACGCCCAACCAGCCGAGCAGCGTGCCGAAGAAGGGATACAGCACCCCGGTCGCCGCAAACGCCAGACCGAGCGTCGCATCGACGCCCGACAGGCGCGTCAGCGTGCCGATCGCGAGCATCGCCGAAATCGTGATCAGCGAAATCGCGCACAGCCTGATGGTGCGGCCATACTCCGCGATCATCTTTGCCGGCGAAAATCCCATCAGGAATCCGGAAATGATCGCGGCGATCAGCATGCCCGATCCGGTGAACGACAGGTAGGTGAAGGCGAACACCGCGCCTTCCGGTGTCGGCTTCGCCGCCACCGGCGGCACCTTGTTGATCATATTGTGCAACTCGGGAACGGGGTAATTCCAGGTAAAGATCGAGTTTGCCCAGGTCTTGAAGGCGCCGGTGCCCCAAATCAGCATCACGACGCAGACGATGATCCATGGCAGCAGTGCGCTCCAAAGCTGGGCTTGGGTCAGCGGCGTCTTGTCCATGGGCTTTGCCGCCGTCATGGTCGCGGCCGATTCATCCTTGCCGGGTAGCGCCGGCGACAGCCAGAGCTCCCTGGGTTGCCAGACCTTGAGGAAGAGGATGAGGCAACCCATCGAGATCAGCGATGCGCCGATATCGACGATCCAGGGATTGATATAGTTCGAGATGACGAACTGCGGAACCGCGAACGACACGCCGGTGACCAGGACGGCCGGCCAGATCGCCATCATCCCGCGCCACCCGGCGAATGCCCAGATCAGCCAGAACGGCACGATCAGCGAGAAGAACGGCAGTTGGCGGCCAACCATCGCGCCCAGAATATAGGGATCGAGACCGGTCACCGAAGCCAGCCCCTGGATCGGCGTACCCAGCGCGCCATAAGCGACCGGGGCGGTATTGGCGATCAGGGACAGACCGGAAGCCGCCAGCGGCGAGAAACCGAGGCCGATCAACACTGCGCCGGTGATCGCGACCGGCGTTCCGAAGCCGGATGCGCCCTCGAAAAATGCGCCGAACGCAAATGCGATCAGCAACAGCTGCAGGCGGCGGTCAGTGGTGACGCCGCCGATGGCGCGCTTCAACAGCTCGAACCGTCCGGTCTCGACCGTAATACGGTAGAGGTAAATGACGTTGAGCACGATCCAGCCGATCGGGAAGAAGCCGACCACCACCCCGAGCAGCGATGCCTTGACCGACATGGCGGCTGGCATCGTGTATATGAAAATCGTGATGATGTTGGCGACGATCAGCGCGATGACCGCCGCGATGTGCGCCTTCACCTTGCCGCTGGCAATCAGCACCAGAAGCGTGACCACCGGAAGTGCGGCGGCGATCGTCGACAGCGCCGCATTGCCGAGCGGATTATAGATTTGATTCCACATTACGGTTCCTCCCCCACGCCATTATGCAGCGCGCCGACCAGCGTGCACGGTCAGGCGTGCCTGGCGTGATCGCGAGGTGTGTCTTTGCAATGCGCGAGATCAGCCGCGAATTTGGCTTTACCAAACTGCGCTCACAACCCCGCGAAGTGCGAACGGCCCCCCGCCCCTCGCCGTTACACCCATGCTAGGGTTGACTTGGAGGCTGCGACAAGCCAACGCAGACCGCGAAACTTACGACTTTAGTCTACCAAGTCCAATTCTCGCATTTTTTCAGGCCTTTGCAGCCCGTCCTCCAGGAGACGGCAATCTGTGAACAACATCCGCTCGACGCTCGCGATCGTATGGCGGATCGCTGCCCCCTATTTTCGATCCGAGGACAAATTGGCCGGCCGCATACTGCTCGCGGCTGTGATTGCGATCGAGCTTGCGCTGGTTGGCATCGACGTTCTGATAAACCAGTGGAACAACCGCTTTTACAATGCGCTTCAGGACAAGAACTGGGACGGATTCGTCAGGGAGATCGGCATCTTCTCCCTTCTGGCCGCCTGCTACATCGTGCTCGCGATCTATCAGCTCTATCTCAATCAATGGCTTCAGATTCGCTGGCGCCGCTGGTTGACCAGTCACTATCTCGGTGAGTGGCTGGAGGATGCCAACCACTACCGCATGCAGTTGCAGGGCGATGCCGCCGACAACCCGGACCAGCGCATCACCGATGACATAAAACTGTTCGTCGAGCGAACCCTGGATATCGGCGTCGGCCTGCTGAGCTCGGTGGTGACCCTGGCGTCCTTTATCGTCATCCTGTGGGGTCTGTCGGCGGCGTCTCCGCTGACGATTTTCGGCCGCGAGTTTGCGATCCCCGGCTATCTCGTGTGGGGCGCGCTGATCTATGCGGTGTTCGGAACGGCGCTGACGCAGTGGATCGGCTCACCGCTGGTCAACCTTGATTTTCAACAGCAGCGCTACGAGGCCGACTTCCGCTTCAATCTCGTGCGGGTGCGCGAAAACTCCGAACAGATTGCACTATTGCAGGGCGAGAGAGCCGAACGGCAGCGGCTGTCGGAGCGCTTCGGCCGCGTTGTCGACAATTGGTACGGCATCATGCAGCGGACAAAACGGCTGACCGCGTTTACCGCAAGCTACTCGCAAGCCGCGGTGATTTTTCCCTACATTCTGGTGGCGCCGGCCTATTTTGCCGACAAGATCCAGCTCGGCGGCATGATGCAGACCGCGTCGGCCTTCTCCAGCGTGCAAAGGGCGCTGTCCTTCTTCGTTACGGTTTACCGGTCGCTGGCGGAATGGCGCGCGGTGGTCGCGCGTCTCGACGGATTTGAGATGGCGATCGGCAGCGCCGCGACCCTGACCAAAAGGGCAGACTCGATCCATGTCGTGCCGTCGCCCGGCAGCGATAAGATCGATCTGCAACAGCTTCTCGTCAGGCTGCCCAACGGAAGACCGCTGCTCTCGGCTGATGGCTTCAGCATCCGCGGCAACGAGCGGACCTTGGTCACCGGTCCGTCCGGCGCCGGAAAGTCGACCTTGTTCCGGGCCATCGCGGGGATCTGGCCGTTCGGACGCGGCTCGATTGCTATTCCGGCAAAAGCCAAGCTGATGATGTTGCCGCAACGGCCGTATTTTCCAGTCGGTTCGCTGAAGGCTGCGACCGTTTATCCCGCGGAAGCGGGCGCGTTCGATGCGGATCGCGTCAAGGGCGTCCTTGCCGCGGTGGGTCTGCCCCAGCTCGCGTCGCAGCTGGAGGATGACGCGCACTGGAACCGAATTCTCTCTTTGGGCGAGCAACAGCGGCTTGGGCTCGCACGCGCGCTGTTGCACGCGCCGCAATATCTGTTCCTCGACGAAGCGACCGCCTCGCTCGATGAAGCCTCGGAAGCCAGGCTCTATCGTCTCCTCGAGCAAACATTGCCGACGACCACCATCGTCTCGATCGGCCACCGTTCCTCCCTTGAGGCCTTCCACGAGCGCCATCTCGTGCTGCTCCGTGATGGCGATCAATTTCTCCTGCAGAACCGGCGCGAGGACGCCAAGCTGTGATAAGGCGTGCCAAAGCTTCTACTCAAGGCGCCTCAGAACCACGGCCGCCTCCCGCCATTCCAGAGGCATTTGGCTCACCGCAAAACAAAAGGGGCGGCAGATCACTCTGCCGCCCCGCCAGTCTGGAGAGAATGACTTACTTCAGGTTGGTCATCGCGGTCAGGTCAGCCGAGAACTTCACGACGCCGGCTGCGCCACACCAGTTGGAGCCGTAAGCCGCAACGCCGTTGCCGGGATTGATCGCGGTTACGAAGGCGGGGCTGACGCTACGGGTGGCGTAATCGCTGGTGAATGCGTTACACGAAGCCTTGGAGAGATCGGTGTCGTAGTAGCGCAGATCCAGCGTGAACACCTTGTAGGTGAAGCCGATGCCGATGTTCCAAGTGTCGTAGCTCGGCTCAGGAATGCCCGCCGTGAAGTTGGGGAAGCCGGCAAATTGAGTCACGCCATAGAATGAATCCGAGGTCCCGAGCCACTGGCGACCGAATTCGCCGGAGATATACATGCCGACGCCGCTAGTGCCGAAGGTCGTGCCCGGTGCAGTCCACTTGGCGGTGATCGATGCGTAGTCGCCCCAAGCACCGAGGTTGAGGAAGTTCGGAGAGTAGTATTCGTTGAATCCGACCTGCCACTGGTCGTTGAGGGTGATGTTGACCTTGGCATAGCCTTCATAAAAGCTGGCGCTCTTCTTCGCGACGTTGCCCGGAACGCCGGTCGCCAGGAACGCGTTCGGCAAGTTTCCGTTCAAGACGCAACCGATTTCCGAACCCGGGATGCCCGAGCCGGGAAAAGCCGCGGAATTGAAGCACTGTCCACCTGGATACAGGTAACCCCAGACACCGAAGTCAAAGGCGAAGATGCCGACGGTCGGGCGGATACCGCCGTAGACATCGATTTCGGCCGCCGCGCGGTTCGGGAACGAAATGCTTTCGCCGGCAACACCGATGTAGAGCTGCAGGTCCTTGTTGAGGTTGTAGCGCGGTTCGAAATAGGCGGCGACCGACGGCTTGTGGTTGGACTGGGTGACGCCACGGAAGATGTAATCGTTCATCAGCGCGCTGCCGAAGGCGAAATCCCAAGGCTCGAACGGCGGTGGCGGCGGCGGCCTGACGGCTTTGACAGCCATATCCGCCGCAAGTGCGGAACCCACAGTCATCGCAAGCGTCGCTGCGACCAAAACCATTTTCTTCATGACGATCCCCATCACACTGATCAGTCCGATTCCGGGCCCCCAAGGACTTGCGGTAACGACTGCGGCTAAATTCCTTAACCTCGCCGCAATCTGGAACGCGCCGTCCAACCGGTGAAGCAAAAAAGACAAGCATCTGCCGACTTTTTGGGCGTTATGACCGTTTCGCGAAATGTTGTCGGCGGGTGTTGCATTCCAACAACAATTTTGCCCGATGTCCGGGTCGGCTAAGCAACTCTTGGACCGCTCCCGAGCGCCCATTCCGTCCGACCTCGGGATTCCCCCTGGGATCGAATCGGCGGGCTTTGAGTCCGGCCCGCGGCGCACGATCCGCCAGGGGCATACCGGCGGCTTTTCAGCCGAGGCCCGGTGATCGCAATAGACAAAGGCCGCAGCGACGGGCGCTGCGGCCTTGAGCCAAGAGCCCCCTCATCGACGCTAGTTGTCGTCGTCTCCGCTGGAGGACGAGCCGCCGGAGGACCAGGACGGCGTGCCCGCCGAGGAACTGGGAGAAGCCCAGCTCGGGCCTGCCGGAGCGGGCGCGGGAGCCGGGGTTGGCGCAGCCTCCGGCGCCGCAGGTCTGGGCGCAGCAGGTTTGGGTGTGGCCGGCCTGGCCGCCGGAGCCGCCTTCTTTGCAGTCGCTTTCTTGGCAGCCTTCTTGGCTGACTTCTTCGGCGCTGCCGCCTTCGACTTTTTGGCGGATTTCTTCGCGGACTTCCTGGCAGACCTCTTGGCCTTTTTCGCCGACTTCTTTGCAGATTTCCTGGACGATTTCTTGCCCGTCTTCTTCTTCGCAATCATAAGTTTTTTCTTGCTCTTTTTACTCTTGCCGCCCTTTTTCTTTTTGCCTTTAGCCATCGTGATCCTCCTGTTTGCCGCCGATCAATGTCTATCGAGCGTTTCAAGTCGTCCGCCTCAACCGCGGGGCCAATGCTCAGTTCAATCCTGGCCGGGGACCGCCTGTCGCCCAATCGAGAAGCTCAACCGTGTGCACCACAGGAACTGACGTACCACCGGCAATCTGCACCATGCATCCAATATTGCCCGCAGCAATCATGTCCGGCTTGACCTTTGCAATATTGGCGACCTTTCGATCGCGCAATCTGTTCGCAATGTCAGGCTGGAGAATGTTGTACGTCCCCGCCGAACCGCAACACAAATGGCTCTCGGGTACATCTTTCACCACGAATCCGTTCTTGGAAAGCAATTCTTTCGGTGCGTGCGTGATTTTCTGTCCGTGCTGCAGCGAACAGGCTGAGTGATAGGCGATGATGAGATCGCTTTGTTGCTGCGCTGGCTGCAGTTCGATGCTGCCGAGATACTCGGTGATGTCCTTGGCCAGCGCGGAAATCTTCGCAGCCGCGGCCGCGAAGTTGTGGTCCTCGCGCAGCATGAAGCCATAATCCTTGATCACCGTCCCGCAACCCGATGTCGTCACCAGGATAGCGTCGAGGCCATCTCCCTCGGCCTCCTTCAGCCACACGGCGATATTGGCGCGCGCCCGCGCCAATGCGTCGTCGTCGCGTCCGAGGTGGTGGGTCAGCGCGCCGCAACATTGCTCGCCCTTGACCAGCACGACCTCGATGCCGTGGCGCGTCAGCAGATTGATCGCGGCCTGATTGATGCGCGGTGCCAGCACCTGTTGGGCACAGCCCTGCAGCAGCGCGACCCTTCCGCGCCGAGGGCCGAGGGCCGGAAAAACGCTTCCGCCAGCCGGTCCCGGTGCCGGCAGGCCGCCCGGCGCCAGAGCCAGCATGGCCTTGATTCGCCGTACTAAACCCGGCGACGCCGCGGCTTTAGGGGTTGGCAGAAGGGCGGCCAGCGGTCGGGCCAGGCGTGCCAGGATCATGCTCAAGCGAAACAGTCCCGGCCGCGGCAGCACCCAGGCGAGCGCCGCACGCAACAGACGCTCGGTCAACGGCCGGACATATTCCTTTTCAATTCTTGCCCGCGCCTGATCGACCAGATGCATGTAGTGCACGCCCGATGGACAGGTGGTCATGCAGGCGAGGCAGGAGAGACAGCGGTCGATATGCTTGACCACCTCTTGCGTTGGCGGCCGGTCCTTTTCCAGCATCTCCTTGATGAGATAGATCCGTCCGCGCGGGCTATCGAGTTCGTCGCCGAGCAGCACATAGGTGGGGCAGGTCGCGGTACAGAAGCCGCAATGCACGCAGGCGCGCAAAATCTTGTCGGCTTCCGCGATATCGGGATTGGCAAGTTGAGCGGGGCTGAATTCGGTTTTCATGTCGCGGACTCCCGCGTCATCCGGCCGCGATTGAGGATGCTTTTCGGATCGAAACTGTGGCGAACGCGTTCGCTCAAGGCGGCAAGGCCCCCCGGCTGGGGATGAAACACCTCGACGTTGCGGCGAATCTCCTCGGGCGCGCGCAACAGCATGGCGTGGCCACCGGCGGCGTTGACGCGCTGGCGCACCAGCGCGGCCTGGGCGTCGGGCCTCGGCGGCAGGGCCGCCCAGATCAGGCCCCCGCCCCAGTCGTAGATCACATCGCCGCCGGTATCGCGCGCCAGCCGCTCGCCGAGCGCGCCTCCCGAAGCCGGCGGACAAACGATCCGCCAGACCGGCCACGCTCCCAGCGCGCCGTTGGCCGCGAATGGTTGAACATCACGAACCGAGCTCCAGATCGCCTGAGAGGCGGTATCTTCGGCCATCTCCGCGGCCCCAAACGGCGCAAGCAGCTTGCCGACCGCCGCCGCGCGATGCACAGCCGACGCGGTAATGCCCTCCAACCGCAGCAGCGTGACCGCCTCTCGCGGCGTTCCGAGATCGCCAAGCCCGTTCATTGCAGCTCGAAATACCGATTTCGGCACGTGCGCCGCGCCGGACACGTCGAACGGCGACCCCAGCGCCGCGGTCATCGCCCGGTTTGCAGCGACATCATCCAGCCCGCGCAGCACCAGCGTGCGCTCGCTCTCGGGCCTCGGCATCACCTTCAACGTCGCCTCCGTCATGACCGCCAGCGTGCCCCACGACCCCGCCAGGAGCTTGCACAGGTCGTAGCCGGTGACGTTCTTCACCACCCGGCCGCCGGCTTTAAAGCTGTCGCCGAAGCCCGACACCGCCTGCACGCCCAATAAGTGGTCGCGCGCGCCACCGGCCTTGATGCGGCGGGGACCGGCCAGGCCAGCGCCGATCATGCCCCCGACGGTCCCCAGGCTTGGCGTGCCCAGGAGCAGCGAAGTGTCGATCGGCTCGAACGCGAACTGCTGATTTTTGGAATCGATCAGCGACTTGACGTCGGCGAGCGGCGCGCCCGCCTGAACGGTGATGATCAGCTCGGTCGGTTCATATGACGTCACCGCATTGAGCGCCGACAAATCCAATAGCGCGTTGGTTGCCATCGGGTGGCCGATCAGCCGCTTGGAGCCATGGCCGATGATTTCCAGCGGCTGCTCGCTGGCTATCGCCGCGCGCACCGCCTGCTCGACATCCCTGGCATCGCGTACTTTCAGAGTGTCCACGCCTTCAGTCCCGCGTTCCCGCACGACCTATTGAAATGGCGGTGTTTGTCGCAGCCATCCGGACTCCAGACCATCCCTTCTAAAGGCGTGGCCGAGAGGCACAAGGGTGAGCTTTCACGAACGGCAACGCGACATCCGTCGACGGGCCGGGTAGCCGGCTCGAGAGCCGGCGTCATCGGCTCAGCACTGCCGGCCTCCCGTCGTATCGGGCACCCTGGGCCCGGCCCGCGCGCGACGCTCTCACTTCGACCGTTATCGAAGCATCCGTGCGCATAATTCGTCTTATATCGAACTGTACCTGTGAATCACTGTGTGGAGGGCGGCGCAATGATTGAGGGCAACCGCAAGGAGCAAAGCACCATGGACCGATATGCAATCAACGAGAGAACCATCAGCGAGGCCGTCAACGACGGCGGCCTGCTGGTCGTCGCGCAATGGGAAGCCAAGGAAGGACAGGCCGACCGAATCGCCGATATTCTGTCTCGCTTCCTGCCGGAGGCACAAAGCGAGCCCGGCGCAAAGCTGTTCCTGATTTCCAGGGCGAAAGAAAATCCCGCACAGTTCCTGTTCTACGAGCTGTTTCGCGACGAAGCCGCTTTCAAGGCCCATCAGGACAGCGCGCATTTCAAGACCTATATCGCAGGCGAAGCGTTGCCGCTGCTCGCCAAACGCGAACGCGCGCAATACGCGTTACTGTAAAGAGCGCAATGGCAAAAGGGCCCGCGCGATTCGGGCCCATTTGCCTCACCTGTCGCGGCCGTGGACCGCGCCGCTCAGAACCGCGGCAGCTCGGGGAAAGCGAGCTTGCCGCCGTGGACGTGCACGCGGCCGAGCTCGGCGCAGCGGTGCAGGGTCGGAAATACCTTGCCGGGGTTGAGCAAACCCTGGGCGTCGAACGCGCATTTAAGCCGCTGCTGCGCCTTGAGATCGATCTCGCTGAACATTTCGCCCATCAGGTCGCGCTTTTCGATGCCGACGCCATGTTCGCCAGTCAGCACGCCGCCGAGTTCGACGCAGACCCGCAAGATATCGGCGCCGAAGGCTTCCGCCCGCTCGATCTCGCCGGGCCTGTTGGCATCGTACAGGATCAGCGGGATGCAGGTTGCCGTCGCCGGCATGAAACACATTGGCGACGCGGAGGTCGTATTTTGCCGATAGCTCCCGGATTCGCGCCAAGGCCTCCGGCAATTTGCCGCGCGGGATGGTGCCGTCCATGCAGAGATAATCCGGCGAAATCCGCCCCACTGCGGGAAACGCCGCCTTGCGGCCGGCCCAGAACAGATTGCGCTCCGCTTCAGAATTGGAAATCCGGACGGTCGTCGAACCGCAGCCTTGCGCGATCGCCTCGACGCGGCTGATCAGCTCATCGACCTCGACGCCGGGACCATCGAGTTCGATAATCAACAGCGCCTCGACGTCGAGCGGATAGCCGGCATGGACGAAGGCTTCGGCGGCGTGGATCGCAGGTTTGTCCATCATTTCCATGCCGCCGGGAATGATGCCGGCGCCGATGATCCGGGCCACGCATTCGCCGGCCGCCTCGACCTCGGCGAAGCCGACCATCAGGGCGCGCGCGGTCTCCGGCTTCTGCAGAATCCGCACCGTGACCTCGGTGATGACGCCGAGCAGGCCTTCGGAGCCGGTGATGATCCCCATCAGGTCGTAGCCGCTACTCTCCGCGGACTTGCCGCCGATCCTGATGATTTCGCCGGACATCAGCACGATCTCGCATCCCAGCACGTTATTGGTGGTCATGCCGTATTTCAGGCAATGCACGCCGCCGGAATTCTCCGCGACATTGCCGCCGATCGAGCAGGCGATCTGCGACGACGGGTCGGGCGCGTAGTAGAATCCGGCGTCCGCCACCGCGTGGCTGATGGCGAGATTGGTCACCCCCGGCTCGGTCACCACCGCGCGGTTGTCGAAATCGATCTCGCGGATGCGGTTGAATTTGCCGAGGCCCAGCAACACGCCATCGGCGAGCGGCAAGGCCCCGCCGGACAACGACGTACCGGCGCCGCGCGGCACCACCTTGATGCCCTGCTCGAAGCAGTATTTCAGGATCTGCGACACCTGTTCGTTCGTGTCCGGGAGCACAACCACCATTGGCGGTTGACGATAGGCGGTCAGGCCATCGGACTCGTAGGGCAGCATTTCGGCCGCACTCTCGATCACGCCTTCGCCCGGCACGATCGCACGCAGCGCCGCCACGATGCTCGCGCGGCGCTCAAGAACCGCCTGATCCGATGCCGGCATCATGATGGCCATGTGTGCTTCCTTCCCATTGCCGCCTGGCGCATAAATCGAACTGCGCCTGCCGATTTCCAACGGCAAATCAAGCACGTTTGAATTAATTTGGGTAGCTCACCGAAGAGTGAGCTACAAGTAACGTCGACCTTCCCCAATGTATATGGGAAAGATCGATACAATTCGGAACCTGTTTCGCGGCCGTCCGTCGCGCCCTCACCTCCCGAACCCACGAAGAGCACACCATGAACATACTGACACTTAGCGCGCTGGTTGCCATCGCATCCTCGCTCGCCGCCCCCGCTGCGCTCGCGCAGGACGTCGCGGCCGGCAAGACCTCGTTCAATAAGTGCATGGCCTGTCACGCGATCGGCGAAGGCGCCAAGAACAAGGTCGGCCCCGAGCTCAACGGACTCGACGGCCGCCACTCCGGCACGGCTGAGGGCTATTCCTACTCGGATGCCAACAAGAATTCCGGCATCACCTGGAACGAGGCTCAATTCAAGGACTACATCAAGGACCCCAAGGCGAAGATTCCAGGTACCAAGATGGTATTCGCCGGCATCAAGAACGAGAAAGAAGCCAGCGACCTCTGGGCGTTTCTCGCGCAATACGACAAGGTCGGAAAGACCAAGTGATACGGGGGTCTGCCGGATACGCTCGGAGTGCAGGGGGACCGTTTCCAATCGCGCCAATCAACTGTAGGTGAAGCCGCCCTTCACCACGTCGGTGAAGGCTCTAGTTGCGACCGGCGTGACTATCGAACAACGCGGTCACGCGCTGGGCGCTGACGAGTATGCGGTGGCGGCGCCGGGACGGGCGCGATCGCTCAAGGTCGAAATCAATAAAGCGCTCTGCGGCTCGTTGCTCACCGATACGGGACATTGCATCGATCTGAGCGGAGGCTTGTAAGTAATGATGCGTCGATAGGGCGGCGGCCATGGTAATCTCCCGTAAGAGAATTGGTGCGGTCACCGATTAGTCGCAACAGCAGCGCGATGGTTCGTGACGCCGGTCACATTCACTGCGCCTTTTCTGTCCCTTCTCACCGTCAATGGCCCCTTTTAGGGACTTGGCTCTTGTGGATCCGCTGGCGTGCGCTGGCGAGCGTGATTTACGTCACCAGGGTCGGGCCGCAGCTCAGCGGAGAAACAATGCAACCGTAATGGTCCACCCTCCGGTGCATGTCTGAGGCCGGCTTCCGCTAATGGAGCGGTCCGGCCGCAGTCGGCGCCACGCGCTGCATAGTCTCGCCGATCATCGCCTCGATTTCGGAGATCACAAGCTCGGGCGCGGCGTTCTGCACCATGTGGCCGACATCCGGCAGCACGATCAGTTTCGCATTCGGCACCGCTTTCGCGAACGCTCGCGAATGGATGTTCGTGGTGACGGTCTTGTCGACTTCGCCTGAAATCACGACCGCCGGCACCCTGATGTCGGCGTAGCGCGGCGCCTGCTGCTCAACCGCGGCCCTCAGCGTCACGATATCGCGGGCATTGGCGAGGAATTCGCGCGGCCGCAGCACCAACGCCGTCGCGGTCTTGCCGACAAAACCATCCGGCATGACTTGCGGCAAGAACACGCCGCGGGCGCCGGGCCCGGCCAGGAAATAGCCGAGCGGCAGCGTGATCGTATAGGCCAGCAGCGGACCGATCACCGGGATGGCGACGAGCTTGGTGTACCATCCGACGCCGCCGCGCCACGGATAGGCCACCGGCGCCAGCATCACCAGACCGGCGACGCGCCCGGGATAATCGAGCGCCATGCGCGCGCCGAGCGCTCCGCTCCAGGAATGAACCACCAGGATTACCGGGCCGACGCCAAGCTTTTCCAGCGCCTCCTCGATCATTCCGCCCTGGATTGCCGGGGTCGAATCCTCAAGACGCGCGCGCGTGCTCCAGCCATGGCCGGGACGGTCGATCAGGATCACGCGATGATTGCCGGCGAGCATTTCGCCGAGCGGTTGGCGCATGACTTCCAGGTTTGAGCTGGCGCCATGGATCATCACGACCGGCGGACCCGGGGCATCGCGGGGCCCGATGTCGACGACGTTGAGCGTTGCGCCGGCGACCTCGACCATCCTGCCTCGTGCGGGATAGGCGCGCTGCAGGGCAAAAACACCGGCTTGCGTGACCACGGCCAGGATTGCCAGCGCCGCCACGACAATGACTAAAATCATTCGACCCGTCCGGGAGAATTTGGGCAGCAGCGAGCCGCGGGTCCACGGTGGCGGCGTTTCGCGGGGGATGGATACTGGTTTTGCGATCAGAATACCCGCAAACTGGAAGGCAGGGTATTTTTCCTGGGGACAAACCGGTTACCGCTTTGGCCGGAAGTGCGCGGGTTTTCCCGCCATATCGCTCGCGCCTTCATATCGCCGTCATCGGTAACTTTATATTTATCGTCATCCGCACTGGGGCAGCTGGCGGGCGCGTTCTATCGGGGCTGTTTTTGCCTCACCTTTCCACGCAATCCACAGGAACGCGGACCGGGCGCCAATGATTTATCCAGGGGACAATTGGAGGATTCTTCGATGAGTTTCAGACCAAACGAAGCCGCCATCGACGAAATCGTGGCCAGCTGCAATGGCGACGTCCTGGGCGCGCTGAAAGCGCTGCTGCTGGTCAATGAGCACCTGGAAGCCGAACTGCAGCAGCTCTACGCCGCGGTCGCCTCGGGAGCGCCCTTCGGACGCGGCAGCAACGCCTTGCACTAACCCCGCCTCATTCGGCAGTGGGATCTTTTTCCGGGCAGGCGTCAATGGTCGAGCGGGCGAGCTTGGCATCTTCGAGGGATTTGTAGGGACCGTCCTCGAACCAGATATCGCCAGTCACAATCGGCTTACTGGTCACGATATCGCATTTGCTGGTCGCGCCATTGCCGACCACCCAATAGAGCCCGTCGGCGAAGCAAACCGTTGCGATCACGACCGTCATCGCGCCGGCGAATATCAAAGCTCTCATCGCTTTACTCCACCACGCATTCCAGATGCCGGTAAGTGCGGGCGGACGAAAACCGTTCCGGCTCACGTTGGATTGTCTGTGATCGTGGTTAATTCGCGCGATCGCATCGATCGGGCCGATGGGTCAGATATCGCGGCCTTCGACCTTTTCGCTCAAGCTCTTGACCAGTTCCGGCACCTTTTCAAGGTGCGGGTTGATCGCGAGCGCCTTGCGGAAGGCATCGAGCGCGCGCTTTTCGTCGCCGAGATCCTGCATGATCATGCCAAGCCCCGCCAGCGCGCCGAAATGGCGCGGCTCGCGGACCAATACCTGCTCGATATCCTCGAGCGAATGGGCGTAATCGTTCTTCAGATAATACAGCGTCGCGCGCCTGTTCCATCCCTCGATATAGTCGGGACGCAGCTTGACCACGGCGTCGAGCAGCTTCAGCGCGACGTCCATCTGTTGCGCATCCATTGCCGTCTTGGCGCGCATCATCAACAGTGCCGCGGTGTCGCTCGGGGTCTGCAGCCACAGCGCCCAGATTCGCGCCTCGACGTGCTTGGCGCTGGCCTCATCCGGCGCCGCCTTCAGCGCGCCGAACAGAAAGTCCAGTCCGCGGTTACGGTCGGCGCCGACCTTCGGCAGCTTGCCTGGCGCTTCCGGCAGCTTTTTCTGCTGCTTCGGCATGACCCGGGGATCCTGGGCAAATGCAGACATCGGCACCGCCGTAACGACAGCGGTAACCAAAATTGCGGTCAGGCAGTTGCGCGCGACGGGGAATCTCAATGCCATCGCCAAAGTCTAGACGCGGGAAAAGCCCCTTGCAAAGCAGCAAGACGTCAAAGACCCGTGAAGGCGAGGATTTTCGCGCCCAGCCAGGAACGGCCGGGCTCAACCCGGATTCAACCCTGGCGCGCCTTGAAGCGGCGTTGAACCTTGTTGATCACGTAGACCCGGCCCTTGCGGCGGACCAGACGGTTGTTGCGGTGGCGAGCGCGCAGCGATTTCAGCGAGTTACGGACTTTCATGGGACAATCCTGGTGCTTTGAAAGGCCGTGTTCGACAGGCCGAAGTGTTGGGCAAAATGGGCTTAACCCCGCCGACGGCCCTGCCGCCCGGGTCGCGCGGTTTCTAGGCTATCGGGCGGTCGAATGTCAATCGAAACAGGCCTTTTAGGGGCCCTTTGGCCTGCTTCGGCCAACGCCCGGAACCGGCTCCAGATTCAGGATTTTGACCGCTAGCTCTGCGGGAACTCGACCATAGCCTCGCCGGCGGCAACCTTCTCATCGTTCTGGTTGCGCACCGCGACGTCGATCAGAACCCAGCGTGAGTTCACGGTGGCCTGTTTCGATTTGACGATGCCGGTCGGCTGGATGGTATCGCCGGGCCTGACCGGCTTGAGCCAGCGGGTTTCGAGGCGGCGGTGGATGGCGCCCGCCGGATAGGCCCAGTCGGTGATCATCCGCGAGATCAGCCCGAAATTATTCATGCCGTGCATGATGACGCCGCCGAAATTGGTCTTGCCGAAATTGCCCTTCATGTAGTCGTCATCGAGATGCAGCGGATTGTAGTCGAGCGAGGCGTCGCAGAACAGGCGGATGGATTCGCGGCTGACCGCGAATTTCGGACCCTCGATGGTGTCACCGGCGGCAAGACTTTCGAACGTCGCTGTCATGATTTCAATTCCTTCGGTTCACTGCGGCCGGATGGTCCAGCCGCGGCCGGAACAGATCACCTCGCCGTTCTGGTTGAAGAAGACGTTGTCGTGCACCACGAACAGCCGCTCGCGCTTGATGAACTTGTCGAGCGCACGGGCCTGCAGCGTGATGACGTCGCCCGGACGTGCCGGAATATTGTAGCTCCATGATTGCCCGGCATTGACGGTGCCCGGGCTGCGCATCCAGTCGTCGGCGGGCGTGCAGGCAAACATCAGCAGGATGTGGATCGACGGCGGCGCGATCAGCCCGCCGTAACGGGTGGTCCTGGCGTAGGCTTCATCGAAATAGATCGGGTGATCTTCGCCAACCGCCCTGCAGTACAGCGCAATCGCTTCCCGCGTCAGCGTGTAGGGGATGGTCTTGCGCGGCTCGCCGGGAACGATGTCGTCCCAGACCTTTCGCAGACTGGCATGCTTCCAGAAGTCGGTCTCAAAGGCGCCCGCCTGCCCCATCTGTTCCCTCCTCGCCGGCCTTGTTCCCGGCCTTCCATCGTAGAAGCGAACATCCGAGCGCTGGAAGGGCTAATATGATCGGGGGTTTGCAGCCGAGCTTGCCAAATTCGTTATATAGTATAATCAATTTGCGGAAGCTTGCCCCGCGATCGATGGATGCCAGAATGACAAAACCCAAACTCCCCAACATCGATGACGTCGTTGCGATCGACATCCATACCCATGCCGAAGAGCCCTGCGGCATGCATGGCGACGACGGCTACGACGACTTCCAGGCGCGGATGGCGGAATACTTCAAGTCGCCGAACAAGCATCCGCCGACGGTTCCGGAAACCGCGGCCTACTATCGCGCCAAGAAAATCGCTGCGGTGATTTTTCCGGTCGACGCCGAGCGCGAGACCGGGTTCCGCCGCTACAACAATTACGAGATGCTGGAAGTCGCCGCCGAAAATTCCGACGTGCTGATACCCTTTGTCAGCATCGATCCGCACAAGGGCAAGCTCGGGGTGCGCGAAGCGCGCAAGCTGATCGAGGAATACGGCGTCAAGGGGTTCAAATTCCATCCGACCATGCAGGGCTTTTTTCCCAACGACCGCATGGCCTACCCGCTGTATGAGGTCATCAATGACGCCGGCGCGATCGCGCTGTTTCATACCGGCCAGACCGGGGTCGGCTCCGGCATGCCCGGCGGCATGGGGATGCGCTTAAAATATTCCAACCCGATGTACCTGGACGACGTCGCGGCGGATTTTCCCGACCTCAAGATCATCCTCGCGCATCCGTCCTTCCCCTGGCAGGAGGAGGCACTGTCGGTCGCGACCCACAAGCCGAACGTCTATATCGACCTCTCCGGCTGGTCGCCGAAATATTTCCCGCCGATCCTGGTGCGCTACATCAACAGCATTTTGCAGGACAAGATGCTGTTCGGCTCCGACTGGCCGGTGATTACGCCCGACCGCTGGATGGCCGACTTCGCCAAGCTCGAGATCCGCGACGAGATCAGGCCGAAAGTATTGAAGGCCAACGCGCGGAAGCTTTTGGGTATCTGAGGCGCGAAGATCCAGCCGCCGTATCCGGCTCGACCTTCGTTTTCAGTTCGCTTCAAACCGAACCTGCAATTTACCGGAGCGGGAAGTGGTGTACAGGCCAACCACCGCATTGGGCAGGTTTTCGAAGCCCTCGACAACATGGTTGATCGGCTTTAGCGCACCACTGCGCAGGTGCCGGGAAAGATCGTCTTCGGCCTTGAGCCGCTCGTGGTAAAATGCATCGACGATCCAGCATTCAGACTTGATGTTTCGCTTCTTCAAGATGTTTTCGACGTTCTCCGAAATGCCGAAGGCCCGCCGCAACGAAGGACGCTGCTGTGGGGCGTCGATCTTGTCGGCGTAGTACGCCGCGGCGCCTCCATAAGAGAACAGGCGTCCGTGTTGGTTCATGAGTTGTGTGACCGTCTCCGTGAGAGCACCGCCGATTCCATCGGAATAAACGTCGATGCCCGCGGGGAACGCGGCCTTGAGCTGCTGCTCGAAGTCTTTGGCGCGATAGTCAATGCATTCATTGATGCCGAGTGTGTCGAGAACCCACTTGCACCGATCCATGCCGCCGCCGAACCCGACCACATAACAGCCGGCAATCCTCGCAAGCTGCGCGGCAATTGATCCGACCGATCCGGTTGTGCCGGCGACCGCAACACAATCCCTTGGCATCAGCGGGCCGCATTCCCGCATCCCGAAATACGCGGTCATTCCCGAAGTACCGAACATTTCCATCAGCACTTCCGGCGGCCACATCTTCACCATGGCCGGTCTGAAAACATAATTCCATTGCGAGTTGGTGCCATTCAAGGCCTTCACCAGTTCGCTCGCCGGGCCATATCCCACCGATCCGTCTTCGCTGCTGACGGTCTGATACTCCTGCCAACCTGCCTGGCAGGCAATGACGTCCCCTTCCTTGAAGGTTTGGTCGCGCGACTGAACCACCTCTGCGCACGCATAATTGCTGCGATCGGTATCGCCGGGCCTGGTCATCCCGTTGGCCATGCGCGCGCGGGTGCCGGAATGAATATTCACGAGCTTCACCCGCACCAGAGCCTGGCCCTGCTTCAGCTCCGGAATCGGCAGTTCCCGTAACTCAAACTGCTCCGGTCCCAGGACGTCGTTGACCATCGGCTTGCCGAAAACCCACTGTCGGAATTTTGATGGCAATTCGAAACCCTCCATTCAACGAACAAGCAGCACGACTATCCCGCTACGGCTGCATCACGATACATTCGAGACTACCGGCGCTGGCCGTGGCTTCCATGGCACGCCAACCCCGTTGGTTCCGATCGTGAACGGACCCGGAGGCGGATTGTAGACGGGCAATTTTCCTTCCACATAGGCTTTCAGGTACGACATCAGCGCCGAGGCTTCGATACGCACCAACGCGCTGCCCGGACGTTCCGGGGTGCGCACATCGCTAAAGCGGAGTTCGCCGCCGAGCCGTTGCAGCCGCCACGCCTTCATGCGCGCCTCCGTTGCCCGTTTCGCGTCTGCATTGCGCTTACGCTATGGACGGACAGGACTTCACCAATCCATAATGCGTATCCAAGCGTCCAAAGGCTAGATGGTATCGGCCTCCCGACATGCCCGCCATGAGTTCCCCATGACCATCAAAGCCATTGTGTTCGATGCCTATGGCACACTGTACGACATTCAGTCGGTGGCCGCCGTCACCGAAGAAGCGTTTCCCGGCTACGGCGACATCATCACGCAAATCTGGCGGATCAAGCAGCTCGAATACACCTGGCTGCGTTCGCTGATGCAGCGCTACCAGGATTTCTCCGTGATCACGCGGGAATCGCTCGCCTATACGCTGCGATGCCTTGGGCTGGAAACCGACACGGACACGTTCGAGTCCATCATCGACAAGTATCTGCATCTCGACCTTTATCCGGACGCCATGACCGCGCTGGCGGCGCTGCGAGATCGAAAGCTTGCGATCCTGTCCAACGGCAGCACCGGCATGCTCAAGGCGCTGGTAGCCAACAGCGGTCTCGACCGGGTGCTGGATGCCACCATCAGCGTCGACTCCCAAAAGATCTTCAAGCCTGCTCCGGAGGCCTACCGCCTGATCGAATCGACGCTTCGCGTGCCGCCCGCGGAGGTGCTGTTCGTGTCCTCGAACCCCTGGGACGCCTGCGGCGCCAAGGCGTTCGGCCTGAACGTCGCCTGGATCGAGCGGGTGACGCCGGAGGCGATGGCGCTGGCATGTGTCAAAAGCGACGTCGTCGCCCCGCTCACGATGTTCAAGGCGATCCGCACCCAGATGGACGAACTCGGACTTGAGCCCGACTATCGCATCCACGCGCTGTCGGAACTGCCCGATCTGGTCGCCTCCCATGAGCCTTGAGTCGGTCCGCGCGTTTTTCGCCGAGAACGCGCCCGATATCGCCGTCATCGAATCCCCGATCAGTTCGGCGACGGTGGCGCTGGCCGCCGAAGCCTATGGCGTCGAACCCGGGCGGATCGCGAAAACGTTGTCGCTTCGGATCGGCGAGCGCGTGGTGCTGATCGTGGCCAGCGGCACCGCGCGGATGGACAACAAGAAGGTCAAGGCGCTATTCGGCGGCAAGCCGAAGATGCTCGGCGTCCACGAGGTCGCCGAGATTACCGGCCACGACGTCGGCGGCGTATGCCCGTTCGGCCTGAAAACCCCGCTGCCGGTTTATTGCGATGTCTCGCTGAAGGCTTTCGACGAGATTGTGCCGGCGGCGGGCTCGACCCACAGCGCGGTCCGCATCGCGCCTTCGCGGATGGCTGAACTCACAGCCGCCGAATGGGTCGACGTCTGCGAAGTCAGTGCGTGACGATATCGCCCCCGGAGCCCGTCGGCGGTTTCGGGAACCTCGCTCCGCGCCGGCTATGCCGAGACTGAATGTAATTTCGGTCCCGGCCGTGAAACGAAATATTGGACGGCGCGTTCCCCAAGGCGTAATTTACCAGACCTGATTTATCAGACTTGCCGATGGTCCGCGCTTGAGCGTGACCGAGCGCGGATCACGCATAGGCGGAGGTCCGAGATGAAATCGCACCGGCTTCCTTTCGAAAACCGATGGACGGGCGGCGAGCGCGCCTGGCAATGGCATTGCGAGCTCGAACGGATGGGCGTCGCCAACGTGCGGGCGATGTTCGCCGATCACGAACTGCATCATGCCGATGACAGCTCGGTTGTGTTCGACGTTCCGGCAGGCTTCGTGCGCGACTGGCTAAGCTTTCATGACCGGCACGATGCCCGCCTGCAAACCCTGTGGTTGGCCATGGCCACGCTGCTGGCGTTTATCGCCGCTGTCGCATCGGTCGTCGCGGTGCTGCGGACATAGCGGCGGGTCTATTGGCCGCTATAGGTCCTCGGCTGATCATTGCGGCGTCGCGGCGTGGCCTCCGGCGACGCGCTGGCATTTGATTCAAACACCGAGCGGCAGTCACCGCTGAGCTGTGCTGTATTTTGCCGCAAGCATGCAACGATCCGATTGGTGTCCGGTATCTGATCGCCGCAAAGCCTGAAAACGTCAGGCGTGCAGGCAAGCTGTTGTGCAAGGGTCCCCCGGTACTCCTCGGCAAAAGCAGGAATTTGAACGGCAATGCCGCTGACGGTCGCGATCGCAAGGCTCAGGGCAACACGTTGCACTCGCATGTCCGGTCCTTCCGTTTGGGATTTCAGTTGGCGTGCTTGTTCCAGTCGCGCCACAGGCTTCAAAAGAAATGGGGCGAAGGAAAGGATCGCGTCGCACAAAAAATTGTGAGCTCGGGTTCCCGCTTGTGGCGCTGAAGCGTCATTCCGGGGCGCGTTGTAAGGCAAACCCGGAACCTCCACATTTCCGATACGCAATTGCGCATCTGAGGCTGGTCCTTCGGACCATCCCGGAATGACGGATCCCCTACTCCACCTTGCCGATCTTCTTTACAGCGGCGATCAGGCGCGCAGAGTCTTCGGCGACGAATTTTGAAAATTCCGGCGCGTCCAGGTAAGCCACCGGACTGCCTGCGGTCTCGAAGGTTTTTGTCACCTCCGGACTTTTCACCGCTTGCGCCATCGCCTCGCGCAACCGCGTCATGATCGGCGCCGGCAGCGCGCTTTGCGCAAACAATCCGGCCCAGATGTAGAACTCGACGTCCTTGTAGCCGAGCTCGCGAAAGGTTGGCAGATCGGGAAAACTCGCGATCCGCTCCGCGCCCCAGTTCGCCAGCACGCGCATCTTGCCGTCGTCGACCTGCTGCTTCAGCGTGCCCGGCGCCGACGCCAGCGCCTGCACCGTTCCGCTCAGCAATGCCGTGAGCGCGGGACCGGCGCCGCGAAACGGTACATGCAGCAATTTGATGCCGGCGCTGGCCGTGAACATTTCCATCGCCACGTGCAGCGTGCCATAGGGGCCCGACGAGCCGTAGGGAATCTGGCCCGGGCGCTTCCTGGCGTCATCGACAAAATCCTGCAGCGTCTTCCATGGCGCCGCCGCCGGCACCGCAAGCAATGTGGGATCGGCCAGCACGCGCGCCACTGGGGCAAATTGCGAGACTTCGTAAGCCACGGGACGGTCGAACAGCCGGTCGGCTTCGGGCAATACGGCGAGCGACGACAGCGTCATCAATAGCGTGTAGCCATCGGGCTCGGCGCGCGCCGCCGCGGCGTTGCCGATCGATCCGCCGGCTCCGCCGGCGCGGTTGTCGACGATCACAGGCTTGCCCAGGATTCGTTCCAGCGCCAATGCCACCGGGCGCGCTGCGAGATCGGCCTGGCCGCCGGCCGGGAACGGCACGATCATGGTGATATTGCGCGTCGGCCACGGACCTTGCGCGAATAAGGGATTTGGCAGCACGACCTGCGCCAGCGGCAACGCCGCCGCGGTTTTCAGAAGTTCACGTCGGTTCATCGGCAGTCTTCTCCCCGGAGATTTTTGGTTTTGTGCAGGCAGCCTAGCCTGAACCGCAGGGTGGGCAAAGCGCGGCGGGCCCGACCTTCGTTCCCTATCTCCGTCCCTTCCCCTTTCCTTTCACAAAATGCTTCGCCAGAAAATCCGCCAGCACCTCGACGCGCGCGGGGCGCGGGCCGCCGGGCGGCGTCACCAGATGCACCGAACCCTCGGTCTGCTTCCAGTCTTTCAGGATCACTTCGACCTCGCCTGAGGCGATGGCATCGCCGACGATGAACTCCGGCAGATCGGCGATGCCGAGGCCGGCGATCAGCGCCGGCAGCAGCGCCTCGCCATTATTGACGCGCAGCGGACCCTGCGGGCCGTACGCTTGCCTGCTCGCCCGCTGAATTGGTGTAGTGCCAGACGCCGGGCGTCGAGAGATAGGCATAGCCGAGACATTTGTGCTGGGCGAGATGCATCGGGTGGGTCGGCCGGCCATGGCGCTTGAGATAGGCAGGCGATGCCACCGTGTAGCGCGGCATCGCGCACAGCCGCCGCGCGATCAGCGATGAATCCGGCAGGCTCGCGATCCGCAAGCCGGCGTCAAAGCCCTCGCCGATCAGATCGACCATGGCATCGCTCAAATGAAGATCGATCGCAACGTCGGGATATTGGGTAAGAAACTCCGGCAGGATCGGCGCCACCGCTTTCACCCCGAATGTCATCGGCACCGCGAGGCGCACCAGCCCGCGCGGCGCCACCGATTGCGCCAGCGCCTCGTTCTCCGCCGCCTCGCCGTCGAGCAAGAGGCGCGTGGCGCGCTCGGACAGCTTCTGCCCGGCATCGGTCAAGGCAAGGCGCCGCGAAGTGCGGTTGAACAGCCGCGCGCCGAGCCGCTCCTCGAGCCGGGTCACCGCCTTCGACACCGTGGCCTTGGACAGCGCCAGTTCGGTGGCGGCCGCCGCAAATGACCGTAATTCCACGACTTTTGCGAAAATCGCGAGGCCCTCGAAATCCGGAAGTTTTGCCATCCGGGTCTCCTCCAATCGCAGTATTGGAAACAATGTGTTTCGATAGTTTCTATTTCTAACCCATTTGGAAACGCATATCCACAACCTCATCGGAATTCGAACGACGGAGAAATCCAATGACCAAGTCCCTCGCAGGCAAGGTTGCCCTCGTCACCGGCGGCTCGCGCGGCATCGGCGCGGCCAGCGCCCGTGCGCTGGCCGATGAAGGCGCCAACGTCGCCATCAGCTATGTCGCTTCACCCGACAAGGCCGAAGCCGTGGTCAAGGAATTGAAAGCCAAGGGCGTCAAAGCGCGCGCCTTCAAGGCCGACCAGGCCTCTTCGAGCGAAGTCAACCAACTGGTGAAAGACGTCGCCAAGCATTTCGGCCGCCTCGACATCCTCGTCAACAACGCCGCCGTCGCCGTCAATGGCGCGGTCGACGATCCCAACAGCGACACCGCGGCGTTCGACCGTCAGGACGCGATCAATGTGCACGGCGTGGTCACCGCGATCCGCGCGGCATCAAAGCTGATGGGAGAAGGCGGCCGCATCGTCACCATCGGCTCGGGCATCGCCACCCGCGCATCGTTTCCCGGCCTTGCCGACTACGCCGCCACCAAGGCCGCGATCGTCGGCTACAGCAAGGGCGCGGCGCGCGACCTTGGACCGCGCGGCATCACCGTCAACGTGCTGCAGCCCGGCTCGATCGACACCGACATGAATCCGAAGGACGGCGGCGCGTTCGCCGAAGCCCAGCGCGCGCAGCATGCGCTGCAACGCTACGGCACCGCAGAAGAAATCGCCGCCGGCGTCGTGTTCCTCGCCAGCCCCGGCGCGTCGTTCGTGACCGGCACGGTGCTGAATGTCGATGGCGGCTTCGGCGCCTGATTCGAACAAATTGGGGCTGACGCGTGCAATCGCGCGCGGCCCCGACCAGCTAAATCCACAAAGGAATGTCCCATGATTGAACTCAGACCTTTTGCAAAACTCGGCAGCGCCGATCACGGCTGGCTGAAAGCCAGGCACCACTTTTCGTTCGGCAGCCACTACGATCCCGGTAATTTGGGCCATGGCTCGTTGCGGGTATGGAACGACGACGAGATCGCTCCGAACACCGGCTTTCCCGCCCATCCCCATGCCAACATGGAAATCATCACCTACGTCCGCGAAGGTGCGATCACCCATCAGGACAGTCTCGGCAACAAGGGCCGTACCGAAGCGGGCGACGTTCAGGTGATGAGCGCGGGTTCCGGCATACGTCACTCCGAATACAATCTGGAGCCGACGCTGACAAAGATCTTCCAGATCTGGATCGAGCCGACCACGGAAGGCGGCCAGCCGACCTGGGGCGCCAAGCCGTTCCCGAAGGCGGATCGTTCCGGCAACTTCGTTACCATCGCCAGCGGATTTGATGGCGACAAGGACGCGCTGCCGATCCGCGCCCACGCTCGCGTGCTCGCTACCACGCTGAAGGCGGGCGACAGCGCGGCATACGCAGCCGGCAAAACGCGCAACCTCTATCTGGTGCCCGCGGCGGGTGTGGTCGAAATCAACGGCGTACGCGTCAACGCGCGCGACGGCGTCGCGATCCGCGACGAGGCACAGCTCAAGATCACCGCGCTGGAGGATTCCGAGCTGGTGCTGGTCGACGCCGCCTGACCTCACGTTTCCGTCATAGCCGGATCAAGCCCGGCCATGACCCCTCAAATAGTCAAAACCTCGCAAAACCAACGGAGACTAACCATGGCTAAAGTTCTCGTTCTCTACTATTCCGCCTACGGTCACATCGAGAAGATGGCGAATGCCGTCGCGGAAGGCGCCCGCGAAGCCGGCGCGTCAGTCGACATCAAGCGGGTACCCGAACTGGTGCCGCTGGAGGTCGCAAAAGCGTCGCACTACAAGCTCGATCAGCCGGCGCCGGTGGCGAAGATCGACGAGCTTGCGAACTACGACGCCATCATCGTCGGCACCGGGACGCGATTCGGCCGCATGTCATCGCAGATGGCGAATTTCCTCGACCAGGCCGGCGGGCTCTGGATGAAAGGCGCGCTGCACGGCAAGGTCGGCGGCGCCTTTACCTCGACCGCGACCCAGCACGGCGGCCAGGAGACCACGCTGTTCTCGATCATCACCAACCTCCTGCATTTCGGCATGGCCGTGGTCGGGCTGAATTACGGCTTTGCCGGCCAGATGAAGCTCGACGAGGTCACCGGCGGCTCGCCCTACGGCGTGACTACAATCGCCGGCGGCGACGGCAGCCGTCAGCCGAGCGACAACGAGCTGGCCGGCGCGCGCTATCAAGGACGCGTGATCGCGGAGACGGCAAAAAAACTGCATGGCTGATGCGACGCGGGCGGCATTCTCCTTCAAGGATGCCGCCCCATCTTGGTGGCGGGGGACGACGGACTCTGCCATGATCGAAATTCTCTTTATCTATCAATTGGCACGCAACCCGGTGCGGGCGGTTGCGCGGCGCTGGTGGTGCCGCGGTCTCTTCCGCGCCACGCGCGGAAAACGTCGATGCCCGGAATCCACTAATTCGTGATGTTCGCGTGACGATTTGTGATACGTGAATACGTGTTCACAACGCGCGACACAGAGTTCAAGCATGAGCCGCATCTCGCAGGTCCCCTGGCCGGAATTGCCGACCGCGGCGTGGCGTGAGACCTGCGAAACGCTGCAGCTGTGGACCCAGATCGTCGGCAAGATCACGCCTCGCGCGCGAACCCTGGCTGAACCATTCCTGGCACGTCGTGCTGTACGTCACCGCGCGCGGGCTGACGACCTCGCCTATTCCTGATGGCACGCGCACCTTCCAGATCGACTTCGACTTTATCGATCACGCCTTGCGGATTTCCACCAGCGACGGCGCGCAACGACAGTTTGCGCTCGCCGGGCACTCGGTCGCGAGCTTCTATGCGGCGATCATGGCCGAACTCGCGCAACTCGGCATTCACGTCGCCATCAACGAGATGCCCAATGAATTGCCGGAGCCGATCCGCTTCTCGCAAGACCATCAGCACGCCTCTTATGACCCGGACGCGGTGCGGCGCTTTCTGCAAATTCTTGTGAACGCCGACCGCGTCTTCAAGCAATTCCGCACCGCCTTCCTCGGCAAGGCGAGCCCGGTTCATTTCTTCTGGGGCAGCTTCGATCTCGCGGTGACACGCTTTTCCGGCCGGCGCGCGCCGCGTCATCCCGGCGGCGTGCCGCATCTGCCGGATGACGTCGCCGCGGAAGCCTATTCCCACGAGGTGAGCAGCGCCGGCTTCTGGCCGGGCAGCGGCGCGATCGATTATCCCGCGTTCTATTCCTATGCCTATCCCGAACCGGCGGGCTTCCGCACCACGGCGGTGCGGCCCGACGCGGCATTCTTCAGCGAGGCGCTCGGCGAGTTCATCCTGCCTTATGACGCCGTGCGCACGGCCGCGCGGCCAGACCAGGCGCTGCTCGAATTCCTGCAAAGCACCTACGAGGCCGCCGCCAATGCCGCGAAATGGGACCGCGAGGCGCTGGAATGCGCGCCGGGCCAGCCCGGCGTGGTGCGGCAGATCTGATACTCCTGACGAGGATAGCTTGCCGGGCGCGGCCGACACGGAAAGCGTGGTCGGGTGCTCATGACCGCTATACCCTCGTGTCGTAGCTACGCTGCTTCGAGGCCCAGATGGTTGGTTTCATACGGCCGCCCTGCGATGCCGGCGTCATCCGCGCGACGCCGGCTTTTCCGGCCGCGCTGACGCCACAGCGCAAGCGCCTGACACTGGCGGCGACGATCCTCGGATCGAGCATGGCGTTTATCGACGGCTCGGTCGTGAATATCGCGCTCCCCGCCATACAGCAGGCGCTGCAGGCGGACGCGGCATCGACGCAATGGATCGTCAACGCCTACCTGTTGCTGCTCGGCGCGCTGGTGCTGGTCGGCGGCTCGGCCGCCGATCGTTACGGCCGCCGGCGGATTTTTCTCGTGGGAATTGCGGTATTCACCGCGGCCTCGATTGCGTGCGGACTCTCGCCCGACATCCGTGTGCTTATCGTCAGCCGCGCGGTTCAAGGTTTTGGCGCAGCACTGCTGACGCCGGCCAGCCTCGCCATGCTGGGGGCGACTTTCGACCAGCACGAGCGCAGCCATGCGATCGGGATATGGGCGGGTGCCGGCGCGCTGACTGCCGCGGCGGGTCCGGTGCTTGGCGGCTGGCTGGTCGATCAGGTGTCGTGGCGCGCCATCTTCCTGCTCAACGTGCCCTTGGCTGTTGCCGCCGCGGGGCTGGCAATGCTTTTTGCCTGCGAGAGCCGCGATGACAAGGCGAAGCGGCTGGACTGGATGGGCGCGATCACGGTCGCGATCGGTCTCGCCGCGATCACCTGGGCGTTGAGCGCCATTCCGGCATCGGGATTTCGTGACAAGACTGTGCTTGCCGCGCTCGGTGCGGGAGCCGCGTTCGCTTATCCTGTTCGTCGCGATCGAAGCCCGATCGCGCGAAGCAGCGATGATGCCGCTCTCGCTGTACCGCTCGCGGAATTTTGCCGCAACCAACGCGCTGACATTGCTGCTTTACTTCGCGCTTGGCGGCGCCCTGTATTATCTGCCGTTTGGCCTGATCCGAACTCGGCGGCTATTCGGCGACGCAGGCCGGCGCAGCGCTGTTGCCGTTCGCGCTGATCATGGGCTTCGGCGCGTCGTTGGCGGGCGCCCTGTCCGACCGTTTCGGGCCTCGGCTGTCGCTGACCGCCGGACCCGTCATCGCCGCCTGCGGTTTGACCCTGCTCGCTTTCGTCGACTTCAGGCAATCCTATTGGACCGGCGTATTTCCCGCGATCTGCGTGCTCGCGATCGGCATGACCATCACCGTTCCGCCGCTGACGTCGACCGTGATGTCGTCCGTCGGCGAAGCGCGCGCCGGCATCGCCTCGGGCATCAACAACGCCGTCGCCCGGGTAGCTGGTCTCTTCGCGGTCGCCGCGCTGGGGGCGATGCTGTTCGCAAGCTTTTCACATTATGTTGCCGCGCCGCCCGCGCATGCCAACGAAGCATTGAACGCGGTATTGGCCGGACGGGCCGGTGTCGATGAGGGCGCCATTGCCGCGTTCGACCGGGCGTTGCGAACGGTGATGCTGATAGCAGCGCTCTGCGCCGCGCTTGGCGGTGTCGTGGGCTGGCTGTGGATCCGCCCCATTGGCACGGAGGCGACGCGCTGACACGCGCCCGCGGACCACATTGGCCGCGATTGCAAAGCCGGATATGATCCGTGTCCGGAGATAGCCATGCATCGGGCTGCGAATGTGCAATTTGAACGTGCCGTGGATGAGTTCGTCCGATGGCGCGCCGTCCCGGAGGACGAGAGATCGCCGGCGCCGGCATGGTGGTGGGGTCCGGCGTTCGAGGTGCAAGGCGTGCAGCAACCGATGCCGGCCGATTGGTGCGCAAGTCTGGAATTGGCTGATGGCGCTACCTACGCCGATGGCGCGCGGATTTTCCTAAAATGCCTCGCCGACCAGACCTCGCTGACCTGGCCCGGCGATTTTCCGCGCAAGGCAAAACACCCAGATCCCGCGTAGCGGAACTGTTACGCGCGGCGGGGTCAAGGCACCACGATTTCGGCGTCTTGCCACTTGCTCTCATGCCACCGCTTTGAGACCATGCCGGCGACAACAAGCAAGACCCGCCTCCCGCGCGGGCTTTGAGCCGAGGAACCCCGATGCCAATCGTGCAGGCCGACCGTCTCACGCGCATTGGCGCGGCGCTGCTCAAGGCCGCCGGCGCGCCGGACGAGGAAGCCAATGCGGTGGCGGTCGGCTGCGTCAACGCCAACCTCGCCGGCCATGACTCACACGGGGTGATCGCGATCCCGACCTATATCGACCGCATCAAGGCCGGGCATATCGTGCCCGGCGCGAAGTGGACGATCGTGCAGGAATCGCCGACCACGACGGTGATCGACGGGCATTGGGGTTTTGGATTTCACGTCAACGCCAAGGCGATGGCGCTCACGATCGAGAAGGCGAAGACCGCCAACGTCGCGGCCTGCACGGTGTTTCGGCAAAGCCACGTCGGACGCCTCGCCGCCTATCCGATGATGGCGATGCGCGAAGGCATGATCGGGCTTGCCACCGCCGATTCCGGCCGTTCGCCAAAGCACGTCGCGCCGTTCGGCGGCCGTGAGGCGCGGCTCGGCACCAATCCGATTTCGATCGCAGTGCCGTCGGACCTCGAGGCGCCGTTCTATCTGGACATGGCGACGTCGGCGGTCGCGGCTGGAAAGATCCAGCTCGCCGCCGCCTGCGGCAAAGAAATTCCGACCGGCTGGATCGTCGATAGCGAGGGACGGCAAACCACCGATCCCAGGCAATTCCGCAAAGGCGGTGCGCTGCTGCCGCTCGGCGGCACCGAAGGCTACAAGGGCTCTGGCCTGGCTGCGATGGTCGAGGTGCTGTGCGGACTGCTTACCGGCCTGGGCTTCGGCGTCGAGCCGACCGGCCGGCACAACGACGGCTGCTTCATGGCGGTGTTCAACGTCGCCGCGTTCCGTCCCTTGAACGAGTTCAAGAAAGAGGTCGCCGAGTTCGCGCGCTATCTCAAGGCGACGCCGCCGTCCGAAGGTTCACCCGGCGTGTTCTATCCGGGCGAGGTCGAATACATCCGGGAGCAGCAACGCAGGGTTTCAGGGATCGAGGTCGAGGACGCGACATGGGAAAAATTGCGCGCGCTGGCCGGCGAATACAGGCTGGCCACTGAGCTCGATCTCGCGTGACATATCATCTGGCCGACACTGGGAGAGCAGCATGACACGGCAAATGGTGATGGTTGGGTTCCTGCAGGCGCAGAATTGCACCAACCTGCCGAGCTCGTGGCGCCATCCGGAATCGCGCGACAACTCGATGTCGGCGGATTACTACCAGCAGATCGCCCGAATCCTCGAATCCGGAAAATTCCATATGGCGTTTTTCGACGATCGCCTGGCGATGCCGGACCGCTATGGCAACGATCACGCCCACACCGTCGAATACGGCATCCGCTGCGTGAAAATGGATCCGATCGTCGTGCTGACAACGATGGGGATGGTGACCGACAAGCTTGGCCTCGCATCGACCTGCTCGACCACCTATTACGAACCGTTCGACGTCGCGCGCCGTTTCGCCACGCTCGATCTGATGAGCGGCGGCCGCGCCGCCTGGAACGTGGTGACATCGGTCAATGACGGCGAGGCGCTCAATATGGGCAAGGACGCGCATCTCGAGCATGACCTGCGTTACGACCGCGCCGACGAATTCATGGAAGTGGTGCTCGGCCACTGGGATTCCTGGGAAGACGGCTCGCTGTTGATCGACAAGAACAGCGGCCGCTTTGCCGATCCGGCCAAGGTCAAGCGTCTCGACCACAAGGGGCAATTCTTCAAGTCGCGCGGGCCGTTCACGGTGCCGCGCTCGCCGCAGGGCCACCCCGTCATTATCCAGGCCGGCGCCAGCGGCCGCGGTCAACGTTTTGCCGGCCGATGGGGTGAGGTCATCTTCACCGCGGCGCGCAACCTGACCGGCGCCAAGCAGGGTTATGACGCCATCAGGAACGAGGCCGCGAAGTCGGGCCGCGATCCCGACCAGATGTTTCTCTGCAATCTCGTCACCCCGGTGGCCGGCGCGACCAAGTCCGAGGCCGAAGACAAGATGGCGGTGATCGAAAAGCTGCCGCTGGAAATCGATGCGCTGTCGCTATTGTCGGAAGGACTGAACTTTGATTTCGCCTCCAAGGGCGTCGATGAGCCGCTGACCACGGATGAACTTCAGGGCATGCAGGGGATGCTCGGCATTCGCGACGGCGTGCTGAGGACCTCCGGCAAGACCAATCCGAGCGCGCGCGATTTTATTGCCTTTTCCGGGCGCGGTCAGACGGCCGACGCCATCGTCGGCGGGCCCAGGGAGATCGCAGACAGGCTGGAGGAAATGTTCGTCAATCGCGGCTGCGACGGGTTTGTCATTGCGGCGACCTATGTGCCGGGATCCTACGCCGACTTCGTCCGCCACATCGTTCCGGAGCTGCAGCGCCGCGGTCTGTTCCACAGCGAATATGCCGGCAAGACCTTGCGGGAGAATCTTGGACTGCCGCGTCCTGCCGCCGGCGCATGGAAGACATCGCCGCAGATCGCGGCGGAATAAAAGGGATAGAGCATGCGCTGGCTGAAGTTCACCGCGAACGGGCAAACATCCTGGGGCATTATCGAAGGCGACCGCGTGATCGCGGTCAACGGCGATCCCTTCGGCGAATGGCAGCGCACGCCGCGCGCTCATTCCCTGGCAGATGTAAAGATTGAATTGCCGCTGATGCCGCGCACGTTCTATTGCGTCGGGCTCAATTACCTCAAGCATCTCAAGGAAGCGGCCGACAAACGCGGCGAGGTGCCCAACGTGCCTGACAGGCCAGAGATCGGCTATCGCGCGCAAAACGCGCTGATCGCGCACGATGAGAATGTCATGATACCGGCAACTGCCACCGAAAAGATCCACTACGAAGGCGAGCTGGTCGTCGTCATCGGCAAGAAGGCAAAGCACTTGACCGAGGCCGACGCGATGGGTTGCGTGTTCGGCTACACCATCGGCAACGACGTCAGCGAGCGCACCTGGCAGAAGGCCGACCGCGGGCTGTGGCGGGCCAAGAACGCCGACACTTTCAAGCCGATGGGACCCTGGATCGAGACCGACGTCGACCTCGACAGCATGGAGACCATCGTGCGAGTGAACGGCAAGGAGAGCAACCGCTTCCGCACCAACGACATGATCTTCGGCATCCAGCCGTTCATCGTCGAGCTGACAAGATATTTCACGCTGTGGCCGGGAGACGTGATCTGGATGGGGACCGACGGCGCCTCGCCGGATCTCAGAGACGGCGACGTCGTCGAGATCGAAATCAGCGGCATCGGCACGCTGCGCAACCGGTTTGTCAAAGAGACGGCGCCGGGAAGCCAAGTAGGACTCCCACGGTCGCCACTCGTTCTCGTCGCCAAGGCCGGTAATATCAGATGGAGCAATGACGCCGCGCCGCCGGTCGGGCGAGACCCGTGAGGGCACGCGGCCTTATCGCCGAGCATTTCACGATTGCCGGAAAGAAATTCCTCGCCGTTCACGCAAAATGGATTGGACGTCGCGGCCAGCCCGGCGCCAAACTGCGGCATGGGACAACCTTATCCAGCTGGGCGATGCGAGCGCTGCGGCGGCTTGATGGTCCTGGTGATGCCGGTTGACGGTAAAACGCCGGGCACTCTCCGCTGCCTGGAATGCGATCGGATCGATCCGCTGGAGCTGCCATCGATTACGGCATGGCTTGCCGGCGAGCTTCGTCCTCCAAAATAGTCGGATATCCTAATTTTTCGCGGCCAAGCAGGTCGCTCCATCGTCGCTTGCCCCCTGTTGGCGGCTCAGATCATCCGCGCCACGGCGGGAATTTTCCGCAGCAACAAGGTGAGGCCCCAGCTCAGCGAAAGCGTGCCGGCGAACACGATCGCAAACTTGACGCCTGCGGGAAACGAATGGTCATAGACGGCGTATTGCAGCCAGATGATGAAGATGTAGTGCAAGAGGTAGATGCCGTAGGCCGAGGGCTGCATCGCATCGAGCAAGCCTGAGCCGGGTCCGGTAAAGCGCAGGAAGATCGCCGGTACCGTGAACGCCATCGCGGCGCTGTAGGCCGCAAATGCGAGGCCGTAACCGACTTTCCACACCGGCGGCGGCGTATTGAAATCCGCCACCCAGTTGTGGTGGGCGTAGACCAGGATGAGGATCGCAACGTAGAACGCAGATGCAAAGGCGAGCCAGACCGGCCAGCGTCGCGCAAGTACGCCGTTCTCGGCGAGCAGGCCAAGCTTCAGGCTTGTCGCTCCGACCCCGACGCCGGCGAAGAAGTAGGCAGCGTAAAGCAGGATACGGCTGGTCTGGATCGGAAGTGGAAACCGGCCCGGCTCCAGCCAGCTGGTGTCGCCAAATGCCAGGTGCATCGGTAGATAGGTTGTGATCGAGACCATCAGAAATATGCCGAAGGCCGTGATCGGCCGCTTGCGGGCGGCAAAAATCAGCTCGCCGAGGGCCGGGATGGCACGAGGCGCCATCGACCAGACCGCGGCGGCGATCACGTCGAGCGCCAGCAGCACCCACAGGAACCAGGCCGGACCCGAAGGCCATGGCCCGACGCTAAGCGTGCGCCACCAGAAATGCAGGAAGTTGAAGTCCGTCGTGCCCGGCAAGTGGTAGCGCAGGAATGTCGGATAATAGGCGATCGGCATCAGCACGAAGATCGATATCAGGAATGGCACGCCGAGCCGCCACGCGCGGTCGCGCAGGAAAATCGCCGATCCCTTTCGTATCAGGCTGTCGCGAACGAACAAACCCGAGACGAAAAACATGAAGGCCATGAAGAAACTGTCATTGAACAGCACGACCAGGTCGAAGCCGAGCCAACGCATCGAATCGCCATGGCCGAACCAGGTGTAGTTGACGACGGAGTGGTGCAGCAGCACCAGCAGAATGATGAACGTCCGCGCGCGATCGAGCGGCACGATTCGGGCTGGCGCCATAGTGGCCTGGTCGATTTCGTCCGGCTTCCGCAGCATCTGATCCCTTCCGTACAAGGCCGATCAAAGGGCCGTTCTGGATCATAGCCAGACGGGGGATCGAGCACTAGATCGTCCGCGCTACCACCGGAATTTTTCGCAACAGCACGGTGAGCGCCCAGCTCATCGAAAGCGTGCCGGTGAACACGATCGCGAATTTGACGAACGCCGGGAAGGCTGGATCGTAAACGATGTATTGCAGCCAGATGAGGAAAATGAAGTGCAGGAGAAAAATCCCATATGCCGAGGGCTGCATCGCGTCGAGCAGCCAGAGTGAAGATCGCGCAAAGCGCAGGAAAATCGTGGGGACCGTGAACGTCATCGCCGCGCTGAACATCGCGAAGGCGAGGCCATAGGCCGTGCGCCACCAAAGCGGCGGTGAATTGAAATCCGCCAGCCAATTGTGGTGCGCATAGACCAGAAGCAGGATTGCGCCATAGAAGGCAAATGCAAAGGCGGGCCACACGGTCCAGCGCTTTACCAGCGGTCCGTTCCCTGCAAGAATCCCTGCTCTCAAGCTGACCGCACCCACACCGACGCCGGTAAAAAAATATCCGGCATAGAGCAGGATACGGCTGGTCTGAATCGGAAACGGATAATGGCCCGGCTCCAGCCAGGATGAATCGCCAAAGATCAGGTGCATCGGCAGATAGACGATGATCGAGAAGATCAAAAACGCGGCGAAGGCGGTCATCGGCCGGTCACGCGCGCGCATAAATAAGCTGCCCAAGCCCTTCGATCATCCGGGGCGCCGCCGCCCACAGCAGCGCCGCGATCGCACCAAGCGCCAGCAACACCCACAAGAACCATGCTGCCCCTGACGGCCAGGGACCGATCGTCAATGTGTGCCACCAGAAATGGAAGAAATTGAAATCAGTCGTTCCTGGCAGATGATAGCGCAGAAAAGACGCATAGTAGGCGATCGGCGTCACGACGAAGATCGAAATCGTAAACGGCACGCCCAGTCGCCAGGCACGGTTGGCCAGGAAATTTCCGGGTCCCCTGCGCGCCAGGCTGTCATGAACGAACAATCCAGAAATGAAAAACATGCAGGCCATGAAGAAGCTGTCATTGAACAGCACGATCAGATCGAATCCGAGCCAGCGCATCCTGTCGCCATTGCCGAAATAGGTGTAATTGACGACAGAGTGGTGCAGCACCACCAACAAGGTGATAAAGGTGCGCGCACGGTCCAGTGCAACGATGCGTTCCATCGCCATCACAGTCCGCCCCTGCCATCGGGTTTTCGCAGCATCATTTCTCAAACGCGTCGTAAATGATCTTCTTCAGCGCTACCTGAACGTGCATGCGCCCGGACGGCGAGTTATCTCGCCATTGATAAAATCATCGATGGCTGAGAGCTTCTCCCGCGACAGCACCGCGTGCGGCGGCGGCCCAAGCTCGGCAGCAGCGACAGACAACGAAGCCGCGAGCGGAACCGCGGCGACCACCGCGGTGGCGGTCCTGGATAACGCAACATTTCGCCAAAACATTTGCCGACCGACCGTTTGGACGGGCAGAGGTTATTGCATTCCTGTAATCCGATCCAGACAGCAGGATGAAAACGGCCGGCGCTGCCTTCCTTCGTGACCGACACCTCGCTACTGGCCCGCAATCATCTCGAGGAGTCTTTCCGCCACCTTGCTGTGTTGGCGCTCGCCGTGATGCAGCACATGAAAATGCCGATCCGGAATTTTCAGAGGCACCTGGTAAAGCAGGCCTGCCTCTATGCTCGGCGCCGCCACGGAAGCGGAAATCGCAGTGGCGCCCATGCCGGCTTCCACCGCTGACCGGACGGCCTCGTTCGAGGGAAATTCCAGCGGCACCCGCAGACTGTTCGGCGCGATACCAAAACCGATCAGTGCCTGCTCGAAGGCCGAGCGCGTACCGGAGCCCTGCTCTCGCAAAACCCACTCGGTGTCGGCGAGTTCGGCCGGCGTCACGCGTTCCCGCCCGGCCCAGGGATGTTCGGGTCCGACCACCACGATCATCTGGTCGCGGGCAACGGGCCGGCTCACCAGCACGGGATCGGTCACCTCGCCTTCGACGAAGCCAAGTTCGGCAGTGCCCGCATGAATGGCCGCCGCGACCTGGGCGGTGTTACCGATGGAGAGGCGAATATCGATGCGGGGATAGGCCCGGCGGAATGCAACGAGATGACGGGGCAGCCAGAAGCTGGAGATGGTCTGACTGGCCTGCACGGCAAGCGTTCCGCGCTCCAGACCGCCAAGCTCGGACAGCACCAGTTCGGCCGATTCCGCGCGCGCCAGGACCGCACGCGCCTCGGCGAGAAAAAGCGTGCCGGCCTGAGTGAGTTCGATGCCGCGGCCGACTCTGTTGAAAAGCTTGACCTCATGCCGCGCTTCAAGCCCCGCGATCGCGGAGCTGACCGCCGACTGGGCCAAATTAAGTGCCTCGGCCGCCCGCGTAACATGCTGGCGCTCGGCCACCGCAACGAAAACACGAAGTTGTTCAAGTGTCATGGGGACATCATAACAGGCCATCCGCCTCAGGCTAAGTCAACTTCAAGATCGTTCGGCATCGCCCGTTTTGCCAGGCCGGGCGAAATGAATAGATAGCGGTACCAGGCACCGTGCAGCGTGCGGGCGGCAATAACCGTCCAGACAATGGCGAGGCGGATCACAAGACCGGAGCCAATCACGGTAAGGAATTCCAGATGTGTCTGCAGGGCCAGGGTCAATGTCGCCACGGCGTAGACGCCGACCGGGAAGGTGAACCCCCACCAGCCCAGATTGAACGGGATACCTTCCCTGGCGTAGCGAAGGGTCATCAAGTCAGCCAACAGCCACCACCACACGCCGTAGCCCCAAAGCACCACGCCACCGAGCACTCCGACTCCGGCAGCAACGTTGCCAATAGCCGGGATACCTGCCTCGGCACAGATCCGCGGCGCGCTGGCACCCAGTAACAGCAAACCAAGCGCTCCTGTGCCGATCGGCCCCAGAGACAACCAGCCAGATGCCGCCATGTCCCTGTGCGGCAACTTGTGCAGCACCAGACGAAGTAGCAGAATAACAAGGACGCTCATGGCGAGCGGGACAGAATACGCCCAAAGTGCATAGCCGAGCACGAGGATGCGAAGGGCCGCGTGCGAATCGGCGATATGCGGTGCCAGCGCGCCGGCGCTTGATGCTGCCACCTCAGCCGCAACGAACGGCAACAGCCAGATCGCGGTCATCTTTTCGATGCTGTGGTCCTGTCGCGTAAACATCAAAAATGGAATCAGCACGCCGCACGCGATCGCCATCGCCATGTCGAGCCACCATAATGTCTCTGCAATCATCACTGCCTTCGCACCCCAATGGGGCACACCGAAAGCAAGCATGCCGTTGATGATGGTGGCGAGGCCCATGGGTATCGCGCCAAAGAACATCGACATCACCGAATGGCTGAAGATATAGCTCGCCTCTTTTGCAAAGAAAATCCAGTGAGCCGCATACAGGATGCAGAACATCAGGAACAACCCGATGTTCAGCACCCACAATCCCTCTGCGAAGATACGTAGCGTCGGTGTGACGAACGGCGCTTGATTGAGCGCCAGTGAGAGAATTCCTGTACCCATTGTGACGGTAAACCAATTGGGCGTGAATTGGCGAACGATCTCCGATGTGTGCCAGGCGGAGGGTGCCGAGGCGGCTGAATTCGGCGTGAAAGTGCTGGACATGGCAGTCTCCCAGTGAGCGACGGATCATCTCGTGTCGCGTCAAGGATGCGGGCGACGCGGCCGGCCGTCCAACCTTGATGGGAGGACATTTTTATCTTGAACCGCGATCGTTCGTCGAAGCCGATCAAAACGATCGCCCCCTAATCTTTATCGAGAAGGAATTTGCGGCGAAGCAGCGGAAGTGCCGGCATCGCTGAGAGGGCGCCGCTGCTTGAAGTAATCAATCAACAAAGCTGCCGATCATACCAATCGAAAATCTCCGTTGGAACGATCGCCGGACAGAGCGCACTTCATGCAACCACGATCACCTGTGATCGCTGTGAAGCTGAAAAGGAGTTCTGTTATGAACAAGCTGCGTCTCAAAGCATTGGCAAAATTGTTTGTGGTTTCGACCGTCATATTGTCCGGGTCACCTGCGCTCGCGATGCAGATGGCGCGCCACGATGTTCACTGTCATTCCTGTGAGCAAAAAGCGGGCGCGCATCGTCATCAGTCATTCGGGCCGGGCGTCGTGCGTCCGGGCGACGCGTCGCGCTGGAACGGTGCGAATGCAACGCATGATGACTGGCCGGCCGGGATGATCCTGGGCTAATTCCTCATCGCGTATCGGCGCGCGAGCGCAGCGATGCGCCGCGCGTCTATCCTGCTGCGATGAGTGGCTGAATTGGAAGTCGCCGCCGGGCCGTCGAACGCAAAAGCAGACATGAGCTCGATCTTACTTTGCGTAGTGAAAGCCGGCCTGCTGCAACTCGGGCAGCGTGCCGACGGCACCGGGGATCAGGACCGCGCCATCCACCAGATGGTTGGTCAATTCAGCCGCCAGCGCGGCATGAGAGAGCTTTTCAGGATTGACCTCGGCCTTGATGAGAGCCGCTGCCTGCTCCCAAATGGCATTGTGGCAGGACATGAAGACGACGCCGCGTCGCATCAGCGCCGGTATGGAATTATCCGCGCCGGAGAACGGCCCCGCCGGGTCCTCGTAATTCGCGGGGTCGGCCTGCGCCGCCTTCTGCTCGATGATCAGAGTGTTGGCCTTGAACTTCTCGCCGGCCAGTCTGTTGAGCTGATACTTGTCCCATGTGGCCTGATCATAGAGTGCAAGCTGCGCCGTGCCGTGCGTCACTGAAACGGTGAGGAAATCCGGATGCTTGAACGACCATATCTGCGAATTGAGCGCGTTGCGCATCAGGTTGAGCCAGGGACTTCCGATGTCGGTATTGTCCCAGACCTGCCTGGGCGCAGGCTGGTAGGAGAGCACTTCGGTCAATGCTTCGTGATCCCACTGCTCTGGATCGTTCAAGATCATCGGCACGGTCTTGAAATCGCGGCGGCGGGGTGCCTGTGCGAGACGCTTCTTCAGTGCGTCGAGATGGGTGGCACCGGGAGGCGTCAACGCGGACTCGACGGCCGCTGCTGCGGGCTTGGCCGCTGCTGATGCGAGACTGATCGCGCCTGTGGCCATGGTCAACGCGAACGTTCCCAATACGTCCCTTCTTCCAGTAACAATCTTCACGCCAGAATCTCCCGTTGTTAAGGAGATAGGCGCCGGAGGTTTTCGAGACCAATAAATCTTTTGATAGGATTCGAGTAGTGGTAACGCAAAGAGATTACGCGGGGATGATGGCCTCAAGACCATTCCGCTCTGAGCGTCACTGCGCGGTGGCGCGGGCGAAATCGATGTAGATCTCGCGCAGCCGGCCGGTCATCGGACCGGGCTTGCCGCTGGCGACGGTCTTGCCGTCGATCGTCACCACCGCCTGCACGAACAGGCTCGCGCTGGTGATGAAGGCTTCCTTGGCCGCCAGCGCCTCTTCAACCGTAAACGGCCGCTCCTCGACGCGAAGCTGGCGTTCCTCGGCGAGCGCGACCACCGCCTTGCGGGTGCAGCCCGGCAGGATCGTGCTGGAATTCTGCCGCGTCACCAGCACATCGTCCTGCGTCAGGATGAAGGCCGATGAAGATCCGCCTTCGGTCACCATGCCGTCCTCGATCATCCAGGCCTCGCCGGCGCCGGCTTCGGCCGCGGCCTGTTTTGCCAATACCTGCGCGAGCAGCGCCACGCTCTTGATGTCGCGCCGGGCCCAACGGATATCGGGCACGGTGATCACGCCGATTCCTGTTTTAGCCGACGGTGCGTTGACGATGTCCTTCTCCGAGGTGAACATGATTAGCGTCGGCTTTACGCCCTTTGGAAAGGCGAAATCGCGCCCGGTATCGGCGCCGCGCGTCACCTCCAGATAGACCATGCCGTTGATCAGGTTGTTACGCGCGATCAGCTCTTTCTGGATCTGCTGAATGCGGTCGATGGTTTCCGGCAAGGCCAGCGCGATCTCTCCTACCGAACGCTGCAGGCGCGCCAGGTGCGAGGCATTGTCGATCAGCTTGCCGTCCAGCACGGCGGCGACTTCGTAGATGCCGTCGGCGAACAGAAAGCCGCGGTCCAGTATCGAGACTTTTGCCTCTGCGAGAGGCACGAACGACCCGTTGACGTAAGCGATCTGATCCAAGCGATGTCTCCTGTCAGTGATGCGAAGCGAATCCGCGGCCGCCATATACGCATATTGTTAATGCCGATAAACCCTCGTGCCGTTATTCCGGGATGGTGCGTCAGCACCAGACCCGGAATCTCGAGATTCCGGGTTCATGCTTCGCATGCCCCGGAACGACGAAGCCAACAACGAAAGCATGCGGCGGCCACACATCTCAATGCGACAAAATCTTCGACAAGAATTTTTGCGCGCGGTCGCTGCGTGGGCTACCGAAGAAATCGGTCTTCAGCGCGTCCTCGACGATCTCGCCGTTGTCCATGAAGATCACGCGATGCGCGACCTTGCTGGCAAAACCCATCTCATGGGTGACGACCATCATGGTCATGCCTTCGCGGGCGAGGTCCACCATCACGTCGAGCACTTCAGAGATCATTTCGGGATCGAGCGCCGAGGTCGGCTCGTCGAACAGCATCGCGATCGGGTCCATCGCCAGCGCCCGAGCAATGGCGACACGCTGCTGCTGCCCGCCGGACAATTCCGCCGGGTATTTGCGCGTGTGCTCCTTCAGCCCGACACGATCGAGCAGTTTTGCGGCTTTGGCGAGAGCCTCGGCATGCGATCGTCCCAGCACTTTTTCCTGCGCCAGGCAGAGATTCTCGACGATCTTCAGATGCGGAAAAAGTTCAAAATGCTGGAACACCATGCCGACGCGGGCGCGCAGTTTTGGCAGATCGGTCCTGGGATCGTTGACCTTGATGCCGTCGAGGATGACCTGCCCGCTCTGGAACGGCTCCAGCGCGTTGACGCATTTGATCAGGGTCGATTTCCCCGAGCCGGACGGACCGCACACCACCACCACCTCGCCCTTGGCGACGCTGGTGGTGCAATCCTTCAGCGCCTGAAACCCTCCGTACCATTTGTCGACATGACTGATTTCGATCATGAAGCTCTCGCTAATGGACGTAGGCGATGCGCGCCTGCAGACGCCGGACGCCGAACGACGCGACACAGGAAATCGCAAAATAAACCGCGGCCGCGAACAGATACATCTCGACCAGCCGGCCGTCGCGCTGCGCGACCTTGCTGGCGGCTCCCAAAAAATCCGGGATCGACAGCACGTAGACCAGCGAGGTGTCCTGGAACAGCACGATGGTCTGCGTCAGCAGCACCGGCAGCATGTTCCGGAACGCCTGCGGCAGCACGACATAACGCATGGTCTGGCTGTAGGTCAGACCCAGTGCCTGCGCCGCCGCCGGCTGGCCCTTGGAGATCGACTGGATGCCGGCGCGCATGATTTCGGAAAAATATGCCGCCTCGAACATGATGAAGGTGACGAGCGAGGAGGCGAACGCGCCGACACGGATCGGCCGCGACGATCCCGTCAGCCACTGCCCGATATAGGGCACCAGGAAATAGAACCAGAAGATCACCAGCACCAGCGGCAGCGACCGCATCAGATCGACATAGAGCCCGGCAATCCACCCGAGCAGTCTAAGTCCCGACAGCCGCATCAATGCGAGTAGCGTGCCGAAGATCAGGCCGCCCAGCGCCGCCAGACCCGTCAGCGTCAGCGTGAACGTCATGCCGTCGAAAAACAGATACCCGAGCGAACGGCCGATAACGTCGAAGTCGAAGCTGGAAAACATCGGCGCGGCTCACTTCCCGGTTATGTAGCCAGGGACCGCTATGGCGCGTTCGAGCAAGCGCATCGCGGTAACGACGACGATATTGACCAGCAGGTACAGCACGGTCGCGGCGGTAAAGGCTTCGAACACCTGAAACGAGAATTCCTGCATCGCTCGCGCCTCACCGGTCAGTTCGATCAGGCCGATGGTGATCGCCACCGAGGTGTTCTTGATGGTAGAGAGAAATTCCGACGTCAGTGGCGGCATGATGATACGAAATGCCATCGGCAGCAGCACGTAGCGATAGGCCTGCGCGGTCGTCAACCCGAGCGCGGTCGCAGCCAGTTTCTGTCCGCGCGGCAGCGAGTTGATGCCTGCGCGCGTTTGTTCGGCCACGCGCGCCGACATGAACAGCCCGATCCCGATCGCCGCGGTGTAGAACGGCGCGTTGGGCATCTGCTTGAGCCACAGCCCCCATGAGCGCGGCAGGATTTCCGGCAACACGAAGAACCAGATAAACAGCTGCACCAACAGCGGCAGGTTGCGGAAGAACTCGACATAGGCGAAGCCGACCCGGGACGCCGTCTTCGACGGCAATGTGCGCAGCACGCCGATGGCCGATCCGAATGCCAGCGCAATGATCCAGGCGCAGATCGCGGTCTCGATGGTCAGAACCAGCCCGGACAGCAGCATGTCGAGATAGGTGCCGGTCCCGTTCGGGGCCGGCTCCCAGAAGATGCGCCAGTTCCAGTGATAATTCACAAGACCTTCCGTGCGCCAGAGCTACGCCATCGATACCAGCCCATGCAATGGCCGGGCCGTCGCACGAGCCTTCGAATCCTCACATCGCCTTATAGGAATCCGGGTCGGGGGAATCCGACGGCTTGGCGAACTCCGCCTTCAGCTCCGGACTGATCGGGGCGTTGAGATTCAGTCCCTTGGGCGGAATCTTCTGCATGAACCACTTGTCGTAGAGCTTCTGGCCGTCGGCGCTCTGGTAGAGCGCGGCGGTGGCGGCATCGACCACCTTCTTGAAGGCCGGATCGTCCTTGCGCAGCATGATGCCGTAAGGCTCGGGCTTGGAGAACGCGTCCCTGGAGATGACGTAGCCACCCGGGTCTTTGGATCCGGCGACGAAGCTGGCGAGCAGGATATCGTCGAGCACGGCCGCCACCGCGCGATCGGTCTCGACCATCAGGAAGGATTCGGCGTGTTCCTTGGCCGGAATGATGTTGATGCCGAGATTGCGGGCGGCGTTGGCTTCGGTGAGCTGCTTGATGTTGGTCGTGCCGGAGGTGGAAACGACCGACTTGCCCTTGAGATCGTCAATCGAGTTGAGGTTGCTGGATTTCTTGGAGACGAAACGGGTCGCAGTCAGAAAATGGGTGTTGGTAAAGGCGACCTGCTTCAGACGGTCGGGGTTGTTGGTGGTCGATCCACATTCGAGGTCGATGGTGCCGTTGGCCAGCAATGGAATTCGGGTCGACGACGTCACCGGATTGAATTCGACCGCGAGCTTGTCGAGCTTGAGCTCGTTCTTCACGGCATCGACGATCCTGGAACAGATATCGATCGCAAAGCCGATCGGCTTCTGGTTGTCGTCGAGATAGGAAAATGGAATCGAGGAGTCGCGGTAGCCGATGGTGATGGCGCCGGTTTCCTTGATTTTCTTGAGCGTCCCCGTGAGCTCCTCGGCATTGGCCTGCCCGGCACAGAGCGCGGCGGCGAGCGCAAGACCGATCATACTCAGGCGTTTCATTCGTTCTCTCCTCAAGATGAGTGCGCAGTGTTTACATGTTTTGGACCGCAACAGAGCAACTTGCGGCCGCGATACGACGGGCCCAGCCTTGCAGCGGCTGGACCAACGCATGGCCGGCAACCCTCACATCGCCTTGTAGGAATCCGGGTCGGGGGAATCGGAAGGCTTGGCGAACTCGGCCTTCAGCTCCGGGCTGATCGGCGCGTTGAGGTTCAATCCCTTGGGCGGGATTTTCTGCATGAACCACTTGTCGTAGAGCTTCTGGCCCTCGGCGCTCTGGTAGAGCGCGGCGGTGGCGCCATCGACCACCTTCTTGAACGCCGGATCGTCCTTGCGCAGCATGATGCCGTAAGGCTCGGGCTTGGAGAACGCGTCCTTGGAGATGACGTAGGCGCCCGGTTCCTTCGATCCGGCGACGAGGCTCGCAAGCAGGATATCGTCCATCACGAACGCCACCGCGCGGTCGGTCTCGACCATCAGGAACGCCTCGGCGTGATCCTTGGCAGGGATGATGTTGACGTTGAGGTTGCGGGCGGCGTTGGCTTCGGTGAGCTGCTTGATGTTGGTGGTGCCTGAGGTCGAGACCACCGGCTTGCCCTTGAGATCGTCGATCGAGTTGATCTTGCTGGATTTCTTCGAAACGAAGCGGCTGGCGGTGAGAAAATGGGTGTTGGTGAAGGAAATCTGCTTCTGGCGCTCGGCGTTATTGGTGGTCGAACCGCATTCGAGGTCGATGGTGCCGTTGGCCAGCAATGGAATGCGGGTCGATGACGTCACCGGATTGAGCTTGACCTCGAGCTTGTCGAGCTTGAGCTCCTTTTTCACGGCATCGACGATCTTGTAGCAGATGTCCATGGCGAAGCCGATCGGCTTCTGGTTGTCGTCGAGGTAAGAGAATGGAATCGACGAGTCGCGGTGGCCGAGCGTGATCGCGCCGGTCTCCTTGATGTTCTTCAATGTCCCGGTGAGTTCCTGGGCGTTGGCCTGCCCAGCGCAGAACGCGGCCGCGAGCGCAAGGCCCATCACTCGAAAATATTTCATTGTTCTTCTCCCCCTGTTGGACGGCTTCAGCAATGCTTGCATAAATCGGACCGGAATAGAATGTAACTTTCGGCCGCCCTACGAGCCCGAACGGCGGGAATAGGCCTCGTCTCAAGGCCGCGGCCGGTGCATCTCGCCCAAATCCCAGAACAAACCCGCCATGATGCCAAGGGCCTCTTCGGTGACCGGCAGCAGAATATGCTCATCGGGCGCGTGCTGGGAGCAGCCGGGATAGGAATGCGGCACCCAGATCGTGGGCAGGCCGAGCGAATCGGAAAACACGTCGTTGGGCAGCGAGCCGCCGAAATTCGGCAGAACCGCGGGCGCTTTTCCCGTGGTCTGCCGGATCGAACTCGGCCGTCCAGTTGATCCAGGGGCTGTCGAAATCGGTTCGGGACGCGGCAAAGCTTTGCGCGGCGCGCACCTCGACCATCGGAAAGCCGTTCCGTTGCAGATGTGCCCGGACCGCATCGCACGACCTTGTCGGCCCTGGTGCCGACAACAAAGCGCAACTGCAGGACCGCCTGCGCCCGCCCCGGAATCGCATTGGCGGGCTTTTCGATATTGCCCGATGATATCGCCAGCACTTCGAGCGTGTTCCATGCATAAAGCCGCTCGGCGGCCGACAAGCCTTCCTCGCCCCAATTCTCCGACAGTGCCGGCTCATCGGCGGTCGGCTCTGATCTTGACGTCGGCCAGCGTGGCTGCGGATCTGGTTCGAGATACGCGGCGGCTTCAGTTGATCCAGCAACAGACGCCCCTTGCCATCGACCAGGGTTGCGATCGCGCTGGCCAGGATGGTTGCGGGATTGGCCAGCACGCCGCCCCAGTTGCCGGAATGATGCGAACCATCGCGCAAGTTCACGTCGAGATGAATCCTCACTCCCCCGCGGCAGCCGAGGAATATGGTCGGACGATCGGCGGCAAGCCGCGGCCCGTCGGATGCCAGAAACAGATCGGCGGCCAGCTCATCGCGCAGCGATTCACAGACCTGGCGCAAGTCCGGCGACCCGATCTCCTCGCCGGTTTCAACGATGAATTTGGCATTGAAGCCGAGCCGGCCGCCGCGCGCCTCGCGCACGGCCCGTAGCGCCGACAGATTGATGCTGTGCTGCCCTTTATTGTCGGCGGTGCCGCGGCCGTAAACGCGATCGCCTGATGTCGTGGTCCGCCACGGATCAAGATTGTCGCGCCATTCTCCCGCCATGCCCTCGACCACATCGCCGTGCCCGTACATCAGAACCGTCGGCGCCGATGAACTTTCGCGATATTCCGCGAGCAAGATATGGATGCTTGCCGCTCGGAGATTCGATCAATCGTGTCGAGAAATCGAGTTGCGCAAATGCCGGCGTGAGCTCGTCCACCAGATAGGCGCGCAAGCAATCGCGCCGCTCGGGGTTCTGGCTTTCGGTCTGATAGGCGACCCTGCGGTCGAGTTCGGCGAGAAACTCGCCGGAATGAAGCTGCTGGCGCGCCCGGGCGATGGCGTCCGTTCTGGTCATGTCTTCCTTTCCAAAGCTCAATTCGGGCAACCTATCGGGATATCGCGCCCGCCGGAAGTGGGCGTTGCGCTTCGGAATTTTGGCTTGCCAAAAGCTGCCGGAATGCAACAATTTCCACCATCATGAAAAAGGAAATCCGGCTCAACGCCTTCGCCATGAACTGCGTCGCCCATCAATCGCCGGGGCTGTGGACCCATCCGCGCGACCGCACGAGCGAATATAACCGGCTGCCGTACTGGATC